>NZ_SSWO01000001.1:0-1110570 GCF_004803625.1 Burkholderia sp. LS-044
TCCGCTCCGTTGCAGCCATCGCAGCCTCCGGCGCCGGACACCCGGCGGCCGGACAGCTTACGCGGCACGAAAGCGGACATTTCCATGTAGCCAAAAGCGGACATTTCCATCTAGCTACTACAACACAAACTACCGATAATTCACGTTATGTAAAGTAAAATCGCTAGCTTTCCCGATTGATTTCATCGGCTACGCACGACATTTGTCTGAGCATGAATGTAAGGTTTACGTTAGTTTACCGCCGCTCTTTGCAGTCCAGCAGGTTTTCTAGTGTCCGACCTCCGTCATGGCACGCTGCAGGAGCTTCTCGACCTCATCGACGGGCTGACCGTCAGCGATATCGCGCGCACGTTGCGCTGTTGCTCACGCATAGTCCGCAACTACCTCGCCGGCCGCTCACCAATACCGTGGCATCGCATTGAATTGCTGCGTTTATTGGCATGTGAGGCACCCGGCGAGCATACCGTTGTGCCGAGAAACGTCGAAGCTCCTGTAGTAGCCAACATCGAACCAGATCCGGCCGCGCCGGATGTAACGCCTGACGAAATGCTCGCCTGGGTTGGCGTCCATGCGTCGCATTAACTTTCGAGTCAGCGCAGCCTGGCGTATTACATTCGCGGCTGGAGCGTCGTCGATAAGATTCGGCGCGCGAAGCAGGAAGGCACGTTCAGCGCCGTCCTGGCGCGTTGGCGCACGCTCGCGCTCGAACTGCCACGCATGTGGCGTTCCGGCCCAATGCGGGCCGGCATCGGGCCGCCCGCTTACGTCGAAAGGTAATCGGGTTCGTCGGTGCCAGGCACTTCACGAACCCTTATGGCTCAGCCACAAAAAACCTCACCCTGTTACGTTGGCCAAACAACGTATTCTTTGCATCCTATTGATGGGCACTCTAGCGCTCACGAACTAGGTCGGGACAGGAGGCGCGGCAGAACCCGCACAAGACCAGCATTAATTTCAGTAATGATTTTTCGATCTGCGGCAGGTATCGCTCTGAAATTGTGGAAAATCAAATTTCTTACGTCATAAAGAAGATCTCCGCACTGCTCACTTTTGTACGCTTTATTTGCGCCAGCGAGGAGTGTCTTGCACGCAGAACAAATGTCCGCGAGCAAGTCTGCCGAGATTGATGATATCGATATCGAGGCTCTAATTCTATCTCGTTCAGCGCTTAATTCTTGGATGGGTGTAACAAGCTCTCTGAGATCGGAGGCTGTTCCGCTAAAATTATTAATCGCTTCTTTTAATTGTTGAAGTCTCTCAGAAAATACAGCTTGCATGAGCACTTCAAAAACTTGATATTGAAGCAGAAACGTCGCTATCGGATTTGCCTCATATGGGAGCATTTCGGTGTACAAGTTTTTGAAGTATGGTTCGCCTACATACTCCTTCCATACCGGATGAATTTTTAGATTTTTACCCTTGGGTAAATCCTTGAAAGCGAAGCTGCATGACGCAGAACGCCCCGGACTGTAAACGGAGTATCCGTATGAAAATAGACCGGGCAAATAGGAGTCTATATTAAAGTTGGGTTGTGCACGAGGATTTACAACTAAGATGGAAACGCCGTCCTCGTAAAAATCGGATATTTTGTAGTCGTATGCGTCAATTGATTCTGTCAGTTGAGAATATCCCGCCGCATCCTCTACAAGTTGCCAAAAGATAGAGGCCGCCACAGCTTGAAAATACTCATCATCGCTACGGGCGTGCTCGCGAGAGTCGAGCGCACGAATGGGCGTTAGAAGCCCAACGCGCTCATCGGCTGCAATATCAAAGATATCGTAAATCTGTCCCTCGCCAGGAACCGTCGACACAAAGAAGAACAGTTGATAGTCACGGGCTACGCGGTCTGCATAGGGGCGTGTGACGACAATTTCCCCTTCGTAATCTTCCGAATTCACATCGGCACGCAACTCTCGACCATCCAAGCTGGCTCGATAAGACGAGAGGTGCGCGGTCTCCCCGTTTGCGGTCCGAACTCTTAACACATCACCCCCTTCAAAATACTTGACTCTTGTATTTCTGGAGGGCAAGCGGAATTGATTCGTAAAGACTCAAATACCCATCGCCCGATGGATTAAATAGCTCCCTAAAATAATATTGAAAATACATGCGCTGCGCGTTACCGATTTTCTTTGCGTTATCGGCAATCCAGCGCATTGATTTATTGAATTCGGCTAAGAACATTTGAGTTTCGCTGCCGATCGAAATTTGGGAAAGCACTGATATCACGTCCTGAAAACCTTCGATAACATCATTGTCTTTTAACTTCCCAATTGCCGCCCCAAATCCGGCCAAAGCTTGTTGCTTCTTAAATACTTGGGTTGCGGTTTTTCCCCATACTGTGCCCTCCCCAAATCGCGCCTCATCTAGCGATTCGTCATCCATTAATTCATTGACTCGTATTACGAACTGATGAAAGGATGCGACAAATTCTCGGAAAAGATCTTTTCCGGAATTTTCTTGCGAGAGCTTCTCAAGACTTTTGATGTTCTCGAGGAGATCTGCGCGCTCCAGAGGCAATTCATTTCGCTCCAGGTAGCAATTAAATCCCTCTATAACTTCTTTGAAGTTATAGGCATTGAGGCCTTTGGCCTTGGTTGCATCAACTTCCCGCGTGAGAACGACTCCTGCGATTTCTTCTTTCGAGTAATCAAGATAAAGCATTTCAATTTGCTGGCGCAGGGACATTGGGGTTTGCCCGGTGTTAAGCGTCAGCATTCTGTATAAAATGCCCAGTCGATTGATGCCGAGGTATATTTCGCATCGAATCGGTAATTCTCGATAAGATTTTAGCCCCACATCATCGCCACGTCGTTTAAATTCGTCTTCAATGTCGATGAATGAGTGGCTTCGCTGGAGTCCGTCCAAGATCATTAGATGATCGACATGCCCCTCCAGGGCTGATTTAAGGTTTTCGTTTGTTAGTTCCTTGGGGTCCGGCGAAGAGAGTGCTAGTACGATCGGCGGTATGACGCAACCTTGAACCGCGTCTGTCTTTAATAGCGAGTATATTGTTTTTGAGCTGGAGACACGCTTTCTCTGAAACTCGTTGTTGTCAAGGACTGTTCGAGCCAAATCGATATAGTCGCCAATCGATATTTCGATCAAGTAATTCGTTGCGTTGATCCGACCGTCGTGAAGTTTCGATGCGATGCGCATTGTTTTCCCTATTCTTAGGTCATTGCCCCACCGGAGTCACTGTGCAGCGGCTAGATGGGACTGGTGTGAAGATTCTACCGCACGCTATAGCTAAAATTTCCGACTCGCCCGTAAGCTCACCCCCTTGTTTCGCGATCGGCGGACACTGCATCCGGACCCAGCAGAGGGGGCGCTACGAGCGCCCACGTCATCCGCTGGCTTGCAAGCGTGTCGCAGAGCTACAAGCACGTATAGCCGAAATACAATCATGTGGAAATCCGCTCCGTGCCAAGTGGCCGAGTAATTTTCGCGCTCGGACACATGATAGCGGTGCGTGTCACCATCCGCGCGCGTCAGGTTGAGCACCTTCAGCGCTTTCCCGCTCGAGGTCTTGCCCGCGCCGATCGGCATAAACAGCAGCCGCTTGTCCTTCACGTTCACGACGGCGTCGTAACGCTTCGCGAGCCGCGTCAAGAACGACATATCGCTTTCGTGTGTCTGGTCGATGTGTGCAATCTGAATTTTCGCGAGCTTGTCGCCGACCGTCGGCGTCAGGGAATAACGCTTCGCGATGGTCTGCACGATCGTTGCGATCGTCTGCTTGTGCCAGCTCTTTTCACGGCGTTCCTGCATCCCGTTCGTCATCGCGGCCGACCGCGCACGCACGGTGATCGTGTCAGGCGCCCCGCTGTGTTCGACTTCGTTCACAACGAACGTGCCCTTGTCGACGAGTGGGTCGCCGGCCCATCCGATCGATACCTTGATTTCGTCGCCGCGCTTCGGAATTGCCAGGTCATTCCGTGAATCGTCCAGCACCAGGTCGATTGTGTCCGCCTCGTCGGACCGAGCTTCAGACAACGTTAGCGATTCAAGCCGCGGCAGGAACCGGCGTGAAATGTTCTTGCCGCCGAGCGTAATGCGGTAGTCCGGTTTCGGCTCGATGCGATCCGATCGACGTCGCTCGTCGGCTCCGTATTCACTTCGCGTCGTCATTACCCCCCTCGTCGTCTGCTATTGCGTCCTGCTCTTGGTCGACACGCAGCGCATCTTCGTCGACGCGCTCCAACGTCAGCGTGAAATCGATTTTCTTCGGCCCCCCCTCCGGCGTGTGATATCGCTGCGTTTCGTTCAGGCTGGTGATTACGAATACCCCATAAACGACTCCCATTCCGTCGACCAGGACGTAGCCGTCGCCAGTGTCGGCCATGTCGGCAAGGCGCTTAATCGACGCGATCGAGCCGATGGCTTGAGGGGCCACCATGCCGTGCAGCGTGATCGTGTCGTCGCCCTGCCCCGTGTACTGGCGTGAGTCGCGTACACCGATTCGCGATTTCTTCGGATGCTTCCACTGTCGGTGCCGTTGCAGTTCGTGATACGGCGCCGTCGTCAGGTTGAAGGCGAATTGGTCGAGCGACAGTAGCGATGTCAGCATCGGTTTATCTCCGTGAAGGTCAATCCGACAGCCGCGAGCCGCTACGTGCGCGCTTCGCTCGCTCGCGACGGTCGAGTTCGGCCGCGACCGCTCGCGCGATCGCCTGCGGATCCGTTCCTGGCTGTGGGTGAATGTGGATCGTGATGGGCGCCGGCGCCATGCTGGCGGCCGTTGCGGCCACGGGCGCGGTCGGTGCGAGCGTCAGCGGCGGTCGACGGTCGATCGCAATCGGTTGCCGTACGACGGCCGCGGCCGCCGCTTCGCCGAGCTGCGACGCCGGCGCAGCACCACTCGTCGTCGGCAACGTCGGTGCCGGCATGCTGAACGCTGGCGTGCCGAACGCTGAAACTGCGGCCGTGGCGACACCGAGTGCTGCGCGCGCGACTCGATGCTGTTCGCCGTCGATCCCGATCGCCGCGCCCTGCCCGACGAATCCGCTGAGTTCGGCGAACACCCGGCTAGGGCTATGAATGCCGAGCTTCTGTTTGAACCAGGAAATCGCGCTTTCGCCAATGTTGTTCAGCGCTTGGCACATCGCCGACATGCCGCCCATGAACCCTGCAATCACGCCCTCGATAATCTGACCGCCAATCGTCCTGAAGCGTCCGACCAAGCCGAACACGAACCCGATTATCTGGTCCCAATGTCGCACGACAACGCCGAGCAACGTCCAGTTCATGAAATAGTCGACGATGCCACGGCCGACCGCTGCGGCGGTGCTCGCGATCCAATCCCACGTTGCGGCCGCTGCCGCCTTGATCGTGTCCCAATGGCGAACGATGACGCCGACCAGCGTCCAGTTCACGAAGAAGTCCACTACGGCGCCGGCCGCACAAGCGCGCACGGATCCCGGTCACGCGGCTGCCTTTGCGTCGGCGGTGAAGCGTGCGTATGCCTGGGCCAGCTTCGCGTCGTACAGGTTTCGGGCGTAATCCGGGCCGTTGTAGCCCTTCGCGAACGCGGCCCACTTCCGCCCCTTCAGCGCAGCCAGCAAGCCAGCATCCGCCGCGACGAAGCGCACGAACGCGTCGAACTGCGCGCCTTCGCTCGTCTCCATCGCCGCGACGAAGGCGTCGACGCTCGAGTAGCCGAGGCGTTGCCAATGGA
Organism: Burkholderia sp. LS-044; assembly: GCF_004803625.1. Classification (NCBI taxonomy): domain Bacteria; kingdom Pseudomonadati; phylum Pseudomonadota; class Betaproteobacteria; order Burkholderiales; family Burkholderiaceae; genus Burkholderia; species Burkholderia sp. LS-044. The sequence goes on from NZ_SSWO01000001.1 coordinate 5,678, forward strand.
AACCCATGACCTGAAACGCGCCCCAACTAGCCGATTCATACGCGGCCGCCGCGTCGATACGTGCCGCCAGGTCGAGGCGAACATATTCCGCAGCGCCGCCCTGATAGCCGCCGGCCGACATCGAAACGATGTTCGGGAACGAAGCCGCATATAGGGACGCGGTGCCCTTGTCCCGATGCTTCACCAGCTGCCGAAACATGACGTGCCGTTCGAACAGAATCACCGGCCGGCCGTCCGGCAGGAATCCCGAGCCGCGCGATTCGACGGCGCACACGGCGCGAACACACGCGGTCGGCACGCCCAATGTGTCGGCCGCACGCTCGATATCGGCGTCGGTTATGTGCTTCGGGTCGCGCATGCCGGTTGCCAGAAATGCATTGGTGTTCTTGCCCGCGACGCCGTCGACGACCAGGCCGGCCGCCCGTTGCAGCGCAATCACCGCCTGCTCTGTCTGCTCGTCGAAAACGTGCGTCACGTCGACGGGATAGCCGGATCGCGTGAGTCGTTGCTGCAGCAGACCGACTTCCGCGCCGCGGGCGTCCAATCGTAGGGTGTTCATGCGTCATCACTCCGCAGTAGGCGCGCGACGTTGCCGCGCGCAAGGTGTACGAATAGCGCCAGCAGCACGTCGCGCAGCGCCTGAAACGCACCGACCGACTCGGGATGCAGTAGCAGCTCGATCGCCGAGCCGCCGGAAATCGCGACGATCAACCAGGCAGTCCACGCGACATGGAAACGGTGTCGAGCGCCGTTCTTGCGGTACGTCAGCACACGCAGAATCACGGCAAAGTGCGCCGCCAGCGCGAGCAAGGCATAGGACAGGTGCATGTCACTTCCCCTTGCGGAGAAAATCGAAAACGTCCATCCGCTTCACCCGCTCGATAAGCGTCAGCGTGACCGTGATGACGAGCGCCGCGGCGAAGAATGCGGCGACGCCGGTCGAGCGGATCGGAATCGCGTTGATGATTTCAGGTGCAGCCAGATAGCCCATGACCAGGGAAATCAGCATGTAGGCGGCCCGCTTCGCGATGCCCACGTCTTTCGACGCAACGACAACGAGCGCGGCGCCAGCAAATGCGCCGATCAGTGCATCGCCGTCGATGCCAGGCGCAACGCCGGCCGGGCCGACCGCGGCAAGCAACGCTGCAGCGGTCGAGGTGTTCGGTTCAGCCATACGGGCGGCTCCAGGTCAGTCAAACAGTTGCAGTAGCGGCTTCGTCTGCGCGATCGTGTCCAGGTCGGGCATATCGACGAGCGTCCCCATCGGCAGCGCGACGCCCAGGCCGGCCAGCCCCGGATTGGCTTCGAGCACGGCTTCAACCGTGCCGGCCGTCGTTCCGTAGTGGCGCCAGCACATCGCGTCGAGGGATTCACCTTGCAGGGCCGCAACCTTCATCAAATCAATTCCACAGTCGAATTCGGGACGCCGAGGATTGCGCTTACCGCCCATCGGGCGTTACGCCCGGCTTCTTCGACGGTACAGGCCAGGTCGACGGCATCCTGACCGCCCGATTTCGTCGAGTCGTAGCCGCGGAATTTCTCCGTCACGTCGGCATACGCGCGGTGATACACCGCACGCAGGTAGTGATGCACGAAGGCGCTTTCACCGTCGACGCGTACCGCGGGCACATCGTCGAGCGCCGCATGACCGGCTGCGACCTGGCGCATGCGCCATGCGGACAACTCGCAGTTCACGCTCAGGACGGCGTCACGCGTCGCATGCCGGATGCGTTCAGCCGTCAACGTACCGTCGAGGCGCATCGCGTCGCGCATGTCCGTGAGGCTCACGTCGGGATACCAACCGTCGTTGGTAACGACACCGTCGATCGGCGACGCGGCGGGCGCCGGCGATGCGGTTGCAATAAAGCTGCTCATAGTCGGGAATGGGTGAGGTGGCGGTGGACCGACGCACAAGGTCCGTGTCCGTCAGGCGTAGGACCTGGGGCGTCGGTGCCGCCATGCCGGGTTGGGCTCTTTACGTGCCGTCGGTGCCGTCGCCCTGACGGCCCGAGGCTTCGACCTGCTTCGTCAGCCGGTCGATGTCCTTTTTCACGCCTACGCGTTCGTTGTACTTCAACGCGCGCCGCAGATATTCGAGCGCGCGTACCGGCTCGTCCTCCTGCACGACATAGCCGAGCGCGCGGTACAGCTTCGCGCGTATCTGGTCGTGCATGTCGCCCTGCTCCGTCAGCTCGGCAATCGTTTCGAGGCTCGCGGCGTTGAACGAGCCGTCCTCCATGAACGATTGCAGCGCCGCGTCGGCGAACTGCTCGGCGACGACTGAAGCGAGCGAGCGGTCGAACTGGTCAGGCATGACCAGGCCATGTTTCAACGCATAGGTTGCGATCGCGAGCGCGCCGTCGTAGTCGCCGGCATCGATCCGCCAGACCATGATCGTCACCAGGACGTCGTCCTGCGCACCGCGGCCGCCCGCCAAGACACCGGCCACGTAATCGGCATATTCCGGCAACAGCTTCCGCTTCTGCTCGATTTTCCGCGTTACCGACTGCACGCCCTTCAGTGCGCGGCGGTCGATCGCGAGCTTGCGCAACATCAGCTCGTACGGCGTTGCCCCGGCCATCGTTTCGCCAGGTGCGGCCGCAGCCGCTGCACGTGCGGCGCTCACGCGCTCGAAATGGATCCGGGCCGGCGTCTTGATCGTCATGCCGTCACCAGCTCGATATTTTCGGCCACGCAACCGCAACCGAAATCTTCGACCATGTACGCATCGTTTGACGATTCGTAGTTCTCGATGCGATCGCGCTCCGGAACGTCCTTCAGCGTGCGCCGGCGGGCGCCTTCCTGGTAGTAGATCGACAGGTTTTCGAGCTTCGTCACCATCAGCGCGCCCTTCGGGACGAACGGCACGCGCACCGCCGGCAGATTGCCGATGCGCTATCCATCAGCGATATTGCGGTGGCACGAACCTCGGCCGGCGGGCGTGCCGACGTTACAACTTGGGATCGCGCTTGCCGGTCATGCATTCGTGCCGTCCGCCGCGTGTATAGACGTCCACGCGCGCAATCTGCGACATCGAACCACCGGAGTACACCGTCAAACGGCCGATGCCCAGCGGGGCCAAAAGCCGGGACAGCATCGGTCTGCAGGCAGGCGCGCATGTCGTCCGGTCATTGATCAGGGTGACCTCATCGCCGAGCAGGCCTTCACGATGCCCCAGCAATAATGTGCCCGCCTCGGAGTGAAATAGAAATTGAAACGTGTTTCCCTTTGACCCATCAAGGCCGAGGCATTGCCGCCACGCCCGCGTCAACTGGAAATCCTGGGTCTCCCGCAAAGTGGAATTGATCCCGTACACGCGATCCGAGCCCAAGATCGTGCCGATCGATCCCAATTTATCCCCGGTCTTGAACCGGCCATCAGGATTGTTCGGCAGATCGAGCCCTCTTCTTTCCCGAAATGACCGGATTCTTTGATAGCCGTCAAATGGCGTTTCCTCTCGTTTAAGACCGAGAGGATCTCGCCAGCCAAATACGTTGGGCGCGTATTGGTACGGGTTGATTCCACCATCGATTCGAATGGGGTCCTGGCTGACGAAGCTCCCGATCGCCGGATCGTAATATCGGTATCGGTTGTAGTGCAGGCCCGTTTCCCAGTCCTCGTACTGCCCCTGGAGCCGTAGTCGCTGATCGTCGGCAGCGTGCATCCGGGCTGAACCGACATGCCCCCACGCCCCGTAGCGGCCTTCCCAGACGATTGCACTGGATTGATCGATCAGTCGTGTCGGCGCCCCGCTGGGCTCGGTTTGGAAGAACACGTTGCGCGCCGCAGATTCCGACGCCGCCGTCGACTGATCCGAACGGTTCTTCGGTGCGTATCGCAACGCTGCCAGTGGCCGAAACGTACCAGGGTAATAAACCCACTCGCACGATTCTCCGTAGCCATCCGCCGGAGATATGTCGACCGGGCCCGCTCCCCAGCCGGGATCCAGCTCGTTGACGACATTCATCAACGGCACGTCGACGTTCTGGTCCGGGCGCGCTATTTCACCCACCAACGCGTCGCCGTCCCAAAAGTAATCGTGACGGTGCGACCTGACTGTCGATGCTGATACCGACCCGGCCGGCGCGTCAGGCTTGTCGAGGATCTGCGTAGTCTTCCGGATGCGCCTTTGAAAGACGTCGTACGCGTAGCGGGTATGAATACGACTCGCCTGGATCGCAGGGTCCGCCGGGATGCGTACCGCCGATGTTTCGATCAGCAGCCCGTCGCCGTCCCAGCGCAGCAGCAAATCCTGTTGCGCGTCACGCTTGCGTATCAGGTTGCCGGTGCGATCGAACGTATAACGACAGCCATCGTGCTCGCCCTCGCGGACCCAGGCATCGAGTGGCAATGTCGGGTCCGACACACCGGTGCGATGGCTCGGGTTGCTTCTCGTCGTCAACAGGTCGCCCGCAGGATCGTGCAGGAAGCGCAGCAGTTTGCCGCTCGGGTCGAGGTGTGCGGTCAGCTTGCCCATCGGGTCGTAATCGAAACGTTCGATACCGAGTCGGGAGTCGCGCTTCTCGGTCATCTCGCCGTTGGCATCGTATGTGTACTCGGTGGCAAAGATGGCGCCGGTACCGGACAACAATGTTTGCCGCGCCAGTTGCCCCTCCTTCGTGTACACCAGCTCGCGTCGCAACGCCTCGCCCAGGTATTCCACGCAGATCCGGCCAAGCGCGTCCCGCTCGAGCTTGACGGGGGCGGCATCGTCGATCTGGATCGAGGCGACGGCGCCGAAAGCGTCGTAGCCATAGCGTACGGTGTGCGTCACCGTTTCGTGACCGGTCACGAGCCGTGTGCGGCGCTCGATGCGCCGCCCGACCGTATCGTACCGGTAAGCGATGACGAAATCGTCGCCTTGCCTTTCTTTAATGAGGCGGCCTGCGTCGTCGTAGCCCAGTCTGAGGCAACTGTCCGGATTCTGCGCCCCGACGAGCCTGCCGATGCGGTCGTATTCGAATTCCTCGATGCGGAAACCGTCGGCCTGTCTGGCGTCCGCGACCTGCTTCTGCACCACGCGCCCGAACCTGTCGGTCAGGTAGAGAACAGCCAGCCCGGCCGGGTCGACACTCCGTCGCAGTTCGCCGAACTCGCCATACTCGTAGCGACGCAGTTGGCCCCAGTAGTCGACTTCCTCGACAATGCGGCCCATCGCATCGCGCTTGAGCTGGTATCGTTCGCCGCGCTCGTTGATGACGCCAATGAGCCGGCCTTCGGTATCGTACTGGTATTCGACGCTGGTTCCGTCCAGCGATAGCCGTTTGGTGATTCGCCCCAGCGTCGAGTACTGAAGCTGCGCCGTAGCGCCGGCCGGATCGCGATAGTGCGTCAGGTTGCCGTCGGCATCGTACCCGCACAGAATCTCCTTCCCGCTCGGCTCGATTGCGCGCGTCAAATTGCCATTGCGATCGTATTCGTACCGACTCGTCTGTCCGAGCGCGTCGATCACTTCGACGAGATGTCCTCGCGCATCGTGCCGATAGAGCGTTCGATGACCGAGTGGGTCCGTTACCGCCGCCAGATGGCCATCGCGGTCGTATTCGAATCGCGAAAGTTCGCTGCATGGTCCGATCTGTGCGACAAGCTGCCCGTACGAGTCGTACTCGTAACGAGAGGTCGCATTCGACGGTGTCGTTTGTGCAAGCAAATTGCCTCGCTCATCCCATTCGTATCGCCATTGTCGTTCGCCGGGCAACGTCACGCAGACCGGATGATGGTTCGAGTCGTACTCGGTTCGAATCGATCTGCCATCCGGCAGCGTTTCCATCACGAGATTGCCGCGCCGATCGTATGCCCACGACGTGATGCGTCCGGCGGCATCGGTCGCGACACTCGTGCGTCCCTTTTCCTCGTACCGGTAACTCGTGATACCGCCGAGCGGATCCAGCTCGAATACAGGCATGCCCTGCGCGTTCAGTTGCAGTACTGTCGTATGTCCCAACGAATTGGTGATACACGTTTGCATTCGTGTGCGGTCGTACACAAATCGGTAATTGAACAAGCCGTCGTCGCCCCATGCATGGTCGACGCGCCAAACGCCGTCGTCGTCGGTGCAGTAATGGTAATGAAACGACATGCCCCGCGCGGTCGTATGCCTGACGATCCGATGCCCGTCCGCATAATCGAAGCGATACGGGCATCCCATTGCATCGACCGCGGCACGCAAGTTGCCGTCTCGATCATGCTCGTAGGTAACAAGCGGATGCGCGTGTCCATTCGCATCGACCAGCGTCAATGCGGTCAGCAATCCGGCATGCGCGGCGCCGTTCGCATCATGACGCGTAGCGTCCCGGATCTCGCATGCGATGACGCGCCCGGTTGCGCCATCCCGTCTCCATTCGGCGATACGTTCGAGTCGTCCGCCCTGATCGCGTTCGAAGACCCATGCATTTCCGTTCGGGTCGGAGATGCGATGGATGGGCAGCGTCGGTCTCGACTCGCCGCTCGGCGGGATAATCGTTTGCCGCCATTGCGGCGGCAACGGGAATCCGTATTCGATGCTTTCGCGCGTGCGCAGCAAAAGCCGGTCGCCGAGCAGGTACAACGCATCCGCTTGCTGCCAGTCGCATTCGCGCGAGGACCAGCCTTCGGTCGCGGGCAGTGCATCGAACGCAGTCGTATGATCCGGAAGATAGGCGACCACGCCGATCGCGTCGCCGTTCGGCAACAGCTCCAGCCGGATATCCGCTGGCGTCTGCCAACCTGCTCCAACGGCACCGACATGCGTATCGTGACTTGAATAGTATCGATCCCACTCGAGCGGCAAGCGTCCCGATACGATGAAGTCGCGTTGCTCCACGACCACTTCACCCGTCGACGCGTCCACCGGCTCCGCGTGCAACACCTTGCAGCGCAAGAATCCCGGCTTCAAATGCAGCTTGTCCGCCAGCGTCTTCGCCCACTTCGATCCCCGAAATGCCTTGAACAACCCCTTCGCCGCCGCGGCCATGTTCATGATCGGTGGTCCGCCCACCAACACGGGCCTTCCTGCCGGAATCGGCAGCATCACCGAACTCGGCATCGACGGATAGGTTCGATCGGTATGCGCGCTGTTATGCGGTGGCGGCTCCATCCCGATCGACCAGCAACTCAACGCCTCCAGCGCCATGTACGACATCGGATCGTTGTTGGCGAGCACCGTCTTGCTGCCCATGAACGATTCCCCGTCATTTGACGGCTCGAACTCGGCTGGCGGCGGGGCAAACGATTCGCCAAGCGGAAAATGCAAACCCGGAACGTGATACGCATGCGTTCCGGCCGTGGCCCGCATCATGCCGTTCACGAAAATCGGCCTGCCGCTGCCGCCACCCGATCCGACGTTCGAGCCAAGATCGTCGCTGATGCGATTCCTGATCGTATTGGCTGCTTTCGCCAGTTTCATCCCCTCGGCGACATTGGGGTCGCTGGTCAGTTCATTGACCTGCTGGCCCGCGTCATCGGCGAGGTGTTCGAGCTTCGCCACATCTTCAGGGTGATCTTCGATGTATTCGGTCACCTTCTCCTGCACGATCATCATCGCAATGCAGCCGGCCACAGCCTTTGCGGCCTGGATGTACTCGCGCAGATCGAGCATGAACCCGACATGGGGGTGCGGCAGGAACACCGGTGGCGTACCCGGCGTGACCAGTACCGAATGAACGTCCACGCCAACAACGGGATCCAGATGCTTGACGGCCAGAAGTGCCACGGTTTCGCCCCCGCTCAGCGACCACTGCGCAACGCCGCGACCTTTTCGCTCAACGCGTTGCGCCGTCGGTCCTGTACACCGAGCTGCGACACCATCCACTCGACAACCATCGGCAGATTGCTGTTCGCCCGCATCGGCTCGTCGATCATCAATCCCGCATCGAGCGCGTTGAACCCGGCCTCCAGCGCATGGTCACGCTCCCCTGCCCGCGCCCAGCACACCGCACTCATCCGCCACGCCTCGACCGTCATCAGCCCGTCCTTCGCCGCGGTAGTCGACGCCACCGCACGCTCATAGCAATACGCCGAGTGCGCATAATCCCTGTGCGTCAGATGCACGCTCGCTTCGCCGAACAAACCATTCGCGACAAGCTTGTGCCCGGCCGGATGCCCTGCTTCGACCGCACGCATCCCGCTGCTGACAGCGCTGCGATACGCTTCGATCGCACGCGCGCGATCGCGCCACTTCAGATATGCCGAACCTGCGATCAAATGGACGACCACGCACTGATCAAACCACTCCTCGCGTTCCGCGACGCCCAGTGCCGCCGCACGCAGTTCCTCGAGCCGTGCGGGACTGCCGCCTTCGATCATCTCGGTCAGCATCACGAAGTGCCGTCGGAACTCGCCGCTCGGCCCGCGCTCGCCCGATTCCGCCAGCAATTCGCGCGGCACGCTCGCCATCGAATATTTTCCCCGTACGACACGCACTGCCGCCCGATGCCGTTGCATCAACGCAGCAAACGGTGCGATTTCGATACGCGGCACGACAAAGCGCACGCGCTCGGCAAGCTGCGGCGCGACTGCAATGATCGACAGCACATCGTCCATCCATCGCACCCATGCCGCGTCATCCCGCACTTTCGCCGGCTCCAGCACGAACACCATCGCCGGAAAAACATCCGGATGGTGCTGCATCAGGCTGTCGGCAACCGCGAACAGATACAGCAACGGATTCTTGCCGTCGTCATACGGCGGCCGCCAGTTCGCACGCACGCCCTGCGCATCAGGCCCCTCTCGCCGGCTGTCGTAGAACGCAACGAGTTCATCCGTCAATGCTTGTGCATAACCCGATTCGTCGACGAACGACGCCCGCATCGTCCTGACCGCGCACGACGTCTCGTCCTGAACCTGGAAATACAGCCGCACGAGTTCCGAATCGGTCTCGTCGGTCTGCCAGATCATCAACCTCGCGGCTTTGTCTTTCGCGAAACTCATCCAGTCCGCATGCGCATCCATGAACCTGCGCTCCACCGGATTGGTCGGCTGCCAGTTCTGCATTCGTGCGGACCTCCGTCACGGGTTCAGTTTCAGGACGGCGCCTTCGACCGTGTGTTCCGCAGTCGCCGACGACGTCACCGTCTTGCCGTTCACGCTGTGGGTGTTCGTACCGGTCGATGCGACGTTGACGCCCTGGATCGTGATGGTGCCGTCGCTCTTCATCACGATGCTCGACATCCCGCAGACGAGCGCAAGCTGATCGCCTGCGTTGACGAGCACCTGATGCTGCACGTTCGTCGTATGGTTCGCGCCGACGTTGACGGTGTGCTCACCGCCGACCGTGTGCGTGTGCGCATTCGCAATCGTCGAAGTGCGCGTGCCGATCTCTTCGGTATGCGCCGACGCAACCAGCGTCTTCATGTCCTGCGACGTCGTCTGATACATCTGCCCGACGTTCAGCGTCTTGGCTTCGCCGATCGTTTCGGTCTTGGCTTTTGCAACCGTCTCGGTGTGCGCGCCACCGATGGTCGCATCCCGATTCGCGGCAATCGTCACGGTTTCGTTCTGTCCGACCGTTCGCGTCCGGTTGCCGACGACCCCATGCGTCTCGTTCGCCCCGATCTGCGCGACCCGGTTCTGCCCGATATTCACCGTCTCGTTCTGCCCCACGCTCCGTTGCCGGTTGTTCTTCACCTGCATCGTTTCGTCGTTCCCGACCGTATGCGTATGGTTGTTCCCGACGGAAAGCGAATGATCGAGTTCCGTCTCCGCATCGAAATTCCGTTCCGCGTGCATCCAGAGCTGCTCGGCGCCCTTCTTGTCCTCGAACCGGAACGCATTCGCATGCTCGGTCGTCCCGCCCGGTGACGAGCGCGACAGCAACCCGCTCTGCGTCGCGCTCCCGGGCAGCCCCCACGGCGGCATCTTTTCGCCGTTGTAAACCCGCCCGGTCACGATCGGCTCATCCGGATCGCCGTTCAGGAAATCCACGACGACCTCGTCGCCCACCCGCGGAATCTGCACACCACCGAACCCACCACCCGCCCAAGGACTCGACACCCGCACCCAGCACGACGAATCCTGATTGCTTTGCCCATATCGATCCCACCGGAACTGCAGCTTCACGCGCCCGTATTGATCGGTCCAGATTTCCTCCCCCGGCGGCCCGACCACGGTGGCCGTCTGCGGCCCGTTGGTGCGCGGCCGCGGCGTGTCGCGCGGCGCCCGGTAAGGCAGGCTCGACGGCTGCACGAGCATCATCGTCTGATGCACCACGGCCTCCGCGCCCTGATCGCTCGCATACGCGTTCTCCTGAAAGCGGTACTGGCACCGCACGATCAGGTATTCGCGGTTCTGGTCGGCGCGCGGGCAACGTTCGAGCGTGAACAGGTAACCGGGCGCGACACCGCGCACATCGGTATCGGCGCTCGCCCGCTCGTGCTCGGCCTGCTGCTCCTCGAGCCGAACGCGGCTGTAATGCGCACCCGGCGCATCGTCGCGATAGCCGCCCGGCCACTCGAACAACGCAAAACTGTCGTGATCGTGCCCACGCGGATCGACCTTCTGCGACGAAAGGTCGGCACGCGGCTTCGTATAGTCGTAGTCGGTGGTCTGGTGCCGGCCGACACTCACTTCCTGTGCGGGCAGCCAGCCGTCGATGCGCTCCTCGTCGGCGATCGCTGTGCGGTCGCGCGCGATGTACGGAATCGTCTCGTAGCCGGGCAGCGCCGTGTGCGACGACATCGCGTCGCCCAGCATCAGCGTATGCGTATCCTCGGCGTGCCTGAACCAGAAGTAGATCCCCTCGAACTCCATCAGCCGCGACACGAACGCGGCGTCGGTCTCGTTGTACTGCACGCAGTAATCGCGCGGCACGTACGTCTCCGCCAGATGGCTCTCGATCGGAAAGCCGTACGTCGACAGGACCTCCTGCACGATCTCCGGCACGGTCTTGTTCTGGAAGATCCGGCAATCGGAGCGGCGCGTCGCGAGCCACAACCAGGGCCGCACGATCAGCTCGTAGCCGTAGTACCGCTCGGCGCGCCGGCCGGCGAGCGACGCGCGCGCCACGATGCCGTTCAGGTAACGCGTCGACAGGTCCTGCTGTTCGATCCGGACCGTCACGGGCTTGCCGAGCATGTCCTTCAGCGACAGGCTGTGACTGTCGGCGAGCGCCTCGATCCGGAATTCGAACAGCCGGCCGAGTTCGTCGCTGCCGTCGAGCGTATGGAACTTGAGGTCGTCGCCGTGCGGGCTGTCGAGTGTGAATACGCGATTCAAGTCGTCTCCTCCTCGTCGAACCGGTATGCGAATTCGCCGTCGGCCGCGCCCAGCTCGATCGACGACAGCGTGCGGCCTTCGAGCGTCGCCTGCAGGATCGCGCGGCCGATGCGCGGCATCACGGTATGCGTGAGGATCGCGTCGACCATCCGGCCGCCGGACTCGATCGTCCGGCAGCGCTCGACGACCAGCGCGGTCGCCGCATCGGTGCAGCGCAGCCGGATGCCGTGATGCGCGTCGATCCGTTGCTCGATCCGCCGCAACTGCAGGGCGACGATCCGCGCAAGCGTCGCGTCGGTGAGCGGGTAGTACGGGACGACGGTCAGCCGGCCGAGCAGCGCGGCGGGAAACACGTCGAGCAGCGGCGCGCGCAGTGCATCGGCGAGCGTCTGCACGTCGGGCAGGCGCTCGGGATCGCGGCACAGCTGCATCACGCGATCGGCGCCGACGTTCGACGTCAGCAGGATCACCGTATGCCGGAAATCGATGTCGCGCCCCTCGCCGTCCTCCATCCAGCCCTTGTCGAATACCTGGAAGAAAATCTCGTGCACGTCGCGGTGCGCCTTCTCGATCTCGTCGAGCAGCACGACGCTGTACGGGCGCCGGCGCACGGCCTCGGTGAGCACGCCACCCTGCCCGTAGCCGACATAGCCGGGTGGCGCGCCCTTCAGCGTCGACACGGTATGCGCCTCCTGGAACTCGCTCATGTTGATGGTGATCGCGTTGTGTTCGCCGCCGTACAGCGTGTCGGCCAGCGCGAGCGCGGTTTCGGTCTTGCCGACGCCGGACGGCCCGCACAGCAGGAACACGCCATGCGGCTTCTTCGGGTCGTCCAGCCTGGCGCGCGCGGTCTGGATGCGCTCGGCGATCAGCTCGACCGCATGCTTCTGGCCGACGACGCGTTCGCCGAGCGTATCGGCGAGCTTCAGCACGGCCTGCGTTTCGTCGCGCACCATCCGGCCGAGCGGAATGCCGGTCCAGTCGGCGACGACGGCGGCCACGGCGTGCGTGTCGACGGCGGGCAGCACGAGCGGCGCATCGCCCTGCAGGTCGGCCAGCGCCTGCTGGGCGGCCGACAGGCGGGTTTGAGCGGCGACGCGCGCGTCGGCGTCGAGCACGTGCGACGGGTCGTCGTCGAGCAGCAACGCGCGGGCATCGACGATCGCCGTCAACGCGTCGCGTTCGGTCTGCCAGCGCGTGTCGAGCCGGTCGAGTTCGGCCCGGGCGGTGGCGATGTCGTGATCGATCGCATCGCGCCGCGCGGTATCGCCGGTGCCGAGCGCGCATTCGCGTCCGATCCGCTCCTGTTCGACGCGCAGGCTGTCGATGCGGCGGCGCGCATCCTCGATCGGCGCGGGCACCGCGTGCTGGCTGACGGCGACGCGCGCGCAGGCCGTGTCGAGCAGGCTGATCGCCTTGTCCGGCAACTGGCGGGCGGGAATGTAGCGGTGCGACAGCGTGACGGCGGCCTGCAGCGCGTCGTCGAGCACGAGCACGCGGTGATGCGCCTCGAGCTTTCCGGCCAGGCCGCGCAGCATCGTCAGCGCGGCCGCCTCTTCCGGTTCGTGCACGTGCACGAGCTGGAAGCGTCGCGTCAGCGCCGGGTCCTTCTCGATGTACTGCTTGTACTCGGACCACGTGGTCGCGCCGATCGTGCGCAGCAGGCCGCGCGCGAGCGCGGGTTTCAGCAGGTTCGCGGCGTCGCCGGTGCCGGCAGCCCCGCCCGCGCCGACGAGCGTGTGGACTTCATCGATGAACAGGATCGCCGGCCGCTCGGACGACATCGCCTCGTCGATCACGCCGCGCAGCCGGCTCTCGAACTCGCCCTTCACGCTCGCGCCGGCCTGCAGCAGCCCGATGTCGAGCAGGTACAGCGCGACGTCGCGCAGCGACGGCGGCACGTCGCCGGCGGCGATCCGCAGCGCGAAGCCTTCCGCAACGGCCGTCTTGCCGACGCCGGCCTCGCCGACCAGCAGCGGGTTGTTCTGCCGGCGCCGCAGCAGGATGTCGACGATCTGGCGAATCTCGGCGTCGCGCCCGACGACCGGATCGATGTCGCCGGCGCGCGCGCGGGCGGTCAGGTCGACGGCGAAGCGCGCGAGCGCCGGGCCGTCCGCGGCGCCGGCCGCGCCGCGCATCGCCGTGCCGCCGCCCGGCGTCGCTTGCCCGGCCGGCGGCGCCTCGGGCGAGCCTTCGACGATCGATTCGAGCGCGTCGGCGAGCACGTCCGGCACGATGCGCTCGAATTCGCGCGTGATCGCCAGCAGCACGTTGCGCAACTGCGGCGTCTTCAGGATGGCGAGCAGCAGCACCGCGCCGCGAATGCGGGTCGCGTCGTACTTCAGCGTCGCGTATACCCACGCACGTTCGACGGCGTCGTCGATATGCACGGACAGATCCGACACCGAGCCCGCGCCGCGCGGCAGCTTGTCGAGCGCGGCGACGAGCCCGCGGTCGATCGCGGCGTCGTCGATCGCGAAGTGGCGCAGCACGCGCTGCAGGTCGGCGTCGGGCCGTTGCAGCATCTGCTTGAACCAGTGCGCGAGCTCGACGTACGGATTGCCGCGCAACCGGCAGAAGCCGGTCGCCTGCTCGAGCGTCTCGTAGAGGAACGGATTCAGTTTTCCGAACAGGTTGACGCGGCCGATATCGGACATGACGGTTCCCGTTTAGGCGGTTTCGCGATGAAGGGGTGCGCCGGCGCGCCGCACGTCGTAGCGGACGACGAGGTCGCGCGCGGGGCCCGGTTCGAGCCGCTGCCCGAGCCACGCGGTGCGGCCGATGCCCTGCGGCGCGCCGAGCGCGATCGCCGGCACCGCGTCGGCCGCCAGTTCGAGCTGCACGTCCCAGTCGAACTCGATGCCGACGTATTCGCGCACCCATGACACGAGCTGCCGGGCATGCGGGCCGCCCGGCAGGAAGCGGCGGTACGCGTCGAGCGACAGCGGGCCGAGCACGATCCGGAAGCGCGACTGCGCATCGCGCACCGCGATGCCGAGCGCGACGGCGCCCAGCCGCAAGGTCGGCCGCGTCGCGCGGATCGTGCAGCGCTGCGACCGCTCGATCGCGACCCATTGCGGCACGTGCTCGACGATGCGGGCCTCGACACCGAAATGCCGGCGCAGGATCTGCACGAGCCCTTCCGGGTTGCGCGTGTGCCGGACGAGATGGCCGGCATGGAAATAACGTGCATGCGGCGCGAGCGTGTCGGCGTCGGCATGCGCGGCGGGATCGTTGTCGTGCGCCGCGCGCCCGATCAGGCTCGCGACATACCCGTCGAAGCGCGCGCGTTCCGGGCGATCGAGGCTCACCGTCGGCTGCGCGTCGGCCCACGCGCGGTAGAACAGCAGGATCAGCCGGTGATGAAACACGTCGGCGAACGCGGCAAACGTCGGGTCGTCGTGCTGTGCGGCGCGTTCGTACGCGTATTCGGTCAGGTGTGTCGGCAGCGGCCCGTTCGGGCCGAACAGCCCGAATCCGTGAATCGCAATGCGCGGCGACACGGTGCCGTCGTCGGACACGCCGGCGAGCATCGACGCCGCGAACGCGAGCGACGGTTGCTGCCCGAGCCGCACCGGCTCGTCGCGCGGCCGCGTGGCATGGCCGAGCGGCGCGCGGCCGGGCGACAGCGCATCGAGCCAGCGCAACGCCTGGAACAGGTCGTAACCGTGCGGTGCGGCACGCAGGCGCGCCCACCACGCGTCGCGACGTGCGGCTTCGGTGGCCGTTCCGGCACGCGGAGACATGTCGCGCGTCATATCGCGGGCCGCCTGCCGACACGCGCCGGCCAGTGCGCGAGCGTGCCGCGCTGCGCGCTGGTCAGCACGCATTCGGCGAACGCGTTGATCGACACGTGGCGCGCGAAGAACTGTTCGAGCACCGCGCCGAGCAGGAACGGGCTGTCGCCGGAGAACGCATGGTCGTCGACGGTCACGTCGACCTGCACGCCACGCCCGAACATCAGGGGGCCGGACGCCGGCAGCCGGCGGAACACCGGCGAGAACGCCACGCGCAGCACGCCGTCGATCTGCCGGCGCATCGCGGCATCGGCCGGGTCGGCATGCAGGCCGAGCAGTTCGCGCAGCGCATGCGCGCCCTCGTCGTCGTCGAGATCGGTCAGCGTGTGACGTGCGAGCCCGAGATGGCGGATCAGCCGCCACGCGGTTTGCGCGTCGGCGATCGGCGGGCGCGGCCGCGACGGGCCGCGGATCGCGACGATGCTGTCGACCGGGGCCGACACGCGCAGCGTGAACGTGTTCGCATCGCCGGGCGGCTGCAGCAGCACGAGGTCGCGGTTCGTGCACAGCGTGTCGGCCGCCAGGTAGCGCATCGTTTCGTCGTACGGCGCGCACTGGCTGTCGACGAGCGACACGTAGGTCTCGCTGCCGACGTAGCCGGTGCGCGTGCCGTTCGCGCGCGCCTGGGCGGAGACGAGCCGCGGTTCGCGCCGCACCGTGTAATACGCGCCGTGGTTGCCGTCGTCGCCGGCGAACGACGCGTGAAACGGCCGGAATTCACGCGACTGCCCGTCGTCGCGCTGCTCGCTCGCGAGGCGCTGCACCGCATAGACCTCGTAGTCGAGCGGCCGGCTGCGATCGACGACGACATGGTGTTCGCGCGCCCCCGGCTGCAACTGAATGCGATCGGCGCGGCGCGCGAACAGGTTCACGGCCGGCGTGCAGTTCAGCGCGAGGTGGCGCGCGCTGACGGCCGCCTCGAGCGCCGCGTCGTGGCGGTCGAACAGCACGGTCAGCTCGAACTCGTCGCCGGTCGCGCGAGCGAGCGCGGCACGCAGCCCGCCGATGCTGAAGAACAGGAAGCGCGCCGGAAACGCGAAATACTCGCGCAGGAGCCGGTAGCCGTGGAAGCTGCGGCCGTCGTCGGGCAGGATCGCCTGCGCGGGATCGAAACCCTCGTGGACGATCGCGTCGGCATCGAGCGTATGCAGCCAGCGCGGCGGCTGCGCCGGATCGTGGCACACGACGCCGAGCGCATGCGCGGCGATCAGTTCGAGCAGGTGCAGCGCGTCGCGCTCGGGGCCCGCGAGATGGAACGTCAGCCGGTCGAGCGGCAGTTGCGACAGCCTGGCGCCGCCGCGCGCCTTCAGCCGGATGCGCAGCGCACCGCGCGCGTCCTGCCGTGCGGCGACGACGCCGCGCGGCAGCCACGACGGTGCGCCGGTGACGCTCGCATCGGTCAGTTCGAGCGGCCACAGCGTCAGGTCGTGCGCGGTACGGAATTCGCACGCGGTCTGCTCGGACGCGGCCGGCCGTGCACGCAGCGCCGTGCCGGCCGGCAGCCGCCAGCCTTGCGCGAGGCTGCCTTCGTTCAGCATCGGCGCGAACCGCACGATCGCCATCGACGGCAGCGGCGCGACATAGCCGGGATACACGGCATCGAGCAGCGCCTGCGTGAAGCGCGGAAACTCGGCGTCCATCTTCAACTGCACGCGCGCGGTGAGGAAGCTGAAGCCCTCGAGCAGCCGCTCGACGTACGGGTCGGGCGGCCCCGATTCATTGAGCCGCAGCCGCGCGGCCACCTTCGGGAACTGCTGCGCGAATTCGCCGCCGAGCTCGCGCAGGTACGCGAGTTCACGGTTGTAGTAGTCGAGCAGGCGCGTATCCATCGCGTCAGGCTCCCGCCACGGATTGCAGCGACATCGCGCCCGTCTCGAGATCGAGGTCGGAGCGCAGCACGAATTCGAGCGGATGCGGGATCGACCACAGCGTGCCGCGAATCTCGAACAGCAGCACGTTGTGACGCCGTTCGCCGGCGCGGCCACCCGGCGCATCGGTCACGCTGCGGACATCGATGCTGTCGGGTGCGATGCGCGGCTCGAAGCGCACGATCGCGTCGCGGATCGATGCCTCGACCGACATCCGCTCGACGCCCGACATCGGCTTGCCGACGAGCGGCCGCATCCCGTAGTTGAGCACCGACGCCTGCGCGTGCGCGAACGCCGGCCAGTCGACGAAACCGTCCTCGGCGTTGCGCGTGTTGAGCAGCCATGCGAGATCGCGCAGCACGGCCGCACGCAGGCGTTCGGTGCCGATCCACTGCGCGCCGGGCGCTTCGCTCGCGCGCTGCGGCGTGTCGTCGGTGAGCCGGTCGAGCAGCGCGGGCTGAAGCCGGTCGCGCAGGTTGCCCTCCCGGCCGTCGCGGGTTCGCGGGTCGTCCATGGTCGTCTCCGCGCCGTCACATCTCGGTGTTTTCCTTGATGTTCCAGCCGACGGTCACCTCCGCGCCCTTGCCGCCGTTGTCGTTCTGCTGCCAGTACTGCTTCTTCACCTTCGCGGCCTGGAAGCCGTAATGCATCATCAGCCGGTCGGCGACGTCGCCCGGATCGATCCCCGCGACCTGCGCGGACGTGACGAGCACCTCCTGCAGCGTGACGCGCATGAACTCGACCTGCGTGCCGCCCGTCTTGCACGCGGAGATCTCGACCGACGACAAATGCTTGCCGTTCGCGCAGTTCTTGATGATCGCGGGTGCCCCCTTGTCCATGTACGCGGCGACGACCAGATCGTTGAAGCTCGCCTTGCCCGCGTTGCCGCCGCTGCCGCTCGCCATGGCGCCCGGCTGGCTCGCGCCCCACGTGAACGACTGGATGTCGGTCCAGCCCTTGTGCTGCGCGTCCGCCGATTCGCCGGTCACGCCGTCCACCTTCATAAACATTGCCACGCCCATAACCGTCTCCGTTTCAGTGCGATGTCAGGATGAATGCCGCGTTGAAGTCCGATCGTTGCATGCGCCGCCGCTCATTCGTTGGCCGCCTTCGCGGTCGGCAGCCGCGAGATGAGCCGCAGCGACACGGTGAGCCCTTCCAGCTGGTAATGCGGCCGCAGGAAGAATTTCGACGTGTAGTAGCCGGGGTTGTCCTCGACCTCGTCGACGACCACCTGCGCGGCCGCGAGCGGCTTGCGCGCCTTGGTTTCCTGCGACGAATTGACGGGGTCGCCGTCGACGTAGTTCATGATCCAGTCGTTCAGCCAGCGCTCCATGTCGTCGCGTTCGCGGAACGAGCCGATCTTGTCGCGCACGATGCACTTCAGGTAATGCGCGAAGCGGCAGCACGCGAACAGGTACGGCAGGCGGCCGGACAGGCGCGCGTTCGCGGTCGCGTCGGGATCGTGATACTCGGCCGGCTGATACAGCGACTGCGCGCCGATGAACGCCGCGAAATCCGAGTTCTTCCGGTGCACGAACGGCATGAAGCCGTTCTTCGCGAGTTCGGCCTCGCGGCGGTCGCTGATCGCGATCTCGGTCGGGCATTTCTGGTCGACGCCGCCGTCGTCGGTCGGGAACGTGTGGCTCGGCAGCCCTTCGACCGCCCCGCCCGATTCGACGCCGCGGATCGACGAACACCAGCCGTACTGCTTGAACGAGCGGTTGATGTTCGCGGCCATCGCGTACGCCGAGTTCGCCCACGTGTAGCGGTCGTGGTTCGCGGCGTCGGTGTCTTCCTCGAAGTCGAATTCGTCGACCGGGTTGGTGCGCGCGCCGTACGGCAGCCGGGCGAGAAAGCGCGGCATCGCGAGCCCGATGTAGCGCGAATCCTCCGACTGCCGCAGGCTGCGCCACGCCGCGTATTCGGTGTTCTGGAAGATCTTCGTCAGGTCGCGCGGGTTCGACAGCTCCTGCCACGAATCCATCTGCATCAGCTCCGGCGACGCACCGGCGATGAACGGCGCGTGCGCGGCCGCCGCGATTTTCGACAGCTCGCCGAGCATCTCGACGTCGGGCGGGCTGTGGTTGAAATGGAAATCGCCGACCAGGCAGCCGAACGGCTCGCCGCCGAACTGCCCGTATTCCTCCTCGTAGATCTTGCGGAACAGCGGGCTCTGGTCCCACGCGACGCCCTTGTAGCGTTTCAGCGTCCGCGCGACTTCGTTGCGCGACGCCGGCAGCGCCTTGATCTTCAGCAGCTCGTCGGTCTCGGTGTGCGTGACGAGGTAATGCAGCCCGCGCCACGCGCCTTCGAGCGTCTGGAACTCGTCGTGATGCAGGATCTGGTTGATCTGCTCGGACAGCTTGCGGTCGATCTCCGCGATGATCTGCTTCACGCTGCCGTACGCGTCGGTCGTCATGCCGACCGTATGTTCGAGCGCCTGCTGCGCGAGCGTGCGCACCGCGCGCTCGACCGATTCGCGCGCCTCGGCCGTCTTCGGCTTGAACTCCTTCTGCAGCAGCGCCGCGAATTCGTCGTGCGCGACGGCGGGTCGCGCGGCGTCGCGCGCGTCGACGCGGGACTGGACAGGATCATTCATCGCGGGCCTCCGGTTGGGTCGCGTCGCCGCTCTGCGTGCTCGCGTGCGGTTCGCGCACGAGCGTCTTCAGCAGGTCGGGGTCGTTGATCGCGCGTTCGATCAGTTGCTCGGCACCGTGCTTGCCGTCCATGTACGACAGCAGGTTCGACAGCTCGGTGCGCGCCTCCAGCAGCCGGCGCAGCGCGTCGACGTTGCGTGCGATCGCGGCCGGCGAGAAATCGTCGATCTGCTCGAACGTCATGTCGACGTTGAGCATCCCTTCGCCCGTCAGTGTGTTCGGCACCTGGAACGCGACGCGCGGCGCGACCGATTTCATCCGCTCGTCGAAGTTGTCGACGTCGATCTCGAGAAACTTGCGCTCCGGCAGGTCCGGCAGCGGCTCGGCGCGCTTGCCCGCCAGGTCCGAAATCACGCCCATCACGAACGGCAGCTGCACCTTGCGTTCGGCGCCGTAGGTCTCGACGTCGTACTCGATCTGCACGCGCGGCGCCCGATTGCGCGCGATGAACTTCTGTCCGCTGCCCGCCGCCTTGGTTCTGTCCGTCATCGTCCACTCCTTCACATCGATCAGGTTGCGCAGTCCGTCGTTGCCGCCCGCATGGCGGTTCCTTTCGTTCGGTTCATTCGTTTGATTCGCTTCGCTCGCCGCTCAGCAGGTCCAGCTTCGCGAGGCTCTCCGGCGCGAGATCGCGGATGATTTCGTAGAAGTCGAGCGCGAGCAGCCGCTGCGCGCGCCGCAGCAGCAACGGCGCCGGGTGGCTCGGTTCGTGCTGCTCGAAATAGCGGCACATCTTGTCGAGACCGATGCGCACGTCGTCGCGGCTCGTGATGTCGGCTTCGCGCCATGCGCGGCCGTCCGGCATCGGCTTCGGCGCAGCGGGTGCCGAGGCGGCCTGCGATGCGTCGCCGGGAACGGCCTGCTGCGTGGCGGGCGACACCGGTTGCGGCTCGGGTAGCGGCACCTCGCGTACGATCCGCCGCAGCGCCCTTTCCGCATCGCCTTCGTCGGGTGCCCATTCGCGGCCCAGCTTCTCCGTCACGCACGCGCGGATCGCATCCAGCGCGTGCAGTGCCGCGCGCGCCGCGTCGAGCGGCGTCGTGCCGTCGCCCGACTCGGCCGACAGCGCGGCCAGCAGGCTTTCGCGGCTGCCGGCTACGGGGCTGCCGGTATCGTCGCGGCCGTCGAGCAGCCGTTCGGCGTCGCGCACGCTCGGCCCGCCTTCGAACAGCGGCTGGCGGCGCGCCGCGCGCGCGCAGTCGTGCGCGCCGGCCACGTCGGCGAGCGCGTTCATCCGCGGTGTCGGGTCCGGTTCGCCGTCCGCGTCGAGCCGCGGATGCAGGGCGTCCCAGCGGCGCTCGAGCAGGTTCGCGACGAGCGCGAGCGCGTCCGCATAACCGGGGATGCCGTGCTGCTCGGTCCAGCTTCGCGCGAGACAGGCGATCACGCGCAGGTCCTTCGTGCGCGCGGACAGCGCCAGCGCGAGCCGCTCGACCGCGCGCCAGTCGGGCGCCTCGGCCGGGATCACGGTGTCGCCGTATTGCTGCTCGGCGCGCGGCGTCGCACGCTCCTGCAACTGCAGGAACTCGGCGTCGTATTCGAGGTTCGCGCCGCACGGCGCATCGGGCGCGACATCCGCGAGCAACGGGCCGATCAGGCCCGCGCGCGGCGTCGCCGGGATGCCGGGCGGCACCGCGGAAAATGCGGCGGCGGCCAGCGCCGCCTGGCTGACGTCATTCGAATGCATAGTCGATGTTGACCGGTTTGCTGCCGAAATCGATCGCCACGGTGCGGTGCAACGGCGGCAGCGAGCCGTTGCGGATTTCGATCACGTAGACGCCCGGCGTCAGCGATACCGAACGCAGCGGCGGGCTCGCACCGCGCCGCGCGCCGTTCACGTAGACGTCGCCCCATGGCCGCACGTTGAAACGCACCTGCACGGTTTCCTGCGCCTTCGGCGCACGCGGCTGTTGCTCGGCAGGCAGCGCGTTCACGGCGGCGACGGCCGTCTGGCTGTCCGGCGGTTTCGGTGCCGGGGATGGCGTCGAAACCGGCGGAACGGCGGCTTCCGACGGCGGCACGTTGACGACGCGCTCCGACGCGTCGAGGCTGCCGGCGGGCGCGATGGCGGGGCTGGCGCCGGCCGGCGGCGGGGCCGCGTTCGTCACGGTGGTCGCAACCTGCGGCGCGGGCGCGGCGGCCTCGACGGCCGGCGTGCTGGCAGGCTCGGCGGCGACGCGTGGCGGCGGAACCTGTGCAGACGATCCGGCCGGCAGGCTGGACGGCGGCACGACGATCGGCGTCGGCCCCTGCTGGGCCAGTGTGGCAGCCGGCGCGCTCGCGGGCGGTGACGTGCCGGCCTGCGGCTGGCTCGCGACGGGCGCGGGCTCGTCGGCCACGCGGGCGGGACGCGACAGGTAGGTCGCGGCGAGGCCGACGGCGATCAGCGCAGCGACCGCGCCACCGGCGTAGACAGGCAGTCGGCGCTTGCGCGATCCGGCGGGGGCGTGGCTGTGCTGGGCGCCGGGCGGCACGGAAGCGCCGCCTGACGACGATGCGGCGGGATACGGCGCGGTCGTACTGGCGGCACCGACACCGGCACCAGGGCCTTCAGCTGCGAACGCGTCCGCTTTCGCGGAACCCGCCGCACCACGCGCGCCGATGTCCGTATCGGGTCTTGCGGATCGCGTGCCGGTTTCGTCGTGCGGGTCGGTGCGTGCAGCGGCCGGTTCTTTCGCGCGTTCGACGTCTCCATTCGGCGCATCGGATTCAACCGGTTCCGCGGCCGGCCGGGACGCATGCGATGCGGACGCTGCGAGCGCTCCCGCAGCCGCCGTGGCGGCTGCGCCTTGCGTGGCCGCTTTCAACGTTGAAGACACATCATCGGTTTCCGGCTTGCCGTCCGACACACCGGGCGATGCGGATACCGTGTCCGTAGGCGTCGACAGGGGCCCTGCGCCCGCCTGCGTCGGCGGCCGCCCATCCGGTGCAGCGCCACCCGAAGCGGCCCCACCCGCGCCGATCGAAGTCGCGGCGGCAACCGACGCGGTCCCGGCCTCGACAGAAGCCGCCCCCTTGTCTCCCCCGCTCCTGCCCGCATCGCCCACGGGCGGCACGGCGGGCGCGCCATACCCGCTGCCCGTCCGGTCGAAGTCCCGCAACCCGAGTTCCGCCGCGAATGCCGCGACCGATTCCGGCCGGTCCGGAATCCGCAACTGCAGCGCATGATCGACGGCCGCGAGAAAAGCCGGGCTGTACACCTCGCCGGCCGGCAGTTCACGCGACGCGAGCGGCCGGTACGTGTCCTTGATGCTGCGCACGACGGCCGCGGGCGGCAACTCGCCGGTGATCATCGCGTGCATCACCGCGCCGAGCGCATAGAGATCCGTCCATGGCCCCTGGCTGAACGCGGGATCGTCGGTGTATTGCTCGATCGGCGCGTAGCCTGGCTTGATCATCATCGCGCCGTCGTCGACCAGATCGCCGATCCGTTTGCGCGCCGCGCCGAAGTCGAGCAGGATCGCGCTGCCGTTCGGGCGGATCAGCACGTTGTCGAGCGCGACGTCGCGATGGAAGCACTGCGCGCGATGCAGCGTGTCGAGCGCACCGAGCAGCGCGCCGACGATGTTGCGCAGCTGCGTCTCGCTGATCCGCATCCCGCCGTCGAGCAGTTGCTTGAGCGTGCGCCCCTCGTAGAACGGCATCACCATGTACGCGGTGCCGTGGCTTTCCCAGAAGTGCAGGACCTTGACGAGCCCCGGATGGTCGAATTGCGCGAGCAGGCGCGCTTCGTTGAGGAACGCGCCGCGCCCCGCGTCGAATGCCTGCGCGAACCGCTCGGAGCGCAGCGACACCGTATAGTCGCCGCCGCGCGTGGCCAGCATCGACGGCATGTACTCCTTGATCGCGACCGCGCGCCGCAACGTGCGGTCGAACGCGCGATAGACGATCCCGAAGCCGCCGATGCCCAGCACTTCGTCGAGCTGCAATTCGCCGAGGCGATGGCCGAGCGGCAGCGGCCGCACCGTGAATTCGGATGCGTCGCCGCGTGTCGCCGTGTCGTGCTCGTTGTCTCTCGATCCAGCGTCCTTCATCTCCACCACCTCTCGAAACCGCGTCCTTTCCGCCCGCCGCCGCGCCCGGCGGCCCGCCGTCCTTCTGTCCGGCCGCTAACCGCCGCCGAACAGCGTCAGGAACAGCGCGTTGTCGGGCGTGCCCGTGTGCGCGTGCGTGCGCAGCGGCGATCCGTCCGCGCGGTTGGTCCACCAGAAGCTGGTGCCGCCGTGCGGATCGAAGTAACCGGACAGCCCCGGCCACGCGGCCGGCGCCGGCCGCTCCGGCAGCGGCGCCGGCGTGCCGTCGACGATGTCCGCGTGGCTGTCGACGCCCGGCGCGAGCCGCACGCGTTCGAGCGTCCGCTCGAGATCGCCCGGCGCGCGGGCATGGCGGATCGCGTCGAGCAGCGCCTGTCCGACCTGCCAGTAGAACGCGTCGGCGGCGTCCGGCAGCCCGCTCCAGTAATCGGCCGCACGCATCGGCAGCGTGACGATCACCGGGTAGTAGCGCCCCACGCGGTCGCAGCTCGGCGCGAGGCAGCCCGGCTGCACGCACGACGCGCCGGCGCCCGCCGGGATCAGGAAATTCCAGACCGGCGCGACCGTGTAATGGCGCTCGATCTCGTCCGCGCCGCGCTGGCGCATCGCGGCCATCCCCTGCTGGAGCCAGCGCTCCCACCACAGCGCGAGCGCATGCGGCAGCCGGCTGTTCACGAAGTCGCCGGCGCCGGGAATCTTCCCGTACCAGGCCGGCGCATCGCCGTCGGTACGCGTGAACGGCGGTGTCGGGCTCATGGCTTCGGAGGGCATGTAAAGGACTCCATCTGGGGCAGCCTGAACGGGTTGCGGACACTGCCCGCATTCACTTGCAGCACGACCGGTTTGCCGTCGACCGTGAAGCGCGCAATCATCTGGTCGGAGCCGCGCCCGGCCGATACGGCCGCGCGGTCGAACAGCCGGTGCAGCGCCCACGGCCCGTCGGTCGAGAAGCCGTCGGTCGCGCCGGCCTGCCCCGACACCTGCAGCCGCACCTGGCTGCTGCCGCGCGGGCCCGGCCAGTCCACCGCGCTCTGCACGAGCGGGCCGTGCGCGTAGCGGACGATCTGCCCGTCGACGTCGAGCACCATCTCCGTGATCGACGGGTCCATTTCGAGCGGCTGGATCTGCACCTTCAGCTGCGCGGTGCGCGCACCGCCGCCGAAATAGGCGTCGCGGATCACCGCCGCCTTCTCGAACGACGCCAGCATCGCGGCGGCCGACGGATCGGCGTCCGCATTGCGGTTCGCGAAGCGCCACGGGTGCGACGTCGTATCGACGATCGACTGCAGGTTCTTCTGGAAGAAGTCGTCCATCAGGCCGCCGGGTGCGAACATCTGCGCGAAATCCGCCGGCGCGACGTCACGCGACGATCCGCGCGCGAACGGATAGCGCCCCGCGATCGCCTGCCGGCAGAAGTCGCCGACGTTCGCGCCGGCCCGCGTCGCGACGCTGCGCTGCTCGACGGTCGCCACGCTGCCGTTCGCGACGTTCGACAGGTCGTCGAGCACGTCGCGGAACGGCGTGGGCAGGCGGCCGGCCTGCGCGCGCAGCTTCGCCGGCGCGTCGGACGGCGGCGGCTGCGCGCCGCTCCTCAATGCGTCGTCGGTGGCCGTCAGGTAGGTGTACAGCGCGTCGATCGACTTCAGCACGTCGTTGAACGCCTGGGCCTGGTCGCCGCTGCCCGGCGCGAACGCGCGCAACCCGGCGAAGTGGCTATCGACGATCTGCTCGGCGCTCGCGGGCGCTGCTGCGGACGTGTTCGCATCGCTTCCCTTGCTCGCGAAGATCTGCGACAGCGAGCTGCGCGCCTCGTCGACCTTGTCCTGCGCGCGCGTGGCGAGATTGCGCGCCCCGCCGCCCGGTGCATCGCCGAGTGCCGTGTCGCGCGCGAGCGCGACCATCAGCCGCGTGAGCGGCGAATCGGCGGACGACAGCGCGCGTGCCACCTGGATGCTCTGCGCGAGCGTCGCGGTGCGCTGCAGCTTGATGTCGGCGAGATAGTCGTCCCAGATCTTCAGGTAGTCGTTCAGGTACAGCTGGCGGATATCGCGGGCCCACGCGGCCGCGTCGTTCGGCCCGGGAATCTCGGAAAGCCCGAGGTTCAGCACCCACACTTCCTCGCGCCCGTAGGCCTCGACCTCGCCGGCCAGGCGCGGCGCGAACACGTTGCGATAGCCGTTGCGCGTATAGAGGCCCGGCACGCCTTCCGACAGCGGCTTGCCGCCCTGGCGGCGGAACACCAGCGACGCGTCGGGGCCGACCGCGCGCGCGACGCTGAAGTCGAACGCGGCGGTGGCCGGCCGCAGCGTCATTGTGAGCTGCCGGTACAGCCGCTGCGAGAACGGCACCTGCCGCAGCCGGTCGCGCACGTCGGCCACGAGCCGCTCGTTCATCGGATACGGCGACACCGCGACGCGGCCGCCGAACAGCGCGGCGAGATGCGCACGCAGCGCGGTGCGTTCGGCCGGCGAGAAATCGGGCGGCAGCGCGCGTTCCATTTCGAGATCGACGACGGCCTGCACGAACGCGGGATCGTAGTGCGCGCTGTCGTACAGCATCAGGTACGCCTTCAGCGCCGCATACGCGAATTCGGTCTCGTCGGGCCGTGCGTCGCGCAGCGCGGCCTCCATCCGGCTCGCGGCGATCGGCAGCAGCACGTCCTCGAGCGCGCGCCGGTACACGGCGTCGACGGCCTCGTCGATCTTCTCGCCCTGGAACAGCCCCCACCGGTACGCGAGCGGCGGATGCTGCAGGTCGACGCCACCGGTATTCGCGAGGCCGCCGAGCGCGTCGAGCACGGGCAGCAGGCGGGCGACGTCGGCCGCATCGGAGAATTTCGCGCCGGCAATCTGCGCATCGACGGCCGGCACGCGCGCGCCGATCTGGTCGAGATACGCGCGATTGTTCGAATAGCTGCGCAGCCAGGCGACCAGCACGGCCACGCACACCAGCGCGAGCAGCACGTAGCCGGCGATCTGCAGCACGCGCCGTTTCTGATGCCAGCGCAGGTCGCTGCCGGCGAGCGACGCTTCGCGGAAGATGTGCTCCTGCAGCAGCGACTTCAGGAAGAAGCTGCGGCCGGTCGAGCCGACCTGCGCGACCGGCGGCACGCCCTCGATCTTCAGGAAGCGCTTGATGCCGCTCATCACGCGATCGAACGCGGTGCCCTCCTGCGTGCCGCTCGTCAGGTAGACGCCGCGCAGCATCGGCATCGGTTCGTAGCTCGACACGGAAAACACCTCGGCGACGAACTGGCCGAGCATGTCCTGCAGGTCGGCGATCTGCTGCGGCAGCAGGTACGTCATCTCGCGCTGGCGCGCGTCGGTCTGCGCGGCGAGCAGTTCGGGCAGCCCGTCGTTCAGCCGCTGGTGCAGCAGCCGGTATTCGCGGTCGAATGCCGCACGCAGGTCGAAACCCGGCGCCTCGCTCTGCGCGAGCGGGAACGTGAAACCCCACACCTGCGCGCATTCCGCGCGGCCGTAGTTGCCGAAATACTCGGCGAAGCCTGCGAGCAGGTCGGCCTTCGTCACGAGCAGGTACACGGGAAAGCGGATGCCGAGCTGCGCGCGCAGTTCGAGCAGCCGCTTGCGCAGCACCATCGCGTGCTGCGTGCGCTCGGCCTCCGACGCGCCGAGCAGGTCGGCCACGCTGATCGTCAGCATCGCGCCGTTCAGCGGCTGGCGCGTACGGTACTTCTTCAGCAGGTCGACGAAGCCTTTCCACTCGGCCTCGTCGAGCGCACGGTTGCCTTCGTGCGTCGTATAGCGGCCGGCCGTGTCGATCAGCACCGCGTCGTTCGTGAACCACCAGTCGCAATGCCGCGTGCCGCCCACGCCGCGAATCGCCGCGCGGCCGAACTGCTCGGCGAGCGGAAAACTGAGCCCGGAATTCACGAGCGCGGTGGTCTTGCCCGAGCCCGGCGCGCCGATGAACACGTACCACGGCAACTGGTACAGATACTGTCGCGACATCCGGTCGAACCAGCGCGGCAGGCCCTTGCGCACGGTGTCGGCCTGCCCGAAGCGGACCTTCTTCAGCAGCGTCGCGGCTTCGTCGAAGCGGCTGCGCAACTCGTCGAGCTGCGCTTTCGCCGGATCGTCGGCGGTGGCCGGCCCGGGCGCCGCTTCGCGCAGCTGGTTCAGCAGTTGCGCGTTGAGCCGGCCGGCGCGCCAGCTGCGCCACGCGACGCGCGCGCCCCACGCGACGAACAGCACCGCGATCGTCAGCCCGCGCGCCCAGCCGCTTTCGAGCGGGCGGACCTCGGCGAACGCGAACAGCGGGCCCGCGAGCCACACGAAGCATGCGAGCACGACGAGACCGGCGAAGGTCCAGATTTCCCGCGACGGCAACGGCCGGACGAAACGCGCGACAGCCTGGTTCATGTCAGTTGGCTCCCTGCGTTGCGCTCGCGCCGACGGCGGCACTGCCGGGCGCCGGCAGCAGCGTGATCTCGACGCGCCGGTTCAGCGCGCGATTCGCGGGCGAATCGTTCGGCGCGACCGGGTCGAGCGTGCCGCGCCCTTCCGCCGCGAGCCGTTCCGGATGGTCGAGCCGCGCGGCGATCATGCCGCGCACGGCTTCCGCGCGTTCGCGCGACAGGTCCCAGTTCGACGCGAAGCGCGCCGTATGCACGGGCGTGTCGTCCGTATAACCGGTCACGCGCACGTTGCCGGGCACCTTGTCCAGCGCGTCGGCCACACGGGCGAGCACCGGCACGTAGCGGTCGATCACCGACGTCGAACCCGACTTGAACAACCCGTCGCCGCGCAGCACGATCACGCTGCGATCGGCGGCGTCGCGCACCGACACGAGTCCGGCCGCGATCTCCGGTTCCAGGAACTTCGCGATGCGCGGGGCCGGTACCGGGCGCGGCGGCGCCTGCGCGGGCTGCAGCTTCGGCACGTGCAGCGCGTCGATCGACGCGAACAGCCGGTCCGAATGCCCGGCGAGCGCGATCCGCAGCCCGACGAACACGCCGAAGCCGATCAGCAGCGCGAGCGCCACGCACACCCACAGCGGCACGACGAACCGGCGCGCGACATCGCGCGTGACGACGTCGCGCCAGTGCGGCGACAGCGCCGGCTCGAATTCGCCGCGCACCGAGCGGATCGTGAGCGCGAGCTGGTGGCGCAGCGCGTCGAGCTGCGCATGGCCGTTGTCGAGCACGCGATAACGGCCCTCGAAGCCGAGCGCGAGACAGAAATACAGCAGCTCGAGCAGGTCGAGATGCTGGCGCGGCTGCTGCGACAGGCGTTCGAGCAGGTGGAAGAATTTCTCGCCGCCCCAGGTCTCGTTGTGGAACGACACGAGCAGGCTGTGCGATGACCACACGCTGCCGCCCCACGGCGTCAGGGCGGCCGCCTCGTCGAGCGCCGTGCACAGGCAGTAGCGCGCGCCGATGATCGCTTCCGACGGCACGCCGGCCTCCTGCGCGCGCGCCTCGAACTGCCGGATCTCGACGACGAGATGCTCGCGCAGCCACGCGGGATTCGGGTGATGGACGGTCGAACGGATCTGCGGCACGAGGTTGAGCAACGGATTGGCGGCCGCGACGAGCGGGTTCGTGCCGCTCGCGGCCCAGCGCCCGGGGCGCGGCTGCGTCGCGGTCGGGCCGGCCGCGCCCGCCGCGGCCGGATGCATGCCGCCCGGATTCGGCGGCACGAATCCGCCTGCGCCGGGAGAGATCGAATCGGAGGAGGAATTCATCGCGTCGCCCCGCCCTCACCCGCGTATCGCCCAGAACTCCATCGAGAGTCCAGGGAATTCGCCGGCGAAATGAAAAGCGAGACCACCGGAGCGCGCCAGCTGCTTCCACAGGTCGCTGCCCTTGTCGATCTCGAAGTACGTATGGCCCGCGTGATACGGGATCTGCCGCGGCGCGACCGGCAACTGGCGCATCGTGATGCCCGGCAGTTGCAGCTGCACGAGATCGCGGATCCGCTCGACCGGCCCGAGCTTGGCCTGTGCGGGAAAACGCGCGCGCAGGCTGTCGGCCGGTACGTCCGCGCGCACCGCGAGCACGAAGCCGGCCGTGTCGCGCAGCACCGGGTCGGCCAGCGTCGCGACGCGGATGCCGTTGCCCGCATCGCGCAGCTCGATCTGGATCGCGTTTTGCTCGAGCACCGTCGACAGCGACCGCCGCAGTTCGGTCATCAGTTCCGCGAAGCTCGTGCGCAGGTCGTCGTGCACGTAGACGGCGAGCGACTGCGGGCGCCGGCCGGCCGCCGTGAACGTGCTCAGGTCGCACGCGAGCTTCAGCCAGTCGCAGAACAGCGCCTCCGGATGCGTCGACACGTGCTGCTGCGCATGCCAGGTCAGCGCGAGATAGCGGTTCACGAGCTGCAGCAGCAGGAAGTCCGCGACTTCCGACACGCCGCCGCGCCCGGGCTCCGACAGCCGTTCCGCGAGCGCTTCGCTGCGTTGCGTGAGCAGCCCGTGCAGCTCGCGCGCGTAGGCCAGCAGCACGGCGTCGTGCTGCGCGACGAGGCGCGGCGGGATGTAGCCGTCGTCGACGAGCAGCCGTGCATCGGTGCGCCGCTCGACGATCCGGGCGACGCCGAGTGCGTGCCAGTCGCCGGTCAGCTCGGCTTCGAGCATCAGCCTCACGTTCAGGCGCCCCGTCTGCAGCAGTGCGGGACCGAGCGCGACCGCGTTCGCGTCGGCCACTTCGTATTCGCGCACGACGTAGCGCGCGACATCGGCGCCGCCGTTCGTGCCGTTCGTACCGTTCGCGCCGCTCGCGCCGTTCGGGGCATGGCCTTCGCCTGCACCGAACGACACCTCCTCGCCGCCGCCGCGCCACAGCGGCAGCGCGAGCACGACGAGCTGGTCCTTCGCGTCGGCCGGCACGTCGAGCGGTTCGGGAAGATCGTCCGGATGGGACAGGTCGAACGGCGTGCCGTCGCGCATCACGCCCGATGCGGTGCGCAGCGCGACCTTGCCGAGCGCCAGTTGCTCGCGGTCGAGCTCCAGCGTGTCGAAGCCCCAGAAGAAGCCTTGCAGCGGGAGGCAGCGCAGCGCGACATAGCGTTCCCAGTGCCGTTCGAGCTGCTGGAAATGCTGCGGCCGCAGGAACATCCCCTCGGTCCACACCACCCGCTGGCGGAGCGCCGCGACCGGTGTCGCGGACATCGTCGGTTCGGTCATGGGCGCCCCTTCGCATCGTTCAGCGCGAGGCCGCCGTTGCGCACCGCGATCGACAGCTTCAGCTCGCCCGGCGACGTCTGCCAGAACTTGTAGAGATTGAGCTGCTTCGCGCGCGGCAGCGGCACCGTCAGCCGCCAGCGGTTCTTTTCGAGCATCCGGTATTCGGCGACCACGCCGATCGCGCCGGCCTCGACGTTGCCGCGATAGTGCAGCGTGCGCGACTCGCCCGGCCGCAGGATCACGCGATCGGTGCCGAGCAGGTCCGTGCCGAGCACGTTCTCCGGCTTGTCCTGCAGCGAGAAGAAATCCGCGCTGTCGAACGACGATGCCGCGCGGAGCTGGAACACCTTCAGCACGATCGGCGCAGGCTTGCGGTTCGGGTCAGGGTTGACGTCGGGTGCAACGTCGACCGTGATCGCATACGGCACCGCCGCGGCGTGCTCCGTCGCGCCGCATCCCGGCAACAGCATCACGCATCCCCATACGATGAAACTGCTCGACCGCCATTGCATATTCCACCCTCGCCACCCAATAGCCGTCCGCCGGTTTTCGACCGCGAAACCGGTTGATCCGATTGAAAAAGGGACAATTAATTGATCGGTAATTGTGTAATCCGTATATCCATCCACCTCAATCCGTATCGGCAAATTGTTCTTGTAAAAAGCCGGGTCATATCATTCATGGATTTTGAAAGTCGATTTGGCGAGATGGTGGTCAATTGAGAATTGGGGTTGATGAATTAATGGCAAAAATCAATCCGACCGGTTCGCCGTCGCGGCCCGGTTCTGTGGCGTGGACACCTGTCGGATGGGCTCGGGCGCAAGCCGGCCGGCCACCGGGCAACGAACGCCCGCGGCGCTGACGGTGTGCCAGGCTATTCGTTTCGCACGAACGGACGGCCCGTTTTTTCGTGCATTGACGTGCGCTGACCAAACAACTGACGAATCCGAAAAACACAGCGAACTATAGGCCGTTTTTCCGGATTCACAAGCACTGAAATTCGTAGTCGATTCTGTATTCAGGTGGAAATGGAATGGTGAAATGAAACAAAACGTAACAGGCGATTCGGTGCCGATGATTGGCACTAGAATCCAACAGCGCTTGTGTGCCACCTTCCAATTACGCCAATTCCTGATTTCAATAATGAAAGGTCGTTCATCGCTCGTTCTTTTCCTCGGCGCATTGTTGCTGGGGGCCGGCGGGTGCAGTACGTCCCCGACCCAGTCGGCTGCACGCGCGACGGTCGACAGCGCGCGCGCCGCGTACGACAGCGGCGACTACGGGCGCACGATCGCGCTGCTGAGCCACGCGAAGGAAATCGACGGCGCCGACACCGACACGCAGGTTGCCGCGCACAAGCTCCTCGCGTTCAGCTATTGCGTGACGAACCGCATCACGCCGTGCCGCGCCGAGTTCTCGAAAATTCTCGACCTCAACCCGCGCTTCGATTTGTCCCCTGCGGAGAAGGGACATCCGGTCTGGGGGCCTGCGTTCGAATTCGCGCGCCGCAGGCATGCGTCGTCGTCCTGAACGAACCGGCCTGCGCGCGAGCACTTCACCGAGCGACGTATGACATGCAACTGATCGTGATCGAACATGCCGGCGAGCCGGTCGAAAACGACTCCTACGACGCCGTCGTGTTTCATCCGCCGGGCGGCACCATCGGCCGGGCCAGCGACAACCATCTCGTGTTGCGCGACGACACGCGGCAGATTTCGCGGCTGCAGGCGCTGCTGCAGGTGGGCGACGACGCCTGCCTGCTGAAGAACCTGAGCAGCGTCTCGACGATCGAGGTGAACCGCGAGCCGGTCGGCTATGCGCAGGAGCGCGCGCTCAACACCGGCGACATCATCCGCATCGGGCCGTACGTGCTGCGCGCCGAACGTGACGACGGCGGCGACGGCGTCGATGGCGGCCATGCACCGGTCATCGACATGGAGACCGATACCGGCATGCGTGTCGATATGCAGGCGCAAGCCCGGGCGGCAGCGGCGCCCGCGCAACCGTCGTCATCGCGTGTCGATACGAAAGGCGCCGGCAACCGGCTGTGGGGGCTCCTCCAGGATCGTCTCGCGCCGCGCGGCAAGGCGGCGGACGCCGCTGCGCGGCCAGGCGGCCCCGCACGTGCGGGCGCGGCGCAGCAGGCCGCACCGCCCGCGCCTTCGCAGCGCGACCTGCACCAGCTGTCGACCGATCCGCTCGACCTGTTCGCGCAGTCGTCGGGCGACCTCGGCGCAGCGGGCACGGCGGCGCACGCCGATCGCGGCAACGCGGCTCGCGACGCGTCGTCCGCGACGCAGGCGGATCACGCGCCCGAGTGGACGCAGCACGTGCGCGTGCAACCGGCCGCCGCGCACACCGATACGCGGCCGGCCGACGAACCGGCGCCGCATGCGGCGCGCGCGCCGACCCCCGACGAACTGCTGAGCGCGTTCTTCGAAGGCGCGGGGCTCGACACGGCCGCCGAATCGCATCAGTGGTCGGCCGAGCAGCTGTACATCGCGGGCCAGTTGCTGGCGCTGTTCGCGAACGGCACGGTCGAGCTGCTGTCGTCGCGCAGCATCCTGAAGCGCGAGGTGAAGGCGCACATGACGATGCTGCTCGATCGCGAGAACAATCCGCTGAAGCTGCTGCCCGACGGCGGCGCCGTGCTGCGGCAGATGTTCGGGCTGCCGCTGCCGGGCTTCATGTCGCCGCAGAGCGCGGTCAGCGACGCGTTCCAGGATCTGCACGCGCACCAGATCGGCATGGTCGCCGGCATGCGCGCGGCGTTGATGGACCTGCTGACGCGCTTTTCACCGCAGCGCCTGCGCGAGCGCGACGACGCGATGCGCTGGTACGAGAAGCGCGTGCCCGTGCTGTACAAGGCGAGGATGTGGGATCGCTACGCGGCGACCCATCGCGACACGGTGTTCGCGATCGAGGACGATTTCGCGTCGGTGTTCGGCAAGGCGTTTCTGGCGGCGTACGACGCGGAAGTGGAAAGCTATCGCGGCAGCGGCCGGCATTGAGCATCGAACCGCGCGCCCGCCACCGGTCGCGGGCGATGGGTGCCGGCGGAGGCGTCAGGTGGCCGCACCACACGACGCGACCTTGTTTCGCCCCGTTTCCTTCGCGACGTACAACGCCTCGTCGGCTGCCTTGATCACCGACTCGACCTCCCCTTCCTGCCCGGGCGCCCAGCTTGCCACGCCGATGCTCGCGGTGACGCGCCCGAATTCGCTTTCCGCATGTTCGATCGCCAGTCCGTCGATGGCTGCACGAATCCTTTCGGCGATCTCCGTCGCACCCGTCGCCGGCGTATCGGGCAGGATCACGACGAACTCCTCGCCGCCATAGCGGGCGGCGGTGTCCGCCGGGCGCCGGATGTTGTCGCCGATGCACCGTGCGACCGCCGCCAGCGCGTCGTCGCCGGCCTGGTGGCCATACGTGTCGTTGTAGGCCTTGAAGCGGTCGACGTCGACGAACAGCAGCGAAAACACCGATCGGGCACGGCGCGCGCGGCGCCATTCGAGATCCAGCACCTCCCCGAACGAGCGGCGATTGTTGAGCCCGGTGAGGCCGTCGGTGCGCGCGAGCATGACCAGCTCGGATTCGGCGCGCATCCTGCGTCGCAGCTGCGAGCCCAGCATGAAGGACAGCACGATGAACGCCGCGCCGAAGGTGGCGACCAGCGCGCCGATCGTGATGGCCCGGTGCCGCCACGCGGCGTAGATGTCCTGCTCCGCCTCGGCGACCATGATGATCAGCGGCAGGTGCGGCAGCGTTTTGAAGTAGTACAGGCGGCGCACGTTGTCGATCGTCGAGGTTTCGATGAACGAGCCTTCCGGTGCCGTCATGAAGTGGCGAAACGTCGGCGCCTTGCTGATGTCGCGACCGATGGTGCGCACGTCGAACGGCTGGCGCATGAACATGATGCCGTTCGTGCCGATCAGCGAAATCGCGCCGTGCGAGCCGAGCGCGAGGCCGGCGAACAGCGTGTGGAAATACTCGAGATTGACCGCGATCATTGCAATGCCGGCGAACGAGCCGTCCGGGTTCGACACACGGCGCGTCAGCGCGACGCTGAGCGCGCCGCCGCGCAGGCGGGACGCAAAGGGATCGCTGATGTAAAGCCCGACGTCCGGATTGTCGCGGTGCACCGTAAAGTACTTGCGGTCGCCGAAATTGCCGTGGCGCGGCACGTCGTTCGCCGAATCCAGGATGATGTTGCCGGCGGAATCCAGCACGAGCATCGAGCCGAGAAAATTCGCCGTCATCGCGTGATCGAACAGGATGCCGCGCCGCAGCGCCGGCGGGGCGGCCATGACGTCCGGCCGCCGGAGGCCCTGGATCACCGCCTCGAGCGACAGGCCGTAGAGCTCGATGTTGCGTTCGATGTCGCGCTCGGCGACGAGCGCCAGATTTCGCGACGTCTCTCGCGCGCGATCGAGCGCATCGTGACGGCTCTGAAACAACTGCAACACGCAGAGGCCCATCAGCGCGCACGCTATCAAGGTCCCCGCCAGCACAACGTAGTACGGCGCTGCCGACCGCGGATGCATCCGTGTCCTCTCAGATTGGCCCGGCGCTGACGCACCGGTCGTTATGGTTTGTTCTGAATAACCTATACCAAAAAGTACGACTTCCGGGTACGAGGTGCAGTCCTGACTTGCCGGGTTGCGTACGACGTGACCTGAGCGGTGTCGGGCGGATCGTGTTCCGCTCGGACCGGCACCGGGTGCCGGCGCTCATTCACCGAGGGGCGTCGCGTGGTGTGGCGTGTGGTGCTGCCGATGACGAAATCGAAACAATCCGACCGCAGTGGTACGCGTATTGAAATTGCCGTCAGGTTGCCATGCGAATGCACGGCTGGCGCGAAAGCCGGCGGGAGACCGGGCGTGCCGTTGCGCAGTGCGCAACGCGAGCGCCGCCCGGCCTGCGCCGATCGCGCGCGCCGCGCCGGCGGCGCCGCGCACGCGATCGGTCGGGTCAGACGGTCGTCAGACGGCCATCACCGTCACCGACTTCGTGACGAGGTACGGTTCGAGCGCTTCCGGCCCGCCTTCCGAGCCGTAGCCCGAGTCCTTCACGCCGCCGAACGGCATTTCCGGCCACGGCGTCGCGGGCTGGTTGATCCACAGCATCCCGACTTCGAGGCGCTGCGTGAGCAGGTGCACGTTCGCGAACGAACGCGTGAACGCGTAGCCGGCGAGCCCGAACGGCAGACGGTTCGCTTCCGCGATCGCGTCTTCGAGCTTGTCGAAACCGCGGATCGCCGCGACCGGGCCGAACGGCTCGTTGTTGAACACGTCCGCTTCGAGCGGCACGTCCGCGATCACGGTCGGCGCGAAGAAGTTGCCTTCCGAGCCGATCCGCTCGCCGCCGGTTTCGATGCGCGCGCCGACCTTGCGCGCGTTGTCGACGACGGATGCCATCGCGGTGAGCCGGCGCGGGTTCGCGAGCGCACCGAGCGTCGTGCCTTCCTCGAGGCCGTTGCCGACCTTCAGCCCTTCGGCATGCTTGACCAGCGCGCGCGTGAATTCGTCGCGGATGCTGTTGTGCACGAGAAAGCGCGTCGGCGAAATGCAGACCTGCCCCGCGTTGCGGAATTTCGCGCCGCCGGCGGCCTTCACCGCGAGCGCGACGTCGGCGTCCTCGGCGACGATCACCGGCGCGTGACCGCCCAGTTCCATCGTCGCGCGCTTCATGTGCAGGCCGGCCATCGAGGCGAGCTGCTTGCCGACCGGCGTCGAACCCGTGAACGTGACCTTGCGGATCACCGGGTGCGGAATCAGGTACGACGAGATTTCCGCCGGATCGCCGTACACGAGGCCGATCACGCCGGACGGCACACCCGCGTCGACGAACGCGCGCAGCAGCGCGGCCGGCGACGCCGGGGTTTCTTCCGGCGCCTTCACGAGGAACGAGCAGCCGGTTGCCAGCGCGGCGCTCAGCTTGCGCACGACCTGGTTGACCGGGAAATTCCACGGCGTGAACGCGGCGACCGGGCCGACCGGCTCCTTCACGACGGTCTGCTGCGCGCCGAGGTTGCGCGGCGGCACGATCCGGCCGTACACGCGGCGGCCTTCGTCCGCGAACCATTCGATGATGTCCGCCGCCGACAGCACTTCGACGCGCGCCTCGGTGAGCGGCTTGCCCTGCTCCTGCGTCATCAGCTGCGCGATCGCGTCGGCACGTTCGCGCACCAGCGCGGCCGCCTTGCGCATCGTCGCCGCGCGCTCGTGCGCGGGCACCTTGCGCCAGGCCTCGAAGCCGCGTTGCGCGGCGGCGAGCGCACGGTCGAGATCGGCGATGCCCGCGTGGGCCACCTTGCCGATCGGCTTGCCGGTCGCCGGGTTCACGACGTCGATCGTCTTGCCGCTCGCGGCGTCGACCCATTCGCCGTCGATCAGCAGTTGCGTATCCGTATAAGTCACGTTAGCCATCCAGACACCCCTACATTGCGTCGATAAACGCGCGCTGCCGCGAACGGCCGCGCGCCGGTTGACAGAAAAAGCCAGGCCGCCGGGGCTGGCACGCACCCGGCGGCGTCGACGGCAGGCACGCCGGCCCGCCATCGTTCCGCATGGAGTCGCGCTCAGCGCGCGGCCGCCGTCGCCTTGCGGAGTTTCGCGACGTCCGCCGCCTGCACGGCCGGCGCGCCGTTGTTCCATCCGGCGCGCATGAAGGTCAGCACGTCGGCGATCTGCCGGTCGTTCAACTGATTCGAGAACGCCGGCATCGGATAAGCGGACGGCACGCCATCGATCACGAGCGTCTCGCTGCCGTTCAGCGTCACGTTGATCAGCGACGCGGCATCGCCTTCGAGCACGTTCGGGTTGCCGGCGAGCGGCGCGAGCAGCGGCGCGTAGCCGCGCCCGTCCGCGCCGTGGCAATGCAGGCAGTAAGCGTTATACACCTTCGCGCCCGGATCGGCTGCCGGCCGGCCCAGCGCGACCTGCGTCGCCTTCGGATCGTAGCGGTACGGCGGCGCGCCCGTGCCGCCTGCCGCCGGCAGCGATTTCAGGTAACGGGAGATGGCCGCCAGATCGTCGTCCGTGAGGGCCTGCGTGCTGTGGTTGATCACGCTGACCATCGAACCGAACGCGGTCGCATGGCGGTTCGCGCCGGTCTTCAGGAACTGCGCGACCTCGGCCTCGTTCCAGCGGCCGAGCCCCGTGTTGGGCTCGCCGGTCAGGTTCGAGGCGAACCAGTTGTCGATCGGCGCACCCGACAGGAACGCCGCGCCGCCTTCGTCGAGCGCCTTCTCCTGGAAGCCGACGCCGCGCGGCGTGTGGCACGACCCGCAGTGACCGAGCCCCTGCACGAGGTACGCGCCGCGGTTCCACATCGCGTCCTTGGCCGGCTTGTCCGCGTAAGGCGTCGTGTCGAGGAACACCATGTTCCACAACGCGAGCGGCCAGCGCATGTTGAGCGGCCACGGGATGTCGGACGGCCGGTTCGCCTGCTTCACCGGTTCGACGCCGTGCATGAAGTACGCGTACAGCGCCTTCACGTCCTCGTCCTTCAGCTTCGCATACGACGGATACGGCATCGCCGGATACAGGTTGTGACCGTCCTTCGCGACGCCCTTGCGCAGCGCGCCGGCGAACTCGGCTTCCGTGTAGCCGCCGATGCCCGTTTCCGGATCGGGCGTGATGTTGGTCGTGTAGATCGCGCCCATCGGCGTGACCATCTTCAGGCCGCCGGCGAACGGCGTGCCGCGCGGCGCGGTGTGGCACGCAACGCAGTCGCCCGCTTTCGCGAGGTACGCGCCGCGCGCGACGAGCGCGCTGTCGGCCGGTGCCGTCTGCGCGGCCTGCGCGGCCGGGCCGGCCAGCATGGCGGACAGCGCGAGCAGCGATGCACGGAACGTATTCAGGGTGAGGTTTCGCATGATCGTCGCCTCCCCTCAAGCCGTCTTCAGCTGGTCGCCGACCGGCAGCTTGCGCAGCCGCTTGCCGGTCGCCGCGAAGATCGCGTTCGACAATGCCGCGGCCGTCGCGGCCGTGCCCGGTTCGCCGATCCCGCCCGGCGCTTCGCCGCTTTTCACCAGATGTACCTCGATCGGCGGTGTCTCGTTGATCCGCAGCATCCGGTAATCGGTGAAATTGCTCTGCACGACACGGCCGTCCTCGATCGTGATCTCGCCGTACAGCGCGCCCGTGATCCCGAAGATGATGCCGCCCTGCACCTGTGCCTCGATCGTGTTCGGGTTGACGGACATGCCGCAATCGACCGCGCACACGACGCGCTTGACCTGCACCTCGCCGTTGTCCACCGCGACGTCGATGACGATCGAGAAGAAGCTGCCGAACGCGTGCATCACGGATACGCCGCGCCCTTGCCCCGTCGGCAGCGACGGGCCCCAGCCGGCCGCCTTCGTCGCGACGTCGAGCACGTTGAGCGCGCGCGGCGTCTTGCCGAGCAGCGCGCGGCGGTATTGCACGGGGTCGGTCTTGGTCTGCGCGGCCAGTTCGTCGATGAAGCTCTCGACGACGAACGTGCTGCGCGTCGGCCCGACGCCGCGCCAGAACGCGGTCGGTACGTGGCGCGGCTCCTGGCGCACGTAGTCGATCAGCTGGTTCGGCAGGTCGTACGGCAGGTCGGTGGCCACCTCGACCGCGTCGGGATCGACGCCGTGCTGGAACGCGGGCGGCGCGAAGCGCGCGAGGATCGACGAGCCGACGATCCGGTGCTGCCACGCGATCGGCTTGCCGTTCGCGTCGAGGCCGGCCGAGATCCGGTCGTAGTAGTACGGGCGGTACATGTCGTGCTGGATGTCTTCCTCGCGCGTCCAGATCACCTTCACCGGCGCGTTGACCTGCTTCGCGATCTTCACCGCCTGGCCGATCATGTCCGTCTCGAGGCGCCGGCCGAAGCCGCCGCCGAGCAGGTGGTTGTGCACGACGATCTTCTCCGGCGGAAAGCTCGTGAGCTTCTGCACGGTGTCGACCGCCCGCGTCGGCACCTGGGTGCCGACCCAGATCTCGCAGCCGTCGGCGCGCACGTGCACCGTGCAGTTCACGGGCTCCATCGTCGCGTGCGCGAGGAGCGGCTGCTCGTACACGGCGTCGACGCGCGTCTTCGCATCCGCGAAACCCTTGCCGACGTCGCCGTCCTTGCGTGCGACGGCACCCTTGCCGTTCGCCGCGGCCTGCGCGAGATCGGCGACGATGTCCTTCGTCGATACCTTCGCGCCCGCGCCTTCGTTCCACTTCACGACGAGCGCCGATGCGCCGCGCTTCGCGGCCCAGGTGTGATCGCCGACGACCGCGACCGCGTTGTCCGCGCGCACGACCTGGCGCACGCCCGGAATCTTCTTCGCGGCCGTATCGTCGATGCTCGCGACCGTGCCGCCGAACACCGGGCTGTTCACGATCACCGCGTACAGCATGCCGGGCAGCCGCACGTCGAGCCCGAACTGCGCGGTGCCGTCGACCTTCTCCGGCGAATCGAGCCGCTTCGCGGGCGTGCCGATCAGCTTGAAATCCGCCGGCTTCTTCAGCGCGACGTCCTTCGGCACCGGCAGCTTCGCGGCGGCGTCGGCGAGCTGGCCGTACGACACGCGCCGGCCGCTCGGCGGATGCTGCACTTCGCCGTTCACCGCACGGCAGGATGCCGGATCGACATTCCATTGCTTCGCGGCGGCCGCGACCAGCAGCGTGCGCGCGGTCGCGCCCGCGCGGCGCAGCGGCTCCCATGCGTAGCGTACCGACGTCGAGCCGCCGGTGAGCTGGCCGCCGAGCAGCGGATCGAGAAAGAGCTTCTCGTTCGGCGGCGCATGGTCGAGCGTCACGCTCGACAGCGGCACTTCGAGTTCCTCGGCGATCAGCATCGGCAGCGCCGTGTAAACGCCCTGCCCCATCTCGACTTTCGGCATCACCAGCGTGACCTTGCCGGCGCGGTCGATCTGCACGAACGCGTTCGGTGCGAACACGCCTGCGCGCGCGGTTTCATCGCCGTCGCCACCGATCACCGAACGGCGCGCATCGTCGCCTGCCGCCGGCAGGCTGAAACCGAGCAGCAGGCCACCGCCCGCCGCCGCGCCCAGCGACATGCCGAGCCTGAGGAACGAACGGCGCGACACGCCCGCGCCGGCGGCTTGTCCAGCGGCCTTGCCTGCTTCGATCAGTCCTCGCGACATGTCATGCCTCCTTCGCGGCTTGCTTCACGGCCGCGCGAATCCGGTTGTACGTGCCGCAGCGGCAGATGTTGCCGGCCATTGCCGCGTCGATGTCGGCATCGCTCGGGTTCGGGTTCGATGCGATCAGCGCGGTGGCGGCCATCACCTGCCCCGACTGGCAGTAGCCGCACTG
Source organism: Burkholderia sp. LS-044 (assembly GCF_004803625.1). Classification (NCBI taxonomy): domain Bacteria; kingdom Pseudomonadati; phylum Pseudomonadota; class Betaproteobacteria; order Burkholderiales; family Burkholderiaceae; genus Burkholderia; species Burkholderia sp. LS-044. Next base: position 46,674 of record NZ_SSWO01000001.1, read on the forward strand.
GACGACGTCGAGCTCGCGCCACGCCTGCTGAACCTTGTGGCCGGCCGGCGTCGCGCCGACGGCTTCGATCGTCGTGATCTTGCGGCCCGCGACGGCCGCGACCGGCAGCACGCACGAGCGCGCGGCGACGCCGTCGAGATGCACGGTGCACGCGCCGCATTGCGCGATCCCGCAGCCGAATTTCGTGCCGGTGAGGCCGACGACGTCGCGCAGCACCCAGAGCAAGGGCATGTCGTCGGGGGCGTCGACCGTGCGGGTTTCGCCGTTGATGTTGAGGGTGACCATTCAGCCTCCGGGGCCGGTGTATTGGGGAAACGACGCGCATCGCGCGCCGCGCGGGGTTTTCGATTTCGTCGCTGTCTTCGCCGTTGCCGGGCGAGACGGCTGCCGCGCGGCCCGGGGCGGAGCGGGCCGCGGCGTGGGTGCTGCTTCGTTACTCGGCCACGTCGATGCCGGACAGCACCTTGATGACCGCCGGCGCTGCGAACCAGTCGGCCGATTTCACGCGGAATTCGCCGAAATACGGGCTCGCGAGGTGTGCGTCGAACGCAGCCTGGTCGTCGTAGATCTCGTACAGGTGCAGGTTGGGCGAACCGTCCTGTTCGCGGAACAGGTCGTAGCGCCGGTTGCCCGGCTCGGCGCGCGTCTTCGCGACCATGCTGCGCAGCTCGGCTTCGGCGGCCTCCGCGTGTTCGGGTTTCAGGTACAGGGACGCAATCACGTGAAGCGCCATCTTGTCACTCCTTTTGAATCGAAATCGAGCATGCCACAAGCCGGCGTCGCGCGACGCCAGCGTGCAATCTTCATGGTTTGCCGTGCCGCGGTATCAGGCCAGTTCGTCCGGGCCCACGCGCACGACGACCTTGCCGAAGTTCTTGCCGGCCAGCAAGCCGATCAGCGCTTCCGGCGCGTCGGCCAGGTCGGGGACGACGTCCTCGAGCGTCTTCACCTTGCCCTGCGCGACCCATTCACTCATCTCTTTCAGGAACGGTGCATAACCGGTCGCATAGTGGTCGAGGATGATGAAACCCTGCATCCGGATGCGCTTGCGCAGGATCGTGCCCATCAGTGCCGGCACGCGATCGCGGCCGGTCGACACCGCGGTGTCGTCGTATGCCGCGTCGTTGTAGTGCGCGATGATCCCGCACACCGGCACGCGCGCGTGATCGTTGAGCAGCGGCCACACCGCGTCGAACACGGCCCCACCGACGTTCTCGAAATAGACGTCGATGCCGTTCGGGCATGCGTCCTTCAGCTTCGCGGCGAATGCCGGGTCGCGGTGATCGACGCACGCGTCGAAACCGAGCGTATCGGTCACGTAGGCGCACTTGTCGGCGCCGCCCGCGACACCGATCACGCGGCAGCCCTTCAGTTTGGCGATCTGGCCGACCACCGCGCCGACCGCGCCGCTTGCCGCCGCGACGACCACGGTTTCGCCGGCCTTCGGCTCGCCGATTTTCAGCAGCCCCGTGTAGGCGGTGAAGCCCGGCATGCCGAGCACGCCGAGTGCATACGACGGATGCGCGACGTCGCGGCCGAGCGGAATCAGGTCGCGGCCGTCGGACAGCGCATAGTCCTGCCACCCGGCGCCCGCGACCACGAGGTCGCCTTCGCGGAACGCGGGCAGGTTCGACGACACGACCTGGCTGACGGTGCCGCCGACCATCGGCTGCCCGAGTTGGGCCGGCGGCGCATAGGACGGCGCATCGCTCATCCGGCCGCGCATGTACGGGTCGAGCGACAACCAGACCGTTCGCAGCAGCACCTGGCCGGCACCGGGCGTCGGCACGGCACCGGATTCGGTGCGGAAGTTGCCCGGCGTCGGTGCGCCGACCGGGCGCGAATTCAGGACGATCTGGCGGTTTGCGGTCTTGCTTTGCGGCATGTGAGCCTCCGTCAACAGGAATGGACGTGCTTCGTGGGCACGATCGGATCAAGGGTGGAGCAGCGGAGACGCCCGCATGCTGCAACGTCGGCGGTCGGGCCGTCGCGGCTGCGTGCAGGCGCTTGAAACAATGGGGAACAGCGTAACGCGGCGTGGCACGTTCGTCATACTTGCTTGAGTAGACCAGTCGTCTAGAGTCAGGACAAAAACAAGGCGCGCCGATGCGCGCCCGGGTTACGACTGTGCGCCGCCATGCTCGGCCGGCGGCAGGTTCAGCATGCGCCGCGTTTCGACCATCGCCCTTTCGAGCGGCTTGCGGTCGCGGTGAATCTTTTCCAGCAGCGTCGCGCCCAGCCACATTTCGTAGAGGATCGCGGCCGTGTGCGATGGATCGGCGATCCCGCTCAGCGAGCCGTCGGCCAGTCCGGCCTCGATGCCGCCTGCGAGCCGCTCGATGATCTGGCTCGTGCCCTGCCGCAGCACCGCGCGCATCGTTTCCGACAGATCCGACACTTCCGCGCCGAGCTTCACCGCGAGGCACTTGCCTTGCGGATCGTCCGCGCACTGCGTGTGCAGCCAGTTGCGCCAGTACGTCATCAGGCGCTCGGCGCCGGTGCCGGCCTGATGCTTGAGCAGGTTGTCGAGATGCGCGTGATAGCTGTCGAAATACGCTTCGAGCAGTGCTTCGCCGAATGCCTCTTTCGAGCCGAAGTAATGGTAGAACGAGCCCTTCGGGATGCCCGCCGCAGCGAGAATCTCGTTCAGGCCGACCGCCGAAAACCCCTTGTGGAGCATGATCGGCTTGGCGATATTCAGGATGTGCTGGCGGACTTCGGCGCCCGAAGATGCGTTCATGGTGGCGTATGTTAGCAACGATTAGACCGGTCGTCTAGCGGCGTCGATCCGGCATGTTGAGCGGCACTTTACCCGATCCCCGCCGGGCCCCCAAACGTTGTGCCGGTCTTCCTTTCCTCGCTCCGCGTTGCCGCGCACGCGGCGTCACGCGCACGACCCGGTTTCGTCGCGGGCGATTCATCGAGCATCCGCATAACTCGTGGAATTTGGGCCTCGACACGCGCTCCCTGGCTGTCCAACCACGCGCGAAGCTGTTGCAAACCGATATCTCGATCACGTTAGCGACAGAGCATATTCCGAATATCCTGATCCATGATGTTCAAGCTCATTTCTCCGTCGGAATAATCCAGTCGTCAGATCACGATTTTGTTGTTCTCATGAACTGATTTTGTCCACCGGAGCCGACGCTGCCGTCGCGGTATATGGCAAGTTGACCGGTAACGTTGGGTGGGTGGGCGTGTAGCCGTCTCGTTTGCCTGCTTGCCGGCGGTTGGCGTGCATCGCCATCGGCTGATGCACGCTCGCGGCGGCGCCGTCAGCGCGGCGCTTCGTCAGCACGCTTTCGCGTGCGTGCCCGTCGCTCGTCCCGTTGCGCGGCCGGTCCCGCCTTGGCGCCACGCAGCGGCGCGCGGCGCACGAGCACCGTCATCTCGCGCCGCAGTGCATCGAGTTCCTTGCCGCGCGCCGCATCGGCCGCCTGCGCAGCGTCGAGCTGCCCCTGAAGCACGCCGCATCGATGCAGCGCGTCGCCCAGTTGCGCCTGCAGCGCGGCAACGTCTTTCCGCTGCTGCGCATCGCGCTGCTCCGTGCGCGATGTCACGGCATCGAGCTCCTTTTGCAGTCGCGCGGCTGCGAGCCGCTCTCGATCGATCTCCTGGAGCGCCCGCTTCTCCGACGCACGCAAGCGTTCCTCGGCCCGGCCGGCGTCGTCGCGTAACCGGTCGAGCTGGGTGGTGAAATCCGCGCGGGCCTGCGCGAGTGCACGGTCGCCTTCCGCGTTGTCGGCCGTCAGGCGCTCGATGTCCGCTTGCAGCGCTTGCCGCGATGCTTCGTCGGCCGCCCTCGCCTGCTCCAGCTCCTGAATGCGCACCTGCGCGGCCAGCAGCGCGGCCGTGCGTTGTTCCAGCGCGGTTTCGGTGCGGGCCAGCTCAGCCTGCAGCGCCGCGACTTCCGCCTTCGCCGCCGTCCGCTCGGCTTCGACTTCCGCGCGCAATGCGTCGAGCGCGGCGGCCGCGTCGGCGCTCGACCGATTCCATAGCGCCGCGACGAGTTCGCCGGCGGCCGCCTGCAGATCGGCCGGCAGGTCGGGATGCTCGATGCGGACGCGGCTCTTTTCCCGCAACTCGGCCCAGAACTCGCCGAGCACGGCCGTCGGCGTGCTCATGCTGCCCTTGCGAACGAGCTGGTACAGGCGGTTCGCGGTGGGCGTGATGCCGAAGCGGAAGAACAGCAGCGCGCAGGCTTCGCGATACAGCTCGCGGGTTTTCGGGAAGTCGGCCTTGAGGCGCTCGATTTCGGCGGTCAGGCGGGATTCGTCGGCGGCGAGATCGGACATGGCGGGTTTCGGTGGCAATTTCGTCAAAAATATAACGTAAACCGTTAAAAATACAATTATGTCGATTTATGGATTTGACATTATTTCTATAATGTCGAGATCGTGGAATATCGGTATGTCCCCGCCGGTATGCGGCGCGCGGCCGTCGGCCAGTACGGTGCTCGCCCGGTGGCGTCAAGCGCGCTGCTTCAGCAGCCCTGCCAGAAGGGTCAGTGCTTCCGTCAGATCGTCGAACGACGGGCCGCCGAGGCAAAGTCGGATTCCGCTCGCCCGATCTTCCGGGTTCACCATCATGGATTCCGGAGGGGTCAACTTGATATGCATCGCTGCAGCGACGGATGCGACACGATTGGCAGCATCGCGCTCCATCGGCAGCCAGGCGTTGTAGGCGCCGGGATGCGAGACCAGTTCGCTCGCGCCGAGCAGAGAGATGGCCAGATTGGATCGACGCCGCGCCTCATGGTGCAGATCCCGCTGGATCGAGGAGATGACGTCGGTGGCCAGCCATTCCTCAACCACTGCGCAAGAGAGCGGCGACGGCGCCATTGGCAGGTCCCGCAGCGCGTCCTCCGCTGCGTCGTTGAGTCCGGCCGGCAGCGCGAGCACGCCGATCTGCAAACCGGGGCCAAGCGATTTGGACAGTCCGTTCACATGAAAGGCGATCTCGGGCGCCAATGCCGCTAGCGGTGGCGAAGCCTGCTCTGCCGACGCATAGACGCCGTCCTCGATGATCCACGCGCCCACCCGGCGGCATATATCCACGATGGCCTGCCTTCGTTCCGTGCCCATCGTCGCAGTGGTCGGGTTGTGCAGCGTCGGCGTGAGATAGACCGCCTTGCCGCCGGTCGATGCGGTGCCGTCGAGTGCGTCCGCCAGTGCCCCCGGCACCATCCCTTGCGCGTCGGTCTCGACGCCTTGCATCCGATATCCGTTGCGCCGAGCCAGCGCGATCGCGCCAGGATAGGTAATCCGCTCGGTCAGAAGCAGCCCTTGCGAGCCGCAGGCAAGATCGAACGCCAACGATAGCGCCTGGCGGGCGCCGCTCGTTAGCACCAGATGAGACGGTTCCACCATCAGGCCCAGCGTTTCGAGCCAGCGAGCCAGCACACGTCGGTGCTCCATATGCCCAGCGGGCGGGGCATAGAGATTGAGGTGGTCCGCATCGATCTTGCGTGCGATCCCCGTCAATGTTCGCGCCAGCAAGCGAGCGTTGAGCATGGCTGGCGGCACATTGGACGAAAGGTCGATCTGTCGATCCTGATGCGCCTGGCGAATCGCCACGAAGGTTCCCCGGCCCTTGATGCTGCGCGTCAGGCCGCGCCGTTCAAGCGCGGCATAGGCTTTCGTCACCGTACCAAGGCCAATCCCCAGTTTCAACGCGAGATCGCGATGAGCGGGCAGGCGGTCGCCTCCCGTCAGCCGCCCCTCGACGATGTCGTCGGCCAGGGCGAGGACCAACCGCTCGGCGGTATTCGCCTCGATGTCGGCAAGCCGTGGTGACCAGGGAGATTGCAGGAGCATGTTCGCCGCCTAGATATTAGTGTCACGTGACACTATTTATATAAACAACAAGCGTAACATGTGCGATGTGATTGGATGAAGTCATGCATTTCTGGAGGCGCCTGATCGCCACGATGGGCGCGTGGAGAGTCAAATGTTCAGCCATGTAACTGTTGGGGCGCGTGATCTTGGGCGGGCAGGCCGTTTCTATGACGCTGTACTCGCTCCGCTCGGACTGAAGCGTCGCGTCGTCACGTCCGATGGCGGGCCTCCGGCGCTTTGCTGGGTAACCGGTCAAACGCCGCTGCCGCGCTTCTATGTCTACATTCCTTACGATGGAGAGCCGGCGACCATCGGCAACGGCAGCATGGTCGCCTTTCTGGCCCCGTCGCAAGAAGCCGTGAACACGGCCTACGCGAAGGGTCTTGAGCACGGCGGGACGGACGACGGTGCACCCGGGTTACGCCCCCGCTACGGTGACGGCTACTTCGGCGCGTATCTGCGCGACCCCGACGGGAACAAGATCCATATCGTTCATCGCGGAGACCTCCAGCCATAACGCTGGAGACGCCCCGCATCTCTGGAGAAACTCGAATGATCGCCAGTCAGATCGCACTCGCCTACGGCACCTATCTCATCGCCACCGCCAGCCCCGGGCCGAGCAACATGGCGATCATGGGAACAGCGATGCGTGACGGCCGCCTGCCTGCCCTCGTTCTAGCGGCAGGCGTCATCACGGGCTCACTCTTCTGGGCGATCCTGGCGGCGACCGGCGTTTCCGCCGTGCTGGCGGCCTATGCCGAGGCGCTTTTCGTCATCAAGATGGTGGGTGGTGTCTACCTGCTCTACCTGGCGTTCCGCACGGGCAGGTCGGCGCTGAAACCGGGCTCCGACTTCGCGAAGATGGAACCGGGACGCTCGACACCTCGCTATCGGCGGCTCTACCGCCAGGGCGTTCTCATGCATATCGGAAACCCGAAGGCGGTTCTGGCCTGGATGGCAATCATGTCACTTGGGCTTCCGGAGCACGCCCCCGGCGGTACCTTGCCGGCGATCATCGGTGGTTGCGCGTTCCTCGCCGTCATCGTGTTTGGTGGTTATGCGGTCCTCTTCTCGACCGCTAGGATGATCGCCCTGTATACCCGCCTCCGGCGCTGGATTGAAGGCACGCTATCCGCGGTGTTCGCCGTTGCGGGAGTCCGGCTGCTTGCCTGGCAACGTTGATATCCCGGCTTGTCGGCGCCCTCACGAACCGATCTGAATTGAAAGAGCGATGTCATGACTTTTGCGATCCATATGATCGATGTCTTCGGCGCCGGGCCGTTTTCGGGCAATCCGCTGGCGGTCGTTATCGGTGCCGATGCCCTGGCAACGGATGACATGCAGCGGTTGACGCGGTGGTTCAACCTGTCCGAGACCGCTTTTCTCTTGCCACCCACGCATCCTGAGGCTGACTACCGGGTCAGGATCTTCACGCTGGACAGGGAGATGCCTTTTGCCGGGCACCCGACGCTCGGCAGTTGTCATGCGTGGCTCTCGACGGGCCGCGTGCCGAAGAGCGAAGCGGAAATCGTCCAGGAATGCGGCGCCGGGCTGGTTCCGATCCGACGCAATCACGAGCGGCTTTCCTTCGCCGCCCCGCCGCTGATCCGCTCCGGTGCGCCAACACAGGATGAATTGGATCAGGCTCGGCGACTGCTGGGGATCGAATCGGGCGATGTCCTCGATGCCGCCTGGATCGATAACGGCCCCGGATGGCTGGGCATCAGGCTGGTGTCGGCGGAGACGGTGCTTGCCCTCAATCCGCTCCGCAGTTGGCCCGGCCGGATCGATGTCGGCGTTATTGGCCCTCATGCAACAGGCGGCAACGCGGCCTTCGAGGTTCGCGCCTTCTTCAGCGACCATCTGGGCGCTATCGTCGAAGATCCAGTTACTGGAAGCCTCAATGCTTCAATGGCGCAGTGGCTGTTCGCGACAGGTGTGGTTGAGGACGACTATGTCGCCGCCCAGGGGACACGCCTCGGCCGCCATGGCCGCATTCATTTGACCCGCGACGAGGCTGGCCAAATCTGGGTCGGCGGCAAGACTCGCACGCACGTCGAAGGCCGGCTTCACGGCCTTTGAAAAGGCAAACGAGAAAGCTGCAACCTGATGTTCGGGCGAACTGGCGCACATAACGCCTGTCCGGGTCGCCCCATACGCTGAACAGCTTGCTCGCAAGACTGCTTGCCGGCGTGACGCGACAGCACCGGATCAACCTGAGCACTGTTCTGACGCTCGAAAACACGCAAGGAGTTCAGCATGTCTGCCCCCCCGCAGAACCCGATTGCTCCATCCGTAACCACCGATCGCATCACACTGCCCGCCTCGGCGGCAGACACCTTAAGAATGCTGGTGCGCTACAAGTCCTGGGCGAATGGACTGACGTTCAAGAGCGTGATGGACCTGCCGGCTGGCGAAGCCCTTCGGCAGAGACCGACGCGGTTCGGAAACATGGTGCATACCTTGAATCATGTCTACGTGGTCGACGACATTTTCAGACATCATCTGCAAGGAAAGAAGCACACCTACACCTCGCGCAACACCGACCACACGCCTGCCGTTTCCGATCTTTGGAAAGCGGTTCAGGAAATGGACCGCTGGTACATCAATCTTGTCGACACCTGGTCGGACGCGGATCTCGCGAAAGCCGTTCATTTCGAGTTTGTTGGCGGAGGAGAAGGCGTCATGACCCGCGAGCAAATCGTGCTGCATGTCGTCAATCACGCCACCTATCACCGCGGATTTGTCGGCGACATGATGTATCAGGTGCCTTTCGCGCCACCGTCAAACGATCTTCCCGTATTCATCAGGGATCACTATCGCGATGCCCGGTGAGCGCCTGTTCGGCCGACCCGGCGCACGCCGGCAACTTGTCTCGCATCTGTGTGGGCCGCGGAGACCGCCGGATGCGCATCGCTGACTGGTCGCGTCGCGACCGTCGCCTGTCATTGATCTGCCACCGTTGCCCGGTAGCGTTCGGGTCTGACCCACGCTTTCGACAGACGATTCCGCCATGCAGCGCACGTCGCGCGCCACGCCCCACGTTTATGCGGCCACGTCCCGTGCCCTCGCCGCCAGCCTTGCGATCAACCTGCTGCTGCTCGTCGTCGAGACGGTCGCGGCTTGGTCCGCGCATTCGTCGGGGTTGCTCGCGGACGTCGCGCACGCGGCGATCGATCTCGCAGCCGATGCGCTGATCCTCGTTGCATGCCGGCTCGACGCGCGCCTGCCGCCGGAACGGCGCCCGACCTGCGAGCCGCTTGCGCTCGCGGGCCTCGGCGCATTGCTCGTGGCGACCGGCGCGCAGATGATCTGGCACGCGACGAACCGGTTCGCTGCGCCGCCCGTCGTACAGCCGGGCATGACGACGCTCGCGCTCGTCGCCGTCACGCTCGCCGGCAAGGCCGCGCTGTCGCACTGGATGCTGCGCAAGGCGCGCGAGACGGGCTCCGCGCTGCTCGAGGCGAGCGGCTGGCATGTCCGGACCGATGCGCTGGCGTCGCTGCTGGCGGCGCTCGCGATGGGCGCGGCACGGATCGGCTTCGGCCGTCTCGACGACCTGGCCGCGCTCGCGATCGGCGCGCTCGTGATCCGCACGGGCGCGGGTTTCATCCGGCGCGGTTGCGCGCAGTGGCCGGCGTGGGCGTCGTGGGCGGGTCGTTCCACGCGCGGGTCGTGAACGCGCCCGGCAGCGCCGGCGTCGGGCATCCGGTCTCCGCGAGCGGCTGCGCTGAATGAAGGAGCGGTTCGCGCGGGTGCGAGCCTCTTTCGCGTGATGTCGTCGCCACGGCGTGGCACGTGACACGTGCCACGTCGATCGCTGCCGATGTATCGCCGGACGAATGCGGCCGGTTTCGATGAATCGGCGTCGGCTGCCGCTTACCCGAGCGGCACGACGCTCCCGAGCAGAATCCGCACGAGCGTCGCCTGGCGCGTGACGCCCGTCTTCGAGAAGATCGCGCGCAGGTGCGTGCGCGCCGTATTCTTGCTGATCCCCGATTCCTCCGCGGCCTCCTCGAGCGTCAGCCCGTTCGTCAGCAGCAGCGCGAGCGACGTCTCGGCCGGCGTCAGGTCGAACAGCTTGCGGATGATTTCCTGCGCACCCTGCGGCTTGCGGTCGGGGTCGCGCAGGAACAGCGTGACGGCCGGCCGCCGCTTGTTGTCCTCCGACCAGTCGGACAGCAGCACCGTGCGCACCAGCAGCCCGAGGCGCGGCTTGTCGAAGCTGCGCGTGATCGGCATCGCCTCGACGGTCGCCGCGGCCGTGCCGTGGTGCCCCATCACCGCGTGGCGGATCAGCCGCTTGAGCGTGCGGTTCTCCTGCGCGTCGGTCGCCTCGATCGTGCCGCGCGCAATCGTCAGACCGTTGTTCTGCTTCAGGATCTCGTCGGCGACGCTGTTCATGTCGATGATCGTGCCGTTCTCGTCGAGCGTGATCGTGCCGATCTGCATCCGGTTGATCGCGTTCGCGTAGATCGAGCGCTCGACCTCGGCCGTGTCGAGCCGCGAATGCAGCTCGACCGCACGCTTCAGGTGCGGCAGCAGCAACGCGCAGATCGCCTTGTCGCGCGCGGAGAACTGCTTCGAAGCATGGTTGCGGCATACGCGGAACCGGCACTCGACGCCCGACGGCGTGCGGAGATCCGCGCCGAGGATGTAGCGCACGTCCTGCGGCTTCAGGAACTGCTTGTACAGTTCGCTCGACAGCCAGCCCGTGTCGCCGAACACGTCGTCGACCGTGACCACGCGATCGGCCGGCAGGCCGACGAACGGATCGAGCGAATAGTAGTAGTTGTTGTACGACGCTTCGCCGTCACCCGGCACGACCGGGCCGTATTCCGATGCGTGCACGGACAGCGGCGCGCGGCGGTCGCTCGCGGCCGCGCGCAGGATCAGCGTCACGTAGTTGGCCTGCAGCAACCGGCGAACCAGCTCGAGCGCACCCGCCCACGGCGGCGTTTCCAGCGGGCCCTGGTAGATGCGCGCCATCAGCTCGCTGAAATCGGCGACGCCGATGTCGGCCTCGTCACTGGTTGCCTGGCTCTCTTGCGGAGCCCATCTCGTCTCCATCAGCACGCTCCATCCTCCATACGACATGTTTCCGACGCGACCCAACCGCGCCGCCATGATTAAGACGCGTCTAAATTCCGGCGTCATCGGGAGATTTACTGAATGGTGAGAATTGGCCATCTGGGCGAACCAACCATCGTCCGATCGGATGATGTGGCACCCTGCCCGCTACGCTGGAATGCCCGTCAGGCCGTGCCGGCAAGCGTCCGGCACGGACTCAGGGAAAACCGCGACACGGGTTTACCTGATTCAAACCGCATCCGATTCAGACAGGAGTCCCCATGCCGCTCGACCCACAGGCGCAGGCGCTGCTCGCCGCGTTCGCCCAGGCACCCGCGATCGATTTCGCGCAGCTCACCGTTCCCGCGTATCGCGCGAGTCTCGCCGCCGGCGGCGCGTTCGCCCCGGGCGATGCCGTCGCCGCCGAAGAGGACTGGCAGATTCCCGCATCGGGCCGTCAGTTGTCCGCACGGCTGTATCGGCCCGCTGCCGACGGGCCCTTGCCGCTGACGGTGTTCTTCCACGGCGGCGGCTTTGTCGCGTGCGGCATCGATTCGCACGCGAACCTGTGCCGTAGCCTCGCAGCCCGTGCGCACACGCTCGTGCTGTCGGTCGACTACCGGCTCGCGCCCGAGGCGCGTTTCCCGGCCGCCGCGCACGATGCATGCGACGCCGTGCGCTGGGCCGCTGCCAGCGCGCGCGATCTCGGCGCACGCGCCGGCGCGCTGGCGGTCGCCGGCGACAGCGCCGGCGGCAATCTTGCGGCGGTCGCGGCGCTGCAGTTGCGCGGCTCGGGCATCGCGATCGCGCACCAGTTGCTGCTGTATCCGGTCGTCGATTGCGCGACCGAGCATCCGTCGTACGAATCGCTCGGCAACGGCTATTTCCTGACGTCGGACATGATGCGCTGGTTCAAGCGCCACTATTTCGACGACGGCGCCGATCGCGCGTCGCCGCTTGCAAGCCCGCTCGCCGCGCCGGACGTCGCGGGCGCGGCGCCGGCGACGATCGTCAGCGCCGAATTCGATCCGCTGCGCGACGAGGCCGAGGCGTATGCGCTGCGTCTCGCACAGGCCGGCACGCCGGTGACCATCGTGCGCTGGCCGGGCCAGCTTCACGGTTTCGCCAGCATGCTCGGCGCGATCGATGCGGCCGACCGCGTGCTGACCTTCGGCGCCGACGCGCTGCGCCGCGCGTTCGACGCGACGGAGGCGCCATGAGCATCGCCGGCACGCGGGAGATCGTCGACGAGCTGCGTGCGGGGCGGATGGTCCTGCTCGTCGACGAAGCGGATCGCGAGAACGAAGGCGATCTCGTGATCGCGGCCGATCACGTGACGCCGGAAGCGATCAATTTCATGGCGCGCTTCGGGCGCGGGCTGATCTGCCTGACGCTGACCGCCGAGCGCTGCGAGCAGTTGCGCCTGCCGCCGATGGCCGATCACAACGGTACGCCGTTCGGCACCGCGTTCACCGTCAGCATCGAGGCGGCCGAAGGCGTGACGACCGGCATTTCGGCGGCCGATCGCGCGCATACGATTCGCGCGGCGGCGCGGGCGGGCGCCCGCCCCGACGATCTCGTCCAGCCGGGCCACGTGTTCCCGATCGCCGCGCGCCCGGGCGGCGTGCTCGTGCGCGCGGGGCACACCGAGGCCGGCTGCGATCTCGCGGCGCTCGCGGGGCTCACGCCCGCATCGGTAATCTGCGAGGTGATGAACGACGACGGCACGATGGCGCGGCTGCCCGAGCTGAAGGCGTTCGCCGCGCATCACGGGCTGAAGATCGGCACGATTGCCGACCTGATCCATTACCGGCGCGAACACGAATCGCTCGTCGAACGCGTCGGCGAGCGGCCGCTGCATACGCCGTGGGGGCGATTCCGTGCGATCGAGTATCGCGACACCGTGCACGGCGCGCCGCATCTCGCGCTCGTGCGCGGCGAGCCCGATCCGTCGACGCCGGTGCTGACGCGCGTGCACGAATGCCATTCGCTGCTCGACCTGCTCGATGCGGAGCCGTCCGCGCATTCGTGGCCGCTGCATGCCGCGCTGCAACGGATCGACGCGGCCGGCTGCGGGGTCGCGGTGCTGCTCGACTGCGACATGCGCGGCGACGCGATGCGGATGCCGGCCGGCCATGCGCGCCGCGACGGACGCGTGACGGGAATCGGCTCGCAGATCCTGCGCGAGCTCGGCGTGCGGCGGCTGAACGTGCTGTCGAGCCCGTTCCGGTTGCCCGCGCTGTCGGGACACGACCTGGAGATCATGGCGTTCATTCCGCTCGGCGACGACGATCCGGAAAGCGCGCGAAGCGCGCATGCGAACCCGCTGCGGGCGGCGTGACGCGTTGCCGCGGAATGGTCGGCGGGTTGCCCGCTTGACAGGCTATCGTTTGTTTTCGTTGAATACAGTCTTTGGTTTGTATTTTGACAATACATGCTGTAGATTGTATTTTCCGATTACAAACGATCGCCTGTCATTCCGCGGAGCGCCCGATGGCCTTTCCTGTCCAGACCCTGACCCAGTTGCGTCCGATACTCGTCGGCTTCCGGAAATCCGCGGGGCTCACGCAGGCGCAATTGGCCGCCCGCCTGGGCGTCACGCAGCAATCCTACGCGCAGCTCGAAGCCAACCCGTCGGCGGTCAGCATCGAGCGGCTCTTCAAGGTGCTGAACACGCTCGGCGTGCGCATGACGCTCGCGCCGGGCACGCAGGACGCTTCGGCGGCATCGGCCGATCCTGCGCCTGATGCCGATGCCGCGCCGGCGGTTCGCCAACCCGCCGCGAGCAAACGCAAGCCGGATGCGGCGCGCGGCACCACGGCCGCCAAAAATCCAGCCCGGCCTGCGGCCGGCGCCGCGCGCAAGCGGCCCGCGACGGCGACACCCGGCAAGCCACGGGTTTCGAAGCGGGAGGACTGGTGACGATGGCCACGCGTGCCCGTCACGACCGGCTCGACCTGTGGATGAACGGCATTCCGGTGGGCTACTGGGAAGTCCGGCGCGGCGTCGAGCGTCTCGTCTACCTGCCGGCCTGGCTCGACGATCCACAGGGGCGGCCGCTGTCGCTGTCGCTGCCCTTCACGCCCGGCAACCAGCCGCACCAGGGCGCGATCGTCGCCGATTATTTCGACAACCTGCTGCCGGACAGCGAGCCGATCCGCCGCCGCATCGCGCAGCGTTACCGGCTCCGGTCGACGGCGCCGTTCGAGCTGCTCGCGTCGATCGGCCGCGATTGCGTCGGCGCGATCCAGATGCTGCCGCCCGGCGAAACGCCCATCGATCTCGAGACGATCGACGGCGTGACGCTCGACGATACGGCCGTCGCCGAGGTGCTGCGCCACGCGACCGCCACGCCGCTGCCCGGCCATGCGGAGCCGGAAGGCGACCTGCGCCTGTCGATTGCCGGCGCGCAGGAAAAGACGGCATTGCTGCGCCAGGGAAACCGCTGGCTGCGGCCGTCGGGCAGCACGCCGACGACGCACATCTTCAAGCTGCCGCTCGGGCGTGTCGGGAACATGCAGGCCGACATGCGGACGTCCGTCGAAAACGAATGGCTGTGCGCGAAGCTCGTCGCCGCGTACGGCTTGCCGGTCGCGGCGTGCGACATCGGCCGGTTCGACGACCAGAAGGCGTTGATCGTCGAGCGCTTCGACCGGCGTGCTTCGCGCGACCGCACGTGGATCCTGCGGTTGCCGCAGGAGGACATGTGCCAGGCGACCGGCACGCCGTCGGGCGCGAAATACGAATCCGACGGCGGCCCGGGCATCGACACGATCATGGGCATCCTCGCCAATTCGGCCGACGCCGCGCCCGACCGGATGAATTTCTTCGTCGCGCAGCTCGTGTTCTGGGTGCTGGCGGCGATCGACGGGCATGCGAAGAACTTCAGCATCGCGCACCTGCCCGGCAACACGTACCGCAGCACGCCGCTGTACGACGTGCTGTCCGCGCATCCGATCATCGGCACGCGCCGCAACCAGCTTCCGCCGCGCCGCGCGCGGCTCGCGATGGCCGTGTGCGGGAAGAACCGGCACTACGTGATCGGCGAGATCCAGCCGCGCCACTGGGTCGCGCAGGGCCGACGCGTCGGCCTGACCGAAGACGACGTGCACGCCGCGATGGCGGCCGTCGCCGCTCGCACGGAGCCTGCGATCGCGGAAGCCGCGGCGCAGATCCCGGCGGAATTTCCGGTGGACGTCGCGGATGCGATCTTCGACGGGATGCGGCGGCAGGTCCGCAAGCTCCGGGCAGGCGATCTCGCGTGACGGATCGACGGCGGGTGGTCGGGTTCGGGGCGGGCTTTGGCGTCCGGTGGCGCGCTTCGATGTACTGAATCGGGGCGCGCCCGGAACGGGTTGTGCCGGGCTCGTCCACCCGGACGATGCGCTCCTGCGCCACCGCCGCACAATGGTCGTCGTGTCCAATCCCGCCCCCTCATGGAATCCGCCGACCTCACGACCGCGTTCAGCCCGCTGCAGATCGGCCCGCTGACGCTGCGCAACCGCCTGATCAAGTCAGCCACCAACGAGGGCATGACGCCGAACGGCGTGCCGTCGCGCGCGCTCGTCCGTTTTCACGAACGCATCGCCGAAGGCGGCGCCGCGCTGACGACCGTCGCGTATTGCGCGATCAGCGACGACGGACGCACGTTCGTCGACCAGGCACGGCTCGACGTGCCGACGGTCCGCCAGTTCCGCGCGCTGACCGACGCCGTCCATCGCCACGGCGCCGCCGCCTCCGCGCAGATCACGCACGGCGGCTGCTTCACGTTCCTGCCGTCGCTGTCGACCCGACGGCCGTTGAGCGCATCGGGCGGTTTCAACAAGGTCGGCGTGATGAGCGGCCGCTTTTTGAAGCAGGCGATGACGCGCGACCAGATGTCCGCGGTCGCCGACGAATTCGCGCAGGCCGCACGCCATGCGCGCGACGCCGGCTTCGATGCGGTCGAGATCCACATGGGGCACGGCTATCTGCTCAGCCAGTTCCTGTCGCCGCTGTACAACCGCCGCCGCGATGCGTACGGCGGCGACGCGGCACGGCGCGCCGCTTTCCCGGCCGAGGTGCTGCGCCGCGTGCTCGACGCGGTGGGCCGCGATCTCGCCGTCGTCTGCAAGATCGGCGTGACCGAAGGCGTGCGCGGCGGCGGAACCGCCGACGACGCATGCGAGATCGCGCGGCGGCTCGAAGCCGAAGGCGCGCACCTGCTCGTGCTCAGCGGCGGGATGAACGTCGAATCGGTGTGGCAGCTGTTCGGCAGCCCGTTGCCCGGCGACGCGCGCGCGAACGCCGACAACGCGATCGTGCGCGCGGCGATGGCGCTGCAGAAACTCACCGAGCCGAAGATGGGCGCGTTTCGCGAGATGTATTTCCTCGAGCACTCGAGGAAGGTGCGCGCGTCCGTCCGGATGCCGCTCGCTTACCTCGGCGGCGTGCGTTCGCGCGGGAACGTCGAGCTGGCGATGCGCGAAGGGTTCGATGCGGTTGCGCTCGCCCGCGCGCTCGTGTTAGAGCCGGATTTCGTCAACGGACTGCGCGACGGCCGGCTCGCGCAGTCGGGCTGCACGTCGTGCAACCGTTGTGTCGTGTCGATGTACACGCCGGGCGGCACCGCGTGCGTCCTGCACGAGCCGAACGACCCCTCGCCGAACCGGGTGCCGGCCGCCGGCGCGTGAGGTGCGACGCGGGGCGCGGGACGCTCGATGCGGCCGCCGGCGCCGCTCAGCCGGCGTCGCGCGCGCGGGCGAGCGCCGCGAGATTGCCTTCGCCGAACCCGTGGTGTCCCTTGCGCTGCACGATTTCGAAGAAGATCTCGCCGGGCCGGCGCTTGACGAAAGTCTGGAAGAACAGCCTCGGCACGCCGTCGCCGCCGATCTCGCCGTCGACCAGCACCGCGCGACGGCGCAGCGCGTCGAGATCGACGCCATGCCCCGGCAGCCGCGCGTCGACGTCATCGTAATAGCGGGCCGGCGGCTCGATGAATTCGACGCCGTTCGCCCGCAGCGCATCGACGCAGGACAGGATGTCGTCGGTAGCCAGCGCGACGTGCTGCACGCCCTCGCCCGGATGGTCGGGCAGATACGCGTGCATCAGCTCGGTGCGCCGCGTGCCTTCCTCGTAGACCGGAATCCGCACCGCGCCGCACGGCGACACCATCACACGCGATTCCTCCGACACATGCCAGTGCGCGTCGATTTCGTGGATCTCGCGAAAATGCAGCAGGTCGTGGTAGAAATCCAGCCACTCCCGCATGCGCCCCGCGCCGACGGTCTGCGTGAAATGATCGACCTGCTGCAGCCCGACGCCCACGCAATCGAGATCGGTATGCGCGGTCGCGATGTCGATCGGCCGGAAATCGATGTCGAAGATCGAGATGTCGCCGACGCCGCCCCGCTGGCCGTCGCGCCCGCGCCAGCGGTCGACGAAATAGAGGTGCGAATCGCCGATGCCCTGGATCGCGGGGATCTTCAGCTCGCCGACGCCGACCTTCTCGCCTTCGAACGCCCACGCACCGAGCTCGATCGCCCGCTCGAACGCGCGCCGGGCGCTGGCCACGCGCAGCCCGATCGCGCAGACACCCATCCCGTATTCCTCCGCGTAGCGCGCGGCGAACGAATCGGGCTCGGCGTTGATCAGGAAATGCATCTGACCTTGCCGGTAGAGCGTGACGTTCTTGCTGACATGCCGCGCGATCGCCTTGAACCCGAGCTGCTCGAAGCGCTGCGCGAGCGCCTCGGGCACCGGCGCCGCGAATTCGACGAATTCGAGGCCGGCCATCCCGAGCGGATTGGCGGCCGGATCGGCAACGGGCGGCGTATCGCTGGACAGGGGGTGGGAATTGCCGGGCATTCCAGTCTCCGGGGGCATGCGTTCGATGGGGATGGCGCCCGTCGCTGGCGGCAAACGCGGCCAGCGTGGCGACCGCATCCGCCCCGAACGGGCAAGTTCTCAATGCTGCAGATTTTAACCAGATCGTTCACGGCGGCACACCCTGGCCAAACGGGATATCGTCGCGCCGCCTAGTGCAAACCCGAAAAGCGTTCGATAATCGCACGGACTTGTACGATAATCGCGCACTCTGCCCGATTGGCCGATTGCCGCCGTACGGCGCGCGCCCTATTCTCCGTTCACTCATCGACTTCAATGCAGCATCGGACGCGGCGCCGCCACGATTCCACGATGCGCCGTGCCAGGAGACACCGCCATGACCCCAACCTTCGACACCCTCGACGCCGCCGCCAGCGCCCGCGTCCGCAGCCAGGCCCGCAAGGCCGCGATCGGCAGCTTCGTCGGCGCCGTTGTCGACTGGTACGACTTCCTGCTGTACGGGATCGTCGCCGCGCTGGTATTCAACTCCGAATTCTTCCCGAAAGTCAGCCCGACGATGGGCACGCTCGCGGCGTTCGCGACCTTCGGTGTCGGTTTCCTGTTCCGGCCGCTCGGCGGCGTCGTGTTCGGCCACTACGGCGACCGGCTCGGCCGCAAGCGGATGCTGGTCCTGACGGTGATGCTGATGGGGCTGTCGACGGTCGCGATCGGCCTGCTGCCGGCATTCTCGACGATCGGCTGGTGGGCACCCGTGCTGCTGGTGCTGATGCGCGCGATCCAGGGTTTCGCGGTCGGCGGCGAATGGGGCGGCGCGGCGCTGATGGCCGTCGAAAGCGCGCCGAAGCAAAAGAAGGCGTTCTACAGCAGCGGCGTGCAGGTCGGCTACGGCGTCGGCCTCGTGCTGGCCACGGGCATCGTGTCGATCCTGAGCCACACGCTCGGCGAGGCCGCGTTCAAGTCGTGGGGCTGGCGCCTGCCGTTCGTGTTCAGCATCGTGCTCGTGCTGATCGGGCTGTGGGTGCGCAAGAACATGGACGAATCGCAGGAGTTCGTCGAGAAGGTCGAACACGGCAACCGCAAGCTGCGCCTGCCGGTGCTGGAGGCGCTGACGCGCCATCCGAAGGCGTTCCTGCTGATCATTGCGCTGCGGCTCGCCGAGCTGTTCACGATGTACATCGTCACCGCGTTCGCGCTCAGCTATTCGACGACGAACCTCGGCATGTCGCGCGACCTGTTCCTGAACATCGGCCTGCTGGTGGGGGCGGTGAGCTGCGTGACGATCCCGTGTTTCGCGTGGCTGGCCGACCGCTACGGCCTGCGCCGCATCTACCTGATCGGCGCGCTGATCGGCGTCGCGTCCGCGGTGCCGTTCTTCCTCGCGCTGGAGGCGCGGTCGATCGCGTGGATCGTGATCTTCTCGATCCTGCTCGCGAACGCCGCGCACGACATGGTCGTGAGTGTCCAGCAGCCGTTGTTCACCGAGCTGTTCGGCGCCGAATACCGCTATAGCGGCGCGGGCGTCGGCTACCAGTTCGCGAGCGTGGTCGGCGGCGGGTTCACGCCGTTCATCGCGGTCGGCCTCGTCAGCGTGGCAGGCGGCTCGTGGCACCTCGTCGCCGGTTATCTCGCGGTGGGCTGCCTTATCTCGCTGATCGTCGCCGCGCGGATGCGGGCGGCGCAGTAACGACCCGATGGCCGGCCCCAACCGTGGCCGGCCATCACGCATCGCTCGATGGCGGCCGGCAACGGCCTCGGTGCGTCGCGCGCGACGTCAAACACTGTCAGTTATACGCGCCGATTCGCCCTTTTCCCCTCTGAACATTCCACGCCGCCCGCCGACCAATGGCATCATATGGGCCTACGTCAGTCACCGATACGCCCCCATATCATGTCGAATCTCATCGTCCACGGCGGCACTCCGCTGCGCGGGGACATCAAGCCGTCCGCGAACAAGAACGCCGTCCTGCCGATCCTGTGCGCCACCCTGTTGACCGACCAGCCGTTGCGCCTCATCGGCGTGCCGGACATCACCGACGTGCGCAAGATCCTCGACATCTTCCGCACGCTCGGCAGCGACGTGTCGGTCGACTTCACGACGGGCCTGCTCGAACTCCACCATCGCGACACGAAATTCGATCCGGCCGTCCATCGGCTGCCGGAAGCGATGCGCTCGTCGATCATGCTGATCCCGCCGCTGCTCGCGCGCTTCGGCGTCGCGCGCCTCGAGAACGACGTGAAGGGCTGCACGCTCGGCGTGCGCGAGATCGATCCGCACGTCGAGGTGTTCGAGCGCTTCGGCGCGCACATCGAGCGCACGCCCGATTCGCTGATCGTCCGCACCGACGGCCCGCTGACGGCCAACGATCACTGGCTCGACTACGCGTCGGTGACGACCACCGAAAACTTCGCGCTGTGCGCGACGACAGCGAACGGCACGTCGACGCTGATGAATGCCGCGTCCGAGCCGCACGTGCAGGAGTTCTGCCAGTTCCTCGCGATGATCGGCGTCGCGGTCGAGGGGATCGGCACGTCGCGGCTCTGCGTGACGGGCGGCCGCAAGCTCGGCGGCGGCGAATTCCGCTTCGCCGAGGATTTCCACGAAATCGCGACGTTCCTCGCGCTCGGCGCGATCACGGGCGGCGACATCACGGTACGCAACTCGTCGCCCGAACACTTCCCGCTGATCGACCGCACGTTCGCGAAGTTCGGCGTCAACGTCACGCACCGCGACGGCTGGTCGCGCGCGGAACGCGACGGCCCGCTGCGTGTGCGCCGGCCGTTCACGCAGAACATCCTCACCAAGGTCGAAGCCGCGCCGTGGCCGTACCTGCCGGTCGACCTGCTGCCGATCTTCATCGCGCTCGGCGTGCGCGCGGAAGGCAGCGCGATGTTCTGGAACAAGGTCTACGACGGTGCGCTCGGCTGGTCCGGCGAACTGTCGAAGTTCGGCGCGCACGTGCTGCTGTCCGATCCGCACCGGCTGATCACGTTCGGCGGGCTGCAGCTGACGCCGGCCCGCGTCGAGAGCCCGTACATCATCCGCGTCGCGATCGCGCTGCTGATGGTGGCCGCGAGCATCGAAGGCCGCTCGGAAATCATGAACGCACTGCCGATCCGCCGCGCGCATCCGCATTTCGTCGAGAACCTGCGCTCGGTCGGCGCGAACGTCGAATGGACGAGCAGCGAGTAAGACCCTGAAGGTACGGCGCACGCCACACGAGCGCCGTACCGCCACCCGCACCCGGTCGGCGGCTGTGTCAGCCGCCTTCTCCCGTCCCTCCCCCCGTTACTCGCCGCCCCCGCAATCGGCATCGCCGGCGCCCATGTGGTCGAACCCGTAGAGCATCACGGCCGTCGTCCCGCGCGCCGGGTTGCTCGGGCGCTTCGCCAGGCTTTCGTCGAGCGGGGACGACGGATACTGGACGCTCGTGTCCATCAGGTTGCCCGGCGCCGAGCGCAACTCCGCGTCGGTCAGCTTGCGCGCTTCCGCGCGCGGCAGCCCGAACGCCTTGCGCACGTCCGCTTCGTTCCAGGTTCCCTTGAGCGTGACGGTGACCATCTGCAGGTCGCCGTGCTCCCAGTCCAGTTCGACCTTCGTCGCGAGCGGATGCACGCTGGCCGCGAGCCGGTCGGGGAACACCGGGCCTTCGTAGTAGGCCTTCGTGTTCCCGCACGCATCGCCGGTATTCCGGTACTTCTTCAATGCGCAATTGAAGCGCTTGTCACGGTAGCCGAAGGTCGATTCGACGTAGCAGCCGAACTTCGGCGACGTCATGCGCGGCCAGGCACGCACGTCGACGGCCGGCTTCGGGAGCGACGTACCGGACGAAGGATTCGCCGCGGCAAGCAGCGGCACGGCCGCGACGAGCACGGCCAACACGGATTCGCGAATTTTCATTGTTGTGGTCCAGTTGAGGCGGCGATTCTAACCGACGGGCATGTTCCGGGCTCGGGGCACGCACCCAGCGCCGGCGCATGCAAGCCCGGCGATACATCGCGGCAGATCCGATTCGCGCGATAATCGCCCACTCATGCGCGATTGCCGCGCACCGGGACGCCACCTTCCGACGATGAAAAAGCCCGAACTCGACCGACGCGACTGGATTGCCGGCCTCGAAAAAGGCCTGGCGATCCTCGAGGCATTCGACAGCCAGCACGCGCGCATGACACCCACCCAGGCCGCCGCGCGCACCGGCCTCACGCGCACGGCCGCGCGGCGGTACCTGCTGACGCTCGAATCGCTCGGCTATGTGTACACCGACGGCAAGCTGTACGGCCTCACGCCGCGCGTGCTGCGGGTCGGCTGGTCGTACTTCGATTCGGCACGCCTGCCGCGCACGGTCCAGCCCTATCTGCAGCAACTGAGCGCGTCGCTGAACGAATCGGCGTACGTAAGCGTGCTCGACGGCTGGGAGCTCGTGTTCATCGCGCGCAACGGCGTGTCGCGCGTGATGACGACCGGCTTCGTGCTCGGCGCGCGCGTGCCGGCGCCGCTCACGTCGCCGGGCGTCGTGCTGCTCGCCCATCATCCCGATCGCGAAGCCGTGCGCGCGTGGCTCGACGACACCGAACTGCCGCCGTTCACGCCGCACACGGTCACCAACAAGGCGCGCCTGCTCGAACAGGTCGACCAGGCACGCGACGCCGGTTTCGCGGCGATCGAACAGCAATTGCAGGTCGGCGTGCGCGGCATCGCGGTGCCGCTGAAGAACCGTCACGGCGAAGTGGTCGCCGCGCTGAGCACGAACATGCCGATCGGCGCGGAGACGACCGACGCGGCCGTGCGGCGCGTCCTGCCGCACCTGCAGGAAACCGCGCTCGCGATGCTCAACGTGCTGTAGCGACGCGTCGGAGCGCCCCCGTCACTTGATCCGCCACCACCGCGGCAGCAGATCGCGCACCTCCCGCCGCCGGTAGCGGTCGTCGATCAGATGCACGACGCCTTCGTCGTGCTCGGTGCGGATCACGCGCCCGGCCGCCTGCACGACCTTCTGCAAGCCCGGATACAGGTACATGTAGTCGTAGCCGTTGCCGAAGCGTGCGTCCATCGCACGCCGCATCTGCTCGTTGACGTCGTTGACCTGCGGCAGCCCGAGCGTCGCGATGAACGCGCCGATCAGCCGCTCGCCGACCAGGTCCACGCCTTCCGAGAACGCCCCGCCCAGCACCGCGAAGCCGACGCCGCGCCCGCCCGCGTCGAAGCGCGCGAGAAACGCGTCGCGCTCGCCTTCGGTCATGCCGGGCGCCTGCGCCCAGACGGGCACGTCCGGGTGCCGTGCCTGCATCAGCGCGACCACGCGCCCCAGATAGTCGAAGCTGCTCAGGAACCCGAGGTAGTTGCCGGGCCGCGTCGCATATTGCGCGGCGATCAGGTCCACGATCGGTTCGAGCGACCGGTCGCGGTCGCGCCAGCGGGTCGACACGTGGCTCGCGACGCGCACCGTCAGCTGCTCGGCGCGGAACGGCCCGTCGACGTCGAGCCAGCCCGTGTCGCCGGGCAACCCGAGCGTGTCGCGGTAGAAATGAAACGGACTCAGCGTGCCCGAGAAAAGCACGGTCGCGCACGCGGCTTCGTAGCGCGGCGCGAGAAAGCCGGCCGGAATCACGTTGCGCACGCACAGCGTCGACTGGACGCGGCGCCGGCGGCCGGCCGACGCAACGCCGTCGAGCGCCGGCTGGCGCGGCATCGGTTCGCCGTGCAGCGTCGCGTCGAAGATCGACGCACTGTCGAACGCTTCGGCAAGCACGCCGAACTGGATCGCCTCGAAATGAAACCGCAGCAGCGCGTCGCCGTTCGCGCGCGGCGCGTCGGCCAGGTGCTCGCCGACCGCCGCGACGAGGTTCTGCAACGCCGACACGATCGGGCCCGGTATCTCCGGATACGCGGCATAACGCTCGGCCTGCGCGCGGTTGACCGTGCCCCACGCGCGGGCGAGCCGGTCGAAGGCCTTGCGCAGCACGGCGGGTGCGGCCTCGCGCGCGGCCGCGAATGCGAACGGATCGAGCGATGCGCTGTACATCTTGCGCGCACGATCGAGCAGGTTGTGCGCTTCGTCGACGAGCACGCCGACGCGCCACTGGTTCTGCTGCGCGAGCGTGTGCAGCATCGCGCTGCCGTCGTAGTAGTAGTTGTAGTCGCCGATCACCATGTCGGACCAGCGCGCGAGCTCCTGCGACAGGTAATACGGGCAGACGTCGTGCGCGAGCGCGGCCGCGCGCACGGTGTCGCGGTCGAGCAGCCCGGCCTCGATCGCCGCGTCGCGCGCGGCCGGCAGCCGGTCGTAGAAACCCTTCGCGAGCGGGCACGACTCGCCGTGGCACGCACTGTCGGGATGCTCGCACGCCTTGTCGCGCGCAACGA
The DNA here is from genome assembly GCF_004803625.1 of Burkholderia sp. LS-044. Classification (NCBI taxonomy): domain Bacteria; kingdom Pseudomonadati; phylum Pseudomonadota; class Betaproteobacteria; order Burkholderiales; family Burkholderiaceae; genus Burkholderia; species Burkholderia sp. LS-044. Next base: position 70,767 of record NZ_SSWO01000001.1, read on the forward strand.
GTTCCAGCACGCGCAGCGGCAGCGCGGGCGTGCCGGCGCCGAGCGTCGCCGCCGCTTCGAGCGCGAGCGCGCGGCCGGGCGTTTTCGCGGTCAGGAAGTACACGTGGTCGAGCTCGCCCTCGCCGCAGGCCTTCAGCAGCGGAAACACGGTGCCGAGCGTCTTGCCGATGCCGGTCGGCGCCTGCGCCATCAGGCAACGATCGTCGCGGGCCGCGCGATAGACGGCCACTGCCAGCTCGCGCTGACCGCTGCGGAACTGCCCGTGCGGAAACGCGAGCGCGCGCAGCGCCGCGTCACGCGCCGCGCGGTGCGCCGTCTCGCGTTCGGCCCAGCCGACGAAGCACGCGCACTGCTCGGCGAAGAACGCCGCGAGTTCTGCCGCCCCCAGCGTTTGCGTCAGCACCGTCTCGCGCTCGGACACGATGTCGAAATAGACGAGCGCGACGTCGATTTCCCGGAGGCCGCGCGCGTCGCACATCAGGTGCGCGTAGACCTTCGCCTGCGCCCAGTGCAGTGCGCGGTGGTTGGCGGGCATCGCGTCGAGGCTGCCGCGGAAGGTCTTGATTTCCTCGAGGCGGTTCGCCGCCGGATCGTAGCCGTCCGCGCGGCCGCGCACGGTGAGCGTGCCCCACGTGCCCGTTAGCGCGATCTCGGTTTCGTAGCGAGCACCGCGGTTCGACGTGACCGCGCCGTGGCCGGCGATGCCTTCGAGCGCGGTGGGCGCGGGCGTGAAGCGCAGGTCGAGATCGCCGCGCCGCGCGGTGAACTCGCACATCGCCCGCACCGCGACGACGTAGCTCATGCGGACAGGCCCGCCGCTTCGACGGGCACGACGTCCGCGCCGGCCCATTCGACATCGATCACGCGCACCGGAATGCCGTGCGCGACGCAGTATGCGAGCCAGCGCGTCTGGTTGTCCTGCAGGCGGTCGCCGGGGCCTTTCACCTCGACGAGTTCGTAGCGGCGCTCGCCGGGCCAGAAGCGGACGAGATCGGGCAGCCCCGAACGGTTGCTGCGGATATCCGCGAGCAGGCGCGTGAACCACAGCCGCAGATGCTCCGGCGGCAGGCACGCAAGCGCCTCGTCGAGCAGTGCGTCGCTCAGCACGCCCCAGAACACGAACGGGGATTGCAGCCCCGCCTTCGTCGCGAAATGCCGGCGAATCGTCTCGCGATAAGCGCCCGAATCGAGTTGCGCAAAGCACGCGGCGAATGCGTCAGCACGGCGCGCGGCGAAATCGGGCGCGTGCAGGTCGGCCGGGCCGCGCTGGAACGGATGGAAGAACGCGCCGGGTACCGCGGCGAACACGGGTTCCCAGCACAGCAGCCCGAACAGCGAATTGATCAGCGTGTTTTCGACGTAATGGACCGGCGCAGCCGGTTGCGCGAGATGGTCGCGCACCGCGAATTCGACACTGACAAACGCATCGGGGCGCGCGAGCACGAGCGTTTCGCGCGGCACGTCCGCCGCCGGGGCCGCGCGTTCGACGCGCCGGCCGAGCCGGCGCTGCAGGCGCGGCAGCATGCGCTCGACACGCTGGCGCTCCTCGTCGCTCTCGAAACCGCCGCGCGCCTCGAGCGCCAGCGCGAGCGCATCGTCGTCACGCCCGCAGCGTTCGAGCACGCGGATGCGCCGATGGCGGCTGCCGGGCCAGGCGCTGCGCACATACGCGTCGAGCGCGCCGGCCCAGTCGGCCCGGCGCTCGCACGTCTGCCCGAGTGCGAACAGCAGCTTCGCGCGACGCGTCGCGAGCCAGGGCTGCGCGCAGCCGACCGCGTCGATCGCGTGCACCAGGTCGTCGAACGGCAGATCGTCGGGCCATGCGTCGAGCGCATCGCGGCACGTCTGCAGCGCGAGATACGCGTCGACGTCGCCGCGCTGCTGGAACGCGCGCGACGACGGCGCGATCGGCACGCTTTCGTACTGGAACACGCCGAGATCGGCGAGCACGAATTCGCTCCAGTCCTGGTGGAGATTGCCGAAGAACATCAGGCGCAGCCGGTCGCACAGCGCGCCGACCGTCACACGCAGCACGCGGTCGCCGGCCTGCGCGCACCACGCGTCGAGCGGTTGCGCGATGTCGTGCGCGGGCCGCAGCCGTTCGAGCCACTCGGGCTTGCGCTCACCCGCATGCGCGGCGAGTGCCGGGAAGATACGCAGCAGATCGGCTTTGGTCGACAGTGCGAACAGTTCGTCGAGCGTCAGCGCGGGGGCCGGATCGACCCAGCCGAGTTCGACGAGCGGCGCGGCCGCGTCGAGCGCGCAGCCGATTTCGTCGTACACGAGCTTGCTCGCGCGGAAATCGGACCCGTTGCGCATCAGCATCCGGACGAGCAGCGCGCGCGACGCCTGCGGCAGCGCGGCGAACTGCCGGACGAACGCGTGCTCGTGCGCATCGAACAGGTCGTCGTAACGCGCGCCGAGCCAGGCCAGCGCGCGTTCGAAATTGGTCAGGTAGTAAAACGCCGGGGGCGTCGGCGAAGCAGGCGTCACGGGGATTGATCACTGTACATTTGTACAGGTCGGAATCATATCAAATGTGACGGGAAATGCCGCTGCCCCGAACGCCTCGCTTGCTGCCCGGCCGCGCTCAGAACTGGTAATTCACCGACATGTCGAATACGCCGTTGGTCGACTGCTGCGTGATCGGGCTGCGCGCGGCGCGGCCGACGAGCTGCTCGATCGCGCCGTCGATCGTGATGAACCAGTGCTTGTTCACGAACCAGGCCATGGTCACGCCCGCACCGTATGACTTGATCCCGGCCCCCGACGAATACGCCGGCAGCCCCGAACGCGCGGCGGCCGCCTGGTTCACGCCGAACCAGCTGTTCATGTAGCGCGAATCGGCGAACGACACGGTCGGCCCCGCGAACCAGAAGAAATGCTCGTTGCTGCCCGGCAGCGGCATGTACGCGGAGAAATCGCCGACCCAGCCGTTCGAGCCGCCGATGCTGCGCCGGATATCCGCGCGCAGCACGAGTGGAAACTCCTTCGAGATCACGTAATCGGCCGCCAGTTTCATCACCGGCGCCGCGTTGATGTTGTCGAGGCCGTTCAGGTGCTGGATATCGTCGGCCGAGCGGCGCCCGAGGTCGTAACCGACGGACAGGCTCACGCGCCAGTTCGGCCCGCGCAGCACGTTCGCGCCGAGCCCCTCGCCCGTCGACAGGAAGAACAGGTCGCGATAGCGGATGTCGAGGTTCGGGCCGCCCATCACGCGATAGCGGTCGGAGCCCGCATAGCGCGGCTGCAGCGTCATCGCGGCGCCCACGCTGATATTCCACGTGGAAATGTTCGGGTCGAACAGTTTTTCGAGCGGCACACCCGCCGAGTATTGCCACTCGCCGAGCGGCGAAGGCGTCTGGGCCGACGCATCGCGGGTGCCGGCCGCGGCAAGCGCCGCGCACGCCGACAGGCCGGAAACGAACCGGCGTGCGCCGGGTGACAGCAACAGGCGAGCAACTGTGGCCAAGGTGGTCTCCGTCGGTTGCGCGAAACGAACCTGAAGGAAAGCGCATCGCGCCTCTTCGGCCGCAGCGGCTGCCAGGCTGCGGCGCGAACGTAGCGTGTGCTGAATTAACGGACATCCTACGCGACGCGCACGCAGACGCAAAGCGCCCGCTGCGCGCGGGCACTTTGCCCTGCATGGGGATCGAGCGGCGTGGCAGGGACGAATCAGAATCGTTCGACGTGATAGTCACCGGCCAGCGCGGCCGGGCTGCGTGACGACATCATCCGCGAGAAGCCGTCGGCGAGCCGACCGAGCGCCAGCTGCTTCTGGCTCGCATCCCAGTGCGTATAGGTGTCGTACGCGGCATCGTCGAACGACACGGTGACGGCAGCCGGGCGGCCGCTGGCGCGATAGCCGATCTGCAGCACGCCGCCCGGCAGTTCCTCGATGTGATAGCGCAGCGAACGCGATTCGAAATAGCGGCCCAGCACCTGAGCGATCGCGCGCTTGTCTGGCGATTGCACGTGAATGTCCATGACGGTCCTCCTTTTCAAGGTTCGCGCGGCCGGTCGCGGTGCACCGCTTCCGCCCGGCATCCGCATCGGCGGCGGGTTCGACGGCGGGTCGCCCTGCGGTAGCCCGTCAGGCACCGGCGGGTCGACCGGATCGTCGTGTCCGGGCGGCGGCGGGTCCGGGTTGACGTCGGGAGTCGTCGGCTCGGGGCGGTGCAGCATGGATGGCATATTCATGTCGCTCCTGCGCGGCGGCGTGCGCATTTCGATGGCGCGGCGAGCGCGCAAGCAGCATGCCTGCTGTCGCGCCGCGAACGTCGACGGCTTCGCTCAGTCGTCGTAGGCCGCCATCACCAGCCACATCGTGCGTCCTTCCGCGGTCAGCTGCACCGCGAGCGCGTACGGGTCGGACAGCGCCCGCTGCGCGCGCTCCGGGCCGTCGTAGACGGTGCGGTTCAGTTCGCGTACCTCGTCCTTGCCGTCGAACATGCGCCGCTCGGGCCGGTAGACCAGCGATTCGCGTTTCCACGTGTCGAAGCGCTCGCGCACGTGACCGAAATCGCCGCCGCACACGTTCGCGTCGTAACGTATCCTTTCCCTGGATGCATCCATCACGTTGTCCTCTCGTTCCCGCCGACGGCGCGTGCCTCGTGGCCGCACCCCGTCCGCCGCCCCCGGCGCGCAAGCACCGTGCCGCCGATACATGACGGGCACGGCGCTTGCGCCTTCAATCGCCATCAAGGAGGTTCGACCATGACCGCTCACGCCCCCGGCCGCCACCACGCCGTGCCACCGGCTGCCGGACTGCTCTGGCTCGCCACGTCGCGCCCGCCGTCGAAAGACAAGACGGAGGAGCGCATCGACGAGGGACTCGAGGAGACGTTTCCGGCCAGCGACCCGCCCGCCGTTGGCGGCGCGACCCGTATCGACCCTGCCAGGCCGTCCGGCGAGCACGAACGCCGCGCGCCGCACGTTCCTTCCCCGCCCCGCGATCACGGCTGACGGCGGCACCCGGCTCGCGCTGCGCGGCGGTGCAGCGGTGCGCCGGAGCAATCCGGAGTTGATCTGATGAAACGCCTTGAACGCAGATGGCATGAAATCAGCGGCGCCGCCGGCGTCGCGGCGCTGGCGGCAATCGAAAGCGCAGTGGTGCTCGTGATCGTCGCGATGACGGGCATCGGCCACTGACACCCTGTCCGGCCCGTTCGCGGCTTGCGCCGTGGAAGATGTACAAGCGGGCTGGCAAATTTCTCCGTCGCACGGCCGTCGAGGCCCGGCGTGTGCCCCGGCGTTTGCGGTACGCGCGCGGCACGCCATCTGCTTGCACATCGTCCCGCTCACGAAGGAGGCTTCATGTATCGCGTCACCGAGATCATGTCGCGCGACGTGGTGTGCGTCGCGCCGACCGACACGATTCGCCACGCGGCCGAGCTGATGCGGCGCTTCGATATCGGCGTACTGCCCGTTTGCGACGGTGACGAACTCGTCGCGATCGTGACCGACCGCGACCTTGCAGTGCGCGGGCTGTCGCACGGCCATTCGTTCGATACGCCGGTGCAGGCGGTTGCGTCGAGGCCCGTGCAATGGTGTGTCGAGGACGACGGTGTCGGCGACGTCCAGCAGCGGATGGCCGACGTGCAGCTGCATCGATTGCCGGTACTCGACCGTCACCGGCGGCTGGTCGGCATGGTGTCGCTCGGCGACATCGCGACGCGCGCGGGCGGCCCCGAGCGCGACGAACTGGCCAATACGCTCGAGGACGTGTCGCTGCCGCGCCGGCGCTGACCGGCGCCGTTCATATCGGCGACCCGCCCAGGTGCCGCTTCGACCAGGAGGTGTTCGATGACAACCGACAGACCGTCGCGCGACGCCACGCGCATCGTCGGCGACGACCGCCGCACGGCCGGCGGCGGGCCGGGGCCCGACGTGATGGCCGCCCGCACGCTCGAAGGCGATCGCGTGCTGACGATGGACGGCGACGACATCGGCCAGGTCGACGACATCATGCTCGACGTGCGTTCCGGCCGCGTCGCGTATGCGGTCGTTTCGTCACGCGGTCGGCCGGGGATCGGCGACAAGCTGCTCGCGGTGCCGTGGAACGTACTCGTGCTCGACGTCGAGCGCCAATGCTTCGTGCTGCCCGTGGCCACCGAACGGGTGCGCGAAGCCCCCGGCTTCGACAGGAATCGCTGGCCGGCAATGGCCGATCCGGACTGGGCCGAGGCGCTGCACGCGTACTACGGCAGTTCGCCGTACTGGCTCATCGAGGAAGGCGAAACGGCGCTCGACTCGCCGCCGTACGAGGCGTCGCCGGAAGGCCCGGAAGGCGGCAAGCGGTAACGCGATCGCCGGTCAGTGCGCGGCCGCCACCGACCGCTCGAGTTGCCGAGCGGCTGCCAGATGCGCGTTGAGCATCGGCAGCGTGTTGGCCGCGAACGCGCGAAGCTGCGGATCGCGGCCGTTCCGTGCCTCTGCTTCGTAGAGCCGGATCGCCGCTTCATGCGCGCGCGGGCCCGCCAGCGCGACATAGGCCGTGTCGAACGCACGCCCCTCCCTGGTTCTCAATGCCGTGACGGCCGGATCGACGAGCATCCGCGACTGCACCGGCAGGCCCTTGGCCGCCCCGAGTTGCTGCAATTCGCCGGCGATCCGTCGATGATCGTCGAGCATCCGGCGCGCGAACGCCTTCACGTCCGGGTTCGACGAGCGGTCGAGCGCGAGCTGGCTGGCCTGCCGCTCCACCTTGCCGATCATGCCGGCCTTGTCGACGAACTCGGCATCGATACCGGTCGGCCGCTGCGTCATGCCGGCCTCGTCGGCCGTCGTGCCGGGGCGGATCACACCGGGCCCGACCTGCGCCGACGAAGCGGGCGACGCCTGGGCCGGCGGAAACGCGGCGGCCAGCAGGCCGACGGTCGCGGCCAGCACGATCGCCACCGGCCGGCGGGTTCGGTTCGCTTTCATCTCGACCTCCGTGTGTCGCGACGGCACGGGCCGGTTGCGCGGGCTCCCGTCACGCCGGGCGACGGGACGACGTGAAGAAATCGGTCCACGCGCCGTGCCGCCACGCCCCCTCGGTTCGTTCCACCGACAGCGCGCCGGCGGCGAGCATCGTCCGCTCGGCGAACACCCTCGTGCGTCGCGTCACATGCGCGGCGAGCACGACACCGTTCTCGCACTGCTGCAGCGCGCCGCGGCCCTCCGGCGCATCGCCGCGCATCTTGCCGAGCGCGCCGCACAACGCGCCGACGTAACCACCGACCAGCGGCACACCGACCCATGCATGCGGCGAATGGAATCCGCCCACGTGGAGCAGCGCGGCTCCGGCCAGCCCGGCAATCGCCCCGATCGCCACACCCGCCAGCGCGCCCTTCCCGCCCGGCCGCGCGGCGGAATCCGCATACGCGTCGCCGCCGAGCCAGAACAGCGCGTGCTGCCCGGGCGGATTGAGAAAGAAGACTTTCACGTCGTCCCGATGCACGAGGTGGCCGCGCAGTTGCTCCGCGCAATGTTGCGCCTGCTCGAGCGTCGAAAAACGGCCGGCAATGATGGTGTCCATGTCGATCCCTCCTGCCCGGCAAAGTACCGGACCGGGCCGCGCGCACGCGGCGCGCGACCGGCCCGGTGCTTTGCCGGTGCCTCACGTTGCTTCCGGCGGATCTGCCGCCTGTCGAGCACGCGGCTCACGCCGTCGACGTCGTGTGCTGTCGCTCGTCGGGTACGCTGCCCGTCGGTTCGGCCGCGCGATGGCGAACCTGCACGTCGATATCGCCCGATGCCCCGGCTATCCGCCGCTACCGGTCATGCGGGTTCCGATCGTGCCCGGCATCCGGCGCGACATCGGCGATCACGCTCGCCAGCGTCGGCATGTCCACCGGCTTGCACAGATACGCGTCGAAGCCGGCGGCCATCACGCGGTGCCGGTCGGCGTTGCCGGCGTGCGCCGTGACCGCGACGACGGGCAGATGTCCGCTGCCGCCCGGCAAATGACGGATGCGGTCGAGCAGCCAGAAACCGTCGCCGTCGGCCATCGCGAGATCCGACAGCACGACGTTCGGCGCATCCTGTTCCACCGCTTCGAGTGCGTCGTGCCCCGATTGCGCGGTCGACACCTGCGCGCCCATCGTTTCGAGTGCCGCGGCGAGGCTCGCGCGCGAGGTCGCGTCGTCGTCGACGACGAGCACGCGCCGGCCGTCGAGCGCCACCGTATCCGGCGTGCCCGCCGCGTGCAGCAGGTCCTCGGCAGGATCGTCGACATCCCACCGGGTCGGCAGCGTGACCGTGACGGTCGTCCCGCGCCCGGTGCCCGCGCTCGTCGCGACGACTTCGCCGCCGTGCAGTTGCGCGATGTTGCGCACGATCGACAGGCCGAGCCCAAGGCCGCGCCTCGGCGATGCGAATGCGCGTTCGGGCCGGCTGAATGTCTCGAACAGATGCGGCAGGTATTCCGGCGCAATACCCTGCCCCGTGTCGGCGACCGACAGCCGCACACGCTCGCCCGCCCGGGTCAGCGACACGACGACGCGGCCGCCGGACGGCGTGAACTTGATCGCGTTCGACAGCAGGTTCGACAGGATCTGGCGCACGCGCTCGCGATCCGCCGGAATCACGCAGGTCGCCATTTCGTATTTCGTCGAGAGGTCGAGCCCGTTCGCCTGCGCCGTCGCGTCGAGTTCCCGCATGGCATCGCGCACGATCCGCACGAGATCGACCGGCACGCGCTCGAGGCGCAATCGGCCCGTCGCGAGCGACGACGCGTCGAGCAGGTCGGCCACCATGTGCGACAGCGACCGCGCGCTGCGGTCGATCGCGTCGACCGCCTGTTGCGCGAGCCCGTCGCCGTCGACGTTGCGCAGTACCTCGACCCAGCCGTAGATCACGTTGAGCGGCGTGCGCAGTTCGTGCGACACCGTGGCCAGCAGTTCGTCCTTCAGCCGGTTCGACGCGTCCGCCTGTGCGCGTGCGTCGCGCGCACCGCGCAGCGAGCGCATGTTGCGCCGTTCGCCGCGGCGCCGTTCGTGCGCGTCGCGCAGCGTCATCGACAGCCCCGTGCAATCGCCCCGCGCATCGACGATCGGCGACGCGGCGAAAGTCGCACGAAAGCGGCCGCCGTCGCGTCGCACGCAGAGCACGTCGAACGGACCGACCGGCGCACGTAGCGTCGCGAACGATCCGGACAGCGGATGCCGCCGCAACCAGCGCGGCGCGATCAACTCGGCGACGTCGAGCCCGGCGGCCTGCGCCGCATCGATGCCGAAGATCCGTCGCGCGGCCGGGTTCCAGCTCGTGATCCGGTGTGCGGTATCGACGCCGACGATCGCGTCGGGCGACGCGTCGACCACCCGGCGCAGCAGGCCGTCGTCGGGTACGGGCACGCGCGCGGCCGGCGAAGGCTCGCCATGCGGCTCGCGAGCGCCGGCGTCGCCGTCGTCATGGAATTCGCGGAGACGATCGCTTGCGAGCAGCGGCTTCACGGCCATCACGAGCACGCACTCGACGAAGCTGATCGCGACGAACGCGCCGGCCTGCTCGAGCAGCGTGGCCAGCGGCGCGTTGCGCCACCAGAGCGCAGAGATCACGGCCACACTCGCGGCGGCCGCGACCAGGCCGCCGCCGAACGACGCCAGCCATGCGACGGCCGCAACGCCTGCATAGAAAGGCAGCGGCGCAAATGGCGCGTGCCCGCCGACGACGCGAACCGTCCACGCCTGCAGCGCGGACGCCAGCCCGACGGCCAGCACGACCCATGCACCCTGCCGTAACAGCTCACGGGTCAGGGTCCTCATTGCATCCTTGCCTCGCGCCGGCTCCCGTCGCACGGCGTCATGCCGCTTGTCGACCAGCCTGCCGTCGAGCGTGCCGGGCGAGCCTGATGGCACCCGCAAGCGACATGCCCGATGCGTGCTTCAGGCGGCCGGCCGGCGCCAGCCTGCCGGGCTGCTCCGAAGGCCGCGGCCGGTCGGGCGCCGGCCGGTATCGGGGTACGCATCGACGCAAGGCGTCGCGACCGTCTTTTTCATCGGAGCGCTGTAAAAAAGCACCGATGTCCGCCTGAACCTCGGAAGTGCCGCGATTCGTGCCGTGAATCGATGGCCTGTTTCTTCCGCCCCCGCCACGCACATTGGAAATTTCTATTCCTCGGCACCTTCGTGGTCGTTTCGCTGTCGATGATAAATATTGCAATCAACGGAACGGGTGATGCCGATTTTCAAAACGACCCGCTAATGCCGATGGGAGATACCGCAAACCGTTCGAAGCAGCGTGCAGACGGCCGCCGTTTGTCGGGCCGCTCGTCCGCGATGCGCACGCTGCTCGGCCGCATCGAAAAAATTGCACCGACCCGCGCCAGCGTGATGATTGCCGGCGAAAGCGGGGTCGGCAAGGATATCGTCGCGCGCCGGCTGCACGATCTCAGTGCCCGGCGCGACGGCCCGTTCGTGCCCGTGAACTGCGGCGCGATTCCGCCCGATATCGCGGAATCGCAATTGTTCGGGCACGAGAAGGGCAGCTTTACCGGCGCGATCGCGCAGCGGGAAGGTTTCTTCGAAGCCGCGCGCGGCGGCACGCTGCTGCTCGACGAGATCGCGGAAATGCCCGCGTCGCTGCAGGTGAAGCTGCTGCGGGCGCTCGAATCGAATGCGATCGTCCGGGTGGGCGGCACGGAGCCGATTCCGCTCGACGTGCGCATCGTGTCGGCCACGCGCCACAACCCGGCCGAAGCCGTGCGCGACGGCCGGCTGCGCGAGGACCTGTTCTATCGCCTCGCCGCGTTCGCGCTGTACGTGCCGCCGCTGCGCCAGCGCGACAGCGACATCGAGACGATCGCGCTGGAGTTCGTCGACGCGCTCAACGCGCGGCACCGCGCGCACAAGCGGCTGACCGACGCGGCGATCGCGGCACTGCGCGCGTATTCGTGGCCCGGCAACGTCCGCGAGCTGCACAACACGATCGAGCGCGCGTACATCCTGTCGGACGAAGGCATCGACGTCACGCTGCCGAAGCCCGCGGTGCCGCCCGAGCGTCTGTCGGAGGACACGATGGCGCTGCCGCTCGGCGCGACGTTGCACCATGCGCAGCAGCGCTTCATCGCGGCGACGCTGCGCCACTTCGACGGCAACAAGCCGCGCGCCGCGAAAGCGCTCGGCATCAGCCTGAAAACGCTCTACAACCGGCTCGCGCTGATGCGCGACAACGGCCGCACCTGAGCGGCGCGGCCGTGTCGCCCGCGCACCGCATGCCGCGGTTGCGCGGTGCGCAACATGAATTACGCGACCTTGAACCGCCCGACCGTGGTCGCGAGCGCGTTCGCCTGCGACTGCAGTGCGGTCGCGGCGGCGGTCGACTGTTCGACGAGCGCCGCGTTCTGCTGCACCATTTCGTCGAGCTGCGTCACGGCGCGATTCACCTCCTGGATGCCGCGCGTCTGCTCGTTCGCCGCGTGCGTGATCTCGGAGATGATCGTCGTCACGTTCGACACGTTGGAGACGATCTCGCGCATCGTATCGCCGGCCTGACGCACCTGCCCGGACCCGGCCGACACGCTCGCGACCGTCGATTCGACCAGTACCTTCACTTCGCGCGCGGCCTGCGCGCTGCGCTGCGCGAGGCTGCGCACTTCCTGGGCGACCACCGCGAAGCCGCGGCCCTGCTCGCCCGCGCGCGCCGCTTCGACGGCCGCGTTCAGCGCGAGGATGTTGGTCTGGAACGCGATCCCGTCGATCACGCCGATGATGTCGCCGATCCGGCCCGACGCTTCCTCGATCTTCTCCATCGTCGCGACGACGTCCGACACCACCACACCGCCGTGCGACGCGATCCGCGACGCGGCTGCCGCGCGTTCGTCGGCCTGGCCGGCGGCTGCCGCCGACTGGCCGACGGTCGCGGTGATCTCTTCCATCGATGCGGCCGTTTCCTCGAGGCTCGCCGCCGCCGATTCCGTGCGCGACGACAGGTCCTGGTTGCCCGCCGCGATCTCGTTCGCGGCCGTGCGCACCGATTCGCTCGCATCGCGGATCTCGCGCATCACGTCGTTCAGCTTGTCGACGAAGCTGTTGAACGAGCGTGCGATGTCGGCCACTTCGTCACGGCCGTCGGCCGGCAGGCGCTGCGTCAGGTCGCCGGCGCCCGAGCCGATCGCGGCCATGGCCTGGCGCACTTGCGACAGGCGGCGGAACGCAGTCGCGGTGATCGCGCCGATGATCAGCGACGCGACGCCGACGATCACGAGCAGCGTGATCAGCGAAGCGGTCAGCAGCGAGCGCATCCCGGCCGTCGCCTCGTACTTGTCGAGCAGCACCAGCGCGTACCAGTCGGTGCCCGGCACGGGGCGCGCGCGCACCAGCTTCGCGTCGCCGCCGACGCTCACCTCGACCGGCGCGGTCGCGGCCGCGATCGTCGCGCCGTTCGTCGCGCCGAGTTCGGGCGACACGTCGGCGACCGGCTTCAGCGTGAGCTTCGGGTCCGGGTGCGCGACCACATGGCCGCTGCTGTCGATCAACATCCCGAAGCTTGCGGGCGTCGGGTGGATCGACTTCACGTTCGCGATCACGGTGTCCATCGCGACGTCGGCGGCGACGACGCCCTTCAGCGTACCGTCACGCAGGATCGGCACCGCGAACGTGACGACGAGGTTGCCCGTGCCGGCATCGACGTAAGGCGGCGTGACGACCGGCTTGCCGGCCTGCGCGGCCTGCTTGTACCACGGGCGGCCGGTCGGATCGTAGTCGGGCGGGATGCCGGTCGGGTCGGAGAAGTGGAACGCCTTGTCGGCATAGCCCGCGTAGACGTTCGTGAAGCCGCCGGCCGTGGCCATCTGCTTGAACACCGGCAGCGGATCGGGCGTCAGCGCGGCATCCTGCAGCGACGCGATCATCCGGCTCCGGGTGGCGACCCAGTCGGCGATCCCGACCACGTGTCCGCTCGCGACGGAGGTCAGGTTGCGGTCGATCGCGTCGTCGTTGTACGAGCGCGCGATGAAGTAGTTGATGAGCGTGGTGGCGACGAGCGCGAATACGACGATGGCGACGCACGCGGCGAGAATGCGGGCGCGGATGGACGAGAACATGGCAACGACTCGGTAAGGGAGCGCGAACGCCCGGTGGACGAATTCACCGGGTAAACGGCAATCGCGCCGCTTACTTGAGGCCACTGTGACAATTCAGTGAAACGTCTGACAAAACGCAATGCCGATCGTCAGCGGATCGTCGGCGAATCGTCAGGATGACTGCGCGGTCCTGCGACGCGCGCTCACGCCGCCGGGACGCGACGACGGTACCTGCGAGCGTGGGCAGGAGGCGTCGAAAAGGAGGTCGAGACAGGCCGGTTCTCGGTCGACGGATGCATGCGTGTCGATTGGAACCCGGCAGTGGCGCGGCGACGGATCGCGCCGCGCCCGTGTCATCGGTCGCGGCGCGCGCCCGTCACAGGCGATGGCCCGGCCGTGGATCGGCTTCCGCGGGCGGCCCGTCGGCCCGCGTGTCGTTGTCGAGCTCGTCCTGCCGGCGCATCCGTTCGCGCAGGTGCCGGATCGCGAACACGTGGATGTAATCGTGCACCCGCGCGTCGGACGACAATACGCGCACTTCGTCGTCGAGCATCGCACGCAACTGATCCGCACCGATCGCGCGCTGCCTGGCGGCTTCCTTAAGTGAATCGAGCAAACTGTCCTTGGACATCGACAGACTCCTGACGGTCGAGGAACGAAAAGAAGAAGGTACTGGAAGCTTAAAGACTGAACGGCCGCGCGGCGTGCGATGCGCCGGCGCGTGTTTGCGCGCGATCAACGGCACGTTGCGTGCCGTCGTGCCGATCCGTCCCCGAACCGGCCGCGCAAGATTCGCGGCGCAAACGGCCCGCGAACGAGACTGGAAACCTGCCACGCCACCCCGGGGCGCGGCACCGGCTGGCGGGCGAACGATGGGACGCTGCTCGACGCCGATGCATCCGCGAACTTAGACCGGCCGAAATCATGCGTCAAGCGCGCTGCGCCACGCGCCGGCCATTCGTCGGAACGAACGAGCCGGATCGTCGCCCGGACGGCCGATCGGGCGCCCTGCGTGTCAGCGGATTCCGATACGCACCGCGCAATCCCTGACAGCGAGTTCAGCGCACGCTGCTTGGCAGCGTACTGGCGCCCCACGATACTGGTGACATGGACGAAACGTTCATACAGGTCATCGCTCAGCCGGCCGTCGAGCCGGCATGCGGGGCTTGGCGCAGGAGACCAACCATGGCACATCGCAACTTACCGGGCCGGGACGGCCAACGGCGCGCGTCGGGCAACGCACGCGCCCTGCCCGCCCAGGCCGTGCCGGCCGGCAACCGTCCGTCGGACGATATCGACACCTTGCTTGCACTTGCTCGCGAAGCCGGGTTGCTCGTCACGCTCGACGGGCAGATCGGCCGCGAGAAGTACCAGAGCGTCGCGGGCTCGGTTCTCGCGTTGCAACGGTTCGCCGCGGCACTGTGCGCACGGGCCGCACCCGACGCGCCGGCCGCGGTCGAGGCACGCCGCAAGGCGCGCCCCGGCTGGCCGCATGCAAACCGCCTGCGCAACCGTACATGCGGCCTATGCGCGCCGCTGCACGTCGCGCGCCAGCGCCCGCGGGTACGCCGCGGCGCAGGCCGGCGACACGACTTGCGGTCGATGCTTCGCACCGGCTGAGCGGGCAAGCGGCCGGCACGGCACGGGGCCGTGCAATGGCTGCTCACCGCGCAACGTCGGCAGCGCCTGCCGCACGCCGAGCCTGTAGGACGACGGCGCGGCAACGGTGAGCCTGCCGCGACCTTCACCGCTTCGCATCGGCGCAACCGCGCGCCATCACGCATCACCACGCGCCGTTCCACACGGTCGCAATGACAACGATTCCTGCGGGGAATGCACTTCAGACGGGGCCAACGACAACACCAACGCGGAAAGCGGACGGGGTGACTTGCACCCCGCCCGTCCTCCAAGGCAGCCGACGGCTGCCTACCCTCGTGCCAGAGAGTTCTCGGCCGGATGACGCGCCGTGCATCGCACGTCGCGGCTCCGGAAAATGATGTGATGCCGGTGAATGCACCGTCGATCACGGCCTTCGACGCTCGCGCGGCTGCGCGGTGCATGCACGACAGACCGGCCGCGCGGCCGGTTGTTCCGTCAATGTCTCACGCGATACTTGCGCCATTTCTGATGCAGATCAAACCAGGCCGGTTTCGATCTCGACACCGCGCGATTTACTCGGTACCGCGCACGAGCAGCACGGGCACCTGGGCGAGATGCGCCACGCGACGCGCGACGCTGCCGATCAGCCAGGCGGCGATGCCGCGCCGGCCGTGCGTGCCGACCACCAGCAGTTCGGCACGCCAGTGCACGGCGTCGCGCATCAGTGCATGGGCGACGTCGTCGCTGGTCGGGCGGGTTTCGACGATACCGCGCTTGGTCGGGTTCCCGGTCGCATGGAACAGCGGGCCGATCTTCGCGAGTGCATCCTCGCCCTCCGCGCGATAGGCATCCTCGAGCGCGCGCACCGGCACGATATCCGTCAGACGAACCGCGCGATCGATCACGTATGCCGCGTACAGCAACGTTGTCGGCGTCGCGAAGCCGAGCCCGACGCGCACTGCGTGCAGCGACGGCTCGCTGCCGTCGACCGCGAACATCAGCCGCTGCAGGCCGCCATTCGACGGCAGCGCATAGGCGGCCGGCACGATCAGCAGCGCGCAGCGCGCGCGTGTCGTCAGCGTGTCCGACATCGCGCCTTCGACGAGCCGCAGCAGCCCGTGATGCGGATTCGCGCCGACTATCAGCACGTCCGCGCGCCATTCCGACGTATCGTTCACCAGTGCATCGGCCACCGAGCCGCCCGTCACCGACGTATCGACGATGGCCTGCTCGACCTCGATCCCGCTATCGGCGAACAGCGCGGCGATCCGCTCGTTGGTGGCCTGCGCTTCGCGCATCATGTCCTCGCGCGCGGACGTCAGCAGCGCGTCGATGCGCGGGATGTCGGGCAATACGAGGCGGGGGTTGTCGATTGCGCAGACGATGCGCAATCGCATGCCGGGACGCAACAGCGTGCGCGCGTAGCGTGCGGCGGACAGCGATTCGGGCGTCGGATCGACGGCCAGCGCGATCCGCGCAAGCGTCGGGATGGACTGGGCAGGCTGCATGGCGAAGGCCTCCGTGCGTGCGCGTCGTCGCGGAACGACGACGGGAGCTTCGCGCGGAAGCGGCGCGCGGCGGCCGGACGGCCGCCGCGGTCGCGGGGATCGGCGGGATGTCACGCGAAGCGCGGACAATCGATGCGTTCAGCATAGGACGTCCGGCCCGCGCGTGCATGATCGCGATCAAGGGTCGCGCGGGCCCCTGCCCGCGCCGCTTACGACTTCGTCGGCACCGATGCCGCCGGGCGGTTCGCGTAGAACAGTGCATACGCGATGCCGAGCAGCACGATCCACACCGGCCCGATCACGAGGGCGACGCGCGTGTCGGGCGTGAACGCCATCAGCACGACGACCAGCACGAGAAAACCGAGGGCGACGAACGAACCGAGCGGATAGAACGGCACGCGGATCGGCAGGCGCGCGATCTTGTCGGCCGACAGCGTGCGGCGAAAGCGCATCTGCGCGATCAGGATCACGCACCACGTCCAGATCGCGCCGAACGTCGACACCGACGTGAGCCACGTGAACACGTGCTGCGGCGCGAGATAGTTGAGCAGCACGCCGATCAGCAGCAGCGCGACCGAGACGATCACGCCGTACACCGGCACGCCGTTGCGGTTGACCTTGCCGAGCTTGCTCGGCGCCTGGCCCTGCTGCGCGAGGTTGTAGAGCATCCGCGCGGTGCTGAACAGGCCGCTGTTGCACGACGACAGCGCCGCGGTCAGCACGACGAAGTTGATGATGCCCGCGGCAGCCGGGATGCCGAGCCGCGAGAACGTCATCACGAACGGGCTGCCCTGCGTGCCGATCTGATCCCACGGATAGAGCGACATGATCACGAACAGCGCGCCGATGTAGAAAATCAGCACGCGCCAGAACACCGAGTTCACGGCCTTCGTCAGCGACTTCTCCGGGTTGCGCGCCTCGCCTGCCGTGAGACCGAGCATCTCGACGCCGAGATACGCGAACATCACGATCGGCAGCGCGGCGATCACGCCGTTGATGCCGTTCGGCATGAAACCGCCGTGCGCCCACAGGTTCGACAGGCCGATCGCGACACCGCCGTTGCCGATGCCGAACGCGATCATCAACCCGCCGCCGATGATCATCAGCACGATCGTGACGATCTTGATCAACGCGAACCAGAACTCGAATTCACCGTACAGCTTGACCGCGATGAAGTTCACCGAGCCCATCGCCATCAGCGCCGCGAGCGCCCAGATCCAGTTCGGTACGGAGGGGAACCACATGTGCATGTAGACGCCGACCGCGGTGATTTCCGCCATGCAGGTGACGATCCACACGAACCAGTAGGTCCAGCCGGTCAGGTAGCCGGCCAGCGGCCCGAGGTAGTCGCGCGCGTAGCGGCTGAACGCGCCGGCGACGGGATTGGCGATCGCCATCTCGCCGAGTGCGCGCATGATCAGGAAAATCGCGATGCCGCCCAGCAGGTAGGTCAGCAGGATGGCCGGACCGGCGACGCGGATCGCGCTGGCCGAGCCGAGGAACAGGCCGACGCCGATCGTCGCGCCGAGCGCCATCAGGTTGATGTGCCGCTCTTCCAGCCCGCGGTGCAACTGGTCTTCTGGTTGTTTCAAGTCCGTCTCCTGGCAGCCGTGAACGGGCCGCCGTCATTGTCGATATCAATGCGCGACCGTTCATGCCGAACCCGGCATGCCGAAAACGAAATAATCTCCGCCGTCATTTTCCGAATAAGAAACGACACGGATACTGCGTCAATCCGATGGGAATCGCCGCGGATTATCCGTATTTTCCGGAACAATCCGGAAAACGGATCGGGCCTTTCACGGAATACGCCCGTGCGGCCCGTGTGACGCGGCTGAGCGCGTAACGGACGGCGCCGGGATCAATCGCTTTCGGCGCGAACGAATACGCGTCGAATGTGCGCGATCATGCGCACGCAATATGCAGGCGGGATTATATGGAGGATCAGCGGTTTCGCGCCAGCCGATTTTCGTGGAAATCGTGTCGGGTGAAATCCACGGCGGAATTCGAATGCGCGCGTATCTCGCGCGTGGATTTATTTGGACAGCGTCGCGCGCACCGTATATTCGCCTTCGAGCGCACCGTGTTCCGGCCGCACGAAATAACGCGACGCGTCGAGATCGGCCGGCATCGGCTCGACCGGGTAGCCGTGCTTTTCCCACGCATCGAGGCCGCCCTTCAGCGCGCGGATGTTGTGGATCATCTTCTTCCGCTGCATCTTCGCGATCAGGCGCTTCGCGGTGGCCTCGTTCGGACACACGCAATAGACGACGATCGGCCGTTTCAGCAGTTCGGGGTCGAGCAGGTCCGGCGAATCGAGATCGACCGGCACCGCGCCGGCGATCCGGTACGGTTCGCGCTCGCGAATCGCCTTCGGCCGCGCGTCGAAAATCAGCGGCGGCTCGTCCGACGTCATCATCTCGACGAGTTGCGGCGGCGAGATGCGCACCTGCGCGAGATAACGGCGGAACTGCACGCGACGCACCCAGCGGTACAGCAGGAACGTGATGAAGATCGCGAGGAACGCGTCGAGGATCGTGCCGCCGCTCGCGCGCACCCACAGCACGAACTGGACGATCTGGTCGTGAATGGCCGCACCGCCGACCAGCCAGAACGCGGCCCACAGCGACGCGCCGGCCAGATCCCAGAACAGGAACACGCCGACACCGATCGCGGTCGTGCCCAGCAGCGGCGCCGACACGAGGCCGAGGCCCGGCAGGAACTTGGACAGCACGAGCAGCGGCGCGCCGTACCTTTCGAATACGTTACGCGCGAAACGCAGCGTGGTGTCGAGCGACAGCGAGAAGCGCACGAGGCCGTTCAACAGGCGCCGGCCGCGCGTGCGGCCCATGAAGAACCACAGCGAATCGGCCAGCATCGTCGCGCCGATCGCCGCCGCGAACATGCTGACCCAGGATGCCTGCCCCATTGCCGCCATCGTGCCGCCGAGAATCAGCATCGGCACGGCCGGCACCGGCACGCCGAGCTGCGTGATCAACACGCTCGCGAACACGGCCCACGGGCCGAGCGACGATGGAATAGCGATGGGAAAGTGCCACACGGCGGCGCTCCTGGAAGACATGCGGCCGCGCGACGAGGGCCGTCGGACCGGCTGGGCAGCGGCCGCCGCGGCACGTCCGCAGCCAACCAGTGCATGACGGGCATTCTAAACGGGTTTGGCCGCGATCGCGCGGAACCCGCGCCTTCGGCGCGGGCTTCAGGAGGTTGCCGGCACCGCTGTCGCGCTCATGCGTCCGGGCGCTGCGCAAGCCGCGCGACGTGTTCCGCGTAGTCGGGAAACGCGGCGGCCAGCGCGGCTGCGTCGGCCAGTTCGAATTCCGCGAACTCGAAACCCGGCGCCACCGTGCAGCCGACGAGCGCGACGTGCTCCGGCGCCGCGCAGCGCGCGCCGAACCAGCTCCCGGCCCGCACGACCGCCTGGAACACGGTGCCCGGATGCGTGAGCGGGTTGCCCAGCCGGTGGATCGTCAACCCGTCGCGCTCGTCGAGCACCCATACCTCGATCGGATCGCCCGCATAGAAATGCCAGACTTCGTCGGAACGGATTCGATGCCACGACGAGTAAGCGCCGTCGCACAACAGGTAATAGATCGCCGTCGACGCGGCGCGCGGCGCGCCGTCGGCGGAACGCACGACCGAATCGGTCGCACGGTAGGTTTCGCGGAAATAGCCGCCCTCGGGGTGCGGCTGCAGGTCGAACTGGCGAATCAGGTCGGTAGCGGAAATCGGCATGGCGGATGACGTCGGTAAGGTAAGGAACCGGACACCCGGCGCACCGGATCGCTTCGCCCGTCGCGAACGCGACCGCATGCCGCCGGATGCCGCTGGGTCGAACGCCGCGGCCATGCGCGCGGCGAACAAGCGGACACCGGCCGATGCTGCCAGAACTGCGCATCGGGATGCAACCGTGGGCACGCGATTGCCCCCATGGGGCGCAATCGGGTGTACTGCCCTCGCCCGGCCGGTGCGACAGAAACGGCCGTCGCTTTCACACGCCGAGCGTCGGCCGGCGCGTTGTGCGTTTCCGTTTCGTCAGGCCGTCATCCGGCGGATCCGCGCGACAGCCGCCGCCCACAGCCGCCCATACGTCGGCGCCGCGCCCGCGTACGTCACGCAGCCGACGGCGCGACCGGCTCGCTGTGCCGCACCAGCAGCACGGGCCGGTCGGCCGCGCGCAGCAGCGATTCGGCGACGCTGCCGAGCAGCAGCCTGCGCAGGCCGTGCCGCCCGCTCGTGCCCATCACGATCAGGTCGGCATCGGTTTCGGCGGCCGTGCGCATCAGCACGGTGGCGACATCCTCGCCGTAGGCGTCGAGCGCGCGCACGGTGCCCGGCACGTGCTCCTGGGCGAGCACCGCTTTCGCAGCGTCGAGCACCGGCGTCGCGGCATCGGTCGCGGCCGCATCGCCATCGCGCTCGGCCGCGAAACCCGCATCGACGTCGACGAGCTGCGGCCGGTGCTCGACGACATACGCGCAGGTGACTTCACCGCCTGACGCCGCCGCGATCCGGATCGCCTCGTTCAGCGCGAGACGCGCGCTCGGGCTGCCGTCGAGCCCGACGAAAATCCGCTTGTACATGGTCCGTCCCTCCGACCGGGCACGCCTCGCGCGTCGCGCGACGGCGGCCCGTTATCGCCACCCGGCCCGGTGCCGGCTGGCCTGCCGAACAGTCTGCCCCACGTGCCGACGCGCCCGTTGATGCGCGTCAAGTGCGGCCGGCGCACCCGCTGCTTCACGCCGTTTGCCGCAATTTCTAGTGACCCCATTACAAAAAACGTGTAAATCGCGCACAATTTCATCTTGAAATTAGACGTTGCGTGCAGCCGGTGCGAGTTTTGCCCGGTTTTGCTGCGCTGCCCCCGTGCCACGGGGCGGCCCCCGACAACAGAATGGCCATCGAATGACCGCCAGTGGAACCCCGACGCGTGACGCCCGAGGGCCCACGCGCCTCCAGATCATGTTACGCCAGCCGCTCGCGGCCGGCGTCGTTGCGCTGTGCGCCGGCGCGGCGCTGTCGCTCGGCGTCGCGCTGCTCGTGCGCGAGCAGTGGCAAGGCGCCGTCCATACGCGTTTCGAACGCCGCACGTCGCACGTGACGGCCATGCTCCGCCACGAGCTGCAGTCCGGCGTTGCCGTGCTCGCAGGCGCGCGCGGCGCGTTCAGCCTCGTCCCGGACATGACGCCCGAGCAGTGGCGCCGGTACGTGGACACGCTCGACCTCGACAGCGGCCGCTCGCCGGTTCGCCAGATCGGCTATGCGCCGCTGCCGCCCGCGACCCGCACCGCGCTCGCCGGCACGAACCCGATGCCGGCCGGCACGCTCGCGACCGCGGTGCTCAGCGCGCCGGCGTCGAATTCGCCCGTCGTGCGCTTCGGCGCCTCCGACGCTGCGCCGCTCGCGCGCGCGCTGCAGACCGGTGACATCGCGCTCGGCGTCCACCCGGCCGACGACGACACATCCCGCGACGCCCGCACCTTCACGCTGTTCGTGCCGGTCGCCGCGCCGCCGCATGCGGCCGCCCCGCCGTCCGGCACGCGCGACACCGCCGCCGACGGGGTGCTGTTCGCGGCGTTGAGCCCGCGTCGCCTGATCGAGCGCGCACTCGACGCGGAACGCGGAATCGACGTGTCGATGACCGCCGGCGGCGACCGGCGTGCGATCGTCAGCGTCGAAACGACGACCGACGAGGCGTCAGCATCGCCCGACCTGATGCGGCGCACCGACGAGCTGAACTTCGGCGGCACCGTGCTGGCGCTCGCCTATTCCGCGGACGGCCGCCCGAGCGCAACCGGCGCGCAACGCGCGGCCGGCACCGTGCTCGCCGCCGGGCTGATCGCGTCGATCGCGTTCGCGATGCTCGTCCACGCACTGCTGCGCCGCACCGGTGCCGCCGATTCCGGTGCGAGCAGCCGCGGCATCCTCAACGAGGCGCGGATGATGGGCATCATCCGTTCGTCGATGGAAGCGATCATCACGATCGACGAGAAGCAGACGGTCGTGATCTTCAATCCGATGGCCGAGCAGGTGTTCGGCGTGTCCGCGATGGAAGCGATCGGCGCGCCGCTGTCGCGCTTCATCCCCGAACGGTTCCGCGCCGCGCACGCGAAGCACGTCGACCAGTTCGGCGTGACGGGCGTGTCCGAACGTCAGATGGGCCGCCAGCGGGTGCTGTTCGGGCTGCGCGCCAACGGCGAGGAGTTCCCGATCGAGGCATCGATCTCGCAGATCCGCGACGCGTCGGGCAAGCTCTACACGGTCATGCTGCGCGACATCACCGAGCGGCTGCGCGCGGAGAATGCGCTGAAGCTGTCGCGCGAGGAATTGCGCGAACTGTCGGCGAACCTGCAGAACGTGCGCGAAGAGGAAAAGACCCGCATCGCGCGCGAACTGCATGACGACCTCGGCCAGCAGCTCACCGCGCTGAAGATGGATCTGTCGGTGGTCGAGCAGCAACTGCGCATGCCCGGCCGCGCGCTGCCCGACGCGGGCGTGCTGTCGCACCTGCAGGGCATGCGGCGGCTGATCGATGCGACGGTCGCATCGGTGCGGCGCATCGCGGCCGACCTGCGGCCCGTGATGCTCGACGATCTCGGCCTCGTGCCGGCGATCGAATGGCTCGCGAACGATTTCACGAACCGCTACGGGATCGACGTCGAGCGGCACATCGAAACGGGCGGCCTCACGTTCACCAGCGCGGGCGCGACCACGTTGTTCCGGATCGTCCAGGAAGCGCTGACGAACGTCGCGCGCCATGCGGATGCGACGCGCGTCGCGCTGCGGCTCGACGTGGAGGAAGGCTTCTGCGTGTTGCGCGTCGCGGACAACGGCCGCGGCTCGGCACCCGGCGGCCCGGCCCACGAAGACAAATCGTTCGGCCTGATCGGCATTCGCGAACGCGCCCACATGCTGGGCGGCACCGTGACGATCGACACCGCGCTCGCGCGCGGTTTCTCGATCACCGTCGCACTCCCGCTCAGCACCGTACAACAGGAAACGCTCATCACATGATCAAGGTGCTCATCGCCGACGACCATACGCTCGTACGCGACGGTCTGCGGCACATCCTCCAGAACGCCACCGGGTTCGAAGTGGCGGGCGAAGCCTGCGACGGCCCGTCGACGATCGCGCTCGTGCGCGCCACGCCCGCCCAGGTGCTCGTGCTCGACCTGTCGATGCCGGGCCGCAACGGCGTCGAACTGATCAAGCAGATCAAGGACGAGAAGCCCGCGCTGCGCGTGCTCGTGCTGACCATGCACGCGGAGCAGCAGTACGCGGTGCGCGCGTTCCGCGCCGGCGCGTCGGGGTATCTGACGAAGGAAAGCGCGAGCGCCGAGCTGGTCGGTGCGGTCACGAAGGTGGCGTCGGGCGGCGTCTACGTGAGCCTCGCGATGGCCGAGCAGTTCGCGCAGAGCCTGAACGAGCCGGCCGAGACGTTGCCGCACCAGCGGCTGTCCGATCGCGAATTCGACGTGTTCCGGCGGATCGCGGCTGGCCAGACGCTGACCGAGATCGCCAACGCGCTGTGCGTGAGCGCGAAGACGGTCAGCACGTACAAGACACGTATCCTGGAAAAGATGCAGATGCCGCACGAAGCGGCGCTGGTGCGCTACGCGATGCGGCACAAGCTGCTCGACGAAACGGACGACGTCTAGCGACGTCTGGCCGCGGATGGCGTGCGCCGCCCGGCCGCGCGCCATGCGCCCGGCCGCGGGCGGCTCACCACGCCTACTTCGCGGGCACCGGGCACGCGAGATCGCCTTCCTCGCACGACAGATAGCCCTTCAGCGTTTCGGTGCGCGCTTTCGTCAGATCGTCGAGGCAGGTCGACACGACCATCGGATACGCGCTGCCGCCCTCGGCGTTCGCGCTGGAGAAGCTGCATTCGGCATCGCGGTACGCGATCCACGCACGCTGCGCGTTCACGAGCTTGTCGGCGAGCGGCCGCGCATCGCGCAGGCGCGCGGTGACGGCCTGGTAAATCCGGTTCAGTTCCCCGTCGGATTTCCTGTACGCGCGATCGGCGCACGCCGTCATCGCCGCCTGGTCCGTCGCGTCGGCACAATTCGCCTGCGCATGGGCGACGTTCGCCGCCAGCGCCAGTGCGCACAGCAAACCGGTCAAGACACGCATGGATGCTCCTTGTTGTTCGTTGAAGTCGTGGAACCCGGTGCCGGGCCTGTCGCGCTGTCGCGCATCGGCCGCCGTGCGGCGGCGATACCGATCGCGATGCTAGCGCACGCGCGCCGGCTTGTCAGCCGGCATCGCAGCGCCCGCGACGGCTTGCATATCGGCCCCGCGCACCTACACTGGAAAATCGATACGCCGCTTCAGGCCCGCGCTATCGCATCCATCCCGTCTCCGCTTCCGCGCATTCCTCAGCGCATTTCGCGTTCGCATCGCCGAGCGGGGTGACGACTCGTCAGTCAGGTTCCTCCACCCGGCCCAACGTGCTATCGCCGTCGCTCCCTGGAGGGAATCATGAGCTATCACCTGGAAGGCCGTCTGCTCGAGGTCTGCAACTGTCGCGTACTCTGCCCGTGCTGGATCGGCGAGGACCCGGATTTCGGCGTCTGCGACACGATCGTCGCATGGCATGTCGACAAGGGCACCGTCGACGGCGTCGACGTGAGCGGCAACACGATCGCCGCCGTGTGCCGCGTGCCGGGCAACATCCTGCAAGGCAACTGGACGGCCGCGATCTACGTCAGCGACACGGCATCCGACGCGCAGGAGCAGGCGCTGCTGAAGGTCTACACGGGCCAGGCCGGCGGCCCGATCGCCGAACTCGCGAAACTGATCGGCACGGTCGTGTCGATCGAACGCGCCCCCATCGCCTTCAACGTCGAAGGGGCACGCGGCACACTGTCGATCGGCACCGACTACCACGCGGAACTCGAGCCGTATCTCGGCCCGAGCGGCGCGCAGACGACGCTGACCGACACCGTGTTCTCGACGGTACCCGGCGCACCGGTGTTCGTCGGCAAGGCGCCGGTCTACCGGTCGAAGAACGCGGCGATCGGCATCGACGTCGATCTGAAGAATCACAACGCGCTGCAGAGCACGTTCCTGTTCGACGCGTGAAGCGCGATCGCACGCCCACGGTCATGGCTGCTTCGCTGCATCGGCGCCTGTTTCCGCTCGTGCTCGCGAGTCTCGCCGCGTTCGCGTGGCTCACGCTGTGGGCATGGACGCGCAGCCCGTACGGGCGCTACCTCGACCACGGCGACAGCGCATTGTCCGCACCGTTCAGCGCGCTTTGCCGCGCGCTGCCGGGCGGCACGCTGTGGCTGCCGGCCGCGTTCGACGCGGCCGGCTGGACGCTGATGATCCTCGCGATGATGCTGCCGACGACGTTGTCGCTGTTCGATGCGTTCGCCCGCGTCGTCGCGAGCCGCCCCGACCAGACGCGCCTGCTCGCGCTCGTCGGCATCGGCTACGTCGCCACGTGGAGCGGTTTCGGCCTCGTCGCGCACGGCCTGCACGGGCTGGTGCTGGCAGGTGTCGCGCGCGTGCCGGCGCTCGCGTGGCGCGGCTGGCTGATCGGCGCGGCCGTCTTCGCGCTCGCGGGCGCGTTCCAGTTCAGCGGACTGAAGACGCACTGTCTCGATCGTTGCCGCACGCCGTTCAGTTTCGTGATCAGCCGCTGGCGTGGCCGCACGCCGATGCGTCACGCGTTTGCGCTCGGCGTCAGCCACGGGCTCTTTTGCGTCGGCTGCTGCTGGGCGCTGATGCTGCTGATGTTCGTCGTCGGCGCCGGCAGTCTCGGCTGGATGCTGGCGCTCGCCGCGTTGATGGCACTCGAGAAGAATGCGGCCTGGGGGCAGGCGCTCACCGCGCCGCTTGGCGCCGCGTTGTTCGGTGCAGCCGTGCTGATCGTTGCCAGCCACGCGTGAGGCCCGCGATGCGACCGCTTGCCTCCACGTTCGCGCTGCATGTCCGGCCGGGCATGCGCGTCGCCGCGCTGACGTCGATCGCGATGCTCGCGTTCGCGTCGAATTCGCTGCTGTGCCGGCTCGCGCTGCAGGCCGGACGAATCGACGCGGCCAGCTTCGGCAGCCTGCGTCTCGTATCCGGCGCGCTGATGCTCGCGATCGTCGCGCGCGCGGGGGCGCGGCGGCCCGCCCCGCCTGCGGACTGGCCCGCCGCGGCGATGCTGTTCGTGTACGTTGCGTGCTTCTCGTTTGCGTATCTGACCGTCAGCGCGGCCACCGGCGCGCTGATCCTGTTCGGCGCGGTGCAACTGACGATGTTTGCGGCGGGATGGCACGCCGGCGAACGGTTTGCCGCAACCGGCTGGGCCGGGTTCGGCGCGGCACTCGGCGGACTGGTGTATCTCGTGTCGCCCGGGCTCGCCGCGCCCACGCCGCGCGGCGCCGCGCTGATGACGGCTGCGGGCATCGCATGGGGAATCTATTCGGTACGCGGCCGTCGGCCCGTCGATCCGGTCGCGGCGACCGCCGGCAATTTCCTGCGCGCCGCGCCGCTGGCGCTCGCGCTGAGCGTCGCGCTCGCCGCCCGCTTTCACGTCACGCCGGCCGGCGCCGTACTCGCCGTGCTTTCCGGCGCGCTGACCTCGGGCCTCGGCTACGTGCTCTGGTACGCCGCGCTGCGGCACCTCACGGCGATGCGCGCCGCGGCGGTCCAGCTCTCCGTTCCCCCCATCGCTGCATGCGGCGCCGTGCTGTTCCTGTCGGAACAGCCGACCTGGCGGCTCGCGCTCGCATCGGCCGCGATCCTCGGCGGTGTCGCGGCCGTGCTCGCGACCCGGGCGCGCCAGGCGGGCAGCCGCCGCTGATGCGCATCGGGCGCAACGCGCTCGCGCCCGACCCGACGAATCAGGCAGCCAAAATGCAAAACCCGCACACGGACACCGTGCGCGGGTTTCGGAAGAGACGGCAAGCGCCGGGCGCCCTTGCGGGCGATGCCAGGCTTAGTGGCCGAAGTACACCGACGAACGGTCGGCGGCGGTCGGCACGAGCACGCGCTGACCCGACTGCGACGTCCCGACAGGGTTCGAGCCGTAGCCCGTTGCATCGGCTTGCGCGCCGGTGTTCTGTGCGGCGGCGATCTTTGCCTGCGCGGCCTGGATGTTTTCCGGGTAATTGATCCAGTCGTTCGGGTTGTAACCGGCCTTTTCGAGCTGAACCAGCTCGGCGCGCACTTGCGCGCGCGTCAGCGGCTGCTGGCTCTGGGCGAACGAAACGACCGGTGCGGCCACCAGGGCGGCCAGTGCAACTGCCTTGATCAGCGATTTCATGATGCGTTACCTCCAGGATTGTTTTGTCAGGCGCTTCGGACTCGGGGTCGTTGCGCATGAGTAGAAGTCTAGGAGGCGGCCCTATCAGGGTAAATACTTAAATCACGAATTCACTGTTGACGGAAAACATACAATCGTCGCGGAATTCACTGAATCGTCAGACGATTATCGGCGTTCGCGCACCGAATGCCGCGATTCGGTACCCGGTGCGCTCCGCCGGGCATCAGCGCCCCGACGACGCCATCAGCCGGTCGAACAACAACGCCTTGAGGCGAATCAGGTCGTCGGCGCCGGTCTCGCCGAACGCCGCATGATGCAGCGTCAGCGCGGGCGCCGCCGGGTCGGCATGGACGGCCCGCACCGTGCCGTCGAGCGCCAGCAGCTCGACCCGGGCGCCCGTCGCGTACGGCAGCAGCACGCGCAAGGGCTCGCCGATGGCGGCAATCGGCCGGTCGACGGCAATCGACAGCCCGCTCACGCTGATGTCGTGCACCATCCCGATGCCTTCCGCGCCCTCCGCTCCGCCTGCGCAGCAGGCGGCGATCCGCACCGGCACGCGCGGCTCCGCGCGTGTGCGCAGGCGGTCGACGAAACCCGGCGGCGACAGGACCAGAAACCGCGCGCCGCCCGCCTCGTGCACCGATTCCACCGTCGCACCGAAACGCGACACCGCGGCGCGGCCGATGGCCACCGCCTCGATGTCGTCGCCACTCGCGAAGTCGAACGCGGCCGCCGGCTGCGGCTCGACGAACAGCGCACCCGAGGCGGCAGTGCCGATCAGCCGGTAGCGCTGCAGCCCGCGGGTCGTGCCGACCCGGCGGCGGATGCCGATCGCGGCGCCCGCCGACAACCCCATTCGCGTGGCATGCGGCACCGCGTCGGGCACGCGCGGCGCGGTTTCGGTTTCGGCTACGGCTTCGGTGTCGTCGCGCCGGCGTACCGGCCGGAAATGGTCGAACAGGAATGCATGCTGCGGGGCATCGCGCAGCGTCGTGCCCGCCGGCAGCAGCGCGGCGCCGTCGGCATCGTAGAGATCGAAGGCGAGCGGGACACCGGCGGCGAGATCGTCGCGCGCGAGCGCGACGTAGTCGGAAGATAGCCTCATCGGAGAGGCGCGGAGCGACCGCGCGAGCTGTCGTGACACCATGATTACGGCAGCCGCGCGCGAAATCTGAACGGCTGCGTTACTGCGAGGCGCCGCTCGCGTCGGGAGCGGCCGGCACGGGCGGCTGGGCCGGTGCAGCCGAAGGAGCGGCGGACGGTGCGGCACCGAGGCCCGAACTGCCCCCGCCTGGCGTGCTCGCACCCGCTGGCGGCTGAGCAGGCTGCGGTTGCGAAGCGCCGGCCGACAGCGCGGCAGCCGACGCGGCCACTTCGGACGCCGGTACCCATTCCTCGACGATGCCACCCGATGCCGCTTCCGGCGCGGAGGCGGCCGAGGCGGTCGATTCCGTGCCGGTGTCAGCCTCGGGCGCGCGCTCCACCCGCTGCGTCCTGACCGGCGCGGGCGCCCTCTCAGGCTTGGGCGGGAACCATGTGTCGAACAGGTCCGTCACGCGCTCGCGCAGCGACGCGAACCAGCCAGGCGACGGCTCGGTATCGAATTTCGCCTTCGTGTCGACGATCCGGGCGCGCTGCGCACGCTGGAAGAAATCGCCGACGATCGGCAGCGCGCTGTGCGCGCCCTGCCCCCAGTAATCGCTGCGCAACGTCACGCGGCCGTCGTCGAAACCGACCCACGCGCCGGCAACGAGGCCGGGCTGCATCAGGATGAACCAGCCGTCCGCGTTGTCCTGCGTCGTGCCCGTCTTGCCGGCCACGTCGCCGCGAATCCCGAAGCGCGTGCGGATGCTGCCGCCCGTGCCCCGCGTCACGACGTCGCGCATCACGCTGAGCAGCGTCTTGTCGGTCTCGGCGTCGAGCGCGCGCTCGGGCGGCGCCGGCGCGTATTCGGCGAGCACGTCGCCCTGGCGGTTCTCGATGCGCGTCACCATCTGCGGCTCGACATACAGCCCGCCGTTCGCGACCGTCGCGTACGACGCGACCATCTCCTTCAGCGTGACCGGGCTCGTGCCGAGCGCGAGCGACGGCACGCGTTCGAGCGGGCTTTCCCGCACGCCCATGTCGCGCGCGAGCCTGGCGACGGAGGCCGGCCCGACCTTCTCCATCACCTGCGCGGTGATCCGGTTGCGCGACAGCGCGACCGCGTCGCGCAACGTCATCGGCTTGCCCGTCGGCGGCACGTCGTCGTTCGGCCGCCAGATCTCGCCGCCCTTCAACGGGATCTCGACCGGCTGGTCGATGAACGTGTCGTCCGGCTTCATCCCGTTCGCGAACGCGACGCCATAGACGAACGGCTTGAACGTCGAGCCCGGCTGGCGCCGCGCCTGCGCGACGTGGTCGAACGGCTCGCTGGTGAAGTCGCGGCTGCCGACCCACGCGCGGATCTGCCCGTTGCGCGGGTCGATCGCGAGGAAGCCGGCCTGCACGTCGGTCTTGGTCTTGCACAGCGCACGCATGAACCCGCGGTCGGCCGCGAGCAGCTTCATCGCGGCCGCGTCGTCCTTGCCGGCGTCCTGCGCGGCCTTGTATTCGGGCGACTCGCGCATGAAGGTGCGGAATACCTCGTTGTCGGTGCCGCAGCCGTCGCGGCCGCTCCACGCGTTGTTCGCGATGCCCTGCAACTGGTTGCCCTGCAGCGTGAGCGCCTGCGTCGCCATCTGCTGCAGCCGCGAGTCGATCGTCGTGCGCACGATCAGCCCGTCCGCGTAGATGTTGTAGTCGTTGCGGTCGGCCCACGCGATCAGCCATTTGCGGAGTTGCTGCGCGAAATGCGGCGCCGGCCCGGGCGGCTCCTTCTGGCGCTCGAAATCGATCCGCAACGGCCGGCGCTGCAATTGCGCGAACTGCGCGGGCGACAGCTTGCCGTACTTCACCATCTGCCCGAGCACCGTATTGCGCCGCTGCAGCGCGCGCTCGGGATTCAGCACCGGGTTGTAGTAGCTGTTGCCCTTCAGCATCCCGACGAGCGTCGCGCTGTCGAGCACGTCGAGCTCGTCGGCGGACTTGTCGAAATAGGTGCGCGCGGCCATCTCGACACCGTACGCGTTGTACAGGAACGGCACCGTGTTCAGGTAGGTCTCGAGGATCTGGTCCTTGCTGTAGACGGCCTCGATCTTCAGCGCGGTGATCGCCTCCTTCACCTTGCGCGTGAGCGTCGGCGCGCGGCCGATTTCGTCCGGATACAGGTTGCGCGCGAGCTGCTGCGTGATCGTCGAGCCGCCCTGGCGGCTACCCGAGAACGTATGGAGCGCGGCCGATGCCGTGCGCTTCCAGTCGAGGCCGTGGTGCTCGTAGAAGCGGTGATCCTCGGTCGCGATCAGTGCGTCGACCATGTGCGGCGAGATCTGCTTGAGCGGCACCCATTCCCGGTTCGACGGCTTGAATTCGGCCAGCAGCTTGCCGTCGGCGGACAGCACCTGCGCGGGCTGGTCGACACGCGCCTTGCGGATGTCGCCGATGCCCGGCGTAAACGGGATGAGCACGACCACGTACACCACGAACAGCGCCGGCACGGCGGCGCCCGCGAGCAGCACGCCGCGGCGCGTCGGATGACGCAGGTGGTGCCACGCAACGGCGGCGAGAGGCTTGACCCGCGCGACGGCGGCAGCCGCGACGGGTTGGGCGCGCGCGACCCATCTGGCACAGAAGTCACGCACTGACGACACGTTTCGGCGATTCACGCGGGTGGAGCTCGGCTGAAAAGGGTGCATCGTACCAAACTCGCGCGGCCCGCCGAACCGCGACGGCGTCGCGCCCACCCGCACGGGCGGCCGGGCGCCGGTTCACACGCAAAAAAGGCGCGCGCTCCCTCACTGGAACGACGCGCCAAGCCTGGTACGACAAACGGGAAGCCGCGCAACGCGCGGCCGATCGGCGCGGCGACTCAGCGCACGAGAAAACCGTAGGTCAGCGGATCGCGCTCGTCGACGATCCAGTTCGCGAACCCGCAGATATGCGCGCTGCCTTCCACTTCCGGAATCACGGCCGGCATCCCGCCGACCGTCGTTTCGCGCAGCACGCGCCCCTTGAAGACCGTGCCGACGATCGATTCGTTGACGAGCGTGTCGCCGGCCGCGAGCAACCCGCGCTGGTAGAGCTGCGCGACCCGGCCGCCGGTGCCGGAGCCCGTCGGCGAGCGGTCGACCTCGCGATCCGCGAACACGCAGCAGTTCGCCTGCGTCGAGCCCGGATGGCGCGGCGCGTTCGCGATGATCGTGCCGTAGATGTGGTTGATTTCCGGAATCTCCGGATGCACGACCGGGTATTTCGCGTTCGCGGCGGCCTTCACTTCCGCGCCGAAGCGGATCAGCCTTTCCACCGCCGCTTCGCGCACCGGCAGGTCGAACGGCGCGCCGTCGACGTAGAAATAGAACGCGCCGCCGTACGCGATGTCGCCGGTCACGGTGCCGAACGACGGCGTCTCGACCGACACGTCGCGTTGCCAGATGAACGACGGCACGTTGACGAAGCGCACCGGCCCCGCATGCTCGCCGTCCCACTTCACGAAAGCCTCGATGAAGCCGCACGGCGCGTCGATGCCGACCCGCGTTTCCGGCACCGTGCGCTGCACCCAGCCGAGCTCGACGGCGGCGGTCGACAGCGCGATCACGCCGTGTCCGCAATGGTCGCTGTAGCCTTCGTTGTGCACGAAGATCACGCCGAAATCGGCATTCGGCGACACCGGCTCGGTGAGGTAGCCGCCGTACATGTCGGCGTGGCCGCGCGGTTCGAACATCAGCGCGCGGCGGATCTCGTCGGCGTTCTCCTTGAGCCACGCGCGGCGCTGGACGATCGTGTCGCCCGGCAGTCTCGGCAGCCCGCTCGTGACGATGCGGAACGCTTCGCCGCCCGTATGCACTTCGACGGTGGAAAGGGATCGGGAAATTTTCATGGTCGATCGGATGCGTGGAAACGAAGGACGGCGGTCGCGCCGCCGTCCGGTGACAGGCTTGTGCGGCGCTTGGTGCGTCGCTTACTTCGCGTACGGCTCCGGCAGGCCGTTGCGGATCACGTAGACGGTCGTCGGCGCGCCCTTCAGGTCGCCGTTCGCGTCGAACGAATAGGTGCCCGCGACGCCCGCGTAGTTCGACTTCGCGAGCTGCGCGATCAGCTTCGCCTTGTCGGTGGTCGTACCGGCCTTGACCATCGCGTCGGCGAGCAGCTTCATCCCGTCGTAGTAGTTCACGCCGTAGACCTGCGTATCGGTGTGATACGTGTCGTGGTACTTCTTCAGGAATTCGCGGCCGGCCGCCGTCTTCTCGAGCGCGACGCCGCCCTGCGCGCAGTAGACGATCGATGCCGCGTCGCCCGCGACCTTGCCCATGTCGGCCGAGCAGATGCCGTCGCCGCCGAGCAGCTTCGCGCGCAGGCCGCGCTGCTTCATCTGCTTGGCCATCGGCGCACCCTGCGCCGCATAGCCGCCGAGGAAGATCACGTCGGGGTTGCTGGCCTTGATCTTGGTGAGGATGCCGAGGAAATCGGTGGCCGACGAGTTCGTGAATTCCTGGTCGACGATCCTGATCCCGTTCGCCTTCGCGACGTTCATGAACTGCTCGGCGACGCCCTGCCCGTACGCGGTGCGATCGTCGATCACGGCGGCGGTTTTCGCGTTCAGCGTCTTCGCGGCGAACGTGGCCATCGTGCCGCCGAGCTGCTCGTCGCTCGCGCCGATCCGGAAGATGTTCTTGAAGCCCTGCTTGGTCAGCGCCGGGTTCGATGCGACCGGCAGCATCGGCACGCCGGCATTCGAGTACACGCGCGATGCGGGAATCGCGACGCCCGAGTTGTACGGGCCGAGCACCGCGACGACGCCCTTGTCGACGAGGTTCTGCGCCACCTGCACGCCCGCTTTCGGGTCGGCCTGGTCGTCGTCGGAAACCAGTTTGAAGGTGACGGTCTTGCCGGCGACCTTGATGCCGGCCTTGTTGAGTTCGTCGACGGCCAGGCGCGCGCCGTTTTCATTGTCCTTGCCGTTCGCGGCCTGCGGGCCGGTCAGCGGCGCCGAATGGCCGATCATCACGACTTCCTGCGCGTGCGCGGAAGTCAGCGCGCCGGCGGCGATGGCCACCGAAAGCGCGGTAACGAGATGTCGCATGATGTCTCCTGATTGGTTTTGTGTGAAACCAATGTAGGACACGCGTGGTCACCGCGCAAGCAATTTCAAAATAAAGTGTTCGATTCTGGTCATTTTTCAGACCAGAACGATTTCGGCGCGGTCACTTCGGCGCGATGTCGCGCCGCACGCGGCGGATGTGCTGTTCGACATAGAACGCCGCCGCATCGGCGTCGCCCGACACGATCGCCTCGTAGATCAGCCGATGCTCGGACACGTAGAGCCGGATCCGGCCCGCGTCGTAGATGCCGTCGTCCTTCAGCCGCTTCCACAGCGGCTGATCCATCGTCTTCGCGACTTCGTCCGCGATCTTCACGATCAACGCGTCGCCCGTCATCAACGCGAGTTGCCGGTGGAACAACCGGTCGCTCTCGTTCCACAGGGCCCGCTGATGCGGATCGTCGACGTCGGTAATGGTTTCCATCTGGGCCAGGTAGCGTTCGGCGCCGGGGTCGGCCCGGCCGTGCGCGGCCGCGAGGCGCGCGATCGCCGGCTCGAGGATCAACCGAACGTCGAGCGTCGACGTCGGGCTGAAATCGGCTTCGGACGCCTCGTGCGTGTCGCCGCGCTGCGCGAGCACGTCGAGCGGCGCCGCGACGACGTAGGTGCCCGAATTGCGCTTCGTGAACACGAGCCCTTCGTTCTGCAGCGCACCGAGCGCTTCGCGCACGGCCGGCCGGCCGACCTGGAACAGCCCCGCGAGCTCGCGCTCGGACGGCAGCCGCGACTCGGCGGCATAGCGCCCCGCGCGGATCTCGTCGCGGATCTTCTCGGCCACCTGCTCGTAGATCTGCAGCGGCTTGAAACCGCCTTCGAGTGAGTCGGGACGCGCGGACATCATCGTGTAGCTCCTGCCCGGTCGAGGGCGTGAATCTGGAATGGGTTCGCACTATACCGGAGCGCGCCGGCATCGAGGCCATGGCGGCCCTTCTGGACAGATATTAGAACCAAAACCGGCAAGGCGCTTTATTTTCTGGGTTGCAGGCGGGCCAGCAAGTGGTATAGATTCGATCCACACTGCCCTGTGTCACGGTATCCGGCAGATTTGTGGCGGGCGCGGCATGCGCCCGTCGTCCACGCTCACCGACGCATGCGACGTACACGATGACCGCGCTTTCCCCGATTCCCGTTTTCGATGCGGCCGACACGGCCGCGCTGCTCGACTACCCGGCGCTGCTCGCCACGCTCAGGCAGGCCGTCGCCGACTATGCGGCGGGCGAGATCGTCAGCCCCGAGCGCCTGGTCGTGCCGCTGCAGGC
Organism: Burkholderia sp. LS-044; assembly: GCF_004803625.1. Lineage (NCBI taxonomy): Bacteria > Pseudomonadati > Pseudomonadota > Betaproteobacteria > Burkholderiales > Burkholderiaceae > Burkholderia > Burkholderia sp. LS-044. The sequence continues at coordinate 105,595 of NZ_SSWO01000001.1, forward strand.
CGGCGGCGTGATGCTGTCGATGCCGTCGAGCGCGCGCGACCTCGCGACCCACAAGCTCGTGAACGTGTGCCCGGGCAACGGCGCGCGCGGGCTGCCGACGATCCTCGGCCAGGTGACCGCGTACGACGCGACCACCGGCGAGATGCGCTTCGCGCTCGACGGCCCGACGGTCACCGGACGCCGCACGGCGGCCATCACCGCGCTCGGCATCCAGGCGCTGCACGGCGCCGCGCCGCGCGACATCCTGTTGATCGGCACCGGCAAGCAGGCGGCCAATCACGCGGAAGCGCTCGCGGCGATCTTTCCCGACGCGCGCCTGCACGTGCGCGGCAATCGCGCCGACAGCGCGGCGGCATTCTGCGCCGCGCACCGCGCGCACGCGCCGCATCTCGCACCGCTCGAAGGCGACGCGGTTCCCGATGCGATCGACGTCGTCGTGACGCTGACGACGAGCCGCACGCCCGTCTACCGCGAAGCCGCGCGCGAAGGCCGGCTCGTGGTCGGCGTCGGCGCGTTCACCGCGGATGCCGCGGAAATCGACTCGAACACCGTGCGTGCCAGCCGGCTGGTCGTCGACGATCCGGCCGGCGCCCGCCACGAAGCCGGCGACCTGATCGTCGCGCGGGTCGACTGGCAGCACGTCGCGTCGCTCGCCGACGTGCTGGGCGGCACATTCGACCGCACCGGGCCGCTGCTGTTCAAGAGCGTCGGCTGTGCGGCGTGGGATCTGGCCGCGTGCCGAACCGCGCGCGATGCGCTGGACGCGCGCCGGGCCGGCTGATCCGGCGGCACGACCCGCCTGCCCCACAGGCGGCACGTCACACCGGGGCCGCTCCGGCGGTTTCCCGTACGCGTTGTAGGAATCGCCCTACAACGCGTCGCCGCGGCCTACATCAACTTCCAATTCGGCCGATTTCATTTTCGGCGGCGCAACACGATACTGCCGGCATGAATGCCAGCCAGTTGCCCGCCGCGCTCCGGGTGTTTCTCGTCGATCACGCCGTCGCCGTCCGACAGCGGATCGCGCTGCTCGTCGGCGCGATCCGCGGTGTCGCCGTCGTGGGCGAGGCGGAAGACGGCCAGGACGCGTGGACGCACATCCGCAGCAGTCAGGCGGATGTCGTGATCGTCGACCTGCGGCTGGCGGACGGCAGCGGCCTCGACCTGATCGGGACGCTGTCGAAGGCCGCGCCGCGCATCGTTACGATCGTGCTGACGAATCACTCGGCGCCGGCATTCAGAGAGGCATGCGCGTCGGCCGGAGCCGACTACTTCTTCGACAAGACCGTCGAATTCGACGCCGCATGCCGCGTCATCGAATCCCTGGTGCACGCTCGCGTGCACCGCCCCTGACGAGCCGGAGTGACTCATGTCCACAGCCACCGCCTGCGCCGCCGACGTATCCATCACGCCCCGGCCGACGATTCCGCTTCGCGCGGTCACGCGTGCCGACGCCGCCAAACATCCCGCCGCGCGCTGCTCGGCGTGCGCGATGCGCTCGATGTGCCTGCCGCCGCAACTGACGGCCGCCGAATACGGCCGCCTCGACGCGATCATCTGTACGACCCGGCAGGTGCGCCAGGGCGATGCGCTGTTCCGCACCGACGATCCGTTCCAGAGCATCTACGCGGTGCGCGCGGGTTCGTTCAAGACGGTGATGATGCATCGCGACGGCCGCGAGCACGTGACGGGCTTCCAGATTGCCGGTGAAACGCTCGGGATGGACGGCATCGGCAGCGGCCAGCACTGCTGCGACGCGATCGCGCTCGAAGACAGCGTCGTGTGCATCATCCCGTTCGGCGCGCTCGAAGCGGCGTGCCGCGAGATCAAGCCGATGCAGCACTTCCTCTACCAGATGCTGAGCAGCGAGATCGTCCGCGAATCGAGCCAGATGCTGCTGCTCGGCACGATGTCGGCCGAACAGCGCGTCGCGCAATTCCTGCTGAACCTGTCGTCACGCTTCGAGGCGCGCGGCTATTCGGCGACGGAATTCAACCTGCGGATGACGCGCGAGGAAATCGGCTGCTATCTCGGGATGAAGCTCGAAACCGTCAGCCGGATGTTCTCGCGGTTCCATCGCGAAGCGCTGGTCGAAACGCGCGGCAAGCGCGTGCGCATCATCGACTCGCAAGCGCTCGCCCGGGTCTGACCGGGCGCGCCGGCGCCCGGCCGCCGGCGCGGCATCGCGTGCGATGCCTCATTGCGCCGCGCTGCCTGCCGCCGCATCGCGCAGCCCCACCCTTGCACCGCCCGCCTGGCATGCGATCAGCGCCTGTTCGGCCTGCATGAACGCGCGGCGCAGCGTGTCGTCCATGTCGTCGCCGACACACGCCGGCAGCAGCCAGAGCGACGTGTCGCGCATCACGAGGTCGAGCCGCACGTCGTACCGGCGCGCGCCATCGGCGGCGGCGCGCGATTCGATGGCGAGGTGGCAGCCGTCGATCAGCGCGCGGAAGCGCTCGAGCCGCACCAGCAGCGCGCCGGCTTCGGCTTCGATCGCGGCGGTACCCGCGAATCCATGGCAGGCGATCTGCATGCCCACGCCCATGTCGTGTCTCCTGACGGGGCCGCCCGCTCGTCGACCGCCTTGCATATGCCGCCCGCATCGACATGCGGCGGCACGTGTTGCCCGTGGCACGGCGCGATTTCTTCGATCGCTGCCCGGCCGATAGTCTGCCCGCGCCTTCGTCGGCGCGGGATCGTTCATACGTTGAAGGTCTGCGACGCCTTCATCTCGATCCATGTCATGCCTGCCCGCAGCCCTTCGATCATCGCCTCACGCTCGGTCGGATACGCATGGCTGTGCTCGAACGTATGGTGAAAGCGCGCGGCGCCGGCGCCATGCTCGACCGACACGCGGCAGCGGAATTCGCCCGATTCGCACGGGCGCGTCTCGACTTCGACGGACCAGTCGCGTTCGTGAATGTTGCCCTGCAGTGTCATGCACCCTCCTGCTGTATCCGTCTCAGAGCCGGAAGTGGCCGCTGTGCAGCAGCACCGGCCGGCCGCCGATTTCCTCGAGCATGCGTCGCGCCATCGCCTCGATCGCCGACCGGTGCGCTTCGAATGCGGCCAGCAGGTCGCGTTCGAGCAGCGACGGCGCGCCGAAATGATCTTCCAGCGCCTCGGCCGTGACCGCGCACTGCACGCAACGTCCGTCGACCAGCGCCGAAAACGCCACGACCAGGTCGCGTGCGCAATATTCGGGCGGTTCCGGCGGGAAGGCAATCTGCATCTGTCCGCCTGTCATCGTCGTGATGGCTCCATGACAAGAGCATAGTGGCGCGCGCGCCTCCACGCTTGACCCACGTCAACGGGTTCGCTGCGCTGCACGATGGACGGCGCGGCAGCGTGCCGGCCGCGACTGCGCGACGCCCCCCTCGCTCGCTTTCAACCTGCCTTCAACCCACGTTCAACCCGCGTCGGGCTCGATCGTCGCACCGCGTTCCGCGAGCAGTTCGCGCAGCACGCTGCGGTGGCAATGGCGTTCGTCCTCGCAATAGCAGCCGATCGAGAACGCGGTGGTCGCCGACAGCGCCGCCAGCAGGTCGAGCACCTTCGGCGCGTCGCCATGCGCCATCTCCGCGCGGAAGTGACGCCGGAACGCGTTCCATTCGGCGTCCGTTTCGGCGGCCTGCGCCTGCGCGACGAGTTCCGGGCTCGGCGACAACGTCGGCAGCCATACATCATAGTAGTTGCGCGACGCGAATTCCGCCTTCGGCACGCCGCGCGGCGGCCGCCGCACCGTGCCGATCCGCAGGCCCTCGCCGGCCGCGCGCGGCGTGCCGAGCTGGATGATCCGGATGCCCATGTCGCTCCTTTTCGTGTTGCGTCCGATTGCGTGATCGTACCGCCGCGCCTGCGCCCCCGTCAGCCGGGTGGCGGACATTGCGGCCGCACAAAGAAAAACCGGCTGCCCCCTTGCGGGAGACAGCCGGTTCGGCCAGCCGCGTTGCGCGCCGGGGCACGCCGCGATCAGACGCCGCTCTTCAGCACCTTGCCGATCGCATCGGCGACGATGGCGACGTTCGAGTCGTTCAGGCCCGCGACGCACATCCGGCCCGAACGCAGGATGTACACGCCGTGCACTTCGCGCAGCGCGTCGACCTGCGATTCGGTCAGGCCCGTGTACGTGAACATGCCGCGCTGCTTCACGTAGCGCGTCAGTGCCTCGCCGCTGACGTGGTCGCGCAGGCCGTCATGGATCGACTGGCGCATCCGCGCGATGCGGCGGCACATCGCCGCCAGTTCCTCTTCCCACTGCTTGCGCAGTGCCGGCGTGCCGAGCACGGTGGCCACGACCTTCGCGCCGTAGGTCTGCGGGTTGCTGTAGTTCGAGCGCACGGCACCGGCCAGCTGGCCGAGCACGCGGTCGGCCGCGGCGGCATCCTCGCAGACGACGCTCAGGCCGCCCACGCGCTCGCCGTACAGCGAGAAGTTCTTCGAGAACGAGTTCGCGACCAGCGCCGGCACGCCGCGGCGGGCCAGTTCGCGCACCGCGAACGCGTCCGCGTCGAGGCCCGCGCCGAAGCCCTGGTAGGCCATGTCGACGAACGGCAGCAGCCCGCGCGCCTCGATCACGTCGATCAGCTTCTCCCACTGGCCTTCGTCGAGGTCGACGCCGGTCGGGTTATGGCAGCACGCGTGCAGCAGCACGATGCTGCGCGCCGGCAGCGCGCCGATCGCCGCGAGCATCGCGTCGAACTTCAGGCCGCCCGTCGCCTCGTCGTAGTACGGATACGTGTTCACCGTGAAGCCGGCGCGCTCGAAGATGAAGCGGTGGTTTTCCCAGCTCGGATCGCTGAGCCACACCTGCGAATCCGGGAAATAGCGCTTCAGGAAATCGGCGCCCACCTTCAGTGCGCCGGAGCCGCCGAGCGTCTGCAGCGTCGCGATGCGGCCGGCCGCGCGGGCCGGGTGATCGGCGCCGAACACGAGCGCCTGCACGGCGTCGCGATACGCGGCGAGGCCGACCATCGGCAGGTACGGCTTCGCGCCGAGGTCACGCTGCAGCGCGGTTTCGGCTTCGCGCACGGCGCCCATCACCGGAATCCGGCCTTCGGCGTCGAAGTAGATGCCGATGCTCAGGTTGACCTTCTGGTCGCGCGGATCTTTCTGGAAGTTCTCGTTGAGCGTCAGGATCGGGTCGCCCGGGTACGCGTCGATGTGTTCGAACATGGCTTGAGTCTGTCTCGTTTGGAAGAATGATCGGGCCGGCCTGCGTCAGCGTGCGGATGCGCCGTCGTGCACCGCATAGCCTGCATTCTTCTGACGGAAGCGATACCCGACCGCGAGCACCGCGAGCCATACCGGGATCAGGTACACCGACAGGCGGAGATCCGGCGTCAGGTACATCACGACGAGAATGCCGGCCATGAATGCCAGGCACAGGTAATTCGTGAAAGGATAGCCCAGACTGCGGAAGGAAGTCTCCTCCCGGGCCGCACGCTTCGCCTGGCGGAACTTCAGATGGATCAGCGTGATCATCGCCCAGTTGATGATCAGCGCCGACACGACGAGGCCCATCAGCACCTCGAACGCCTTGCCCGGCATGAAGTAGTTGACCAGCACGCACACGCCGGTCGCGAGCGCCGACGCGCCGAGCGCGGCGAGCGGAATGCCGCGCCTGTTCACCGAGCACAGCACCTTCGGCGCATTGCCCTGCTGCGCGAGGCCGAACAGCATCCGGCTGTTGCTGTACACGCCGCTGTTGTAGACCGACAGCGCGGCCGTCAGCACGACCACGTTCAGCACGTTGGCCACCAGGTTGCTGCTCAGCGCGTGGAAGATCAGGACGAACGGGCTGCCGCCGGTGACGACCTTTTCCCACGGATACAGCGACAGCAGCACGGCGAGCGCGCCGATGTAGAAAATCAGGATCCGGTAGATCACCTGGTTGGTCGCGCGCGGAATGCTGCGCTTCGGATCGTCGGCCTCGGCCGCGGTGATGCCGATCAGCTCCAGCCCGCCGAACGAGAACATGATGGCGGCCATCGACATCACGAGCCCCGACACGCCGTTCGGGAAGAAGCCGCCGTGCTGCCACAGGTTCCGGACGCTCGCCTCCGGGCCTGCATGGCCGCTCGCGAGCAGCCAGCCGCCGAAGCCGATCATGCCGACGATCGCGGCGACCTTGATGATCGAGAACCAGAATTCCGTCTCGCCGTACGACTTCACGCTCGCCAGGTTGAGCAGGTTGATCGCGACGAAGAACACCAGCGCCGACACCCAGGTCGGCACGCCGGGCCACCAGTACTGCACGTAGATCCCGACGGCCGACAGCTCGGCCATGCTGACGAGGATGTACAGCACCCAGTAGTTCCAGCCCGACAGGAAGCCGGTGAAGTGGCCGACGTACTTGTTGGCGAAGTAGCTGAACGAGCCGGCGACGGGCTCGTCGACGACCATCTCGCCGAGCTGACGCATGATGAAGAACGCGACGACGCCGGCCACCGCGTAACCGAGCAGCACGGACGGGCCCGCCATCTTGATCGTCTGCGCGATACCGAGGAACAGCCCCGTGCCGAGCGCGCCGCCGAGCGCAATCAGCTGGATGTGCCGGTTCTTCAGCCCGCGCTTCAGGCCGTCGCTCTCGTTTCCAGAAACCATGTCTTCTCCACTCTGTCCGCCTCCGCCTGAAGCGGGGTGCGGTGCGCCTCGGTGTGCCGGGCGCTGTTTTGCTGTGCCGGGGCCGTTCGTGGAGCCGCCGGGTTGGGGACTGCAATCTTCGCGTGGCGGCGCCCGATTCGCGTCGACGTCCCCGCCAGACCGGCCGCCGACCGTCGCCGCGCCCGCCTTGCTGCGATCGCACACGAAAATCCGGCGTCAGTTTAGCGTCGCGACGGCGAAATCGGGTTTCGTAACCCGTTCATGCAAACCCTACATTATGAGATAAGATTGCACCCAGGAGACGGATGAGGAAATAAAAATGCATGAACCGGTTCTGGATCGCCTCGATCGCCACTTGCTCGCGATCCTGCAGGAGAACGGCCGCGCGTCGAACCTCGATCTGGCGAAGGCGGTCGGCCTGTCGCCCGCGCAGACACTGCGCCGCCACCGGCGGCTGGAGGAAATCGGCGCGATCCGCCGCTACGAAACCCGGCTGTGCCCCGACACGCTCGGTTTTGGCGTCACCGCCTTCGTGCACGTGACGATGGAGCGCGGGCATATCCGCGACCTGTCGAAGTTCCAGAAACTGGTGTCGGATCTCGCGCAGATCCAGGAGTGTTTTTCAGTGACGGGCGATATCGACTACGTGCTGAAAGTCGTCGCGCGCGACCTGAAGGGGCTGTCCACGTTCCTGCTCGAGACGCTGATGCGCATTCCCGGCGTGAGCGGCGTGCATTCGAGCGTGTGCCTCGACGAGATCAAGTGCACGAGCGCGATGCCGGTGGAAGGCTGAAGCACCGGCCCGCTTACCTCACTGCCTCGAACGCACTGATCAGCAACGCCCCCGCCGCGATCACCACGCATCCCGCCGCCCGGCGCGGCGTCAGCCGCTCGCCGAGATACACGCGTGCGATCAGCGCCGCGAACACCACGCTCGTTTCCCGCAGCGCCGACACCGGCCCCATCGGCGCGCGATCCATCGCCCAGATCACGATGCCGTACGCGAGCGCTGCGAACACGCCGCCGCACGCGGCCTTCGCCGTTTCGCCGACATCCTGCGTCAGCCGTAACGGCCCCGCCCGCAGCCGGTAGTACGCGGCCATCATCGCGCCCGTCAGCACGAACATCCACGCGGTATAGCCGACCGTGTTGCCGCTTTCCCGCACGCCGATTCCGTCGACCACGCTGTAGGCCGCGATCGATACGCCGGTCGCGAACGCGGTCGGCAGGACCTGCATCATCCGGTGCTTCGCGTCGCGCCCGCGCTCCAGGCCGATCGCCAGGATGCCCGCGCAGATCAGCACGAGCCCGCATTGCGCGCCGGCATTCAGGTGCTCGCCCGCAAACACCGCCGCGCCGAGCGTGACGAGCAGCGGCGCGGTGCCGCGCGCGACCGGGTATGCGACGGTCAGGTCGCCGTGCTCGTACGCGCGCACCAGCAGCAGCGTATAGACGACGTGGAGCACGGCCGATGCGACGACGCAGAGCCAGCTCGCGGGCGTGATCGGCGCGGCGGCCGGCAGGAACAGCAGCGCGAACAGCCCGATGGCGATCTGCAGCACGGTGGCCGACCGCAGCCGGTCGCCGCTGCTGCGCACGAGCGCATTCCATGACGCATGCAGGAACGCGGCACACAGAACGGCAAACAGAACGGGGATCGGCACGATGCGTACTCGCTGACGGTCGGCCACGCGAAATCGTCGCCGCAGGGCGTTCATCGTATGAATACGTCATCCGGTTGTCAAAAAACCTGCGCTGCGCAGCGTCCTGCGCCCCCGCGCCGCCACGCCGTTTCGCCTGTCCCGCCCGCCCCGTGCGGCATCCGCGGCAATCGTCCCGCCCGCCGCGGAATGTGACGCAAAGGTTGCAGCCGGTCCGCCCCTTTCCGTTCTCTTTCGGTTCGCGCCCCGGCGTAATGAAATCGATACCGCAGCGCAATCGGCGCGAAACCACTCCGTCCCCATATCTTCATACGGGACTGTTCCAATGCGCGTGCTCTCTCACGAGCTCCGCGCCGAACTGACACGGCGACGGGGCCGCTCTCCACCATCGAAGACCTTACCTGGAGTTTCCCGATGTTCCGTCAAGCCTTGCTCGTCACCGCCTGCGCAGCCGCGGCGCTGGCGCTGTTCGCCTGCGGCGGCAGCGACGATCCCACGTCGACGCCTGCCGTGTCGTCGCAGGATGCGCTGCAGACCGCCACGCCGATCAAGCATGTCGTCGTGATCTATGGCGAAAACATCTCGTTCGACCACTACTTCGGCACCTACCCGAACGCGACGAACCCGTCGGGCGAACCGGCGTTCACCGCGAAGGCCGGCACGCCGACGCCGAACGGGCTGACGGGCACGCTGCTCACCGCGAACCCGAACTTCACGAACACGGCCAACGGCACCGACGCGGCGAACCCGTTCCGTCTCGACCGCACGCAGGCCGCAACCGCCGACCAGAACCACGCGTACACGGCCGAACAGCAGGCCGAGGACAACGGCCTCGCCGACCTGTTCCCGAAGTACACCGGCAAGGGCTCGTCCGGCGGCGCCGGCGCGTTCGGCACGAAGGGCCAGGTGATGGGCTACTTCGACGGCAACACCGTGACCGCGCTGTGGAATTACGCCCAGCGCTTCGCGATGAGCGACAACACGTTCACGACGGTCTACGGCCCGTCGACGCCCGGCGCGCTGAACGTGGTGTCCGGCCAGACCAACGGGATGCAGATCGTCAAGACGTCGAAGCAGCCGTCGACGCTCGCGTCCAGCTCGTACTACATCAATGACGGCGCGGGCGGCCTCACGATGATCAACGACGTCGACCCGGGCTTCGACGTGTGCTCGAGCACGACCGACCAGGCGATGATGACGGGCAAGAACATCGGCGACCTGCTGAACGGCGCGAAGATCACGTGGGGCGGCTTCATGGGCGGCTTCAACCTGTCGACGACGAACGGCAACGGCACGACGGGCTGCGCGCGCAGCACGGTCGCGACCGCCGTGAACGCCGCGACGGCCGACTACATCCCGCACCACAACTGGTTCCAGTACTACGCGTCGACCGCGAACCCGCAGCACACGCGCCCGAGCTCGGTCGCGGCGATCGGCTCGAGCTTCCAGACCGACGGCAAGACCGCCGAACCCGCGAACCACCAGTACGACACGGACGACTTCTTCGCCGCCGTGAAGGCCGGCAACTTCCCGTCGGTCAGCTACCTGAAGGCCCCGGCCGCACAGGATGCGCACGCAGGCTATTCGGATCCGCTCGACGAGCAGGCGTTCGTGACGAAGGTCGTCAACTTCCTGCAGCAGCAGCCGGACTGGCAGAACACGGCCGTGATCGTCACCTATGACGACTCGGACGGCTGGTACGACCACGTGTATACGGCGCCGACGCACGCGTCGTCCGATCCGGTCGACCAGGTCAACGGCAACGGCAAGTGCGGCACGGGCGGCACCACCGGCGTGAACGGCGCGACCGTGAACGGCCGCTGCGGCCCGGGCGTGCGCATTCCGCTGATCGTGATCTCGCCGTACGCAAAGCAGAACTACGTCGACCACACGATGCTCGACCAGTCGTCCGTCGTGCGCTTCATCGAGGACAACTGGCTGGGCGGCCAGCGCATCGGCGGCGGTTCGTTCGATGCGACGGCGGGCGACCTGCGCGCGCTGTTCGACTTCACGTCGAAGCCGAACACGACGCCGCTGTACCTCGACCCGACGCTCGGCACCGCATTGAGCGCGGCACCGGCGATCTGACCGGTATTGCATGACCGCATGGCCGGCGCCTCACGCGCCGGCCGTTTCCGTTTGTTCCGTTCAACGCGCCGCTTCGTGCGGCGCCCGATTTCCGACCGACAGCATGACAGCTCGCCCCGCGTTCCCGTCTCCCGACGCCTCCGGCACCGCCGCGCCGCGCGCCCCTTCCCGCCTTCTGCGCCGCGCGGCATTCGCGATCGGCGCCGCCGTGCTCGGCTACGGCGCGTTCGCGATCGCGTTTCCCGCGCAGGTACCGGCGGCGATCGGCACCGTCGTCGCCGACTGGACGGGTGCGAACCCGCATCCGGTCGTGCTGCAGCGGCCCGCCGCGCAGCCGCTGTCGGCGGTCGCGCAGCTCGGGCGCGCGTTGTTCGCCGACCCGTCGCTGTCCGCGTCGGGCAAGCAGTCGTGCGCGTCGTGCCACAGCCCCGATCACGCGTACGGCCCGCCGAACGCGCTCGACGTGCAGCCGGGCGGCCTCGCGATGACGCAGCAGGGTTATCGCCCGCCGCCGTCATTGATGTACCTGTACCGCCAGCCGAACTTCAGCATCGGCCCCGACGCCGGTGAAAACGACGCCGCTCCGAGCGTCGCGCAGCAGGCCGCTTCGGCCGCCGGCGTGGTGAAGGCGCAGAAGGTGGCCGGCACGTCGGCCGCGCCGCAACTCGTGCCGCAGGGCGGGATGTTCTGGGATGGCCGCGCCGATACGCTGCAGCAGCAGGCGTTCGGCCCGCTGCTGAATCCGGTCGAGATGGCGAACGCGAGCGTCGACGACGTCGCGCGCAAGCTCGCGCAGTCGTCGCACCGCGCGCAGTTCGAGAAACTGTTCGGCGCGCGCGTGTTCGACAGCCCGCAGCTCGCGGTGTCGGAAGCGATGTTCGCGATCGCGCGCTACCAGGTGGAGGATCCGTCGTTCCACCCGTACAGCAGCAAGTACGATCGCTGGCTCGAAGGCCGCGCGCGTCTCTCGCAGGCCGAACTGCGCGGGCTGCGGCTGTTCAACAACCCGGACAAGGCGAATTGCGCGGGCTGCCACCTGTCGAAGCCCGGCAAGGACGGATTGCCGCCGATGTTTACCGACTACCAGTACGAGGCGCTCGGTGTGCCGCGCAACCAGCAGCTCGCGCAGAACCGCAACCCGGCGTTCCACGATCTCGGCGTGTGCGGGCCGTTCCGCGACGACCTGAAGGACCAGACGCAGTATTGCGGGATGTTCCTCACGCCGACGCTGCGCAACTCGGCGACACGCCATGTGTTCTTCCACAACGGCGTGTTCCACACGCTCGACCAGGTGATGGCGTTCTACAACGAGCGCAGCATCTCGCCGCAGAAGTTCTATTCGCGCGGCGCGGACGGCAAGGTCGACGAGTACGACGACATTCCGCCGAAATACCGCGCGAACGTCGACGTGACCGATGCGCCGTTCGATCGCAAGCCGGGCGACAAGCCCGCGATGACGGCGCAGGACATCAGGGATATCGAAGCGTTTCTGGGAACGTTGAACGACGCGCCGGCGCGCTGAGCGGCCGGCTATCGGTTGCCGTGCGCGCCGTGTTCGTCAGCGGCGCGCACGGATGCACAGGAAGGCCGGCGCCAGCGACAGCTCCGCATGGAGCCGCTCCGATACGGCCTTCATCTCGGGTAGCGGTGTCGGTTCGACGAAACGGTCGAGATGCCAGCCGGCGTCGGCGAGCGCATTCAGGATGTCGGCGAGCGGCCGGCGCCAGGCCTCGACGTAGGGTTTCGGTTCGCCGAAGCCCGACCAATGGAAGCCGAAACGGCTCGTATCGAAGTACGTGCCATCCCCGCGCGTGCGCTCGTCCATCCAGTCGCGCATCGGATGCGCCATCGAGAACACCAGCGTCGCGCCCGGCCGCGCGACACGTCTGAATTCGCGCAGCGTCGGCGTCAGATCGCGCACGTAGTCGAACGCGAGCGAGCACAGGATCTTGTCGAAAGCATGATCGGGCAGCCAGTCGAGCGGCGCCGCGAGATCGCCTTCCGCGACGTCGACCGCGAGCCCCGCGCAACGCGCCTTCGCGAGCGCGACCATCTCGGGCGTGATGTCGAACGCGTGGACGGTCGCACCGTGGCGCGCGAGGTGCTCGCTGCAGATGCCGGGCCCGCAGCCGGCGTCGAGCACTGTCAGGCCGTCGACGTCGCCGAGCAGCGCCATCGTAGCCGGCCGCTCGTAAAGCGCGTTGTGTGCCTTGGTCGGCGCGATGTCCGCGTAGCGTTGCGCGAAGCTCGCGTAAACGCGGCGGGCGGACGGTTCGTTCGGGTCGGTCATGCGGCATCCGTCGGTGGAGACTGGGCAGGCCGATTCTGCCCGATCCGACGGCGGCTGGCGACCTGTCCTCGCGCCGGCGTCAGGACAGGCTGTCGAGCAGCCGATACCACGCGATCCCGGCCGCGATATAGAAGCGCTGCAACCCGTGCAACGGGATCGGGCGGATCGGCGTGACCCGGAACGGCAGCGGCAGTTGCGCATCGCCCGACAGATGCGCGGCCAGGTGCTTGCCGAGCGTCGTCGCCATCGCGATGCCGCGGCCGTTGTAGCCGAGCGCGATCGTCACGCCCGGCGCGGGCTCGTGCACGTGCGGCAGGAAATCCGCGGTGATCGCGACGCGCCCCGCCCAGCGGTATTCGAACCGGACGCCCTTCAGTTGCGGATACAGCAGCGTCGTCGCGCGTTCGAGGTGGCGCCAGTCGCTCGGCGCGCGCGGGTCGGCGAACGGGCCGCGGCCGCCCATCAGCAGGCGCCCGGCCGCGTCACGGCGGAAGTACAGCAGCAGACGCCGCGCATCCGACGCAACCTCGCCGCCGGCGAGGATGTCGCGGCCAAGCGCCGGCGCGAGCGGTTCCGTCGCGACGATGAAACTGTTCGCGGCGATCACCGACTGGCGCAAGCCGGGCCACAGCCCGTCCGTGTAGCCGTTGGTCGCGATCACGACGCGTTCGGCCGACAGCGTCGCGCCGCCGGACGTCGCGATCCGCCAGCGGCCGTCGGCGCGCGTCAGCCCGACGGCGCGGGTCGACCCATGCACGACCGCCCCGCTCGCCTGCGCGGCGCGCACGAGGCCGCGCGTATAACCGAGCGGCTGCACGCTGCCGGCGCGGCGATCGATCCAGCCGCCCGCATACGCCGGCGTGCCGAGCCGACGCGCGACTTCGTCGCGGCCAAGCACGTCGACCGGCGCGCCGCGCGCGGCCCATTGCTGCGCCCGACGTGCGACCGTGTCGAGCATCGCGGCGGTCGGCGCCGGCTGGATCCAGCCGGCGCGACGCGCATCGCAGTCGATTCCGTACCGCGCGATCAGGTCGAACACCGTGTCGGCCGCGCCGCCGACGATGCCGACAAGCTGTTCGCCGGCCTCGTCGCCGAACCGGCGTACCAGTTCGTCGGGGTCGTATTTCAGCCCGGGAATCACCTGCCCGCCGTTGCGGCCCGATGCGCCCCAGCCCGGCTGCGCGCCGTCGATCACGCGGACGTCGACACCGCGTTCGGCCAGATGAAGTGCGGTCGACAGGCCCGTGAAGCCCGCGCCGACGATCGCCACGTCGCACGACACGGACGCGTCGAGCGCGGGCGTATCGGGCGCCGGCGCGGCGGTTGCCGCCCACAGCGAATCCGGCCACTGCGCGTCGGGCCGTCCGGGTGCCGCGTTCGTTGCGCTCATGTTCGATCCGGGTGGTCGGCGCCGTCCGACGCCAGCAGGCGGCGCAGGAATTCCTGCGTGCGGGGATGGGTCGGCTGCGTGAGCACGTCGCGCGCCGGTCCGCTTTCGCAGATCGTGCCGTCGTGCAGGAAGCACACGCGATCGGCCACCTCGCGTGCGAATGCCATTTCGTGCGTGACGACCACCATGGTCATCCCGTCGCGGGCGAGCCCGCGCATCACGCCGAGCACTTCGCCGACGAGCTCGGGGTCGAGCGCCGACGTCGGCTCGTCGAACAGGATCGCCTGCGGCGCCATCGCGAGCGCGCGTGCGATCGCGACGCGCTGCTGCTGGCCGCCCGACAGTTCCGACGGATACGCGTTCATCCGGTGCGAAAGCCCGACCTTGTCGAGCAGCGCACGCGCCTGCTCGCGTGCCTGCGCGGCCGGCATGCGCCGCACGTGCACGGGCCCTTCCATCACGTTCTCGAGCGCCGTGCGGTGCGCGAACAGGTTGAAGCGCTGGAACACCATGCCGACCCGCATCCGCAGTTCGTGGATCCGCTTCGAATGCGCGTCGACCTTCACGCCGTCGATCGTGATCGACCCTTCGTCGTAGGTCTCGAAGCCGTTGATACAGCGCAGCACGGTCGACTTGCCGGAACCGGACGGCCCGATCAGGCACACGACTTCACCCGCCTGCACGTCGAGGCTCACGCCCTTCAGCACCGCGTGCTGCTGAAACCGTTTATGGATGGAATCGATCCGGATCATGCGCCTCTCCTCAGTGCGAGCCGCTTGCCGAGCCGGTTCACGCCGAACATCAGCGGCAGGCCGAGCGCGAGATACAGCAGCGCGACGAGCGTGTAGACGCTCATGTTCTGGAACGTCGACGACGCGATCAGCTGGCCGGCGCGCGTGATCTCGGCGACCGTGATCGTCGACGCGACCGACGAATCCTTCAGCAACATCACCAGCGTGTTGCCGTACGGCGGCAGCGCGATGCGGAACGCCTGCGGCAGCACCACGCGCCGCATGATCATCGGCCCGCGCATGCCGATCGCGTGCGCGGCCTCGATCTGGCCGCGGTCGATCGCCTCGATGCCCGCGCGGAAGTTCTCGGCCTGATACGCCGAATACGCGATGCCGAGACCGAGCACGCCAGCCTGGAATGCCGACAGCTGCACGCCGAGATCAGGCAGCACGAAGTACATGTAAAACAGCTGCACGATGATCGGCAGCCCGCGGATCACGTTGACGATCGTGCTGCCGGCCGTCGAGACGGCACGATTGCGCGACACCTTCAGCAGCGCAAGGATCAGCCCGAGCACCGAGCTGAGCACGAACGCGCATGCGGTGATCTCGATCGTGACCACTGCGCCCTTCAGCAGGATCGGCAGGAAATCGATCGCATTCTGGAAAAACATGAGGCCTCCTATGCGACGGCCGGACGGCCCGCCGCCGGGAATGCCCGCGACGCGCGGGCGATGCCGGTCGGGAATCGAATGCCGACGCTCAGCTCATGTGCCACTTCTGCAGGATCTGCTGCAGCGTGCCGTCGCTCTTCATCTTGCGGATCGCGCCGTTGAGCTGTTCGAGCGTCGCAGTGTCACCCTTGCGCACGATGAAGCACACCTGCCCCTTCACGACGCTCTGGTATTCCGGCACGAGCCGCACCTGGCGATTGACGCCGTGTTCGATCTGGTACGCGACGATCGGCTGGTCGGCGAAGCCGGCCTTGATGCGCCCGAGCGCGACGTCGCGCATGATGTCGGCGATCGAATCGTAGGTCCGGACTTCCTTGAAGATGCCCTTCTTGTTGAGCGCATCGACGAACGCCGTGCCGACCTGCGCGCCGACCACCTGGTCCTTGAAATCGTCCATCGACGTATAGCGGCCCGGGTCGTCGGCCTTCACGATCAGGCCTTCGCCGAATGAGTAGACGGTGTCGGAAAAATCGACGACCTGCTGGCGCGCCGGCGTCTTCAGCATCGCGGCCGAGATGATGTCGATCTTCTGCGTGGTGAGCGACGGGATCAGCGCCGAGAACACGGTCTGCTGCACGTCGACGCGAAACCCGGCCGACTTCCCGGCTGCCGTGATCGCATCGACCATCATCCCCTGGATCGAATTGCTCTTGACGTCGAGAAACGTGAACGGCACGCCGGTGGCCGTCGCGCCGACCTTCAGCGTCGGCTCGGCCGCAACGGCACCCGCCGATGCCGTGGAGAGGGCGATACAGGTGGCAAAACCGGCGGCCAGTGCGCCGAACCGCTTGATGAACGGAACCATGGTGACTCCTTCTCGAATAATCCGGGCGCCGGCCGGTCGCTGATCGACACTGCGACGATGGTCCGATCTTAAAACGAATCAAAAACATCGCAAATAGATTTTTGCGTATCGATATTCGATACGCTATGATGCGATATCGAATCGATTCCGCTCCTCGCCATGGAAACGTCGCCCGACCAAGCAAACGATCTGCTGTTCAACCAGTCGCTGGAAAAAGGGCTGAACGTGCTGCGCGCGTTCAGCGCGAAACGGCGCACGATGACGCTGGCGGAGGTGGCCGACGCGGCGGGGATGACGAAAAGCTCCGCACAGCGGATGGTCTATACGCTCGAGAAGCTCGGCTACATCCGCAAGCATCCGGTCACGCGGCGTTACCAGCTCACGCCGCACGTGATGCGGATCGGCTTCAACTATCTCGCCGCCGATACGTTGATCGACGTCGCGAATCCGTTCCTGTCCGAGCTCACGAACCTGACCGGCGAAACCACCAACCTCACCGAGCCAGACGAGGACGAAATGGTGTACGTCGCGCGTTTCGTGTCGACCAAGTTCGTGCCGATTCACATGCCGATCGGCAGCCGCATCCCGATGTATTGCACCGGCAGCGGCCGCGCGTTCCTGAGCGCGCTGCCGCCGGACGACGCACGCGCGCGGCTCGACGGCATGGCGCGCACGCCGCATACGCCGCGCACGGTCACGGCACTCGACGATCTCGTCGCGCTGCTCGACAGCGCGCGGCGGGAAGGCTACGCGACCAACCAGGAAGAACTATTCATCGGGGACATGTCGATCGCGGCGCCCGTGCTCGGCAGCCAGGGGCAGCCGGTCGCGGCCGTGCACGTGGTCGCGCCGACGAGCCGCTGGACGTTCGACGACGCGCGCCGCAAGCTCGCGCCGGCGGTAATCGACTGCGCGCGCGGGATCAGCAATTCGATCCGGACGCTCGAGTAGGGTTCGTGAGGCGGGAGACCGTGCGCCCCGGCGGTGCGCAACGGCGTTTGATCGCTACTGCGGCTTCGGCGAAGCCTCGCTCCGATAAGTCCGGTTCGGATGCAACACGAGCTGCTTCGCGACAGCGTCCAGTTCCTTGCCGTGATACAGATCGAGGCACTTCAGGAAGTCGAACTTCACGTCCCCGACTTCCGATTCGACAACCGGATTCCGATAGTCTCGCGCCAGATACTTCGCGACCAGCGCGTGAATGACATCCGGCGCACGTTCCATGTCGTCGTAGGTCCAGTCGCGCAACGCGCTGATGCTGCTGCCGATGTCCTTGCTCACGCCGGCCTCCTGCTTGTAAGCGGTAGCCAGGCACTCCGCGAGCATCCTGTCCTTGAAGTTCTGGAGGTAAGTCCGTGAGCCGGCCTCGGGCGATGTTTGTGCGCCGTCCTTCGCCACGACCATCGCGGGTTGAAACGCGATGCACGCCAACACGGCAGCGATCCGGACTCCCCTCATGACAGGCTCCAAAAGTTTGCGCGATCGGAACGATACCGCGCGCCCGGTTCGTTGAAGTAACCATGGTCGCGCCCCGGATGCTCGCGTCCGTCGCCCTCCGCGGCCGGACCTCGAGGATCGGATCAAACCCCGACGGGGAAAAGTATTGCCGACAGTCGCCGACAGCCTCTTCGTCCCCCCCCCCTCGTTTTCCCCGATCCCGTTCATCTTGACTCCGCCGCACCGATCGACAAAACTTCGCACATCGCAAGTGTGATCACAGATCGCAGATCAAACCCAGGAGAACCCCGCCTTGCCGCCTCGTATCGTCCCGCCCGCACTGAAAGCCATCGAACAGGAAACGATGGCCGACAAGGTCTACCAGCAACTGCGCGAAGCGCTGATGAGCGGCCGCTTCGCGCCCGGCCAGGCGCTGAGCCTGCGCAGCGTCGCCGAGGCAGTCGGCTCGTCGACGATGCCGGTGCGTGCCGCGCTCACGCGGTTGCGCGCCGAGCGCGCGCTGGTCGACGGCCCGAACCGGGCGCTCGTCGTTCCGCCGATGACGCTCGACATGCTCGACGAACTGCGCGACGTGCGGATCGCCCTCGAAGGCTGTATCGCCGAGCGCGCGTGCGCCCGGATGACCGACGCGCAGATCGCGGTCGTGCGCAAGACCTGCGAAACGATGCAGGCACACGTCGAGGCCGGCCGCTCGCGCGCCTACCTGCAAAGCAATTTCGCGTTCCACAGCGCGATCTACGCGCACGGCGCCAGCGAAAACACGCTCGCGATCGTCGAGAACCTGTGGATGCGCGTCGGCCCGTTCCTCAACATGGTCGCGCTCGACATTCCGCACATGCGGCGCTCGATGGATGCGCACCGTGCAATCGTCGATGCACTCGAGCGACGCGACGGCGCGGGCGTGCGGGCCGGCATCGCGCTCGACATCGGCGGCGCCGCGCACGATCTCGCCGAGACGCTGCGGGCCGAACAGACGCCGCGGACCGTGAACGCGAAACCGTAGCCGCCGCCCGCCTCGACCCGCCGAATCGCGAGCGGCCGCAATCCGACTACACCAACGATGGAGACAACCCGGCATGACAGCTTCCGACCTGCTGAAACCCTATGACGGCCTGCGCGTCCTCGTGACGGGCGGCGCGTCGGGCATCGGTCTCGAAATCGCCGACGCGTTCGCCGAATGCGGCGCGCGCGTGCACGTGTGCGACGCCTCGCAAGCCGCGATCGCGGCGCTCGCCGACCGGCCGCCGCGCGCCGCGGCCGGCGCGATCAGCGCGACGCTGGCCGATGTATCCGACCCGGCCGCCGTCGAGCGCGTGTTCGCCGACGTGTCGACCGGGCTCGGCGGCCTCGACGTGCTGGTCAACAACGCGGGTATCGCCGGCCCGACCGGCGGCATCGACGAAATCGACCCCATGCAGTGGGAACAAACCGTCGCGATCAACCTGAACGCGCAATTCCAGTTCGCGCGCCGCGCGGTGCCGCTGCTGCGCGAGTCGAAACACGGCGGCGCGATCATTGCACTGTCGTCGGTCGCCGGCCGGCTCGGCTATGCGTTCCGCACGCCGTATGCGGCCACCAAATGGGCGGTGGTCGGCCTCGTGAAGAGCCTCGCGATCGAACTCGGGCCGCTCGGCATCCGCGTGAACGCGATCCAGCCCGGCATCGTGCGCGGCCCGCGGATGCGCCGCGTGATCGAGGCGCGCGCGCAGCAGCTCGGCATCGGCTACGACGACATGGAGAAGCGCTATCTCGAGAAGATCTCGCTGCGGCGCATGACCGATCCGGCCGAGATCGCCGCGACCGCGCTGTTCCTGTGCTCGCCGGGCGGGCATGGCATCACCGGCCAGGCGATCTCCGTCTGCGGCAACGTCGAAGTGCTCTGACGCGTCCTGCATCGTTCATCGAAAGGAATCCATCCGTGGCAAACGCTCGCAAAGTCATCATCACCTGTGCGCCGACCGGCGCGATCCATACGCCGTCGATGTCGCCGTACCTGCCTGTCACGCCGCACGAAATCGAAACGGCCGCGGTCGCGGCCGCACGGGCCGGCGCGGCGATCCTGCACCTGCACGCACGCAACCCGTCCGACGGCAAGCCGACACAGGATCCAGCCGTGTTCGCCGAATTCCTGCCGCGCATCAAGGCGCAGACCGACGCGGTGATCAACCTCACGTCGGGCGGCAGCCCGCACATGACGGTCGACGAACGGCTGCAGCCCGCGCTGCATTTCCAGCCCGAGGTCGCGTCGTTGAACATGGGCTCGATGAACTTCGGGCTGTACCCGATGCTCGAGCGCTTCCGCGAGCTGAAGCATCCGTGGGAGCGCGAACATCTCGAGAAAAGCCGCGATCTCGTGTTCAAGAATACGTTCGCGGACATCGAGACGATCCTCACGCGCTGCGGCGCGAACGGCACGCGGTTCGAATTCGAGTGCTACGACATCTCGCATCTGTACAACCTCGCGCACTTCGTCGATCGCGGGCTCGCGAAACCGCCGTTCTTCGTGCAAAGCGTGTTCGGCCTGCTCGGCGGGATCGGCGCGCACCCGGAAGACCTGATGCACATGCGCCGGACGGCCGACCGCCTGTTCGGCAGCGATTACGTGTGGTCGATCCTCGGCGCGGGACGCAACCAGATTCCGCTCGCGACGATCGGCGCCGCGCAAGGCGCGAACGTGCGCGTCGGGCTCGAGGATTCGCTGTGGATCGCGCCCGGCAAGCTCGCGGAATCGAGCGCCGCGCAAGTCCTGAAAATGCGTCAGGTGCTCGAAGGCCTGTCGCTCGAGATCGCAACGCCGGCCGAGGCGCGCGCGATGCTCGCGCTCAAGGGCGGCGACGCCGTGAATTTCTGATCGCCGGGTCGCCCCCCAACACCCGCATCCGCAAGCGCAGTGACAAGGCGCCGGCCCGAACCGGCCGGCGCCAGGACGCCCTTCATCGCCCCGCTCCGTTCGAGCGCCGCCGGCGCGGCTCCGTCGACTGCCCATCCGCTGCCTGCCGCGCAGCGGCATTTGCCGAACGCGGCGCGCCGTGCTTGCCGTGCGCGCCGGTTCGCCCTTACCGGAGTCGTCCGCATGTCCACTCATCCCGCTCAGGCCCTGTCGTCCACCGCGACCGACGCGAACGCGTCGCTGAACCGGCTGCTGTTCCGCAAACTCATGCCGCTGCTGATCGCCGCGTATGTGATCAGCTTTCTCGACCGCACCAACATCGCGTTCGCCAAACATTCGATGGGCGTCGATCTCGGCATCTCATCGGCCGCGTACGGGCTCGGCGCGGGGCTGTTCTTTCTCACCTACGCGCTCTTCGAGATCCCGAGCAACCTGATCATGCATCGCGTCGGCGCGCGCTTCTGGATCACGCGGATCATGATCACGTGGGGCGCGCTGTCGATCGCGATGGCGTTCGTCCGCGGCGAGACATCTTTCTACGTGATGCGCCTGCTGCTCGGCGTGGCCGAAGCCGGCCTGTTTCCCGGCGTGATGCTGTATCTGACGTACTGGTTCGGCCGGGAGGAACGTGCGCGCGCCACCGGCTATTTCCTGCTCGGCGTGTGCATTGCGAATATCGTCGGCGGGCCGCTGGCCGGTGCGCTGATCGAACTCGACGGCACGCTCGGTTTCCACGGCTGGCAATGGTTGTTCGTCGTCGAAGGCATTCCGGCGATCCTGCTCGCGTTCGTCGTGTGGACACGCTTGCCGGACCGTCCGAGCGCCGCGCCGTGGCTCGCCCCGGAAACCGGCCGCGCGCTCGAGCGCAAGCTGGCCGCCGAACAGGACGCGGGCGTCGTCGCGCACGGCGGCCACGCGTTCGGCGCCGCATTGCGCGACCCGCAGATCTGGCTCGCGATCTTCGTGTACTTCTGCCACCAGTTGACCATCTACACGGTGATCTTCTTCCTGCCGGGGATCATCGGCGCGTCGGGACGTCTGTCGCCGGTCGCGGTCGGGTTGCTGACGTCGCTGCCCTGGCTCGCCGCCGCGCTCGGGGCCGGGACGCTGCCGCGCTTCGCACGCGAGTCGCGTCATTCGCGGCGGATGCTGTGCGCAGGGCTCGCAATCATGGCGGCCGGGATGGTCGGCGCCGCGCATGCGTCACCGTTGGCGGGCCTGCTCTGCGTGTGCGTGTCCGCGTCGATGTTCTTCGTCGTGCAGTCGATCGTGTTCACGTTTCCGGCGTCGCGGCTCGCCGGCAGTGCGCTGGCCGGCGGGCTCGGGCTCGTGAATACGTGCGGGTTGCTCGGCGGCTTCGTCGGGCCCACCGTCGTCGGCGCGATCGAACAGGCGACCGGCAATGCAAAGAACGGGCTGACGCTGCTGGCGGCCGCGCTCGTCGTCGCGGCATTCGCGAGCCTCGCGTTGCGTCACGGGCACGAGCGCGCCGACGTGCGATCGCGCGGCTGAAAGGCAGGCTGGAACCAGACCGGCGTGAGACGGGCTGCGCCCCGCCCGCCTCACGCGGTCAGAACAGATACATCCCCGCGACGAACACGACGCCCGAGAACAGCAGCGTCGTCACGCAGTACCCCATGATGTCGCGCACCCCGAGCCCGGCAATCGCCAGCGCGGGCAGCGCCCAGAACGGCTGCGCCATGTTGGTCCAGGCCTCGCCGTACGCGATCGCCATCGCCGCCTTGCCGAGATCGGCCCCGAGCGCCTGAGCCGCCGGCATCACGAACGGGCCCTGCACGACCCAGTGGCCGCCGCCCGACGGCACCGCGAAATTGATCACGGCGGAACTCAGGAACGCGAGCAGCGGGAACGTATGCACGTTCGCGATATCGACGAACCACTTCGTGATCACGCCCGCGAGCCCCGAATGATCCATCAGTGCCTGGATGCCCGCGTAGAACGGGAACTGGATCATGATCCCCGACGCGCCGCGCGCCGCGCCGGCCACCGCGCGCGCATAGGCCATCGGCGTACGGTGCAGCAGGATGCCGGCCGCGAGGAACGCGAGGTTCACGGTGTCGATGTCGAGTGCGAAGCCCTTCTGCATGAACTTCAGCACGAGGAACGCCGCACACAGCGCCGCGACGAACACCGACAACGCACGGCTCTCCTCCATCCGCTCCGCGAACGTCGCGTCGGGCCCGAGCTGGCGCTCGACGCTCGGCGGTTCGGCCAGCAACGCCGGATCGACGCTGACCACGTCGCCCGGCTTCGGCATCATCAGGCGCGCGAGGAACGGCAGCATCACGATCAGGCCGATCGTGATGAACGCGTTGTAGCCAGTGAAGATCGTCTGCGAAACGGGAATCAGCCCGATGGTCTTTTCCATCGGGTTGCCCTTCGTGGCCGCGACGAGCGGGACCGAACCCGACAATCCGCCGTGCCAGCTCAGGAAGCCCATGTACGCGGACGCGACGAGCAGCCGGTAATCGCTGCCGGCCACGCGACGCGCCACTTCGCGCGCGAGCATCGCGCCGAGCACGAGGCCGAAGCCCCAGTTGATCGCGCACGCGAGCGCGCCGACGAACGCGACGAGCATCACGCCCTGCCCCGGCGTGCGCGCGGTGCTCGCGAGCGCGACGAGCATGCGCTTCACGGGCGGCGAACTCGCGAGTGCGTGACCGGTGACGAGAATCATCACCATCTGCATCGAGAACGCGAGCAGGTTCCAGAAACCCGAACCCCACATCGTCGTGAGTTGCGCGGGCGTATTCGGTGTGAGGCCGAACGCGAGCGCGAACGTGACGATCGTCAGCAGGATCGCGAAAATCAACGGGTCGGGCAACACGCGGTGAACCACCTGCGTGAAAAAGCGGGAAATGCGCTGGATCAACTTGAGCTCCTCGTTTCCTGATAGGGACGTCCGCGCGTGTCGTTGTGGGTGGATGCGCGGAAACGCGCGGATTCTTGCATAGAACCGGCGGGCGCGCTTTGGAATGCGGGGGGGCCGCGATCGCGCGGTCGTATCGACAGGAAAACGGGGATAAATGACAGGCAGCCCTTACGTTGCTTCGCAGCCTCGATCAACGCACCGCGTTCGTCACGCCTCCCAGCGCCCGCGCTCCATCGCCTCGACCATCATGCCGAGTGTGAGCGACCGGCCGCCCAGGATTTCGCGCGCCTTGTTGCTGAACGGCGATCTGACGACCGTGGCAAGGAACGAACCGATGCCGAGCTTCGCCGACGGGTAGTAATCGTGGATGTCGAACATGGACAAGTCGACGTCAAACGTCACGGCCCATCGCCGGACGAACGCATCGATGTGCTCCGGCTCCATGTCGAGATCGTGATAGAGGTCAGTGTCCCGCATCAGTTCGATCCGATCGACTGGAAGCTTGCCGATATCGGTCGCAATGAACGCTTCGAGGTTTTTCCAGGCGTCAGCCATACAAACGATCCTCGGGCTTCACGATGCTGTTGTACGTGCCGATCGTGCGATAAGTGATCAGCGATATATCCGTTGCCAGGAGTACCCAACCTGCTCCTGGAATGGCGCGCCCGACAAAAGCGCCGATATTCCGCGTGAACTTGATCCGCAACATGACAAGACTCGTGAACGACGTAACGGTTGGCAAAATCCGATGCTTCAGTTCGTACGGCAGCAAGCGACGAGAAACCACCGACGCGATCGAGGTGCCCTTGACGGCGTTTGCGAACTTGCCGCGCGTGCGGATAAAGCGCTGGCCCAGCAACACCATCGCGATACCGATCGCGTCATCTACACCCGCCGCCTTGCCAGTCTCTTCGATGAAGATCAGGAAAAGCAACGCTTCGCGCCTCAAGCCGTCATGAACGCCGTACTTGTACGAATTCGACATTTTCCCTCAGATCGTTTGAATTTGAATGAGCGGAAAACGCTATCGTGAATGACTCGGGAAGGACAACGGACCCAGGGAAGCAATGACTGTTGCACGCGTGCATCCGGGCGCAGGTGATCGACGGGATGCCGTTCCTCTAAAGCGGCCCCACGCTTGGCGCCTCCGATCGTATCGGCTTCATCGTCCTGCGTGGATCACCGCGACAACAGCTTGCTTTGGAACGGATACAAATCGTCAACTTTCGGTGATTTGTTGGCGACAAAAAAGGCAAACGTCGTTCGCCTCCTGGCTGCGTGGACGCATTAACGCATCGCCACCGCACGCTCCTTGACCACCTCCATCGCCTTCGCCCGCCCCTCACTCCACCGTTGCGCCACCCGATACGCGACGAGCGACCCGGTCACGGCAAGCAGCATCGGCACGAGACTGTCGTGATCCGCGCGCGTGAACTCGAGCAGCAGCACGACCGCCGTGATCGGCATCTGCATCGACGCGGCGAGAAACGCGGTCGCGCCGACGAGCGCGCAAGCGCCGATCGACGCACCCGGCCACACGAGGCTCCACAGCCCGCCGAGCACGACGCCGAGCAGCGCACCGTTCGCAAGGCCCGGTGTCAGCAGGCCGCCTTCCGCGCCGGCCCGCAGGCTGCCGGCCTCGATCAGCACCTTCAGCACGAGCAGCGCGGCGGCGAGGCCGATCGTCAGCGTGCCGTCGAAACCCAGCGACGCCGGGCCCTTGCCGTTGCCGAGCAGTTGCGGAAACCGGATCGCGAGCACGCCGATCACCGCGAAGTTGATCAGCGCAAGCACGGGCAGCCGCCCGTCTTTCGGCGCGTTCGCCCGGGCGCGCGTCGTGAGCCGCACGAAGCCGTATGCGGCGAAGCCGAACAGCGGCCCGCAGACGATCGACCATGCCACCAGCGGCGTGGTCAGCACGAACGGCGGCACCGTGTACTGGTGTTCGTTGCCGAGGCCGATCCACGCGACGGCCGCCGCGATCGCCGACGTCGCGACCGCCACGACCAGCGCACGCAGTTCGAACGTGCCGAGCAGCACTTCGAGCACGAAGATCGCGCCGCCGAGCGGCACGTTATAGACGGCCGCGAGGCCCGCGCCCGCACCGCACGCGACCATCAGCCGGCAATCGTCGGGGGTGAGCCCCGAACGATGCGCAAGCTGCCCCGCCAGCAGCGATCCGATCTCGCGCGGGGCGACTTCGCGGCCGAGCGGCGATCCGAGCGCGACGGTGACGATCTGCAGCAGCGCGTGAATCGTCGTGCTGACGACCGGCATCCGCGGATCGGCCGCGCGCACCGCGCGGCGGATGCTGACGAGCGGCCGGCCATACCGGTACAGCGCCCACCAGCCGCCGCCGGCGACGATCCCGCAGACGATCAGCACCGCGAGCCGGCGCAGCGGATCGGCGCCGGTCACGCCGGTGAGGAAGCTCTCGGTGCCGATCACGTGCGCGATGCTGTAGCCGAACGCAACGTGCTGGATCGCATGCAGCAGCAGCGCGAGCAGCATGCCGCCGAGGCCCGCGCCGACGCCGGTCAGGATCGTGACGACGGCCATGCGCGCGAACGGGCTGGCGGCCGGCGAAGGGAATGCGGGAGCGGACGGGAGATCGGGGCGCATGGGGTTCGCGAATGGGATCGAAAAAGACGGCGCGCCACTCGCGCCGTCGTCAGGACCGCATCGTAGGCCGGCGACAATCATGAGACAAACGTATTTTTCGAATCGACTCATGCATTCGATGAATACACGAAGACCAGCGGGTCAAGGCAGCCCGAAGTTCACCGCCCGCTTCAATCCGGATACCGGATACGTGATGCGTTCCGGTTCACGCCGCAGGATCGCCTTCCCGTTGCGGCGTATTCGTGAAAACGGCCGCGTGCTTCGAGTCGGCAGGTCGCGCGATCCCGTTGACGAGCCTGGAATGCGTGCACACGCCCGCCTTTGAACGCGAGTGATGCCGGTCGCGGGCGCAGACGCAGGCGAGCCGTTCTCCGCGCGCCAGTCGCACCGACCCACCGCCGTGCCACGCCCCGCTCATGTTGCACCGACGCGACAGCACGCCCGCGACGGAGGGATACCGCCCGCGTGCGACCGTGCAAAAACCACCACCGTCACGCGCGCACCGCGCGTCGTGTCAGTTTTGTGAACGACTCTTGCCTGATCCGGAAAGGTGCGCTCGCGGCCCCCGGCGGCCTTGCGCGCGGGTTGCGTTCCTATACTTGCGCCGAACTTTCGTTCCCCTTCCACACGCAGGAGCCTCACTTGAAAAAAACCCTCGTCGCCGGCGCATGCACCGCCACGCTGTTCGCCCCGCTCGCTCACGCACAGAGCTCGGTCACGCTGTACGGCCTGATCGATGCCGGCATCGTCTATACCAACAACGCCAACGGTGCGTCGCTGTGGCGCCTGAACAGCGGCACCGTCAACGGCAGCCGCCTCGGGTTTCGCGGCACCGAGGATCTCGGCGGCGGCCTGAAGGCGCTGTTCGTGCTCGAGAACGGCTTCAACGTGAACAACGGCGGGCTCGGGCAGGACGGCAAGCTGTTCGGCCGCCACGCGTACGTCGGCCTGAGCCAGAGCGGCTATGGCACGCTGACGCTCGGCCGCCAGTACGACACGATGGTCGATTTCGTCGCACCGCTGTCCGCCACGGCCGGCGACCTCGGCGACACGAGCTTCGCGCATCCGTTCGACAACGACAACCTGAACCACTCGCTGCGCATCAACAACGCGGTCAAGTACACGAGCGAGACGTATGCGGGCTTCAAGGTCGGCGCGATGTACGCGTTCTCGAACGCGACCAGCTTCGGCGCGAACCGCGCATACAGCGTCGCGGCGAGCTACACGAACGGCCCGCTGAAGCTGGCCGGCGCGTACCTGCAGATGAACGGCACGAAGGGCTCGACGAGCGCGAGCCCGGGCGCGACCGACGCGGCCGAAGCGAAGAGCCTGAACCAAGGCGGCTGGTCGATCGGCTCGGACCGCATGCGTTCGTACGGCGGCGGCATCAGCTACGGGTTCGGCCCGGCCACCGTCGGCTTCGTCTATACGCGCTCGCAGTACGACAACACGGGCTCGTTCGGCTCGACCGGCCAGGTCGCGTTCAACAACTACGACGTGAACGTGCGCTATGCGGTAACGCCGGCCGTCAGCCTCGGCGCGGCCTACGTGTACACGGACGCCAGCGTGTCGAACCCCGACAGCAGGCACGGCACCGATCCGAAGTGGCACCAGGTCGACCTGCAGGCCGTCTACAAGCTGTCGCGCCGCACGGACGTCTACGCCGAAGCGATGTATCAGCACGCATCGGGCCGCGGCTACCGGGCGTTCATCGACGGCTCGGGCGGCGCATCGAGCACCGCGAACCAGATCGTCGGCACGATCGGCATGCGCACGCGCTTCTGATCGACGCGATGCATCGCCGCCCGTCGGTCACGCACCTGCGTTCGCATGCGGGTTCGTTCGCGGCGGGCGGCGCATCAATGTTGTTCCATCTGGAAGGCAGCCTGCCTGGAATCGGGGTTTTTACGCGCGCGGGCGCTGCGTAGACTGCCAGCGAAGGTCGGGGGCGCGCATCGCGCGTCGCGCCGGCCGCCCACCCCGTACCCAGGAGAACCTCGTGAAATCGCTCGTCGTTACCGCCGCCGCTGCCGTCCTGCTCGCTGCACCGGCCCTGTCGTTCGCCCAGTCGGCAAAGTCGCCCGTCACGCGCGCGCAAGTGCTGCAGGAGCTGAGCGACCTCGAATCGGTCGGCTACAACCCGGCGCGCGGCGAATCCATCAACTATCCGGACGACATCCTGGCGGCACAGGAGCGGCTCCACGAAAAGCGCCTCGCGCAACAGAAGGCCGCGCGCGCCGCATACGGCCCGGCCGGCGAGCCGGCAACGGAATCGGGCACGGCGGCAAAGCCCGCGCTGTAACGTCATGACGATGCGCCGCGCCCACGGGGACGATGTACCGTGGGCGCGGCGAGTCGCGTTGACGAGGTTGGCGAAATTCGCGTGAAGAGAAAGAAGCCGGCTGAAGAGAAGAAGCCGGCGATACGCCGATACGCGTCGGCCGCTCAGGCGGCCTGCGGTTCGCGGTCGATCGCGTTCAGCATCTCGACGTCGCGCGCGATCATCCCCGGCACCTGGGCACGCAGCATCTCGACCCACGTCCGCACCTTCGCATCGACGAAGCGGCGCGACGGATACAGCGCGTACACGTTCATCTTCTGCAGGATGTGCGCGGGCAGCACGCGCACGAGCGTGCCGTCGCGCAGCGCGTCGATCGCCGAGTAAAGCGGCAGCATGCCGATCCCGATGCCGTCGCGAATCGCGAGCGCGAGCGATTCGGCCGTATTGGTCTGCACCGGCCCCGCGACGTGGATCTGCTCGACGCCTTCGGGCCCTTCGAGCACCCATTCGTGCGTCGGGAACGCCGGCGTGCACAGCGTCAGGCACGCGTGCGCGGCGAGATCCTGCGGACGGGCCGGCGCGCCGTGGCGCTTCACGTAGTCGGGCGACGCGCACAGGATGCTGAAGGTCGAGCCGAGCAGGTGCGACACGAGTTCCGAATCGGGAAGCGACGATGCAGTCACGACAGCCATGTCGCTCGTCCCGTCGAACAGGTCGGGCATGCGCTGCGACAGCGACAGCTCGATCGACACGTCCGGAAACTGCGCGTGATAGCGCGTCAGCGCGGGCAATACATAGTGATGGCCGACGCTCGCGAAGCTGTGCATGCGCAGCACGCCGGCCGGCCGTTCGTGCGCGCAGCTCGCCTCTTCTTCCGCGCGGTCGACGTCGGCGAGGATCTGGCGGCAGCGCCGCAGATAGCTTTCGCCGGCCGACGTGAGCGCGAGACGGCGCGTCGAACGATTCATCAGACGAGTACGCAGGCGCGCCTCGAGCTCCGACACCGCGCGCGACATCGCGCCCGTCGTCGAATTCAGCGATTGCGCGGCGGCAGTGAAACTGCCCGTCTCGACGACACGCGAAAACACCCGCATGTTTTGTAGGGTATCCATTCCTGTGAGCAACCTGTAGCGGAGCCGCTATTTTCCTCTACTGGATGCGACAGATTGTTGCTCCGGCTGCAACTATCGTTTCCCCGCAGCTGCGTTAATGCACGGGCGCCGCGCTCCTACAATCGGCGCCTCACCAGTCGAACGGACCCGTTCGGACGTGCCGTGGCACCGTGCCCGGCCCCGTACCGGCCCCCTCTTTTCATGAAGCCACAACCTGCGATCGAGCGACCTTCCATCGAACCGGCACGATGGAGGACATGGCTTGATCCACTCGGCGACGCGGCACGCGACTGGGCCGCGAGCGACGGGCTGATCTGGCTGCACCTCGCGAAAACCGTGTTCGCGGCGCTGCTCGCGATGGGCATCGCGATGCGCCTGGAGATGTCGCAGCCGCGCACCGCGATGACGACCGTGTTCGTGCTGATGCAGCCGCTGTCGGGAATGGTGTTCGCGAAGAGTTTCTACCGCGTGCTCGGCACGGCGGCCGGTCTCGTCGCCGCGCTCGCGCTCGGCGGGCTGTTCGCGCAGCAGCCCGAGCTGTACATGGCCGGCATCACGCTGTGGATCGGCAGCTGCATCGCGCTCGCGGTGCGCAACCGCCACTTCCGCTGGTACGGCTTCGTACTCGCCGGCTATACGGCCGCGCTGATCGGCCTGCCGGCCGTGATGACGCCGCAGACGCTGTTCCAGTCCGCGCTCACGCGTGCCGCGGAAGTCGCGCTCGGCATCGCCTGCTCGGGCGCGGTCAGCGCGCTGATCCTGCCGCTCAGCTCCGCGAAGGCGCTGATGCGCTCGCTGGGCACCCGCCATGCGACGTTCGCGGCGTTCACGGCCGGCGCACTCGCGGGCGACGTCGCGCGCGCCGATTTCGAGCGGCGCTTCGCGGATTTCGTCGACGACATCGTCGGCTTCGAGGCCAATCGCGCGTTCGCGTCGTTCGAGGATCCGCACATTCGCGCGCGCAGCCGCCGGCTCGCGCGGCTGAACAGCGAGTTCATGAACGCGTGCACGCGGCTGCATGCGCTGCACCAGCTCGTCAAGCGGCTGCGCGCGAACGGCTCGGACGCGGTGCTCGATGCGCTCGCGCCGCATGTCGATGCGCTCGCGCAGCGTTTCGCCGCGCTGCGCGACGAGCGGCAGCGCGGCATCGCGCCGGCCGCCGGTGCGCTGGTCGATCTGCGCCGCTTCCACAGCGCGTTGCCGAAAGCCGCGCGCGCCTCGCGGCGAAACATCGAGGAACATGCGCCCGGCGGCCTGCTCGACTTCGATACCGCGATCGAGCTGCTGTACCGCTTCATCGGCGAATACCTCGGCTACGCCGACACCTATGCATCGCTCGACCAGGACGACCATGCGTTCGAGCGCTCGGTCACGCATTACGCGGTGAAGACCAATACGTTCTTCGTCGGCTTCGCGTTCCTGCGCACGGTCGTCGCCGTCGGTGCGATGAGCGTGTTCTGGATCGCCTCAGAATGGCCGAGCGGCCCGCTTGCCGTGACCGCCACCGCGATCGCGTGCGCGCTCAGCTCGACGTCGCCGCGCGCGCCGAAATTCGTGGCGCAGATGAGCGTCGGCGCGACATTCGCGACCGCCGTCGGCTACCTGTTCCTGTGCTACGTGTATCCGAACATCGAAGGCTTTCCGCTGCTGTGCGCGGCGCTCGCGCCGGTGCTCGGCGTCGGCGCGTTTCTCGCGATGCGGCCGGGATTGTCCGGTTACGGGATCGGCTTCGCGGTGTTCTTCTGCCTGCTCGCGGGGCCGGACAACGTGATCGCGTATACGCCCGAGGTGCTGATCAACAACGGCCTGGCCGTCGTCATCGCGATGCTCGTGTGCTCGCTCGTGTTCGCGGTCGTGTTCCCGACTCACATGCCGTGGCTCACGGGCCGCATCGCACACGACCTGCGCCGCCAGGTCACGCTGGCGTGCGAAGGCGCGCCGGACGGCCTCGCGCAGCGCTTCCAGTCGAGTACCCACGACCTGATGGCGCAACTGCGCACGCTGCTCGTGCGGCGCACGCGGCAGCATCGCGACGCGCTGCGCTGGATGCTGTCGACGCTCGAAGTCGGCCACGCGGTGATCGACCTGCGCGACGAAATGAACGCGTTCCGCGCGTCGAAACCGCCGCAGACGCTGCGCTGGACCGGCTCGATCGACGCGGTGCTGCACGAACTGCCGCGCTTCTTCGACGATCCGACGCCCGGCCATCACGCACGCACGCTGAAATCGGTGAATCTTGCGATCCGCGCCGCGCAGCACACGCTGCAGGCGTGGTATGCGGTGCCCGACGAGCGGCACCGCATGCAGCGCATCGTCGGCTGCCTGCACTTCATGCGCAGCGCGCTGCTGGACAAGGATGCGCCGTTCAACCGGCATCGCCATTGATCCCATCGATGCCATCGACGCCCTTGACGATCGGTGCGTGCGCAACGGGATCCTTGTTCCGGATGGAAATATGCTCTACAGGCGCGGTGATTAATCTTTAAGCAGTGCGAGCCTATAGTTTCCTCACTGCCAGCGAGACTGGCACTCACCCAGGAGAAACCGAAATGAAGCCGCTGCACCTCGCCCTCGTTGCCCTGTCGCTCACCGCTGCTGTCGCTCACGCACAGCCGGCACCGGCAGACGACGCACAGCAACAGGCGAACCGCGTCGAAGCCGTGAAGGCCGCCGGCCGCGTCGATCGTGCGCAATCGAAGCAGGACGACCCGAACGCCTGCGTCGGCCCCGTCAGCTTCTGCAACATCTACTTCGGCAGTTGAGCATGACGCCGCGTCGTCACGGCCAGGCCCGCACCGCCCGCATGAACTGCGCGGGCGAGCGGCGGCCCGGCCGATCGCGGCCCGGCCGATCGCCGCATCGCCGCTCCATCCCACGCCGCTTCGATTGAAGCGGCGCATGCCGTTTCAGGCGCCGCGCCCCGGCCGCCAGCCCACCTCGCGCAACGCATCCAGCAAGCGCGCCTGCCCCAGCCCTTCGACCCGCGCACCGCGCGACTCGACGTCGCCGCCCGCGACGAGCGCGTTCACGATCGCTTCCTCCACAGCTTCCGCCGCCGCGACGAACAGCGCGGAAATATGGTCGTTGTTGACCATCTTCACGCCGGTGGTCGGCGTCCCCTTGCTGCCGTAGTTCGCCGCCGGCAGGCCGTCGTTGCCCGTTGCGAACGCAAGGAAGATGTCGCCGCTCGAATCCTCCGTGCCGCCGCCGACCCGCGCGAGCCCGACACTGGCACGTTGCGCGAGCCGCGTGCATTGATGAGGCAGCAACGGCGCGTCGGTCGCGATCGTCACGACGATCGAGCCCATCCCGGCCTCGCCTTGCGCGTCCGGCGCGCGGAACGGCGAAGGCACGTGCCGCAGCACTTCGCCGACCGGGTAGCCGGCCACGCGCAGCATCTCGCGCACGCCGTAGTTCGCCTGGACGAGCGCGCCGACGGTCCAGCCGCCCGCGTCGGCCGCGAGCACGCGCGACGCGGTGCCGATGCCGCCCTTGAACTCGTGGCAGATCATGCCCGTGCCGCCGCCCACGCCGCCTTCGGCAACCGGGCCCGTCTGCGCGGCGGCCAGCGCGCGCTGCACGTGCGCGGCGCTCACGTGCTGCCCCCAGATGTCGTTCAGCAGGCCGTCGTAGGTTTCCATCACGACCGGCATGCACCAGTACACGCGGCCCGCCGCCGCTTCGCGTTCGTTCGCGACGAGTGCATCGCGCACCGCGCCGACGCTGTGCGTGTTCGTATAGGCGATCGGCGTGGTGAGCAGGCCGGCTTCGCGGATCCATTCGAGCCCCGTTGCATCGCCGTTGCCGTTCAGCACGTGCACGCCCGCGAAACAGGGCGAATCGTGCACGGCGCCCGCGCGCGGCTCGATGACGGTGACGCCGGTGCGGATCGATGCGTCGCCGTTCTCCTCGTTCAGCGTGCAATGTCCGACCCGCACGCCCGGAACGTCCGTGATCGCGTTGAAGCGGCCCGGCGTGCCGAGTCCGATGCGGATGCCGAGATCCCTCGTGCGCATGATGCAATTCCTCCCGTCTTTCAATGGTTCGGTGTTTCGGTGTTTCGGTGTTTCGGTGTTTCGGTGTTTCGGTGTTTCGGTACGGCAAGGCTTCGATCCGTCGCTCAGAGCGCGCGGAACGCTTCGCTGTGGCGTGCCCAGACCGCGTACATCGCGAGCGCGGCAATCAGCAGCCCGGCGATGATGATGAGGTCGGTCGGTTTCGTGGCTGTGGCCAGCGTCGTGTAGAGCGTGTACGCGGCGCCCGCCACCGCGACGAGCGGCGTCACGGGCCACAACGGCATCCGGTAATGATGCTCGACGTCGCGGCGCACGAACCGGCTCGCGAGCGCGGCCAGCCCGACGACCAGGTAGATCAGCAGCAGCAGGTCGACCGTGAACGCGGTCAGCTCGTCGAGGCTCGACACGAACACGAGCCCCGCCGACGGCACCGCGAGCGCGAGGGTCGCGAGCCACGGCGATTCGAGACGCGGGTGGATCGTCGAGAAGGCGCGGTTGCAGGTGCGCGACCAGAGCGCGTGCCGGCCGCTGCTGTACAGCAGCCGGCCCATCGTGATCACGATCGCGATGATCGCGTTGAACACCGACAGGAAGATCCCGCCGCTGACCACGCGTGACACGGCCGGGTTGCTGAGCGAACGTACGACATAGCCGATCGGGTCGGCACTCTTCGTCAGCTCGGTCAGCGACGGCGCGCCGAGCACGATCGCGGTGAGCGGAATCAGTTCGACGACGAGGATCACGAGCAGCGAGTAGATCACTGCCTTCGCGACATTGCGGTTGCCGCCGCGCAGGTCTTCCGCGAGATACGCGGCCGATCCGAAGCCGTTGTAGCAGAAGATCGCCGTGCCGATCGCCGGAACGATCGCGGCCAGCGTCGCGGGCACGAGCGCGTTGCCGCTCGCGACGACCGGCGCGACCAGCGCGTCGGCGCCGCGATGCGGGGAACCGAAGCCGAGGCCCGCGATCAGCATCAGCACGCCGATCTCGACCACCAGGAACGCGCCCGTGATCCACGCGTTCGTCTTGATGTTCAGCATGCCGAGCAGGTAGCTGAGCAGCACGATCGTCAACGCGACCGACTGGTTGCTGAAGTGCGTGCCGAGTGCACTGTTCAGGTAAGGCGCGGCGCCGCTCGCGAGCACGGCCGGGATGAACACGCTGACGGACAGCACCGTGATGAAGGTCAGGTAGCCGGGCAGCGTGCCGAACACGCGCTTGGCCATCACGTACTCGCCGCCCGCGCTGCGGTGCGCGGCGCTGAGTTCCGCGTAGCAGAGCGCGAACGCGAGCGCGAGCACGCCGCCGAGCAGGAACGACAGCACGGCGCCGCTGCCGGCCTGCTGGATCGCGAACGGCGCGATCACGAAGATCGAGCTCGCGGGCGTCACGCCCGATACGGTGATCATCACCGCGTCGCGCACACTGAGCGTCTGCGACAGCGCGCGCGGCGCGTCCTCCGTTGCAGGCGCCGCTTGCAGCGTGCCCGTCGATTCCGACATCATCGCCATCTCGTTCTCCTGTGCTGCACTTTTTTGAACGCCCATACTCGGGCCCGACTGATTGCGTGGCAGTCTAGGAAGCCAATTTCAGGACCGCTATTCCCCCTTCGTGTTACGCCCTTCCGGTGGTGGTATGGATCGTCTCTTTTCCGAAATCGCGATGCACCAGGCGCTCGGCCGCGCAATCGATCACCTCGGCCAGCCGCGCTTCTGGCGCTTCCTGGTGCTGCTGCTCAATGAAATGGCGCCGTTCGACAATGCGCTCGCGACCGCGATCGGCCCCGACGGGGTGCCGCTCGTGCTCGAGGAATACGACACGGGCGGCACCGATGCCGCGTCGCCCGTGCCGCTCTACCTGAACGGCGTGTATCTGCTCGACCCGTTCCTGCAGGCCGCGCACGACGGGCTCGCCGACGGCTGTTACCGGCTCGAGGAAGTCGCACCCGACCTGTTCCGGCAGAGCGAGTATTTCCTCAGCTATTTCCGCGATGCGGTGGGCGACGACGAGATCCAGATCCTCGTGCGGCCGAGCGCCGACATGCTGCTGTCGCTGTCGCTCGGCGCGGGCACGCGTTTCGACGTCGAGCCGCTCGGCAAGCTGACGGCCGCGATGCCGTGGGTGCTCGCGGCGATCCGGCAGCACTGGCGGCTGGTGGGCGACGCCGCACGCGCGACGCCCGACGCCGATCTCGGCGCGCGGGTCGAGCAGGCACTCGCCCGCTTCGGCGCGGGCGTGCTGACCGATCGCGAGATGTCGATCGCGAGAATGGTGCTGCGCGGCAACTCGTCGAAGGCGATCGCCGAGCGGCTCGCGATTTCGCCGGAAACGGTGAAGGTGCACCGGCGGCACCTGTACGCGAAGCTCGGGATTTCATCGCAGCCCGAGCTGTTCTCGCGCTTCATCCAGGCGCTGGGGGAAGACGCGGCCGGATGACCTTCCCGATCCGGACGGATGGCAACCGGCGGTCTTCACGTTCCTGCCGGAACTCGGCGCCACGGCCGGGAATGCCGACGGCACAGCATCCGACATGCGAGATTCAATGGAACGAACGGTTCTTATTCGTATGCGTTGCCGCGGCGGCGCTGAGTTGCCTGCTGTTGCTGTTGCGACCGAAGGACAGGCAGGCGGCGAACGTCGAGCCGCCACCGGCTGCGCGATAGCCGGCACGCGAACGCCGCGCGATGCCGCTCACCCGGCTTTCGGGCAGCGGCATGCGCATGCGCGGCTCACCGCTACCGCCACTTCGCGCCGAGTTGCGCGAGCCCGGCGTTCCGGAGATCGTCCGGCAACATCACCACGCGGAACTCGCAGTCGGCATTCAACATCAGGAACCACGGCTCCGCGAGCGCGGGGATCTGCGACGGGTCATCCACGTTGACGATCGCGACCGCCCCGCGACCGCCGCCCTGCTCCGTGAAATACACGGCCTCCGGCTTGACCGCTTCGAGTATTCGCGAGATCACGTCGCCGACGCTGCCGTCCCGCACCAGCGTGTTGAACGGCTCGTGAGGGATTCGTATGTTGAGAAGCATGCGCATGACCATCCTCCTTGGGCGTCACCCGGCCTGGGCTCTTCAAGCATAGGTGCTGCGTGATGCCGCGCCAGTGGCGCCGAAAACGGTTGCCGGCACGCCTTCACATTCCGACGATTCGACGACACCGCATCGCGCGAACGGCATGCGCTCGCGCGATGCAGGCCCCGTCGAATCGGCCGCTCATGCCCCCGTCATTCGGAGACCGTATCGGCCGCCAGCTCCGTCGGCGCGATCGCCAGATGCAACGCCCGCTGCGGTCGCAGCGTCACGTTCAGCACCGCGCGCGGCGGCGCCATGCCGGGCGGCACCGACAGCACATAGCGCTGCAGGACCATGGCGGCCACGACTGTCATCTCCGTCATCGCCAGATGCTGCCCGAGGCACACGCGCGGGCCCGTGCCGAACGGCATCCAGGCACCGCGCGGCAGCGCCGGCGCATCGGCGCCGAAGCGTTCGGGGCGGAACGTATCGGGCTCGGGGAACCATCGAGGATCGCGCTGCATCAGTTGCAGCGGCAGCATGAACAGCGTGCGCGCGGGAAACTGCCACGCGCCCAGCGCGATCGGCCGCGCTGCGCGACGGCTGATCAGGATCGGCGCGGACGGGTACAGGCGCAGCGTTTCGTCGAGCGTCTGCGACAGGTAACGCAACGACGCGCGCGTCTCGGCCGACGGCGCACGACCGCCCAGCACGCGGGACACCTCGTCGCGCGCGGCGGCTTGCGCGGCCGGATTCGCGGCCATGCACCATGCCCACCAGGTCAGCGCCCCGGCGGTCGTCTCGTGGCCGGCCAGGAACGCCGTCACACATTCGTCGTGCACGGCCCGCAGCGGCCATTTCCGCGCATCGGCCCGATGCAGCCGCAACAGGCGTGACAGCAGATCGTCGGGCCAGGTACGCTCGGGCCGGTCGAGGCGCGCATGCAGCTGCCGGTCGATCAGCCCTTTCAGCACCGCCATCGCGCGTGCCGTGCGGCGCTTCCACGGCACCCAGCTCGGCGTGTTCACCGGCTGGTAAAACGCCGCGTTCGCCGCGGCGCTCACCACGCGCACCGCCTCTTCGGCCGCGCGCGCATCGTCGCCGATCGTATCGGAGAACATCGTGCGCATGATCACGTCCATCGCCAGCGACGTCAGCGCGCTTTCGATCGGCCACTCCGGATCATGCGCGGGCCATTGCGCGAGGGCATGACCGGCCGTCGCCGCGATCGCCGGAACGAACGCCTGAACCGGCTTCGGCATGAAGCCGGGCTGCAGCGCCTGCCGCTTGTCGCGCCATGCATCGCCCTCGGCGACCAGCACGCTTTGGCCGTGGACCTCCGCGAAGACGCGGATGGCGCGCTCCCAGCGCCCGAGCGCATCGTGGTGCGTGACCAGCAGCTCGCGCACGAGCGCCGGATCGGTCACGACCACGGCATGCTCGGGCCACACGCGCAAGTGCACGACATCGCCGTAGGTGCGCTGCCAGTCGCCAAGCGCGCCGATCAGGTCGCGCGACATCGTGCGCAGCAACCCCCAACCCGTCAGGCCGGCGGGCGGCCCCGGCGGCCATACGCCGGGCGGGTGAAGCACGGGCGCCGGCGCAGCAGTGCCCGCGTGGAATGGACATGGGGAAGAGGATCGTGTGTTCATGTGCCGGATTCTCCGCATCGGCGCGCCGGCGGTCTTGAACGCAAACGACATCGACACGCGTTGACCCCGTCCCTATACTGCGGCGTCATGTTCTCCGGCCCGCCATCGATTCCGCCGTCATGCCCCGATCCGCTTGCCCGCGCCCCTCGCGTCGCAGGCGGCGGGCGGCTGCCGCATACGCGGCTGCATCCCGCGCCTGCCGCGCTGCAGGGCGCGGTGGTCGCGATCGTTCTGTGCGACACGCGCGGCGTCGCGTCGAGCGACGCGCAACGGCTTTCGCATTTTCCGGCCACGCCGCTCGTCTGCGTGTCGTGGTACAGGGATCTCGACGTGGGCTTCATCGAACCCGCCCCCGACGGTCCGCGATGGCGCCCCTTCGGCGCGGCGGCGACGCTGTCGGGCAGCCATTCGGCCCCCACCGTCGCGTGGGCGCCGACGGGCGGGCTGATCGGCATGATCTGTTTCACCGCCGATGCCGCGCGGACGTTGTTCGGCATCGCGCTGCCCGACGTCCACGACCGCGTGCTCGACGCACACGCGTGCCTCGGCCGCGACTGGCACCCGCTGCTCGATGCACTGCTCGGCGCGGATGGCGACGCGGACGTGCTGGCGGCGATCGATCGCCATCTCGCGCCTCGCTGGCAGGCGCTGCGGCCCGCGACGCCGCTGGCTTCGCTTCGCAACGCGGGGCGCAGCTGGGTCGAGCGTCTCGCGCTACAAGCGCGCGAGTGGCGCGGCACGCACAGCCCGCGCCAGGTCGAACGGCGCATCAAGACCTACAGCGGCCGATCGCTGCGCGAATGGCAGGCACTCGTCAGGACGGAAAGCGCGTTCTTCGCGGCGCGCGACCGGTTCGAAGCCGGCGCCGCGTTCAACTGGGCGACGCTCGCGCTCGACGAAGGATTCGCCGACCAGGCGCACCTGAGCCGCGAGGTCAAGCGCATCACGGGATTCTCGCCGAGCGAATTCACGCAGCGCTTCATCGACGACGAATCGTTCTGGATGTACCGGCTGTGGGTGTGACGCACGGCGGCTTCACGGCCCCGGCCGCGCGAATGAGCCATACATTCCAAGAGTAGAATGTTGGGCATTAACGGGCGCCATGCCTGCCACGCCCGGTCAACCCGCCACCCGCATCATTCCAGGAGCCCGTGATTGAACCCGTCGCCGCCCGCCGAACGCAAAGGGGTCGCCCTTTATGCGCGGATTGCCAGCCTGCTTCGCGGACGAATCCATCAAGGCGAATGGAAGCGCGGCGACCAGTTGCCGCCGATTCCCGAGCTGTGCGCGTTCTATCAGGCGGGCACGATCACGGTGCGCCAGGCGCTGGCCGAACTGAGCGCCGAAGGGCTCGTGAGCAGTGCCCGCGGGCGCGGCACGTTCGTCACGGCCGACGTCGTCTCTCCCCCGGATAACCCGGCGCTGCGCGCCGCGATCAACGATCCGCTGCAACTCGCACCCGGCCAGACCCTGCGCGTGCTGCTGCGCGAAGCCGTGACCGCGCTGCCCGCCGCGTTGCAGACGGGCCAACCCATGCGCGCCGCCTACATGCGGATCCGCACGCTTCAGCTGCACGACGGCGCGCCTTACGGTGTGATGGACAGCTATGTCGCGCGGGAAACCTACGACCGGTTTCCGAAGGGCAGCGACGCGCGGCGCAAGGTCGGTTATCTCGTCCGTCAATACAACCGTCTTCCGCTCGCGAAGGCCCGCCAGGAAATCACGGCCGCCTATGCGGACCAGGAGACGGCCGACCTGCTCGCGTCGGACGGTGCCGACTTCAGCATGGCCGACATGCTGATTCGCATGCGCCGCTGGTGGACCGACGGCGACGGCTGCATCGTCCATGCGGGGCTCTACCTGTATCGCGCCGACCGTTTCGTGCTCGACATCACGCACGATCTCGACGGCAACGACCGGAGCGCCGACTTGATCCCGTCACCGCGCGCCGGTACCCGGAAAGGCGCGCGCAAGCCGGCGGCCTGACCCGCCGGCCCCGACTGCCCTTCAAGCCGCCGCGTCGCCCTCGCCGTCGCACATCGCCCCGTAGACCCAATGCCGCAGATCGCGGCGAATCCGGTATGTCGTCGACGGCAGAAGCTGCGTCATGAATACCACGATCAGGTCCTCGGCCGGATCGATCCAGAAAGCCGTGCTGGCGCCACCGCCCCAGAAATAATCGCCGACGCTGCCTGGCTGCATCGTCGCGGCAAGGTCCTGCGTCACGGCGAAGCCGAGCCCGAACCCGAGCCCCGGATACACGGCCTCGCTGAACGTGGAGCGCGACATCCGGTCGAGCGTCCGGCCGCCCGGCAGATGGTTGATCGTCATCAGTTCGACGGTCTTCGGGCTCAGGATCCGGTGCCCGTCGATCGAACCGCGGTTCAGCAGCATCCGGCAGAAGCGCAGGTAATCGCCGGCCGTCGACACGAGCCCGCTGCCGCCCGAAGCCAGCGCCGGCGGCCGGCGAAACGCGCTGGATGCCGGGTCGTCCTGCAGCACGAGAGCGCCATCCGGGCCCGGGCAATAACACGCGCACAGGCGCTCGGCCTGCGCGTCCGGCACGAAGAAACCGGTGTCGGGCATGCCGATGGGATCGAACAGCGCATGCTTCAGGTAGTCGGCAAACGGCTGCCCGGAGATCTTCTCGACGAGATAGCCGAGCACGTGCGTCGCGACCGAATAATTCCACGCTTCGCCCGGCGAGTAGTCGAGCGGCAGCCCGGCCAGATCCGCGATCATGCCGTCGAGACCGCCCGGGTTGCCCGGTTCGCCGATCGCGAGTTCGCGGTACGCGGCATCGACGTTCGTCCTGGCCTGGAAGAAATACGACAACCCCGCCGTGTGGCGCAGCAGATCCACCATCAGCATCTCGCGCGCGACCGGCCGGGTCTGGAACCCGCCGAGGCTCCGTGCGCCGGCCACGGCGACGCCCAGGTCCTTCCACGCCGGGATCACGCTCGACACGGGATCGTCGAGCGCCACCCGCCCCTGCTCGACCAGCGTCATGAACGCGACGCTCGTGATCGGCTTGGTCATCGAATAGATGCGGAAAATCGCGTCCTCGCGCATCGGCTTCGCGCGCTCGACGTCCATGGAACCGACGACGTTCACGTGCGCCAGCTCGCCACGGCGATGGATCATCGTCACCGCCCCCGGCAAGCGCCCGGACGCCACGTACCGTTCGTTCAGCTGCATGTCGAGCGCCTTCAGCCGCTGCGACGACAAACCCGGATATGCCACCTTGGTCATGCCCCTGCTCCTCTTTCCACTTCGGTCTCGACGCGCCGGAACCCGCGCCCGCCTCGCTTCAGGCAGCGCGCTTGCCCGATCCAAACATTCTAAAAATAGAACTATATCATTTTAAAGAATGTCCGAACCGGCGTGACGCGTCGGCAACATGCGGCGCTCGTCGTATGGGCCGGTTGCCCGATTCGGGACGCGCGGGCATGATGTCGCGAACCCTGGCGGCTGCCTTGCGAACCGTTCCCCCCGTCGCATCGCCAATGCGCCGGCCGGGCTGCGTTTCGCACACGGCTGCCTCTTCCCACCTCAGCCCGCTTATGTCACTCCGCGCCTTCAGAACGCTGGTCGCCATCGCCCGATACCGGACTTTCGCGCGCGCCGGCGAAGCCATCGGCCTCACGCAATCGGCGGTGAGCCTGCAGATCAAGACGCTCGAAAGCGAATACAACGTGCAGTTGTTCGATCGCTCGCGCCGGCAGCCGGTGCTCACCGAGGCCGGCAACATCCTGCTCGCGCAGGCCGAGCAGGTGCTCGCGATGGTCGACCGGATTCCCGATGCGCTCAGCGACGAGAAGAAGCTCGTCGGCCGCCTGCGGATCGGCGCGATCCAGACCGCGCTGTCGGGCCCGCTGCCCGACGCGCTGCTCGCGCTGCGCGCAGCGCACCCGGGGCTGCGCGTACACGTGTCGGCCGGCATGTCGGCCGAACTGGCGAACCGTGTCGCGGCCGGCGAACTCGATGCGGCGATCACGACACGCCCCGTGCGCCCGCATCCGGCGGAACTCACGTGGACCACGCTGTACGAGGATCGCTTCTGGCTGCTCGCGCCGCCGGACCAGGCGGAACGCGACGAGGGCACGCTGCTCGGCGCGCTGCCGTTCATCCGCTTCGATGCGCAGGCGTGGGCCGGCCGCATGATCGCCGCCGAACTGCGCCGCATCGGCGTGCGGGTGCGCGAGGAGATGGTGCTGGACAGCGCGGAAACGATCGCGCGCATGGTCGCGCGAGGGCTCGGCGCGGCGATCGTCGCACTCCCCGATTCGACGCTCGCGCGCCTGCCGCCCGTCACGCGCTTGCCGTTCGGTCAGCCGCAGATGGGGCGCGCGGTCGTCCTGCTCGAACACCTGTCGCGTCCGGCCGAACGTTTCGCACGTGCGCTGGCGGCCGAAGTCACCGCGTCATCGATGAGAATTTCTCATTGAACACCCGATAATTAACCATTATTCCTGTTGTTTGCGCGTGTTAACTTGGCGGCATCGTCACTCTTTCGCTTGCGTGTCGCCATGTTGCCCGCCGGATGGATGCCCGCCTCGTTCCGCCGTTTTGCGCGCCTGCCGCTCACGGCGGCCTGCACGGTCATCCCGCCTCGCGTAAAGGCGCCCCGATGATCGGCCCGATCCTGCTCGCGCTGGCGCCGGTCGCGCTGCTGGTCGCGTGCGGCCACGGCCTGCGGCGCACGGGCTTCATCGCCGACGCCTTCTGGCCGCAGGCCGAGCGGCTGTGCTACTACGTGCTGCTGCCCGCGCTGTTCGCGGACGGCCTCGCGAACGCGCGGCTGCAGTCACTGTCCGTATTACCGCTCGCGGCGGCGCTGGTCGGTTCGACCGCACTCGCCGCGGCGCTTCTCCTGCTGGTTCGCCCGTTCGTGCGGGTCGACGGCGCCGGCTTCACGTCGGTGTTCCAGGGGGCCGTGCGCTTCAACAACTATGTCGGCACAGCACTCGCGGCCGGGTTGTTCGGCGCAAAAGGCATTGCGCTCGCGGCCGTGTGCGTCGCGGCAATCGTCCCGACCGTCAACCTGATGTGCGTGCTCGTATTCGCGCGCTACGGCGACACGCGGCTCGGCGCGGCGGCCCTCGTGCGCCAGATCCTGTCGAATCCGCTCGTCGTCGCGTGCGCGCTCGGGATCGCGATGCAGGCCGGCGGCGTCACGTTCCCGGCGGCCGTCGAGCCGGCCGTGCGCGCGCTCGGCGTCGCGTCGATGCCGCTCGGCCTGCTGTGCGTGGGCGCGGCACTGAAATTCGATGCGGCGCGTGCGTGGCTGCAGCCGGTCTGCGTCGCGTCGGCGTTCAAGTTCATGGCGATGCCGCTCATCACGCTCGCCGCCGGCC
The DNA here is from genome assembly GCF_004803625.1 of Burkholderia sp. LS-044. Classification (NCBI taxonomy): domain Bacteria; kingdom Pseudomonadati; phylum Pseudomonadota; class Betaproteobacteria; order Burkholderiales; family Burkholderiaceae; genus Burkholderia; species Burkholderia sp. LS-044. The sequence goes on from NZ_SSWO01000001.1 coordinate 149,201, forward strand.
GCCTGTTCGGGCTCGGCGATGCGGCGCTGACGGTCGCGCTGCTGTTCCAGGCGCTGCCGACGTCGTCGGCGTCGTACATCATGGCGCGCCAGCTCGGCGGCGACGCGCCGCTGATGGCCGGCATCACCGCGTTCCAGACGATCGCGGCGGCGCTCGCGATGCCCGTCGTGCTGACCGCGCTCGCGTCGGCACCCGCGTTTCGCTGACGACGCAACGACCGCCCATTTCCCCCTGAATCCAGCCTGCACGCGGGCCATCGCGCGATTCGGCATAACCGGCCGCGCGTGCTCGTTCGCGCGTTGCCGCAGGCGCTCACCGAGAAACCCCGTCACATGAATGCTCCCGCCCCGCCCGCCGCCATCGCCGCCACCCGGCCGCACGCGGCCGTCTACGTAAAGCTCACGCTCGTCGCGCTGTTCTGGGGCGGGACGTTCATCGCGGGCCGGATCCTCGCCGCGACGATGTCCGCGACCTCGGCGGCCACCGGCCGCTTCGCGATCGCCGCGCTGATGCTGGTCGCGCTGACGTGGAAGATCGAAGGCGGGCTGCCGAAGCTGAGCGGCCGCCAGGTCGTGACGACCTTCGGCCTCGGCGCGACCGGCATCTTCCTGTACAACGTGTGTTTTTTCGCGGCGCTCGCGCGGATGCCGGCGGGCCGCACCGCGCTGTTCGTCGCGTTGAACCCGGTCGCCACCGCCGTGCTGCTGTCGATCGTCGTGCGCGGGGAACGCCTGTCGCTGTCGCGCTGGGCCGGCATCGCCGTCGCGCTGTTCGGCGCGCTGGTCGTGATCAGCCGCGGCGAATTGCTGCGGGTGCTGACCGACCTCGGCAACACGTTCGGTGCCGGCGAACGCTTCATGCTGTGCGCGGTGCTGAGCTGGGCCGCCTACACCGTGATCGGCCGGCGCGCGCTCGACGGGCTGTCGCCGCTGGCGGCGACGACGTATGCGGCGCTGTGGGGCCTCGCGCTGCTGGTCGTCGCGCACCTGTTCGGCTCGCCCGCTGGCAGCGGCACGGCGCTGACGTGGCAGGCCATCGCGTCGATGCTCTATCTCGGCGCGATCGGCACGGTGGTCGCGTTCGTCTGGTATTCGCAGGGCATCCGCGAACTCGGGCCGGCCCGCGCGGCCGTGTTCACCAACCTGGTGCCCGTGTTCGGCGTGCTGCTGTCGGTCGCGCTGCTCGGCGAGCCGTTGTCGCCGTCGATGCTGGCGGGCGGTGCGCTCGTGATCGCGGGCGTCGCGCTGACCAATCGCGCGAAACGCTGATCCATGGGCGTGCGCGACGCGCACTCGGGGACGGATGCCGAATACCGGAGCGGCGCGCGGCGGCGATCACGCCCCGGTTCCGTGACGCAGACGGGCGGCCGCTACCGATATGCCCCCCGATACGCCCCCGATGTTCTCGCAGCCCCGCCAAAAACCGCCTATCGTGAATGGAGCGCTCCGTTTGCCGCCATTCGACCCTGCGTCGCTCGCACCGGCGGCGACGGCCCCGCGCTCCGGCACCATTCACCGCGATCCGGCGCACGCTCGCCCGTGCACGATCGCGGCCGCCCACCGGATTACAGGAGGCCCTCATGAAAGCCGCGCTGCTCGTCAGCTCCGCCCTGCTCGCCATTGCATCCGCATCGGCGTCGGCTCAAGGCTCTATCACGAAAGTCGAAAACGGTTCGCTCGTCGCCGCGAACGGGATGACCGTCTACACGTTCGACAAGGACAAGGCCAACGCCGGCACCAGCGCGTGCACGGGCCAGTGCGAATCCTTCTGGCCGCCCTACAAGGCCAGCGCGACCGACGTTCCGGTCGGGCCCTACACGATCGTCAAGCGCGACGACGGAAGCCCGCAATGGGCATACAAGGGCAAGCCGCTGTACTTCTTCTCGAAGGACATGAAACAGGGCGACCGCAACGGCGACAACTTCAAGGACATGTGGCACGTGGTCGCGCCGTAAGCGTCGTCCCGCCGTCTTCCGCGCCCGCCTCGAGGACGTAAAAAAGCCCGCCCGGATTGTCGATCCGGGCGGGCCTGCTCGCGATCGCGCCGGCCGCGTTGCATCGTCCGCCCGCAGGCGGGCGATTCATGCGGCCGGGTAGCGCATCAGCGGTTCGACGGGAAGCTGAACACCGTCCCTTCGCGCACGCCGGCCGACGGCCAGCGCTGCGTGATCGTCTTGCGCTTCGTGTAAAAGCGCACGGCGTCCGGGCCATACGCATGCAGGTCGCCGAACAGCGAGCGCTTCCAGCCGCCGAACGAGTGATAGGCAACCGGCACCGGCAGCGGCACGTTGATGCCGACCATGCCGATCTGGATGTTGTCGCTGAAGTAGCGCGCGGCCTCGCCGTCGCGCGTGAACAGGCACGTGCCGTTGCCGTACTCGTGCGCGTCGATCAGCGCCATCGCCTCGTCGAGCGACTTCAGGCGGATCACGCCGAGCACGGGCCCGAAGATCTCGTGCTGGTAGATCGGCATGCCGGGCTTCACGTTGTCGAACAGGCACGGGCCGAGGTAGTAACCGCCGTCGTGGCCGTCGACCTTCACGCCGCGGCCGTCGACGACGAGCGTCGCGCCCGCCGCCACGCCCGCGTCGACGAAGCCCGTCACCTTCTCGAAATGCTGCTGCGTGACGAGCGGGCCCATGTCGACGCCCGCGCCGTTGCCCGGGCCGACCTTCATCTTCTCGATCTCGGCCTTCAGGCCCGCCACCACCTTGTCGCCCGTCTCGTCGCCGATCGCGACGACCAGCGGAATCGCCATGCAGCGTTCGCCGCACGAACCGTACGCGGCGCCCATCAGCGCGTTCACCGCGTTGCCGATGTCGGCGTCCGGCATCACGACCGCGAAGTTCTTCGCGCCGCCGAGCGCCTGCACGCGCTTGCCGTGCGCGCAGCCGGTCGAATAGATGTATTCGGCGATCGGCGTCGAGCCGACGAAGCTCACGGCCTTCACGCGCGGGTCGGTCAGCAGCGTGTCGACCGCTTCCTTGTCGCCGTTCACGACGTTCAGCACGCCCGGCGGCAGGCCCGCTTCGAGCGCGAGCTCGGCCATGCGCAGCGTCGACGACGGCGTGCGCTCGGACGGCTTCAGCACGAACGTGTTGCCGCACGCGACGGCCATCGGCCACATCCACAGCGGCACCATCACCGGGAAGTTGAACGGCGTGATGCCGGCCGCGACGCCGAGCGCCTGGAACTCGCTCCACGAATCGATCGCGGGGCCGACGTTCTTGCTGTGCTCGCCCTTCAGCAGCTCGGGCACGTAGGTCGCGTATTCGACGTTCTCGATCCCGCGCTGCAGTTCGCCCATCGCATCGGCGAGCACCTTGCCGTGCTCGGCCGTGATCAGCGCGCACAGCTCGTCGGCGTGTTCCTCGAGCAGCGTCTTGAAGCGGCTCATCACGCGTGCGCGCTTCAGCGGCGGCGTGTTGCGCCAGGCCGGGAACGCGGCCTGCGCGGACGCGATCGCGGCTTCGACGGTCAGCTTGTCGGCGAGCGCGACGCTCTTGTGCGATTCGCCGGTCGCCGGGTCGAACACCGGCTGGACGCGGCTGCCGCCGTCGACGCGCTTGCCGTCGATCAGGTGGCCGACGGTGGAGGTCACATTGCTGTCGTGTTTCATCGTTGAGGCTCTTTCGTGAATTCGGTTCTCGGTCGGTGCGCGCCGCGGCTCAGTCCACTTCGTTCAGTGCATCGGACAGCGCGTTGACCAGGTTGTCGATCTCGCGCTTCTCCGAGATGAACGGGGGCGCCAGCTGGATCGTGTCGCCGCCGTAGCGCACGTAGAAGCCCTTCGCCCAGCAGCGCATCGCGATCTCGTACGGGCGCCGTGCCGGCTCGCCCGGCAGGGCCGCGATCGTCAGGCCGGCAGCCAGCCCGTAGTTGCGGATGTCCGCGATATGGCGCTGGCCCTTCAGCCCGTGCACGGCCGCCTCGAAATGCGGCGCGAGATCGCGCACGCGGGCCACCGCGTCTTCCTTCACCAGCAGGTCGAGCGCCGCGACACCGGCCGCGCACGCGACCGGATGCGCCGAATACGTGTAGCCGTGCGGGAACTCGAGCATGTACTCGGGGCCGCCCGCGGCCATGAACGTGTCGTAGATTTCCTTCGTCGCGACCACGCCGCCGAGCGGCTGCGCGCCGTTCGTCACCTGCTTCGCGAAGTTCAGGATGTCCGGCACCACGCCGAATGCGTCGGCGCCCGTCATCGCGCCGGCACGGCCGAAGCCCGTGATGACTTCGTCGAAAATCAGCAGGATGTCGTGCGCGGTACAGATGTCGCGCAGGCGCTTCAAATAGCCCTTCGGCGGCACGACCACGCCCGCCGAACCGGAGAACGGCTCGACGATCACGGCCGCGATGTTCGACGCGTCGTGCAGCGCGATCAGGTCGAGCAGGCGGTCGGCCAGCTCGGCGCCGTGCTCGGGCATCCCGCGCGAGAACTTGTTTTCGGCGAGTTGCGTGTGCGGCAGGAAGTCGGCGTCGAGGCCTTGGCCGAACAGCTTGCGGTTCGGCCCGATCCCGCCGACCGAGATACCGCCGAAGTTCACGCCGTGATAACCCTTCTCGCGGCCGATCAGGCGCGTCTTCGTGCCCTTGCCCTTCGCGCGCCAGTACGCGCGGGCCAGCTTCAGCGAGGTGTCGGCCGCTTCCGAGCCCGACCCCGTGAAGAACACGTAGTCGAGGCCGGCCGGCGTCAGTTCCTTGATCTTGTTGGCGAGCTCGAACGATTTCGGATGGCCGAACTGGAACGCCGGCGCGTAGTCGAGCTGCGCGACCTGGCGGCTCACGGCTTCGACGATTTCCGTGCGGCCGTGGCCGAGGCCCGTGCACCAGAGGCCCGACAGGCCGTCGAAGATCTTGCGGCCTTCGGCGTCCGTGTAATACGCGCCCTTGCCCGACACGATCATGCGCGGGTCGGCCTTGAACTGGCGGTTGGCCGTGAACGGCATCCAGTGCGCGTCGAGCCACGCGGCGTCGGTGCGGATGGTCGTGTCGTCCTGCTGCGCGGCGGTGGTGATGTCGGTCATGTCGGTCGGCGCGGCGCGCCCCTCCTTCTTGTGATGATGTTGCGCATTGTCGGGAGGCCAATTAGTCTCTTCAATATCGCAATATCAATGTTCACTTGCGCAACTATGCAAGCAAAGAAACCGAAGAGCCGCGCGCTGCTCGGGCAGCTCAGCGACATGGATCTCCGCCTGCTGCGGGTCTTCAAGGGCGTCGTGCAGTGCGGCGGGATGGCGGCGGCCGAACTGGAACTGAATATCGGCATCTCGACGATCAGCCGGCACGTGAAGGACCTGGAAACGCGCGTCGGCCTCGTGCTGTGCCGGCGCGGCCGCGCGGGCTTCACGCTGACGCCCGAGGGACAGACCGTATACGAGGAGACGCTGCGGCTGCTCGCGTCGATGGAGGCATTTAGAAGCAGGATAGACGGCATTCACGACCGGATGGGCGGCGAATTGCACGTCGCGGTGTTCGACAAGACGGCCACCAACGCGAACGCTCGCCTCGGCGACGCAATCCGCCAGTTCGCCGACGAAGCGCCCGACGTCGCGCTGAACCTGCATGTCGCGTCGATCAACGAGGTCGAGCGCGGGATCATCGACGGCAGCTACCAGGTCGGGATCATTCCCGCGCACCGCAACTCCGGCAGCCTCGTGTATACGGAGCTGTTCGACGAACGGATGCTGCTGTACTGCGGCCGCCAGCATCCGCTTTACGACGCGCCGCACGGCAAGCTCACGTGGACGACGATCCGCAACCACGCATTCGCGGGGCTCGGCTTCCATTCGCCGAACATGGAACTGAGCCACCGCGCGAAGCTCACGCGCAGCGCGACCGCGTCGGATCAGGAGTCGATCGCGACGCTGATCCTGTCCGGTCGTTATCTCGGCTTCCTGCCCGACCATTACGCGGAAAGCTTCGAAAACAAGGGGCTGATGCAGCCGATCGCGCCGCACCGGTTCAATTACCGGTGCCGGTTCGTGAGCCTGCTGCGGCGCTCGCCGCGGCCGTCGCGGGCCGCGCTGCTGTTCCAGTCGTGTCTGGAAGCCGCGCACGCGGCAACGGCACGGCCGGCGGCGTAGGCGACTCACGCAAAGGATCGGGCTCCCGGCCGCCCGTCGTGCGGCGGCGTGCCGGCAATGAAGGGACCGACAAGCGCGGCGGCGGCACCAGCGCCCCGCCCGGTCGCCCCGGTCACACGCCGTCGAACCGGTCGCGCGCGCGGTCGGCTTGCGCTTGCGCGCGGCTGCGCTTCACGAAATGCGTCGCGACGAGCGCCGCGCCAAAACCGGACATCGCGCCGACGCCGAGCGCCCAGCGCGGGCCGAGATGGTTCGCGACCCAGCCGGCCACCGGCGCGCCGATCGGCGTGCCGCCGAGCGCGACCGCGAGGCGCAGCGCCATCACGCGGCCGCGCATCGCCGGCTCGGTGGACAACTGCATCAGGCTGTTGGTCGAGTTCATGAAGGTGATCGCGGCGATCCCGGTCAGCACCAGCGCGGCGGCGAACAGCCAATAGCCCGGCGCCAGCGCGGCGAGCGTGCAGCCGAGCCCGAACAGCGCCGCGCCGAACCACAGATGCCGGAAGCGCGGCTGCTCGCGGCGCGCGGCGAGCAGCGCACCCGACACCGTGCCGACCGCCATCATCGACGACAGCACGCCGAACCCGCGCGCATCGACGTGGAACACGCTGGCCGCCATCGTCGAGATGAACAGCTGGAAATTGAGCCCGAACGTGCCGATCAGGAACAGCATCACGAGGATCGCCTTCAGGTCGTCGCGCCGCCACACGTAGCGGAACCCGTCGAGCAGGCCGCCGCGCGAGCGGCCCGCCCGCAGGTTCGCGCGCAGTTCGTCCTCGCGGAGCAGCAACAACGACACCAGCACCGCGAAGAAGCTGAGCCCGTTGGCGACAAACGCCCAGCCCGTGCCGACCGACGCGATCATGAAACCCGCCGCCGCCGGGCCGATCATCCGCGCGGCGTTGAACGACGTCGAATTGAGCGCGACCGCGTTCGCGAGTTCGCGATCGCCGACCAGTTCCGCGACGAAGGTCTGCCGCACGGGCGCGTCGAACGCCGCCGCGCAGCCGAACAGGAACGCGAACACGTAGACATGCTCGAGCCGCGCGACACCCGTGACCGTCAGCGCGCCGAGCACCAGCGCCAGCACGCCCATCAGCGCCTGCGTCACCATCAGCAGCTTGCGCTGGTCGAAGCGGTCGGCCGCGTAGCCGGTCCACGGCAACAGCAGCAACTGCGGCCCGAACTGCAACGCCATCACCGTGCCGACGGCCGATGCGTCGTGATGCGTGAGCTGCGTGAGAACCAGCCAGTCCTGCGCGGTGCGCTGGACCCACGTACCGATGTTCGACACCAGCGAACCGATCGCCCACACACGATAGTTGAAACTGCGAAGCGAACGGAACACGCCCGCCGCCGGCACGCTCATGGCCGCTCCCGGTCGGGCTCGTTGCCGCCGTGCAGCTCGCCGAAGTGCCACGCGAGAAACAGGCCGAGCGCGAGGATGCCGAGACCGAACGCCGCTGCATCGGCCGTGACCCGGAGGTCGAAATCACCCACTCGGCACACCAGCACATAAGCCATCACGAGGTTCGCGACGCCCCACACGACATTCACGGTGGACGACGACAACCCGCGCCCGGGCGGATTCGCGAACGGGGTCTGGAACGGCTCGCCGCGCAACCCGCTGACGAGATGCGGCACGACGTTCGCGAGAAACGCGCCGCCGAAGAAATACGCGACGAGATGCGGGAGGTTCATGTTCGGGTTGTCCTTTCGGCAAGCGGGTCGATGCGGTTCAAGGGCGCGGCGTTTCCTGGAATTCGGCGAGCCGCTGCAGCAGCTTCACGGCGGACGCGAGCTCGGCCTGCTCGGCCGCCGACAGTTGCGCATGCAGCGCGCGGAACAGCCAGTCATCCTTGGCCGCGCGGTTCGCCTGCAGCACCTTGCGGAAACCGGGCGTGACCGCGATCAGCGTCTGCCGGCCGTCGGACGGATCGGGCTCGCCGCTGACGGCGCCCAGCGTCTCGAGCGTCGCGACCGTCACGCGCATCGACTGCGGGCGCACGCTTTCGGCGCGCGCCAGGGCCGATACGGTCGCGGGGCCGTCGCGGTCGAGCCGCAACAGCACCGACTTCTGCGATGACGTGAGGTCGTTCGGGTGGATCTGCTCCCGCATCCGCCGCATCAGCTTGCCGACCGAGATGCGGAGTTCGCCGGCGAGACCGGCCAGTGGGAGCGCGCCGGAGGGAGGTAATGGCGGGTTCATGAATTCAAGATAGCAGGTATACAGTCAAACTGTACAGTTTAGCTGCATATTTCACCTTGTAAGGATCGTCCCTTCGCGTGCGCTCGAGCCGATGCGAAACGTCGCATTCGGCCGCGCAAGCCGGCTCTGCGATAATGCGGGCTCCCCATTTCCGCTCCGCTTCCCGCCATGACGCAGCCGTCCGCTCCGCTCTCCACCGACCTGCCGCCGATCTCGTGCCTGCCCGGCGACGCGCTGCCGTGGCTGCCGATGAGCGCCGACCTGCCCGGGCTCGCAATCAAGTACCTGCACATCAACGCGGCCGAGGACACGCTCACCGCGCTGCTGAAGATGCCGGCCGGCGGCACGCTGCCGCGCCATCGCCACGACGGCGAGGTATTCGTCCATACGCTGCAGGGTGCGTGGCGCTACCTCGAATACGACTGGATTGCGCGCGCCGGCTCGACGGTGCTCGAACCGGCCGGCTCGGTGCATACGCCGGAAACGCTCGGCGCGCCGGGCGAGGACGTGATCACGCTGAACGTGATGCGCGGCGATCTGGTGCTGCTCGACGACGAAGGCCGCGAAACCGCGCGCGAGAACTGCCGCGTCGCGCTGCTGCGCCAGCGCAAGCATGCGCGCACGGCGCCGGACGACGCCGCGCCGTTCGTCACACGGTAAGACAGGCGGCATCGCCGGGTCGCGATCCGTGCGGTGCGGGCTCGCGCTGATGTGCGGATGGCAGCCGGCGCCCTTCGCCAACGTCCCCGGCCTGCCCGCGCGTTACCGAAACCGCCGGAAAAACCGCCGGACATCGTCGGCCAGCAGATCCGGCTCCTCCATCGCGGCAAAATGGCCGCCACTCGGCATGTCGGTCCACTGCACGACGTCGAACACCCGTTCGAGCCAGCTGCGCGGCGGGCGGCCGATTTCCTTCGGAAAACGCGCAAACCCGACGGGCACCGCCACGCGCTGCCCGGCCGCGAAGCGCATGGGCTGCAGCCGGTTTTCCCAATACATCTGCATCGACGAGCCGATGCAGCCGGTGAACCAGTACAACGAGATGCCGGTCAGCAGCGTGTCGTGCGAAAACCGCCGCGCCAGGTCGCCGTCGCAATCGCTCCACGCGCGGAATTTCTCGGCGATCCACGCGGCCAGCCCGGCCGGCGAATCGTTGAGCGCGACGGCGAGCGTCTGCGGCTTCGTCATGTGGACGTGCGCGTATCCGCCTTCCAGCGCGGCCCACTCGCCGCGCTGCGTCACGAACGCCCGTTCCTCGTCGGTCAGCGGCAAGGCCGCGTCGGTCGGCGGCTCGTAGCTGCCGGGCAGGAAGTTCAGATGAATGCCGTCCACCACGTCGGCATGCCGCGCGCCGAGCGCAATCGACACGCCTGCGCCGAGATCGCCGCCTTGCGCGCCGAAGCGGCGATATCCGAGACCGGACATCAGTGCCGCCCAGCGGTCCGCGACCTGAAACGCCGACATGCCGGGTGCCGCGGGCGCCGGCGAGAACAGGAAGCCGGGCAGCGACGGCACGACGACGTCGAACGCGTCGTCCGGATCGCCGCCGAACGCCGCCGGGTCGCAGAGGCGATCGATCAGCGCGTCGAATTCGAAGACGGAGCCGGGCCAGCCGTGCGTGATGACGAGCGGATAAGGCTTCGGCCCGACGCCGCGTCGATGGATGAAATGCACGCGCTGCCCGCCTGCGTCTGCGACGAACTGCGGCAGCCGGTTCAGCGCACGCTCCGCCGCACGCCAGTCGAAACGTTCGGCCCAGTACGCGGTCAGTTCGCGCAACCAGGCGCCGTCGACGCCCTGCTGCCACGGCTCCGCGGGTGTCAGCGTCGGTGCGCGCGTGGCGCGCAGGCGCCGGCGCAGGTCATCGAGCGCGTGATCGGGAATCGCAATGTCGAACGGGGCGGTGTGCATCGGGTCTCCTCGCGAAGCGGGTCGACGAGATTCTGCGCGATTTTTCCGGCGCGCGCAGAGCAGCTCGGGCACACGCGTCAGCCCGCCTCCCGCCCATCCGACCGCGCGTCGCGCCGCACCGCCTGCGGCGGCACGCCGAACCCGCGCACGAACGCCTCGCGCATGTGCCGCCGGTCGCGAAAGCCGTTTTCCTTCGCAATCACGTCGAGCGAATGGCGGCTCTGCTCGATCATCAGCCGCGCGGACTCCAGCCGCAGCCGCTCGATCGCCTTCGCGGGCGACTGCCCCGTCTCGAGCGTGAACACGCGGCTGAACTGGCGCGGGCTCAGGTGCACCGCTTCGGCGAGATCCTCGACGGTCAGCGCGCGGCCGAGATGCTGCCGCGCGTAGTTCAGCGCGTTCTGGATCCGGTCGGATTTCGGCGCGAGATCCAGCATTTCCGAATGCTGCGACTGGCCGCCGGCCCGCCGCTGGTGCATCACGAGCTTGTGCGCGACCGACCGGGCGACATCCGCGCCCAGGTCCTTTTCCACCATCGCGAGCGCGAGGTCGAGGCCGGCCGTCATCCCGGCCGACGTCCAGATCGGGCCGTCGACGATGTAGATCCGGTCTTCCTCGACGCGAATCTGCGGGTAGTCCCGCTGCAGGTCGCGGCCGAACGCCCAGTGCGTCGTCGCGCGGCGCTGCGCGAGCAGCCCGGCCTCGGCCAGCACGAACGCGCCCGTGCAGATGCCGGCGATCCGCCGCGCGCGCGCGTTGGCGCGGCGCAGGAACGCGACGACGCCGGGCGGCGCCGGCGACGCGACCGGATCGTTGACGCCCGCGACGATCCACGTATCGACGGCAAGCTGCCCGCGCAGTGCGTGCGTGGCGACCGGCAACCCGAGCGACGAGCGCACGTCGCCACCGTCGACCGAATAGTTGCCCATCACGTAGAACGGCTCGCTCATGCCCATGTTCGCGTACTCGAACACCGATTGCGCGGCGAGCGCCATGATCTGGAAGCCGTCGCTGATCAGAAAGCCGATGCGGTGCATGTGCGTTCTCCCTTCCCCGGCCAGTGAGTTGGCCCGATGTCCTGAATCATACCCATCTACGTCATTTGTGTCACAGCGATTCACGGCCAGAATGGCTTCACGCCATCCGGCCAATCCCATCGAAACGGAGCACATCATGACGCAAGCACATCGCGGTACCGCCCTCATTACCGGCGCCTCGTCGGGCATCGGCGCCGTCTACGCGGACCGCCTCGCGCGCCGCGGTTACGACCTGATCCTGGTCGCGCGCAACCGCGACCGGCTGGCCGCCCTCGCCGATCGCATCACGAACGACACGCAGCGCAGCGTCGAGATCGTCGACGCCGACCTCAACGACCGCGCGGCCCTCGCCGCCGTCGAGGCGAAGCTGAAGCAGGATGCGAGCATCACGCTGCTCGTGAACAATGCGGGCGTCGGCACGCACGCGCCGCTGCTCGACAGCGACGTCGACGCGATGACCCGGATGATCGACCTGAACGTGACGTCGCTCACGCGCCTCACCTATGCGGCGGTGCCCGGCTTCGTCGCCCGCGGCCGCGGTGCGGTGATCAATATTTCGTCGATCGTCGCGATCTCGCCGGAAACGCTGAACGGCGTGTACGGCGGCACGAAGGCGTTCGTGCTCGCGTTCAGCCAGTCGCTGCATCACGAACTCGCCGACAAGGGCGTGCAGGTGCAGGCCGTGCTGCCCGGCGCGACCGCCACCGATTTCTGGCAGACGGGCGGCCTGCCGCTCGAGCATCTGCCGAAGGAAATCGTGATGTCGGCGTCCGACCTCGTCGACGCGGCGCTGATCGGCTTCGAGCGCGGCGAACTCGTGACGATTCCGTCGCTGCATGCGGGTGACGAATGGGCCGCCTACGAGGCCGCGCGCCGCACGATGGCCCCGCACCTGTCGGCCGATACGCCCGCGCCGCGCTACGCGACGGCACGCTGACCGTCCGACGTCCCGCAGGTCGAAGGCAGCAAGCGCGTCGCCCTCCGGGACGCGCCGCGGAACCCGGTGACATGCAGCGCATCGCCGACGATCATCCCGGGTTCCGCGGCACGTTTCCCGGCGCGTGCCGATCGGTGGATTCGTCTGCCGAAACATGCACCGGATTCTTTCCCGATCGACGCAAATCGCGCATACCGACAGACAATTCCGGTTCGCTTGCCACGCATTCCACGCAACAGTAAGCTCTGCGATTGCAGTCCCCAAGCGGCCTCGTCCGACCGGCATTCGTCCGATCACGAGGGCAATCGTCCGTTGCAAACTCGACCATGCGGGTCCGTATGTTCATCACCGAGACCGGCGACGCGCCGGCCTCCGCGCGCGGTTCGGCCGACCTTCAGCCCGCGCTCCCGCCCGTGCCGGAACTGGCCACCGTCTGTCGTGTCGCGCGGGCGCATTTCGGTGCCGCCGGCGCGTTCATTGCGCACGCGGATGCCGATGCGCCACGCGTGCTCGCCGTCGACGGCGCGCTGCCCGATCCCCTTTTCGCCGATGGCTTGCCACCCCGGGTCGAGCCGGATCCGGCCGCCGATGCGCGGCTCGTGCCGGACGACACGAACGCGAATGCGAACGGGCAATGCGGCGGCGGCCCGCCTCACGCGCCGCGGATCGTCGCGGCCTGCGAACTGGCCGCGCCCGATGGCGCGACACTGGGCATGCTGTGCGTCGTCGACGATGCGCAACGCACGCTCGACGCCACGCAACGCACGCTGCTCCGCGACCTCGCCATGCTGGCGGCAAGCGCGCTTTGCCGCGCGATCGAAGCCGCCGCGTTGCGCGAACGGCTCGGCGTCGTCGAGGAACACAGCACGCTGACCACGCTCGCGCTCACCGAAAGCGGCACCGGTGTGTGGGATCGCAACGTGGAAACCGGCGAGATCCATTACTCGCCGGCCTGGAAGGCGTTGCTCGGCTACGCGCCGCACGAGCTCGGCACCCGGATCGAGGATGCATACGAACGGCTGCATCCGGACGATGTCGACGACGTGAAAGCCGCGATGCTCGCGCACTTCGAGCGCCGCACCGACCGCTACGCGGTCGAGCACCGCATCCGTTGCAAGGACGGCACCTACAAATGGATCTGCAGCCGCGGCAAGGTGATCACCCGCGACGCCTACGGCCGCGCGCTCCGGATGGTCGGCACGACCACCGACATCACCGCGCTGCGCGAGCTCGCCACGCGGTTGCGCGACTCGGCCGCGCTCGTCACGGATCTCACCGACCAGGTTCCCGGGCTCGTGTTCCAGCTGCGGCAAACGGCCGACGGGCACCGCTTCTTTACCTACGCGAGCGCGGGTGTCAGCGACATCTATGAACTGACGCCCGAGCAGGTCGCCCACAGTGCGGAGGCGGTCGAGACGCGGATTCATCCGGCCGACCTGGTCGCCTATCGGCTGTCGCTGCACGACTCGTCGGTGCGGCTGACCCCGTGGCGCCTCGAATATCGCGTGCTGCTGCCCGGCCAGGGCCTGCGCTGGCGCGAAGGCGATGCACGCCCGCAGCGCACGGCCGACGGCGGCACCGTGTGGCACGGCTTCATCACCGACGCGACCGACCGCAAGCACATCGAGGCCGAGCTGCATCGGATGGCCACGACCGATCACCTGACGCAACTGTCGAACCGCCACGCGTTCATGCGGCAAAGCGAAGCCGCGCTGCGCAACGTGCGCACGACCGGCCTGGCCGCCGCGGTGCTGATGCTCGATCTCGATCACTTCAAGGCGCTGAACGACCGCTGGGGCCACCCGGTCGGCGATCGCGCACTCCGGCATTTCGCGCGGCTGCTGCTCGCGGAAACCGGGCCCGACGGGATCGTCGGCCGGGTCGGCGGCGAGGAATTCGCGGTCGTGCTGCCGAAGGCGGATCTCGACACCGCGCTGGCATTCGCGCAGCGCGTGCAGCAACGCGCGATAGAGGCGCGGCTGATGCACGAGGACCAGCAGGTCACGCTGACCGTCAGCATCGGCATCGACGCGATGCGGGCGTCGGACTTCGGCGCGTACCAGCCGCTGTCACGCGCCGACAAGGCGCTCTATCTCGCGAAGGAGCGCGGCCGCAACCGGATCGAGGTGTATCGGGCGTAGCCGGGGCGACGGCGCAACGTCGCGCCGGGCGACATCCGCGCCGCGTCCGCCGCCCGGTTTCCCGGCCCCCGTTGCGCGATCGGTTCGAAACCGATCGTGTAGACTTGCGCCCCTTGCTCTCCTCACCACGACTTGCCATGGACAATGCCAAACGAACCGCGCGAATCGCGACAGGTCTGCTCGTCGTCGCGCTCGTCGAGTTGCTGGCGCTTCTGATCGGCTACGTGTTCGCCAGTTCGATGGACGATCCGTACGCCGGCGTTCGCGTGCTGATTACCGCACTGTTCTGGGCGGCGGGCCTCTCGGCCATCGGCGTCATCGCGGCGATCGCCTGCCTGTCGATCGACCTGCGGGCACGCGGTGGCGTGATCTACGGGGCGCTGGTGCTGCACGGCCTGCTCGTCCTACCCGGGCTGTTTCTGTCCTTCCACTGAATCGCACCGCAGCCGCCGGCGTCACGCCGCCTCCGCACGCGGCACCGCCCGCACCCCCAGCAGCATCGCGACCGCGCACGCGGCCAACAGCGCGGCGATCATCAGCATCGCCGGATCCATGCTGCCGGTTCGCGTGCGGATCAGCCCGACGAGCCAGGGGGTGATCATGCCGCTCGACACGCCGATGCTGCTGATCAGCGCGATCCCGCCGGCCGCGCCCGCGCCGGAGAAATACGCGGACGGCACGGCCCAGAACACCGGATGCGCGGCGAAGATCAGCATCGCCGCGACCGACAGCAGCGCCATCATCGCGACGATGCTCGGCAGGTGCAGCGTCAGCAGCGCAAGCGCCACCGCGCCGCCGAACGCGCATGCCGCGAAGTGCCTGCGCCGCTCGCGCTTGCGGTCGGAACGCCGCGCGATCGCGATCAGGCCGGCCGCGCCGATCGCATTCGGCACGACCGACAGCAGGCTGATCTGCACGACGTCGTGGATGCCGAATTCGCGGATCATCAGCGGCATCCAGAACAGCAGCATCAGAAGCGCGGTGGTCAGCGAGAAATAGATGAACGCGAACAGGTACGTGCGCGGTTCGGCCAGCACCTGCCGCAGCGAATGCGGCGCCGGCGTATCGACACCGGCGGCACCGACAGCACCGGCGCGGTCGGCGGCCAGGTCGGCCGCAAGCCGCTGGCGATCGGCGTCGGACAGCCAGCGCGCCTGCTCGGGGCGATCGCACAGCCAGAACCACGCGATCACGCCGAGCAGGATCGCGGGCGCGCCCTCGATCGCGAACATCCATTGCCAGCCGTGCAGCCCGAGCACGCCCGACATCCCGCGCATCAGCCAGCCCGACAGCAGCCCGCCGACCATCCCCGCCACCGCGACGCCCGCGTAGAAGATCGACAGCACCGACGCACGCCGCCGCGCCGGATACCAGTACGTCAGGTAGAACACCACGCCCGGGAAGAACCCGGCCTCGAACAGCCCGAGCAGGAAGCGCAGCACGTAGAAATGCTTCGCGCTGTCGACGGTGATCATCGCGACCGACACCGCGCCCCACAGGCACATGATCCGCGCGAACGTGCGGCGCGCACCGAAGCGGCGCAGCAAGGCGTTGCTCGGCACCTCGAACAGCACGTAACCGACGAAGAACAGCACGGCGCCGAGGCTGTACATCGCGTCGGTCAGGCCGAGATCCTGCCGCATCTGCAACTGCGCGAAGCCGATGTTGCTGCGATCGAGGATCGACACGATGTAGCAGATGAACAGGAACGGCACGATCCGCATGCCGATGCGCCGGTACAGCGCGTCGTCGTCCGGTGCAGCGGCGCCGGACGCGACGGCACGCGCGGCATCGGCTTGAAGAGGGGCTGACATCGATCGTCTCCTCGATGGATTCGGGTGCGGGGCGAACAGGGGGCGCCGGTCGCCGCCGCCCGCGCGCGGCGACCGGCCGTTGCGCGTTCAGTCGCGCGGCGCGGCTTCGCCCTTCACGCCGAGCATCAGCGCGACGCCGCTCGCCACCAGCAACGCGGCCAGCAGATACACGGCGAGATCCATGCTGCCGGTGCGCGTGCGGATCATCCCGATCACCCACGGGCTGACGATGCCGCTCGTGATCCCGATGCTGCTGATCAGCGCGATCCCGGCCGCGGCCGCGTTGCCCGACAGGTAGCGGGTCGGCACGGCCCAGAAGATCGGCAGCGCGGCGAAGATCAGCGTCGCCGCGATCGACAGGCACGCGAGCATCGCCGCGAAGCTGTGCAGGTGCAGCGTCAACGCGGCGAGCGCGATCCCGCCGCCGATCGTGCAGCACGCGAAGTGCTTGCGGCGCTCGCCGGTCCGGTCCGAACGGCGCGCGATCAGGACCAGCCCCACTGCGCCGACCGCGTTCGGCACGACCGTGTACAGGCTCACGGCCACGACGTCGGTCACGCCGAAATCGCGGATCATCAGCGGCATCCAGAAGTTGAGCGTCAGCGACGCGCAGGTCAGCGAGAAATAGATGAACGCGAACAGGTACACGCGCGGATTGGCGAGCGCGGCCACGAGGCTGCGCCCGTCGTGCGCGTGGCCGTGGCCGCGGCCGTCGGCGCACAGCGCGGCGACCCGCGCCTTTTCATCGGCCGTGAGCCACGCGGCATCCTGCGGCCGGTCGACCAGGAACGTGAACGCGGCGAACGCGAGCAGGATCGCCGGCGCGCCTTCGATCGCGAACATCCACTGCCAGCCGTGCAGGCCGAGCACGCCGCCCATGTCGCGCATGATCCAGCCCGACATCAGGCCGCCGAGCACCCCCGCCACCGCGACGCCCGCGAAGAACACCGAGATCGCGGCCGCGCGCCGGTTCGCGGGGAACCAGTAAGTGAGGTACAGCACGATGCCGGGAAAGAAGCCGGCTTCGAACACGCCGAGCAGGAACCGCAGCACATAGAAATGCGACGGCTGCGACACGAACATCATCCCGGTCGACGCGATGCCCCACAGCAGCATGATCCGCGTGAAGGTGCGGCGCGCGCCGAAACGCGCGAGCAGCATGTTGCTCGGCACTTCGCAGAACACGTAGCCGACGTAGAACACCGCGGCGCCGAGGCCATACATCGCGTCGCTGAAGCCGAGATCGTGCTTCATCTGCAACTGCGCGAAGCCGATGTTGATGCGGTCGAGGAACGATACGACGTAACAGAGGAACAGGAACGGCACGATCCGCCATGCGATCTTGCGGAACAGCAGCGCGTCGTCCGTGGCGGCGGATGCGGAAGCCGAAGCGCTCGCGTGCGCGAGCGTCGCTTCGGCATGAAGCGATTGGGGCATGTCTCTCTCCAAACAGGCTGCGCGATTCGGGCGCGCAGCCGTCTCCCAGGGCGTACGTGCGCCCTGCTTTCTAGTGAGCTCGGATCACGGCGGACGGCAAGACGGCGGAATGCCGCGGCCGGTCGCCGCTTCAGAAAAAAGGCGGAGCGCCCTGTCGGACACCCCGCCTGTGCAAGCCGCTCAGTCCTGCAGCGCGGCCCACATTTCCTTGTCGCGCTGCGCGGTCCAGATGCGCGGATGCGTGATGCCGCTCGCTTCGTCGAACGCACGCGACACGTCGAACGGCAGGCAGTGCTCGTAGATGAACACGTGGCCGAACTTCGGGTCCATCGCTTCGCGCGTGAGCGCCATCGACGCCTTCAGGTCGAGCTTCTGCTCGACGGCCTTGCGGCCCTGCGCGAGCAGCGTCGTGACGAAATCCTTCGTGTAGTCGAGGCCCTTGTTCACTTCGGCCGGGTTCAGCAGCGCGGGGCCACGGCCCGGCACCAGCTTCTCGGCGTTCAGCGCGCGCAGCGCCTCGAGCGTGGCCGGCCACTGTTCGAGCTGCGCATCGCCGCAGTAGCACGCGGCGTCGTATTCGACGAGGTCGCCCGAGAACAGCACTTTCTGCGACGGGATCCAGACGATCGTGTCGCCCTTCGTGTGGCCCGAGCCGACATGCATGATCTTCACCTCGAGCTTGCCGAGGAACAGCGTGATCTCGCGTTCGAACACGAGCGTCGGCCAGGTCAGGCCGGGCACCGTCTCGACACCGGCGAACAGGCGCGGGAAGCGCTCGATCTCCGACTTCATGTCGGCCTCGCCGCGCTCGACGATCATCTCGTACGTGCCGCGGCTCGCGATCACGTGCTGCGCGCCTTCGTCGAAATACGCGGACGCGCCGAGCACGCGCACCGCGTGGTAGTGCGACAGCACGACGTGCTTGATCGGCTTGTCGGTCACGCTGCGGATCTTCGCGATCAGGTCCTGCGCCATTGCGGGCGTCGCGGTCGTGTCGACGATCAGCACGCTGTCGTCGCCGATGATCACGCCCGAGTTCGGATCGCCTTCGGCGGTGTACGCGTACGCGTTCTCGGACAGCTTCGTCCAGGTGACTTTCTTCTCTTCCAGATCGGCTTGGGAGGCGAATGCTTTGGCCATGTTGCGTTCCGTGGCTGCGAGCCATGTGTTGAGGGGAGTGAGCGGATCATCTTCTCGCGCCGAATATTTGTCAATGACAAAGTCGCTTGCTATTGTCTAATACGGGTAAACCTGCGGGCTGGCGCGATAAATGGCGTCGGATACCATGCGGGGTTTCGTCAACGGAAGAATCATCGCGTGCAGAACCACGAAGTCAGCGCAGACGATGCGCCGCCCAAGGCGCAGCGCGGGATCCAGAGTGTCGAGGTCGGCGGCCGGCTGCTCGACGCGCTCGCGCGCCGGCGCAAGCCGCTCGGACTGTCCGAGCTGGCCGCGGCGGCCGACCTGTCGACCGCGCAGGCGCACACCTATCTCGTCAGCCTGACCCGGCTCGCGCTCGTGAAGCGCGACGCGCTCACCGGCAACTACGAGCCGGGCCCGTTGTCGCTGCGGCTCGGGCTGATGTCGATCGAGCGCCAGCCGGCCTATCGCGCGACGCTGCCGCACGCGGCGCGACTCGCGGAAGCGGTCGGCCTGAGCGTCGCGCTGTCGGTGCCGGGCGCGCTCGGGCCGACGATCGTGCGCATCGAGCACGGCGGTTATCCGCTGCACGTGAACCTGCATGTCGGTTCGGTGATGTCGCTCGACACGACGGCCACCGGCCGCGTGTTCCGCGCGTTCGGCGACCCCGCGCAACTCCGCGCGATGGCCGCCAGCCAGGCCGGCGCGGCCGACACGCTTGCGGGCGGCGAGCAGCCCGTGCCGGACACCGGCGTGCCGCAGGCCGAGCTCGACGCGATCCGCGTACGCGGGATCGAGCGCGGCGTCGACCTGCCGAGCCCCGGCGTCAGCGCGATGTGCGTGCCGGTGTTCGACGCGGCGGGTGCGCTGCAGCTCGCGTTGACGGTGATCGGTTCGACAGGCTCGATCGACGTCGCGTGGGATGGCCCGATCGCGGCGGCACTGCGCGACGCGGCACGGCAGGCGAGCGCATCGCTCGGCGCGGCGCACGATGCCCCGTCGCCCGCACCCGGCGCAGCCCCGGCCGCTCCGCGCGTGCCGCCCGCGCTGGCCGACGATGCGAAGGCGCAGCGCGGGATCAACGCGCTCGACAGCACCGGCGAGCTGCTGCTCGCGCTGGTGTCGGCGGGCCGCGCGCTGCCGCTGCGCGATCTCGCGGCGGCGGCCGGCATGCCGGCCGCGAAGGCTTTTCCGCATCTCGTCAGCCTGCAGAAGATCGGCCTGCTGAGCCGCGACGACGCCGGCTGCTTCGGCGGCGGCCCGCTCGGGCAGGCGCTCGGCCTGATCGCGATGCAGCGCGTGTCGCCGACGCGCGACGCGGAAGCCGAGATCGTCGCGCTGGCCGGCGCGACCGACATGAGCGTGGCGGCCGCGACGCTCGGGCCGCTCGGCCCGACGGTGATCCGCCTCGAGGAATCGGCGCGGCCGCAGCACGTGAGCCTTCAGGTCGGCACCGTGATGTCGCTCGTCAATACGGCGATCGGCCGGATCTTCGCGGCCGGCATGTCCGACGACGTGCTGGCCGACCTGCTCGCCGACGAGCCCGTGCGCCTCGCGGGCCGCATCGCCCCGCCGACCGACGACGCATTCCGGGCGCGGCTCGCGACGATCCGCGCGGACGCGCTCGATTTCGCGTTCGACGCACCGGTGCCGGGCATCGGGACGGTCGCCGCGCCCGTGTTCGATCACACCGGCAGCATCCGGCTCGTGATCGCGATCATCGGTTCGTCGCGCGGCTTCCCGCGCGGGCCGGACAGCGATCTCGCGCAGGCGTTGCTCGCCGCGACGCGGCGGCTGTCGTGGCGGTTCGGGTGGATCGGCCCGTAAGCCGACGCCCGCTCCCGCTATCCTCCGCAGCGCCCGAATCCCCCTCTCTTGTTCGATGCGAGGCCGTGCCGGCACGGCCTCGTCGCGCCGGCACGGCCGCGCCAAGGCACCCGATATTCATGTTGCGAAGCAGCAACACAAATTGTCAGTAATTCTCATATAACGAAATCGCCTTTCACAAGGCGGAGGCGTTTCGCTATGATTAGGGTTATCCCTAACTCGCCACCTATATGGGGCTTCGTCATGCAAACGTCTAATGTCTCCGACCGTTCCACCGAATCCGCTGGCTGGCTCGCACGTGTGGGCGAGCTGATTGCAGAAGCTTGGGCACTCCACCTCGAGACCTGCGAAGTCATCGCTGAAGCACACGCACGCCTGCCGCGCTGAGCGATACGACCGGCCAACAGCCGGCCGCACGATGCCGTCCTGATCCGCTTGCCCGGATGCGCGCCACAAGGCTGCGGCACCCGGCAACGCCTGGGGGCGGCAAACAATGTGGAAACCGGCACTAGTTGCCCCGGTTGAATGCGCTCCCGGTGCCGGGAGCGTGTCGAGGTCGCTTTGAAGCCGATGCCGGCGGCAATCCGCGTCGACGCGGTATCGAATCGGCTTCGGCGCGGTTCTGTCTGACGGTTGCCCGGGCGGGCAGCCGTTATCCAGCCAGCACGTGGGTAGTCCGGACCATCGCGGACGGAAGATTCATCCGCGTTGCCGGCCGCGGTACCGAACCGCGCCGCGCGCCTTGTCCTCCGCCCGATCGCCGGCTTTCTCCGCGCATACGCGCAGCCACAAGCGCCGTCGTTTCAACGACGGCCGCATCTCACCCCTGCCTTCCTCACACCTGAATCGACGGCACGTCCTTCATGCAGCGCAGTGCAAACATCGAGCGGCTGTGACGGATGCTCGAAATCTTGTACAGCTTTTCGCGCAGGAAGCGCTCGTAGCCGGCCGTGCCGTCCACCGCGACCTTGATCCAGTAGTCGTACTCGCCCGACACCAGATACGCCTCGAGCACCTCGGGCAGCGCGGCGAGCTCCTCGCCGAAGCGGGCGAGCGCGTCGTCCTCGTGGCGATCGAGCGTGACTTCGAGGATCACGATGTCCGCATAACCCAGCTTCCGCTGGTTGACGAGCGCGACATAACCGTCGATGTAGCCGTCCACCTCGAGTTGCCGTGTGCGGTTCCAGCACGCGGTGGTCGACATGCCGATCTGTTCGGCCAGTTCGGCGTTCGACAGGCGCGCATTTTTCTGCAGTGCACCCAGGATCTTGCGGTCCTGGCTGTCGAGCGTTTTCGGCGAGCGTTCACGTGTGGCCATGGCAGGAAGAATCTTCTACTGAAAAGCGCGATTCTATCTGAACGACATTCCGGATTTGTGTCGGTTTGTGTGGAAATGCGGAAGCCTTTTAATCCGGCCCCTTGATATATTTTCCCCATGCCTGTTGTCCGGCACGCTCCCCGCGACAACCCCTTCGCAGCGGGACGCACGGCCGCAATCACGAGTTGCGGTGCCGGCCAGCAGGCATGCGATTCCCCGCCGCCCGCGCGCCTATCCGGCCGCGCGGCTTCGGCGCCCGTGTTCCTGTTCCTGCCCTACCCGTCATGTCGTTCAGGCTTTACCTCTCGTTTCTCGCTGCTTCCGCCGTTCTCGTCTACGCTCCCGGCCCCGTCAACCTCCTCACCATGAACCACGCACTGCGCGCCGGCTGGCGCCGCGCGCTGCCGTGCGTCTGGGGCGGCACGCTCGCCGTGCTGCTGCAACTCGCGCTGACCGCGCTGTGCCTGAATTCGCTCGTGCATCTCGACGAGCGCGCGCTGACCGTGCTGCGCTGGGCCGGCGCAGCCTACCTCGTCTGGCTCGGCTGCAAGCAATGGCTCAGCCGCACGCCGGCCGGCGCGTCCGCTACGGCCGGGCCCGCCGGGACGGCAACGCCGGAGGCCGACTCGCACCGCGCGCTGTTCTGGCGCGGCCTCGCGACCTCGGGGCTGAATCCGAAAACGCTGCTGTTCTTCCCGTCGTTCTTCCCGCAGTTCATCGTCCCGGACGCCGACTGGAGCCTGAACCAGCAGTTCCTGCTGCTCTCGGCGACCTTCGCGGTGCTGTTCGCGGGCGGCGTCGCGTCGATGGCGCTGTTCTCGCACCGGCTGAGCCGCGCACTGCAGCGGCCCGCGCGGATGCGCGCGATGAACCGCGTCACGGGCGGGCTGCTCGTCGGGATGGGCGCGATCATGGCCGGCTGGAACTGAACGGCCGCCGCTGCGCGGGTTGTCGCCACCGCCGCCGGGCCCCGCGAAAAAGCAGCCGATCGCGGAATGCTTTAGGGTAGCGCCTGGTTCGTTGGACATGCCCGGCCTGCCGGGCGACTGAATGAAGCACGTCACTACCCGCCTGCGGCGCCTGTTCGCGCCGATCGGCCTGCATTGGTATCTCGCCCTTCTCCTCGCGCTCGATGCACTGATGGTGCTGCGCCCGGTCGTCGACAACGCGAAGCTCGGCCGCCACGGTGCGTGGCTCGCCGATGCGCTGAACCTCGTCGACAACGCGGGGCTCGTCGTGCTGCCGCAGGTCGTGATCGCGGCCGGCCTCGCGACCATGGCCATCGGCATCTTGCTGCGCGCGCGCGTCGCGTGGGTGCTGTCGATCCTGCTGCTGGTCGCGGCCGCCGCGCTCAGCGCGCTCGGCGGCTATCCGAGCCACGGCGTGTTCGCCTACACGGCCGTGCTGGTCGTCGCGCTGCTTTATTACTGGCGGCATTTCGACCGCGCGAGCATCGCCGCGAGCAGCCTGTTCGCGTTGCTGAGCATCGTGTCGCTGCTGATCTACGCCACCTTCGGCGTGCTGTACCTCGGCGACGAATTCACGCCGCCCGTCCACGACCTCGCCACCGCCGTCTATTTCTCGATCGTGTCGATGTCGACGGTCGGCTACGGCGACATCGTTCCGCACGCGCCGACCGCGCGCCTGTTCACCGCCTCGGTGATCGTGCTCGGCATCACGGTGTTCGCGACGTCGATCAGCGCGGTCGTCGGCCCCGTGATCGGCGGCAATCTGAAACGGATCGTCAAGGGAGGCATTTCGAACGTGATCCGCAAGCATCATTTCCTGATCGTCGGCGCGACGCCCGTCGCGCATGCGGTACACGACGGACTGCGCAAGCGCGGTTACGCGGTGACCGTCGTCGTGCCGGCCGGCGTCGAGCACAACTACGCGGCGGCGACCGACCTGATCGTCGGCGACGCGACCGACCATGCGGTGCTCGAAAGCGCCGGCGCGGCGACCGCGCGCGCGGTGCTCGCGCTGCGCTCCGACGACGCCGAGAACGCGTTCATCATCCTCGCGATCCGCGAGATCGCGCCGTCGGTGCGCACGGTCGCGCTCGTGAACCAGCAGCGCAATCTCGAACGGCTGCGCCTCTTGAAGCCCGACATGGTGTTTTCGCCGCAGCAGCTCGCGGGCGAACTGCTCGCGAGCACGCTCAACGACGAACCGGTCGACAAGTCGATGATCTCGCACCTGCTGTTCGGCACGGCCGATGCCGCATGACCTGTCGGGCCCGTGACCGCATGGCCTCGTGACCGCGTGACCGCATGACCCGCGGCGGCCGGCATGCGCCCGGTACAATCGCGCGATGTCCGAATTGCTCACTTACGGCGGCCTGTTCGCCGTGTCGATGGTCGCCGCGACCCTGTTCCCGCTCCAGTCCGAAGCCGTGCTCGCCGGCCTGCTGCTTGCCGGGCGCGAACCCGTATGGGCGCTGGTGCTCGTCGCGAGCGTCGGCAACGTCGCCGGCTCCGCGATCAACTGGGCGCTCGGGCGCGGCATCGAGCACTTCCGCGCGCGCCGCTGGTTTCCCGTCAAGCCCGCCGCGCTCGCACGCGCCGAGCGCTGGTATGCGCGTTATGGCCGCTGGTCGCTGCTGCTCAGCTGGGCGCCCGTGATTGGCGATCCGCTGACGATGATCGCCGGCGTGCTGCGCGAGCCGCTGCCGAGCTTTCTCGCGATCGTGACGATCGCGAAGGTCGGCCGTTACCTGGCCGTCGCGTGGCTCGTCACGCACTGACACCCGCGCTCCCGCCGCACCTGCCGGCGTCGCCATCGACGACGCGCCGCTAAAGAATTCGCCGCTGCTGCCGTATTAAGGTCGATCAGCGGTGACGCGTGCGTTCCGCCCCTCTCCCTCCCCACTCAGGACGTTTCATGAGATTGACCCAATTGGGCCGGGTGAGCGTCGGCGCGCGTCTTGCCGCGCTGGCGTGCGCGCTCGTCGCCCTGCTGTTTACCGTGTTCGCATGGACGCTCGCCCATTTCGCCGGCCGGCAACTCGCCGAAGAGGCGCACCTGCGGATCGCCGACAACGAGCAGTCGATCCGCGCGATGGTCGACCTGTTCGACAAGGCGCTGACCGCCGAAGCCGATCGCTCGATGTCGCTGTTCTCGAGCTTTCTGCCGGCCGAGTTCTCGATCGACCCGGCGCGCACCGTCGACATCGGCGGCGTCGCCGCGCCAACGCTCCTCGCGGGCGGCCAGCCGCTCGACCTCGACTATTCGATTCCCGACCAGTTCCTGAAGAAAAGCGGCGCGATCGCGACGATCTTCGCGCGCGACGGCGACGATTTCGTGCGCATCACGACATCGCTGAAGAAGCAGGACGGCGCGCGCGCCGTCGGCACGAAGCTCGACCGTGCGGGCCCCGCGTACGCCCCGCTCGTCGCCGGACGCGTGTACACCGGCCTCGCGAAGCTGTTCGGGCGGCCGTACATCACGCAATACAAGCCGGTGACCGATGCGACCGGCCGCGTGATCGGCGCGCTGTTCGTCGGCCTCGACATCGGCGCCGAACTCAAGCTCGTCGAGGACGGCATCCGCTCGCTGAAGATCGGCAGCAACGGCTACTACTTCGTGCTCGACGCATCGCAGGGCCCGTCGCGCGGCACCTTCGTCGTGCATCCCGATGCGGCCGGCGCGCCTGCCGACGATACGCGCGCGCCCTACGCGCAGATGCTCGCGGCCGGCGCGGGACAGCTCGCGTACACGTCGATCGACCCGGCCGCGCACGACAGCGGGCCCACCGCGAAATTCGTGTCGTTCACGACGATTCCGCAGTGGCAGTGGCTCGTCGGTGGCATTGCGCTCGACGACGAACTGCTCGCCGGCATGCGCGCCACCCGCAACCGCTTCCTGATGATCGGCGCGTTGCTCGTCGCGGCGTTCGCGACGCTGTTCGTCATCGTGGTCCGCCGTGTCGTGAGCCGGCCGCTCGATGCGGCGGCACGGGCTTCCGAGCGTTATGCGGCGGGCGATCTCAGCGTGCGCATCCGCGATGACGCAGCCATGCGCGGCCACGCGGGCCACGCCGGCAATGACGAGATCGGCCGGCTCGTACAGGCCGTCGACGGGATCGGCGACGGCCTCGCCCGGATCGTCGAGCAGGTGCGCAACAGCTCGGCCGACATCGCGCGCGGCACGGTCGACATCGCGGCCGGCAGCGGCGACATGGCCGCGCGGATCGCGACGCAGGCGAGCAGCGTCGAACAGACAGCCGCCAGCATGGAGCAGATCACCGCCGCCGTGCAGCAGAGCGCCGAGCACGCGGCGCAGGCCAACGCGCTGGTCGCCCACGCGTCGGCCGCCGCGACGAACGGCGACGCCGCGGTGCAGCGCGTGGTCGCGACGATGGACGACATCGGCCGCGCAACACGCCGGATCGCCGAGATCACGGGCACGATCGAGGGCATCGCGTTCCAGACCAACATCCTGGCGCTGAACGCGGCCGTCGAGGCCGCGCGCGCGGGCGAACACGGCAAGGGCTTCGCGGTGGTCGCGGCCGAGGTGCGCACGCTCGCGCAGCGCAGCGCGGCTGCCGTGAAGGAGATCGACGCGCTGAGCGCCGAATCGTCGACGACCGTCGAACAGGGTTACCGGATCGCGGACGCCGCGCGCGGCACGATGCGCGACATCGTCGCGCGCGTCGACCAGGTCAGCACGCTGATCGGCGAGATCAGCGCCGCGTCGCGCGAACAATCGACCGGCATCGAACAGGTGAACCTGGCCGTCACGCAGATCGGCGACGCGACGCAGCGGAATGCCTCGCTGATCTCGGACGCCGAACGCGCGGCCGTCGCGCTGCGCGACCAGGCCGCGCAGTTGGCGGACGCGGTCAGCGTGTTCCGCCTCGAGCGGGACGCGTGACCGGAGACGGACGATCGGCCAGGGCCGGGCGGCTCGCCTACTTCTTGTCGCCCGCCAGGTCGATCGCCTTGTCCGAGCCGACCGCGTTGCGCAGCTGGAATTTCTGGATCTTGCCGGTCGACGTCTTCGGCAGCTCGCCGAAGCGCACGACCTTCGGCACCTTGAAGCCCGCGAGCAACTGCCGGCAATGCGCGACGATCTCCGCTTCGGTCGCGCTCGCGCCTTCGCGCAGCTCGACGAACGCGCACGGCACCTCGCCCCATTTCGGGTCGGGCATCGCGACGACGGCGGCGACCGCCACGGCCGGATGCCGGTACAGCGCATCCTCGACCTCGATGCTCGAGATGTTCTCGCCGCCCGAGATGATGATGTCCTTCTTGCGATCCTTGATCCGGATATAGCCGTCCGGCGTCAGCACCGCAAGATCGCCGGTATGGAACCAGCCGCCGTGGAACGCGTCGTCGGTCGCCTTCGGGTTCTTCAGGTAGCCCTTCATGCAGATGTTGCCGCGGAACATGATCTCGCCGAGCGTCTCGCCGTCGGCCGGCACCGGCGCCATCGTGTCGGGATCGAGCACCGTCGCGCCCGCTTCCAGGTGGTAGCGCACGCCCTGGCGCGCATTGAGCCGCGCACGCTCCTCATCGGGCAGTTCCTCCCAATGCGCCTGCTTCGCGCACACGGTCGCCGGGCCGTAGACCTCGGTCAGCCCGTACACGTGCAGCAGGTCGAAGCCGATCTCCTTCATCTTCGCGATCACGGCCGGCGCGGGCGCCGCGCCCGCCACCATCGCGTGCACCGTGTGGTCGATGCCGGCGCGGAATTCGGCCGGCGCGTTCGCGATCGCGCTCTGCACGATCGGCGCGCCGCAGTAGTGCGTGATGCGTTCGCGGCGAATCAGGTCGAACACCGTCTTCGCGTCGAACTTGCGCAGGCAGACGTTCACGCCCGCGCGCGCCGCGACGGCCCACGGGAAGCACCAGCCGTTGCAGTGGAACATCGGCAGCGTCCACAGGTAGACGGCATGCTTCGGCATGTCCCATTCGAGGATGTTGCTGATCGCCGCGAGATACGCGCCGCGATGGTGGTAGACGACGCCCTTCGGGTCGCCGGTCGTGCCGGACGTGTAGTTCAGCGCGATCGCGTCCCATTCGTCGGCGGGCGGGGTCCACGCGTAGTCGGCGTCGCCGCTTGCCACGAGCGCCTCGTAGTCGGTCGCGCCCGCGAAGCGGGCGGGGTCCGCCGGCATCGCATCGGCCACGCTGACGATCTTCAGGCCCGGCACCTCGAGCGCCGCGCGATGCGCGAATTCCGCATACTCGGTGTCGACGATCAGCACCTTCGCCTCGCCATGGCGCAGCATGAACAGCACCGACGACACGTCGAGCCGCGTGTTGATCGTGTTCAGCACGGCGCCGGCCATCGGCACGCCGAAGTGCGCCTCGACCATCGCCGGGATGTTCGGCAGCATCGCCGCGACCGTGTCGCCGCGGCCGACGCCGAGCCGCGCGAGCGCGCTCGCCAGCTGCTTCGCGCGCGTGTAGGTCTCGCCCCAGGTGCGCCGCACGTCGCCGTGCACGATCGCGAGGCGCTCGCCGTAGACTTCGGCCGTCCTGACCAGGAAGTCGATCGGGGTGAGCGGCACGTAATTGGCGTCGCGGCGGCCGAGTCCGGCCTCGAACATCTGCGTCATGATCCTGTCTCCCGTGTTCTGTCGACCGGGGCGCTTCCACCCCGGATCGTTTTGATGTGGTTCAATTGCCGACAGCCTAACGGGCGCTATTGTGAGCCGTCTGTCATCGAAACGACAGAGTGCCTTTCCCGCGCTGCGCGTTATCCCTATCCTCGCAAACCCGCACCCATGCACGACCCTCTCGCCGCACCGCCCGACGCGCCCGCCCACCCGGCCGACGCCCTTTCCGCACCGGGCCCGCTGCCGGCGCTGTCCACGCTGTTCGGCCAGTGCGCGTGGTTCCGCACGCTCGCGCCCGAACACCAGGCGCTCGTGCTCGCGCAATCGCGCGTCGAGCAGTGCGAGGCCGGCGACGTGATCGCCCATCGGCTCGCGCCGTCCGAATACTGGATCGGCGTGCATCGCGGGCTGCTGAAGCTCGCGATCTTCAACGCGTCCGGGCGCGGCTGCACGTTCTCCGGCGTGCCGTCGGGCGGCTGGTTCGGCGAAGGCAGCGTGATCAAGCGCGAGCTGCGCAAGTACGAGGTCGTCGCGATCCAGCGCTCGACCGTGCTGTTCGTGCCGGTCGACACGTTCCACGCGCTGCTCGACACGAGCCTGCCGTTCACGCGCTTCGTGATTCATCAGTTGAACAACCGGATGGGCGAATTCATCGCGTCGATCCAGAACAGCCGGCTGCTGGACGTCGACGCACGCGTCGCGCAGTCGCTCGCGCAGCTGTTCAATCCCGACCTGTACCCGGACACCGGCCCGTCGCTGTCGATCTCGCAGGAGGAACTGGGGATGCTCGTCGGCGTGTCGCGGCAGCGGATCAACCAGGCGCTGCAGCAGCTCGAGAAACTCGGCGTGCTGCGGCTCGCGTACAACCAGATCGACGTCGTCGACCTCGGTGCGCTCGCGCGTGTCGGGATGGAGCAGATTTGAGCACGGGCCCATGAGCGGAACCGCCGCAGGCGCAGCCGGCCCGTCCGGTATCGCGACCGTTTTGCGGCCGGCGCGCCGCGCGGCGTTTCCTCTGCCGAATCGGCGCCGGGCCGCCCCGCCGCAACCTGACAATTCCGCCAGTTTCGTGACAGTAACCCGTTCCACGCCGACGCCTATCATGCGGGTTCCCTTCACCGATGCCTGATCACCGCCTGTCCCGCTGCCTCCATGTGGATCGTCAATCTTGCGCTCAGGCGCCCCTACACGTTCATCGTCATGGCCATCATGATCGTGCTGGCCACCCCGCTTGCGCTGATGCGCACGCCGGTCGACGTGCTGCCCGCGATCAACATCCCCGTGATCAGCGTCATCTGGAATTACAGCGGCTTCTCCGCGACGGAGATGACGAACCGCATCACGTCCGTGCATGAACGGATCCTGACGACGACCGTCAACAACATCCAGCACGTCGAATCGACGTCGCTGCCCGGCATCGCGGTCGTGAAGGTGTTCCTGCAACCGGGCGCGAACGTGCAGACGGCGATCGCGCAGACGGTCTCGTCCGCGCAGGCGATCGTGCGGCAGATGCCGCAGGGCGCGACACCGCCGCTCGTGATCACCTATTCGGCCTCGAGCATTCCGGTGATCCAGCTCGGGCTGTCGAGCAAGACGCTCAGCGAACAGTCGCTCGCCGACATCGCGCTCAACTTCCTGCGCCCGCAGCTGATCACGGTGCCGGGCGTGCAGATCCCGTTCCCGTACGGCGGCCGCACGCGCGTGGTCGCGATCGACCTCGATCCGCAGGCGCTGCTCGCGAAGGGGCTCACCCCCGCCGACATCGTCAACGCGGTCAACGCGCAGAACCTCGTGCTGCCGACCGGCACCGCGAAGATGGGCCAGACCGAATACCGGATCGACACCAACGCATCGGCCGATACGGTCGCCGACATCAACAACCTGCCGGTCCAGACCGTCAACGGCGCGACGACCTATCTGCGCGAGGTCGCATCGGTACGCGACGGTTTCGCGCCGCAGACCAACGTCGTGCGCCAGAACGGCCAGCGCGGCGTGCTCATCTCGATCCTGAAAAGCGGCGACGCGTCGACGCTCAAGGTCGTGTCGGACCTGAAGGCGCTGCTGCCGAAGGTGATCCCGACACTGCCCGAAGGGCTCACGATCACGCCGCTGTTCGACCAGTCGGTGTTCGTCGACGCGGCCGTCCAGGGCGTGATCCACGAAGCGCTGATCGCCGCCGTGCTGACCGCGATGATGATCCTGCTGTTCCTCGGCAACTGGCGCAGCACGCTGATCATCGCGATCTCGATTCCGCTGTCGATCTTCACGTCGCTGATCGCGCTGTCCGCGCTCGGCGAGACCATCAACATCATGACGCTCGGCGGGCTCGCGCTCGCGGTCGGGATCCTGGTCGACGATGCGACGGTGACGATCGAGAACATCGAGCGGCACCTGCACCTCGGCACGAACCTGCATGACGCGATCCTCGAAGGCGCCGGCGAGATCGCGGTGCCCGCGTTCGTGTCGACGCTGTGCATCTGCATCGTGTTCGTGCCGATGTTCTTCCTCACGGGCGTCGCGCGTTTCCTGTTCGTGCCGCTCGCGGAAGCCGTCGTGTTCGCGATGCTCGCGTCGTACGTGCTGTCGCGCACGCTGGTGCCGACGCTCGCGATGCTGCTGTTCCGCCCGCAGCAGGCGAGCGCCGGCCCGGATCGTTCGACGTCGCGCTTCGCACGCATCCATCACGCGTTCAACGAAGCGTTCGAGCGGCTGCGCGCGTGGTACATCGTGCTGCTCAGCATCCTGCTGGTACGCCGCCGCTTCTACGCGACGTGCTTCCTCGGCTTCTGCGTGCTGTCGACCGGCCTCGTGTTCGTGCTCGGCCGCGACTTCTTCCCGAACGCCGATTCGGGCAACATCCGCCTGCACATGCGCGCGCCGACCGGTTACCGGATCGAGGAAACCGCGCGCCTCGCCGACCAGGTCGAGCGCGTGATCCGCGAAACCGTGCCGCCCGACGAGCTCGGCGCGATCGTCGACAACCTCGGCCTGCCGGTGAGCGGCATCAACCTGTCGTACAGCAACGCCGGCACGATCGGCACGCTCGACGGCGAGCTGCTGATCGCGCTGAAGCCCGGCCACCGCGCGACCCAGCACTACGTGCAGGCACTGCGCACGGTGCTGCCCGAGCGCTTCCCGGGCGTCGAGTTCTTCTTCCAGCCGTCGGACATCATCACGCAGATCCTCAACTTCGGCCAACCGGCCGCGATCGACCTGCAGGTGCTCGGCAACGATCTCGCGAGTAACATGACTATCGCGAGCAGCCTGATGAAAAAGTTCAGGCAAATCCCCGGCGCCGTCGACGTGCACGTGCTGCAACGCAACGACGAGCCGACCCTGCTGGCCGACATGGACCGTACGCGCATGCAGCAGCTCAATCTCTCCGCGCAGAACGTCGCGCAGAACATGCTGATCTCCCTGTCCGGCAGCTCGCAGACGACGCCGTCGTTCTGGATCAACCCGCGCACCGGCGTCCAGTACCCGCTGCAGATCCAGACCCCGCAATACAACATCTCGTCGGTCGACGACCTGCTCGGCACGCCGATCTCGGCGAGCGGCCGCACGGGCATGCCGCTGCAACTGCTCGGCAACCTCGTGCAGGTGCGCAGCACCGCGAACCCGGCCGTGATCACGCACTACAACATCCGCCCGGCGATCGACGTGTACGTGAGCGTCGAGGGCCGCGACCTCGGCGCGGTCGCGGGCGAGATCGACCGCATCGTGTCGGACGCGCGCGCGACGCTGCCGCGCGGCACCGAGCTGACGATGCGCGGCCAGATCGAGACGATGCGCACGTCGTACCTCGGCCTCGGTGCGGGCGTCGCGATGGCGATCGTGCTCGTCTACCTGCTGATCGTCGTCAATTTCCAGTCGTGGCTCGACCCGCTGATCATCATCAGCGCGATGCCGGCCGCGCTCGCCGGCATCGTGTGGATGCTGTTCATCACCGGCACGCACCTGAGCGTGCCCGCGCTGACGGGCGCGATCATGACGGTGGGCGTCGCGACCGCGAACAGCATCCTGGTCGTGTCGTTCGCGCGCCAGCGTCTCGAAGCCGGCGCGCCGCCGCTCACGGCCGCGCTGGAGGCCGGCGCGACGCGGATCCGGCCGGTGCTGATGACGGCGCTCGCGATGATCATCGGGATGGTGCCGATGGCGCTCGGTCTCGGCGAAGGCGCCGAGCAGAACGCGCCGCTGGGCCGCGCGGTGATCGGCGGGCTGCTGTTCGCGACCGTTTCGACGCTGCTGTTCGTGCCGCTCGTGTTCGGCGGCGTGCATGCGCGGCTGGCCCGCCGGCGCGCGCGCCAGGCCGGACACTGACTTTCGTCCCCTTTCGTCCCACTACCCGGTTGAATTGGTTGAATTCATGGAAGAGAAACATCACAGCGCCGTCGGCATCCAGGTGGACGAACACGGCATGCACCTGCCGACACGCACGTCGGTGTCGCGACGCGGACGCATCGTCCTGATCGTGATCGGCGTGCTGCTGGCCGCCGGCGCCGCGCGCACGATCGTCGTCAACGTGCTGAACCGCAACCGGCTCGACACGGTCGCCGAGCAGAACACGCGCCAGTACGTGACCGTCGCGCATCCGGTCGATGCGGCCACCGGCGGCAAGCTGTCGCTGCCCGGCACGCTGCGCGGCTTCGTCGAGGCGCCGATCTATGCACGCGCGAGCGGCTACGTGCTGCGCTGGCAGGCCGACATCGGCGCGCACGTGAAGCAGGGCCAGGTGCTCGCCGAACTCGACACGCCCGAGCTGAACCAGGAACTCGCGCAGGCCACCGCGCAGCGCCAGCAGGCGCAAGCCGCGCTCGCGCTCGCGAAGACGTCGTTCGACCGCGCGCAGCAGTTGCGCCAGCGCGATGCCGTCTCGCAGCAGGAACTCGACGACCGGCAAGGCGCGTTCAACCAGGGCACCGCGAACCTCGCCGCGGCCGACGCGAACATGCGCCGCCTCACCGAGCTGAAAGGCTTCCAGCGGATCGTCGCGCCGATCGACGGGATCGTCACGCAGCGCAACGTCGACGTCGGCGATCTCGTCAGCTCCGGCAATGCGGGCCGTTCGCTGTTCACGGTCGTGCAGGCCGACCGGCTGCGCCTCTACGTGCAGGTGCCGCAGGCGTACGCGCAGCAGGTGAAGGTCGGCCAGCACGTGAGCGTCGCACAGGCCGAGCTGCCGGGCCGGACGTTCGACGGGACGATCACGCGCACGTCCGAGGCGATCGACGTCGCGACGCGCTCGCTGCAGATCGAGATCACGCTGCCGAACCCGGACGGGCGGCTGCTGCCCGGCGCCTACGTGCAGGCCACGTTGCCGATGACGCCGGTCGGCCGCCTGCAGGTGCCGGCCAATACGTTGCTGTTCCGCGCCGAAGGCCCGACGGTCGCGACGGTCGATGCGAACGGCCAGGTGCGCCTGAAACAGGTGACGGTCGTGCGCACGATCGGGCAGACGCTCGAAGTCGACGGCCCGCTCACGCCGAACGACCGTCTCGTCACGAACCCGAGCGACGCGCTCGCCAACGGCGATCAGGTGATCGTCTCGGCGCCGGCCGCGAAACCGGCATCGAGCGCCGCGGAGGCGAAGTCGTGATCGCGATGCGCATCCGCCGGCGGCCCGCCGCCGTCTCCGCCACCGCCGTTGCGCTCGCCGCCGCCCTCGCCGGCTGCACGGTCGGCCCCGACTACCGGCGGCCCGACGTCGCCACGCCGGCCGCGTGGCGGCTCGATCCGGCCGATGCGTACTGGCACCCGGCCGCGCCGGCCCGCGCGCCGCTCGACCCGGCATGGTGGACCGCGTTCGGCGATCCGCAGCTCGATGCGCTGGAAGCCGAAGCGCTGCGCAACAACCAGAACCTGAAGGCCGTCGCCGCGCGCTACGACCAGGCGAAGGCGACACTCGCGTCGGTCGCCTCGGCGCAGTATCCGGCCGTCGGCCTGAACGCGAGCGGCCAGCGCTTCAAGATCTCGGCAGACCGGCCGCAGACCAACTACGCGACGCAGAGCGCGTCGACCGTGCAGAACGACGTCCAGGTCGGCGCGAGCGTCAGCTACGAGCTCGACCTGTTCGGCCGCGTGCGGCGCAGCGTCGAATCGGCGCAGGCCACCACCGAACAGGCGCGCGACGATTTCGCGAACGCGCGCCTGGTGCTGACCGCCGATCTCGCGTCGAGCTATTTCGCGCTGCGCGAATTCGACACCGAGATCGACGTCGTCAAGCGCTCGATCGACCTGCAGCAGAAGGCGCTCGACTACGTGAGCGCGCGGCACGACCTCGGCGCGGTGTCGGGCCTCGACCTGCTGCAGCAGCGCGCGCAGCTCGACGCGACGCGCACCCAGGCGCAGTTGCTGCTCCAGCAGCGCGTGCAGGTCGAAGCCGCGATCGCGACACTGGTCGGCACGCCGGCCCCCACCTTCTCGATCGCGCCGCGCGTCGTGCCGATCAACGCGCCCGCGCTGCCGACCGGCCTGCCGAGCGACGTGCTGCAGCGGCGCCCCGACGTCGCGTCGGCCGAGCGCGCGATGGTCGCCGCGAATGCGCAGATCGGCGTCGCGCGCGCCGCGTATTTCCCGCGCATCACGCTGTCGCCCGACATCGGCTGGGACGCGACGCGCTTCGCCGGCCTGTTCACCGTCCCGGCGTTGCTGTGGTCGGTCGGCGGGTCGCTCAGCCAGCCGCTGTTCGAAGGCGGCAAGCTGAAAGCCGGCGTCGATTTCGCGCAGGCCGGCTATGTCGCCGCGCAGGCCAATTACCGGCAGACCGTGCTCACCGCGTTCCAGGAGGTGCAGAATGCGGTCACCGGGTTGTCGGTGCTCGCGGAGGCCGCGCAGCAGGCCTCCGCGGCCGTCGACGACGCGCGCAAGCTCGTGTCGCTCGCGCAGGATCGCTACGCGGGCGGCCTGACGCCGTTCATCGACGTGCTGACGGCCGAGCAGCAGTTGCTGACGAGCGAACGGCAGGCCGTGCAGATCCAGGGCCAGCGCGCGGCGCTCGTCGTGTTTCTCGCGAAGGCGCTCGGCGGCGGCTGGGACGGCCAGGCAGCAAGCGGCCCGGCGCCGGCCGAGGTCGCCGCAGCCCCGGCACCGGCGCCCCCGGGCCCTTAACCGGATTACGCGGACAACGGATTCGAACATGAAAGTCCTGATCGTCGAAGACGAACCGAAAGTCGTCGAGTACCTGAAGAGCGGCCTGACCGAGGAAGGCTGGGTCGTCGATACCGCGCTCGACGGCGAGGACGGCGCGTGGAAAGCCGTCGAATTCGACTACGACGTCGTCGTGCTCGACGTGATGCTGCCGAAGCTCGACGGCTTCGGCGTGCTGCGCGCGTTGCGCGCGCAGAAGCAGACGCCCGTCATCATGCTGACCGCGCGCGACCGCGTCGACGACCGCGTGCGGGGCTTGCGCGGCGGCGCCGACGACTACCTGACCAAGCCGTTCTCGTTCCTCGAGCTGATCGAACGGCTGCGCGCGCTGACGCGCCGCGCGCGCGTGCAGGAATCGACGCTGATCTCGATCGGCGACCTGCGGGTCGACCTGATCGGCCGCCGCGCGACCCGCGACGGCACGCGGCTCGACCTGACCGCGCAGGAATTCCAGCTGCTCGGCGTGCTCGCGCGGCGCAGCGGCGAGGTGCTGTCGAAGACGACCATCGCCGAACTCGTGTGGGACGTGAACTTCGACAGCAACGCGAACGTCGTCGAGACGGCGATCAAGCGCCTGCGTGCGAAGCTCGACGGCCCGTTCGCGGACAAGCTGCTGCATACGATCCGCGGGATGGGCTACGTGCTCGAGGCGCGCGAGGACGGCGATACCGAGAGGCCGGCATGAAACGCTCGATCGTCCTGCGGCTATCGGCGATGTTCGGCATCGTGTCGCTGCTCGTGTTCACGCTGGTGGGCTGCGGGCTGTTCGTGATGATGGAGCGCCAGCTGTTCGCCGAGCTGCGCGCGACGCTCGATACGCGCACCAAGGTCGCCGAGATGATCGTGTCGCACGCGCTCACGTCCGAACGCGGGCGCCTCATGCAGGAAAAGCTCGCCGATCTCGAACCGCCCGACGGCTCGACGCGCTACCAGGTCGACAGCACGAATCCGGATTTCCGGTTCGGCAAGCCCGTCGACGGCGTGCCCGTCGGCGCGCCGTTCGGCGCATTCCAGCGCTACGCGCTGAACGACAGCAGCTACGACGTGATGACGAAGACCGTCACGGTGGCCGGCAACGGCGAGCGGCCGACACTGAGGCTGATCGTCGCCAGCTCGTGCGAGCGCACGCAGCGGATGCTGCGCCGCTTCGGCTGGACGCTCGCCGGGCTGATCGCGATCGCGACGATCATCACGCTGCTGCTGAGCCGCGCGGTGGCCCGCTTCGGGCTCGCGCCGCTCGACCGGCTGTCGCAGGATGCATCGGCCATCAGCCTCGCGAACCGCCGCCAGCGGCTGCACACCGACGCGCTGCCGGCCGAGCTGCGCGACCTCGCCACGTCGTTCAACGGCGCGCTCGATCGCATCCAGCAGACCTACGCGCGGCTCGAGGCGTTCAACGCGGACGTCGCGCACGAACTGCGCACGCCGATCAGCATCCTGATCGGCCAGACCCAGGTCGCGCTGACCAGCCGCGACCGCACGGTCGAGCGGATGCGGCAGACGCTGCAGTCGAACCTCGAGGAATTCGAACGGCTGCGCGTGATCATCAACGACATGCTGTTCCTGTCGCGCAGCGACCGCGGCGAACGGGCAACCGACCTGAAGGACGTGTCGCTCGCCGACGAGGTGCGGCGCATGCTCGATTTCCTCGAGATCCCGCTCGACGAGGCGCAGTTGCACGCCGAACTGCACGGCGACGCGCGCGCGGCCGTCGATCCGTCGCTGTTCCGTCGTGCGATGACGAACCTGCTGATCAATGCGATCCAGCATTCGTCGCCCGGCGCGACGTTGCACGTGACGATCACGCGCCGCGACACGCTCGTCGAGATGGCCGTGTCGAACCCCGGCGAGCCGATCGATCCGGTGCAGCGCTCGCATGTGTTCGAACGCTTCTACCGGCTCGAGGAAGCCCGCGCGAACAGCAAGGAGAACCACGGGCTCGGGCTGTCGATCGTCAAGGCCGTCGCCGAGATGCACGGCGGCAGCGTATTCGTCGCGTGTTCGGGCGGCGTCAACACGTTCGGCTTCTCGGTGTCGACGGAACCCTGCGCGGGCGGACCGCTGCGCGCGGGAGATGCAACCGATGCAACCGGCGTGGTCGACTCCACCGATTCGCGGCCGGCGCACGCGCCGCGGGCGCTGCACTGACGGCGGCTGCGCCTGTCGACGTCCGGCCGCCTCCGATCGGCGCTTGCCGGCCACGAACGCGGCGCGGGACGCATTACGCGCGCGGCTTGCCGCCCTGCTCGCGCCACGCCCGCGGCGACATCGCAAACCGCTCGCGAAACACGCGACTGAAATGCGACATGTCGTTGAATCCCCAGCGCAATGCGACGTCCGACACGCGCAGCGACGCGCATTGCGGATTCGCGAGATCCTGCGCGCACCGTTCGAGCCGCAGGTTCCACACGTGACGCATCAGCGACGTCTCCTCGGCCTCGAAGAGCTTGTTGATGTACCGCGACGAAATCCCGATCGAGCGCTCGATCATCATCGGGTTCAGCTCCGGATCGTGCAGGTGCTCGAGCACATGCCGCTTCACACGCGTCAGTGTCAACGCCTTCATCCTCGATTGCGCGAGGTCGTTGCGTTGCATGCCCCCGAGCGTCATCGCGATCAGCGTGATCGCGGTATCCGACAACTGCCGCATCTCGTCCTCGGTCACACTGCGGATCTGCGACGACATCTGCTCGAGAAACGCACGCATGACGCTGCCGACGCCGTCCCCGGTTTGCGTCGGGCACGCCGTGCGGTGCTCCATCCCGACGACGAGCTGGTTCAGCGTCGCACGGGGAATGCTGACGACGATCTCGCGCCACGACTGGCCGAACTGCAGGTGGTGAGGCCGGGTCGCGTCGTAGATCGCGAAATCCCCGGGATGCAGCGTGACGATCTTGCCGTCCTGTTCGACCGACTGGCTGCCCTCGAGCATCAAGACCCCGAAATACTTGTCCTCATACTCGCTGCGCGCCTGGCGATAACGCCGGATCACGGCCTGCTCGCTCGCGTGGATTTCCGAGATTCGCATCTTTTCGCACTTGCGCTGCCGCACCCGGCCGAAGAAATCGGCTTTCTGCACGGCCGCGATCTGCACGTCCGCGAACAGGCGCAGAATCGTCTCGCGCCAGAATTCGATACGCTGGCTGACCGAGCCGTCGATCGGCACCTCGATGGCCGCGTTCGTCCGTTCGTCCAGCGGGCTGCCGGACGCCGGACCGGGTGCGTCGCCGCGTGCGGCGCGCGGGAGAGGACGCATCGTCATGGTCGTGCCCCACATGGGTTAGCAAACACGCAGCCGACAGCGTGCCCGTTCAAAAGCGCATTGTCCAATCGATGACCGCGTACGCCGCATGGCCGGTCGAACCGGCACGCGGCGCGGCGGCGGCATGCTACCGCTCCGGACATGTCATGCGCACGTCGTCCGACGCCAGTCGGACGACTGTTCATACGCATACGCAACGCGGTAGAGCGTCGCCTCGTCGAAACGGCGCCCGACCAGTTGCAGCCCGATCGGCAGATCGTCGGCTACCCCGCACGGCAGCGACATTGCCGGATGCCCGGACACGTCGAACGGCGCGGTATTCGCGAGCATCTCGAACGCCCGCGTCAGCGACTCGGACATCGCGCAACCGGGCTCCGGCAGCTTCGACGCGCGCATCGGTACGGTCGGCATCAGCAATACGTCATACGACTGCAGCGCCGCGTCGTAAGCCGATCGCAAGCGTCGCGCGAGGTTCTGGCACTTCGCGTAGTAACGCCCGCGATACCGGCTCGTGAAATATTCGCCCAGCAGCATCGTCACCTTCACGGTATCCGGCAACTCGTCGGCGCGCTCGCGCCAGCCCGCGTGATGATCGATCATGCCGGTCACGTACAGGCCTCCCCAGTTGAAACCGTGGCTGTTGCCCTTCATCATCTGCTGCGTCGCGCCCTCGGCCGCAATCGGCAGCCAGATCGCGGTGCCGGCCGCATGCAGCGGCACCGACACTTCGTCGACGCGCGCGCCCAGCTTGCGCAACCGGAGCGCGGCGGCCCGCACGGCCTCGTCGACCACCTTCTCCGAATTGGCGAGCCCGAACGCCTCGCGCAGGATGCCGATCCGCAATCCCGCGATGCCGTCGCGGATCACGCCGAGATAGTCGGCGCGCGGCGGCAACGTCCGTTGGCGCGGATCGAGCCCGTCGTCGCCCGCGATCACGTCGAGCAGCAGCGCGTTGTCGAGCACGTTGCCCGTCATCGGCCCCAGATGATCGACGGTTGCCTCGATCGGCATCGCGCCGGTGTACGGCACGAGCCCGTGCGTCGGCTTCATCCCGTAGATGCCGCAATAGGCGGACGGGATCCGCACCGAGCCGCCCTGGTCGCCGCCGAGCGCCATGTCGACCTCGCCGCTCGCGACCAGCGCGCCGCTGCCCGACGACGAGCCGCCGGACGAGTGCCCTGCCTTGCGCGGATTGTGCACCGGCCCCGACGCGCTCGTGTGCGAGCCGCCGGAAAAGCAGTAGTACTCGCAGGTCGACTTGCCGGCGATCGTGCCGCCGGCGTCGAGCACCCGCGTGACGACGGTCGCATCGACATCGGGCACGTAGCCCTCGAACGTGGTCGAGCCATTGCGCATCGGCACGCCGGCGACGCAGATGTTGTCTTTCACGACCACCGTCCTGCCGCGCAGCTTGCCGTCGGCGGCGCCGTGGATCGTGCTCTTGCGCGCCCACGCGCCGTAACGGTTCTCGTCGCCCTCCGGGCGGTAGCCGGGCGTGCGCGGATACGCGACGACGGGCAGATAGTCGGGCAGCGCGTCGATCGCATCGTAGGCGTCGAAGTTCGCCTGCAAGGCATCGTCGTATTCGGCGAGTTGCCGGGAATCGAGATGAAAGCCGAAGCCGGCTGCCATATCGGACAGTTGTTCGCGGGTCGGGCGTTTGATGGCCATCGACGTTCTCCAGTTCGGTAAGCGGCACCGCCGGCCCCGGCGGTGCCGGCAGGATTCAGCGGGCGATGGCGACGGCGTCGCGCATCATCCCGGTGCGCGGATGGCAGTTCACGTATTCGTAGACCTGATGCTTCGCGTCGAAGACGGAAACCTCGTGATACAGCCGCAGTTTCGACAGCCCGGTGACGACGCGGAAGAACGTGACGAAGATCCGCAGGTGCGTCGGATGGGATTCGGCCCATCGCTCGAGGCGGTCGAGCGAGCGCCAGTGGCCGATGTTGTAGCTCTCGTCGAGCACGTTGCCGTCGAGATCGATCGAGCGCACGTAGCGGTTGCTGTAGCAGCCGACCTCCGTGCCGTTGTCGCGCAGGAAGTCCATTCCGCTGCGCAGCGTCGGCTCGATCTCCTCGAGATACAGTCGGCGCTCGTCGTGCTCGGCCGCGCGCCAGTCCTGGCCGGAGCGAATCAGCGCGATGTTGTCGTGCGCCAGCACGACCACGCGGCCACCGCGGGCCGGATCGCCCTCGACGATGCGCAACTCGCCGTCCGCCCGCATCCAGTCCGTCTGCGAGATCGGGAACCGGTCGCGCATCGATCCCCAGTAGCCGTGCTCCTCGATCTCGCCGCTGACGCCGTCCATGATCGCGCCGACGCCGGGGAAATCGTTCGTGAATGCGTAGAGCGTCTCGAACTGCTCGGCGCGCGGCGCGACGATTTCCCGGAAGTAGCCGATGCCGTCCGCGAGGCGTGCGTCGGAGGCCCACCATTCGACGAGTGCGGGCGACGCAATCCAGCGCGCATACGCGGCCGGATCGCGCCAGTAGCCGACGGCGATCAGGTTCTCGTAACCCTGGTCGTCGGTGTGTTGCGTCAGATCGAAGTTGTTCGGGCCGTCCTGCGCACCGAAATCGGCGACGATCCCGCGCAAAGCGGCCAGTGCCGCCGCGCGCTTGTCGGCGCCGCCGTATTGCACGCCGAAATAGCCCATCACGACCTGGCTCAGGTCTTCGGCGGCCCGGGCGACGTACATCGGGAACGGCGGCTGGTAGTCATCGGCGACGCGGCGCGACAGCGTCCGCGGGCAGACCAGGTGTTTGTCGATGGCGGATTCCATGCATGACCTCTCTGGAAAGGGAATCGGGTGTCGGGGTATCGACGTGGGGAAGGAGCGACATGCACCGGCCTTATCCCGGCGCATGCGGGTGGTCAGAAGATGTGCGCGTAACGCAGGCCGGCGAGCACACTGTTCTTCGGACCGTTGCGCACGCTCAGGTCGGTGCCGAGCTGGATTTGCACCTGGTCGGCCTTCGTCACGAACTTCGCCGCGGTGATCCGCAGGCGCGTCGTGCGCAGCGCGTCGTTGTTGTCCGTGCCGTCGACGCTCGTTTCACCGCCCCAGAGCTGCGTGACGCCGATCCCGAGCGACGTGCCCGGATCGGGCATGTAACGCACCATCGCCTGTGCGCTGTAGCTCATCCGCTGATGCAGCGTCGCGCCGCTCGCGCCGTACGACGTGTTGTTGCCGTACCAGATCGCGTCGCCGACGAGATCGAGTGCCCACTGCGGCGAAAAGTGCTTGACGTAGGCTGCCTGGAAATCGAGCGACCAGCGGTTGGCGCCGAGATTGAGACCGCGGTTCTGGTCATAGCTCCCGGTCGGCGCGTAGACGTAGACCGTCGCGGCGGCGACGTCCTTCGCTTCGTTCAGGCGGAATTTCAACGGTGCGGTCAGGATCACGTCGCCGACACCGTTCGTACTGCCAAGCGCGCCGGCGTTGCCGAAGCTGCTGATGTGACCGAACGGCAGCAACACCTGCGGATCGATCGTGAGCCTGTCGGTGAGCTGGAACACATGCAGCAGGCGGGCGATGCCGACATTCGACTGCAGGTCGAAATCCGACGTCCGGTGGCCGTTCGCGTAGTAGGCGTTCGTCGCGGAATAGTTGTAGTACAGCACGCCGATCGTCGCGCCGACCGGATACTGCTCATAGTCGCCGGGATCGACCTCGACCGCGCCCGCGTAATGCGATGCGACGGCGATCAGCGACAAACCGATCCAGCGCGCGATCCGCTTCAGTTTCATTCTGTTGACGTTGTCCATCATGCTCCTCACCTGGTTGCGCAGACACCGCCACGCTCGACGCACGACGAACGGGAACCGTCGCCGGATGGTGGAATCGCGGGATGCTGGCCGACTGTTGTTCCGCCGTTACATCGGGGATGCCGGCGATTCGCGACATCGAACGGCCGTCGCTTGAGGATGAGAATAGGAAGGCAAAATCCGCAGTTCTGTTTTCCGGCGGAACAAGAAATTGGCTGTGGCGGACCTGCGCCTCCGATGTCATGCAGCGGTCGCAAAACGTGCGCCGCTGCCGCTGTTTTCGTGCCGGGCGCTCGCCAATTGCCGCCCATCTCCGCTCATCCGCGCGCATCGGCCCCATGCCGCGCCACGGGGCCGTCTCAGCACAGTTTCCGATCCGTGCCGGCAAAGAACCGCGCTTTTTCTCTTCTTACCCTGCTCGTCGAGCGTGACCGACAC
This sequence comes from Burkholderia sp. LS-044, assembly GCF_004803625.1. NCBI lineage: Bacteria > Pseudomonadati > Pseudomonadota > Betaproteobacteria > Burkholderiales > Burkholderiaceae > Burkholderia > Burkholderia sp. LS-044. Next base: position 192,236 of record NZ_SSWO01000001.1, read on the forward strand.
CACGCGTCCACGCCCCGCCACGGCAATACCAACGCGATGGCGGCGGTCAACCCGAACCACGACAAGGAACCCCACGATGAGCGCGATCCCTTCCGCGGAAACAGCCTCGACGCCCGGCGAACGTGCCTGGGCGCTGTTTCGCGTGTTGAAAGAGAAGAACCTGATCCCCGACGGCTATATCGAAGGCCTGACCGAGCTGATGTCCACGACCTGGGATCCGGCCAACGGCGCGCGCATCGTCGCGCGTGCGTGGGTCGACCCGGCGTTTCGCGAACTGCTGCTGAAGGACGGCACGGCCGCGTGCGCGCAGTTCGGCTACACCGGCCCGCAGGGCGAGTACATCGTCGCGCTCGAAGACACGCCCACGCTGAAGAACGTGATCGTCTGCAGCCTGTGCTCATGCACGAACTGGCCGGTGCTCGGGCTGCCGCCCGAGTGGTACAAGGGCTTCGAATATCGTGCGCGGCTCGTCCGCGAGGGCCGCACGGTGCTGCGCGAGCTCGGCACCGACCTGCCCGACGACGTCGTCGTGAAGGTCTGGGATACGACCGCCGAAAGCCGCTATCTCGTGCTGCCCGTGCGGCCGGCCGGCAGCGAGCACATGACCGAGGAACAACTGCGCACGCTCGTCACGAAGGATGTGCTGATCGGCGTGGCGCTGCCGCGCGCGCGCTGACTCCCCCCGTTTCGCTCTCGACCTTCATCTCGGAGATCACATATGGACGGCTTTCACGACCTCGGCGGATTCCAGGGTTTCGGCCCGGTGCCGCACACGATCAACAGTCTCGGCTACAAGCCGGTCTTCAAGGAAGACTGGGAACATCTCGCGTACAGCCTGATGTTCGTCGGCGTGGACCAACTGAAAAAATTCAGCGTCGACGAGGTACGTCACGCGGTCGAACGCATCGACGTACGCCAGCATGTCGGCACGCGCTACTACGAGCGCTACGTGATCGCGACGGCGACATTGCTCGTCGAAACCGGCGTGCTCACGCAGGATGAACTCGACCGCGCGCTCGGTTCGCATTTCCGGCTCGCGAACCCGCCGACGTCCGGCGGCCGGGCGGCACCGCCCGACTCGACGCGGTTCGAGGTCGGCGAGCGTGTCGTCGTTCGCGACGAATACGTCAGCGGGCACATCCGCGCGCCGGGCTACGTTCGCGGCAAGGAAGGCGTCGTGCTGCACCGGACGACCGAATCGTGGCCCTTCCCGGACGCGATCGGCCACGGCGACACCGGCGCCGCCCGTCAGCCGACCTACCATGTCGAGTTCCGCGTGAAGGATCTGTGGGGCGACGCCGCCGACGACGGCTACGTCGTGGTCGACCTGTTCGAAGGCTACCTGGATCGCGCGTCCGGGCAGAGCGCATGACGACGCCGGGGAAGCAAGGCGCGCCGGCCGCCCCTGGCCCGAGGATTCCGGTCACCGTGCTGTCCGGCTTCCTCGGCGCCGGGAAAACGACGTTGCTGAACCACATCCTGCGCAATCGCGCGGGACTGAAGGTCGCCGTGATCGTCAACGACATGAGCGAAGTGAACATCGACGCCGACGATGTGCGGCGCAACGTCGAGCTGCATCGAGGCGAGGACGAACTGGTCGAGATGAGCAACGGCTGCATCTGCTGCACGCTGCGCGCCGATCTGCTGGAGCAGATCAGCACGCTCGCGCGGCAGCGCCGCTTCGACTATCTGCTGATCGAGTCGACCGGCATCTCGGAGCCGATGCCGGTCGCGGAGACGTTTGCGTTTCTCGATCGGGACAGTTTCAGCCTGAGCGAGCTGGCACGGCTGGACACGCTCGTCACGGTGGTCGACGGCGAGACGTTCGAGGACATGATCACGTCGGCCGAACCGGTCGCGCACGACGCGGCGCTCGCGAACGACGGCAATTCCGGTCCGCCGCGCAAGCTGTCGGACCTGCTTCTCGAGCAAGTCGAATACGCGAACGTGATCCTCGTGAGCCGTCTCGACCGGATCGGCCACGCGGGTTTCGACCGGCTGTGCGCGATTCTTGCGTCGCTGAATCCATCTGCGCGAATCCTGCCGATGCAGCACGGCAAGGTCGATCCGTCAGACGTGCTCGATACCCGGCGCTTCGATCTGCCGGCGCTCGTCGAATCGCCGGGATGGATGCAGCGCATGCAGATCGACGAACGTCCCTCGGAATCGGATGCGTACGGGATCGCGTCGTGGACCTATCGTGAACGTGCGCCGTTTCATCCGGCGCGCCTGCTCGCATGGCTGCGCCGCCCGTGGGACAACGGCCGGCTGCTTCGCTGCAAGGGTTATGTCTGGGCTGCGCACCGCTATCCCGAGATCGCCATGCTCGTGCAGACGGGCGGCGCGTTCCAGTGGGGTTACGTTGGGCGATGGTGGCGATTCATCCCGCAGTCGGACTGGCCGCACGACGACTATCGCCGCGATGGCGTGCTGAAAAAATGGGAGGAGCCTGCAGGGGATTGTCGGCAGGAAATCGTGTTCATCGGGCAGTCGGTCGATCACGACCGGTTGCGTCGCGAACTCGATGCGTGCCTGCTGACGGTCGAGGAAATCGACGCGGGCCCGGAGTCGTGGCTGTGGCTTCCGGAAGCCGACGCGTTCGACGCGCTCGCGGCGGCCGCTCGTCCGTGACGTGAGACTCGATGCCTTCGGTTGCAACGCCTGCGTCCAACGACTGTCGAGCACCGGTGAGCGCCGTGCCCGGTTCGGCGTTACCTGAATCCAGACAGCGCCGCCGAGGGCAGTTTTCTTCAATACCGGCACGCGCGGCTTCTTTAGTCTCGATGCGACTTTGACATTCGCATGGAGGCAATCAATGAGCATGCTGGTTTCGATGGCCGCGTTCGCGCTGGCGTCGTCGATCACCCCCGGTCCCGTCAACATCGTCGCGCTCAGCGCGGGCGCGCGCCACGGTCTCGGCGCAAGCCTGCGGTATGCGGCCGGCGCGACGCTCGGCTTCGTCGCGCTGTTCCTGCTGATCGGCCTCGGGCTGCACGCGGCGCTCGCGCGCTGGCCCGTGCTGACGACCGCCACGCAGTGGTCGGGGATCGCGTTCCTGCTGTACATGGCGCTGCGGCTCGCGCTCGACGACGGCCGGCTGTCGGCCGACCCGGACGTGGCCGGCCCGTCGGCGGCGTCCGGCGCTGCGATGCAGTGGCTCAATCCGAAGGCGTGGCTCGCGTGCGTGGCCGCGATGGGCGCGTACGCGGCCGACGGCGACCGCGCGCAGGTCTGGCAGTTCGCCGCGCTGTATCTCGTGATCTGTTTCGCGTCGATCGCTTGCTGGGGATATGCCGGCGCATCGCTGCGGCACCGGCTCGCGAACGCGCGGAGGATGCGCGTGTTCAACCGGCTGATGGCGCTGCTGCTCGCGGGCAGCGCGCTGTTTCTGCTGGACGTCTAGCCGGCCGGCTCGCGGGTCAGGCGCTTCGGCGTATCGACGGCGCGAGCGCACTCCGCGCTCTGCGCGCTGCCGTTCAGCTCGTCGCGCTGCGGTACTGGCCGGGCGTCGCGGCCGCGATCCGCCGGAACGCGCGCTGGAAATGGGCCTGGTCGGCAAAGCCCGCGTCGAGCGCGACGTCGGCGATCGGCCGGCCGCGGCGCAGCTCCGTGCGGCCGTACTGCACGCGGCGGTCGATCAGGAACGCATGCGGCGTCATGCCGTAGCGCGCGTTGAACGCGCGGATCAGGTACGACGGCGACAAATCGGCGGCCGCGCAGATCGCATCGAGCGTGACGCCCTCGCGGCAATGCGCGGCGATGTAGTCGGCCGCGCGCGCGAGCTTGGCGTTGTCGTCCCCGGCGCGCGGGCCGGGCAGCTCGCGGTCGAGCGCGCCGTGCAGCGCCGTGAAGAATTCGACCGCCGCGCTCTCCTTGCCGAGCGGATCGATGCCGGGCGCGACGAGCGTCCGGTAGAAGCCGCCAAATTGCGCGAACAGGTCGCGCCGCTCGGTCAACTTCGGCGAAAAGCCGTGAAAATCGCGGTTCGGATCGCGGCCCAGCGAATGCTGCAGCCGCGCGAGCCACGGCACGTCGACATAGACCATCCGGTACGCCCACGCGTCGGGGCCGTACGGATTGCACGCATGCACCTGTTCCGGATCGATGATCACCAGCACACCGCGCCCGACGTGCTCGTGCGTTGCGCCGTTCACGTAGGTGCTCGTGCCGCCGACGATCGCGCCCACCGAAAACGTGTCGTGCGTGTGCTTCGCGTAGCAGATCGAGCGGCCGTCGTCGACGGTGCGCGCCTCGATGAACGGCAGCGCGGCATCGCGCCAGAACGGCGACGGTACGACGGATCGGTTGGCGGTACGGCTCACGCGGCGGGCTCCCGGTTCGGACGGCGACCGCCCACCGTACAAGACTGTGCGGCGCCGCGCAACCGGAACGCCACGCTTCGATACGGGATTGCGCCGTTTCGCCTAAGCTTTGAATTCCGTCCGCCGCGGCGCCCGCGGCGGTTTTCGTTCACTCCTCTTCCGTCACGCTCATGCATATCGATCTGAAAGGCAAGACCGCGGTCGTCACCGCCTCCACCGCCGGCATCGGGCTCGCGATTGCCGAAGGGCTCGCGCGCGCCGGTGCGCGCGTCGTCGTCAACGGCCGCAGCGATGCGTCGGTGCAGTCCGCGCTCGCGCACCTGCGCGCGGCCGTCCCCGACGCGGGCTTCGACGGCATCGCGGCCGATCTCTCCGATGCCGCGGGTGTCGCCCGCATCACGCAGCACACGCCCGCGGCCGACATCCTCGTCAACAATGCGGGCATCTACGGCCTGAAGGCGTTCTTCGAGATCGACGACGCCGAGTGGGAACATTACTTCCAGATGAACGTGATGTCCGGCGTGCGGCTCGCACGGCATTACCTGAAGGGGATGATCGAACGCAATGCCGGCCGCATCGTGTTCATTTCGTCGGAATCGGGCCTGAACATCCCGGTCGACATGATTCATTACGGATTCACGAAAACCGCGCAGCTGTCGATCGCACGCGGCCTCGCGAAGCTCGCGGCCGGCACCAACGTGACCGTCAACTCAGTGCTGCCGGGGCCGACGATGTCGGACGGCGTGCGGGCGCTGCTGAAGGAAACAGCCGACGAAACCGGCCGCAGCGTGGAAGACGTGGCCGTGGAGTTCGTGCGCAACCATCGTTCGAGCTCGATCATCCAGCGGCCGGCGACGCCCGAGGAAGTCGCGAACCTGGTGGTCTACGTGTGCTCGCCGCAGGCTTCGGCGACGACGGGCGCCGCGTTGCGGGTGGACGGCGGCGTGGTCGACACGATCGCGTGACGGCGGGCGGGCACGGCCGCCGCGCTAGCGCGAAGCGGCCTTGCCCGGCTGGAGCGTGCCCTTGCGGTCGGCGTTCATGCACGAATCGAAGCCGTGTTGCGTGACGATGCCGGCCCTGTCGAACACGACGAAATATTCGCGGTGATCGTTGCCGTGCTCGATGAAGTAGTTGTAGCAGACGCCGCTGCCGTTGCGGACCATCCACACGCTGCGCGGGTTGCCGGCCGCGCGGACGACATCGGCGCGCGTCGCGCCGTGCCGCGACGCGGCCCGCGCGAGCGGCGTGCGTGAGTACGAAAATGGCAGCCACGAGTCGAACCACGCGCAGCCGTGCAACATCAGGCAGCTGGCGGCCAGGGACAGCGTCGCTGCGGGACGGGCCATCGAAATCAATCGCATGCTTGGGAAAATCTGCTGCGCCATGCCGGCGTGATCGAAAGCCCCATGCTACTCGACCTTTGGGTCCGGATCGAAAAGAAATGTAGAGATCTTTATACGAATCCCTGCATGTCATGCCCGCGCGCAAGCCCGGTCGTTGCAGCCCCCACATGCTTGCACGCGCATCGAATCTGCCGCGCCGATGCGTCAAATCGGCACAACGTCGCGCATCGTCACGCGATCCACTCGGCCCACAGCATCGTCAGCACCGTCATCAGCGCGGGGCCGACGAACAGCCCGATCAGGCCGAACGTCTCGGCGCCGCCGAGGATGCCGAACAGCACCAGCAGGAACGGCAGCCGCGCCGAGCTGCCGATCAGCACCGGCCGCACGAAATGCTCGGCCACGAACACGACGACGAAACCGAGCACGGCCACCACGACGGCCCACACCGTCGCACCCTGCACGAACAGCCAGAGCGCCGCGCCGCAGAACACGATCGGCGCGCAGAACGGCAACATCGCGGCAATCGCCGTGACGAGGCCGAGCAGCGCCGCATGCGGGACGCCGGCCAGCGCATACGCGATGCCGAGCAGCGCCCCCTCGCCGAGCCCGACGACGACGAGCCCCGTCACCGTGCCGTACACGGCCTTGACCATCCGGTCGATCAGTTCCGCGCCGTTGTGCCCGAACGCGCGCCGCGCGCCCTGCAGCAATGCGCCCGACAGCTTGTGGCCCGCGCGCAGGATCACGAACAGCGTGACGAGCATGAAGCCGAATTCGAGCAGCACATGCGCGAGCTTCGTGCCGAACTGCCGCCCGAACGCGAGGAATTTCTCGCTGTTGACGCCGTGCATCGCACTGGCCGGATGCAGCGGATGGCCGAGATTGGCCTGCCACCATTCGGTGATCTGAGCCGAACCGTAAGGCAGCCGGCTGACGACGTCCGGCAACGGAATGCCGCTGTCCTGGACCGACTTCAGCCACTCGCGCAGGTCGTGCGCCTGCCCGATCGCCTGGACGGCCGCGACCGCGATCGGCAGCACGACGAGCAGCGAGATCGCGGCCGTGATGACGGTCGCGATCAACGTCGGCCGGTCACGGAACAGCCGGTGCGATTCGAAGCATTTGAGCAGCGGCCACATCGCGATGGCGATCACGCAGGCCCATGCGATGGCGGGAATGAAGTCGCGGATGATCCACAGCGCGAGCACCAGCAGCGCCGCATACAGCACGACGCGGGCAACCTGCTGCGCGCGCGGCCGTGCGGCGGAGTCGTGAGACGACGGGACGTGTGCGCCCATGGCACCTCTGTCGAAATGAAAAATGGCGGTTCGCGCAGGCAACCGGCCTGCATGAACCGCCATTCTATCCATCGGCGCCGGATCGGCGACGCGCAAGATGCGCGCGCCGTGTCGTCAAGGCGGCTCAGGCCGCCTTGTCGGCGATCCGGTAGCGCTCGAGCCAGTGCGCGTACGGCGCGGGCAGCGTCCACGACGGACGCTCGACGCCGAGCTGCCTGGCCGCGTAGTACGGCCAGTGCGGATCGGCCAGGTGCGCGCGACCGACCATCACGAGATCGAGCTGCGCTTCGGCCACCACGCGGTTCGCCAGTTGCGGCGTGTCGATCCCCCATGCGGACGACACCGGCAGCCCGGCCTCGCGGCGCACGCGCTCGGCGATCGGCGCGAGGAACGCCGGGCCCCACGGAATCTGCGCGGCGGGCGTCGAGAAGCCGACCGACACGCTCAGCATGTCGAGCCCTTCCCGCTTCATCCGCTGCGTGAGCGCGATCGACTCGGCGAGCGTCTCTTCGTCGCGGCCGTCGTATTCGATCACGCCCAGGCGCGCGGTCAGCGGCAGGTGCTCGGGCCAGACCTTGCGCACGGCCGCGAGCGTGTCGACGAGGAAGCGGCCGCGATTCTCGGCCGAGCCGCCATATTCGTCGGTGCGGTGGTTCGAATGCACCGAGAAGAAGCTCTGGCCGAGATAACCGTGCGCAAAGTGCAATTCGAGCCATTCGAAGCCGAGATCGCGCGCACGCTTCGCCGATGCGACGAAATCGGCCTGCACGCGGGCGATGTCGTCGTGCGTCATTTCACGCGGCACTTTCGGCAGGTGCGCGCCGAACGGCACGGCCGACGGGGCGATGGTCTGCCAGCCGCGCGGATCGCCGTCGGCGATATGGTCGTCGCCTTCCCACGGGCGGTTCGCGCTCGCCTTGCGGCCCGCGTGCGCGATCTGGATGCCGGGCACCGCGCCGGCCGCCTTGATCGCCGCGACCGACGGCGCGAACGCTGCGGCCTGCGCATCGGTCCACAGCCCCGCGCAACCCGGCGTGATGCGCCCTTCCGGCGACACGGCCGTCGCCTCGGCGATCACGAGGCCCGCGCCGCCGCGCGCGATGCCGGCCAGATGCACGTGATGCCAGTCGTTGACGACGCCGTCCTCGGCGACGTACTGGCACATCGGCGGCACCGCGATGCGGTTGCGCAGCGTGACATCCTTGAGTTTGAACGGTTCGAACAGGGCAGACATCCACGGCTCCTTTGCTTGGTTCTGCAAAACGACGGGAAACGCGCCGTGCGGTGCGCACGACGGAACGATTCGGGCCGTCGCCGGACGGCTTGCGCCCGGCGACGGATACGGTGCGGCGCCGGCCCGGCCGGCGCCATCGGCTCAACGGCGGCCGAGTTGCGCGAGCAGCGCCTCGGCGGCGGGCGCCGACGACGCGGGGTTCTGCCCCGTGATCAGCAGCCCGTCGGTGACGATATGCGGCGCCCAGTCGGCGCTGCGTTCGAATTGCGCGCCGTTGGTCTTCAGCATGTCCTCGACGAGGAACGGCACGACTTCCGTCAGTTCGACGGCCGCTTCCTCGCTGTTGGTGAAGCCCGTCACGCGCTTGCCGCGCACGACCGATTCGCCGGTCTGCGGATTCTTCACGTGACGCAGCACGCCCGGCGCGTGGCAGACCGCCGCCACCGGCTTGCCGGCCGCCAGCGCGCGCTCGATCAGGCCGATCGAATGCAGATCCTCGGCGAGATCCCACAGCGGGCCGTGGCCGCCCGGGTAGAACACGGCGTCGTAATCGTCCACGGACACGTCGGCCAGCTTGCGCGTCGACGCCAGTTCGGCCTTGGCCGCCGCATCGGCTTCGAAGCGGCGCGTCGCGTCGGTCTGGGCGGCCGGATCGCTGCTTTTCGGGTCGAGCGGCGGCTGGCCGCCCTTCGGCGACACGAGCGTCAGCTCGACGCCCGCATCCTTGAACACGTAGTACGGCGCGGTCAGTTCCTCGAGCCAGAAGCCGGTCTTCTTGCCGGTGTCGCCGAGCGTGTCGTGCGAGGTCAGGACAACCAGAATCTTCATGATCGGACACTCCTTCGAAAAGTTAACGGGAACGGGGCCGCATGATCCAGAAAACCGGCCGGCGCGGCGCGCCGCCTGTCCGTTAGTCAGCTGTGACGCGTCATCGTGCGACCCGCGTATCCGAATGCGGCATGCGCCTATTAGACCAGTCGTCTAGAACATTCGAAAATAAAACGACGGCGTCTCGCCGCGCTACCAGCACCACGGCGCGAGATGGCATTTTCGCGCCTTGCTTGCCTGCGCCACGGACGTCGCCGCATTCACGAGGACGGATGATAGTCGTGGATTAGACCGGTCGTCTAGTAGTCGGACAATCATCCCTGCCATCGTCATGGCCTTTCTCGAGGGGCCGATCCGTGGGTGTCCGCAGGTACTCGCGCCTCGCCTTCACCGCGCCGGCTGGTCGCGCAACGGACCGTCGGTGTCGCCCGCCTCGATTGTCGGCGCCTCGAGCCGGTGCTCGCGCACGCCGTCGCCAAGCAGGCGCAGCATCAGTTCCGCGAGCGAGCGCCCCGACGCGTGGCCGGTCGGCTGTACGACCGCCGTCACGCGATACGGGTGCGCGAGGCCCGGCGGCACGCCGTCGTAGACGATCAGCGACATGTCCTCGCCCAGGCGCAGCCCGCTGTCCACGAGCGCCCGAAACGCGCCGCCGCCCGCGATATTGTTGTCGACCAGCAGCGCCGTCGGCCGCTCGGCGCGCGCGAGCAGCGCCCGCACCGCCTGCAACCCGCCGTCGTGCGTGAACGGGCACTCGACGAGCAGCGCCGGATCCGGCTCGATGCCGGCTTCGCGCAGTGCCGACAGATAACCTGCACGGCGCTGCGCGGCGAAATTCAGGGCAAGCGGCGCGCTGATCATCGCAATGCGCCGGTGCCCGAAACCCGTCAGCCGGCGCACCGCGTCCCGCGCGCCCGCTTCGTTGTCGAAGTCGAACCACGCGTACGGCTCGGCCATCCGGGTCCGGCCGTAGGCCACGTACGGAAACGCGCTCGCCTGCAGGTACGCGATGCGCGGATCGTCGACCAGCGTTCGCGCGACGATCAGGCCGTCGACGAGTTTGCCTTCGACGATGCGCCGATAGGTGTCCAGTTCCGCGTTCGGCCGCGCCGACGCGATGATGAAATCGAGATTGCGTTCCGCGAGCCGCTCGGTGATGCCCGCGACGACCTCGCCGAAACGCGGATCGCCGAGATCGCCCGCGCCGAACGGATAAACGATCCCGATCATGTCGGCCCGACCCGTCGCCAGCCGGCGCGCGGTCGGGTCCGCCACATAGCCCATTTCCCGCGCGGCCTTCGCCACGCGTTCGCGCGTCGCCTCGCTGACGTCGTCGTAGCCGTTCAGCGCACGGCTGACCGTCGTCCGCGACAGCCCGAGCGCGTCCGACAGCGCCTTCAGATTCACCTTCACCGTCACTCCTCGCATTCGCCGATCCGCCCGGCCGCCCGAACACAGGGATGCACCGGCCGGGTAATTATTTCCAATTGGTAACGATTACCGTCAATTAAATATCTTTTGCGTTCCAAACCGGTTTGAAATAGCATCCAAACCGGTTTGGACATCGATGCCCACTCAGCCGTTCACATTGACCTTTCCAGGAAACGACGACGAGATGACATACTTTCCCCTTTTCCGCCCGACGACGACCAAACGTTTGCTCCTCGCTGGCGGCGCACTTGCCGCCTTCGCGTCCGTCGCGCACGCGCAGTCCAGCGGCACGGGCGCGCCCATGCCCACGCCCCATACGCAGCAGGCCTACGATCCCGAAGGCAACTTCACGATGCGCTGGACGCGTGCGGACATCCGCCAGATCGTCGCGCAGTCGCACACCGCCGGCGCCGACAAGAACTCGCTGCCGCAAGCGCTGACGATGCCGGACATCCCGCAGGATTTCCCGCTGATCAACTCGAACGTGTGGGTATGGGACACGTGGCCGCTGGCCGACCTGCGCGCGAACCAGCTCAGCTACAAGGGCTGGGAGGTGATCTTCTCGCTCACCGCCGATCCGCACGCGGGCTACACGTTCGACGACCGTCACGTCCACGCCCGCATCGGCTTCTTCTATCGCCGCGCGGGCATCCCCGCGTCGCAGCGCCCCGCCAACGGCGGCTGGACCTGGGGCGGCCACCTGTTCCCGGACGGCGCGAGCGCCAGGGTATTCGGTACCGCACCGATGACCAACAACGCCGAATGGTCGGGCTCCGCGCGCCTCACGAACGGCAGCAACGTCAGCCTGTACTACACCGCGACGTCGTTCAACCGCTCGGCGCCCGGCGGCGCGGACATCACGCCGCCGCAGGCGATCATCACGCGCGCCGACGGCAACATCCACGCCGACGACAAGCACGTGTGGTTCACCGGCTTCGGCGATCACAAGGCGCTGCTGCAACCGGACGGCAACTACTACCAGACCGGCCAGCAGAACACCTACTTCTCGTTCCGCGATCCGTTCGTGTTCACTGATCCCGCGCACCCGGGCAAGACCTACATGGTCTTCGAAGGCAATACGGGCGGCCAGCGCGGCGCACGCACCTGCACCGAGGCCGATCTCGGCTACGCGCCGAACGATCCGTACAAGGAAGATCTCAACGCGGTGATGAATTCGGGCGCAGTGTATCAAAAGGCCAATGTCGGCCTGGCGGTCGCGACGAACCCGCAATTGACCGAATGGAAGTTCCTGCCGCCGATCCTGTCGGCGAACTGCGTCGACGACCAGACCGAGCGCCCGCAGATCTACCTGAAGGACGGCAAGTACTACCTGTTCACGATCAGCCACCGCACGACGATGGCGGCCGGCGTCGACGGCCCGGACGGCGTGTACGGTTTCGTCGGCAACGGCATCCGCAGCGACTTCCTGCCGCTGAACGGCGGCAGCGGCCTCGTGCTCGGCAACCCGACCGACTTCTCCGCGCCGGCCGGTGCACCGTATTCGCAGGATCCCAACCAGAACCCGCGCGAATTCCAGTCGTATTCGCACTACGTGATGCCGGGCGGCCTCGTCGAGTCGTTCATCGATGCGATCGGCCCGCGTCGCGGCGGCACGCTCGCGCCGACGGTGAAGGTCGGTATCAACGGAACGTCGACGGCGGTCGATCGCACGTATGGCCGCGGCGGGCTCGGCGGCTACGGCGACATTCCGGCGAACCTGCCCGCGACGGGCGACGGCCACAACCCGTGAAGCCGGGATAACCAACAATAACGATCATCGATAAAGGCACGGGGTTAGGGAGGCGCATATCGCGCGTGTCGCGTGCGCGCCTCCACCTTTTTCCTTCCATCCATTGCGCGCACCGCCGTCGAAAGCGGCAGGCGCCCTTCTTTCCCGCCTTGCACGGCGAAGCACGACACCCCGAATGATATCGACGTCTTTTCGCTTTTCCGCCCGGATCGCCCGGTTGCTGCTCGCCTGCGTGGCCTGTACCCAGGTCGCTGCCGCGCCTTGCCACGCGCCGGCTGACGACGGCACCCCGCAATGGCGACCCGCGCTCCATTACACGCCGCAGCGCAACTGGATGAACGATCCGAACGGGCTCGTCTACGACAACGGACGCTATCACCTGTTCTACCAATACAATCCGCTCGGCAACGACTGGGGCAACATGTCGTGGGGCCACGCGACGAGCACCGATCTCGTCCACTGGCGCGAGCAGCCGGTCGCGATGCGCGCGAACGCGACGGAGGAAATCTTCTCCGGCTCGATCGTCGCCGACACCCTCAATACGTCCGGCCTGGGCACGCCCGGCCACCCGCCGCTCGTCGCGCTTTATACGAGCGTGTACAAGGCGGGCTCCGGCCACGCGCAGGGCATTCAGGCGCAGTCGCTCGCGTACAGCCTCGATCACGGCACGACGTGGCAACCTTACGCACGCAATCCGGTGCTGACGCTCGACCCGGAATCGAAGCAATTTCGCGATCCGAAAGTGTCGTGGTATGCGCCGGGCGGCTACTGGCTGATGACGACGGTCGTCGCCGATGCGCACGTCGTGAAGCTCTATCGCTCGGACGACCTGATCCACTGGAATTTCCTGAGCGATTTCACGCGGCCGGGCGTGCCGCACGACGGCGCGCTGTGGGAAATGCCCGACCTCGTGCCGCTGCCGCTCGACGGCGACCCCGCACAAACACGGTGGGTCATGATCGTCAACGTCAACCCGTGGTCGATCGCCGGCGGCTCGGGCTCGATGTATTTCGTCGGCCACTTCGACGGCCGCACGTTTACGCCGGATCGCGTCGCCCCCGCCGGTTCCGATCCCGCGCAATTCCACTGGGTCGACCACGGCGCGGATTTCTACGCAGCCGGCACCTTCTCGGGCGCGCCCGGCTCACGGCCGGTCGCGATCGCGTGGATGAGCAACTGGGATTACGCGGCGAAAGTGCCGACCGCGCCGTGGCGCGGCGCGATGACCCTGCCGCGTGAACTCTCGCTGAAAACGATCGACGGCGAACCGACGCTCGTCGTCGCGCCGGCCACCGCGTTCGACGCATGGGCGGACGGGCGACCCGCCGTACACGAAGGCGACCTCACGGTCGACTCCGCGACACGCGCGCTGTCGCCCGCGACGCGCGGCGCCGTCCAGCGCATCACGGTCACGCTCGAGCCGCGGCACGCGGCGCGTGCCGGCCTGATCGTCCGGCGCTCGGCGGACGGCTCGGTCGGCACCCGGATCGTGTACGACACCGTGAAGCGCACGCTGACGCTCGACCGCTCCCGCTCCGGCGAAGCGAATTTCGCCGGCACGTTCAGCGGCGAGCACATCGTGGACCTGCCGCTCGAGCACGGGCGGCTGCGGCTCGAGATCGTCGTCGATCGCGGCTCGGTCGAAGTGTTCGCGAACGGCGGCCGCGTGGCGCTCACCGACCTGATCTTCCCGCCGCCCGACGCGGACCGCGTCGCCGTATTCGCCGAGCACGGCCGCGCGACGTTCTCCGGGCTCACGGTGACGCAGCTCGAAGCCGGCGGCGACAGGCACGGCGCCTGTGCGGCGCGATAGATGCAATCCGTCCGCCGATGACGGGGGCTGTCCGCCCGGCGCAACGCCGGGCGGTTGCAGCCCCCGCCGGGGCCTCGCCGATCAGAGCAAGCCCATCCCGCCCGACGCGATGATCTCCGCGCCGACGATGAACGCGGATTCCGGCGCGCTGAGGTGCAGCACCGTCGACGCGATCTCGTCCGGCGTGCCGAACCGGCCGATCGGAACGAGGCCCTTGATCTTGTCGGCCGTCTCGTCGAGCGTGGCCGCGTCGAACCCGAGCTTGCCGTAGAGCGGCGTCTGCACGGGCCCCGGGCTCACGACGTTCACGCGCACGCCGTGCGGCAGCAGTTCCGTCGACAGCGTCTTCGCGAACGAATTGACGGCCGCCTTGCTCGCCGCGTACACCGACGAGCCGGGCATCCCGATGTGCGCGTTGATCGAGCCGTTGATCACGATCGACGCGCCACGGTTCAGCAGCGGCACCAGCGACTGGATCTGGAAATACGCGCCCTTCACGTTGGTGTTGAACACGAGATCCCACATGGCCTCGTCGCTGTCGGCGAACGGCGCGAGTTTCGCGACGCCCGCGTTGATGAACACGGCGTCGAGCCGCGCGCCCGCCGACGCGATCGCATCGGCCAGCGCGCGGGCCGACGCGACGCTGCCGGCCTCGTTGCGGATCGCGAGCGCATCCGCGCCGAGCGTCTGCCGCGCGGCCTCGAGCGTCTGCGCATCGCGCCCGGTGATGATGACCCGCGCGCCTTCGGCCGCGAATGCCCTGGCGGCCGCCAGGCCGATGCCGCTGTTGCCGCCCGTGACGAGGACCGTCTTTCCTTCGAAGCGTTGCATGATGTTCTCCTGTGAACCGGTGAGTTGACCGTGGACACAGGATGCGCGCCGCGCCCGGCCTTGCCGTACGACGGGCGCGACGAACACGTTCGAAATCGTCGAACGTGTTTGCGCGGGCGGGTTCGGTCGCGTTGTTCCGCGCCGCGTCAGCCGGTCACGTCGATGCCGTCGAGCAGCCGCTGCGCGAGCCTCGGTTCGCGCAATTGCTCGAGCCACCATTGCAGCGCCCGGCCGTCCCGGTCGCCGTGCCACGCGACATACAGCCGGTTCGGCTCGCGCGGATCGGCCGTCTGTCTTTCCACGAGCTCGCCGCGCGCGAGCAGCGACGCCACGCGCCGGCGCGGCACCCAGCCGACGCCGAGCCCGTCGCGCTGCGCGAGGATCTTCGCGCGCATCGACGGCACCGCCAGCACGGCCTGCCCGCCGAGCAGGCCATACGCGCGGCCGGCCGCGCGCCGCGACGAATCGGCGACGACGACCGCCCGGTGCGCGCCGATCGCATCTCGCGTCAGTGCGCCGCTCACGGCGGCCAGCGGATGGCGCGGCGATACCGCGAACACCCACTCGATCGCCCCCAGCTCGAACCACTTGAAGCCGGGAATCGCCGGCGGCTCGTTGGTCGCGCCGACCACCAGGTCCGCACGGCCGTCGCGCAGCGCTTCCCAGGTACCGCCGAGCACTTCGTGCGTGAAACGCAACGACACGCCCGAATCGAGCGCATCGAACGCGTGGACGACGGGCAACAGCGTGTCGAACTCCAGCACCTCGTCGCTGACGATCCACAGCCGGTCTTCCCAGCCGCTCGCGACCTGCCGCACGCGCTGCGTCAGCCGCGCGACGTCCAGCGCCAGCCGCGCCGCCTCGTCGGTCAGCAGCTGTCCGGCCGGCGTGAGCTGCAGCCGGTAGCCGCGCCGGTCGAACAGCAGCGCGTCGAAGCGCGTTTCGAGCTGGCGCGCCGCGTGCGATACCGTCGACGGCGCCTTGCCGAGCCGCGCGGCCGCCCGCGACAGGCTGCCGGTGGCGCGGATCGCGTCGAGCAGCGCAAGTTCGTCTTCGGACAGCATGGGATCGCTCCGGTGTGGGGTTGTCGTGGATCGTAAGGCAGCGGCGGGCCAAGGTCCAATCGGGCGATGCGGGCCGGTCGTGCCGATCGTGCCGGTCACGCGCGTGTCCCGCCCGGCCGGTTCGGCCGGCCTCCGCGCGATTCCTTGCGCTCCGGCGGCCGGTACAGGCATTCCGTCACGCCGCCACGCAACCCGCACCATGCCGCCGCGACCGGCTTCCGGTATGCTGGTCGACTCGAAATCATGGCAACTGAGGTAACCACTGCGATGGACATCGCGATCCGCATCGAAGGCCGTCACGACCTGACGGGGCAGATCTTCCGGCAACTGCGCACCGCGATCGTCGACGGGCGCCTCGCGGGCGGCGCGCGGCTGCCGTCGACGCGCGACCTCGCGAAACAGCTCGGCGTTTCGCGCAAGACGACGCTCGACGCGTTCGAGCGCCTGGTGGCCGAGGGCTACCTGAATACCCGCGCGGGCGACGGCACGTTCGTCGCCGACGGCCTCGCGCGCGTGCCGCACGCCGCGTCCATGTCGGCGCCGTCGCTCGTCGACGGCACGCCGCGCGTCGACGCGGTCGATGCCCGCGCGCTGTGGAACGACCTGCCCGACGCGCTCGCGATGCCCATACAGCACGATGCGCCCGGCTTCGACTTCCGCGGCGGCGTGACCGACAAGACGCTGTTCCCGTTCGACGCGTGGCGGCGCTGCCTGCATCATGCGCTGCGCCAGCAGATGCGCGGCCCCGCCCAGTATCACGACCCGGCCGGCGATCCGCAGCTGCGCGGGGCGATCGCGCGTTACGTCGCGTTCAGCCGCGCGGTCGCGTGCGGCTGGGACGACGTGCTCGTCACACAAGGCGCGCAACAGGCGCTCGACCTGATCGCCCGCGTCGTCGTGCGGCCCGGCGATGTGGTCGCGGTCGAGGATCCCGGCTATCCGCCCGCGCGTGCCGCGTTCGCGTCGCTCGGTGCGACGGTGATCGGCGTGCCGGTCGACGCGCACGGCCTGGTCACGGAACGGTTGCCCGACGACGCGCGCCTCGTCTACGTGACGCCGTCGCATCAGTTCCCGCTCGGAATGCCGATGACGCTGGACCGGCGCGTCGCGCTGCTCGAATGGGCGCAGCGCCGCCGCGCCGTCATCATCGAGGACGATTACGACGGCGAGTTCCGCTTCGAGGGCCGCCCGGTGGAGTCGCTGAAGAGCCTCGACCGCACGGGCCTCGTCGCGTATGTCGGCACCTTCTCGAAGACGATCTTTCCGGAACTGCGGATCGGCTACGCGATTCCGCCGCGCGCGCTGCGCGGCGCGCTGGCCAAGGCGAAGCAGATCGTCGACTGGCACACCTGCACGCTGACGCAGGCGGCGCTCGCCCGCTTCATGCTCGAAGGCGACTTCGCACGGCACCTGAAGCGCGTGCAGAAGCACTACGACGCGCGTCGCAAGATGCTGATCGCGCATCTGCGCGGCGAACTCGCGCCGTGGTTCGACGCGATCGTGCCGACCGCCGGCATCCATCTCGCCGCCCGCCTGAAGCCGGGGCTCGACGAGGCGGCACTCGTCCGCGCCGCCCGCGCGCAGGACATCGGCCTGTACGGCATCTCGGCATTCCACGTCGGCGTGCCGGTCAGTGCGGGGCTGCTGTTCGGCTATGGCGGGATCGACGCGCTGCGCATCGACACGGCGCTTGCGAAGCTCGCCGGCCTGCTGGGTTCGGGCAGCATCGGCGGCACGGCACTGGTTACCTGAATTTTTCAGAAATTGGCCATTCAAGCAGGCCAGCTTGCGCCCTAAAGTGGGTCCTGTCGCGCCACCGTGCGCTCCAACCGAAAAAGGACCTGCCATGCAACCTCGCCTGAACTTCTATACCGCCAGCCCGAACGCCATCAAGGTGATGCGCAACGCCGAGGACTTCATCGCGAAAAGCTCGATCGAGAAGCCGCTCGCCGAACTCGTCCGCCTGCGCGCGTCGCAGATCAACGGCTGCGCGTTCTGCGTCGACATGCACACGACCGACGCACGCAAGGACGGCGAAACCGACCGCCGTCTCGCGACCGTCGTCGTGTGGCGCGAAACGCCGTTCTTCACCGAGCGCGAACGCGCGGCGCTGGAATGGACCGAGGCGTTGACGCTGGTGGCCGACAACCACGTGCCCGACGCCGTCTGGGAGGCCGTGAAGCCGCATTTCACCGACGAGGAACTGTTCGACCTGTCGATGCTGATCGCGACGATCAACACGTGGAACCGCTTCGCGATCGCGTTCCGCAAGATGCCCGAGTAAGGGGACGACGATGACGTACGCCACGCTCCGTCGCGCCGCCCTCGGCGCATGGCTCGCGGCCGCGCTGCTGCCGGCCGCCGCCCATGCGCACGACACCGGCGACAACGTGCACACGATCATGCAGCAGGCCGTGCCCGAAGCGCCCGGCAAGCTCGCGGTCGTCGCGACCGTCGACTATGCGCCCGGCCAGGCGTCAGAAGCCCACCGGCACCTCGGCTCGGTGTTCGCGGTCGTGTCGAAAGGCGAAGTGCTGTCGCAGGTGAACGGCGGCCCGCTGCACCGCTACCGCGCCGGCGAAGGCTGGTACGAGGCGCCCGGCTCGCGCCACCAGGTGTCGCGCAACGCGAGCGCGACCGAACCCGCGCAGATCGTCGTGTTCGGGCTGACCGGCGAACACGTGCCGCTGACGTCGCCGATCGATCAGTAAGCGCTTGCGGAGGCGCGTGCCGTTGTCGACGCACGTGCCCCCGCTGCGCGACCGGGTTCGCCGCCGTTTCCCTTCCCGGGCCCCGCCGCTCCCCGCCGGTTTTCCCTCGCCGTTTCCGCATTAGCCGCTCCCTACACTCCACTACCCGCTTGCCGCACCGCGCCGCGCCACATCCCGGCCCGCCCGCGCCCCCGTTCGACGCTCGCCTGATCTCGATCAACCCGGTCGAAAACCCTTCCTTGAAATTAACTAACTCATCAATTAGCGTCGATTTCATGAACGCGAAATCCACCGTCGCCAGGCCGCGCGGGCGCCGCCCGTCGGTCGACGATTTCGACCTGCGCGACCACATGCTCGACGTCGCGATGCAGCTGTTCGCCGAGCGCGGCATCGCCGCGACGACCGTCGCGCAGATCGCCGCCGCCGCAGGCGT
Source organism: Burkholderia sp. LS-044 (assembly GCF_004803625.1). Taxonomy (NCBI): domain Bacteria; kingdom Pseudomonadati; phylum Pseudomonadota; class Betaproteobacteria; order Burkholderiales; family Burkholderiaceae; genus Burkholderia; species Burkholderia sp. LS-044. The sequence goes on from NZ_SSWO01000001.1 coordinate 211,300, forward strand.
CACGTCGGCGATGGTCCACTACTACTTCACGAATCGCGAGCGGTTGCTCGACGCGATCGTCGAGGAACGGCTCGCACAGGCGATCGCGTTCGTGTGGCGACCGACCGAGCCGCGGATCGACGACGATCCGTTCGCGCTCGTCGGCGAACTCGTCGACCGCTTCTTCGACGTCACGCACCGCATGCCGTGGCTGCCGTCGATCTGGCTGCGCGAGATCGTCCACGAAGGCGGGCTGCTGCGCGAACGGATGGTCCGGCGCATTCCGCTCGATCATGTCGGGCGCTTCGCCGAACGCATCCGCGGCGCGCAGCAGGCCGGCACGCTGAACCCCGCGCTCGAACCCGCGTTCCTGTTCCATTCGATCGTCGCGCTGGTGATGCTGCCGCTCGCGACCGCGAAACTGTGGCAAAGCGCGCGCGGCATGCCGCCGATCGACCGCGACGTGCTGCACCGGCACGTCCGCGCGTTGCTCGGTTCCGGAATGCAGCCGCCCGCCCCCGCGCGTCGCGCACGGGCCCGCTCGCCACGGAGGCCGTCATGAAGCCGCCCCGCGCACTGCCGCTGGCGACGGTTGCCGCGGTCGCCGCAATCGCCGTGCTCGCCGGCTGCGGACGCCCGGCCGACAACGGCACGACCTACCAGGGCTACGTCGAAGGCGAATTCGTGTACCTGTCGTCGTCGCAATCGGGCACGCTGACGCAGCTGCCGGTCGCGCGCGGCCAGACCCTCGCCGCCGGCGCGCCGGCCTTCTCGCTCGAGGCCGTCAGCGAAACCGCCGCGCTGTTGCAGGCGCAGCACCAGCTCGCGGCCGCCCGCGCGCAGCTTGCCGACCTGCGAACGGGCAAGCGCCCGCCGGAAATCGCGGTCACGCAGGCGCAGCTCGCCCAGGCCACCGCGCAGGCCGCGCGGGCCGCCGCGCAACTGGCGCGCGACGAACGCCAGTACGCGGCCGGCGGCCTGTCGAAGCAGCAGCTCGACGATTCGCGCACGTCCGCGCAAACCACCGCCGCGCAGATGCGCGAACTGCAGAAACAGGTCGACGTCGCGCGCCTGCCGGGCCGCGCGCAGCAGGTCGCCGCGCAGGCCGCGCAGGTCGACGCCGCGCAGGCGGCCGTGGCCGAAGCGCAGTGGAAGCTCGACCAGAAGCGCGTCGCCGCCCCCGCCGCCGGGCGCGTGTACGACACGCTGTACCGTGTCGGCGAATGGGTGCAGGCCGGCAATCCGGTCGTGCAGATGCTGCCGCCGCAAAACCTGAAGGTGCGCTTCTTCGTGCCCGAGGCCGCCATCGCATCGCTCACACCGGGGCGCACCGTCGCGATCCACTGCGACGGCTGTGCGGCCGACGTGCCCGCGCACATCACCTACGTGTCGAGCGAGGCCGAATACACGCCGCCCGTGATCTATAGCAACGAGAGCCGGACCAAGCTCGTGTTCATGATCGAGGCGCGCCCGGCCGTGGCCGACGCGCCGAAGCTGCATCCGGGCCAGCCCGTCGCCGTGAGGGTGCCGTGAACGCGTCCTCCGCCCCGTACGCGATCGACGTCGATCGTCTGAACAAGCATTTCGGCGACAAGCACGTCGTGAAGGACGTGTCGCTGCGCGTCGCGCGCGGCGAGATCTTCGGCTTTCTCGGGCCGAACGGCAGCGGCAAGACCACGTCGATCCGGATGATGTGCGGGTTGCTCACGCCCGACTCGGGCAGCGGCACCTGCCTCGGCTACGACATCGTGCGCGACAGCGCGCAGATCAAGCGGCGCGTCGGCTACATGACGCAGCGCTTCTCGTACTGGGAAGACCTGTCGATCCGCGAGAACCTCGATTTCGTCGCGCGCGTGTACGGGATGCCCGACCGCAAGGCGGCCGTCGCGCGCGCACTCGACGGGCTCGGCCTCGCGAGCCGCGCCGATCAGCTCACGGGCGCGCTGTCGGGCGGCTGGAAGCAGCGCCTCGCGCTGGCCGCCTGCATGCTGCACGAGCCGGCCCTGCTGCTGCTCGACGAGCCCACGGCCGGCGTCGACCCGGCCGCGCGCCGCGACTTCTGGGAAGAACTGCACCGGCTGGCCGCCCAGGGAATTTCGGTGCTCGTCAGCACGCACTACATGGACGAAGCCGAACGCTGCCACAAGCTCGCGTACATCGCGTACGGCGAGCTGCTCGCGCAGGGCACGTCGGCGGAGATCGTCGCGTCGCAGGGGCTCGCGACCCGCGCGATCACCGGCGGCCACCTGGCCGAACTGTCCGCGCGACTGCGCACGATGCCGGGCGTCGACCAGACGGTCGTGTTCGGTTCGGCGCTGCACGTGAGCGGCCGCGATCGCGCGCGGCTCGACGCGACGCTCGCGCAGGTCGCGGCGCAGGCCGGCGGGCCCGCCGCGCTGCAGGTCGCGCCGATCGACACCGGCCTCGAGGACGTGTTCATCTACATGATGGGCCGCGCATCCGCGCCGCCCGGCGGAGCGTCGTCATGAACGCGTGGGCGCGCTTGCGCGATGCGTTCTCGGTCGCACGCTGGTGGAGCATCGTGCTGAAGGAATTCCTGCAGTTGCGCCGCGACCGCGTGACGTTCGCGATGATCGTCGGCGTGCCGATCATCCAGCTCTCGCTGTTCGGCTTCGCGATCAACACCGATCCGAAGCACCTGCCGACCGCGGTGATCGTCGCCGACGCGAGCCCGTTCGCGCGGAGCTTCGTCGCCGCGATGCGCAACTCCGCGTACTTCGACATCGTCGAGACGCTGCCCGACGAAGCGGCCGGCCAGCGTGCGCTCGCGCGCGGCGACGTGCTGTTCGTATTGAACGTGCCGGCCGATTTCTCGCGCCGGCTGCTGCGCGGCGAACGTCCGTCGCTGCTCGTCGAGGCGGACGCGACCGATCCCGTCGCGACCGCGTCGGCGATCGGCGCGCTCGCCGGCCTCGTGCAGCCGGTCGCGGACAAGGACCTGACCGGCCCGCTCGCGCACCTGAACGGCCGTCCGGCCGCCTTCGACGTCGTGCTGCACCGGCTCTACAACCCCGAGGGCATCACGCAGTACAACGTCGTGCCGGGCCTGATGGGCGTGATCCTGACGATGACGATGGTGATGATGACGGGCCTCGCGATCACGCGCGAACGCGAGCGCGGCACGATGGAGAACCTGCTCGCGACGCCCGTGCGACCGCTCGAGGTGATGACGGGCAAGATCGTCCCGTACGTGCTGATCGGGCTGATCCAGGTGTCGATCATTCTCGCGGCCGCCCGCTTCGTGTTCGAGGTGCCGTTCGTCGGCGGCGCGTTCGCGATCTACCTGTCCGCGCTGCTGTTCATTGCCGCGAACCTGACCGTCGGCATCACGCTGTCGTCGCTCGCGCAGAACCAGTTGCAGGCGATGCAGCTCGCGGTGTTCTACTTCCTGCCGAACATCCTGCTGTCGGGCTTCATGTTCCCGTTCGCCGGGATGCCGAAGTGGGCGCAGTTCATCGGCAACCTGCTGCCGCTCACCTACTTCAACCGCCTCGTGCGCGGCATCCTGCTGAAAGGGAACGGCTGGAACGACCTGTGGCCATCCGTGTGGCCGGTCGCGCTGTTCACGGTCGTCGTGATGGGCATCGCGTTGCGCTTCTACCGGCGCACGCTCGACTAGGCACCGCACGATGAAGCCGGCTTCGCGTCGCCCCCTCCACGCCACCCGCTGCTGCACGCTGGCCGCTGCCGCGCTGCTCGTCGCCGGATGCGCGGTCGGGCCGGATTTCCACGCGCCGGATGCGCCCGCCACGCAGCGCTACACGCGCGGCGAACCGCCGGCGACGACGGCTGCCGCCGGCCCGGCAGGCGATGGTCAGACGTTCGCATCGGCCGAACACACTCCGCAGCACTGGTGGACGCAGTTCGGCTCCGAACCGCTGAACCGGCTCGTCGATACCGCGTGGCGCAACAGCCCGACGCTTGCCGAAGCCCGCGCGCGGCTCGACGAAGCGCGCCAGAACCATGCGGCCGAAGCCGGCGCGACGATGTTGCCGAAAGTCGATGCGAGCCTGTCCGCGACGCGCGAGCAGGTCGACACGACCGCGTTCGGCCTGCCGGCCAGCGTGCCGAGCCCGGGGCCGTTCACACTTTATGACGCGTCGGTGAGCGTGTCGTACGTGCTCGACGTGTTCGGCGGCAACCGGCGCGCGCTCGAGGCGCTGCGCGCGCAGGTCGACTACCAGGCCTATACGCTCGAGGCCGCGCGCCTGACGCTCGCGGGTAACGTCGTCGCCACCGCGATCCTGCGCGCGTCGCTCGCGCAGCAGGTCGCGCTCACGCGGCAGCTGATCGACGCGCAGACGCGGCAGCTGCGCATCGTCGAAGCGCGTTTCGCTGCCGGTGGCGTATCGCAGGCCGATGTGCATGCGCAGCGCGCGTTGCTCGCGCAGACGCAGGCGTCGCTGCCGCCGCTCGCGACCCGCCTCGCGCAGTCCGGCCACCGGCTCGCGATCCTGCTCGGCGCGCCGCCCGCCGACGCGATGCTGCCCGACCTCACGCTGGATGCGCTCGCGCTGCCTCGCACGCTGCCCGTCGCGCTGCCGTCGACGCTCGCACGCGAACGGCCCGACATCCGCGCCGCCGAAGCCATGCTGCACCAGGCGAGCGCGAACGTCGGCGTGGCCACCGCGAACCTGTATCCGCGCTTTTCGGTTTCGGCGGGGATCGGCTCGGAGCGCACGCGTATCGCGGACATCGTGAGCGGGCTCAACGTGTGGAACGTCGGCCTCGGCCTGACGCAACCGCTCTTTCACGGCGGCGAACTGCGCGCGAAGAAACGGGCGGCCGAAGCGGCGTACGACGCCGCGTTCGCGAGTTACCGGGAAACCGTGCTCGAGGCGCTGCAGCAGGTGGCCGATGCGATGCGCGCGGTCGAGCACGACGCTGCCGCATGGCAGGCTCGGGACACGGCGGCACGGGAAGCGGCGGCCAGCGATACGATTGCCGGCGACCGTTACGCGGCGGGCGGGATCAGCACGTTCGACCTGCTCGATGCACAGCGGCAGGCACTGCAGACGGCGCTCGACCGTACGCGCGCACAGGCCGACCGGCTTGCCGATACGGCGGCGCTGTTTCAGGCGCTCGCGGGAAGCTGGACGAACGACGCGGCGGAGTGAGTGCGCGGTGCAGGGTCAATGCGGCGATCGAAGCGAAGCGATCGCGCGACGCGGGTTTGACCCAGCGATGGAAACTGAGCGACCGGATGCGGGCTTGACGCAGCGATAGAAGCGGAATGATCTCGCGGTGCGGGCTTGACGCAGCGATCGCGGCGCGACATTCGCCCAAATCGCGCGGACATGAAAAAACCGGCCCGAAGGCCGGTTTTCATACCGCATGTCGCAAGCGGCGCTCGCGCGCCGCGCGACATCAGAAGCGGTGGATCATGCCGACGCCGACGCCGATCTGGTTCTGCTTCGAACCTGCGCCCACGCCGTCGCCGATCGACGTCGTTGCAGCGATGATCTTGCCGCCGTTCAGCGTGTTGCCGCTCGCGTGCTGGTACGCCTCAACCGCGTACAGGCCCGTGCGCTTCGACAGGCTGTAATACTGCGACACCGTGACCTGGTGGTACTTGGCCGAGCTCGTGATGCCGTTCGACTGCGTTGCCGCCGTGTACGAGTAGCCTGCCGCGAAGTCCCACTGAGCGACCGGCTTCCAGTGCAGCACGGCGCCAGCCGTGTTGAAGATCGCCGTGTTCTTGAAACCCGAACCCGTGCCCGGAATGTATTGAACATTCGAGTACGACGCCGAAATGTCCCACGCCGGCGAGAACTGGTAGCCAGCCGTGACGGCCAGTCGCTGTTGCGACTGCGCGAACTGGTAGCCATTGTTGATCGACGAAACTGCCGGCTCGACACCGTTGGTGCCGGCTGCGTTCAGGCCGTTCTGCACCGTCGAGTTCGCGCCCCACGCGCCGCCGCCGAGCGTCGAGTTGTTGACTCGCTGGTAGCCGACCGCGATGCCTGCCGGGCCGTTCAGGTACTGGATCGCCGCGCTCCACGTCGAGCCGCGGTTCGTCGCGCCTGCGACGCCGCCGAACGAGTACGAACCGCCGACCGTGAAGCCGTAGAACTTCGGCGACATGTAGACGAGCGAGTTGTTCGCGCGGTAGCTGGTATCCAGCGAATCGATATCGCCCGGGTGCGCGCCGTAGTAACCGGTCAGCCAGGTCGTCGGGCTGTACGGCGACAGCAGCGTGTAGTACGCGGTGTACTGGCGGCCGGCCGTCAGCGTACCGTACGTATTGTTGGTCAGGCCAACCCACGCCTGACGCGTGAAGATGCCGTTGGTCCATTGCGACGAACCGTTAGCCGTGTTGACGCCGGCTTCCAACTGGAAAATCGCCTTCGTGCCGCCGCCGAGATCTTCGCTGCCCTTCAGGCCGAAGCGGCTGCCTGCCCACACGCCGGTGGACATCTGCACCTTCGAGTGACCACCCGTGGTCGCGCCGACTGCCGACGAGTTGTTTTGGTATGCGATACCGTTATCGACGATACCGTACAGGGTCACGCTGCTCTGTGCGTGGGCGGCGGTAGCGGCTGCAAGGCCCGCTGCCGTCATGGCGAAAGCGACGCGCTTTTTCATTGATTCTCCGTCCTCAAAGAATGATTTCTTTTCTGGTGTGGTTTTATGACTGACACATGTGCGAGTACATGCCGACGCGATTCTGACGGATTACCAATCATTTCCCAACATGTGCAGTCGGTCATCGTATGATCGACGCAACGCACGGGTTCACCAAGCAGTTACATAACACCTGAAAACGCTTACGCGGCGGGCTTTTCCGGCATTTCCCGGTGAAAACCCTAGCTTTACATTTTTACGGGTGCAACACGACCGTCGGATGTTGTCAGATGCCTTCGGCGAAATACATCTTACAAATGCGCGACCGCGGCTGACGCCACGATTCACGCCGCCGCGAAGGATCGCTGACGTTCATGACACCCACGTTTCGCGAAACGAAATGATGAAAACGTTTTTAGACGATGCGGGAGAACCGGCCCGGCGAACGCGGGCCGAGGGGCGATACCGGCACCTGTCGCGCCGGCATCGTTCGGTGGGTGTCAGCGTGTGACCGGCTGCGCGAGATGCGCGCTCACGGCATCGGAGAGCGCGGTCATGCGCGCGCGAATCGCCGTGTTCGAGCCGACCAGCGTGAGCGACGACGCCATGATCCGGTAGACGCGCTTTCTCGGCACCTTGGCCGGCTTCGCCGGATCGAGCCACGCGTCATGACCGGCCAGCAGTTCGAGCGTTTCGAGGCCGATCATGATCGGCCACAGGCATGCCAGCCGCAGCCGCACGAAGCGGCGCGGGATCGCAACGGTATACAGGCATGCGTCGCGATACTGGTCCAGCGTCACGCGCAGCAGGTCGACCAGCACGCCGCGCGCGCGCGCCGACGCATCGGGCAACATCAGGTCGGCGACGCTCAGCCCGTGCGCGCCCAGCACATCGTCGGGCAGGTAGCAGCGGCCGATGCGCAGGTCCTTCGCGCAGTCGCGCAGGATGTTGGTCATCTGCAGCGCCTTGCCGAAGCGGATGCCCTTCTCGACCATGTCCGGCAGGTTCCAGCCGCGCGCGGCCGGCGTGTGCATGCCCGTCATGTCGGTCCAGAACTCGCCCACGCAGCCGGCGACGAGATAGGTGTAGCGGTCGAGTTCGTCGCGCGTCCGAAGCGACGCGACCCGCCCCGATTGCTCGTCGGGGAACGTGCGCAGGTCGAATACCATCCCCGCCGTCAGCGTCGCGACGACCTTGCGGATCGATGCGCGATCGGCGTCCGGCTGCGCGCGCAGCAGCGCGAGCATCGGCTCCATCGAGCCGAGCAGCACGTGCTCGTGCGAATCGGTCTGCATCCGCGTCACGTCCTCGAGCGCACGCGACAGCGCGACGCCGTCGCCGAGCTGCTCGACCTCGTCGCGCAGCTCGGTCAGCAATGCCGCCCGGCGATCGGGCGCGACGAGCGCCGTATCGGCGATCGTGTCGGCGGCGCGCGCGAGCAGGTACGCGAGGCCGACCGGGTCGCGCATGCCGTCGGGCAGCACGCGCAGCGTCAGGTAGAAGGAGCGGGAAACGTTCTTCAGCAGGTCGCCGAGCAGGTAGGCGGAATCGGTTCGAGTCGTCATGGGTCGGGAAAAATCGGCCGGCGCGGGCCCCGGACGCACACGGGCGCCGGGCGCCCGCGCCGGCCCGCAAGTCGCCGCATCGTCGCGCCAGGCGGGCGTCCGGCCCGGCACGGCGATGCAAAATTCCCGCAAGTTTAGTGCATCCGGCGCACGGCCTGCCCGGGACGGCCGGAATGCGTCGCCCGTCGGGCCGCCGTCAACCGCCCCGCCGCGCATATCGCGCCCCGAAAACAAGAAACGGAAAGGCCGAAGTAATACATATGTAATTATTCGGTGCGACGATCGCGTCCCATCCGACTCCGTGCGACACGGCACGACAGCCGCACCGCCGGAGCGACCGCCCCTTTCCGACTCTCGTTTCGAAGGTTCACCGACATGCTCTTCAAGCGCCCGACCTCCCTGCGCTACGTCCCGTTCGCCTGTGCCGCCGCATTCCTGCTCGCCGCGTGCGGCGGCGACGACGACGTCGCGTCCGATCCCACCCAGCCGATTTCCGCGAAGATCCAGGTGGTCGGCCATCGCGGCGCGAGCGCGCTGCGCCCCGAACACACGCTGGCGTCGTACCGCAAGGCGATCGAGGACGGCGCGGACGTGATCGAGCCCGATCTCGTGTCGACGCGCGACGGCGTGCTCGTCGCGCGCCACGAGAACGAGATCTCGGGCACGACGAACGTGTCCGCGCTGCCGCAGTTCGCGAGCCGCAAGGCGACCAAGACGATCGACGGCGCGCAGCTGACGGGCTGGTTCACCGAGGATTTCACGCTCGCCGAGCTGAAGACGCTGCGCGCCCGCGAGCGCATTCCGCAGGTCCGCCCCGCGAACACCGCGTACAACGACCAGTTCGAGATTCCGACGTTCGACGAAATCGTCGCGCTCGCGAAGCAGTTGTCCGCACAGACCGGCCGCACGATCCACCTGTATCCGGAAACCAAGCACCCGACCTACTTCCAGTCGATCGGCCTGCCGCTCGAGGACCGCCTCGTCGATGCCCTGCTGAAGGATGCGTACACGGCCCGCACCGCGACCGTCTACATCCAGTCGTTCGAGGTCGCGAACCTGAAGGCGATCCGCAACCGGATCAAGTCGAGCCAGCCGAACTGGAAGCTCGTGCAGCTGATGGACGAAGCCGGCCAGCGCCCGTACGACTTCGTGAAGGCGAACGACAAGCGCACCTACGGCGACCTGTCGACGCGCGACGGCATGCGCGAGGTCGCGACCTATGCGAACGGCGTCGGCCCGTACAAGACGTCGATCATCGCGGTCGCCGCGGACGGCACGCTGCAGCAGCCGACACCGTACGTGCGCTACGCGCACGAGGCCGGCCTCGTCGTGCATCCGTACACGTTCCGCCCGGAGAACAACTTCCTGCCCGCGTCGCTGAAGGACGGCGGCACGCCGGCCACGCGCAACACGGCAGGCTCGGTGCGCGAGATCCAGGCGTACCTGCGCGCGGGCATCGACGGCTTCTTCACCGACGATCCTGCCGTCGGCCGCACGGCCGTCGATACGTTCAAGCGCTGACACGCGCGTCGACCGGGCGCGGCGCGCGGCGCGCGCGTTGCGCCCGGTTGCATCGCATCGGTCAGATCACGTTGAAGTGGTGCGTGCCGTCCCGCTTCAACTGGTCGACCAGCCCGTATTCCCAATCGAGATACGCCTGCATCGCGGCCGCCGCGTTGTCGGTGCCTTCGTACGGGCGCCGGTAGCGGTCGACGCGCGGCGAGGCGAGATGCGTCTCGCCGCTTTCGAGCGGCAGCCCGGCGTCGATCCACGCGGCCGTGCCGCCGGTGAGCACCCGGATCTCGGCCGAAGCCGGCAGCAGCGCACGCGCGTCGTCCGCCGCAAACCGCGCGAGCAGGCTCGACCCGCACGTGAACACATAACGCTTCGCGGCCGGAATCGCCGCGAGCGCGTCGCGCAGCTTCGCACGCACGGCGAACCACGCGCCCGGGATATGGCGCTTCACGTAGTTCGCGCTGGCCGTCACGTCGACGATCGCCAGCTCGCCGGGCGCCGCCTCCTTCAGCCAGCCCGCAAGCGTCGCGGGCGATACCTCCGTCACGGCCGGCGTCGCCGGCACGTCGCGCGGCGGCTGGCCGCGCTCGCCGAAAGCGGCCGCGCCGGCCGGCTCGACGACACGCACGTCCCAGCCCATCTGCGCGAGCCACGACGCGGTCATGTCGGCACGCACGCCGTCGTCGTCGGCGAGCACGATCCGCGCGCCGCGCACGGCTGCGTGATGGTCGGTCTCCTGCACGAGCTGGCCGCCCGGCGTGCTCAGGAAACCGGGCAGATGGCCGGCTTCGTATTCCTCCGGCGTGCGCACGTCGAAGCGGTACAGCGTGCGGCCCGGTTCGTCGAGCGCGGCGACGTCGGCGAGCGCGATGCGCGGCACGCCCGCGCGTTCGGCCACCGCGCGCGCAGCGCGGCGCGCTTCGTCGCGCTGCGTCGCGTCGATGTCGTCCGGAAAGCGCCGCGCGGCACCCCGCTCGAGCGTCTGGCCCGCGAGCGTCCAGCCGATCGTACCGTTGCGCAGCGCCGCGACCGGATTCGGCAGCCCCGCGTTGACGAGCGACTGCGTGCCGATGATGCTGCGCGTGCGTCCCGCGCAGTTGACGACGACCTGCGTCGCCGGATTCGGCGCAAGCGCGCGCACGCGCAGCACGAGTTCCGCGCCGGGTACGCTCGTCGAGGTCGGGATGTTCATCGTCTGGTATTCGTCGAAACGGCGCGCGTCGACGATCACGACATCGGCCTGCGCGTCGATCAGCGCCTGCACCTCCTGCGCGGACAGCGACGGCGTATGCCGCTCGGCCTCGACCCATTCGCCGAACGACTTGCTCGGCACGTTCACGTCGATGAACAGTTCGCCGCCCGCCGCGAGCCAGCCCGCGAGGCCGCCGTCGAGCAGCCGCACGTCGGTGTAGCCGAGTTGCGCGAGCTTCTCGGCCGCGCGCGGCGCGAGATCCTCGCCGCCGGCTTCGCCGAATACGACGATCGGCGTGTCGCGGCGCGGAATCCGCGTCCACGCGTCGAGTTCGAGTTTCGACAGCGGAAAGTTGGCGGCCCACAGCGGGTGGCCCTGCGCGTATGGATCTTCCTCGCGCACGTCGATCAGTGCGATCTCGTCGCGGGCAAGCAGGCGCGCGCGCACATCCTGGTACGACGCGACGGGAAAACGGGAAGTGGAATCGGCGGAGTGCGTCACGATGTCTCTGTATTGAATGCGTTGAAGTCGGTGAAGAAAGCGGAACGGATCAATCTTGAGCCCGCCGGCGCGTGCGGGCAACCGGCCGCATCGGCGGGCGTTGCATCAGGCGTTCGAATAGCCCGACACGAAGGGTTTCACGGTGCCGTCGTCCAGGTACACCGCGCGCTCGACCTTGCCGATGTTCGCGCCGTACACGTGGATGCTGATCGATACCTGATCGGCGAACGCGTTGGTCACGCGATGGACGTCGCCGATGCGCGGCGACACGGCCTCGATCTCGCCCGGCGCCAGCCGCACGGCTTCGCCGGACGGCACGGGCCGGCCCGCCGCGTCGAACCGGTACGGCTGCGAGAATTCGCCGCCGCGCAGCATCCCGATCAGCCCCCACACCGTGTGATTGTGGATCGGCGTCGTCTGGCCGGGGCCCCACACGAAGCTGACGACCGAGAACCGCTCGTCCGGGTCGAGATGCAGCAGGTATTGCCGATAGCGCGCGGGGTCGGGCTGCGCGAACGCGTCGGGCAACCAGTCGTCGTGTTCGACGAGCGCGGCGAGCAGCGCACCGCCCTCGTCGAGGATGCGCGCCTCGTCCGCGCCGGACGCGAGCAGCGCGCCCAGACCGTCGACGAACGGACGCAGCGGCGTCTGATGCAACGAAAGCGTACTCATCGGCTGGCTCCTCGAATATGATGCCGAATATGATGGATCGTCATGATGCACCTGAAAGACCATGCAGAACAAACATGAAAATTAGCGATATCGACGCTTTTGCAGCGGTGGTCCGCTGCCAGACCCTGAGCCAGGCCGCGGCCGAGCTCGGGATGACGCAGCCCGCGATCACGCGGCGCGTCCAGAATCTCGAGGAAGCGCTCGGCGTGACCCTGCTCGATCGCAACACGAAGCCGCCGCGCCCGACCGACATCGGCCGGCAGGTCTTCGAGCAGTGTCGCGCGATCCTGCGCGAAGTCGATGCGCTGCGCGAGCTGACGGCCGGCGAGCAGCCGCCCGCCGGCGAGTTCCGGATCGGGCTCACGCAGGGCCTCGGCGAACTGATGCTGCCCGCGCTGATATCCGAACTGGCCGCGCAGTGGCCCGCGCTCGCGACGCAGGTCACGACCGCGTGGGGCGGCATGCTCGTCGAGCGCGTCGCCCGCCGCGAACTCGATGCGGCGCTCGTGTTCCTCGCGCGCGAGATGGTGCTGCCGGCACAGGTCGACGGCGAACGGCTGCTGGCCACGCGGCTCGTCGCGGTCGGCCGCAAGGGTGACTGGCCGCGCCGCAGCTACCGGCTCGCCGATTGCCACGCTCATGGCTGGGTGCTCAATCCCGACGGTTGCGGCTTTCGTGCGGGCCTGCGGCGCGCGCTCGACGCGCAGGGCCTGCCGATGCCGGTCACGCTCGACACCTACGGCCGCGACTTGCAACTGCAGAGCGTCGCGAACGGTTTCGGCATCGGGCTGATGCCGCTGCCGCTCGTCGAAGGCAGCCCGCTGCGCGACGCGCTCGACATCGTGCCGCTCGCCGATTTCAAGCCGCACATCGATCTGTGGTTGCTGCGCCGGCACGATGCGGCCCGCTTCGGCGCGCCGCTCGCGGCCGTCGCCGCGCATGCGCGTGCGGCATTCGCGCTGCCCGAGCAGGCGCACGACCAGGCTGCGTGACCCTATCGGGCGGCGGCAGCATCGCGCCGCCCGATCGATGCTCGCGCCAGCCCTGCTCCGCTCACGCATCGCTGCGGCCGCGCCCGGTCTCGTTGACCGACGCTCCGCCCGTTTCCGTCTCGCCGCCCGCTTCACCCTTCGTCTTGCCCTTCGCTTCGACCCGGCTCGCCGCGTCGAGCACCGCACGCCCCGCCGCCACCGCGATCGCGTCGTCCTGCGGCGTATGCACGCGGCTGCACAGCACGTCGCGATAGTGGCGTTCGAGTGGATTGGCGCGGCTCAGCCCGTGATTGCCCGACAGCTTCAGCGCCTGCTCGACCGCACGGATCGCGTGCTCGGTCACGGTGCGCTTGACCAGTCCGCTCGTCGTGACCGGCGGCGCGTGACCCGCGTCGGTGCGCGCGACGTGATCGTCGAGCAGCACGCGGTTCGCGTGCAGCCAGCCCTCGATTTCGCCGACCGCTTCCTGCACGCGCGGCAGCGTCGCGAGCGGTGCGCCCAGCCCGCTCGGCGCACGCGTCGTCGCGAATTCGACCACCCAGTCGCGCGACGCGCGCGCCACCGCGTCGTACAGGCTGCCGAGCAGCGCGACCATCCACGCCTGCTGGTCGGCCTGCGCGTCGGCATCCGCGTGGGTCGCGGCCGACACGGCCCATGCGTCCGGTGCGCGCACGTCGACCGCGTGATCGGCCGGCAGCCGGACGTCGTCGAACACGACCTCGTGGCTGCCCGACGCACGCAGGCCGAGGTGATTCCAGCTTTCGATCACGCGGATGCGATCGCCATCCGCATCGCGGTCGCGCGGCACGAGAAACACGCCGACGCGCGGCGCCGGTTCGTCGGTGCGCGCCCACACGGCCAGCCAGCGCAGCGCCGGAATCCCGGTGCTGTACAGCTTGTGGCCGGACAGCCGCCAGCCGTCGCCGTCGCGCCGGGCAACGGTTTCCGGCAGGCCGCCGCGCGACGGCGAACCGAGCGCGGGCTCGACCCGCAGCGCGTTGATCAGCGCACCGTGCGTGACCGCGCTGTCGAACACCGCGCGCCGCACCTGTGCGGGCCAGCGGTTGTCGGCCCGGCCGAGCGCGCGATGTTGCAGATAGGTCATCGTCAGCACCAGCGCGGTGGCCGGATCGGCCCGCGCGACGGCGGCGACGATCCGGCTCGCCTGCGCGAGCGTCGCACCGGCGCCGCCATGCTCGCGCGGCACGACTTGCGCGATCAGCCCCGCGCGATGCAGCCGCGCGAAGTTCTCGTGCGGAAAGCGGCCATCGACGTCGTTGCGCGCCGCATCGGCGGCAAGTTCCGGCGCGAGGCGCTCGAGCAGCGCGGCGACGCGTGCGTCGTCGGCATCGTCGGTGGGCAGGAGGCGCAGCGCGGGCGGCTGCGGCGACGGCGAGGAAGCGGCAAGGCTGGCGGACATCGAAACGGATTCCCTGGGTAATACGGACAGGCGGCAAGCGCGACGGAGATCGGCAACCGCGGCAATCGATCGCCACGCGGCGCGGTATCCCGTGAACCGGGCGATCCGCAACGCGTGCCCCCGGATTCGCCGGCGCCCGCGCGCCCGATCGTTCGTGAGCCCACAGCGTATGCGCAGCGCACACGCGCCCAAACCATGCAAATCTGATATTCAAATCGGGATTGATTATTTCCATTCCGCATGATCGCGGCGTTAACCTGCGCTCCATTCCTGCCCGGCCGCGCGCCGGGACATCCCCGCACCGGAGACCCAGATGAGCGTCGAATTCATCGGCATGATCCAGAGCCAGAAGCAGTCGGAAATCCACCCGCCGTCCGGCCCCGTGGTCGATCCCGGCTACGTGCGCGACTTTGCCCGCGCCCACGAGACGGCCGGCTTCGACCGGATCCTCGTGCCGCATCACTCGACCGGCCCGTCGGCGACGCTGACGATCGCATTCGCGGCGGCCGCGACCGAGCGCATCCACTTCATGCTCGCGCATCGCCCGGGCTTCACCGCGCCGACGCTCGCCGCGCGGCAGATCGCGACACTCGACCAGTTCAGCCGCGGCCGGCTCGCCGTGCACTTCATCTCCGGCGGCTCGGACAGCGAGCAGCAGCGCGACGGCGATTTCCTCGACCATGACGCACGTTATGCGCGCACCGACGAATACCTCGGCATCCTGCGGCGGATCTGGACCGAAGCGCAGCCGTTCGATCACGACGGCGCGCATTACCGGTTCAAACAGGGGTTTTCGGAAGTGAAGCCGTTCCAGCAGCCGCATGTGCCGATCTATTTCGGCGGCGCATCGGAAGCCGCGCTCGCCGTGGCCGGCAAGCACGCGGACGTCTACGCGCTGTGGGGCGAATCGCTCGACCAGGTGCGCGACCTGACGACCCGGGTGCGCGCCGAAGCCGCGAAGCACGGCCGGCAGGTGCGTTTCTCCGTGTCGTTCCGCCCGATCCTCGCCGCGACCGAGGACGAAGCGTGGGCGCGTGCGCATCGCATCCTCGACGAAACACGCCGGCTGCGCGAAGCGGCCGGGCTCGGCGCCGGCGGCCCGCAGCAAAGCGAAGGCGCGCGCCGCCTGCTGGCCGCGGCCGAACGCGGCTCGCGCGTCGACAAGCGGCTGTGGACCGAGATCGCCAGCCTCACCGGCGCGCGTTCGAATTCGACGGCGCTGGTCGGCACGCCCGAACAGGTCGCCGATGCGCTGCTCGACTACTACGACCTCGGCGTCACGACGTTCCTGATCCGCGGCTTCGATCCGCTGGAAGACGCGATCGACTACGGCCGCGAACTGATTCCGCGCGTGCGCGGCGCCGTCGCCGCACGCGACGCGGCGCGCCGCGCGGCCTGACGCAACCCGGGAGACCCTTACGATGTCCGCCGTTCCGTCCACACTCGAACGCACTGCGTCGGGCCTCGCGCTCGCCGCGTCGCCGCGCCAGCATTTCTGGTTCGATCCGCCCGCGCCGCGCATCGACGTCGCCGCCGAGCGCCGTCACCGTCAGGAGCGGCTCGCGGCCGCGTTCCGCCTGTTCGCTCGCTTCGGCTTCGCACAGGGGCTCGCCGGCCACATCACCGCACGCGACCCCGAGCTGCCCGACCACTTCTGGGTGAATCCGCTCGGCGTGCATTTCTCGCAGATCAAGGTGTCGGACCTGCTGCTCGTCAACGCGCGCGGCGAAACCGCGATCGGTTCCCGACCGCTGAACAAGGCCGCGTTCGCGATCCATGCGGCCATCCACGACGCGCATCCGCACATCGTCGCCGCCGCGCATACGCATTCGACGTATGGCAAGGCGTGGTCGACGCTCGGCCGCCCGCTCGACCCGCTCACGCAGGACGCGTGCGTGTTCTATGAAGACCACGCGCTGTTCGACGACTTCACGGGGATGGTCGTCGACACGAGCGAAGGCGCACGGATCGCCGATGCGCTTGCGAAACCGGACGGCACCACGCACAAGGGCGCGATCCTGAAGAACCACGGAATCCTGACCGCCGGCCCGACGGTCGAGGCCGCCGCATGGTGGTACATCGCGCTCGACAACGCCGCGCACACGCAGTTGCTGGCCGAGGCGGCCGGCACGCCGCAACCGATCGATCACGCCACCGCGCGCCACACGCACGGCCAGATCGGCGGCCCCGAAGGCGCGCTGCATGCGTTCGACAGCCTGTTCGCGCGCGTCGTCGCCGACGAACCCGACCTGCTCGACTGAGCGCCTTCCCGCACGACCGGAGACCAGACCACATGACCCGAACCGCCGCACCCGCGCCCGCCAATGCACACGACACGCGCGACACGCACGACGACAAACGCCGCAAGCTGCTGCGCGCGGCCGGCGCCGCCGCGCTCGCCGCGCCCGCGATCACGCTTGGCCGCAAGGCCTGGTCCGCGCCGCCGCTGAAGAAGCTCACGTTCGCGTGGAACCAGAACGCGTTCTGCCTGACGCCGATCGTCGTCGCGCAGGAGCGCGGCTTCTTCGAGAAGAACGGCCTGAAGGTCGAACTGATCAACTACAGCGGCTCGACCGACCAGTTGCTCGAATCGATCGCGACCGGCAAGGCCGATGCGGCGGTGGGGATGATCCATCGCTGGCTGAAGCCGCTCGAAGCCGGTTTCGACGTGAAGATCATCGGCAGCTCGCACGGCGGCTGCGTGCGGCTGCTCGGCTCGAAGGCGGCCGGCGTCACGACGCTGCAGGCGCTGAAGGGCAAGACGGTCGGCGTCAGCGACCTGGCCGCGCCCGGCAAGCATTTCTTCTCGATCCTGCTCGCGAAGAACGGTATCGATCCCGAGCGCGACATCACGTGGCGGCAGTATCCGGCCGACCTGCTCGGCGTCGCGGTCGACAAGGGCGAGATCCACGCGATCGCCGACGGCGACCCTAACCTCTATCTGCTGGAAAAGCGCAGCAACGGCGCGTACACGGAACTCGCCACGAACCTGTCAGGCGAATACGCACGCAAGGTGTGCGGCGTGATCGGCGCGCGCGGCGACCTGGTGCGCAACGACCGGCCGTCCGCCGCCGCACTCGCGCGCTCGATCGTGCAGGCCACCGAGTTCACGCACGACAACCCGAACGAAGCCGCGAAGGTGTTCGCGAAGTATTCGCCGAAGATCAGCCCCGAGGATCTGCGCAAGCTGTACGCGACGCTCACCTACACGCACCACCCGACCAACGTCGACCTGCAGCAGGAAATCGCGTTCTATGCGGACGATTTCCGCCGCATCAGCGTGCTGAAGAAGAGCACCGACCCGCAGCGCTTCGCGCAGCAGGTCTATGCGAACGTGCTCGGGTGACGCGATGTCGACGATCGAACACGCCTCCACCGCGCGCACCGCACCGTCACCGGCCGGCGGTGCGCCTGCTTCCGCTGCTTCCGCTGCTTCCGCTGCTTCCGCACGCGTGGCCTGCACGGCCTGCGAAGCGACGCTTGCGGCCGAAGCGCGCCGCGCGCGCACCTGGCCGACCGGCATCGCCGCCGCACTCGCCTGGGCCGCGCTCGGCGCCGTCACGCAGCTGTGGCCGAACCGCATCGTCGGTTTCAGCGACTGGGCGTACACGGACACGTTCGGCACGGCCGCGTGGACGATCGCCGCGTTGCTGCTCGCCGCCGCGACGCTCGGCCATCTCGTCGCCGCGACGCGCACGCGGTTCGCGCGCGTGCGCCCGGCCGGCCCGTGGCTCGTCGCGCTGCCGCTCGTGCTCGCCGCGTGGGAAATCGTCACCGCGAAAACCGGCTGGCTGCCGACGCCGTTCTTCGCGCCGCCGCAGGCACTGATCGAGGTCTACGTCGACGACTGGCCGCGCCTGCTCGGCAGCGCCGGCAATACGCTGAAGCTGCTCGCGCTCGGCTTTGCCTACGGCGTCGCGGTCGGTTTCGCGGTCGGCGTGTCGATCGGCTGGTCGCGCCGGATCGGCTATTGGGTGCACCCGGTGCTGCGCGTGCTCGGCCCCGTGCCGGCCACCGCGCTGTTGCCACTCACGTTCTACTTCTTCCCGTCGAGCTATTCCGCCGCCGCGTTCCTGATCGCGCTCGCCACCGGCTTCCCGGTCGCGGTGCTGACGTGGTCGGGCGTCGCGAGCGTCAACAAGCAGTATTACGACGTCGCGCGCACGCTCGGCGCGAATGCGCGCTTCCTCGTGCTGCGCGTCGCGATTCCGGCCGCGCTGCCGCACGTGTTCGTCGGCATCTTCATGGGGCTGAGCGCGTCGTTCACGGTGCTGGTCGTCGCCGAGATGATGGGCGTCAAGTCCGGGCTCGGCTGGTACCTGAGCTGGGCGCAGGGCTGGGCCTCGTACGTGAACATGTATGCGGCGCTGATCGTGATGGCGCTGCTGTTTTCCGGGCTGATCGCGCTGCTGTTCGCGGTGCGCGACCGCGTGCTCGCGTGGCAGAAAGGAACCGTCAAATGGTGAACGCCGCCGTACTCGAATCGTCCGCTTCCTCGTCGCCCGCCGCGTCGCCTGCCGTCACGGCGCCGCGCGGCGCGCGCATCGACATCCGCCGCGTGAGCCATGCGTTCGACGGCCCCGGCGGCCCGCTGCCCGTGCTCGACGACGTCACGCTGTCGGTCGCGGCCGGCGAATTCGTCGCGCTGCTCGGCCCGAGCGGCTGCGGGAAATCGACGCTGCTGCGCCTCGTCGCGGGCCTCGACGCCGCGCGGCAAGGCGGAATCGCGCAGGACGGCGTGCCGATCGAGCAACCCGATCCGTCGCGCATCGTCGTGTTCCAGGACCCGACGCTGTACCCGTGGCGGCGGGTGCGCGCGAACGTCGCGCTCGGCCTCGAGGCGCGCGGCGTGGCGCGCGCGTCGCAGCATCGCGTCGACGATGCGCTCGCGCGCGTCGGCCTGCAGGAATTCTCGAACGTGTTCCCGCATCAGCTGTCCGGCGGGATGGCGCAGCGGGTCGCACTGGCCCGCGCGCTCGTCAACGATCCGCGCCTGCTGATTCTCGACGAGCCGCTCGGCAAGCTCGATTCGCTCACCCGGCTCACGATGCAGGCCGAACTCACCGCGCTGTGGCAACGCGACGGTTTCTCTGCATTGCTCGTCACGCACGATGTCGAGGAAGCGCTGTTCCTCGCGCAGCGCGTGATCGTGTTCGGGCCGCGTCCCGCACGGATCGTCGCCGAGTTGCGCGTCGACCTGCCCTATCCGCGTCATCGCGGCGACCCGCGCCTCGCCGAGCTGCGTCACGACGCGTTGCGGCATCTCGGGCTCGATGCGAGCTGGTAGATGCGCGGTACCGTTCGACGATGGGCCGCCGTGCGGCGGGAACGTAGCCGATGAATGCACCGACGTTCTCCGACTGGGCGCTGCTGTTTCTGCAAGGGCTGTATCGCGCGCAAGTCGCGCTGTCGCGCGTGCTGCATGCAATCGGGCTGACGGGCGACGCCGATGGCCAGCCTGCCTGGCCGTGGGCCCGTCGCATCGCGCTCGAAACGCTGCGCATCGACGCCGGGCTCACGCGGCAACTCGCGTTCGCCGTCGCGGCGACGACGCTGGCCGCCGTGCTCGCGTGCATCGCGCTCGCGTTACGCAAGCGGCGTGTGGCGTCGGCGCTTGCGGTGCTTGCGGTGCTTGCCGCGCTCGCCGTTGCGTGGTTCGCGCCGTGGCCGCCGGCTTCGCTGTGGCTTTCGCCTGCCGTGCCGACGAGTTTCCAGCGCGATCCCGCGCCGTTTTCGGTATCGAACGTGATGCGCGGCGCGCACTTGTATGCGCAGCACTGCGTGGCGTGCCACGGCGTGGACGGACGCGGGGAAGGGCCGCTCGCGGCCACGCTCCCGCACTGGCCGCCGACCTTCGCCGGCGCCCTGCTCGCCCGCCGCCTTGACGGCGAACTGTTCTGGCGCGTGCGCCACGGGACACGCGACGAACGCGGCATGCCGACGATGCCCGGCTTCGCCGCGACGCTCGGGCCCCGCGACACCTGGGCCGTGCTCGACTACCTGAAAGCGCTCGCCGCGGGCAGCGGCGCGCAGGCAGAAGGCGCGTGGCCCGTGCCCGTGCCGCTGCCGGCGCTCGACGTGCGCTGCGGCAGCGCCGCGCCCCAACCGCTCGATCGCTGGCGCGCAGGCCAGCGCGTGCGCATCGTCGCCCTCGCGCCGGGCGCGCCGCCCCCGCCGGAAGACGCGCGCTGGCAAACCTTGCTCGTCACGGCAAGCGGCACGCCCATGGCGCAGACGGCCGGCACGGCGCGAGCCGATTGCGTCGCGTCGACGCCCGATGCGTGGCTCGCCTTCGCGACGATCGCCGGCGTGGCGCCCGCCGCGCTCGGCGGCACGCAGCTCCTCGCCGATCGCCGCGGCTGGCTGCGGGCGCGTGCGTTGCCGGGCAGCGCGGGCTGGTCGGACGCCGACCTGCTGTGCCGCTCGGACGCCACGGCACGGCCGGCAGTACCGGCCGCGAACGGCGACGCGCTGACCGCGCTGCTGCTGCGCGTCGACACGGAACCCGTGCGCGACGTACAGGCCGGGCTCCCGCATTGATCGAATCCCTGACCTTCTCTTCCGACCGAACTTCACGATGAATCCGACCCGACGCCACTTCCTCGCGCAAGCAAGCGCCCTCGCCACGATCGCCGCGGCCCCGGCCGCCGTGCGCGCGCAATCGGGTACGCGGCCGCTGCTGCGCGCCGGCGACCAGAAAGGCGGGCTGCGCGCGCTGCTCGAAGCAGCCGGCGAACTGAACGGCCTGCCGTACGACATCGCGTGGACCGAGTTCCCGGCCGCCGCGCCGCTCGCCGAAGCGCTGAATGCGGCCGCCGTCGACTGCGGGCCGATCGGCGATGCGCCGGTGATCTTCGCGCTCGCGTCGGGCGCACGCATCAAGGTGATCGGCGCGAACCGCTCCGACCCGTACGGCACGGCGGTGCTCGTGCGGCCCGACGCCGCGCTGAAAAGCCCGGCCGACCTCAAAGGCAAGCGCATCGGCACCACGCGCGGCTCGATCGGGCATTTCGTCACGCTGAAGGCGCTCGACGCGGCCGGCCTGCCTCCCGACGCCGTCTCGTTCCGCTTCCTGCCGCCGGCCGATACGATGCTTGCGCTCGCAACCGGTTCGATCGATGCGTGGGCGACCTGGGAGCCCTATACCGCACTCGCGGAAACGAGCGGGCGCGCGCGCGTGCTCGTCAGCGGCCGCGGGCTGTGGTCGGGCCTCAGCTACATCGCGGCGACCGACGCGGCGATCGCGTCGAAGCGCGACGTGCTGCACGATTTCCTGCGGCGCGTCGTGCGCGCGCAGGCGTGGTCGTACCGGCATGCCGACGCGTATTCGGCGGCACTCGCGCGCATCATCGGCATTCCGCCGGCAGCCGCGAAGCTGCAGTTCGAGCGCCGCAACACGCGCTGGTTGCCGATCGACGCGACGGTCATCGCCGAACAGCAGCGCACGGCCGACTTCTACCTGAAGGCGGGACTGCTGCGCCAGCCGCTCGACGTGCGTACCACGTTCGACCCCGGCTTCCCGCTCGCATGACCGGCCGCGCGACGCAGCGCAGCCGTCCGAACGGCTGCGGCGCGATCTGGCACAATCGCAGTCTCGCCATCCGCCTTCAGCCAGCGTCATGCCAGCCATCGCCGAACTCTTCGTGTATCCGATCAAATCCTGCGCCGGCATCGCGCTGTCACGCGCGCAGCTGCTCGAAACGGGCCTGGCGTACGACCGCCACTGGCTGATCACCGACCCCGCCGGACAGATGATCACGCAGCGCACGCACCCGCGCCTCGCGCTGATCCGCACCGCACTGAACAGCGATGCGCTCGTGCTGAGCGCGCCGGGCATGCGCGAGATCCGCACGCCGCTCGACGGCGACGTCTCGCCCGCCACGCCGAAAATGGCCGCGACCGTGTGGCGCGACACCGTCGATGCGATCGACACGGGCGCCGAAACGGCCGCCTGGCTCACCGAATTCCTCGGCACGCCCGCGAAGCTCGCGCGCTTCGCGCCCGACGCGCGCCGCGGCTGCAACCGCAAATGGACCGGCGAGATCGACACGCACACGCAGTTCGCGGACGGCTACCCGCTGCTCGTGATCGGCCAGTCGTCGCTCGACGACCTGAACGCGCGGCTCACCGCCAAAGGTGCACCGGCGATTCCGATGAACCGCTTCCGGCCGAACATCGTGGTGTCGGATCTCGACGCGTACGAAGAGGATTTCGTCGAGCATCTCGACACGGAAGGTGCGTCGCCCGTGCGGCTGCGGCTCGTGAAGCCGTGCACGCGTTGCCCGATGCCGACGATCGACCAGGTCACCGGCGCGCCCGATCCCGCATGGCCGCACGAGCCGACCGACACGATGCAGACCTATCGCGCGAACCCGAACTTCGGCGGCGAGCTGACGTTCGGCATCAACGCGATCGTCGTCGAAGGCGCGGGCGGGTGGCTCGAGGTCGGCCAGTCGCTGGAAGCGGAGATCGGGTTCGGCGATTGACGCGCGTACACGGCACCGCGCATCCGATCACATCGTCTTCGTAGCCCGGAAGCCGCCCGAGCGGCTTCCTGCTTCCTGCTTCCCACTGCCCTCATCGCGACTCACGACTCGCCATCACGCGGCATGCGCCCCCGCGTCGTTCGCCGCCGGCAACCGGATCGTCACGACCAGCCCCCCGCCGGCCGCATCGGCAAGCGTCACGGTGCCCTGATGCACGCGCGCGATCTCCCGCACGATCGACAGCCCGAGCCCCGTCCCTTCGACCGTCTGCGTCTTGCTGCCGCGATGGAAACGCTCGAACACCGCGTCGCGCTCGTCCGCCGGCACGCCCGGCCCGTTGTCGATCACGTCGAGCCGCGCGTGCTCCCCGTCGCGCGACACGCGTACCGTAATCACCGCGCGATCGCCCGCATAACGGATCGCGTTGTCGATCAGGTTGCCGATCATCTCGCCGAGCAGGTCGGGCTGCCCGTGCACGTCGATGTCGGCCTCGTGCTCGAAGCCGAGATCGATGTCGCGCGCGCGTGCGACCGGCGACCAGTCGAGCGTCACGCTGCGCGCGAGCCGGTGCAGCGCGACCGGCTGGTGGGCAACAGCGTGGCCGCTGTCCGAATCGAGCCGCGACAGCGACAGCAGTTGCTGGACGATCTTCGCGGCCTGCCGCACCGCGCCGTTCGCGCGCCGCAGGTGCCCGTTCGCGCGCGGCTGCTCGTCGGGCCGCAGCGCGAGCTCGACGCCCGCCTGCACGGCCGCGAGCGGCGTCTTCAGTTGATGGGCCGCGTCCGCGAAGAAGCGGCGCCGCGCGACCTGCATCCGCTGAGTACGGCCGATGTACTGGTTGATCGACTCGACGAGCGGCGCAAGTTCGCTCGGCATCGCGCCGGTATCGAGCGGCGTCGTGTCGTCCTCGCTGCGCGCGGCGACCGTCGCCGACAGCCGGTTCAGCGGCCGCAGCCCGCGCCCGACGCCGAGCCACACGATGCCGAGCGCCAGCACGACCAGCAGCCCTTCCTGCAGCAGCGACCCCACCAGGATCTCGCGCGCGAGCGCCTGGCGCGCCTCGATCGTCTCGCCGACCATCACCCACACGATGCGCGACTGCGCGGTCGGCACGTCGTGCACCGGGATGCGCAGCGCGGCCATCCGCAACTGTTCGCCGCGATAGACGACGTCGTAGTAGCGCGTGACGAACAGCGCACCGTCGCCCGCGTCGCGCCCGTGCGGCAGCGGCAGGTCCGGGTAGCCGGTGACCGTGTGGCCGTTGTCCTCGCGGATCAGGTAGTAGATCTTGCCGCCGTCGCTCGATTCGAGCATTTCGAGCGCGAGATACGGCAGGTCGACCTCGATCTCGCCGTCATTGAGCCGCACGCCTTCGCGGATCGACTTCAGCGACGACGACAGCGTGCGGTCGAACGCGACGTGCGCGGCGTTCATCGCGCGCTGGTACGTGAGCCACGAGTCGAGCGCGAGCAGGCCGAGCAGCGGCAGCAGCAGCCACAACGCGACCTGCGTGCGCAGGTTCGGGCGGGGCATCATGCGTTCCGCCGGGACGCCGCAACGACGCCAGGCGCCGCGTCGGGGCGCAGCGCACCGCCGCGGATGGGCGGGGGGCTCATTCCGCCGCCTCCGCCCTCGCCTCCAGCAGATAACCGAGCCCGCGCAGCGTGACGATCGCGACACCCGTGTTCTCGAGCTTCTTGCGCAGCCGGTACACGTAGATCTCGATCGCGTCGGCGTTGACCGACTCGTCGAGCCCGAAAATCTTCTCCGACAGCGTTTCCTTGTTGATCGCACGGCCGTTGCGCAGGATCAGCACCTCGAGCACCGAACGCTCGCGCGGCGTGAGCGACAGCGGCTCGCCCGCGAGATGGAAGCTGCGGTCGATACTGTCGTACGAAAGCGGCCCGCATTCGACCCGCGAATGCTCGTGGCCGAGGCTGCGGCGGATCAGCGCGCGGGCGCGCGCCTCCAGTTCGGTCAGCTCGAACGGTTTCGCGAGATAGTCGTCGGCGCCGAGATCGAGCCCCTTCACGCGATCCTCGACCGACCCGTGCGCGGTCAGGATCAGCACCGGCACCGGATTGCGCCGCGCGCGCAGCCGCCGCAGCACTTCCAGCCCGTCGAGCTTCGGCAGCCCGAGATCGAGGATAACCAGCGCGTAATCCTGCGTGCGCAGCACGTGGTCGGCCGCCTCGCCGTCCGCCATGTGATCGACAGCGAAGCGCGCCGCGCTCAGCGCGTCGTTCAGCGACTGGGCGAGGTTCGGGTTGTCTTCGACGAGCAGCACACGCATGGGGATTCCGGGAAGGTCAGCGACAGGCCGCTACATTACATGATCCTTTCCGTCGCGACGCCTCGCGGAAACACCGGTTGCGCCGCCGGCGCGCCCGCGCGTCGGCCGGCCCGCCGACCGTCGCCGAACGCTCAGCGCTCAGCGCTCAGCGCTCGGCGGCGGTGGCACGGCTGCGCGGCGCGAAGCGCGAACCTTCTCCTGCGCTCCGCCGCTCGCGCAGGCCGACCACCACCGCCAGGAACGCGACGCTCGCCCCGGCCGTGACGACGATCATCGGGCGCGCGGTGCCGTCCGACAGCCACGCCAGCACGCCGCCGCACGCGGCCGTGATCGCCATCTGGATAAAGAAGAACAGCCCGGACGCCGTCCCGGCGATCGTCGTGTACGGCTGCATCACCGCGAACTGGCAGGCCGGGATCGCGATCCCGACGGCGATCATCACGACGAACATCGGGACGACGAGCGCCGCCACCGCCGTCGGCGCGACCGCTCCGCCGATCCACAACGCGGCGGTGCCGGCCAGATTGACGCCCGCCGCCGCCGCGATGACCGAATCGGCCTTCCAGCGCGTGCCGGTCCGCGCGAACACGTGCGAGCCGATCAGGTAGCCGAGCACGGTCAGGCCGAAGATCGCGGCATACACCGGGCCGGATACGCCTCGCTGCCGCTGGAACAGCGTCGACGATTCCGCGATGAACGGGTAGTACGTGCAGTACGCGAAACTGATCGCGAGCGAGTAGCGCAGGAAACGGCGCTCGCGCAGCAGGCCCGCGTAGGTCCGCAGGAGCCCCGCGCCCGGCGCCGGCCGCGCGTCGCGTTCGCGGGTCTCCGGCAGGTAGCGCAGCACCATCGCCGCCGCGACCACCCCGCCCGCCGCCAGCGATCCGAACACGCCGCGCCATCCGAGCCACTCGGCCAGCGCGCTGCCGGCCAGCGGCGCAATCACGGGCGACAGCGCCATGCCGGCCGAGATCCGGCCCAGCATCGTCGCCTGCATCGCGGCCGGGAAGCGCTCGCGCACGATCACCCGCCCGACCACCGTGCCGCAGCAGCCGCCCAATGCCTGGAAGATGCGTGCGGCGACGATCGCCGCGATGCTGGTCGAGCACGCGCAGGCGACGCTCGCGACCACGTAGAGGCACAGGCCGCCGATCAGGACGGGGCGACGGCCGTAACGGTCGGACAACGGCCCCGACACCAGCATCGACAGCGCATAACCGACCATGTAGAGGGTCAGCGTGAGCTGCAACTGGGCGTCGGTGCCGTGCAGCGTGTCCGCCATCGCCGGCAGCGACGGCAGGTACGCATCGATCGTGACGCGCGGCAGGCACACGACGAGCATCAACAGGAACAGCCAGCCCCACTGGGGTAATGAACGCGTTTTCATGCGGTGAGCCCGCCTCCGGTCGGATCGATGTGGTCGACTGAAATCTAAGGTCAAAGTGATATAAGCTGAAGGGCCATTAAATTCGACACCGACTGGACCACTATGGCGCGAGGCAAAGCCGCAATTCCGCTCGATCTGCCGTGCCCTGCGGGGCTGTCCACGGGCAATCCGCAGTCGAAGCAGGAGTGCATCGCCGACGCGTTGCGCGACGCGATCCTGAAGCGCCTGCTCCCCGGCGACAGCCCGCTGCCGTCCAGCCGCACCCTCGCGGCGCGCTGGGGCGTCGCCCGAGGGACGGTCGAGGCGGCATACGACCGGCTGTGCTCGGAGGGCTACATCGCCCGCGCGCAAGGGTCGGGGTCGCGGGTATGCGCGGTGGTACCGGACAGCTACCTGCGCGCGGCCGCGCAGTCGCGCGGCAACGGCGCGCCCCCTGCCGACGCGCGCCCCGCGCCGGCGCGCACGACCGACGCCGCCGAGCCGGAACAAGGCGTGCGTCCGGGCGTCCCGTTCGTCGCGCGGCTTGCCGATCCCGGCCTGCTGCCGATGCAGCAATGGAAGAAGGCGCTCGGGGCCAGCCTGCTTGCCGCGACGGCGAACGACCTCGGGGCGACACCGGCACAAGGCGTCGAAAGCCTGCGCGACGAAATCGCCGCCTACCTGCGCGAATATCGCGGCATCCCGTGCAGCGCCGGCGACATCTTCATCACGACCGGCATCCGGCATTCGATCGATCTCGTCGCGCGCACGCTGCTCGCGCCCGGCTCGACGGTGCTGATGGAGGACCCCGGCTACGCGTCGGCCTGGCAGATCTTCACGATCGCGGGCGCGACCGTGATCGACGTGCCGGTCGATCGGGAAGGCATCGATACCGCGTCGCTGGACCGGCATCCCGATGCGCGCGCGGCCTATGTGACGCCCGCCCACCAGGCGCCGCTCGGCGTCACGATGTCGGTGTCGCGCCGGCTCGAACTGCTCGACTGGGCGCAGCGCAACCGCGCGTGGATCGTCGAAGACGACTACGACGGCGAATTCAGCTACCAGACCGCCCCGCTGCCCGCGCTGAAATCGCTCGACGCGTGCGATCGCGTGATCTACTGCGGCTCGTTCAACAAGACGCTGTTCTCGGGGCTGCGCATCGGCTTCATGGTCGTGCCGGCGGCACTGCGGCCGGCGCTGTCGGCCGTGTGGCACGCGACCGCGCGCTCGGTCGGCGTGGCGCCCCAGCTGGCGCTGGCCCGCTTCATCGCGCACGGCGATTTTGCGAAGCACCTGCGCGCGGCGCGTCACGCCTACCGCCAGCGGCGCGACATCGTGCTCGACCAGTTGGCGAAACACGCCGGCGGACGGTACGCGGTGTCCGGCGAACACGCGGGCTTTCATTTCGTGCTGTGGCTGCCGCCCGGGATGGACGACGCAACGTATGTCGCGCAAGCCCGGGCGGCCGGCGTCGAGTTGCAGCCGGTCCGCGGATTCTGTCGAAGCGCGCGGTGCGAAGCAGGCGTCGTCGTCGGGTATTCGGCACTGACGGCCGCGCACGCGCGGCATGGCGGCCGGCTGCTCGCGAAGCTGCTCGCGCACCCCGTCTAGGCGCCCCCCGCCGTCGTTGCCGCGCCCCGCGGCAACCCGCTTCCCTCCGTTACCGGATCGTGCCGCGCGTCGCGAAACGGCGGGCCGCCGCCGCATCGACTTCGGGAAATCCATGACACGAACGACGCGATTGTGAACTGAAATGAAAGCGGGCTGAAAGTGCGCCGCAATTAACATCCGCGTCACTCGAACAACACCTAGACGTAACTGGAGGAAGACATGCCGTTTGCACCGAAGCACCTCGCCGCCGCGCTGGCGGTCGTTCTGGGCACTGCCGCCGGCAGCGCCGCCGCGCAGGTTCCGGCCGGGTATCCGGGGAGTTACCAGGGCGTGATCGACGCCGCGAAGAAGGAAGGCAAGCTGATCGTCTACTCGACGACCGACACGGGCCTCGTGCGCCCGCTGATCAAGGACTTCGAAAGCCTGTACGGCGTGAAGGTCGAGTACAACGACATGAACAGCACCGAGCTGTACAACCGCTACATCAGCGAGAACGCGGCGAGCAGCACGAGCGCCGACGTGCTGTGGAGCTCGGCGATGGACCTGCAGGTCAAGCTCGTCAACGACGGCCTGATGGCGTCGTACGATTCGCCGGAAAGCCCGAACGTGCCGCAATGGGCGCAATACCAGAAGCAGGCGTACGGCACGACGTTCGAGCCGCTGGCGATCGTCTACAACAAGCGCCTGATCCCCGAAAACGAAGTACCGAAGACGCGCACGGACCTGATCAAGCTGCTCGCGTCGCAACCGGACAAGTTCAAGGGCAAGCTCACGACGTACGACGTCGAGAAATCCGGCGTCGGCTTCAATGCGCTGACGCAGGACGCGCACCTGAACGAGAAGATCACGTGGGAACTCGTGAAGGCCATCGGCAAGACCGGCCCGAAGCTGCAGTCGAGCACCGGCGCGATGATGGAGCGCATCTCGTCGGGCGAGAACCTGATCGGCTACAACATCATCGGTTCGTATGCGTACGCGAAGGCGAAGAAGGACAAGTCGATCGGCTACGTATTCCCGAAGGACTACACGCAGATCGTGAGCCGCCTCGCCACCATCTCGAAGAAGGCGAAGAACCCGAACGCCGCCAGGCTGTGGGTGGACTACCTGCTGTCGAAGCGCGGCCAGACCATGATCGCGAACCAGGCGAACCTGTACGCGATCCGCACGGACGTGACCGGCGAGACGTCGGCCGCGAGCCTCACGAAGGAACTCGGCGATTCGCTGAAGCCGATCCAGATCGGCACCGGCCTGCTCGTCTACCTGGACCAGTCGAAGCGGCTCGCGTTCCTGAAGCAATGGCAGCAGGCGATCAAGAGCTGATCCGCTGATCGGCTCCGGCTGACCCATGGCCGCCCGCCGCACGTCGCGCGGGCGGCCCCTTCCCCTTACCGACTTCCTTGAGGCGGCCATCCGGATGGCCGCAGGGGCGAACTCATGCTTTCAACCAGCACCCGCGGCACGGCACCGGCCGCACCACCCGCCGCCGGCCCGCGCGACGCCATTCCCGCGCTGCCGGTCAACAGCCTGCAGCCGCTCGCCGGCATGCTGCGCTGGATCGTCGTCGCGGTACTCACCATCGCCGTCGCACTGCCGCTCGGCTTCATCCTGTTCCAGAGCCTGCTGTCCGCGCCGTTCTTCGATGCGAACAAGACGCTCGGCATCGAGGGCTTCCGCTTCGTCTTCAGCGATCCCGACTTCTGGTCGGCCGTGAAGAACTCGTTCATCATCGCCGGCGGGATGCTGTTCATCTCGATCCCGCTCGGCGGCATCCTCGCGTTCCTGATGGTGCGCACCGACCTGCCCGGCCGCCGCTGGCTCGAACCGCTGCTGCTCACGCCCGTGTTCGTGTCGCCGATGGTGCTCGCGTTCGGCTACGTGGTCGCGGCCGGCCCGGTCGGCTTCTATTCGGTGTGGTTCAAGGAGCTGTTCGGGGTGCAGAACGTGCCCTGGAACGTGTATTCGATCTTCGCGATCACGGTGATCGTCGGCCTCACGCACGTGCCGCACGTGTACCTGTATTCGTCGGCCGCGCTGCGCAACCTCGGCTCGGACGTCGAGGAAGCCGCGCGCGTCACGGGCGCCCGCCCGTTCCGCGTCGCGCTCGACGTGAGCCTGCCGATGACGATGCCCGCGCTGCTGTTCGCCGGCGTGCTCGTGTTCTTCCTCGGCTTCGAGGTGTTCGGGCTGCCGCTCGTGCTCGGCGATCCGGAAGGCCACCTCGTGCTCGCGACCTACCTGTACAAGCTGACCAACAAGCTCGGCGTGCCGTCGTATCACCTGATGGCCGCGGTCGCGGTGTGCATCGTCGCGATCACGTTCCCGCTCGTGCTGCTGCAGCGCCGGCTGCTGAAGACGGCGAACCGCTTCGTCACCGTGAAAGGCAAGGCCGGCCGTACGACGGTGCTGCCGCTCGGCGTGTGGCGCTGGGTTGCGCTCGCGATCGTCGTGCTGTGGTTGATGCTGACCGTGATCGTCCCGATCTCGGGCATCGTGCTGCGCGCGTTCGTGACCAACTGGGGCGAAGGCGTCGCGCTCGCCGAGGTGCTGACGCTGTCGAACTTCATCGAGCTGTTCGAGCAGGACAACCTGGTGCGCGCGATCGTCAACACGCTCGGCATCGGCGTGATCGGCGGCGCGCTCGCGATCGGCTTCTACTCGCTCGTCGCGTTCGCCGGCCACCGCCGCCCCGACTGGGCGACCAAGCTGCTCGACTACCTCGTGCTGCTGCCGCGCGCGGTGCCCGGCCTGCTCGCCGGTCTCGCGTTCCTGTGGATCTTCCTGTTCGTGCCCGGCCTGCGCGAGCTGAAGAACTCGATGTGGAGCATCTGGATCGCGTACACGGTCGTCTGGCTCGCGTACGGGATGCGGCTCATCCAGAGCGCGCTGCTGCAGGTCGGCCCGGAACTCGAGGAAGCCGGCCGCAGCGTCGGCGCGACCCGCAGCCGCGTGTCGCTCGATGTAACGCTGCCGCTCGTGCGCTTCGGCCTGCTCGCCGCGTGGCTGCTGATCTTCATGATCTTCGAGCGGGAATACTCGACGGCCGTCTACCTGCTGTCGCCCGGCACCGAAGTGATCGGCGCGCTGCTCGTGTCGCTGTGGGCGACCGGCGCCGTCGACCAGGTCGCCGCGCTTTCTGTCATCAACATCGCGATGGTCGGCGCCGGTCTCGGCGTGGCCCTGCGCTTCGGAGTGAAACTTCATGGATAAGCTCATCGTCGACGACCTGCATCTCAGCTACGGCGCCAATCCGATCCTCAAGGGCGTGTCGTTCGAACTGAAGGCCGGCGAAGTCGTGTGCCTGCTCGGCGCGTCGGGCAGCGGCAAGACCACGCTGCTGCGCGCGGTCGCGGGCCTCGAACAGCCGTCCGACGGCCGCATCCAGCTCGACGAGCGCGTGTTTTTCGACGGCGCGCAGCGCGTCGACCTGCCCGTCGAACAGCGCTCGCTCGGCCTCGTGTTCCAGTCGTACGCGCTGTGGCCGCACCGCACCGTCGCCGACAACGTCGGCTACGGGCTGAAGCTGCGCCGCGTCGCGCCGGCCGAACAGAAGCGCCGCGTGCAGACCGCGCTCGACCAGCTCGGCCTCGGCCATCTCGCGGAACGCTTCCCGCATCAGCTGTCGGGCGGCCAGCAGCAGCGCGTCGCGATCGCGCGCGCGCTCGTCTACAACCCGCCGGTGATCCTGCTCGACGAACCGCTGTCGAACCTCGACGCGAAGCTGCGCGAGGAAGCGCGCGCGTGGCTGCGCGAGCTGATCGTGTCGCTCGGGCTGTCGGCCCTG
Organism: Burkholderia sp. LS-044; assembly: GCF_004803625.1. Taxonomy (NCBI): domain Bacteria; kingdom Pseudomonadati; phylum Pseudomonadota; class Betaproteobacteria; order Burkholderiales; family Burkholderiaceae; genus Burkholderia; species Burkholderia sp. LS-044. Next base: position 243,258 of record NZ_SSWO01000001.1, read on the forward strand.
TGCGTGACGCACGACCAGACCGAGGCGATGGCGATGTCCGACCGCATCCTGCTGCTGCGCAACGGCCGCATCGAGCAGGAAGGCACGCCGGCCGAGCTGTACGGCGCGCCGCGCTCGCTGTACACGGCCGAGTTCATGGGCAGCAACAACCGGATCGACGCGCGCGTCGCGGCCGTCGACGGCGAACGCGTGACGCTCGCCGGCGACGGCTGGGAGCTGCAGGCCCTCGCCCGCGACACGTTCGCACCGGGCCAGGACGCGCAGGCCGTGATCCGCCTCGAACGCGTGCAGGTCGCCGACGGCCCGGGCGCGAACCGGCTGCAGGCCGACCTCGTCACGTCGATGTATCTCGGCGATCGCTGGGAGTACCTGTTCCATTGCGGCGAGATGCGCCTTCGCGCATTCGGCCACGTGCCGCGCGCAGCGGGCAAGCACTGGATCGAATTCCCGACCAACGACTGCTGGGCGTTCGCGAAAGCGGGCTGACCCGCGCGCGGCGGCACGCTCGCCGTCGCGCACGCACACCGCGCACATCTCGTCATGTGATGACATGCCTTCCGGCGGACGTCTTCCGGCGTCTGTCGTGGGCTACTGCGCGCCGCATCCGTTTCACCCCAACCCACAAGAACCAAGGAGACACCGTCAATGAAGTCACGTGCAGAACGTTCGATTCGCACAGTAGTCCTCACGGGATCGGCCGCCGCGGCCTGCATCGCCGCACCCGCCGCGCACGCGCAGTCGTCGGTCACGATGTACGGGATCATGGATGCCGGCATCGAATACACGAACCACGCAGCGCCGGAGGGCGGCAGCGCGGTCAAGCTGAAGTCGGGCAACAAGAACACGTCGCGCTGGGGCCTGCGCGGCGTCGAGGATCTCGGCGGCGGGCTGAAGGCCGTGTTCCGCCTCGAAAGCGGGATCGACCTCGCGAACGGCGCGCTCGACGACGGCCCCGATTCGATCTTCGCGCGCCGCGCGACGGTCGGCCTGAAAAGCAAATGGGGCGAACTTACGCTCGGCCGCAACTACACCGTCACCTACGACTACATGCTGCCGTTCGACCCGATGGGTTACGCACAGAACTACTCGTGGGCCTCGGCATCGACGGCGACGGGCGGCCGCAAGGACGGCATGTTCACGCGCTCGTCGAACGCGGTGCGCTACGACGGCGAATTCAGCGGGTTCAAGTTCGGCGCGCTGTACGGCTTCGGCAACGTGCCGGGCAGCGTGAAGACCAGCTCCAAATACGATTTCGCGGTCGGCTACGAGAAAGGCCCGTTCGCGGCGGTGGTCACGTTCGACCGGCAGAACGGCGCGGCCGACAGCGTCACGCCGGCCGATACCGTCAACTACATCCAGGGCATCCACGCGGGCCTGAGCTACGACTTCGGCAACCTGAAGACGATGGCCGGCTATCGCAACTACAAGCGCACGTTCCGCACCACGGCGGCGAACCAGCTGAGCGACACGTACTGGCTCGGCGGCTCGTACCAGTTCACGCCGGCGTTCTCGCTGATCGCGGCCGTCTATCACCAGAACATCAAGGGCGGCAGCGATGCCGACCCGACGCTCGTGTCGTTGCGCGCGAACTACGCGCTGTCGAAGCGCACCGTGCTGTACGCGGCCGGCGCGTTCGCGATCGCGAAGCACGACCAGAAGGTCGGCGTGTCGCGCGATTTCGTGGGCTACGGCACCACGCAGGTCGGCGTCACGGCGGGGATTCAGCAGCGGTTCTGAGCTCGACGATACGGGCGGCGAGCGGTCTTCGAATCGCGCCGCCCGTCTTGTGCGGTTCATCGCGCGCGTGCCGCCCTGCATCGCATCCGCCGCGCGCATCAGCGTGACAACTGGCGATCGGCCAGCCTCCCGCACACGACGGCCGCACCCTCATCCGTGGCCCTTGCCGGTCATTCGCCGCGCATCGTGAACACCAGGCGAACGAGGCTGCTCGTATCGCTCCAGTGCTCGCCAACCGCCGACAGAGGCACCGTGCGCGTGTCGATCGTCAGCCCCGCCGGTCCGGCCGCGTCGAACACACCGCGCACCGACGCCAGCAAGCGCGGCAGCGACACGCTGCCGATGCCGCTGCCCATCAGTTCGATCGCGGTCGCCCGCAGCACCGCCCCCGGCAGCAGCACGTCCGCGCCACCGATCGAGCCGATCTGCACGAAACGCAGCCGGCGGCCCTCGGGGGTCGCCTTCGCGGCGGCCACCAGCAGCGTCTGCGCGCTGGCGCCCCACAGATAGTCGAGCACGACGTCCACACCCGCGCGGAAATGCGGTTCGAACGCGCGCGCCAGATGCGCGTCGTCCTGCTGCAACGACACGACGGCATCCGCGCCGGCATTCAGCAACGCCTGCAGCGCGGCCGCGTTGCGGCCCGTCGCGATCACCTTCGCGGCGCCGAGATGCTTCGCGATCCGAACCGCCAGCCGCCCCGACGTACCTGTCGCACCGTTGACGAGTACCGTCTCGCCCGCGACGAGCCGCGCGCGTTCGGTCAGCGCCGCCCACGACGACATCCCGGGAATCGCGATCGCCGCCGCCGTGACGTCGTCGAGCGTATCCGGCAGCGGCACGCACCGCGTATCGGGCGCGATCGTGCGTTCGGCCATCGCGCCGAACGGTGCTGGCGCGCCGAAGAAGTAGACGCGCTGCCCGTCGTCGAGACGACGGCCAACCCCGTCGACGCCAACGACGAACGGATAACGCCCGTCCGACGAGTAATGCGTGCCGGCCGCGCGCCCCTGCGCGATCCGGCTCAGCGCGGACGCCGTCACGTCGATCAGGCTGTGGCCCGGCATCGCGTGCGGCGCATCGAACTCCATATGAACGGGGCGCACGCCGGCGCCCGTCACGACTGCTGCTTTCATGACGACTCCTTGAATCGGGGATCTCGATCGACGGTCGCGGTGCGCATCAGCGTGCGTCGAGCCACGCGCGCAGCGCGGGATCGCGCACTTCCAGCACGTCGAACAGGCCGAGTGCCCGCAGCGCGGGCAACGCGTCGATCGTGTCGACTTCGGCGCGCGCCCGGTCGGCGGGCGTAGCGTTCGGGTCGGTCAGCACCCGCGCGTTGACCAGAAACGCGCCGACGGTTCCCTTGCGGATCGTCGTTCCGCCGGCATCGACTTGGTTGGCATGGTCGGGAAGCATCTGTTCGGCTCGCATCGTGTCGTACTCCGGTTGTTATCGATGGACGCAGTGTAGGCGTGCAAATTCGGCCGATCTCCGGTATAACGGCCATTCGATACCGATATCCGGCCATGTCCGATCCGCTCCTGCCCGCCCGCTTCGTCACGTCCGACGACGGCCCGTTCGTCGTCGCTGCCGTGCTGTCACAACGCGACCCGCGCGTGACGCCACCTCATTCGCATGCGCGCGGCCAGCTCGTCGGCGCGCTGAGCGGGTTGCTGACGATCGGCCTCGACGACCAGGACTGGGTCGTGCCGGCGATCCATGCGATCTGGATTCCACCGCATTGCCGCCATTCGTTGCATTCGTTCGGGCCGATTTCCGGCTGGTCGGCGTTCATCGCCGAAGCGCGCTGCGCGGCGCTGCCGGATACGCCGCGCGCGATCCGCACGACGCCGTTGCTGCGCGAAGCCGTGCAGCGCGCGGCGAGTTGGGAGGGTTCGGAGCTGGATGCTGCTCGAACCCGGATCGCCGACGTGATCCTCGATGAAATCGCGTCGTCGGAAGTCGAGGCGCTGGGGCTGGCGCGGCCGCAGGATCCGCGGCTGACGAGGATCACCGATGCGCTTGCCGCGGATCTCGCGGACAACCGGCGGCTGGAGGAATGGGCCGAATGGGCGGGAATCAGCGCGCGGACGATGAGCCGCCGCTTCGTGGCCGAGACGGGGCTGACGTTCGCGCAGTGGCGTCAGCAGGCCAGGCTGCTGCGCGCGCTGGAGAAAATCGCCGACGGCGTGCCGGTGACGACGATCGCGCTCGATCTCGGGTACGACAACGTGAGCGCGTTCATCGACATGTTCAGGCGGGCGTTGGGGACGACGCCGGGGAAGTATATGGAGGCGGGGCGGCACAGCGACGCATAGCGCCCTCTACCGTGCCGTCGGAAACCGGTTCAATACGTCCCGTCCCCCTTCTTGACCGCCTCGCCCCCTTTCCCCTTGAACTGCCCCACCAACCGCTCCGCACTCCTCGCCAGCAACGTCGTATCGACCCCGACCGCGACGAACAGTGCTCCCGCTTCCAGATAACGCCGCGCGGACGCCTCATCCGCGCTGAGAATGCCCGGCGCCTTGCCGGCCGCCTTGATCGCCCGGATCGCGCCATCGATCGCGGCCTGAACGTCCGGGTGCCCCGGATGGCCGAGGTGCCCGAGATCGGCCGCGAGATCCGCCGGCCCGATGAACACGCCATCCACGCCCTCGACCCGCGTTATCGCATCGATCGCGTCGAGCCCCGCGCGTGTCTCGACCTGCACGAGCACGGCCATCTCGTCGTTCGCGCGATGCAGGTAATCGCCGACGCGATTCCACCGCGACGCACGCGCCAGCGCGCTGCCCACGCCGCGAATCCCGCGCGGCGGATAGCGCGTCGCGGCCACCGCCGCACGCGCCTCGTCGGCGCTCTGCACCATCGGCACGAGCAACGTCTGCACACCGAGATCGAGCACCTGCTTGACGATCACCGGATCGTTCCACGGTACGCGCACGACCGGATGCGACGGATACGGCGCGATCGCCTGCAACTGCGCAAGAATCGTCGGCACCGTATTCGGCGCATGCTCGCCGTCGATCAGCAGCCAGTCGAAACCGGCGCCCGCGACCACTTCCGCGCTGTACGGATTGGCGAGCCCGAGCCACAGCCCGACCTGCGCGTCGCCGCGCGCGAGCGCGGCCTTGAAGACATTCGTCGGAATCTGCATCGTTCGCTCACCTCACTCGAAGTAGCACTGGATCGTCCCGAGCGGACCGTAGTCCACGCTGAACGTGTCGCCCGGCCGCGCCGCGCACGGCCGCGTGAACGAACCGCCGAGCACGATCTGCCCCGGCTCCAGCACGACGTCGAAGCGGGCCAGCCGGTTCGCGAGCCACGCGACGCCGTTCGCCGGATGGTTCAGCACGCCGGCCGCGACGCCCGTTTCCTCGACCACGCCGTTACGCGACATGATCGCTGCGACCCACCGCAGGTCGACGTCCTGCGGCTTCACGGGCCGCCCGCCGATCACCACGCCCGCGTTCGCCGCGTTGTCGGCGATCGTGTCGAACACCTTGCGCGGCCGTTTCGTATCGGGGTCGATCGACTGGCTGCGCGCGTCGATGATCTCGAGCGCGGGCACCACGTAGTCGACTGCGTCGTACACGTCGAAGATCGTGCAGTCCGGGCCGGTGAGCCGCTTGCCGAGCACGAACGCAAGTTCGACTTCGACGCGCGGCACGATGAAGCGCCCGGTGGGGATCGTGCCGCCGTCGGCAAAGAACATGTCGTCGAGCAGCGCGCCGTAGTCGGGTTCGTCGATCTGCGACGTGTTCTGCATCGCCTTCGACGTGAGGCCGATCTTGTGGCCCTTCAGCGTGCGGCCTTCCGCGAGCTTGAGGGCGACCCACGCGCGCTGGATCGCATACGCGTCGTCGATCGTGATGTCGGGATGGTCGAGCGAGATCTGGCGGATCTGCTTGCGCTCGCGCTCGGCGTCGTGCAGACGCTGCGCGAGCTGGTCGATGAGGGCGGTTTCGAGCATGGTCGGATCGGGAATGGGGTTCAGCCGGCCCGCTTGTAGCGGGCGTGGATGTTGTTGTGCTTGTACGAGCCGCTTTCGCTGAACTCGGTCAGTTCCATCGACAGCGCGAGGTACCGTTTCGCGTACAGTTCCGCGAAATGCGCCTTGATCGCGTCGAACAGCGCGTCGCACGCGGCCTTTTTCTGCGCGTCGCTGCGGCCCGAGCCGATCTTCAGCGTCACGTGCACGAACGCATCGTCTTCCGTGCCGTCGGCTACGCAGTAGTCCTGCAGTTCGATCGCGCGCGAGCGGATGCCGCCCGTCGGGAACACGCCGCCCTGCGCGATCAGCGTCGCGTTGATCGTGCGCAGCAGCGCGGGAATGCGTGCGTCGTCGCGGATGTTCGCGGTGTATTCGACGACGATATGTGGCATGGCGGGTCTCCAGTCGAGTGCGTGGCGCGGTGCTCAGGCCACCGGAAAGATCGCATTGATCTGCCCGGTACCCGAACTCGCGAAATAGTCGGTGACGATCTCGACGGGTTTATCGTAGCGATCCCAGCCGAGCAGGCCGAGCAGCATCGCCGTGTCGTGCATCCCGCCTTCGCCGTGGCAATGCGTGTTGTACTCGGGCAGCATCGCGCAGAAGGTCTTGAAATCGCCCTGCTTCCACAGCTCGACCACGCGCAGGTCGACCTGCCGGAAGAATTCGCGGCTGATCTGGTGGATCGAATCCTCGGGGCTGCCGTTGTCGTTGAAGCGGTGCGACAGCGAGCCGCTCGCGAGGAATGCGACGTTCGAATCGCTCTTTTCTATCGCCTCGAGCAGCGCCTCGCCGAAGCGCCGGCTTTCGTCGAGCTGATGCCACATGCACCAGCCGGCGATCGACACGACCTTGAAGTGCTGGTCGGCGTTCATGTAACGCATCGGCACGAGCGTGCCGTATTCGAGTTCGAGGCTGTCGATCTCGTGTGCGCGCGTCGCGACGCCGCGCGCGCTGGCCGTCTCGGCGATCAGCCGGCCGAGCGCCGGGTTGCCCGGATACGCATACTCCATGTCGCGGATGAAATGCGGCAGCTCGTTGCTCGTGTACGTGCCCGCGAATCGCGCATTGCAGTTCACGTGATAACCGGCGTTGACGAGCCAGTGCACGTCCGACACGACGATCGTGTCGACGCCGAGCGCGCGGCAGCGCTCGCCGATCAGTTGATGGCCGCGGATCGCCGCCTCGCGGCAGCCGTGATGCCTGCCGGGCAATTCCGACAGGTACATCGACGGCACGTGCGTGATTTTCGCGGCGAGGGACAGTTTGCCCATCGTTCAAGTCTCCGTTTGGTTCTTTCGTGCTGCAGACGTCCCGCGCCCGTCACACGCCCCAGCGCGGAATGTGGTGCGAACCCATCGAGATGCACACGTTCTTGATCTCCGCGAACACCTCGAAGCTGTATTCGCCGCCCTCGCGCCCGGTGCCCGATTCCTTCACGCCGCCGAACGGCTGGCGCAGGTCGCGTACGTTCTGGCTGTTCACGAACACCATCCCGGCCTCGATGCCGCGCGCGAGGCGATGCACCTTGCCGACATCCTGCGTCCAGATGTACGACGCAAGGCCGTACGACGTGTCGTTCGCGAGCCGCAGCCCTTCTTCCTCGTCCTCGAACGGAATCAGGCACGCGACCGGCCCGAAGATTTCTTCCTGTGCGACGCGCATCCGGTTGTCGACGTCGGCCAGCACGGTCGGCCGCACGAAGTTGCCGTTGCGCAGGTGGTCGGGCAAGCCCGCCGGCTTGTCTGCGCCGCCCGCAACCACACGCGCGCCTTCCTGTTCGCCGATGCGGATATAGCCCGTCACCTTTTCCCAGTGCTGGCGCGTGATCATCGCGCCGAGGTTCGTGGCCGGATCGGACGGATCGCCGACCACCAGGTTGTTCGCGCGGCGCGCGAATTCCTGCACGAAGCGGTCGTAGATCGTGCGCTGCACGAAGATCCGCGAGCCGGCCGTGCAGCGTTCGCCGTTGATCGAGAAGATCGTGAACAGCGACGCGTCGAGCGCGCGGTCGAAATCGGCGTCGTCGAAGATCAGCACCGGCGACTTGCCGCCGAGTTCCATCGAATACTTCTTCAGGCCCGCACGCTCCATGATCCGCTTGCCGGTCACCGTACCGCCGGTAAACGACACCGCACGCACGTCCGGATGGCGCACCAGCGCGTCGCCGGCCGTCGCGCCGTAACCCTGCACGACGTTGAGCACGCCCGGCGGGATGCCGGCTTCGAGCGCGAGGCGGCCGAGCTGGTCGGCCGTCAGCGGCGACAGCTCCGACATCTTCAGCACGGCCGTGTTGCCGAGCGCGAGGCACGGCGCCGTCTTCCACGTCGCGGTCATGAACGGCACGTTCCACGGCGACACCAGCGCGCACACGCCGACCGGCTGGTACAGCGTGTAGTTCAGCATCTGATCGTCGACCGGATAGGTGCGGCCGTTCATCTGCACGCACACTTCCGCGAAGAAGTTGAAGTTCTCGGACGCGCGCGGTATCAGCTGCTTGCTCGTCTGTGCGATCGGCAGGCCGGTGTCCTGCGTCTCCAGCGCCGCGAGCATCGGCACGTTCTTCTCGATCAGCTCGCCGAGCTTGCGCATCAGCTTCGCGCGCTCCTTGGCGGGCGTGTTCGCCCATTTCGGGAAGGCTTCCTTCGCGGCGCGCACGGCCGCATCGACTTCGGCCTCGCCGCCCGATGCGACGTCGGTGATGACTTCCCCCGTCGCGGGATTCAGCGTCGTGAACGTCTCGCGGCTCTCGACTTCGCGGCCGTCGATCCAGTGCTTGATGGTCATGCTCTCTCCTTGGGCGACGGGCTCAGCCGGCGCGATAGTAGTCTGCTTCGCCGACGATCGTGTTCACGAGCCGGCCGATCCCTTCGATCTCGGTCACGACCTCGTCGCCCGGCTTCGTGTCCGCCAGCCCCTCGGGCGTACCGGTCAGGATCAGGTCGCCCGGCGAGAGCGTCATGAAACCGCTGATGTGCTCGATCAACGCCGGCACGTCGAAGATCATGTCGCGCGTGCTGCCGCGCTGCGTCTCCCGGCCGTTCACCGTCGTGCGCAGCGTCAGGTCGCCCGCATCGCCGATCTCGTCGCGGCTGACGAACCACGGCCCGAGCGGCGTGCAGGTGTCGCGGTTCTTCACGCGCAGGTTCGGACGGTAGTAGTTCTCGAGATAGTCGCGGATCGCGTAGTCGTTCGCGACCGTATATCCGGCCACGTAGTCGAGCGCCTGCGCGCGGCTCACGTTGCGCGCGGGCCGGCCGATCACGACGGCCAGCTCGCACTCGTAATGCATGTGGGTGGCGTCCGCCGGGCGCACGGTGCGCGACCGGTGGCCGATGAACGTGTTCGGCCCCTTCAGGAAGATCAGCGGTTCGCTCGGCGCCTTGAACGCGAGCTCCTTCGCATGGTCGGCGTAGTTGAGGCCGAGCGCGAACGTGGTGCGCGGCGCGACGGGCGGCAGCCACGCAACCGCGTCCTCGGCAACGACCCGCCCCGTATCGAGACGGATCGCGCCGTCGCCGGCCGGTTCGGCCGCATGCAATGCGCCGTTGTAGATCACGCGTGCCATCTTCATCGTGTTTCCTCCGCGATCAGCGTGTGCCGCAAGGTACCGATGCCGGCGGCGGCGATCTCGACGGTGCTGCCCGCGCGGGCGCGCGGTGCGCCGCCCGCGACGCCGAGCAGCAACACATCTCCCGCGTCGAACGACATGAAGGCCGTCACGTCGGCGATCAGTTCGCGCACGGAGCGGATCAGCGTGGCCGTCGAGGCGGACACGGCCACCTCGCCGTCGATCCGCACGGTCAGGCCGATCGTGTCGACATTGCCAAGCGCGGCGGCCGGCACGATGGCCGGGCCCATCGGGCAGAACCCGTCGCGGCACTTGAAGCGCACGGCGGGACGGTAGTAGTCGGGATGGGGGACCGACACGTCGCTGGCGAGCGTGAAGCCGTGAAGGTAGTCGAGCGCCAGCGCGGCCGGCACGCGCGTCGCGCGCCGGGCGAACACGACGGCCACCGACGCGCCGATCTCCAGGGAGTCGACGCCGGCCGGCACGACGACGGTCGCGCCGTCGGCCGCATGCGTGTTGGCGGGCTTGATGTACAGGATCGGCGCCTGCGGCGGGCGGCCATAAGGCGGTGCGTTCACGGCATCGCCGAGCGCGTCGAGCGCCGCACGCTCGTTGAGCAGCGCACCGTAGACGGTACCGATGGCGACCGGCAACGGCGGCGCCGCGGCGGTCATGCAAGACAGCTCCATGCGTCATTCCCCTGCCGCGCGTCGCGGCGCATCGTCAATACTTAACATCTTAAGTAAACAATCGAACGCTGGCAACCTCGATTACCCTGATACGCGAAATTCACGCCTTTCGGCTGTTAAGATTGATGCGTCCCCGTCCACTGCTCACCCCGATGAACCGTACGCTCGACCATCGCAACCTGGCCATGCTGCTGCTCGAGGCCCGCGAAACGCTGATGGGTCTGTTCCGCCCCATTCTCAAGGAATTCGCGCTGACCGAACAGCAATGGCGGATCATCCGCGTGCTCGACGGCGAACCGGCGCAAGCGCTCGAAGCGGGACAGATCGCGCGGCGCTGCTGCATCCTGAGCCCGAGCCTCACGGGCGTGCTGGAACGGATGGAGCGCGACGGCCTGATCACGCGCACGCGCGCGCAGGAAGATCAGCGCCGGCTGCTGGTGAGCCTGACGCCGCAAAGCAGGAAACTGGTCACGGAAATCGGCCCGCGGATCGACGAGCAGTACCGGCAGCTCGAATCTCGGTTCGGCGAGGACGGCCTCGAAGACATCTATCGCGCGCTCGACCGGCTCATCGAGCTCGGCGGCAACACGTGATGACGGCCCCCGTTCCCGCCAGCCGCGGGAACGGGGGCCGGTGCGGCGCGGGCGGTCAATGCACTGCGCCGCGCATCAGCTCGGTCACGGCCACGCCGCGCGACGTGCGCATGCATTCCTCGACGTAATCGATGAACGGCAGCGGCTCGAAATCGATTTCGTCGCGCACGCGACGGTTGTCGAACACGCGATCGACCGTCGCGAATTCCCCGCAGCGCTGCAACGCCCGGCCGATCACGCGCTCGAGTGCCGGATCGGTTCGCCCGAGCACGTCGCGCACCACGAGCGGCAATTCGGCCGGCGCACACGCCGCGTAGCGCGGTGCGCCGGTCATCCCCGCCGCCTCGTCCATCGCACGCACGATCTGCGCGACCTGCGGCGCCTCGTCGCCGGCCGACACGTGATACAGGTCGTGTGCGAGCGTCGGCTTGACGGCCAGCAGCATCGTCGCGCGCGCCACGTCGTCGACCGACACGATATCGATGCGCGTCATCGGTCGCGCGGTGAAGCGGCGTGCGGCATGCGCCAGCCGGAACATCCAGAACGAATTCGGCGCGGGCCGCGTACCGAGCACCGTGTGGCCGACCACATGCGACGGCCGCACCACGACGAGCGGCAGCCCCAGCGCACGCAGGCGCTGCTCGGTCTCCGCCTTCGCGTGCAGGTAGTCCGCGGCGAGCACCGCGCCCGGCAGGCCTTCTTCGTCGCGCGCGACGTCGTTCGCCGCGTCGCCCGCCGCCTCTTCCTGCACGATCCCGCCACGGCCCGCATGCGCGTAGGCCGTGCCGACGTAGACGAAGCGCAGCAGGCGCGGCGCCCGTGCAAAACGCTCGGCGAAGCGCACCGCATCGGCGATGTCGGCCCGCAGGTGCGCGCCGTCGGCCGGCGACGCATGGCCGGCGCAGTGAATCACGTGCGTCGCGGCGGCGAGGCGCGGTGCGTCGGCGCCCTGCCACACGTCGCCGAGCGCACCGACGATCACGTTCGCGTCGGTCAGGCGCGACGCCCAGTACGGCGCCAGCCCCGCGCGCAGCGCCGCTTCGCGCAGCCGCGCGACGGCATGGCCGCGATCCTGCGCGCGCACGACGCAGACGATGCGGTCGAGCAGCCCCGCATTGACGAGCGCCGTCAGGACGGTACTGCCGATGAAGCCGGTTGCGCCGGTCAGCACCAGCCGCCCGACGTTCGCCGCCGCGACCGGTGCGCTGGCCGGCGACACGAGGCTCGTCCGCCAGTTGAGCGACAACGCGGTTTTCCAGATCAGCACGATAGTCTCCTTCGAAGAATCGGCCGGGCGGCGCGGCGCCCGCGGTTGCGGGCTGCGCACGGCTCACCGGCCGGGCCGGGGCCTGACGCGCGCCCCGGCAGTCCCGATCGGGCGTGCGGCCCGCGATCGCGTCGATCGCGTCTCTGGCACGAGGCGGCGGCAGCCGCCGAGGACGGGCGTCCGCGGCACTGGATCGGGAATATCTCAGTGTGGGGCCCGACCGCAGGCAAGTCTGTCCCGAAAGTTTCGTGAAAGTGTGCCGATTTGTATGCGATTGTCGGAGTCTGTCGTCCAGCAATGCAGTCGGAACGCCGCAACTTCCGGTCGCGCCACCCTCCGGCATGGCGGAACCGCGTCGGCCGGCCCGGTTTCCGCGGCCGGTCGCGCGCGACAGATCGACGCGCCTCGCGGCGATGTCATCCCATGTCTCGAAGATCGACCGGGCCCTGATCGGCGCCGCGATCGCCGTTAGGCGTGTGCCTGCGCGCGCTGCCGGAATAACCATGAATCGTCAGACGTCGTTTCATCTGAAACCGCAATGAACTCAATTCGGATTTATTGAGGATTATCACTTGCGTTTCACACCAGTCTATCTAGACTGATCAAGTCAAAACGGTCGAATGTTCATTTTTTGGAGACGATCACAATGCGCCTCACCATTCGGATTAATGGCAGCGAATCAGCAACCCGAAACTCGTTCGCGGTACTGTGGGTCGACACCGACGAAGGACTGTGGTCGCGCGAGGCACATCAGGGCATCGATCTTCCGGCCTGGGGCAAGGTCCGCGACGTCGAGGGTGCGATGGCGCTCTGCGCGGCTGATGGCGGGAATGCCGTGTGCCAGTTGAAGGGACTGTCGTTCGGTGCGACCCAGCGCGAACAGGGCTCCGCCGTACTCGCCGGCAATCACCCCGGTGCATGGCGGCTGCAGGCGGTCGATCGCTGCACGAGCGAGCCGGAATACCGGGAATTCATTTCCGTCACCCGGTAGAAATGATCGACGTAATTCGTCTGCGGTTTTCGGGTTTATTCCGGTTTCAGTGATATTCATTTCGATATTCAGTATTAGCGGCGCCCCTTTTCGGGGCGTTTTCATTTTCTGGTGCAAATAAATAATCGCGAGCCGGGCAATTGACCGCGCGCTGGGGGAGCGGTCGGCATCGATTGTCCAGGAGATCGTGTGAGCGGATCGATACGCGCAGAATCGGCCGCCTTCAATCGCCTGCTGCGTCGGTGAAGCTCCGCTTCCGCCCTCTTTTCGTACGCCCTGTTCCGCCCTTTGCCGGATCGCCGATTTGCGGCTTTTCACGGGGCCGGAACATACTTTCCCCACACGGCGTTTACTCATTTATTACAATCGCATTATTCAGACTGACTCGCCGCCCTCCGGCGGCCCGACCCGGCCATTGCATGAGCGTGAAAAAGAAGACCCACCCCGCCGATCCGTACGCGGCCGCGACCAAGAACCCGATGCTCGCGTCGCGCCTGCCAATGTGGCGCTCGAAGCTGATCGTGATCATCGTGTTCCTCGCGTTCGCCGCGCTGATCGGCCGCGCGTTCTGGGTGCAGGTCGCGAACAAGGAGTTCTACGTCGGCCAGGGCCAGAAACGCTACCAGCGCACGATCGAGCTCGACGCGACGCGCGGGCGCATCGTCGACCGCAACGGCGCGATGCTCGCCGTCAGCCTGTCGACCTATGAAATCTGGGCGAACCCGAAGCAGGTCGCCGACACCGACTACCCGCAGATCTCGAAGCTGCTCGACATGCCGCTCGTCGAGGTCAAGCGGCGCCTCGGCAACGACAAGACGTTCGTGCTGCTCAAGCGGCAGGTCGACGCCGACACCGCAGGCAGGCTCGACAAGCTCGCGATCGACGGCATCACGCAGATCGCCGATTCGAAGCGCTTCTACCCGGAAGGCGAATCGGCCGCGCACGTGGTCGGCTTCACGAACGTCGAGGACAAGGGCCAGGAAGGCGTGGAGCTCGCGGCGAATGCGCGCCTGTCGGGCACGTCCGGGCAGCGCGAGGTGATCCGCGACCGGCTCGGCCGCATCGTGTCGGACACGCGCCCGCTCGTCCCGGCGCAGCATGGCGCGACGATCGAGCTGACGATCGACCGCCGCATCCAGCAGCTCGCGTTCAGCCAGCTCAAGGCGGCCGTGATCGAGAACAACGCGGTGGCCGGCAGCGTCGTGGTGCTCGACGCGCAGAACGGCGAGATCCTCGCGCTGGCGAACTACCCGACCTTCGACCCGAACGACCGCGCGCGCCTCACCGGCCAGCAGTTGCGCAACCGCGCGGTGATCGACACGTTCGAACCGGGCTCGACGATCAAGCCGCTCGTCGTCGCGCTGTCGATCGACGAACGCAAGGTCACGCCGAACACGATCATCAACACGTCGCCGGGCACCTACAAGATCGGCCCGGCCGTGATCCACGACACGTCGAACCACGGCTCGCTGACGGTCTCGCAGGCACTGCAGAAGTCGAGCAACGTCGCGCTCGCGAAGCTCGCGCTGAACCTGCCCGCCGAAACGATCTGGAACAAGTACCAGGAATACGGGATCGGCCGCGCGCCGGAACTGACGTTCCCGGGCGTCGCGTCGGGCCGGCTGCGCGGCTACAAGCGCTGGCGGCCGATCGAGCAGGCGACGATGGCATACGGCTACGGCCTGTCGATGTCGCTGCTGCAGATCGCACAAACCTATACGGCCTATGCCGGCGACGGCACGCTGCACCCGGTGTCGCTGCTGAAGAACGGCACCGACCAGCAAACGATCGACGCGCATCGCGGCCACCGCGTGACGTCGCCGCAAACGGCCGCGTCGATCCGCTCGATGCTCGAAATGGCGGTCGGCGAAGGCGGTACGGGCCGCCGCGCGCGCGTCGACGGCTACCGGATCGGCGGCAAGACCGGTACCGCGCGCAAGCAGGTCGGCGCGACCTATGCGAAGGGCAAGTACCGCGCGCTGTTCGCGGGGATGGCGCCGATGAGCAACCCGCGCCTGATCGTCGCGGTGATGATCGACGAGCCGCGCGGCAAGGGCTACTACGGCGGCACGGTGGCCGGCCCGGTGTTCGCGTCGGTCACGAGCGGGTCGCTGCAACTGCTCGGCGTGCCGCCCGACGCGCCGGTCGAGCCCGAGAAAACGCCGCCGGCGAAGCCCGCCGCGCCGCAGAAGACGGTGGCCGCGCCGCAAGCGGCTGCGCAAACCAGGACGGCTGCGGCACCGAAAACCGCCGCACCGCTGAAGACTGCCGCGCCGTCGAAAGTCCCGGCGCAGCCGGCCACCGCGGCCGGATGAGCGCGGCACGTCCTCGCGACACGGCGCCCGCCGGCGCGCGCGGCACACCGGCGGCCCCCGGCCGCCACGCATTTCCCCGCCATCGGGCACTGTCCCACTTTCTAGGAACGCCGCGCATCATTTGAGCGTTCCCGCTCGCTCCTCCTACAATTTTTCCGCGTGTCGGGCAGCCCTGCCCGTGCGCGCGACTACAAAAAAGGAGAGAGACGCATGCGATTCCACTGGAAGACGCTCGCACTGGCCATCGCGAGCGCGGCACTGGTCGGCGGGGTACCCGCCCATGCCGCCGACCCCGCCGACGTGAAAATCGGCTTCCTCGTCAAACAGCCGGACGATCCGTGGTTCCAGGACGAATGGCGCTTCGCCGACCAGGCGGCGAAGGAAAAGCATTTCACGCTGATCAAGATCGCGACGCCGAGCGGCGAAAAGGTATCGACCGCGCTCGACAGCCTCGCCGCGCAAAAGGCACAGGGCGTGATCATCTGCGCACCCGACGTGAAACTCGGCCCCGGCATCGCGGCTAAGGCGAAGCGCGCGGGGATCAAGCTGATGTCGGTCGACGACCAGCTCGTCGACGGCCGCGGTGCACCGCTCCAGGGCGTGCCGCACATGGGCATCTCCGCGTACAAGATCGGCCAGCAGGTCGGCCAGGCGATCGCGGACGAGACGAAGCGGCGCGGCTGGAACCCGGCCGAGGTCGGCATCATCCGGATCGCGTACGACCAGTTGCCGACCGCACGCGAACGCACGACCGGCGCGGTCGATGCGCTCAAGGCCGCCGGCTTCCCGGCCGCGAACGTGATCGATGCGCCAGAAATGACGGCCGACACCGAAGGCGCGTTCAACGCGGCGAACATCGCGCTCACCAAGCATGCGAATTTCAAGCGCTGGGTCGCGTTCGGCTCGAACGACGACACGACGGTCGGCGCGGTGCGCGCCGCCGAGGGGCGCGGCATCGGCGCGGACGCGATGGTCGCGGTCGGCATCAACGGCAGCCAGATCGCGCTCAACGAATTCGCGAAGCCGAAGCCGACGGGCTTCTACGGCTCGATCCTGCTGAATCCGCGCCAGCACGGCTACCAGACGAGCATCGACATGTACGACTGGATCACGAAGAACCAAGCGCCACCGCCGCTCGTGCTGACGTCCGGCACGCTGATCACGCGCGACAACGAAAAGCAGGCGCGCGCCGCGCTCGGCCTGTGAGCCGGCACAAGGAGCCGACATGACACGCACCACCCTCGTGACGGGCGCCGCCGGCGGCATCGGCCAGGCGCTGTGCCGCATCTTCCTCGCCGCCGGCGACCGCGTGCTCGCGCTCGATCGCGACCGCGCGGCGCTCGACCGCTTCATCGATACGCTCGGCGACGCGCACGTAACGCCGGTCGTCGACGACCTGACCGACGCCGAGCGGCTGCAATCGACGCTCGAATCGCATCCGCAGGCCGACGTGCTCGTCGCCAACGCGGGCACGGCCGCGTCGACCACGCTGCGCGACACGACGCCCGCCACCTGGCGCACGGATCTCGACGCGAACCTGACGGCCACCTACATGAGCGTCGAAGCCGTGCTGCCCGGCATGCGCGCACGCGGGCGCGGCGCAATCGCGATCATCGGTTCGGTCAACGGCGTGCATGCGCTCGGGCATCCGGCGTACAGCGCGGCGAAGGCCGGGTTGATCAGCTACACGAAATCGCTCGCGATCGAATTCGGCCGCGACGGCGTGCGCGCGAACATCGTGCTGCCGGGCACCGTGAAGACGCCCGCGTGGGAAGCGCGCGTGCAGCGCAACCCGCAGGTGTTCGAGCAATTGAGGAAGTGGTATCCGCTCGACGATTTCGCGACGCCGGACGACGTCGCGCAGGCCGCGCTGTTCCTGTGCTCGCCTGCGGCGCGGATCATCACGGGCGTCGCGCTGCCCGTCGACGGCGGCCTGCTGGCCGGCAATCGCGTGATGGCGCAGGAGCTGACGCTCGAGACGTTCTACTGAAACCGAAGCAGGCGGCGCCGGCGGCTGCGTGGGCCGCCCGGCGCGCTGCCGTGCGCCGTCAATGCGCGGCCGCGACCGGCTTCGCCATCCTGCCGAGCACATGCTCGGTCATCCCGCGCGCGAGTTCGGTCTCGCCCATGAACACGGTGCCGATACCCTCGTTCGACAGCAGCGCGGCCTCGTCGCCGCTGTTCGTGCACAGCACGACCTCGAGCGCCGGGTTGAGCGTGCGCGAGATCTCGACGATCTGCCGTACGTCGAACACGTCGGGCAGCGTGACGACCAGCATCCCGGCGCGCGCGATATGCGCCTGCACGAGCACGATCGGCTCGATCGCATCGCCCGACACGGCGGCAACGCCTTCCGCGCGCAATTTCTCGACGAGCTCGCGATTCTGCTCGACGACGACGTACGCGATGCCGCGCTCGTCGAGCGCATGGGCGATCCGCGTGCCGACCTTGCCGTAGCCGACGATCACGACCTGCCCGGTGAGATGCGTCTGCGGCGTCGACATCGGCAACGCGGCGAGCGGATCGTCGCGCGCCTCGAGCTTGCGCGCGAACGCCGAATGCTTGCGGATCCACGCAAGCGCCGGATCGATCATCGCGAACAGCAGCGTGTTCATCGCGATCGAGATCAGCGCGACCGCGAGGATCAGGCTCTGCCCCTCGGCCGACAGCAGCCCGAGCGCACGGCCGAGCCCCGCGAGGATGAACGAGAATTCGCCGATCTGCGCGAGGCCCGCGCCGACCGTCAGCGCGGTATTCAGCGGATAGCGGAATGCGATCACGAGCGCGACCGCCGCAAGCGTCTTGCCGATCACCACGATCGCCGCGACCTCGATCACGTGCAGCGGCTCCGCGAGCAGGATCTTCGGGTCGAACAGCATCCCGACCGAAATGAAGAACAGCACCGAGAACGCATCGCGCAGCGGCAGCGTCTCGTCGGCCGCGCGCCGGCTGAACTCCGACTCGCGCATCATCATCCCGGCGAAGAACGCGCCGAGCGCGAACGACACGTCGAACAGCTTCGCCGCGCCGAACGCGATGCCGACCGCGGCCGCGATCATGCACAGCGTGAACAGCTCGCGCGAGCCCGTGCGCGCGACGAGCCACAGAATGCGCGGGAACACGCGCTTGCCGACCACCAGCATCAATGCGATGAACGCCGCGACCTTCAGCATCGTGACACCGAGCGTGCCCCACACGCTGCCGCCGGCCGCGTGCGCGTCGCCGGGCGGCGTGCCGCCGAGCAGCCCCGCGACGGGCGGCAGCAGCACGAGCACGAGCACCATCACGAGATCCTCGACGACGAGCCAGCCGACCGCGATGCGCCCGTTGACCGTCTCGACGAGCCCGCGCCCTTCGAGCGCACGCAGCAGCACGACGGTACTCGCCACCGACAGCGCGAGCCCGAACACGAGCGCCGCACCGACGCTCCAGCCCCAGGTGAGCGCGAGGCCGCCGCCGAGCAGCGTGGCCACCGTGATCTGGACGATGGCCCCCGGCAGCGCGATCTTGCGCACCGCGAGCAGATCGCCGAGCGAGAAATGCAGGCCGACGCCGAACATCAGCAGCATCACGCCGACTTCGGCGAGCTGCTGCGCGAGCGACAGGTCGCCGACGAAACCGGGCGTGCCGGGGCCGATCACGATCCCGGCGAGCAGATAGCCGACGAGCGGCGGCATTTTCAGCAGCGACGCGAAGTAACCGAAGACCATCGCGAGACCGAAACCGGCCGCGAGCAACGCAATCAGGCTGATGTCATGAGGCATCCCCCCTCCCGAGTTCTTGTAACGATTTAGTAAGGTTCAAGAACGAAAGGATAAGGGATGAGGCGCAAGAATGGCGCGCCGCCGCGAAAAATTCACGCGGCGGCGCGCCTTGGCGGGGTACAACCCCGGCGAATCGAAAGGCACCGCGCGGATCGCGCGGCGCCTTGAAGCACATCGGACAGGCGGGACGGGCGCCCCGCCGCCCCCGTCAGCGCGACGCTTGCGGGAACCGCGCGCCCGGCGGCGGTTCGGGCCGGGTCGACGGCACGCTCTTGCGCACCTTCGCGACCTGCGCGGCGGTCACCGGCGCCCCCGTGTTGCCCCAGCTCGTGCGCACGAAGTTGGACACGTCCGCGACTTCCTGGTCCGACAGGCGCCAGCCGAACGGCGGCATCGTGAACGTCGACGGCGCGGTGCGCGTGCCCTGCAGCGCGCTGCCTTCCAGCACGACGTGGATCAGCGAGGTCGGATCGTCGCCCTGCACGACCGGGTTGCCGGCGAGCGCCGGGAACACGCGCGTGTAGCCATGGCCGTCGCTGCGGTGGCAGGCCGTGCAGTTGTCGCGATAGACGGCCGCGCCCGGCTTGCTCGCATCGCCGGCCTGCAGGGCCTTGGCAGCCGCCGCGTCGTACACGTGCGGCTGCTCGCCCTGCACGCGCGGCGGCAGCGTCTTCAGGTAGCGCGCGATTGCGTTCAGGTCGTCGTCGGTCATGTGCTGCATGCTGTGGCCGACCACGTCCGTCATCCCGCCGAATGCAGCCGTGCGCAGCGTGCGGCCCGTCTTCAGGAACTGCACGATCTCGGTTTCGTTCCACGTGCCGAGGCCCGTGCGCGGCTCGCCGCGCAGGCTCGTCGGCACCCAGCCGTCGATCGCCGCACCGCCGGCCAGGAAGTCCGGGCCGTCCGCGTCGGTCAGCCCGCGCTCCTGCATCGTCGGCGCACGCGGCGTGTGGCACGCGCCGCAGTGGCCGAGACCCTGCACGAGATACGCGCCGCGCGCGACCACCGGATCGGTGTACGGCGCCGCGTCGAACGGCTTCGGCGTCGGGGCGAACATCTTGCGCCAGATCGTAAGCGGCCAGCGCATCGACAGCGGCCACACGATGTCGACCGCACGGTTCTCGTGCTCGACGGGCGCGACGCCGTGCATGAAGTACGCGTACAGCGCCTTCATGTCGTCGTCGGTCAGGCGCGCGTACGACGGGAACGGCATGGCCGGATACATCGAGTCGCCGTTCTTGCGCACGCCTTCGCGCACCGCGCGCGTGAAGTCCTCGTAAGTCCAGCCGCCGAGGCCCGTCTTCGGGTCCGGCGTGATGTTCGTCGAATAGATGCCGCCGATCGGCGTGTCGAATTTCAGCCCGCCCGCGAACGGCTTGCCGCCGCTCGCGGTATGGCACGCGATACAGTCGCCCGCGCGCGCGAGGTATTCGCCGCGCTTGATCAGGTTCGCGTCGGCGGATCGGGCCGCAGTTGCAGTCGCCGGGCCGGAAGCCGCCGCAGGCGCAGCCGGCTGCGCGAACGCCGTCGAGCCTGCGAAGCCGAGCGCGGCCCAGGCCGCGCCGGCCGCCAGCGCGCGCGACATCCGGCGCGCGACGTTGTGGTTCATCGTCCTCTTCATACGGTCACCAGCGGAGCGGGATTTTTCAGGTATTGCTCGCGGATCGCACGTGCCGACCAGTAGGCCAGCGCCGCGATGATCCCGGTCGGGTTGTAGCCGATGCCCTGCGGCAGCGCCGATGCGCCCATCACGAACACGTTGTGCACGTCCCAGCACTGCAGGTAGCGGTTCAGCACGCTCGTCTTCGGGTCGGTGCCCATGATCGCGCCGCCGACGAGGTGGGTCGTCTGGTACGCGCGCGAATCGAAGTGCTTGCCGAACTCGCGCGTCGACACGCCGATCGCCTTCGGCCCCATCGCCTCCGCGATCTTCTTCATCTGCCCGGTCACGTACTGCGCCATCTTGATGTCGTTGTCCTTCCAGTCGAAGGTCATCCGCAGCAGCGGCTGGCCGTACGAATCGCGATAGGTCGGATCGAGGTCGAGGTACACGTCGCGATACGACATGTTGGTGCCGTGCGCGTCCATCGAGATCGTGTGCGCGTAGTTGTCCTTGACCGCCTTCTTCCACGCCGAGCCCCACTGCGGCGTACCGGGCGGCGTCGCGATGCCGCTGATCGGCTTCACGCCGGCCTGGTTCACCCACAGCGGCGAGCCGCCGACGAAGCCGAGCGGGCCGTGGTCGAAGTTGTCCGCGTTGAAATCGTCCACCGCGACGCCGTTGCCGCCCGCGCCGATGAATGGATTCGTATAGGTGTCCTTGTCGAAGAACGCCTTGATCGTCGACAGGTTCTGGTACGCGAAATTGCGACCCACCACGCCTTCGCCCGAGATCGGGTCGTACGGCTTGCCGATGCCCGACAGCAGCAGCAGGTGCACGTTGTGGTACTGGAACGCGGCCACGATCACGAGATCGGCCGGCTGGTGCACTTCACGCCCGGCCGGGTCGACATAGGTCACGCCCGTCGCGCGCTTCTTCGTGTCGTCGAGGTCGACGCGCAGCACGTGGCACTTCGAGCGCAGCTCGAAGTTCGGCGCCTGCTTCAGCGCGGGCAGGATGTTCAGGTTCGGCGACGCCTTCGAGTACATGTAGCACGCGTAACCGCTGCAGTAGCCGCAGAAGTTGCACGGGCCCATCTGTACGCCGTACGGGTTCGTGTACGGGCCCGACGTGTTCGCCGACGGCAGCCGGTACGGATGCAGGCCGAGCGACTTCGCTGCATCGGAGAAGCGCTGCGCCGAATACGTGTTGAGCTGCGCGGGCAGCGGGAAGTTGTCGCTGCGGTTCGCCTCGAACACGTTGCCGTCGCCGACCACCTTGCCGCCGACCTTGTACGCCTGCCCCGACGTGCCGAACACCTTCTCCGCGAAATCGAAATGCGGCTCGAGCTCGTCGTAGGTCACGCCGGTGTCCTGGATCGTCATCCCTTCGGGGATGAACTTCTTGCCGTAGCGCTCTTCATAGTGGCTGCGCAGGCGCAGCTCTTCCGGCGTGATCCGGAAATGCACGCCCGACCAGTGCAGGCCCGCGCCGCCCACGCCTTCACCCGGCAGGAACGCGGCGAGCTGCCGGTACGGCAGCGCGGTGTCCTGCAGCCCGTGGCGGATCGACACCGTCGTCTTCGACAGGTCGAGGAACAGCTTCTTGCGAATGTTGTAGGTCAGTTCGTCGATCGTGTTCGGATACGCGCCGTCCGGATAGGTGTCGCGATACTCGCCGCGCTCGAGCGCGACCACGTTCAAGCCCGCTTCGGTCAGTTCCTTCGCGAGAATCGCGCCGGTCCAGCCGAAGCCGACGATCACCGCATCGACATGCGGTTTTTTCTCTGCGGCCATCAGCTGCGCTCCCCGTTGATCGAGACGGGGCCGTACGGATAGGGCTTGCCGCTCTGGTTGACGAAATCCATGAAGTCCGCGCGTGCGCCGGGAAAACCGATCATCTTCCACGCGGCCATGTCGTGATTGCCGCCATGCACCGGATCGCAGAAATAGCCTTCGCGCGTGTTCTGCAGCAACTGGCCGAAGAACACGCCGGGCGGCACGTCGTCGATCTGCGCGCCGCCCTTCTCCAGCGCGCCGAGCACGGCGTCGCGCGTCGGCGCGTCGAGATCTGCGAACGCCTTGCCGTGGGTCTTCTCGCAATAGCGGTTGACCGCCGCGATACCGAGCCGGTAGATGTCGCGCGGCACCAGCTTCAACTGGTAGCCAAGCTCGGGCACGCCTTGCTGAAACGGCCCCTGCATGTACCAGGTCGCGCCGTGCGCATACGGCGTCTCCATCTGGCGGTCGATGAATTCGGGCACGCCCGATTCGAGCGCGCCGGGGCCTTCGGCGTCGGCCGGAATCAGCCGGTCGACGGCGGCCTGGACGAACGCCCATTCCTTCGCATCGAAGAAGGTCGGCTTGTACGGGGCGCGTTCGGCGCTGGCCGATGCACCGGGCGCGTTGCCGGTCGTCGCGGAAGGCGACGACGAGCGCAGGTCGCAGCCGGCGACCGACGCGATCGGCACGAGCGCGACCGACGTGCGCAGGAAACGGCGGCGCGAGTTGGGTTTGTCAGGTGGCGTGGACATGGTCGGATGTTGATCGTTGGGGATCTCGGGGCCCGGACGCGCGCACTCCGCATGCGGCATGTCCGGCATGGCAGCCTTGCCGCAACCGGCTGGCCGTCCTGTTCTTTCGTCTGTTGCGAACAACCTCGATGCAGGCGCCGCCCGTGCAATGCGCGGCAGCGCCTTCATGCGGCCGCGCATCGCGCCGGTTCAGGCTGCGCTGCACGGATCGGCTTCTTTGTGAGCCCTATCGTCTGACAAATACCGGCATCTGCCTGCATCTGCCCCTCATCGCTCATGACCCTCATTCAACTTAGACGTCGCGTTTGCCGACAGCAAGCGCAACGTGCACGACCCTCTTTCGGGCCCGGCGACAAGTGCCGCGAATTATATATGGAACCGGTTCCATTCAAAGGTACGCCAATGCAATTCAATGCATCGAAAATCGCAACAATTGAAAAATCCAGAAGCAGGAACGCGAAAGGATTCGCGCGATTACCCGCCGACACGGGCGTCAGGGAAAGGATTGTCGTGTGTCGGGTTTCGCGGAAGGCTGTGGCTTTCCAGCCACGCGGCGCACCCGTGGGTGCCGGTTCGCATCGTGCTCTGGTAGCCTCCGCGTCTCATGAGACCACAGAAGAATGAACTGCCGGCGGCCGACGCGACCCGCATCAGCCGAACCCTCAGCTACCTGCTGCGCCACGCGCCGCAAACGATCGGGCTGCGGCTCGACCCGGAAGGCTGGGCCGACATCGACGAACTGATCGCCGGCATCGCCCGCCTGGGGCATCCCATCGATCGCGCGACGCTCGAAACCGTCTGCGCGACCAACGACAAGCAGCGCTTCGCGCTCTCCGACGACGGCCGACGCATCCGCGCGGTACAAGGCCATTCGACGCCCGTCGTGCAGCGCCGCTATCCGGCCGCGCAACCGCCCGAGCGTCTTTATCACGGCACCGCGACGCGCTTCCTGGATTCGATTCGGACGCAAGGGCTGATACCCGGCGCCCGTCATCACGTGCATCTGTCGCCGGACATCCGGACCGCGCTGGCCGTCGGCACGCGCTACGGCGTGCCCGTGATTCTCGAGGTCGATGCGCAGCGCATGCATCGGCAGGGCCACACGTTCTTCGTCGCCGAAAACGGCGTATGGCTGACGGATGCCGTGCCGGCCGAATACCTTACGGAGCGGGACGCGCCTGCACGCTGAGACGCGCGGTCACCGCGGCCAGAACATCGATGCGATGGACAGCGCCAGCGCCGCGCACAGCGGCGAGTAATACAGTGTGTCCATCCGTGCGAAACGCGACCCGCGAATCCGCTTGAAGAAGCCGACGTAACGGAAATCGCCGACGGCCCGCACCGCGAAGATCAATGCGAGCGCAACGACCGCGAACGAGATCGTGCCGGGATACGGGTTCGGCCCCAGCCAGCCGGCCCGCGCGGCAACCACGCACGCACCGCCCAGCAATGCCGCCGCGACGGCGAGCGTGCCGATGGCGGTCGGCCGCAGCAGCGGCTCGCCGTCCTGCTCCGGAATGGCCGCACGCTTGCCGCGCCGCCCACCCAACGCCCAGTACACGTGAATGAGCGCGATCGCGCAAAGCGTCGGCACGCTGAAATACGCCCCGGTCATGTCGGTCAATGCCCTCGTCTCGTTGTGTCGTTATCTCGACGTGCTGCCGGCAAAACGCCGGCGCGCGGCCCCGGGCCGCGACACACATGACGATACCGAAACCCGGCAGCGCGCGCATTGCGACCTCCGGTCGCAATGCGCCACGACCGATGTTGCAATGCAGTGCGCCCGGGCCGGCCGCTTGACTTCCCTCCCCGCACTACTACCCTGTTATTCCAGTACCGCGGTCGATACGCATCCGCGCGATCGGCCGCACGGCGCACCTGCACGACAACGATAACGAAGGCCATGGAGGCGACTCATGCTGATCGGCGTGCCGAAGGAGATCAAGAACCACGAATACCGTGTCGGCCTCACGCCGGCCGGCGCGCGCGAACTCACTCGGCACGGCCACCGCGTGCTGGTGCAGCGCGGCGCGGGCACCGCGATCGGCCTGCTCGACAACGACTACACGGCCGCGGGTGCATCGCTCTGCGACGGCGCCGACGAAGTCTTCGCGCGTGCCGACATGATCATCAAGGTCAAGGAGCCGCAGCCGGCGGAATGCGCGATGCTGCGGCGCGGGCAGATCCTCTACACGTACCTGCATCTCGCGCCCGATCCCGGACAGGCCGCGGCACTCGTGAAATCCGGCGCCGTCTGCATCGCGTACGAAACCGTGACGGGCCCGGGCGGCGGCCTGCCGCTGCTCGCGCCGATGAGCGAGGTGGCCGGGCGCATGTCGATCCAGGTCGCGGCGACCCACCTCGAAAGCCCGCGCGGCGGGCGCGGCCTGCTGATGGCCGGTGTGCCCGGCGTGCCGGCCGCGCATGTCGTCGTGCTCGGCGCGGGCGTGGTGGGCACCGGCGCGTTGCAGATGGCGGTCGGCCTAGGCGCGCGCGTCACCGTGCTCGACACCAACGTGAACCGGCTGCGCCAGCTCGACCTCGTGTTCGCCAACCGGATCGCGACCGTCTGCTCGAACGCGCACACGATCGACGAAGCCGTGCGCGATGCCGACGTCGTGATCGGCGCCGTACTCGTGCCGGGCGCATCGGCGCCGCGGCTCGTCACGCGCGACATGATCGCGACGATGCGCAAGGGGGCGGTCGTCGTCGACGTCGCGATCGACCAGGGCGGATGCTTCGAGACTTCGCATGCGACGACGCACGCGGACCCGACCTTCGTCGTCGACGGCGTCGTGCACTACTGCGTCGCGAACATGCCCGGCGCGGTCGCGCGCACGTCGACCTTCGCGCTGAACAACGCGACGCTCGGGCACGCACTCGCACTCGCCGACAAGGGCTGGAAGCAGGCGATGACCGACGATCCGCATCTGCGCGCCGGCCTGAACGTGTGCGACGGGCATATCACGTACGAAGCGGTCGCGCTGGCGCTCGGCCTGCCCTACGTGCCGGCGGCCGGCGTGCTGGCATGACGTGACCGCCTTCTCGCACGGCGGGCGGCTCGCGCCCGCCTGCCGCGTTCATGCGCCCTTCGAGCCGCGGCGCCTGGATGTGCCATCCGCTCCCATCGTGCGTGCAAGCAGCGGCCTCAATTGCGCGAGCGTGCGCGTGTTCAGCACGTCGGGCCGCGTCAGCCAGCCGCGTCGCGCCTGATCGACGCCGTATGCGAGATTGTCGAGTTCGTCCGTGCTGCACGCATCCGAGCCGATCGCCACCGGCACGCCGGCCTTCGCGGCCTCGCGGCACCAGATGTCCGGCAGGTCGAGCCGCCGCGGCTGCGCATCGAGTTCGACGAAACAGCCGCGCGCCGCGGCATGCGCGATCACGCGTGCCACGTCGAGTTCGCATGCGGCGCGCTCGCCGAGCACGCGGCCCGTCGGGTGCGCGAGAATCGTGAAATGCGGCTGGTCCATCGCGTGCAGCACGCGCGCGGTCTGCGCATCGCGCGACAACTCGAAGCCGTCGCGTACCGCACCGACCACGAGATCGAGCCGGCCGAGCAACGCGTCGGGCACGTCGAGGCTGCCGTCCTCGAGAATGCCGGCCTCCACGCCCTTGAGCAGCACGAAATCGTCGAACGACGCGTTCAGGCGGTCGATCTCGTCGAGTTGCCGGGCAAGCCAGTCGAAGCCGTTGCGGCCGCCGCCGGCATCCGGTGCCCGGTCGGTGATGGCCAGGTACGCGAATCCGCGCGCGCGTGCCGCATCGGCCATCGCGCGCAAGCTGTCGCGGCCGGCCGATGCGTCGGTATGCGCATGCAGGTCGCCATGCACATGCTTGCGCTCGACCAGCGCCGGCAGCGCGCCCGCGCGCGCCGCGTCGATCTCGCCACGATCCTCGCGCAATTCGGGCGGGACTTCGTGCAGCCCGATCGCCGCGTACACCGACGCCTCGGTCGCGCCGGCGATCCGTTCGTCGCCGCGAAACACGCCATATTCGTTGATCTTCAGCCCGCCGGCCTGCGCGATCCTGCGCAACGCGATGTTGTGCGCCTTCGATCCGGTGAAGTAGACGAGCGCCGCGCCGAACGCATCGGCATCGACGACGCGCAGGTCGACCTGCAACCCGCTCGCGAGCACGACACTCGACTTCGTCTTGCCGTGCGCCAGCACGCGCGCCACCTCGCCGTAGCCGACGAACGCGTCGGCGACGGCCTGCGGGTCGCGTGCGGTGACGAGGATGTCGAGATCGCCGACCGTCTCGCGGCGGCGGCGGAAGCTGCCGGCCGGCACGGCCTTGCCGACACCCGCAATCGCGCGCAGGCGTTCGAGCAGCGGCAGCAGCGCGTGCGCCGCATCCGGCAGCAGGAAGCGTTGGGGTTCGCGTTGCAGCCGGTCGTCGATCGCTTCGAGCAGATGGGCTTCGGTTTTCGCGCCGAAGCCGGGCAATTCACGCACGTGCCCGCTCTTCGCCTCGGCGCGAAGCTGTTCGAGCGAATCGACGTGCAGCGCGTCATGCAGCGCTTTCACGCGTTTCGCGCCGAGCCCCGGCACGTCGAGCAGTTCGACGATCGCGCCCGGCAGTGCGTGACGCAGCGTTTGCTGGAGTTCGCAGGTGCCGGTCGCGGCGATCTCGCGCAGCTTCGACGCGAGATCGGGCCCGATCGACGGAATCTTCCCGAGATCGTCACCGTTCGCGATCATCGTCGCGATATCGCGCCCGTAATCGGCGATCGTGCGCGCGGCGTTGCGATACGCGCGCACCCGGAACGGATTGGCGCCCTGGATCTCGAGCATGTCGGCGATCTCGGCGAACACGGCCGCACACCCGGCATTGTGGATCGGCATGATCGGCGTGGCTCCCTTCCACGTGGATGGTGCCGCGCGTGTGCGCGACGCCGTCTGCCCGCGCGGTGCCGCATGCCGACGCCGCCGGGCGCACGTTCGTCATCGTACGCCGGCCGGGCGTCGCGTGCAGCGACGTTGCGGCGCGACGTCAGAGGGTGGCGCGCGGCGTCGTGGCGTAGTGCCGCTCGTAGATCGACTGGCAATGCGTGCAGCGTTCGGCGGCCGGGCGCGCCAGCAGGCGCTCGTAGCCGACCGAACCGTCGCAGTCGATGCATTCGCCGTAGCTGCCGTCGCGCATCCGCTGCTGCGCGCGGCCGACCGCGCGCAGTTCGGTCAGTTTCATGCCGATCAATGCGTGATCGACGTCGACGAACAGGTCCGCATTCGCCTCGTCGCCCTCGTCCGGCGCCGCGCCGGCGAGATCTGCATAGGATTCCGACGCGCGCTGGTCTTCGCTCGTGCGTATCTCCGCACGTAACGTCTGCTCGCTCTCGTTCAGCCGCTGTTTCAGCGTCTGCCGTTGTTGTGCGTCGAGCGCCATGGCCGTCTCTCCTGTTCCGGGTTCCGCGCGGAAAATGGTCGCGCGCAGTGTCGCGCCGGTGTGCGGCGGGCAAGGTTCGACCGGCGCCGCCGCGCCACGGATACGCGCCCGGACGCATCAGGCGCCGGACGCATTCGATGCAGGATAAACCCATTGCACACGCGTGTGTTGACCGGAATCAGCGTGCCCCGCGATGCACGTGAAGGCTTGCGGAAACTGGGGACGGACGCGAAAACACGATGCAGGATTCACGCCGCAACGCCCGTCAGCGCAGCCGCAGCGCAGCAATTCGCCGCATGATCGCGTCTGTCCTTCGGTTCGGCATCGATCCACCGACGGATTCGCCGGCGTGATTTACCGCACCGGACGATTCGCAATCCTCAAAAGGCATTCCGGCCGATGAACCCTCGCACGACCGTCAACAGGATGATCTTCATGTCGAACCAGAAGCTCCAGTTCTGCATGTAGAACAGGTCGAACTTGACGCGCGCCTCCATCGCCTCGACCTTGCGCGTCTCGCCGCGATAGCCGTTCACCTGTGCCCATCCGGTGATGCCGGGCCGCACGCGGTAGCGGTACATGTAGCAGTCGATCAGTTGCCGGTAAAGGTCGTCGTGTTCGATCGCATGCGGACGCGGGCCGACGACCGACATCTGCCCGAACAGCACGTTGAAGAACTGCGGCAGCTCGTCGAGCGACGTGCGCCGCAGGAACGCGCCGACGCGCGTGATGCGCGCATCGTTG
This sequence comes from Burkholderia sp. LS-044, assembly GCF_004803625.1. Taxonomy (NCBI): domain Bacteria; kingdom Pseudomonadati; phylum Pseudomonadota; class Betaproteobacteria; order Burkholderiales; family Burkholderiaceae; genus Burkholderia; species Burkholderia sp. LS-044. The sequence continues at coordinate 272,444 of NZ_SSWO01000001.1, forward strand.
CGCGATGCCTGCCGCACGACGCCCGGTTGTGCGCGATGCACGCGCATCGTCCGGAACTTCAGGATGTCGAACTCCCGGCCGTCGACGCCCTTGCGGCGCTGCCTGAACAGCACGGGCCCCGGCGACGACAGCTTGACCGCGATCGCCAGCATCGACAGCAGCGGCAGCAACGGAATCAGCACACCGAATGCGAACAGCCGGTCGAACGCGAACTTGGCCCACAGCTCCGGCGCCGAGCGCGGCGTGGTCGCGAGATTGATCGCCGGCATGCCGAGCACGTCGGTCGCCGAGCGATCGACCATCGCCATCTGCCGCACGTCGGGCAGCAGCCGCAATTCCACGAACTCGTCGCGCAACTCGCGGACGATGCGCTGGATCCGCCACTCTTGCGACATCGGCAGCGTGAGCCATACCTCGTCGATCTCGCCACCGCGAATCAGGTCGCGCAGTGCGTTCCAGTCGTCGATCACCGGCACGCCGCCGATGCCGCCCGCGGCAGCCGGCGCGTCGTCATCGAATACGCACGCCGCCACGAAAGGGCCCTGCGGCGCGAGCTGCATCCGCTCGACCGCGACACGCCCGTACGCCGTCGCACCGACCACCGCGACGCGGCGCTGCCGCGCGCGCGGGTCGTCGCGCGTCAGTGCCAGCGCCAGCAGCGCGGCACGGCCGAGCAGCAGCGCCGCGTCGCCGGCCAGCACCGTGCGCGCGATCCAGCGTGTCGTGATCGTGCCGCCGCGGTTCATGATCCACATCGCGGCGCCCACCGTCAGCACGCTCGCGCAGACGAGCGCCACGATCGTCTGCGTCAGCGCATGCGTGCCGCCTTGCGGCGCCACGCTGCCGCGCACGGTGCGCAGGTAGCGCGGCAGCAACGCCACCGTCAGCACGCACAGCAGCGCGATCGCGCCGCGCTGCGCGTCGGACAGCGCGCGCCACGCGAGGCCCGAGGCCGCCTGCGCCGCGAGCGCGCCGGCCAGCACGAGTACGGCGTCGGTCGCTGCGATCGCGGCACGCCGCATCGCATTCGTTCCACCGAACCTCGGCTGCATCGTCACGCACCATGTGCGGGGAACCCGCGATGCCCGTCCGGCATGCGGGGCCGAACGGGTGTCGGCCTCGCCGTCTCGCGCGTGCCGAGCAGCCTGCGATAGTCGGCGCGAATCAGGTCGTAGCATTCGCACGCGTGATGTTCAAGGCCGTCGCGGTCGAGCACCGTGATGCGGCCGCGGCGCTGCCTGATCAGTCCGGCTTCCTGCAGGTTGCCGGCCGCTTCCGTCACGCCTTCGCGCCGCACGCCGAGCATGTTCGCGATCGTCTGCTGCGTGACCGCCAGTTCGTCGCCGTCGATGCGGTCGTGCGCGAGCAGCAGCCAGCGGCTGAGCTGCTCGCTGACCGAGTGATGCCGGTTGCACAGCGCGCTGCGCGAGATCTGCGCCATCGCGGCCTGGCAGTAGCTGAGCAGCAGCCGGTAGGTCGCCGGCGACCGCTCGAATTCGGCGCGCATCACGCAGCTCGGCACACGATAGGCCATCCCGCCGATGCGGACCTCGATCCGGTGCGACGCCGCGGCGCCACCGACCAGCGTCGCCAGACCGACCACTCCCTCGCGGCCGACCTGCGCCACTTCGACCATCGCACCGTCCTCCATCAGGTGCTGCACCGACATCATCGACGTCGTCGGGAAATGCACGTGGCGCATCGGTTCGCCGACCCGCTCGAGCATCCCGGCCTTGATCCTGACCAGTTCGAGATGCGGTGCGATGGTGCGGATGCTGTCCTCCGGGAGGGCATCGAGGATGGCATTCGCCGAGTAGCTCGAGTGAAGATGAAGCATGTCTGTATCCCTTTTATCGTTCGCGCCGCTTGCAGCCGCGGGCACGGAACTCGTTATCGCGATGCGCGCCCGGACGTCGGCGGTGGTTGCGGCCCACAACCCTGATTCCGACCGACCCTCGGCTCATTGCCGCCGGATCAAATCGGCCGTCCCGTTTCGACACGCCAGCCCGAATAAGCGATTTACGTGCCAAACCTTGTCCATCCTTAATATGTGAATCACGCCCGATTTAGATCGCCCGAATTACCGGCTCAAAACCAGAAAAAGCGTCTCATTTCCGGACACTCTTCCGGGCGCCGGACACCGCGAGCTATTTGACTGATCATTTCCCCTGCATCGAACCAAGACAGATACGGCGGGGCTGCCAGGCTTGTCGCTCATATACTTACAGTCGATTTTCAATTGTTTCCGTGATGTGCCCTGCAGCACTTCGCTGCGGCACCATGCCTCGCACGGCCGTTTGAAACTGTCTCAAATTTGAATCGACACACTAAATTCAGGCTCTGTTACCTGACGCACATTTCGCTCGTACACAATTGATTTTTATGGATATTTTTGCGAGCGTCATTCGATTGTCAAATAATGTTCAATGTCCGCCAGGCACTTTCTCCGCACGAAGCACGGCACCGTTCGATTGATTCCCGTTCGACATCGAATGAATGTCAAACGTCCCATTCGATTTCCGGATGATTAATTCCACTAAAACGAATCATTAAATCCGGATAACATTCCCGCCCGCCAAAAATCGTCAAACTTTGTGAAATGACGCAATGTGCAATTGATCGAATTCAATGGCGTGTTAGCCTTTTCGCGAGTATCGTCACTCCATTTCTGACGAACACAAGTCCGCACGATCGTGCGAATTCCCCATTTTCGGGGTATCGCCGAGACGACGCGCGACCGCCACCCTACGAGGATGCGCCGTGACTCACCAGGCCCCTGACACCGTCGCGTACGCGAACGGCATGATCGAGCTTTCTCACAGCTTCGATGCGAACCGGTTTCTCGCGGCCGTCGACCGCGACGAACTCGCGACATTCGCCCCCCACCTTCAACTTGTCCACCTGAAATCGGGGCAAGTGCTCTGCGAGCCCGGCGAAATGCTCGCCGCGGTCTACCTGCCCGTCACGACCGCGATTTCGCTGCAGTACGTGTCGTCCGGCGGCATGACGCTGGAAGTCGCGGAGATCGGCAGCGAGAGCGTGGCGTGCGACGACGTGATCGGCGGCAGCGGCCGGATGCCCTGCCGGGCAGTGGCCTGCCGCGACGGTTTCGCCTACCGGCTCGACCGGCGCGTGTTCGCCGCCGCGTTCGACGCGTCGCCGGTCATTCGCCATCTCGTGTTCGTCTGCGTGCGGCTGCTGATGGCGCAGGTCTCGCAGATCACGTTCTGCAGCCGTCATCACGTGCTCAAACATCAGTTATGCAGATGGTTCCTGCTCGCGTACGACCGGACCCGCAGCATCGAGATCCAGGTGACGCACAGCATGCTGGCGCAGATGCTCGGCGTGCGGCGCGAAACGGTCACCGATGCCGCCGGCGAGATCCAGAAGCTGGGCCTGATCCGGCAATACCGGAGTTCGATCGAGCTCGCCGACCTCGACGGTCTCGAGAAGATGTCGTGCGGCTGCCGCGCGATCGTGCGTGACGAGATGAAGCGCATCCTGTCGGCCGACTCGGGTGTGCCGGCCGCTTCGCGCGCCTGACCCGCCTCCCCGCCTGCCCGCGCGGCGCTTCGGTGTTGCGCTTCCTCGGTACGCAGGGTTAGCGGTTTGTAGGGTGGCGAACAGAACGCCGTGCCTGCCAATGGTCTACTGATGCCGGACTGCCGGGGGGACGTCAGCGCGTATGCCGCGTCTGCCCGAGCGGACGACACCACGCACGCCGGAGCAGCACGTGAAAAACGAAATCAGAACCATCCTCAAGCACGTCGCCCACCTCGAAGCCGCGATCGATTCGATCGGCGACGGGGACGACCTCTACGAAGCGGGCCTCTCGTCGCTCGATACGATCCAGCTGATGCTCGCGATCGAGAAGCAATTCAACATCGAGATTCCCGACGAAATGCTGAACCGCAACCTGTTCCGCAGCATCGACGCGCTCGCGGACACGATCGCCACGCTGCAACGCACCGAGCATTCCGCATGAGCGCGCTGCTTCCCGAACTCGCGACCGACAGCGATGCGCATCGGCTCGACGAGGCCGCGCATGCCGTCGCGCAGATCGCCGCGCAGCACGCGGACGCGGTCGACCGCGACGCGCGCTGCCCCGTCGAGGCGATCGAGGCGATGCGCGCGCGCCGCCTGCTCGGCGCAATGGTGCCGACCCATCTCGGCGGCGCTGGCGCGTCGCTGGAGGACATCGCGTCGGCCTGCTCGATTCTCGGCCAGGCCTGCGCGTCGTCGGCCATGGTGTTCGCGATGCACCAGATCCAGGTCGCCTGCATCGTCGACCACGCGGTCGACCAGGGCTGGCACAAGCTGTTCCTGCAGCAACTCGTGCGCCACCAGTGGCTGCTCGCATCGGCTACGTCGGAAAACGGCGTCGGCGGCAACCTGCGCGCAAGCCAGTGCGCGCTCGAAACCGACAACGGCGAGTTCCGGCTGCGCAAATCCGCGCCGACGATCTCGTACGGCGACTATGCGGACGGCATCCTCGCGACCGCACGACGCGATGCGGACGCCCCGGCTTCCGAGCAGGTGCTCGTCACGCTGCTGCGCGACGGCTACACGCTCACGCGCCGCGGCGAATGGGACACGCTCGGGATGCGCGGCACCTGCAGCAACGGTTTCGAGCTCGACGCGCAAGGCGCCGCCGTCCAGTGCCTGCCGGTGCCGTTCGCGAAGATCGCCGAGGAAACGATGGTGCCGGTGTCGCACATCCTGTGGGCCGCGGTCTGGATCGGCGTGGCCGGCGACGCGTTCCATCGCGCGCACCAGTTCTTCCGCGCGCAGGCACGCCAGACCGACGGCGCACCGTCGCCCGCGTCGCGACGCATCGCCGAATCGCTCGCGCTGATGCAGGCCATGCAGGCCCGCGTCGACAACGTGCTGCGCCTCCATGCGAATGCGACCGCGCGCTCGTGGTCGGCCGGGATGGCCTGGGCCGCCGAGATCAACACGCTGAAGACCTACGTGTCGACGACCGCGCTGGAAGTCGCGCACCAGGCCATGATGATCTGCGGGATGGCCGGCTACAAGCAAGGCACGCCGTTCAGCATCGGCCGCCACATTCGCGACCTGCATGCGGCGCCGCTGATGATCAGCAACGACCGCATTGCCACCAACACCTCGAACCTGCTGCTCGCGCTGCGTCCTGCGACGCTGGAGAAACATACGTGAACGATCGCCTTGCCGTGCCCTCCGCCGCCTCCGCTCCCGCCGACGCACCGCTCGACCGCGCGGGCGTCAACCCGCTGCGCGACGAACTGATCGACGCGGGCCTGCTGGTCTCGACCGGCATCCAGGGCCTGTTCGGCCGCAGCGAACGGTTCGAGCGCGTCGTGGAAGCGCTCGACGCGTTCGTCACGCGCATCGGCGCCGACCAGCAGGCCGAAGTGCTGCGCTTCCCGCCGGCCATGAGCCGCATCGAGTTCGAGCGCAGCGAATACATGAAGAGCTTCCCGCAGCTCGCGGGCAGCGTGCATGCGTTCTGCGGCGACGAACGCCAGCACCAGCGCGTACTGCAGTGCCTCGATCGCGGCGACGACTGGACGGAAAGCCAGAAACCGACCTATGTCGTGATGACGCCGGCCGCGTGCTACCCCGTCTACCCTGTCGTGGCACGCGCGGGCACGCTGCCGGCCGACGGCCGGATCGTCGACGTATTCTCGTACTGCTTCCGCCACGAGCCGTCGCTCGATCCTACCCGCATGCAGTTGTTCCGGATGCGCGAATACGTGCGGATCGGCACGCCCGAGCAGATCGTCTCGTTCCGCGAGACCTGGATCGAACGCGGCACGCGGATGATCGAGGCGCTGCGCCTGCCCAACGCGATCGACCTCGCGAACGACCCGTTCTTCGGGCGCGGCGGCAAGATCGTCGCGAACAGCCAGCGCGAGCAGAACCTGAAGTTCGAGCTGCTGATCCCGATCGAGCACGACGATCGGCAGACCGCCTGCCTGAGCTTCAATTACCACATGGACCATTTCGGGCTGCTGTGGAACATCCGCACCGCGACGGACGAGGTCGCGCACACGGGCTGCGTCGGCTTCGGCCTCGAACGGCTCACGCTCGCGCTGTTCCGCCACCACGGCTTCGACATCGATGCATGGCCGCGTGAAGTCCGCGACGTGCTGTGGGGCACGCGATGAGATTCGTGTCCCGCGACGGCGAAGACGCGTCGTTCGAGGATGTGCGCCACCGTGCGCGCCACTACCGGCCGCATCCGCTGCACAGCCAGGAGATGGTCTGGAAGCAGACCAACTGCTACGTCGACATGTGGCTCGAAGTGCTCCGGTGGTGGGGCTTCAATCCGTACGCGGCGCTGCCGTTCACGATCGCGCTCGATTTCGAGGGCGACCAGTTCACGTTCTTCAAGTTTCCGCACGACGAACTGGAGCGGCTGTACGGCATCGTCGTGCAGGAGCACTCGATCTACGAACCGCTCGACCGGCACATCGAGACGCAGGTCGCGCGCGGTCACCTGATGATCGTCGAAGTCGACGCGTGGTTCCTGCCCGATACGCGCGGCAGCAGCTACCGCACGCAGCACACGAAGACGACGATCGGCATCGATGCGATCGACCGCGCGAATCGCCAGATCGGCTACTTCCACAACAGCGGTTATTACGTGGCCGAGGATTTCGACTACGACGGGCTCGTCGGCGGCAGCTCGCCGATGACGCTGCCACCCTATGTCGAATGCGCGAAACGGCGGTTTGCGCCGCTCGACGAACGCACGCTGTGCGAGACGTCGCTCGCCGCGCTGCAGCGCCACCTGCGGCGCCTGCCGGTGGTCGACCCGATCGCCGCGTTCCGGCGGCAGTTGCAGACCGACGCGCGGACGCTCGCCGATTCGCCGCTCGAGCGCTTTCATGCGTACTCGTTCAACTCGGTGCGGCAGCTCGGCGCGAACTTCGAGCTGTTCGGCCATTACGCGCGCTGGCTGCAGGCCAGCGGCTGCGTCGGGCCGTTCGCCGAGATCCGCGCCGCGTGCGACCGTATCGCGTCCGAAGCGATGGTGCTGGAATTCCGGCTCGCACGCGCCTGCGCGCGCGGCAAGGAAGAACGCGGCGATTCGACGCTCGAAGCGATCGAGGCCGCCTACGCGGACGTGGTCGCGTGCGCGCGGCAGATCGGCTTGCCGCTGCGGCACATGACGCCCGTGCACAGCGACGCGGCGGCACCCGTGCCGGTCATGCGGTGACGCGCACGCGCGCCCTGCCCGCGTGGTCGATGCTGGCGACGGCCGCGGGGGCCGCGCGGGAACCGCGCGATCTCCCGGCCGCCGCCAACGGCTGGATTCCGGCGGCCGTGCCCGGTACCGTCGCACAGTCGCTCGCGCTCGCCGGCCGGCTCGACGAAGCCGTATCGCTCGACGAACGCGACCACTGGTACCGGATCGAACTGCGCGGACACGGGCCGCGCGTGCTGCGCTTTCACGGCCTCGCGACGCTCGCGCAGGCGTGGCTCGACGACACGCCGATCCTCCGCTCCGACAGCATGTTCGTCGCGCACGACGTGCCCGTGTCGCTCGACGGGTCGCACCGGCTGACCCTCTGTTTCCGCGCGCTCGCCCCGCACCTGCGCGAGGCGCGCGCGCCGCGCCGCGCGCGCTGGCGCACGCGCCTCGCGGAGCCGGCGGCCCTGCGCACGATCCGCACGTCGCTGTTCGGGCACATGCCGGGCTGGTTTCCGCCGCATGTGCCGACCGGCCCGTGGCGGCCCGTGGACGTGCTCGATCCGGCCGACGGGCCCGTTCTCGCCGATTGCAACCTGCTCGCGCGCATCGAAGGCGACACCGGCTGGCTCGACGCGGACCTGACGTTCGCCGCGCCACTGCCCGACGCGCTCGCGGCACGGCTGTCGTGCGGCCAGCACCACGCCACGCTCGAACGTGCGGGCCCCGATCGCCTGCGCGCAAGCGTCGCGGTGCCCAACGTGTGCCGCTGGTGGCCGCATACGCACGGCGAGCCGGTGCTGTACGACATTGCGCTGCATATCGGCGACGAGCGTCGGCCGCTCGGCACGACGGGCTTTCGCACGATCGAGGTCGACCCCGGCGCCGACGGCAAGGGCTTCGGGCTGCGCGTCAACGGCGTGCCCGTGTTCGCGCGCGGCGCGTGCTGGAGCAGCGCCGCGCCGCTCGCGCTGCACGCGGACGACGCCACCTACGCCCGCCTGCTCGGGCTCGCGCGCGACGCCGGCTTCAACATGATCCGCGTCGGCGGCACGATGACCTACGAAGCCGATGCCTTTCACGCGTGGTGCGACCGGCTCGGCCTGCTGGTCTGGCAGGATTTCATGTTCGCGAACTTCGACTACGCGCTCGACGATCCCGCGTTCGCGGACAACGTCGATCGCGAGGCCCGACAGTTCCTTTCGCGTCACGGCGCATCGCCGTCGCTTGCCGTCCTGTGCGGCGGCAGCGAGATCGCGCAGCAGGCCGCGATGTCCGGGCTCGGGCCGAAGCAGCGCTTCCTCGAGCTGACCGCCGACCGGCTGGCCGGCCATGCGGCCGCATGCCGGCCCGACGTCCCGTACGTGCCCGATTCGCCCGACGGCGGCGTGCTGCCGTTCATGCCGCGCGAACGCGTGTCGCACTATTACGGTGTCGGTGCCTACCTGCGCCCGCTCGATGACGCGCGCCGCGCGGACGTGCGCTTCGCGAGCGAATGCCTCGCGTTCTCGAACGTGCCATGCGACGCGACGCTCGCCGAGCTAGGCTGGCCCGGCGTGCACGAGCCGCGCTGGAAAACCGCCGTGCCGCGCGACCCCGGCACGTCGTGGGATTTCGAGGACATTCGCGACCACTATCTGCAGACGCTGTACGACGTCGTGCCCGACCGGCTGCGGCGCGAGGATCCGGCGCGCTACTTCGAACTGTCGCGCGCGGTGGTCGCCGACGTGATGCGCGAGACGTTTTCCGAATGGCGGCGCACCGGCTCGCGCTGCGCCGGCGCGCTCGTCTGGCAGTTCCAGGACGTGATGCCGGGTGCCGGCTGGGGCGTAATCGACGCCGCGCACCGGCCGAAATCGGCGTGGCATGCGCTGCGCCAGGTGCTGCAACCCGTACAGGTGCTGCTCGTCGACGAAGGCCTGAACGGGCTCGACGTGCATGTCGTCAACGAGCGCCCCGCGCCGCTGTCGGCGGCGCTCGAACTGGTCGCGCTGCGCGACGGCCGCACGGCGGTTGCACGGGCCGGCTGCCCGGTTCGGATCGCCGCGCACGACACGGTGCGGATCGGTTCGGCCGAGCTGCTCGGCCGCTTCTTCGACTGGACCTACGCGTACCGCTTCGGCCCCTGCGAACACGACACCGTCGTCGCAACCCTGCGCGGCGACGACGGCACCCTGCTGTCGCAGGCATTCCATTTCCCGTCCCGTACGCATCCGGCGGTGCTGGCGCGCCGCGAACTCGGGCTGGAAGCGTGTGTGTCGCGTACCGGCGACACGTGGCACGTCGACATCGATACACGGCACGTCGCACGCCATGTGCAGATCGATGCGCCGGGATTCGTGCCGCGCGACGACTGGTTCCATCTCGCGCCCGGCACGCCGGCGCGCGTGGTGCTCGTTCCGCTTGGAACGGCCGGGAAGAATGGGGCCGCGGATGGGCCGCCGGCCGTGGAAATCCGCGCCGTGAACGCCGCGCGCGCGGTGCGCGCCACGCAGGCCGGTTGACGCGGCGCTCGCGGCTGCGCAAGCCGCGAGCGCCGCAGTCGAATCTCAGTCGGACGAGCCCGTCCCGCGCGGCCGCTCGATCCCGTATGCCTCCATCCAGCGGTACAGCGTCGCGCGCGACACCCCGAGCTCCCGCGCCGAAGCCGCGACGCGCCCGCGCGTGCGCAGCAGCGCCGTTTCGATTGCCTCGCGCTCGATCGACTTGCGGATGTCGGCCACCGACGGCGACGCCGCATCGAGACAGTATTCGAGCTCGAGATCCTGGGCGGTGATCAGGCGGCCTTCCGTCATCACGACCGCGCGGCGCACGCGGTTGATCAGTTCGCGAACGTTGCCGGGCCAGTCGTGCTTGTACAGCGCCGTGATCGCATCCGTCGAGAAGCCGCGTACGCGATGGCGCGCGTCGCCGCGGAAGCGTTCGAGCATGTGATGCGCGAGCAGCTCGATGTCCTTGCCGCGCGCGCGCAGCGGCGGCTGGTCGATGCGCATCACGCACAGCCGGTGGAACAGGTCGGCCCGGAAGCGCCCTTCCTCCATCGCGTCGCGCAGGTCGACGTGCGTCGCCGACACGATCCTGACATCGACCGGCACCGGATCGCTGCCGCCAAGGCGATGGATTGCACGCTCCTGCAGAAAACGCAGCAAGCTTGCCTGGCTCTCGTGCGGCAGGTCGCCGATCTCGTCGAGCAGCAGCGTGCCGCCGTTCGCCGCTTCGACATAACCGATCTTGCGCGCGTTCGCGCCCGTAAACGCGCCGCGCTCGTAGCCGAACAGTTCGGATTGCAGCAGATGTGGCGGAATGGCGCCGCAGTTGACCGCGACGAACGGGCCGTTGCGGCGCTCCGAATGGCGATGGATCGCGACGGCCGTCAACTCCTTGCCGGTTCCCGTTTCGCCGAACACGAACACCGGTGCGTCCGTGCGCGCGAAGCGCCGCACCGTATCGAACAGCCGCAGCATCGCGCTGCAGGTGCCGACGATGCCTTTCTCTTCGGATTCGAGCCGTTCGCGGTCGCGCGCGAACAGGCATTCCATGCCGTACGCATGGCCGACCGTATCGGCGATCCGCTGGTGCGACGCCGGCAACGTGACGTAATCGAAGCAATAGTCGCGCAACAGCGCGCGCACGTTCGGCGAAGCCGTCTGGCCGACGTCGACGAGTGCGACCCAGACGACGTCGCGCATCGACGCGCAGGTCGACGCAATGCTGCCGATCGCGTCGGCGTGGCCGCCGCTCAGGTCGAGGATGCCGCAGGTGATCTCGCCGGATGTGTCGCGCAGCTCACTCGCCTGCGCGACGATCGACACTTTCCAGTCGCGTCGCGACAGTTCCTTTCGCAGCATGACGGACGGCGACTGCGTCCAGTAAATCAGCGGACGCTGCCCGTTACCACTCCCCGCGCCGGCGCTCTTATCGCGCGTTATTGGCATATTCATAACGAACCATCACTTTCTCCACTCCGCGAACCGTTCGCGTGCGCTGCGGCCGGCGGCGCATGGCCGCCTTTCCGCGCTGCGTTTCCGCAGCTTTGGCGAAGATCGAAACTGCACACGGCGAGAACCCCCGGAGGTCGAGCCGGATGTCATCCGGCCTCGTTGTCATCTAACTCGAAGGGAACGCGCGGCTGCGGGAGCCACGACGTTCCCGCTTTGAAGCGACCCGCCGTCAAGGCGGAGCGCGTCGGCAGACGGGAATGCCGCCGGCATGTGCGTCACGTCGTACACGACAATGGCGCCCGATGCCGAACCGGATGGCCGCCAACCCGCTCCCGGAATGACTGCCGCATTTCATCCGCATCTGAATTTACACCCCGTTTCGAGATGGTCGTGTTACCAAAAGATAATCCTGAATCAACCGGTTACGCGACCTGTCGCACCGCACCACACGTGTTTGTCCACTGAGATTTGATTATCTACGAGCATTCCAGTCAATCAGTGGCAAATACTACTTTTCCGCAAGATGGGGACGGTCGATTGCCTGTGATATTCATCGAAATCCCCTGGAATGGGCGGCACCGCATTTCATTTTCCACATAATCGGGCCCACCGGCGGCAGGCCGCATCGTATCGCGACCGCATGCGGCCTGCCCGTCCTGCTCTTGTCGGTTACATGCCGTAATCAACCACGCCGCGTCGTGCATCCCGTTCCGCTGTGCCGGCGCACGGCGAAACGCCCGCCGAGCACGCCGGTCGTGTTCCGGCGCATCGTCGCGGCCAGGCGTGATGCCGGTCGTGCCGACCGCCGCCTCCCGCAGTGCAGCATGGCGACGCCCGGTTGCGTCACGCCCGTGCACTGCATTCCATCTGTAAGGATGCGGGCTGCCCGTTGTCGCAGTCGGCCATGCCGCACCGCCTGGTCGCCAGCCGCGGCGACGACGCATCGCCGCGGTGGCGCATGCGTGCAAACAATGGCGTGGGGATGAGGGACGCGTGTGCCGCGCGGGCGCGCACGATCCGGAAGGAATTCGACGAGGCTCCACACGGTCTGCCCATGCGATGCAGCCGACCGCGTGCGCGAGGGTGCGCCCGGCACCGCCATGCACGATCGCCCCGTCGTGAATGCTCGAAATCTTCAAGTCCTGCCCCGGTTCTTTATTGACGTTCGATGTTGGCTGGCCGCGCATCGAGGCGGGCCGCGACGATGGGTCAATTATGGAAAAGCACCGGCCGCCGCGGTGTGTGCTACCGCACTTTGCGGCGCTCGCGCGGCAGGCCGCGCCGTGCATGCCGTGCCGGCCGCGCGAATCCGGAGCGAGAGTACGCTTTCGAACAGACCGGCGCACGGCGCACCCGGATGATGAGAATCGCCGCACCGCACGGAACGATCGCGTCCGCGCGGCACGGCGTGCCGAAGGCATCACGCGAGGACAGCATCATGGAATGGCATTGTTGTGAATTCGAACACCTGGGCGCCGTCGATCTCTATGCAATCCTGCGCGCGCGCAACGCCGTGCTGGTGGTCGAGGACGCGCACACGCATCTCGACATCGACGGCAAGGACGCGGGCGCGCTGCATGTCTATGCAACCGTACGCGACGGCGACACGATGGAAGTCGCGGCCTACGCACGCATCCTGCCCGGCGACGACATCGACCCGGACGCCGTGATCGACAAGGTGCTGACGAGCGAGCGCCGGCGCGACGACGCTACGCTCGAGCAGCTGATCGGGCGCGCCCTCACCGCCGCGCAGGCGGCGTGGCCAGACGCCGCGGTGCGCACGCACGTCCCGGCACCGCGCCAGGCGTTCTACAAGCGTTTCGGATTTCGCAAGGCCTACGGCCCGTATCTCGAACAGGGTGCGCCGTTCGTCGGCCTGGTGCGGCCCAGCGACCGCGCAGCAGGCGCACTGCGCGGCCTGCTGCACCGGGTCGTTTCGGCACACCGGTCGCGCGACGACGACGCACGTGCCGACAGCCGTACACACAACCGGCTGCCCGCCGACACCGGAGCCAATCGATGACCCGCACCCTTCGCCCGGTTCCCGATCCCGACCTGCCGCGCATCCTGCCGGTGATTCTCGCCGGCGGCTCCGGCACCCGGCTGTGGCCGTTGTCGCGCGAGCAGTATCCGAAGCAGTTGATCGAGCTGATTTCGAACGAATCGCCGCTGTCGGCGACGGCGCGCCGCCTGAACGGCATCGCGAACGCGTCGCTCGGCGACACGTTGCTGCTGGTCTGCGGCGAGCAGCATCGCGTCATGAGTGCCGCGCAGGTGGTGGGTCGCGCGGCGCCCGCCCGCATCCTGCTCGAACCGGCCGCGCGCAACACCGCGCCCGCGCTGACGCTCGCGGCACTCGACGCGAGCCAGCTCGCGGACGATCCCGTGCTCGCGGTGATGCCGGCCGATCACGTGATCACCGACGTCGGCGCGTTCCAGGACGCGATCGCGCGCGCGGCGCGCTACGCGCAGGAAGGGGCGATCGTCACGCTCGGCGTGCTGCCCCGACGCGCGGAGACGGGCTACGGCTACATCCAGGTCGGCGAGCCGCGCACGGGCCGCCACGGTGGCCAGGGCGGCTACGCGATCGGACGCTTCGTCGAAAAACCCGATGCGACGCTGGCCGAGCGCTACCTGCAATCCGGCGATTACTGGTGGAACAGCGGGATTTACGTGACGCGCGCATCGGTCTGGCTGAAGGCGATCGGCGCACTCGCACCGGACATCCACGCGGCCTGCGAAACCGCGTGGCGCGCGGGCATCCCCGAGGATCCGTTCTTCCGGATCGATGCGGCGGCCTTCGACACATGCCCGTCGGACTCGATCGACTACGCGGTGATGGAACGGCTCGCGGAACACGGCGAACTCGGCATCGAAGGCATCGTGGTGCCGCTCGCGGCCGGCTGGTCGGATGTCGGCACCTGGGATGCGATCTGGGAAATCATGCCGAAGGACGATCACGGCAACGTCGCGCGCGGCCCGATCGTGTTCGAGGACACGCAGGACAGCCTCGTGCGTTCGGAGGGCCGCCTGATCGCGTGCGTCGGGATGAAGGACGTCGTCGTGATCGAAACGCCCGATGCCGTGCTGGTCGCGAACAAGCACGACGTGCAGCGCGTGAAGAACATCGTCGAGCGCCTGAAGACCGACCGGCGCCCGCAGGCACGCGAGCACCGCAAGGTGCAGCGGCCGTGGGGGCATTACGATTCGATCGATCTCGGCCAGCGCTTCCAGGTGAAACGGATCGTCGTCGAGCCCGGCAAGCGGCTGTCGCTGCAGATGCACTATCACCGCGCCGAGCACTGGATCGTCGTGCGCGGCACCGCGAAGGTGACGCGCGGCAGCGAGACGTTCCTGCTGTGCGAGAACGAATCGACGTACATCGCGGTCGGCGAAGTGCACCGCCTCGAGAATCCCGGCCGGATTCCGCTCGAAATCATCGAAGTGCAATCGGGCGACTATCTCGGCGAGGACGATATCGTTCGGTTCGACGATCAGTATGGGCGGGCGGTCGAGGCGCTGCCTGCCCGACAGACATAGTCGATACGGCGCCCGCCCGGATCTCACTTGATCGATCAACCTGGCGGACGACGCCGTTCGCCGTGCGCGTTCCGCCGTCAATCGACAGCGCCGGGCAATCAACGAGGCTGCCACGCGAATTCGCGAACGCGCGGCAGTAACGACATATCCGCACCGACTACATCGGGCGTAACCAGCCGGGTTTGAAGCGCCATCGCGCACGGCTCGGCTTTCGCGTCGCCGACAGCGCAATCCTGCTTCGGGCCAACCCGTACCGGCATGCCTCCGATCCCCGACAATTGATTATCCGCAAGCCGGACCCCAGACACGTTTCCCCACACGCGAATGCCGTCGAAGCGCGCTTGCGATACGCGGTTGCCGATCACGGCCACTTGCGTCACCGTACCGGACCACGTGCTGACCTCTATCGCTGCCTGCTGCGTGAGTGGGCGCGGATCGGTCCGGCCGGTCACCGTCTGGATATTCGCAATTATGTTGTTCTCGATCCGGACACCGGACGCGCCGTAGGTCTGGAAGCTGTCTTCCTGCGCGACGAGAATCCCGGAGCTCACCTGCACGTTGCGCACGACGTTGTTCGAGATCGTCACGTCCGCGCCGCCGACCACCGTGATTCCGCGCCCCCACGTGTTGCCTTCGAGCGAGTTGCGCGTGATGAAGACGTTGCGGCTCAGCACACCATCGCCCCGGTAGCTCACCACGGCAATCATGTCATCCCCGGTGTCACGCACGACATTGCCTTGCACCAGCACGTCACGCGCGCCATGCGTCACATGAATGCCGTCGGCGAGCGTTGACAGTACCTCGTTTCCAACGATCGCGACGTCCGAGCCTCCAAACACGAAAATGCCGGCGCTGGCACCGCCTTCGATCACGTTGTCGAGTACTTGGACGTCGTGCCCCGTCACCTCGACCTTGGTCGACTCCCGCGTCGCCAGGCGCGTCGTGCCGGTTCCCCTGAGCCGAAATCCGATAAGCGTCGTACCGTCGCCCCGCATCTCGACCGTCTGGTCACCCGGGCGGGTTGCCATCAGCGTTGCGCCGTAACCCGACAGCACGACATTCGGCCGCCGCACGATCAGTGAACGACCGATCACATACCGCCCTGGCGCGAACACCAGTCGCTGCCCCGGACGCAACCCGTCCAGCACGCGTTGCAACTCATCCGCCTGATCTGCTCGGCCGGGGGCGGGATAAACGTATGCATCCGGTACGTTCGCATGCAGCGCACCTGAGGCCGACACGTCGGATGCCGCCACGACGATCCCGGGCCACATCGATCCGCCAGCCATCAGGATGCCGGCGATTACGGCGTACGCGCGAGACTGGCATCGTGAACCATGCATATCGAATCGGTTCCCTGGAAAAATCTGATGCACGGGGGCTGCCCCGTGCGCTCGAATACCCGCTGCCGCGGCTGACGTGGTTCACGCCCGCTGCCGCGAAATCGATTGCTTCTGCAGCGACGACAACAAGCTACATCCTTGCCACTCGTTGACCGCCGGGCAGATCGGCGATTTCGTCGAAACGGACGAGGTAATGCTTTCCATTGGACCATTTGATCCTGCTAGACCTCGGTGCGCCAGCACACCTAGATATGCAGCCCCATCTCTTCTGATGCCGCGACATTCCACGAATCGTTACGCGGACATAGCGCGAATCTCTCAACGACGAACCGCTCGGTGAATGTCGTCAGCCCAGGCGGCGATCGATTAATTCCTTCGTCGGTAAGCCATCGCACCCAGCGCGTCGCGCATGCGCTGCACAATGCCCTCATCGTCAAACGCGCGCCACGACAGGCACTTGCGGTTGCGTGATTTCGAGGGACGGTGGCCCGAGGCCTGCCCTCGTCGACTCTACCGTCGACGCCAACGGATCATCCACCTCAATCCCAACATGATGGATTCAATGCGCGAAATTTTCATGAATTCATGAATTAGGAATCCATATTTCACTGAGCCGGATGTCGCGTATGCGCGACCCGCCGGCTATTTGACAATCCGCCGTCCAACCACTTTCACGGCAATCGATGAAAAACGCGATCGAACCGACAGGCCGAAAGATGACCACAAAGAAGATCGTTCATATTGCCGAGGCGTTTGGTGGCGGCGTGCTTTCGATGGTGACCCTGCTAGCCAATCACGCCGCGGCAGCCGGCGTCGATGTGACGGTACTGCACTCGATTCGCCCCGAAACGCCGGCCGATTTTTCAACGTTGTTCCGGCCTGACGTGAAGCTGATCTACGTCGACATGGCACGCGAGGTCAGCATCAGGCAGGATCTTTTGAGCGTGCGCGCGCTGGCCAGGATTCTTCGCGACTGCAAGCCGGCCGCGATTCATCTGCATTCGTCGAAGGCAGGCGTACTCGGGCGTCTCGCGTCGAGAATTGCCGCGCCCAATGCGACGGTCCTCTATTCCCCTCACGGCCTTTCATTCCTGCGCTTCGATATTTCCCGCATGAAGCAGTTTGCCTATCTGAACTTCGAACGCATCGCGGCTCATATCGGCGGAACCATTGTCGCGTGCTCCGGCAGCGAGCTCGGTGAGATCAAGGAAAAAGTCCATGCGAAATCGGCAGTTCTCGTGGAAAACGGCGTCGATGTCGCCGAGATCCTGCCCCGCCGAGCACGAGACGATGGCAAGACAGTGGTTGGAATGAGCGGTCGGGCATCGTTCCAGAAGAACCATCACGCATTCGTCGAGCTGGCCACCAAACTGCAGCGGGCTGACGTCGACTTCCTGTGGATCGGCGGCGACGCCGACGAGATTCCGGATCCACGCCAGAGCACGGCCGTCATCTGCAGCGGCTGGGTGACTCGCGCACACGCGCTGGCACTCACGTCGGGTCTGGACATCTATGTCCAGACCTCCCGCTGGGAAGGCATGCCGGTCGCATTGATCGAAGCCCAGGTTGCGGGCATACCGGCCGTGGTGACGGACGTCGTCGGTAATCGCGACGTGGTGATTCACGGCGTAACCGGATATATCGCATCGAGCGTCGACGAGATGGCCGTGTATCTGACCAAGCTGCGGGACGACCGGCAACTTCGCGAAAAAATGGGTGCGGCAGCGCGCACGAGAGCGGTTCAAAGGTTTTCGATGAACACGGTCTTCCGGCAGTGGCACATGCTTTATGGCCTGGACGCGGTCGATTCTCACGCCGGCACTCGCGACTTCAAGCCGGTTGCCCTCGACCACGTCAAAGCCCGATTCTGAGTTCAATGTCCAATGATTGACATGACCGCCTTCAAAAAGTCGAAACATCTCGTGTACAACGGTCGATTCACCACGCAGAAGACGACCGGCGTACAACGGGTCGCACGCGAGCTGATCGCCGCGCTCATCAAGTTTCAGCCTCAAGAACCGGTGACCCTCCTTATGCCTCCACAGCCCGGCGTAGAGGTGAACGGCGCACGGACCGTCAAGGTCGGTTTTTACAAGGGTGCCGTGTGGGAGCAACTGGTGCTCCCGTTTTTCGCCCGTCCCGGTCGGCTCGTCAATCTCGGCAATTCCGCGTCCATTTTCATCCGCAACCAGATCATCTACATGCACGATGCGGCGGTATTCGACACGCCCGCCCACTTTTCGCGTTCGTTTCGGGTGTGGTACCGAATCATGTTCTGGATCCTGGCGCGAACCTCCGCTTGCGTGCTGACCAACTCCTATTTTTCACGGGACCGCCTCGCCTACCACTGTGGCATCTCGACCGAGAAAATCAGCGTCGTTCCGCTTGGTGCGGATCACCTCGACTCGCTGAAGCCCGACACGAGCGTGCTCGACGCGCACTCGCTGACGCCGAACCGGTTCGTGCTCGCGGTCAGCAGCATGAATCCCACCAAGAACTTTGGCCGGCTCATCGCGGCATTTCGGCAGATCGACGATCCGTCGGTCGACCTCGTCATCGTCGGGATGAGAAACACCACCGTGTTCGGAAACCAGGATCATGTCTTGGCGGCAGAACCGAACATCAAGTTCGTCGGCTATATCAGCGACGAGCAACTGAAAGCGCTGTACCAAAATGCGGCATGCTTCCTTTATCCATCCATCTACGAAGGTTTCGGCATCCCTCCTCTTGAAGCGATGCGCTATGGTTGCCCGACGATCGTCGGAAAAGCCGCGGCGCTGCCGGAAGTCTGCGCCGATGCGGCGCTGTACTGCGATCCGTATTCGCAGGACGACATTGCGGAAAAATTGCGGCGCGTGCTGGGTTCCGACGCACTCAGAGCCGAGCTCAGACGGAAGGGAAATCTCCACGCGGAAAAATACTGCTGGAGCAAAAGCGCAAAAATGATGACGGAAATATTCGAAGGGCTGTAGGCGATCGAAGCAAGCCGTCGCTTCGACGGAGGATTCGCACCGGCATGATCCGGCGCGCTCACTCTGACGGTCTTCTCAACCAAGACTCGCGCCGTCACCAAGCCCTGGAATCATGGAAAGGGTCGGCATTTGCGCGCCGAGGCAAAGAAGTTCATGACCAAGCCCCCGATTCGACTAGCAAATACTCGACCGGAAACCTGATTCGCGTATGTCACGCGGCTGAATCACCAGTGACGCAGCATCCGATCCTTGCCCATACTTGCGATCATGGCGCGAGCAGCCCTTCGTGCTCTCGGTAGAGGACAACGAACCGTCGTCGCCGCAGACCAACCTGTTCCGTCACGAGCCGCATCACCTCGATCTTGCCGGTATGTTGATCAGGCCAA
Organism: Burkholderia sp. LS-044; assembly: GCF_004803625.1. NCBI lineage: Bacteria > Pseudomonadati > Pseudomonadota > Betaproteobacteria > Burkholderiales > Burkholderiaceae > Burkholderia > Burkholderia sp. LS-044. The sequence continues at coordinate 291,803 of NZ_SSWO01000001.1, forward strand.
CCCGTTCACGGAAGAGCACGTACATGAGTACGACGGTCACGATCGTTTCGACCATCAACACCGCGATCGCCGCGCCACGCTCCGCGAATAGCGAGGCAAGCGGCGGCAGTATCGTGACGTTCAGCAAGCCGGACGAGATCAGGATGGTACTGAAAACGCGCTTCATGCCGAGCGGCAGCATCGTCTGGATTCCGAATAGATCGGTCATGCATGCCATGAACGGCACCAGCGCAAGACAACGCAGCACGCCGACTGTCGGCCCGAACGTGTCTCCGTACAGGATCCGGACCGCGAGCGGCGCGAACTCGTAGATCACCGCCGACATTGCGAGCACTAGCGCACCCTGCACGACAATCAGCTTGCGAAGGAACGCGAACGCCTCGTCACGTGCGTTATGCATCAGATAGGTGATATGAGGGTAAGTGGTTGCCCTCAGCGGCTGCAACATGCCGACAGCGGCCCGGATCAGCTTGTCGCCCGCGGCAAAATAGCCTGCGGCCACGTGACCGGAAACGATACTCAGCAGGACGGTGTTGGTCGAGGCGTAGAACGAGATTGAAGTCGATGCGAGGAAGACCTGCGTGCCGCCTTTCAATGCATCGACAATATCCGCGAACCGCACGCGGACACGCGCGATCTCTTGACAAAAGAACAGGTAAGCAAGCGAGGTGAAACCGCAGAGCAACGGCACGGCTGCATTAATGGCGACCGCATGAAGAATATCGTCCGGCGTGTGAACCCACAGGAAGAAAGCGCCGACGCTCAGTGCTCGATACCCGACCACCGTCATGCTGAACACGCTCAGCTTCTGAATACCCTGAAAGTACCAGCCTGGCGTGAGCGCGGCGCCTATTGCCATCCCGAATTCGATCAGCAGCGCCGTGCGCTCCGCTTCGAAGTACGGAATCAACGACGTCATCGCGACGAGTACCGCGAAGCCCGCGACGGTTATCAGCCACTGGGCGCTGATGGTCGTCCAGAAAATTCTGGACCGCTCGATCTTGTCACGCGCGAGCGCGACGCGTGGCGTCGCCGTCAGGTCGAAGCTGTAATTCACCAGATTGATGAAATACGTTGTCACCGCGAGCACGAACGCCAGCCTTCCGTACTGTTGAGGGCCCAGCACACGGGTCAAGAGCGGTAGCGTGACGAGCGGCACGACATACGTCGAGATCTGCAACGCAAACAACATGGCGAAGTTTTTTCGAACGGCGGTCATCGTGCTTTCTGAAGTGAAAATGGGTAGTGCATCGACTGTCAGCAGGCACGCGTGCGCGGTACGGGCTCGTCAATACCGAGCGCGGCATACAGCGACGATGCGTAGCAATCGATCGAGTAACGTGACCAGTCGTAGTGACGATTTTCGTCGGCGAGGTGCGTGCGTAGCGCGTCGATTGCGCGGGAGAAATCTTCGGGGAAGTTTCGATAGAGGATCTTGTTGCCGATTTCGTCGCCGAATGTCGACAGACTGCCGATGTCGTTCACGAGCACCGGCAGGCCGAGCACCGCGGCCTCGACTATCACGAGGGGGGCGTTTTCCACCCAGATCGATGGAAGCACAAGCGCGTCGTGCGTAGGCAGTTCGGCGAAAAGCGCGGCGTGATCGAGACGGCCGGCAAAACGCAACCTTCCGGCTTTGACGAGGTCCGCGTGGCGTTCCTCGAGAGGACCGCGCTCCGATCCGTCACCATAAACGGTAAGCGATTCGATCGCTTCGCCGGCGGAATCGGCCATAAGCGCGAGAAACTGAGCCAGTCCCTTGTCCGCTTCAATACGGCCGACGAACGCAAGATCCAGGCGAGCGCGCTGCGCAGGTTTCGGCGCGCGCGGAACCAATGCCGAATCGATCGGATTCGATAGAAGCGTGACACGGGTTCGCCCGAATCGCCCGATCAGGTCGCGCATGAACGGGCTTGGGCAGAGGATTTCATCGAACAGGCCAAGCGGGTCGAAAAGTGCATTGACCGTGTGCCAATGCAACTTCTTAACGACGTCGTGGAAAATTCCGTGCGGACTGGCGACAGAGACGATGCGCCGGGCACTGTGCAGCTGGTCCAGCGACAATGGTTTCGTCTGCCCGCGGGAATAAATCTGCAGGCTCGGATTGTAGAACACGAGATGGTAATCGTGCGCAGTCAGGTACAAACTGCACCCCGAGCGCCGCTTGTAGCGGGCAAGCACGGGCAAGATCGCGCTCGACAGCAGATTGTGATAATTGTGTACCAGAATGCGTTGTGGCCGAAACCGATCGAGCTGCGCGACGAGCGCACGCGCAGTCGCGCGCGACCATACACGAGCGCGCCGAATATTTTCGACCGCGGGCAGCGCATGCTCGTCGAAGGTTTCGACCGTCACGTCGTTGCGCGCGCGCAGCACATCAACGGACATTCGGTACACCTCCTCCGCCCCTCCCCTTCGAACGAAGTCGTTGATGACCAGCACGCGCATCACGCAGGACCTCGACATACGTGATGCCGGAAGCTAGACGCATCGTCATCGTCTTCGCGTCGCGTCGAGATCTGCACGGTGTCGCAGGCCGCTTGCAAGCAGTAAATTTTGCGCAATTTCCGGCAGTCGTGGCAATTTCGTTTCATGGATATTCCTGAGCGGAATCACTGCGCCAGGTACGTCCGGCAAGTGGCCCCGTGACACACTACGTCGCAACGATAACGTACCGAGAATGACGAATCTGTTCGCATGGTCACTCAGAGCCGGTTTCGCCATACCTTCCCGGTGTGCCCGCGAACGTTCCTCGCAACGCTCGAAACGAATACCGCGATAGCGGCGGCGACATAACGCTGCCCGCCCCACCGACAACGATAAGGCTGCGGCCTAGCTGCGAAGCGTCAAGAGGTTGTTTCTCGACGCGGGCAGTCTGGCCATCGGCGCAATTCCGCCGATGGCGCTGTGGGCACGATGCCGGTTGTGGTGATGCGGCCAGCTTGCGAAGGCATCGCTGCGGTGGGCGGAGCTTTGGTATGTCCAGGCGTATGCCCACTCGCGCAAGGCCGATTGGATGAACTGCTCAGCCTTGCCGTTGGTCTGCGGACGATACGCCCGTGTAAATTTGTGCCGGATACCCAATTCCTGACAGGCGCGAGCGAATTCGCGTGAACGGAACGCCGAACCGTTGTCGGTCAACAGCCAGCGCACACGCACGCCGAGTGCTGCATACCAAGCCACGGCGTCACGCAAGAACTGCACGGCACTGGCCTGCTTCTCGTCCGGATGCATCGCCGTGAAGGCAATACAAGCGTGGTCATTTACGGCCACAAACAGATACTCCCAGCCGATGCCATCCACCGAATTGCGCCGATCGCCCGTGACGCGATGGCTGGGGCGTGCGATGCGGCCGAGCTTCTTGGTATCGATGTGCAGAAAATCCCCCGGAGCCTCATGCTCGTATCGCTGGATCGGCTCGCGCCGCTGCAAATCGGTCAAACGAGACAATCCAGCACGTACCAAGACTCGACTGACAGTCGACGCAGATACACCGACCTGGCGTGCGATCTGACGCTGCAACTAGCGCTGCTGGCGCAACTCAACGATCAGCAGAGCCGTGTCCGGCGCAATCGCGCGGGGCGCACGAGTTGGTCGAGAAGATGCGTCGGCCAGTGCAGCCGCACCGCCTGCCAGGTAGCGTCCCAGCCATTTGCGTACAGTCGGCGCCGTCACGCCGCGGTCGGCTGCCGCCTGCGGCACACTCAAACCGAATTCGGTGATCTCGTGAACCATCTCAAGTCGGCGGGCAAACGTGAGTCGGGCATTCTTATGGGTGTTCATCCGGCTGGCTTCCCGGAAGGTTGGATGTTTGGCGACTTCCAGTCGCCCGGACTCAGTCCGGATGAACCATCGATACAACCCATTGAAGCTTCACAACTAGAGCGTCGACTCGGTGTGCCGTTTGCGCGAGTGCGACACAGTCACGTGTTTCGTTTTCTCCGGCACCGCTAGCTCCACCGGCGCCCGCCAACATGCAAGCAGTGCAGTACACCTATCGATGACATATTGCGCGGCGGCGGTGCCGTGCAATGAATGATCGACGGATTCCTGCAGATCGACCGATATGTTCGGCAAATGAGCGAACGCTCGCGACGCGGGACCGAAATGCCGTACCAGTGTATCGACGCCCGGATCGAGCATGCCGTAGACAAGATGGGTGCGAATGCCACGCGCCGACATGTCGCGCAGCAATCCTCGCGGCGTATCCTTGCCGGGGTATCTCCCGACCCGCTCTGCGATACGCATGATCGGCACCGACATGAAATCGACGAGGAAGCGCGACAATCCGCGCAGTACCGGACGCAAATCACGACCACTGCGCAGCAGACGGCGCCACTTTCCAGCGCTGCGCAGCGACGCTAGATAGCCTCGCATCGAATTCGTCTGATTCTTGATCACATTCGTGAGCGTCTCTCCGCGCGGCCACACGAAGACCTGGAGATTGACTGCGATCGCGCCGGCAAACTGGCCGTTCGACGCGGCATGAAGCGACGTATACGCACCGGAGCAAATCCCGAACGAAACAACCTTGTAATGCCCGTGCTCTTTCAGCCAGTCTGCAGCTGAAACCATATCGGTGATTACCTGATCCGAATACGGGATGTCCTGCTGATTGTCACGTGCGCGCGCGCCACTGTCACCGATTCCGCTGGCATCAATCCGCAGACTGCAGATACCCTGCGCGGCAAGCGACCGGGCGAGTCGAACCGCGAGGCGTCCATCCGCGATGCGTGGATTGGCGGCCGTATTCGTTATCAGGAGAGTGGGTGCGGCGGCACGCATGATGCCTTCGGCCGGCTCGCACAGCACCCCGACCATCTGCTGCGGACCCACGCGAACGATTCGTTCGATACTTTCTTTTCCCTTCAGTACCACGCCGGCGTCGGTGCATTGCGCGCACGCGCGAACGATCGGATCCGGATCGTCGTCGAGCCAGTCCGCAACCGTGTCGAGCAATGCCTCCGGAAGCCGCGACCAGAGCGGCTCTCGCATTGCGTCCGCCCAGTCGGTGCATGCATGAACCTTTACCTCGACACCCCGCGCCTGCAACGCGTCCGAAAGCGTCGCGCTGTCGCCGTACGGTGCATCGACCAGCAATGCGCGCGCCGGCAATGTGCTCAATTGACCGGCAATCTGGCGCAGGTCGATACGCCGCAGCGCCTCGACCAGATCATCTGGGTACAGGTGTCCGAGTATGTTCAGGGGTTTCTCGTCGCGAACCGCGCATCTCACGGTCGGCGGAGCATTGTCGAGCCAGTGTTGCGCGACGACAGAGAGCTCGCGCAGGTAGCCGCGACCGCGCACGACGGGCGCGAGCGCGATGAAACGGGTTAGCCCGGGGATGCCGTCCGCGGCGAGGAGCGCCACTGCCGCGCCGGCACGTACCCCGACGAGCGTCAGATGGTCCACCGTGATGCGCTCTCGCAATGCCTGGACCGCGGACTGAACGCTCCCGAGCATTTTCCCGAAGCGATCAGGATCGCTTTCGTCGCCTAGCGAATCGCCACTCGCCGGATAATGAAAGCGCAGCACCGGGAAGCCACGGTCAGAAAGATGCTCGGCGAGTGAACGCACGAGCTTGTGAAGCCAAAGTGCTTCGTGACCGAGCGGCTCGCAGATGACGATGCCGTGTGTTCGATTGCCCTCGTGAAGCCAGCCGACGCATCCATCAAACTGGACAGGTGTCATGGTCTTATCCTTGTTTTAATAAACTCTAACGAAATCCGCTATATGGACTTCAATCGTGCGGTGCCGACCGATATCCGTTTCATGCCGCAATCCAGCATCCCCCGGAAGATATCGGGCGGCCGCTTCTCGATCCCGAGAACCATCCGCGTTTCTCTTTTTCAATCGGCCCGAATGTCGCCCGGACCGATCCGTACGGATCAGCCGTCAGCGTCGCCAGAGGCAAACAGACGACTGCTGCGCCGCGCGGTGAGCGTACGCGCAAACTCCACGAACGGAGCCTCGCACAAACGATAGCCGGCCCATGACAATGGAATCAAAGGCAGGACCGGTACGATCATGTAGAGACCAAGCGGCCATCCGGTGACGTGGAAACGCTGGCACAACCAGAACATTGCAAACAACGGGAGGCTATGCAGCAAATAGATCGAGTAACTGATCTCGCCCAGCCATGAAAGCAGGCGAATGCGGAGCTTCAGAACAGTCGCCAATGCGACGAATATCGCGATGCCGATGAAGTAAGCAAGCGAAGTCGGAAAGTGTTCCATGTTGTTATGTCGCCAATCGCTGAGCGCCCCCATCAGCGCGACACTTGCAATCACCGCCGTCAGGCAACCTACCGCCGACCGGTAAGTGAGCGCCATTCGACCCGGTGCACCATGCCCTGGCCATCGAACGCGCAGCAATTTGAGGGGCGTGTCGTATGCCTGCCGAAAGCAGGCACCCCAAAACATGATACCGAGATGGTACGGCATGGTCTTGTATTCGCTGGGCATACCGGCCGGGGCGAGTTTCAACTCGACGATCGTCACGAACAGCCCGGTCAATCCGATGCTGACAACACATAGGCAGAACATCCGGTGAAGTACGCCGCCCCAGAACAAGATTAGGCAGAGCCCGTAAAAATACAATTCCGTCTCGAGCGTCCAGCCATGCGGCAAGATCAGGCTTTCTCCGAATGCGGCGGGCATCATGGTCACGTTTGCCACGATCCCATCGATATCCATTTTTTTATCAAACAGATACCAATGAACAAAATATCCCAAAGGAAGCGCCAACCAGTATGCCGGGTATAACCGGAAGAACCTTCGAACGAGGAACCGCTTCGTTCCCGCACCAATCTCTCCGTGCAGGCTGGAGGGAATCAGCATGCCGCTGATCGCGAAAAACACGACCACACCCACACGCCCGAAATTCATGGAGCGTTGAAGCGTGTCGAGCATGTATTGCGATCCTGCCAGCGGAGCAAATCGCTCGGCATAGTGTGTCCATATGACGAGTATCACGGCAACCGCGCGCATCGCATCGACATGGTGAAAGCGCTTCGAATCGTTCGAGTGGGACATGGCTGAAATAGTGAAAACCCAAGTATCTCGATCGCAACGCGACACCCATGCCTGCGGCGTCCGCCCAAATGATTCCGGTCGTCGAGATCGCACCGTTCGGTGCAACGGCCCAAGCGAATGCCGCATTCAACTCGAGCCGGAACGCCTCCTGTCGATCACGTACCACCAAACCAGTGCGGCCAACGCATAAAATGCCGTGCGCGAGCCGAACATCATCCAGTAATCGCCCTGCTGAACGGCGAAGGTCGCATACGAGAAGACCTTCGCCATCAGCCACAGCATCACGACCCCGCCACGCATCGTGACCAGGATCTGTAACGCGGCCAGCGCACCATATACGACGCCGGTCATCGCGACGAAAATTGCCCCCCCGACATAGCCGAACCAATACACGGGTACCGCCATGTTTCCCATCGTGAACGTGACGTCGTCGAAGATGTAGGCCTTGAGGAGCTGTGGCTCCATATACGAGATCATCAAGTCGCGCAAACCACTCGGTTCGGAATCGTCGAAAAAGGTTGGCATCGTCCAGGAAGCGAGAGAGTTCACGAAACGCCAAAAAGCAGCCGCGCCGCCGAGTGCCGGTGCCGTGAACATCCGCGCATCACCGTCCACCACGTACCACGGCTGCCCCTGCAGCAGAAAGCGCGACGAGATCACATCCGCAACTTCCAGCCCCTGCCCCCGGTAGGCGTAAACGATGGAAACGGTGCCGAGCAAGAGCGCCAGCCCGGCACCTATACCCAGATAGCGGACAACCGGCTTACCGTTCATCGCATGAATCGCGATGAACGGCGCCAGCGAACACAGGCCGATATGCAGCACCGCCATGAATTGCTCGCCATGCAGCACATTGAGGCCCAGGTCGATCGCCATCGTAAGGATCGCCAACCACCGGATGCGTTTATTGGAACTGGTGGCAATGGTGCCCAACAAAAAACCCATGAAGGTTTGATTGTTCAGGAAAAGATTGAACATCGCGCCGTTCGACGCATCATTGCGCAACGCATACCTATTGATGCCGGTAAACAACGAGAATCCCGACGTCAGCCCCGCCAGCACACCGGTCACGATGATCGCGGCCGCAAGTGCAAACCCCATCGTCATACTGATTGGTTGCAACGCAATCCGCGCCCTGATCGGCTTGTACGACGGGCGCTCATCAAGGAACCTGTCGAATGCGACGAGCGCACATAAGACAAAAATCAGATAGAACGAAAGAAGCCGGCTGAAAGCGCCGGTCGCCTCACCCGAGATGTCGGTTTCCCTCAGGTATCCACCGTTCTCCAGTCCGACACCGGCAAGGAATGCAGTCAGCCCGATCGCGAGTACATAGAGCACCGACACTGCAAACACCGGACGATACTTGACCAGGACGACAAGTCCCGATGTTGCCAGCAACAACGTGCACGTGGCGCTCGACTCCGTCACGCCGAGCGCCGGCATCATCGCATTGATCAAAAACGCAAGCGCGAATAACGTCGATATCGTCACCCCGGTTGCGGATATCGGCCCCCCGTTGATTTGTATTGTTCGCGCAGTTTTGTCTATCATGCTGCAACCTGAAATTCGTTCCACCGGTGACGCACCGTTCTAGCCGCGCGCGCCCTGCCCGCTGCAAGATCGCCCCCCTTCCGCAAGCGCACTGCCGGCTCCCTCGCTCGATCCAGCCATGAACCAGCGAATTGACTGGTGCATGCGATATCAGGCAACGTTTCTCAGCAGTCCCTTTCTTACCCGCTCCCACGCCCTGAACAGAAATGCAACGGGTACGACGTCGCCTGGAGCGTTTCGCGACTTGGCTTCTTTCGTATGCGGCTCGATGTTCGCGTAATGGCGCCGACGCAATGGTGAAGGCTGAAAGCCGTTGAATACCAGCCCATCCACTTTCACGCCAACCCGGTTCAAATTCCGGATCACATCCGCCACGCCGGCGTAGCTGACCGAACCTTGCCGCGCCACCATCAGCGTAACGTCCGCCAGCCTCGACAACATCGCGACCTTCGCGACCGGGCGCGCCACTGGCGCATCCACGACGACCGCGTCGTATTCGCGTCGCAATGCGGTGATCAGAGGATCGAGCCGCTCCATTTCGAACAGGTGCCGCGACGGCTCGACACGTTTTCCTGCAGGCAGTACATCGAAATTTTCCCGGACGTGGTAGATCGCCTTCCCGAGGTCCCGCGAGCCAGTCAACACATCCGACATCCCTGCCGGGTATTTCGTGGACACGTATCGATCAGCGCCCGATTCGTCTGCATCGGCACGCACCAGCAGTGTTTTGAGACCGCTTTGCGAGAACAAATGCGCAAGATTGGCTGAGATCATCGACCTGCCCTGACCCGGCTCGGGAGACGTGACCAGAACGATCCTTGATTTACCCTGCGTAGCAGTCGTCGCGTAACGCAACAACAGCGCCAGATCGTCCAACGCTTCGGCCAGCGGCGTATCGGGATACTCCCTTGCCGCTATAAACGCCGATCTGTCGTTCAGGTCGGCCTCGACCTGATGTAACGAGGTCGGGACAATACCCAGCACAGGGACGCCGGCCACCTCCTCTAAATGCTCCGGATTCCGGGCGTTTTGGAAAAACAACGCACAGCCTTGTGCCGAAGCAACGCCCAGTATCAAACCGATCGCAGCACCCAGCACGATGACGAGCAAGCGTTTCGGCTGAACCGGTTTGTCGGTGACATCAGCCTTGTCGATAACGGACGCGTTACCGACGGTGCCAGCTTTTGCAATTTGCAGCTGCTGCGCGTTGTTCATCAAGCCGATATAGAGTTGATTGTTGACCTCGACGTCGCGCGATAGGCGCAAGTAGGTCTGCTGCTGCGACGGCAAGCGCGCGACCTTGCTTTTCAATTCCGCCGACTGCTGATCCAGCGTTTTCAGCTTGCTGGCTACCGCAGTAAGCTGAGGTTGTCCGGCGACATATTTCGACGCCAGATCCTGGTACTCGAGCTTGGCTTCGAGCCGCGACTTTTCTACGAGCGCCAACTGGTCGATCAGCAGTTGCACATCGCCTTGCGCATCGATCGATCCCTGTGCATTGCGAAACTCGTTCAACGCATGCTCAGCCTGCTCCAGTCGCTTCTTGACCACCGGCAATTGCGTGTCGAGAAACGCAAGACTGTGCTCGGCATCCTCCGAGCGCCGCTTTGTCTTGGCGTCCAGATAGGCGGCAGCAATGGCATTGAGCAACCGCGCGGCATACACGGGGTCAGGGTCCTCGAAACTCAGCTGCATGATGCCCGACTGACGTTTCGTTTCGGCCCCGTTCAGTTTCTTCAGGACAGCCTCGAGTCGCACCGGCGTGGCGACGCGGCGCACGCGAAATTCCGTACCGGCGCGTGCCACGATCCGCGATACCTCCACCCGATACCCGTTTGCCTCGGTTGGTTGGCCCACTTGGCCCGCCAACACCTCTTGACCATTGCTGTTCTTCAACAGGAAGCGATTACCCTCGAGATAGTCGAGTTCCAGTTTCTTGCCGATCTGCGCATCGGGAACGTCGAATTTCGTGAATTCGATCCGCTCGCCGCCCCACGCCCAAAACGGCGTATTTAACAATGGCTCGACGAGGCCATTGCGATCCTTCGACAAGATCGAACCGAGTAAACCGCCGACGAGCGGAATCGTATTCCTGACCGACACATCTACCTGCGCGACGGTAGCGTCGATTGCCTGGGTGACAACCGCGCGCGAGCGAGCGATATCGATCTCGCCGACGACGGCCGAGTTCTGGATATCCAGCGCGTTTGAAATTTCGGAGAGCGAACCCAGCGCGCTGTGCTTGTTTTCCTCGACCTGTATCAACGTGTCCACGGAGTACATCGGTGTTGCCGCAACGGCATACACGATCGCCAACAGCAAACACCCCAGGAAAACAGCCAGGAAAACGCGCCAGTGATCAAACACGTTTTCCAGCAGCTGGACCAGCGTGAAGTCAACCCCGTTTCGAGAAATACTTCCCGATCCGTCTCGAGATCGCTTCGATGAAGGCCTATCCAATGTCATGCATACGCTCCCAAATTGCCGTCCTGACGGGCTCACTGTCGCCGTGCATGCTGTTGATCACGCATGTCCCGCCACTCGCTCCGGGCCACTCTTTTCGGCACATCACGCGAGGCACTTGTCCTGAGTCCGACCACCTGCACGCGAGAACGCACCGTCGAATTCGTTGAACAGAAAACAAGTGACCTTGCTGGTCCGGATCACTATGCGATAAATGCGCGGTTTTCTGAGTGCGATGCCTTACATTAAGCGGCCCCGAGTAAGCGAATCACCGGGTCGCCGACCCTCTCGCGCCACGTCGGGGGGCGATTCGAGAAATGTGGCCCAGCCTACTTGAACGCGCCCGACCGCAATGCCCCCCCCTGTTTTCGACCTACCCCAACCGCACAAATAAATGACGAATCAACGACTGCTCGCGAGCGACCAATCCGGCCTGCTATCCACGGCTGGGTGAACTAACGCACATCCTTTTTCCGTGGTTCGTCCAACATGGCCCATGCGGGAACCCATCCCGGATCGGCCGGTACGCCCGGCAGCATGCGATGAGGTCGAGGCGTTTGATAGTCGGTCGACTGGAACGGCAAGCGAGCGAGGAAACAAGTGGGGTCTTCGGTCGAACTCAGGTTCATGAGCCCCCGTCACCTGCCGAAAAACGTCTTCGTCGCAATACGTCAATGTATCGATGACAAGGCTTTTTGTTTAACCATGCTGAATGACGACATGAGCAGCCACGAACGATTCGGCACATCGGTGCCGAACAAGAACGACCCGACAGGGCGCCGAACGCGCGCGGCGCTTTGCCTGGCGATTTCCGCCATGCTTTCCGCTTGTGCATATGCGCCCGGACAGCACATGGCGTCGTCCCCTGCATTGCCGGTCACGACTGACGACAACGGTGACGTGACCAGCGACATGAAGGTGCCGGTCAAGCAGATCGATCTGACGCTGATCACGCTCATTCGCGCGGAGCAGAAGAACCGCACCGCGTCGCCCATTCCCGACAATCTGCTCGGCAGGCCAAGCGGCTACAGGCTCGGTCCGGGAGACGTGTTGCAAATCACGGTATGGGATCACCCGGAATTCGCCACCGCTGCCGGCCAGCCGACGCCGAACACGAAGTCCTCGGACGCGGCGCCCGGTTTCGTCATCGATAGCGACGGCAACGTGCAGTTTCCATACATGACGCGACCGATCCACGCCGCCGGAAAAAACGCGGTGCAGATCCAGCGGGAAGTCACTGCCGAACTCAAGAAGGTGTTTATCAAGCCGCAAGTTACCGTTCGCGTGGCATCGTTCCGTGCCGAGCAGGTGTATGTAGACGGTGAAGTGCGAGCACCCGGTTCGCAGGCGATCAACGACATTCCGATGACTTTGGTCGAAGCAGTCAATCGCGCCGGTGGCTTTGCACCGACAGCGGACCAGAGTCGCGTCACGATCACGCGCAATGGGACGACGTATCCGGTGAATGTCGCGCGGATGATGCAAACGGGCAAGAACCCCGCCGCCATCATGCTGCAGCCGGGCGACCTGCTGCATGTGAGCGCGCGCGAAGACAATCCGATCTACGTGATGGGTGAAGTCAACAAGCCGCTGGCCGTGCCGCCGCAACGTGACGGTTCGCTCACGCTGAACGAAGCACTTGCACAGGCCGGCCAACTCAACCAGCAGACGTCGAATGCCAAACAGGTTTTCGTGTTGCGCAAGGCCGACGACAGCGATCCCGTAGTCTATCGACTCGACATGAAGTCACCGGTTTCGATGCTGCTGGCGAATCAGTTCCCGCTGGCGTCGAAGGACATCGTCTATGTCGACAATACCGGGCTCGTCCGGGCCAGCCGCGTGCTGAATCTATTGCTGCCGGCAATCAGTGCGGGTTTGACCGGCGCGCTCATCACCAAGTAATTCCGCTTGTCGGCCTCGGCAAGCCAGCGTGCGAACCGGAAAGACACCGTCCGGTGACGCACGCTGTTTCATTTATCCGGGGGGGATACGCCGCGGCCTCGCGTGAGCGGCACGATATACAGTCGGCTAGCGCCCCGCGCTACCTGCCGTCACGGTCGTGCTCCGGCGCGGCCGCTCCCGCGGCGACACACGATTGGACACCGTCCAGCCCGGCGCGTATGTGAGCAACCCCACCGAACGCCAAACTTCATACGGAAATGGTGCCACACCCTGAAAAGCGATCGTGACCGCGGCTTGCTAACCGCCACACCACTTGTTCAGTGTTGCGTCGAACGTAAAAGTCAGGACCTGGCCGTTCGCCATGACGACATTGCCGCCGGTTGTCGTCTGGATGTTCGCGTTGTTCGCGATCGTGCAATTGCCGTTGGTCGCAACGATCTTCACCGACTGGCCGTCGATGCCCCCGATCAGGTTGGTCAGCGTCGTGGGCGACGCGTAGTTCGCCGTCAGTTTGCTGATACCGGTCACCCCGGGCGTCGAACTTGTGCCGACGAAGCCGTTGGACCATACCGCCATCGCGTTACCCGCGCTGTCGGCCGTCGGCACGCCGTAGCTGTAACGAACGAGCCCGGTTGCATTCTCGATGTGAAATTGCCACGGCCACATTTGCAGCAGGCGCCCGCTGGCCCATGCGCTGTTGACAGCGCGTCCGTAGCGGTCTTCCGGAATATATTTGTAGCGCCCGGCGACACCGTTGCCTTGCGAAGCGTCGACGCAGATCTTCGAGAAGTATTCACCGGCAGGAATGTACGCGGTACTGGATGAAGACGGCGTAAACGTATAGGTGTCGGTCCCGGCCGTGACGCTTCCCGAACGCGTGATCGTGCCCGTGATGCCGAAAATGGTCGCCAGCGTCGTATCGCCGGTCCCGTTGACTGCGTTGACCGGCATGAAGATCGACAGGTTCGGTGTCGTACCGAACGACCAGCCCGGGATCGCGACGGCGCCCGTCCCCGTCAGCATCAGGGCGGATGCGACCTGCTGAAACACACTGTCGGTCTCGCAATCGATTCGCAGGTTGTACGGGCTCTCGGTGGAAATGAACACCGCCTCGGCACATCCGAAATAATTCCTGAACCTGATCGTGTTGTAGCCGATATTCCCGATCGTCACCCCCTTCACCGTCTTCGGGAATGCGAAGGTAAATTCATTGTCCGTGGGATAAACATTGAAATTCGGGTTCGGCAGAATCTCCGCTGCGTAATCATTACGTGCGCTCAGCGGGACGTTGATGTCGAAAAGGCAGTTTGTGACCTGTCCGATGACGCTAAACATCCGGCCGCCGCTCAGTCCCATCGTCGTCATCCGGTCGTGCAGCACGATGTTTCTCGCTTGAATTCCGTACAGCGGGAAGCCGGTATTCGACGTGCGCCGATCCTGCACGGCAAGCGCGGTGCCATAGCTGAAGATGATGTCGATATTGTTCAGGTTGAACAGGTTCGACGAGTCGGACATAGTGGCAGCCGGGCTGTCGTCAAGGTAGACCCCGAAACTCGGCGTATTCGTCGACAGGTCGCCGCAGTGCCTGATCTTCATCGTGTTCAGATTGATCTCGCGCACGTTGGCGCGTGCTTGCGTCGATCCGCTTCCGGTGTCCATCCACAGCACGCCGGCGCCGCGGAAATACAGACAGTTCACGTGAGCGACATCGAGCCAGTCCACGTTGCCCTGCAACACCAGGCCATGTTGCAGTGATGCGCACGCGCGATTGCCCTGAAGGGTAAAGTCGCGCAGGACACACCCGGCGAGCACGGCCATGTTCGACGTCCATGACACGTTTCCGGTCTGCGGCAAATCCGTCGCTTCGTTGTTGAAGCCCGCGTTCAATACCGTCAGGCATTGGCCGCTGACGCCGGCTCCGAACTGAATGATCGAGGTGCGCGCCGAATGCCCGAACACGGCTATCGGCTTGGTGATCGGCGGAAGCACGAGGCTCGAATAGTAGACCCCGGCAGGCAGGTCGCCTTTGACCGGCCAGATAGTCATCAGGTAATTCAGCCAGGCTGTCAGGGCCGGGCCGTCGTCGGTGCCGTAGACCACGTTCGCCCCGGTCGCCGACGCATTGGCCGCTTTCGCGAGCGTGATCTGCGTTGCGCTGACGAACGCCGCAATCGTGGTGGAAACGACCAGCGTTGCAACGCCACTGGCGTTCGTTGTCGCGATGTCGATACGCTTGCCGACGTCCGCCGCCGTGAATACCGCCGAGGCCGACGAAAACGATGTTGATCCCGATGTCGTGACGCCGTCGTTGACGATCCGGGTGTTTCCCTTTGCACCAAAATATTTGGCGCTAACCGGCAAATTGGCCGGAAGCGCCGCAGGTAAATCCATCCATACCTGTGTGGTACCCGCAGCCAGATTCACGACCGCACCGCCATTGCTCGACGCCAGCACGGTGGTACGCGCTAGCGTGTTCCCGCTGGCGTTGTATGTGCCGATTCCGATCTCCCAGTTCCCGCTCGGAACGCCGGCCCCCGTGACGGCTTGCAGCCCGTAATAGAAAGTATCGGCATTGGCGCACACGGACGAAAATGCGCGGAATCCCGTCATTGCACCGGCCAGGGACAGTGCCCCCGTACCGGTAGAAGTGGTCGTTTCCTGAACCCGATCCTGAAGCTGGAATGCCATATCGATCCTGCACGTGTGATTGTCGAACTTAGCGGAAATCAACTCCTGCCGCACCTTCGGATTCGATGCCCGGTATATTGATTACCGAAAAGAGATGTGCGAGTTCGATCGAGCGTACGCACCCGCGCAAGACTATAAACAGATTCACCGGCAAACAGTGCGTGAAATGACCCAAGTGATTGAGCGATACCGCCATCGCCATATGAAAAGTACGTTTCGAACATCCGGTCAACCGCGTCGTATTCGATGACATGTCAATGTCGATCCCGTTAGATGTGCACGCAACGAACCGGACAACTAGTCTCGCAATAGCACCAGCACACAGGTACTTCTTACCCGACCACACCCCCACCATCGGGAACGATGACCGCCTTTCCAACCCACCCTGCGCGACTACGCGATAAAGATCGTACATATCGGTAGAAACACCGATGCTGTAGTCAAACTACATTCATACCATTAGTCGCTGCAGAGAATCGCTACATCCGATACGGCAGTGCCGGGCGGCCTGCGCGTCGCCGCCCGCGTTGACCGGTCGAGCCCAACCGGCCGTAACGATTCCCCGCCCGGCCTGGCATGCCGACGCGCAACCACCCTGCATCGCCAGCCGAATGCGTCCGGTGCGAATCCACCGGACGAGCGCAGCTCCAGACATCATCCGAACAATCGGCAATACGATCAGGAGAGCAACATGCGGGACACACTCTGGCCGGCCGTCGTGCTGGCAGCGACCCTCTGCACCACCGCCTACGCAGGCGACGCCGACTTCAACGCACAAGGCGATGCGACCGATGCGTTCGCGTCGGCCGCCGCGCAACGGCGCGCCGACCTGCTCGTGCGCAAGATGACACTCGACGAGAAACTCCAGTTCATCCATTCGCAATACGAAATGTCCAAGGTGCCGGGCGGCGGCGCCGGCTATATCCAGGGCGTGCCGCGGCTCGGCATTCCCGATCTCAACATGGTCGACTCGGCGACCGGCTCCGGCAGCACGTCGCAGGCCAGCACGACGTTCCCCGCGACGATCGCCGTCGCCTCGAGCTGGGATCGCCGGCTGTCGTACGACTACGGCAAGCAGGTCGCGATCCAGTTGCGCGCGCAAGGATTCGGCATGGGCCTCGGCGGCGGCACCAATCTCGCGCGCGAGCCGCGCGGTGGCCGGCTGTTCGAGTATCTCGGCGAAGATCCGTTGCTCGCGGGCGACCTGCTCGCCGAACGCACGCTCGCCACGCAGCGGCAAAAGGTCATCGCCACGATCAAGCACTACGCGGGCAACGAGCAGGAGCACGGCCGGATGGGCGGCAACACGCAGATCGACGAACGCACGCTGCGCGAGCTTTACCTGCTGCCGTTCGAGATCGCCGCGAAGCGCGGTCGCCCCGGCAGCGTGATGTGCAGCTACAACCGGCTGAACGGCGCATACGCGTGCGAAAACCCTCACCTGCTGAACGACGTGCTGAAGAACGAATGGGGCTTCCAGGGCCAGGTGCAATCCGACTGGGGCGCCACGCACAGCACGGCCGCCGCGATCAACGCCGGGCTCGACGAGGAAGAAGACGTCGGGCCGAGCGTGTACCTGACGCCGACGGCCGTCAAGCAGGCGATCGCGAACGGCTCGGTGTCGACCGCACGAATCGACGACATGGTGCGGCGCAAGCTCGCCGTGATGATCCGCGTCGGCGTGATGGACGATCCGGCCACGGGCGGCGGCACGATCGATTTCGCGGCCGCGAACCGGTTCGCGCAGGCCGCGTCCGAGCAGTCGATCGTGCTGCTGAAGAACGACGGCAATCAGTTGCCGCTGGCGGCATCGGCGCTGTCGCGCATTGCCGTGATCGGCGGCCATGCGGACGCGGCCGTGCTGTCCGGCGGCGGCTCGGGCAACACGCGCGACCCGGTGTCGGGGTCGTTCGCGGGTTGCGGCGGCCTGACGTTCGGCGCGTCGACCGGGTGCAGCTGGTGGCGCAATCCGTGGCTGAAGGTCGACGTGCCGATCGTCGCGGCGATCCGCGCGCTTGCGCCGGCCGCGCAGGTCACGTATGCGGGCAACAGCGACCAGCAGTCGCCGTTCCGTGCGTATACGCAACAGGAAATCGACCAGGCCGCGGCGCTCGCGGGCCGCTCGGACGTCGCGATCGTCGTGGTGGCCCAGCCGGCCGGCGAGGATTTCGGCGACCTGCAGAGCCTGAGCCTCGCGAACCCGTCGAACCAGGACGCGCTCGTCGAAGCCGTCGCGCGCGCGAATCCGCATACGATCGTCGTCGTCCAGAGCGGCAATCCGGTGCTGATGCCGTGGAAGGACAACGTGTCGGCGATCGTCGAGGCATGGTATCCGGGTGAAGCCGGCGGCAAGGCGATCGCGAACGTGCTGTTCGGCGCGGTCAATCCGTCCGGCAAACTGCCCGTCACCTTCCCCGCGCGCGATCAGGATTCGCCGGCCTGGGGGCAAAACGGCACGTTCGACAACGACCCGGTCTACGCGGAAAAGCTGAACATGGGCTATCGCTGGTATGACGCGCGCAACATCAAGCCGATGTTCGAGTTCGGCTACGGGCTGTCGTACACGCACT
This sequence comes from Burkholderia sp. LS-044, assembly GCF_004803625.1. Lineage (NCBI taxonomy): Bacteria > Pseudomonadati > Pseudomonadota > Betaproteobacteria > Burkholderiales > Burkholderiaceae > Burkholderia > Burkholderia sp. LS-044. The sequence goes on from NZ_SSWO01000001.1 coordinate 310,014, forward strand.
TCGCGTATTCGGGGCTGTCGGTGTCGAAGCAGTGGGACGGGTCGCTGAGCGTCGCGTTCACGGTACGCAACGACGGGCGCGTCGCCGGTGCGGAGATCCCGCAGGTCTATCTCGGCGTGCCGTACAAGGACGAACCGCCGAAGCGGCTGGTCGGCTGGGAGAAGATCCGGCTGAATCCGGGCGAGGCGCGGCGTGTCCGCGTGACCGTGTCGCCGCGCATGCAGAGCGTGTGGGATACGTCGCGTAACGGCTGGCGGTTCGTGCCGGGCGGGACCGTGTACGTCGGCGCGTCGTCGCGGGATATCCGGTTGCAGGCGCACTGAGCGGCACCCACCCAGCGGAAGAGCCGCGCGTGTCGTGCCCGGCTCTTCCGTCTTCCGCCGTCCGCCCCGGCGATCCTCACCGGAACAGTAGCGCCAGCAGCGTCGCGAGCGCGGCAATCGCGGCGATCCCCGCCGCGATCCCGGCCAGATGCGCGGCGACCACGAGGCCGGCCGGCAATCGCACGGACGCCGGGCCGCTCGCCCCACCCGACGGCCCGGCCCGCGATCGCGACGCGACACCCGTCGTCATGCTCCGCTCCCTTCCAGCGTATCGAGCAACGGCCTGGCCAGATGCAGCACCTGATACACCGTGCCTGCGCCGCCGCCGTCCGGCTCGTGTTCGGTGACGAGGGCACGCGTCAGCCGCCAGCGTAGCGAGTCCAGGCTGACCGCGGCCGCCACCACACCCTGCCGCGCCGCCACTTCGCGATTGCGCGTCACCTCCCGCGCCAGCGTCGCCTCGAGGTCGGCATCCGCCGGAATGTCGACGGCTTCCAGACGAACGAAGCGCCCCGTCGACGCACTGCCCTTGCGCGCATCGAGCGCGACCTGCACGTCGATCGGCGCGCGGCCGAAGCTGTCCGTCACGACCCGGTAGCGGCCGCCCGTGACGAACCCGGCGAACGCCTGCTCGTTACGCCACAGATAGAACGACGCATAGCCGTTTTCCGTCGCACCGTAGCGCCCCGCCTCGCGCAGCAGGAACCCCTTGAACACCAGGTCCGGCGTGTCGTCCCAGAGCCTGCCGCGCTCGCGCACGCGATGGCGGATGATGTCGAGGTCGTAGTCCGCCGGCAGGCGGTGCACGTAGTACGCGGTCAGCATGATCGACTCCTGAAGGGAAACGGAGATTCCGAATGGCTCGAGAACAGCGTAGAAGACCTTGAATCATTTGAAAATACGATGGCAGAATATTTCAATGATTCGATTTCTCAATGGATGAGAGTGCGATGAAAACGCTCGACATCGAAGCCGTGCAGGCGTTCGTGCTGACCGCCGACCTCAAGAGCTTCACGCGGGCCGCCGAGGCGATGGACACGACGCAGTCCGCGGTGAGCCTGAAGATCAAGCGGCTCGAAAGCGGCCTCGGCCGCCGCCTGCTGGAACGCACACCGCGGCAGGTTCGCCTGTCGGCCGACGGCACCGCATTCCTGGAACCGGCGCGCGAACTGGTGGCCGCCCACCACGGTGCGATCGGCGCGTTCGGCACCGGCCGGCGGCGGCTGGTGATCGGCGTCAGCCACCATGTCGTCGGCGCCGATCTCCCGATGCTGCTGCGGCGCATGAGCGAAGCGGAGCCGACGCTCGTGCTGGAGATCCGCGTCGCCGCGTCGCGCGACGTGCTCGATGCATTCGACCGCGGCCAGCTCGACGCGGCCGTCGCGCTGCAGCACGACAGCCGGCGGCTCGACGGCGAAACCATCCTGTCGGAGTCGTTCGGCTGGATGGCCGCGGCGGATTTCGAGTACCATCCGCCGCAACCGCTGCGGCTGGCCACGCAAGCCGAGCCCTGCAGCGTGCGCCGCATGGCGATCGGCGCGCTCGACCAGGCCGGTGTCGGCTGGACGGAGGTGTTCGTCGGCGGCGGCGTCGCGACGATCGGTGCGGCGGTGTCCGCGGGGCTGGCCGTCGCGGCGCTCGGGCATCGCGTGGCGCCCGCCGGCACGGTCGACGTCGGTGCGCGCTACGGGCTGCCGCCGTTGCCGACGCGCGACGTGGTGCTCCACTCGAGCCTGACCGATGCGCGAGCCCGGCAGGCGCTGCGCACGCTGGGCGCGGCACTGCGCGCGTCGGTCGGGGCGCGTTGATGCCGCACGAGCCGGTGCAAGCCGTATCGTCCCGGCTCGGCCCATGCCGAACCGAACCACCTAGAGAGAAGACACATGCGTCCGCTGGACGAACTGGTCAACGAGCGTGAATCCGCCCTGCCGTCATTGATCGAGTGGTCGGCGGCAGCGCCTGATCGTTGCGAGATATTGCCGCCATCGGGACGGAATGGCGAAATCCTGTCCACCCTTCAGGTCACCACGCGATCGCTCCTGGGGGCCATCGCCTATTCGACCGGCGGCCTGCTCGTGGACGGCGGCTACCTTCGTCTGCTCGGCTCGGGCCATCACGCGTTGCCTCGGGACATCGTCGGCTGGAATCAGGGACGCTCCTCCGGCTTTCTGTTGGTCGCGGATGATGCCGTCGGCGGATTCTTCGCCTTGAACGGCGGCGCACTCGGGGACGACACGGGTTCCGTGTACTACTTTGCACCCGACACGCTGGAATGGGAGCCCCTCGGGATCGGGTACGGCGACTTCGTGCGATGGTCGCTCGGCGACACGCTGAGCGACTTCTACGCGAGCATGCGCTGGCCCGGCTGGCAGGCCGACGTCCAGCGCCTGACGACGGAGCAATGCTTCAGCTTCCATCCATTCCTGTGGACGAAAGAAGGATCGGTCGAACGCAGCAGCCGTCAGGCGGTCGACGTTGCCGAGCTGTATGCACTCCAGATCGGCGCCGGCGCCACGACGTCAAGGCAACCGTGATCCGGTGTGCCTGCCTTCGAATCCGGAACGTCGAGTCCCGTGGCAAAGCCGGTGCGCTTGCCCGCGCCTGACCATTCGCATCGGCGTCGCGTTTTGACGGCTTCGAAAGGCGTCGATGCGCGCCACGGTAAAATTCGTGTTTCATCCCGCCCGCTCGTGCCGCCGCCCGATGCCTGCGCGGGTCGATATCAAACGCATCGCCAGGCCGTCATCATCTTGATTTCCCTACACCTTTCATCTCGCGACGCATGAGTTACTCGCTCGCCACCACCTGCATCCGCGAACTCGAGATCCGCAAGAGCCGCTTCATCGGGTTCGCGATCCCCGTCGACGATCGTGACGCCGCGATGCACGCGCTGCAGCGCCTGCGCGATGAGCATCCTGCGGCCACCCACGTATGCTGGGCGTTGCTGGCGGGTGGGCAGTCGGGCATGTCGGATGACGGCGAGCCGTCGGGCACCGCGGGCCGGCCGATCCTCGAAGTGCTGCGCCATCACGATCTCGACGGCGTGCTCGGTGCGGTCGTGCGCTACTACGGCGGCGTGAAGCTCGGCGCGGGCGGGCTGGTGCGGGCCTATACGGATGCGATCGCATCGGCGCTGCTCGACGCCGAGCGCGTCGAACGTGTCCGCTACACGCGGCTCGCGATCGAGATCGGCTACCCGGACGAGGCACGCGTGCGCCGCTGGATCGAACAGGCCGGGTACGCGCTCGTGGACAGCGCATACGGGATGACGGTGAAGCTCGCGATCAAGCTGCCGGAAAACGCCGAAGCCGCGGCAAGAACCGAGCTGTTCGACCTGACGCAAGGGCGCTCGGGATTTCCGGCGACGTGACGCGCGGGGAACGCGTCCGCGTTCCCCGCGTGGCCGGACGAATCCCGTCGCCGGTCAGTTGGTCATTCAGTAGGTATCGGGGACGATCATGTGGTCCGGCACCGGCCGGCGGATGTAGTCCTCGTGATGCTCGCGCGGCGGCAGGTCGATCGGTGCGTGCGGCACCTCGTGATACGGCACCTGCTGCAGCAGATGGTGAATGCAGTTCAGCCGCGCGCGCTTCTTGTCGACCGCCTGCACGACCCACCACGGCGCTTCCGGAATGTGCGTGCGAAGCAGCATCTCTTCCTTCGCGGCCGTGTAGGCTTCCCAGCGGCGGCGGCTCTCGAGATCCATCGGGCTCAGCTTCCATTGCTTGAGCGGATCCTCGATCCGGCTCTGGAATCGCACTTCCTGCTCGTGGTCGGTGATCGAGAACCAGTACTTGACGATCTGGATCCCGCTGCGCACGAGCATCTTCTCGAACTCGGGCACCGAACGGAAAAACTCCTCGTATTCGTCGTCGGTACAGAAGTTCATCACGCGCTCGACACCCGCGCGGTTGTACCAGCTGCGGTCGAACAGCACGATTTCGCCGCCGGCCGGCAGATGCGCGACATAGCGCTGGAAATACCACTGCGTGCGTTCGCGGTTGTTCGGCGCCGGCAGCGCCGCCACGCGGCATACGCGCGGGTTCAGCCGCTGCGTGATGCGCTTGATCGCGCCGCCCTTGCCGGCCGCGTCGCGCCCCTCGAAAATGACGACGAGCCGGTGCCCCGTGCTCACGACCCAGTCCTGCAGCTTCACGAGTTCGCCCTGCAGGCGGAACAGCTCGCGGAAATACTGCTTGCGCGCTTCGCGCCGCTCCTGCGAAAACAGCAGGTCGTCGCTGTCGTCGAAGCGGCGATCGTCGAGCTCCATCTCGAGTTCTTCGTCGTAGGCGTCGACCAGGTCTTCCTCGAAGCGGCGCTGGCGCGCTTCCATCGATTCGAGATCGGTGCGGTTGTCGGTCTCGGTGCGGTTATCGTTGTCGCCCATGGGGCCTCCTTCCATCGTTGACGCAGCCAAACGCCGACATTATCCCAGCGTCGCGCGTCAAATTCATGAAAAAGGGCCGGCGCACCGGTCAGAAGCGGAACGCGAGCAGCACGCTCGCCAGCACGGGGTTCGCAGCGATATCGAACGTGTTCGACGCGAGCTGCCGGTTCGGCTGGTCGATATCCAGCGTAATCTTCGTACGTAACGGGATATAGGTCACCATGCCGGTGATCCAGAACTGGCGCGTGATCTGGTAGCTCGCGCCGACCGTGAACACCGGCTCCCACACGCTCTTCACCTTCGCCGACACGTTGGTCTTGCCCGACAGCAGCAGGTCGCCGCCGGCATCCCAGATCCGCTGGAACAGCGCCGGGTCGAGCAGCAGCGACTGCAGACTGCCGATGTCCGCGCCCGCCGCGAGCAGCCCGCCGAGCGACGCGAGCTTGCGCTGGAACACGGGATTCAGGTTCGTGTTCGTGAAGCGCGTATAGCTGACGCCGATACCCGCGAACGGGCGGAAACGGTCGTCGCGCTCGCCGAGGTAATACTTGAACACGACGGACCCGAGCCACGCGCGCGTGGTCGCGAGCGGGTTGCTTTGCGTGTTCGCGAGATCGATCAGTGGAAAGCGCCCCTGGACGCCTGAAAAGATCCGGTCGAGCGGCAGCGCGATGCTGCCGTGCCCGCGCAGCGTCAGCACCGGCGGAATGCCCGCGCCGAGTTCGGCCGCCCAGTTCTCCGAGAAAAAGTGCGTCAGCGTGAACGCCAGCGTGTTCGTGTTGCCGAGCGACAGCTGCGACCCCTGGTTCTCGAAGCTGTTCAGCCCGAGTGCGTCCGTGTGCGTCGTCACGGGCGTCGATCGGCCGGTCGTGCCAACGAAGTGCCAGCCGAGGCCGACCATGTTGCGGTCGTCGCCCATCAGCTGCGTCAGCAACGGCGGCGCCTGGGCGGCCGGCAGATCGGGCAGCCGCGACGGATCGACCGGATGCAGTTCGTACGGCATCCGGTCGGCATGGACGACGCCGGGCGCCGGCATGTCGCCCGCCGCCGCGTCGCGCGGCGCGGCCGGATCGCAGCCGCCAACGACGCCACCGGCGCCGCCGTCGTCGAAGCCGATGCCGTCCGCGCCGTCGTCGGGCGCTGCCGCGCATGCGCGCCCCGCCCCGCCGGTTCGCTGGCCGAGCGTGATCTTGCGCGCCGTCAACGGGACGGCGTCGGGTTGCGGCCCGTCGGCCTCTTCTTCGTGTCTGCCGTGCCTGCCGCGCCCGCCGCGCGCCGGCCCCGCGTCGGTCGCCCATGCGCTCGCATCGAACCCGTCCGCGTCGCCGCCCGGCCAGAAGCCGATCCCGTCGGCGCCGGCCTGCCAGCGTGGTTCGGCGTCCGCGTCCGGCGGCGGCGCGCCATGCGCGGCGGCCGCGCACGCGAACAACGTCGCGCCGAGCCAGCGCGACAGCGGACGCACGGCGCCCGGCCGCGCACGGCGGCGGTACGTGTCCCGGCTCGCCATCGGCTCAGGCCGGCACGCCGAACAGGCGTTGACGGATGCGGTACAACGGCTCGAACAGCCATTCGAGCAGGCTGCGCCGCTCCAGCACGATGTCGGCCTTCAGCATCATCCCGGCCCGCAGCGACAGCGGCCGCCCTTCGAACGCCGGCGTGCGGTCGGCCAGCTCGACCCAGGTCTTGAAGTAGGTCTGCGGTGTGGCGGCATCGCCCGGCAGGTTCAGCTCCTTCGCGGAAAACGCGACGGGCGAGATCGACAGCACCTTGCCGCGATACGTGCCGAACTTCTCGACCGGATAGCTTGCGTACGCAACCTTCACCTCCTGCCCCTTCTTCACGAAGCCGGCCTTCGACGACGGAATGTAGACCTCGGCGATCAGCCCGTCCGCCTTCGCGGGCAGGATCTCGACGACACGCGTACCCGGCGGGTCGATCACGCCGCCCTGCACGACGTCGAGCCGCACGATCTGCCCGTCGGCCGGCGCGTACAGCACCTGGTTCACGTTCTCGTCGATGTTGTATTCCTTCGCGTTCAGCTCCTCCTGCTTGATCTTCAGTTCCGCGTTCGCACCGTCGTACTTGCTCTGCATCGTGTCGAGGTCGCCGCGCAGCTTCATCGCATTCTTCGCGAGCTCGGCGCGGCGCAGCAGCAGGTCCTGGTACGCCTGCCCGGCCTGCAGGTACTGCGTGTTCACCTGGTTGTACTGCTCGAGCGTCACGACCTGTTCGTCGAGCAGCTGCTTCACGCGTGCGCGCCGTTCGCCGTACTCGTCGACGATGCGCCTCTGGTCCTGGATCTGCCGGCCGATCAGCCCGCGGCTCTCGCCCTGCGCGGCGATCTGCTGGTTGATCTGCTGTACCGACGACCGGTATTCGAGGCGTGCCGCGTCGATCTGCTGCGTGACCTCGACGCGCTGCCGGTCGAGCGCCGCACGCATCCCCTGCACGTTGTTCGCCTGGCTCACGAAGCTCGTGTCGCGCGTCACCGCCAGCAGCCGCTGGCCGGCCTTCACGTGCTGGTCCTTGCCGACGTAGACGTCGCGCACGGCCCAGCCCGGCGGCGCGCTGACGCCGATCAGCCCCGAACGCGGCGTCAGCATCCCCGGTACGCTCTCGGTGTTCGCGTAGCTCAGTTCGACGAGCGCGGTCACGAACATCGCGAACATCGCGAGCGACAGGTAGCAGAAGAAGCGCATCGACACCGGCACGTCGACGACACCGTGGATCACGGTGCCGAAGGTCGTGCCGCGCGCGAGCTTGCGCGACGGCTTCTGTTCTCGGAGGGCGGAGTTCCAGGTCGGCATGGGGCAGGCTCGTCAGGAGCGACGCCGCGCGGCCGCATCGAGCAGCGGCGCCGGCATCAGGTAAGGCGTGAAGTGTTCCCAGAAATGCCACTGCTCGGGCTGCCGCACGAGCGCCTGTTCGAGACGGTCGACGATGCGCTGGTGCGTGGCGCGCACCGGCGACGCGTCGTCGTCCGCGCCGAGCATCGGCACGAGCGGGCCGGCCGCGAGCTCGGTGAAATGCACCGCGCAGCGATCGCGGAACGGCACGCCCGTCGCATACGCGACGAGCAGCGGAATCCCCTGCTCGACCGCGAGCTTCACGCCGCCGCCGGCCATCCGCACCCAGCGGCCGCCGAGCCGGCAGCGGTTGGTCTTGCCGAACTTGCCGTGCAGGTCGGAGAACAGCAGGAACACGGGCGCCTCGCGCCGCAGGCTCGTGATCAGCCGCCGCAGGTGCACGCGCTCCTCGATGTCGATGAACTCGACTTCGCCGGCACCGTATTCGGCGACGAGCCGCAGCGCATCGTCGAAGAACGCGCCGGGCGCATCCCGGTGCAGGATCACCATCAGCTTGCGGTCGTCGGGGATCATGAAGCGCAGCTTCGTGACGAACAGCATCAGGTTGCCGAAGTGCAGCCCCGCGAGCATCAGCGGGCCGCCGCGCGCGAGTGCCACCCGCAGCTGCTCGTCGCCTTCGCACGCCATCCCGTCAATCATCGACTTCATCGATTCGAGGCTGTGCGTGCGCAGCTTGAGCCCCGCGAATTCCGCTTCGAACAGTTCGTGCACGATCGCCGCCGACACGTCCCGCACGCGTCGCGGATCGTCGTTCAGGTGCGCGCTCAGCATGTATGCGACCGCGCGCTCGATCGACTCGCGAATGCACGGAAAGCAGCGCAGGCAGGCGCCCGAGCACCAGCGCATCAGCCGCAGCCCGCGCGCCGGCGACGTGCGCAGCGCGACGGCCCGCACCGCGCGCCGCACCAGGAACGCATACGAGAAAGGATTGAGCAGGAAGAGTCGCCCGAGCATCACCGTGCCTCCTCGGCCGCGCGCCACGCATCGGTCGCGTCGGTCAATACGCCGTCGTGCATCTGGTAGATCCGCTCGACCATCGACAGGATCGACGCGTCGTGCGTGACGAGCACGATCGTGCACGGCAGCGTCAGCACGTTGCGGCAGATCTCGTGGGTCGTCGCCTGATCGAGGTTCGACGAGAATTCGTCGAGGATCAGCAGGCGCGGCTCGCAATACAGCGCCCGCGCGATCAGGAGCCGCTGCATCTGCCCGGCCGACAGGAATTTCTGCGTATCGCCGAGCGGCGTGTCGTAGCGATGGTCGAGCCGCTCGATCTCGTCGTGGATGCACGCGAGCTTCGCCGCGTCGAACATCGCGCCGATCCGCGGCGCGGGCGCGAAGTTCGTGATGTTGTCGCGGATCGTGCCGCGAAACAGCTGGTCGGACTGCGTGACGGCCGCGAGATGCTTGCGGTACTGCCGCAGGTTCACTTCCGCGAGATCGACGCCGCCGACGAACAGCGTGCCGGACTCCGGCCGCACGAGCCCGCAGATCAGGTTCAGCAGCGTCGTCTTGCCGCTGCCGGTGCGGCCGACGATCGCGATCTTGCTACCGGCCGGCACGTCGAGCGCGATGTCGCGCAGGATCGGGCGGTTGCCGCCCTTCGGCGTGTACGACAGCGCGCGGACGGAAAGTGTGCCGTCGAAACCGTCGACGGGCCGCACGACCGCGTCCGGCGCGGGTTCCTCGGTCTCGGTCTGCAACACGTCGGCGACGCGGTCCATGTGCACCTGCAACACCTTGCGGCGCACGTAGAGCTGGATCGAATCGATGAACTTGTCCGCGAACAGGTTCTTGTACTGGATGAACGCGTAGATCACGCCGATCGTGCTCTGCCCGTGCATGACGAGCCACGCGCCGTATGTGACGATCACGAGCTGCTCGACGTGCACGATCCCCTTCGACACCGCATCGAACAGCAGTTGCAGCCGCTCCTGCTGGCGCATCGCCTGCAGCTTCTGCGTGAACGCGTTGACCCACAGGCTGCTGCGCGCGGTTTCGGCCGACAGCAGCTTGATCGAGTGCGCGGAGCGGATGTTCTCGATCAGCAGCGCGTCGGCTTCCGCGCCGCGCGTGAGGATCTGCGACATCGCGTCCTGCAGCTGCGGCTGGATCGCGAGCCGGCTGAGCGCGAACAGCACCATCCCGGCCAGACTGATGCCGGCCAGCACCGGGCTGTAGTACAGCATCAGCACGAGCGTCAGCGTGCAGGTGACGATATTGAGCAGCCCGCCGACCAGCCCGTCGACGAGAAACCGCCCGACCTCCGACACCGACGACACGCGCGAGATCGAATCGCCGGTGTTGTGGAACAGGAAATAGCCGATCGGCAGCCGCGCGAGATGCCCGACCATGTTCGCCGACAACTGCTGCGACACGATGTTGCGCAGGTAGCTCTTGATGTTGCCGACGAGGTTCGCGTAGAGCGTGTCGAACAGGAACACGATCGCGAACAGGATCGTCAGCAGGTACAGGATGTCGACGTCGGTCTTCTTCAGCGCCTCGTCGATCGTCAGTTGCACGTACGACGGGCCGAGCAGCAGCAGGAGCTGCGCGGCGACGCCGCCCGCGATGCCGATCGCGAGGCTCTTGCGGATGCCGGTCAGCCCTTCGAGATAGTCGCGCAGCCGGATCCGGTCGGCCTGCCCCGCCCGCGTGAAGCCGATATCGGGATTCAGTTCGAGCGCGTAGCCCGTGATGTGCGTGAGCGCCTGCGCGAGCGGCAGCTTCGTTTCGCCGAGCGCGGGATCGACGATGTGCACGCTGCCGTAGCCGACCTTCGTCAACACGACATAGTGGTTCATCCCCCAGTGCAGGATGCACGGCGTCTTGAGCGCGTCGAGTTCGCCCGCGTCGAACTGCAGCCCGCGTGCGCGCAGGCCGAGATCGTTCGAGATCTCCATCAGGTCGAAGAACGACAGCCCGGAATCGATCCGGACCGGATAGCGGTTGCGCAGCGTGCGCAACGTCGTTTCGCGCCCGTGCCACGACGCGATCATCGCGAGGCAGGCCAGGCCGCACTCCGTCACCTCGTCCTGCAGGACCGGACGGACTTTACGCGTATTGAAGAGCATGGTCGGGCACCCGAGGCGCGACGACACGCCGCCCGGGCCTGCCGGTGCGGGCCCGTGGCGGGTCGTGCGCGATACGCAAGGGCACAGCCGGCACGCTGCCGGCTGCGACGGAAGACCGGTGTTACCGGCCGCCTGGCGGGCCGCTCAGCGCGACGAGCCGAGCGACATCCGGAACTGTTCGACGGCGCGGGTCTGGTACTGGGTCATCAGGCCCTGCAGCGTGGTCCCGATCGACTGGTTGACGAGATCGACCGTATAGGCGGCCGAATTGGAGTAAAGCGACGCGCCGCCGCGAATCTGGCGGGCCTGTTCTTCCGTGATGTCTCGCATTTGTTGTGGCCTTTATATTGTCGGAATGCCCGCCACCGTCAGCCAATTGCAATCTCAATGGCCGTTAACTTTATTACGGGGATAATCCGGCACTCCCGCCTCCTGATAATCGCCCGAACCGGAAATAATGCATTCCGGATTCGCTTTATTGCCACTTCGGCGATCGATTCTTTTCCTTCTGTTTCGCAGCATTTCGCGCGGGGGGCGCCTCCCCGCGCACGGCGGTTACTTGCCGGTGTTATTGAACGTCTTCGGGTTCTGCAGGTAATTGCCGAGGCTCGGCAGGAACTGGCCGAGCGCGGTCACCACCGGCGCGGCGTCAACGGCGAGGCTACCCAGCGAGCTGATCGCACCGCCGCCATGCACATTCCTGACCTGTTCCGTCGTCATGACCTTCATCATTCTCTCCTCGTAAAAAATAAAGATGATGCAAAGAACCTTCATTGAAAGACAAACGGCTTTTAATCCCTAGCGACTTGTTAATCTAATAATCACTGCGATTACGAGCCGAAATCAGGCTATCATGCGGGCGCATCGGAATTCAATGGAGGACACACTCTTACAGGCGCGTTTTCCGGTGCGCCACGGATGGCAGGCATTCATTCTGTTTGAATTTCAATTTCAATACGTTTAAATCCCGCCGCAATGCATTGCGGCACGGGCAGGAGACGGAGACGGCCATGTTTGAAACGAGGCGCGCGAATTACGGATCGGCGACGCGGAATTCGGGTAATTCCCTATCAAGTTTTACGACTAGGTGGAATCCCCGACTTGCAACCGTGACATTGTTCGCTGTAACGATAGCCGGCCTGTCGGCGAACGCGCGCGCGTTCTGCCTCGACACCGCCTACCAGTACGCGGTCGTGCACGATCCACGCTACCTGCAGGCGCGCAGCGAATACGATGCGGCCCGCCAGAAATTCCCCGAAGCACGCGCGCAGATGTTGCCGCAGGCCGCCGCTCAACTCGAATGGGGACGCTACGGTACGCACGCGAACCTGTTCGGCATCGACGTCAGCGGCTCGAGCAATGCCGCATACGGTTCCGCGCAGGTCACGCAGGCGCTGTTCAACGTGCCCTACCTGTACGACATGCGGCGCGCGACCGAGTACGAGGAATCGGCGAAACAGAAGCTCGAGGTCGCGAAGCAGGACCTGATCCTGCGCGTCGCGAACGCGTGCTTCGACCTGCTGAGCGCACGCGAGAAACTGCAGTCGGCCGACGACGAAGTGAACGCGCTCACCCGGCTCGAAAGCGATACGCGACGCATGGCACAGCTCGGCATGAAGACGATCGGCGACACGGCCGAAATCGAGGCGCGCCGCAGTCTTGCGCAATCCGACGAAGCCCTCGCGCAAACCGACGTGGACGCGCGCCGCGCGCGCTACGAGACGCTGCTCGGTTCGACGATCGATTTCTCGCGCTGGCCGCGGCTCGCGATGCGCGGCTCGTCGCCGCGCATTCCGTCGGGCGAATACGCGCCGCAGGACAACCCCGCGTACCGGCAGGCGTACCGCGACGTCCAGGTCGCGCGGCTCGCCGCGAAGCGCGTCAGCGCCGAGCACTTGCCGACCGTCGACCTGTTCGCGTCGTATTCGCGCGGGCTCAACCCTAACCTGCGCGGGCTCACCGATCGCTCCGACTTCCATCAGAGCGCGGTCGGCGTGCAGGTGACGATCCCGATCTTCTCCGGCGGCAGCGTGTACTACCGGCAGGTGGAAGCCGAGCACGTGACCGAGCAGTACCGCAACCGGCTGCGCGAAGTCGAGGAGCAACTGGGCACCGATCATCGCGAGGCGCTGTCCGCGCTCGAATCGGTCGGCAAGCGCATCCGCGCGCTGCAGCAGTCGCTGCAGGCCGCGCGCCTCGCGTACGATTCGTCGATGAAGGCGCATCAGGTCGGCTACAGCACGACGTACGAAACGCTGAACCTGCGGCGCGACATCTCGGGCATCCGGCAGAAGCTGTTCGACAGCTATCTCGACGCGCTGAAGCTGCAGCTGAAGCTGAAAAGCGTGCTCGGCACGCTCGACGAGCAGTCGTTGATCGCGGTGGACAGCTTTCTCGAAAGCAATGCGGTGAGCGACCGTGGTTAGCGCAATTGAGCGTGGGTTGGCGCGCATCGGTATCGCGCAAAAAGGTTGTACACGCAAGCGTGCGTCCGACCCCGCTCGATCGCGCGGCGCAATACACGATCCCGGGCGCACGCCGCGCCCTCACCGCGTGCAGGGGTATACGCGATGTTGCGTCCAAAAAAAACTTTGCCTAGAGTGCATCCCATCGATCCGGCGGACAAAGACGTCCCACGATCGTGCGCAGCGCGCGCCCGCTAGCCCGCGCTTCGCCGGCCCCGTTTCGGGCCGCCCATCCGCATTCCCGTTATCCGACAGCGTTGTCGGATGAACGGACCGGCAAAGAAGCCCTTGCCTCGCTCGTCGAGGCAAGGGCTTTTTTTTGTCTTTCGAAAGCGCACGTCTTCACCCGAACCAGGAGCACACCATGCGTCATGGCGATATTTCCAGCAGCAACGACGCCGTCGGCGTCGCCGTCGTCCAGTACAAGATGCCGCGCCTGCATACGCGCGCCGACGTGATCGCGAACGCCCGCGAAATCGCGGAGCGCGTGGTCGGCATCAAGCGCGGCCTGCCCGGCATGGACCTCATCGTGTTTCCCGAGTATTCGACGCACGGGATCATGTACGACACGAAGGAGATGTATGACACCGCATCGACGATCCCCGGCGAGGAAACCGACATCTTCGCGGCCGCGTGCCGCAAGGCGAACGTGTGGGGCGTGTTCTCGCTGACCGGCGAGCGCCACGAGGAACACCCGGACAAGGCGCCGTACAACACGCTCGTGCTGATCAACAACCAGGGCGAGATCGTGCAGAAGTACCGCAAGATCATGCCGTGGGTGCCGGTCGAAGGCTGGTATCCGGGCGACTGCACGTACGTCGCCGAAGGGCCGAAGGGGCTGAAGATCAGCCTGATCATCTGCGACGACGGCAACTACCCGGAGATCTGGCGCGACTGCGTGATGCGCGGCGCCGAGCTCGTCGTGCGCTGCCAGGGCTACATGTACCCGGCGAAGGACCAGCAGGTGCTCGTGTCGAAAGCGATGGCGTTCATGAACAACTGCTACGTGGCAGTCGCGAATGCGTCCGGATTCGACGGCGTGTACTCGTATTTCGGCCACTCGGCGATCGTCGGCTTCGACGGCCGCACGCTCGGCGAATGCGGCGAGGAAGAGAACGGCGTGCAGTACGCGGAGCTGTCGGTGAGCCTGATCCGCGACGCGCGACGCAACATGCAGTCGCAGAACCACTTGTACAAGCTGCTGCACCGCGGCTACACGGGCAAGATCGGTTCCGGCGAATCGCCGAACGGCGTCGCGCAATGCCCGTTCGAGTTCTATGCGAACTGGGTGAACGACCCGGACGGCACGCGCCAGGCCGTCGAACGCCTGACACGCACGACACCCGGCACGCCCGAATGCCCGATCGAAGGCATTCCGTCCGAAGCGCCCGCGCATCGCTGAACCCGCGCCCCGCCCGGCCGTTCGCGCTGCCTGCGCGAACGGCGCCGTCTCACTCTGGAGCCTTCATCATGCTCGGTGTCGCTCTCTTCTTCATCGGCGCGGTGCTGGTCGTCAACGGCGTCGCGCTCACCGGCCGCATCGAACCGCGCGACGCGGCCGGCCTGAACCTGCTCGTCGGGCTGCTCGCGCTGCTGATCAACCTCGCCGGCCTCGTGCAGGCGTCGGCGCCACCGCAGTTTTTCTCGAGCGCGGGCGGGCTGCTGTTCGCGTTCACGTACCTGTACCTCGCCGCCGTCCAGTGGCGCGGGCTGCAAGGCGCCGGCCTCGGCTGGTATTGCCTGTTCGTCGCGATCAGCGCACTCGTCTACGCTGGCACGTCGAGCGACGCGCGTTTCGGGGCGATGTGGCTGCTGTGGTCGAGCCTGTGGTTCCTGTTCTTCGTCGCGCTCGGGCTGAAGCGGACCGTGCGCTTCCTGCCCGGCTACACGATCGCGATCGGCGTCGGCACCTGCTGGCTGCCCGGCATGCTGATGATGACGGGGAGGTGGTAATGAGCGCACGCGATACGCCGCTGGCCACCGATCCGCTCGCCGGGCACCGCATCGCCGATGTGCCGTTCTACCAGCCGGCCGGTGCCGAGGCCGACTGGTTCGAGACGGCCTGCCGCCATCACCTGCCGGTCCTGCTGAAAGGGCCGACCGGCTGCGGCAAGACGCGTTTCGTCGAATACATGGCGTGGCGCATGGGCCTGCCGCTGATCCAGGTCGCGTGCAACGACGACACGTCGGCGGCCGACCTGACGGGCCGCCACCTGCTCGACGCCGACGGCACCTACTGGGCCGACGGGCCGCTCACGCTCGCGGCGCGGCACGGCGCGATCTGCTATCTCGACGAGATCGTCGAGACGCGCCCCGACGCGACGGTCGTGATCCACCCGCTGACCGATTCTCGGCGCGTGCTGCCGCTCGACCGGCTCGGCGAAGTCGTTCATGCGCATCCGGATTTCCATCTGGTGATCTCGTACAACCCCGGCTATCACGGCGAGCACCGGCGGCTGAAGCCGTCGACGCGGCAACGTTTCGTCGCAATCGACTTCGGCTATCCGGATGCCGCGCACGAGGCCGACGTCGTCGTGCGCGAAAGCGGCGCCGACCGCGAAACCGCGCGCCGGCTCGTCGATCTTGCGCAGCGCACGCGGGCGCTGGCGCAGGCGGGCAACGGGCTCGACGAAGGCGCGTCGACTCGCCTGCTCGTGCACGCGGCAAGGCTGATCGTCGCGGGGCTCGCGCCGCTCGATGCCTGCCGGATCGCGATCAGCGACGCGGCGACCGACGACGCCGACACGCGTGCCGCGTTGCAGACGATGGCCGCCGCGCACTTCGCGACATGAGCGCACTGCAACTCGCCCGCTTCCTGCACGGGATGACCGCGCACGAGACCGACGTGCGCCTCGACGACGCTGCGCCGCGCGCGACGCTCGGCCATGCCGCGCTGCGCGTGCCCCGTGCGTTGCCGCCCGATGCGCGCATCGCGGCGGCCGCGCACGCGCTGGCTCACTGGCGGCACTCGCCGTCCGGCGAGCCGGCCGACACGCTGACGCAGATCGGTTCGGCCGTCGCCGGCGTGATCGAGGATGCGCGCGTCGAGGCGCTGCTGGCCCGCGAATGGCCGGGGCTCGCAACGTTCTGGGCGCCGGCGTTCGCACCGATCGGCCGTGAAGGGCTCACGTTCGGCTGCCTGTGCGCGCGGCTCGCGAAAGCGTTGTTCGATCCGTCGTATCGCGACGGCAACCCGTGGGTCGACAAGGGCGCGCAGCTGTTCGCCGAACGGCGCGACACGCTCGACGATTACCGTGCGTTTCGCACGATTGCGTCGAGGCTCGCGAACGATCTCGGCCAGATGCGCGTGCGCTTCGAGCCCGACGACGGCGCATGGCTGCCCTATCGCGACGACAACGCGTGGCTGTGGGCGCGGCCGGCCACCGCGGCGGCCGAACAGGCGGGCAACGACGGCGTCGAGATGTCGGCCTCGACCGGCGGCCACAGCGACGAGCGCGACGACGCACCGCCGTCCGCACCCGATGCGCCGCGCTATCCCGAGTGGAATTGCCACACGCAGCGCGAACGACGCGACTGGACGACGATCGTCGAACGCGCGCCCGCCACGTCGGCGCCGCCGCCGTCGCTTTCCGCACTGATCGACGCCGACCGGCGCGCGGCAAAGCGAATGCCGGCCGCGCGCGCATCGGAGCTGCTGCGGCGCGTGGGCCGCCAGCTCGACGGCGATGCGCTCGACGTCGATGCGGCGATCGCCGCACGCATCGCCCGGTGCGCCGGGCACGCGCCCGATCCGCGCGTGTTCCGTCGCCGCGTGCCGCACGACGCGCGCGGGCCCGTGCTGATCCTGCTCGACCTGTCGGCGTCGACGGCCGCGCAGGTCGCCACGCTCGAGAAACGCGCGGCGTTCGTGCTCGGCGACCTGTTCGACCGGCAGCGGCGCCGCTGGGCCGTGCACGGCTACACGTCGGACGGACGGCATCGCGTGTACTACGTGCGCTTCAAGGATTTCGACGAGGCGTTCGACGCCGGCCGCCGCGCGGCGCTGCTCGCGGCCGACAGCGGGATGAGCACGCGCACGGGCGCGGCACTGCGGCATGCGCTGGCCTTGCTGCGCCGCGAAGCCGCGAGCGCGCGGGCCGCCGTGCTGCTGATCGGCGACGGCGAAGCCGCCGACGTCGACGTGTTCGACCCACGCTACCTCGTCGAGGATGCGCGTCACGCGGCACGCCAGGGCCGGCGGCGCGGTGTCGCGATTGCCGGTCTGTCGTTCGGCGAGCCGCCCGGGTTGTCTACAATACTTGGCGTCGGCCCGCGCTGCGTGCACGCGGCGAACGGCGACGCATTGCCGGCCGTCGTCGCGCACGCGGCCGGACGACTGACCGCGTGACGGCCCCACCCGGAAGAGACAGGAACGACCGAATGAACAGTGTGAAGGTTGGCGTATTGTTCTCGCAGAGCGGATGCACGTCGCACCTTGGCCGGAGCCAGTTGCGCGGCACGCTGCAGGCGATCGCCGAGATCAACGAAGCGGGCGGCGCGAGCGGCTGCGAGATCGTGCCCGTCGTGCGCGACGCCTGTTCGGACCCGGCCGTCTATGCGCGGCTCGCCGAGGAACTGATCGCCACCGAGCGCGTGAACGTGCTGTTCGGCGGATACATGTCGAGCAGCCGCAAGGCGCTGATTCCGATCGTCGAGAAGTGGGACAAGCTGCTGTTCTACCCGACGCTCTATGAAGGCTTCGAGTTCTCGCCGAACGTGATCTACACGGGTGCGGCCCCGAACCAGAACAGCGTGCAGCTCGCTGCGTTCATGACCGCGCAGTTCGGTGCGCGCGTGTATCTCGTCGGGTCTGACTACATCTACCCGTACGAGTCGAACCGCATCATGATCGACCTCGTCACGCAGCATCCGGAAGGCCAGATCCTCGGCGAGGTCTACATGCCGCTCGTCGCGTCCGAGCAGGATTTCGCGGCGGTCGTCGAGGACATCCGCGCGAAGGCGCCCGACTTCGTGTTCAGCACGCTCGTCGGCGACAGCACGGCCGCGTTCTACCGTGCGTATGCGCAAGCCGGTCTCGATGCACGCAGGATGCCGATCGCGAGCCTGACGACCTCCGAGATCGAGCTCGGTCAGATGGGCGCGGCCGCGGCCGGCCACTACACGTCGTCGCCCTACTTCCAGACCATCGATTCGGACGTGAACCGGCGCTGCATCGCGCAGCTCAAGGCGCGCTTCGGCGACGACGCGAACGCCTCCGCGCCGTGGGAAGCCGCGTACTTCCAGGTACACCTGTTCGCCAATGCGCTCGCGCGCGCCGGCACCGACCAGCGCGACCGGCTCGTCGAACATCTCGCTGACGCGGAATTCGACGCGCCGCAGGGCCGCGTGAAGATCGACCGGCTCACGCAGCACACGTGCCTGTACCCGCGCATCGGCTGCGCGACGGCCGACGGCAATTTCACGATCGTGCGCGAAGCGACGCGGCGCGTGCATCCCGATCCGTACCTCGTCACGCATTCGCTCGGCGACCGCGTGCACGCGCCCGACGAACAGAAGGCGTAACCGACGATGCGCGCCCGCACCCCGATCCGCTCGACGCCGCGCCTGCTCGCCGAACTGCGCTCGCTGCGCGTGATGGTGTACTACCCGGATGACGACAACGGCCTGCTGCTCGTCGAGCAGCTCTCGCGCATCGGTTGCCCGAGCGAGCAGCGCTGGCCGCCGCCCGCCGCGCTGCCGGAGAGCGTCGACCTCGTGATCCTCGCGGTCCGGCCCGACCTGCTGCACCTGTCGATCCCGTGGCTCGAGGACGATGCGCGGCCGCCGCTCATTGCCGTCACGACCTACGAAAGCCCGACGATCCTCGAACTGATGCTGCGCATCGACGCGCAGAGCGCGGTAACGACGCCGGTGCGTTCGTTCGGCCTGTTGAGCGCGATGGCGCTCGCGTGTCACCAGAGCCGACGACACGACGAATACCGGCGCCGCATCGCGCAGCTGGAACAGCGCGTGATGTCCGCTCGCACGCTGCAGGAAGCGAAGACGCTGCTGATGCAGCACAACGCGATCAGCGAGGAAGAGGCCTATCAGCAGATCCGCTCGCAGGCGATGGAGCGGCGCATCTCGATCAACCAGCTCGCCGAGCAGATCGTGCACGCGCATGCGCTGTTGAAGCGGTAACGCGATCGCCAATCGCCGCGCGTCAGGCGCGTCAGTCCGGCGGCGGCAACACGACCGTGTCCTCCGGCCCGAGCACGCGCCCGTCCTGCGAACGCAGCTCGAGCTTCCTGACGGGCAGCCCGGTCTTCCGGTCGACGAGCAGCACGTGCGCCTCGTCGGGTTCGAAGAAGAAATCCTCGCCCCACTGCCGCAATGCGACGAGCAGCGGAAACAGGCCGCGCCCTTTCTCGGTCAGCACGTATTCGTGATGCGCGCCGCCGTCCGCGGCCGGCACGATGTCCATGATCCCGTGCGCGACCAGGTTGCGCAGACGCGCGGCCAGGATGTTCTTGGCCAGCCCGAGGTTCTTCTGGAATTCGCCGAAGCGGCGCAACCCGTCGAACGCGTCGCGGACGATCAGCAGCGACCACCAGTCGCCGATCGCGTCCAGCGGGCGGGCAACGCCGCAAAGGGAATCTTCGTGCGTGGTTCGTCTGTTCATCGATGCATGAGGCGATGCCGTTCCGGGAATGCGGGCGGAACGGCGGTTACGCTCGTTGAAATGAATGGTTGCAATATAAAACTCGTCACACGAAAGATCAATCGCGCGGGGCTCGACTGTTCCCGATCAACGAACGCCATGGCCGATTCGGGCCTCATTGGCACTCCAGTTCGTACATCTGGCCTATATATTCCGGCATTTTCCCGTTCCGGCACATCATCCAGCACCAACGCGCCGAATGTCCGTCGATTGCCGTGGCCCTCTATTTTGGTTGCAACTTGAAACCCGATATCCTACGCTTCGATTCGGTTTCAACTTGAAACCAAACTATCCGACTACCGAAGGAGCGTTCGATGATCCGGTCCGATGCCACGTTCGACGGCACCTTTCCTTTCACCCCGCATTTCGACGACGCATCCGGCTTCCGGATGCACTACGTGGACGAAGGCCCGCACGACGGCGAAACCGTTCTGTGCCTGCATGGCGAACCTACGTGGGGTTACCTGTTCCGCCATCTGGTTGCGGCGCTGCGTCCGACGCACCGCATCGTCGTGCCCGATCACATGGGATTCGGCAAAAGCGCGACGCCGCAGGATCGCAGCTACTGGTTGCAGGACCATATCGACAACCTCGAGCGCTTCGTGCTGGCGCGCGGCCTCGAGCGCATCACGCTCGTGATGCACGATTTCGGCGGCCCGGTCGGCATGGGGCTCGCCGCGCGTCATCCGGATCGCATCCGGCGCATCGTGTCGGCGAACGGGCCGACGCCGTTCGGCCAGCCCGATCTCGTCGAGCGCCTGAATGCGAACGGTCGCGATGCGCCGTGGTTCCAGTGGATCATGCGCGCGGCGGCCGACGACACGCTTGAAACCGTGCTCGGTCAGCTCGGCTTCAACATCCTGAGCACGCTGAAGCTGAACGGTTTCGAGAACCACGCAGTCATCACCGACACGTGGATCGCCGCATACGGTGCGCCGTTCGCGCAACCGGCCGACTGTCTCGGCGCGATCGGATGGGCCCGCGGGTTTGCCGCGGGCGCGCACCGGTTCGAGGTGCCCGATGCGGCGGCATTGCGCGCGATACGCGACAAACCCGCGCTCGCGATCTGGGGAGACGCCGACCGGACACTCGGCGCTGAACATTTCCTGCCGCTCTTCACCGCGCTGTTTCCGTCCGCGCCCGTCGAGCGGTTGGCGGGCATCGGGCACTACTGCTTCGAGGATGCGCCCGACGCAATCGCGGCGCGGATCGCCGGATTCATCCGGACGACCGGCTGAGTGCGTTCCGCAGCGGGCATCCGGCGCCCCGCTGCGGAACACGGCGTGCGCGGCCGCCTTCGCACCCGCGCACGCACCGCTTCACATCAGCGAATGACCCGCGTCACACCACGCCCGCGCGGGTCGGCCATCGCCTCCGGCGTCTTGCCGTCGATCTTGATCACCTGGATGTCGCCGCTGAAATCCTGCCCCTTCAGCGTGTAGCCGCGCGCCTCGATCTGCTTCGCGAGTTCGCCTTCGATCGGGTGGTACGGCTCCCAGAAGATCGTGTTCGGCGGCAGCAGCTGGTGATGGAAGCGCATCGCGCCGACGGCCTCCTTCAACGGCATCTTGAAATCGTAGATGTTGTTGATCACCTGGAAGATCGACGTGAAGATGCGCGAGCCGCCCGGCGTGCCGATCACGAGCGACACCTTGCCGTCCTTCGTCATGATCGTCGGCGACATCGACGACAGCGGGCGCTTCTTCGGTTCGATCGCGTTCGCGTCGCTGCCGACCACGCCGAACATGTTCGCCACGCCCGGCTTCGCGGAGAAGTCGTCCATCTCGTCGTTCAGCACGATGCCCGTGCCGTCGGCGATCACGCCCGAACCGAAATAGCCGTTGACCGTGTAGGTGTTCGACACCGCGTTGCCCCACTTGTCGACCACCGAGAAGTGCGTCGTTTCAGCCTTCTCCGGCATCGTCGTGCCGAGGCCCGGCTGCACGCTCTTCGTATCCGACGGCTCCTTCGGGTTGACTTCGGCCGCCCGCTTCGCGATGTAGGCGTCGTCGGTCAGCTGCGCGATCGGCACCTTGTAGAAATCGGGATCGCCGAGATACTGCGCCCGATCGGCGAACACGCGCTTCTCGATTTCCGCGACGAGGTGGATGTACTGCGGCGAGTTGAGCTTCACGCCCTCGAAGTCCTGCTTGAGGTCGGCCTTCATCTTCAGCAACTGCACGAGGCCGATGCCGCCCGAGCTCGGCGGCGGCGCGGTGATCACGTCATAGCCGTTCCACTTCGCCTGCACCGGCTGGCGCCACACCGCGCGGTACTGCGCGAGATCCTCGGTGGTGATCAGCCCGTTGCCGTCGCCGGTCTTCATCGACGCGGCGATCAGCTCGGCCGTCTTGCCCTTGTAGAAACCTTCCGCGCCGTCGTTCGCGATGCGCGTGAGCACGTCGGCGAGATCGGGCTGCTTGAAGTTCACACCCGCCTTCAGCCCGGAGAAATACTTGTCGAAGTTGGTCTTGCCGCCGAACTCCTTCGACGCGTCGACGCCGCGCTGCGCGAGCTGCTCGTCGACGACGAAGCCATCGCGTGCATAGTGGATCGCCGGCGCGAGCACCTGCTTCCACTTCAGCTTGCCGAAGCGCTTCTGCGCTTCCCACATGCCCGCGACCGTGCCCGGTACGCCGACCGCGCGCGGGCCATACAGGCTCATGCCCTTGACGACGTTGCCGTCCTTGTCGAGATACATGTCCTTCGTCGCGGCGAGCGGCGCACGCTCGCGGTAGTCGATGAAGTACGGCTTGCCGTCCTTGTAGATCGTCATGAAGCCGCCGCCGCCGATGTTGCCGGCTTCCGGATACGTGACGGCAAGCGTGAAGGCGATCGCGACGGCCGCATCGATCGCGTTGCCGCCTTCCTTGAAGATCCGCTCCGCGGCATCCGCGCTGTACTTGTCGGCCACCGCAACCGCCGAGCTCGTCAGGACGGCCGGCTGCGGCCCCTTCGCATAGACGGGTGCGTTCGGCAGGAAACCGATGCCGGCCACCGTCGCGAGCACGACAGCGGATGATTTGAAGCGATTCAGCGTAGTCATTGCATGTCCCCCATGTGGATCTCCTTCAGGCAGGAAAAGCACCTGTCCCGCGCATGGCCGCCGGCGCACCGACGGCCATATCCGGTTTCGTAGTATAGGGGGACAAAAAGGGTCGAACACGTGACATGCGATGAAAGCGCATTCGCTGTGTGCGCCTGGTCATGCCGCTGCTTCTCGACACGGACGCAGACAGGTCGAAATTGCACCGGGCGCGCGGCCGCAATTCACACCGGTTCATGTCATCACGCAGCGCACAAAAACCGAAAGTTGCGAACTGCGCGACAGGCCACGTGACGCGTGAAAAAAAATCTGCAAACGCCCGTCCCGCTGCACGATCCGATCTGCGAAGATAGCGCCCCGCTTTCGCACCGCATCACTGGTTCGTTCACGCGCCGCCTCACGTTTCTTCGTCTCGCTTCCTATGGCATCACACAACGCGCATCATGCGTCCGGCTTCGCGGCCGGCGCCGCCGCCGCCGCCCTCGTCGCACAAACCGGCGCCACGGGCCCGTGGCATTCGGGCATGTTCGCCGCATTCGCGGCGGGCGTCGCGGGCGGTACCGCGCCCGACTGGCTCGAAGTCGCATGGTGGCGCCGCAAGCGCCGCCTGTGGGTCACGCATCGAACCATCACGCACTGGGGCATCGGCTGGATCGCCCTGCTCGCGCTCGGCTGGCACGGGCTCATCCATCATCCGCATCCGCTGTGGGCCGCGCCGCTGTTCGGCTTCGCATGCGGCGGCGTGATGCACCTGCTCGCCGACTGGCCGAACCCGCTCGGCGTACCGTGGATCTGGCGACGTCATTCACTCAACCTGTGGAACAGCGGGCGTTGCGACCTGATCGTCGTGGGCGCCGCATGGGGCGGCACGCTGTGGCTCGCGCAGTCGTTGTGCTCGCGTACGCCGCTGCTCGAACACTGGCTCGGCTGGCTGCATCGCGTCTAGTTGCAATTCGGCGCAATTTGATGCGATTCGGCGTGCTATCGGCACGCCGGCGCGCATGCAACTTTCCGTCCATTGAAAGTACGGTGCAGGCCCCCATTTGAGTCCCGTTCGCCGACACGCGCACCCGGCACGCACGCGCGACGTCTGGCACACTGACGATTCGATTCGTGCGCGCCTTGCGCACGCTTTGCGCCCTGCTTGCACCCTATTTCAACGCTCCGATGGACGTCACCGCTACTCGCCCTGCCGCCCGTGCGCTCGACGTGTTCCACCCGGCCGTCGCCGCGTGGTTCCGGCGCACGTTCGCCGCGCCCACCGGCGCGCAGGCGCTCGCGTGGCCGCACATCAAGGCCGGCCGCTCGACGCTGGTCGCCGCGCCCACCGGCTCCGGCAAGACGCTCACCGCGTTCCTGTGCGCGCTCGACGATCTGGTGCGCGATGCGCTCGCGCATGACGGCACGCTGCCCGACGCGACGCTCGTCGTGTACGTGTCGCCGCTGAAGGCGCTGTCCAACGACATCCACGTGAACCTCGATGCGCCGCTCGCCGGCATCGCCGATTCGCTCGCGCAACTCGGCCTGCCGGTGCCGGCGATCCGCACCGCCGTGCGCACCGGCGACACGACGCAGGCCGAGCGCGCCGCGCTGCGCAAGCGCGCGCCGCACATCCTCGTCACGACACCCGAGTCGCTGTACGTGCTGCTGTCGTCCACGTCGGGGCGGCAAATGCTGTCGAACGTGCGCTCGGTCATCGTCGACGAGATCCACGCACTCGCATCGTCCAAGCGCGGCAGCCATCTCGCGTTGTCGCTCGAACGTCTCGACGCGCTGGCCGGCCGTGCGCTGCCGCGTATCGGGCTCTCCGCCACGCAAAAACCGATCGACGCGGTCGCGCGCTTCCTCGTCGGCGGCCCGGCCGACGCGCCGCGCGATTGCACGATCGTCGACACGGGCCACACACGCGAGCGCGACCTCGCGCTCGAACTGCCGAACGTGCCGCTCGAACCCGTGATGGCCACCGACGTGTGGGAACAGGTGTACGACCGCATTGCCGGCCTCGCGGCCGCGCACCGCACGACGCTGGTGTTCGTCAACACGCGGCGCACCGCCGAGCGCATGGCGCGCCATCTCGCTGACCGGCTCGGCAAGGATGCGATCGCCGCGCATCACGGCAGTCTCGCGAAGGAGCACCGCTTCGACGCCGAACAGCGGCTGAAGCGCGGCGAACTGAAGCTGCTCGTCGCCACCGCATCGCTCGAACTCGGCATCGATATCGGCGACGTCGATCTGGTCTGCCAGGTCGGCTCGCCGCGCGGCATCGCGCCGTTCCTGCAGCGCGTCGGCCGCTCCGGACACCATGTCGGCGGCGTGCCGAAGGGGCGCCTGTTCCCGCTGTCGCGCGACGAGCTCGTCGAATGCGCGGCCCTGCTCGATTGCGTGCAACGCGGCGAGCTCGACGCGCTGAGGATTCCCGAAGCGCCGCTCGACGTGCTCGCGCAGCAGATCGTCGCCGAAGTGGCGTGCACGGAATGGCAGGAAGACGCGCTGTATGCGAGCTTCACGCGCGCGGCGCCGTACGCGCGGCTGACACGCGAGCGCTTCGACGAAGTGATGAAGATGCTCGCCGAAGGCTTCACGAGCCGGCGCGGCGTGCGCGGCGCGTACCTGCATCGCGACGTGGTCGGCGGCACCGTGCGCGGGCGCCGCAACGCGATGATGACCGCGACCACGTCGGGCGGCACGATCCCCGACATGGCCGACTACGCGGTGCTGCTCGAACCGCAGGGCATCCAGGTCGGCACGGTCAACGAGGATTTCGCGATCGAGAGCCTCGCTGGCGACGTGTTCCAGCTCGGCAACCAGTCGTACCGGATCATTCGCGTGGAAACGGGCCGCGTGCGTGTCGAGGACGCGCAGGGCCAGTCGCCGAACATTCCGTTCTGGCTCGGCGAGGCGCCGGGGCGCAGCGACGAGCTGTCGGCGGCGGTCGGCCGGCTGCGCGCGCGGCTCGACGGACTGTTCGCGGACGGCGAACGGCTCGCACATGGCAAGAACCGTGAACGCATCGGTGAAGGGACTGGCGGGAAGCCCGTGCCCCGGACCGACGCCAAAGCGGGCGCGAAGGCGAAATCGAAGGCCGGGATCGAAGCCGATACCGACGCCTCGACCGGCTTGCGGCATGACACCGTCGTCGCCGCCACCGCCGAAAGCCGCCTCGCGCCGGCGTTGCGCTGGCTCGTCGACGATCTCCGCCTGTCGCCCGACGCCGCCCGCCAGATCGTCGACTACCTCGCCCGCACCCGCGCCGCGCTCGGCGCGCTGCCGACACAGGACACGCTCGTGATGGAGCGTTTCTTCGACGAATCGGGCGGCACGCAGCTCGTGATCCATTCGCCGTTCGGCAGCCGCATCAACCGCGCATGGGGGCTCGCACTGCGCAAGCGCTTCTGCCGCAGCTTCAACTTCGAGTTGCAGGCGGCCGCGACCGACGACGCGATCATCCTGTCGCTGTCGCTCGCGCACAGCTTCGCGCTCGACGAAGTGTGGCGTTACCTGCGTTCGGCCAGCGCCGAACACGTCCTCGTCCAGGCACTCCTCGACGCGCCGATGTTCGGCGTGCGCTGGCGCTGGAACGCGACGACGGCGCTCGCGCTGCCGCGCTTCACCGGCGGCAAGCGCACCGCGCCGCAACTGCAGAGGATGAAGAGCGAGGATCTGCTCGCGACCGTGTTTCCCGATCAGGTCGCGTGCCTCGAGAACATCGTCGGCGAACGCGAGATACCGCATCACCCGCTCGTCGACCAGACGCTCGACGACTGCCTGCACGACGCAATGGACACCGACGGCTGGCTCGCGCTGCTGCGCCGGATCGAGAGCGGTGCGATCGAGCTGATCGCGCGCGACCTGCCCGCGCCGTCGCCGCTCGCGGCCGAGATCCTGAACGCGAAACCGTATGCGTTCCTCGACGACGCGCCGCTGGAAGAGCGTCGCACGCAGGCCGTACAGTCGCGCCGCTGGAGCGACCCTGAATCGGCCGACGATCTCGGCGCGCTCGACGCCGACGCGATCGATGCCGTGCGCGACGAAGCCTGGCCGCTCGTGCGCGACGCCGACGAAATGCACGACGCGCTGCTCACGCTCGCGTGCATCGCCGACAGCGAAGCGCACGCGCACGAAGGCTGGCCCGACCGGCTCGCGGAACTTGCCGAACGCCGCCGCGCGACGAAACTCGTGACGCCCGGCGGCGGCGCCCTGTGGGTGCCGGTCGAACGGCTCGTGTGCCTGCGTGCGTTGCATCCCGATGCCCGCATCGCGCCGGCGCTCAAGGTTCCGGCGGCCTGCGCGCAGCCGTGGGAAGCGGATGCCGCACTCGTCGACGTGATCCGCGCACGGCTCACCGGTTTCGGCCCGCTTGCACTCGACGCGATCGCGACACCGCTCGGCCTGCCGCCTGCGTCGGTCGCGACGGCGCTCGCGGCGCTGGAGCGCGAAGGTTATGTGATGCGTGGCCGGTTCACACCGGGCACGACGACCGACGAATGGTGCGAACGCCATTTGCTTGCACGCATTCATCGCTACACGGTGAAACGGCTGCGCCGCGAAATCGAGCCGGTGGAGCGCGCCGACTTCATGCGCTTCCTGTTCCACTGGCAACACCTGACACCCGACACGCGCGGTACGGGCCGCGATGCACTCGCGGCCGTGGTCGAACAGCTCGAGGGTTACGAGGCCGCGGCGAGCGCATGGGAAGACGCGCTGCTGCCCGCGCGCCTCACCGATTACACGGCGGGCGGGCTCGACGAGCTGTGCCGCTCCGGCAAGCTCGTGTGGACGCGCATCGGCGCGCCGGCCCGCGCAGCCGGCACGGCCGTTAAGACGACACCGATCGTGCTGCTGCCGCGCCGCCACCTCTCTGCCTGGCAGGCGCTGCGCGATCCCGACGCGCAACCGGCGCTATCCGCCCGGGCCGCCCAGGTGCGCGACACCCTCGCCGCGCACGGCGCGATGTTCTTCGATGCGCTGCTCGACGACCTGCACATGCTGCCCGTCGAACTCGAACAGGCGCTCGGCGAACTCGTTTCGGCCGGCCTCGTGAATGCGGACAGCTACGCGGGCCTCCGCGCACTGCTGAAGCCTGCCGTCAAGCGCAGCGCGACCTATGCGCCGCGCACGCGGCGCGGCGGTGCGTTGATCGGCGGAATGGACGACGCCGGCCGCTGGGCGCTCGTGCAACGCGCTTCGGCACCTGCTGACACGCCAACGCCGGCACCGAAGCGCGGTGCGCCCGCAACCGATCCCGACGCACTCGAACACATCGTCTGGACGCTGCTGCGCCGCTACGGCGTCGTGTTCTGGCGGTTGCTCGAACGCGAAGCCGACTGGCTGCCGAACTGGCGCGAGCTCGTGCGCGTGCTGCAACGCCTCGAAGCGCGCGGCGAAATTCGCGGCGGACGCTTCGTCGCCGGGCTCGCGGGCGAACAGTTCGCGCTGCCTGAAGCGATCCCGGTCCTGCGCGAACTGCGGCGACAACCGGGCGACGGACAGTACGTTTGCGTGACGGGCGCCGATCCGCTGAATCTTGCCGGCACGTTGCTGCCCGGCGACAAGGTGCCGGCCCTCGCGGGAAATCGCGTGCTGTTCCGCGACGGCGTGCCCGTCGCCTCGCTGGTTTCCGGGGCGTTCCACTACGCCCCCGAACTGTCGCCCGCCGCGCGCGAGGATGCGCGCCTGCGGCTCGCGCGCAGCCGCTGACATCGGCTGACACGCGGCACCACACCGACTACTGATCGCGGGGCCGCGCGACCGCCTGCCTTCGGGTAGCATCGAACGACTTTCCGCGCGGGCGCCCGCGCTCCAGCACAACAAGATTTCCGGAGACTGCTGTCCATGCCCTCGCATGCCGACTCGCCCGCCGCACATCACGCGGGCTCGCTGACGATTTTCCAGGGCGCCGCGCTTTATATCGGCGCGGTGCTCGGCACCGGCGTGATCGCACTGCCCGCGCTGGCCGCCGAGGTCGCGGGCCCGGCATCCCTGCTCGCGTGGGCCGCGCTGGTCGTGTTGTCCGGGCCGCTCGCGGCCACCTTCGCCGCACTCGGCGCGCGTTATCCCGATGCAGGCGGGGTCTCGACCTACGCCCGGCGCGCATTCGGGCCGAAAGCCGCGGCGGTCGTCGGATGGTGCTTCTACTTCGCGGTCCCGGCCGGCGCGCCGGCTGCCGCGATGTTCGCCGGCGCATACGTCGCCACCGTGACGGGCGGCGGGCACGCGACCGTCGTCGTTACCGCCGCCGCGTTGATCGCGACCGTGTCGGCCGCGAATGCATTCGGTGTCACCGTTTCAGGCCGCATGCAGCTCGTGTTGTCGGCGCTGCTCGTCACGCTGCTGCTCGCGGCGGTGCTCGCCTCCGCGCCGCATGCGCGCACGGCGAACCTGCATCCGTTCGCCCCGCACGGCTGGCTCTCGGTCGGCCAGGCCGCCGCGCTGCTCGTGTGGAGTTTCGCCGGCTGGGAAGCGATCACGCACCTCGCGGCCGAGTTCCGACGGCCCGCGCACGACATGCCGCGCTCGGCCGGCATCGCCGTCGTGGTGGTCGGGCTCCTGTATCTGTCGGTCGCCGCCGCGAGCGTGACGGTGCTCGGGCCTTCCGCGGGCGCTTCGGGGGCGCCGCTCGCCGAACTGATCGCTGGCGGCATCGGCGGTCATGCACAGGTGCTCGCCGCCGTTGCCGCGCTGCTGCTCACGCTCGGCACGATGAACGCGTATTTCGCGGGTGCGGCCAAGCTCGGTGCGGCGCTCGGTCGCGACGGCGCGTTGCCCGCGTGGCTCGCGCAAGGCAGCCAGGTCGGCGGCGTCCCGCGCCGCAGTCTCGGCGTGATCGCCACGCTCGCAGCCGTTGCGCTGGCTGCGACGGCGATCTCGGACGTCGGACCGAAACCGCTCGTGCTCGTGACGTCCGGGTGTTTCGTGATGGTGTATGGGCTCGGTGCGGCCGCCGCGCTGAAGTTGCTGCCGCGCGGTGGCATCGCTTACCGCTGTGCGTGGGTTTCGCTGGTCGCGGTTGCCGGGCTGTTCCTGACGACCGGCTGGGCCATCCTGTGCCCGCTGCTGCTCGCGGGCGGTGCGCTGCTCTATCTGCGGGTGACCGGACCGCGCCGGTGACCCGGCATGTGCGCGCGGGCCGGCACTCGCCGGCTTGCGGCGACACGCCGGCGAATCATGGCCGACCCGCCGGCCGGAGGGCCGGCCACTGCGCCGTGCGCATCGTGCGCATCACGCGTATGGGCGCGAACCCGGCCATACGCCGCTGCTTCACGCTCGTCAGGCCGGCACCAGCTCGAAGCTGAGCCGTTTGCCGAGCGCGGCGGCCGCGCTCGCGAGCGTCGCGAGCGTGAGGCTCGTGTCGGTTTCGTCGAGCAGCCGGTTGAGCGCGGCGCGGCTGGTTTTCATCCGCGCGGCCATCGCGGTTTTCGTGATGTGCTGCGCCTTCATTTCCTGCCCGATCTGCCACGCGATCACGCGCTTGATCGCGGTGGCGGTGGCCGCTTCGAGATTGCCGTCCTCCTCGAGGAAGGTATCGAAATCGCTGCCGATATGCGGATGGTTCGTGGTCGTCATGAGGTACTCCAGTGCATGGCGTTGCCGGCTGCCTGCCCGTCGAAGACGGTGCGTTCCGGCGCAACCGGGAAATTCAGATAGCATGCGTCAACGCTTTGAGACGCGCGACGGTGACATCGAGATCGTCCGACGGCGTGGCGCGCGACTGCTTGAAGAAGCCGTGCAGCAGGACCATCGTGTCGCCGACGACCGTAAACAGCACACGGGCGCTCCGCCCCGGCAGCGCCACGCGGATCTCCCACAGATCCGGTGCCATCTTCCGGACCAGCGGCATGCCGAGCGGCCAGCCGAGTTGAACGGTCTTGATCTCCTCGCCGATCACCCTTCGCTCCGCTTGCCCAAGCGACTTCAGCCATTCGCGCACCGGCTCGTTGCCACGAGCCGTCTGGAAGAACCGCACGCCGAGCGTGACCTGGATCTGCTGTCTCGTCATCGTCTTGACACCCATCGTACCAAAATCGGTACGATAAGCCAAGCACCACCGGGACAGCTACTGGCCGGACGGCCAATTCGATAGCCGGGGACGGCTCGGTCCGCGCTTGCCGCGCGATCCGCCCCGGGTTATTCGTCGCGACGAGCCCGCTTGCGCGCCGCGCGTGGCGACTGGTGCGCTCGCGCATCGCCGAACCGCGACCGCGCGATGTCGCGCACGGCATCGATCAGCGTCCGCGCGACCGGCGACGGCTGCGCATCGGTACGCAGGATGAGCCCGACCGGCTCGTCGGTGCCCGCGGACGGCAGCGGCAGGCGTGCCAGCGCCCCGGCCGACAGGTCGTATTCGGCCGCATAGAGCGGCACGAACCAGACCGCATCGTTCTCGAGCGTCAGCGCGCGCGCGACCGATACCGACAGCACCTCGATGAACGAATCCAGCGGCGGCGCGCCGCAGGCGCCGAGCAACTGCTCGGCCGACTGGCGGATCAGCGTGCCGAACGGCGGCAGCACGACCGGATGGCGTGCGAGCTCGGCCGCCGGTGCCGCGCTTGAAAGCAGCGGATGCCCGGCACGCACGACGGCAACCAGCGGCTCGTTGTACAACTGCTCGAACGCGAGCCCGATCATCCGCTCCGGCTCCGACAGCCGCCCGATCGCGCACTCGATCGCGCCGGACTTCAGGCGCTCGAGCAGATCGGCATTCGCGGCCGTCGCGATCCGCACGACGACGCGCGGCCAGCGCGCGGCGAGCGCCTTCATCAACGCCGGCGCAAGCGATGCCGCGACCGTCGGCAGCATGCCGATTTCCAGCGTCGCCGCGGCGGCTCCGCCCTCACGCGCAAGCAGCCCGACACCCTGCCGCAGTGCCAGCACGCACGCGTTCGCATGCGGCATGAACAGCTGCGCCTCGCGGGTCGGCTGCGCGCCCTGCCGGCCGCGCTCGAACAGCTTCACGCCGAGGATCGCCTCCAGTTCGGCGATCGTCTTCGAGACGGCCGGCTGCGTGATCGACAGGCTTTCCGCCGCCTTCTGCACGCCACCCAGCTGCGCGACCGCGAGAAAGCACTGCAGGTGCCGGAACTTGACGCGGCCGTCGGCGATACGGTTATTCATAACGGGTGGTTATGCGATTGACGATGAAACGCCATTTTGCATAACTTTCCGGATCGCCCCAAGCATTCGACGAGGCATCACGCGCGACGCCGCAGGGCCTGGAAACCGGCCGGCTCCCACATCCGCTTCGCGATCAGCAAGCTCGTCCCGTGCTTCTGCGCGAGCGGCGCGGACGACGATTCCGCATGCAGCGCGGCCGCCTTGCTGCGCAGCCGGCGCAACTCCAGTTCGAGCTCCGCGGCGGCAGCCTCCGTCAGCATCCCCTGCGAGAACGTCATCGTCTCGCCCTCCCCGTCGAAGCGGCTGTCGAGAAAATCGCCGAGCGCGTGCGCATGGAAATAACGGCGGATCGGCCCGCCGGGCAGCCAGTCGAAATCGCGCGCGACGCGTACGCGAATCCGGTCGCCCGGCAGCAGCGCGACGACGTTCATCCGGTCGAGCATCAGCAGGTATTTCACGCACTCGGCCTGGGTCACCTGATAGGTCGACACGATGTCCTGCACGGTCCAGTAGTTGATCGCGCAGACGGCAACGAGCAGCAGCTTGTCGTCCGACACGAGCAGCGCCTCCTGCTGCTCGGTCAGCACGCGCAGCCTCGGCGCCGACGCGGAAGCCTCCTGCACGAGTTCGGCGAGCGTATAGCCGAGCAGCTGGGCGATCTCCACGACACGCTCCAGCGTGAAGCGGCCGCTGGCGAACAACCGCTTCACGCTCGTCTCGGAGACGTCGAGCGCCCGCGCGACGTCGCGGTAGGTCATGCCCTGCGCCTTCAACTGGCGCTTCAGCATTTCGATGAGTTGGGCGGTTTCGGTCATTTTGGTATCGAAAAATGATGCTCAAGGTCAGATATTAGGCTACCTGCGCACGCAAATGAACACATTCGGATACTTGTCTGCATAATCCGCTCCGTGCTGTCACTGAACGACGGAGCCGAAATGACCACCCGAACCGAAACCGCCGCCTACGAATCGCGCCACACCGCCCCGCGCGATGCACGCGACACGGATCGCACGATGCCGCTCGCCACGATCCGCACGCTGGCCGCCAGCGCGCACGTCGGGGATCTCGTGTTCATCCGCGTGCCGGCGAGCGCGCCGCGCGACGCAGCGGGCACGATGGGCACGACGGGCACGTGGGCCAATCGCTTCGGCATCGTCGTCGATACGTCGGGCGACGAGCCCGTGATCGCCGAATCCGGGTTTGCGTGGACGAAACTCACGCCGCTGTCGCGCTTCGTCGCCCGTACCGACGGCGGGCGCATCGCGCTGGCACGCCGCGTCGCGGCACCGACCGCCGACGCGCAGCGCCGGGTGCATGCAACGGCGGAACAGCGGATCGACGCGCTGCTCGGCAACCGCTTCAACCTGCGGACGCGGCGTGCGTTCTGCGCGGACTACGTGAACGACGTGCTCGGCGCCGACCGGGACGCGACACCTGCGGCACTGCTGCGCGGCGGCACGCTGTCACTCGAATTCGACGGGATCGTGTTCGATCCCGGCCGCCAGTCATGACGGGCGCGCTCAGGGAGGCCGGATAACAACAAGAACGAAAACACAAAAAGCAGCGACGGGCTGGCTGGAGGGCCGTGCACGGGGTCGTCACCGACGACGCGAAGCCCGATCGCTTTTTCCGCCGGACAGGCATCCTGTCCGGCGGAATTTTCATTGGCGCGTCGAACATAACGAACGGTTATGCGATTCGCGAAAAAAGGTCATTTTGCATAACTTTCCGGATTGGCTAAAGTCCTGCCATCCACTTCGCGAAATACCTATCAGGAGACGCCCGATGGATTCCCCCACGATCCTCACGCCGCGCGACTGGCCGTCGCATCCGGCCTATATCCACCCCGAGTACCGTTCGTCCGTGAAGCGCGGCCCGACCCGCCCGCTGATCCCGCTGAAGGAAAAACTGCGCGACCAGTACGCGCCCGTCTACGGCGCCGAGGATCTCGGCGCGCTCGACCACGACCTGACGAAGAACGCCGTGAAGAACGGCGAGCCGCTCGGTGAGCGCATGGTCGTCACGGGCCGCGTGCTCGACGAAGGCGGCAAGCCCGTGCGCAACACGCTCGTCGAGGTGTGGCAGGCGAACGCGGCCGGCCGCTACGTGCACAAGGTCGACCAGCACGATGCGCCGCTCGACCCGAACTTCCTCGGCGCGGGCCGCTGCCTGACCGACAACGAAGGCCGCTACCGCTTCCTGACGATCAAGCCCGGCGCGTATCCGTGGGGCAACCATCCGAACGCGTGGCGCCCGAATCACATCCATTTCTCGCTGTTCGGCGATTACTTCGGTTCGCGTCTCGTCACGCAGATGTACTTCCCCGGCGACCCGCTGCTCGCGTACGACCCGATCTTCCAGGGCACGCCCGAGGCCGCGCGCGACCGCCTGATCTCGCGCTTCTCGATGGACATCACCGAAGAAGGCTATGCGCTCGGCTACGAATTCGACATCGTGCTGCGCGGCCGCGACGCTACCCCGATGGAGCGCTGAACCATGACGACGCTGAAGCAAACCCCTTCGCAGACGGTCGGCCCGTACTTCGCGTACGGCCTGTGCCCGCAGCAATACGACTACGACCTGAAGAGCCTGTTCACGCCGACGATCGCCGCGGCACACGCCGAAGGCGAGCACGTGCTGCTCGTCGGCCAGGTGTTCGACGGCGACGGCAACGTCGTTGGCGACGCGGTGCTCGAATTCACGCAGGTGGACAGCGCGGGCCGCTACCCCGCGTCGCGCGACGACATCGCGAAATCCGGCTTCACGGGCTTCGCGCGGGTCGGCACCGGCACCGACGCACAGCAGCGCTTCGTCGTCGAGACGGTGAAGCCGGGCCGCATCACCGCCGGCGAGGCGCCGCACATCAACGTGACCGTGATGATGCGCGGGATCCTCACCCATGCGTTCACGCGCGTGTATTTCGACGACGAAGCCGCCGCGAACGCCGCCGACCCGGTGCTGAACGCGGTGCCCGCCGAGCGTCGCGCGACGCTCGTCGCGAAACGCGACGCGCAACCGGGCCGCCCGGTCGTCTACCGCTTCGACATCCGCATGCAGGGGCCCGACGAAACGGTGTTCTTCGACGTGTGACGCGCGAACCGGCGCACGCCGGCTTCGCCCGCTACCGCAAACCGCAACGCCGCGTGGCGCGATACCGACAGGCATCGCGCTACGCGGCGTTTTTCGTGCTGCGGCGCCATCATTTGATGCTGCATCGCAGCACACCAGGCCGCGGGCATCGATGCCCGGTGCCAGGGGCTGCCGCCCCCGCATCGAACGCGCGATTGAAACGCATGCTGCGACTGCACATGAATCATCGCCCCGGCAGGATATCGTTTGCGCGTTATGCGGCGTATCCTGCGTTATCCGCAACGTTCAAACGGAATTAAATCAGGATCGGCAACAATTACGCATGTCATGCGCGACATCGACCCGCCGGGCCGTGCGCGCATTTTTTCTGACCGAGTGCCTTTAAGCGCGTCTGACCGAAGTTGGCAGACGCGTATTTTTTTGCGGCGACCGGCACATCGGCGTAGTGCGCTCGGACGCCTTCCGGTCAGCGCCGAATCTCCAGATAGCGGCTCGGCGTATCGCCCAGAATGCGGCGAAACGCCGACGTGAACGCGCTGGCGCTCGCGTACCCGAGATCGAGCGCGACACGCGTGACCGGCTGCCCGTCGCTCAGGCGGGCGATCGCCGCGAGCATGCACACCTGCTGGCGCCATGCGGCAAAACTCACGCCCGTCTGCGCGCGAAACTGCCGCGTGAACGTGCGCCGGCTCACGCCGGCATCGGCGGCCACCTGGTCGAGATCGGCCGCGATCGACGGCGACGCGAGCAGGTGCCGGCACACCTTCGCCAGCCTCGCGTCGGCCGGCAGCGGCGCATGCAGCGACAGGCGCGGCATCGTCGCGATTTCCGCGACCAGCAGCGCCATCAGCTTGCCCGCGCGCCCGTCGACGTCGTACAGGGCCGGCAGGTCGATCGCATCGTCGATCAGTTGCCGCAGCAGCGCCGATACGCCATAGACGCCGCACTGCTCGGGCAGGCCCGCCTCGAGCGCGGCGTCGCCGGACACGAACGTGTTGAGCATCGTGACCGGCCCGGTCATCGTCATCTCGTGCCGCACGCCGGCCGGCACCCAGCACGCGCGCTGCGGCGGCACCAGCCAGCGCCCGTGCGGCGTCGACACGCTGATCGTGCCGCGCGACGCGAACGCGAATTGCCCGCGCACGTGCGCGTGTTCCGGAAACGTCGTACCCGCCGCGTAGTCGTTCGCGGTCACGACCACGCTTCGCGGAATGTGTTCGTAGGGATCTAGCAGCGTATTTCTCACGGCCCGAATTCCATCATCAATGACCCGATATCGAAGGCGGGTCTCCTTCGCGCGATCTACGATCCGCTCCACCCCTTGCGCGACCTCGCGGCCGCAAGACCCGTCGGCCTGATCGGCCGGATTACCACTGCATCGGAGCGGACATGCCGAATACGTTTCATCGCGTGGGGGACGGCCCCCACCCTGTTCTTGTACTGCCCGGCTGGTTCGGCGACGCCCACGCGTTCGAACCCGTCGAAGCGTGGCTGTCGCGTGAGCGTTTCAGCTATGTGTTCATGGACTACCGAGGTTACGGCCGCATGCGCGACACAGCCGGCGACTACACGATCGACGAGATCGCCGCCGACGCGCTCGCGCTTGCCGACACGCTCGAATTCCCGACCTTCAGCGTCGTCGGCCACTCGATGGGGGCGATGGCGGCCGAGAAAATCGCCGTCATCGCGCCCGACCGGGTGCGCGCGCTCGTGCCGGTCACGCCCGTGCCTTGCGGCGGCCTGCCGTTCGACGCGGAGAAACGCGCGCTATTCGAGCGGGCCGCCGACCACGTCGCCGATCGCCGGACCATCATCGATCGCAGCACCGGCGGCCGGCTGCCCGCCGCCTGGGTCGCGTGGAAAGCCGCGTATTCGGCAGCCCGTTCGTCGCCGCCGGCGTTCGGCGCGTACTTCCGCGCGTGGGCCGATACGGATTTCAGCCACGAGATCGCCGGCACCCATCCGGTGAAAGTGCTGATCGGCGAGCACGATCCGGCGTTCGACGCGGCGCTGATGGCCCGCACTTACCTGCGGCGCTACCCGCGCGCCACCGTCGACGTGTTGCGCAATGCGGGCCACTATCCGATGAACGAGACGCCGCTCGCGCTGGTCGCGGCCATGGAAACGTTCCTGCTTGCCGTGACAGCGAGCCCTGCAGCCGCCCATTGACCGGTCGCACGCCGGCGACATCGCCGCGGCACGCATCACCGCAGCATGAACGACATCGCAGACAGGCTGTTCAACGTGCGCACCACGTGCTCGACCGAAGGCCCGTCGAAGCGCAGCGTCACCGCATCGACGCGCTCCAGCGACGGCAGCACGCAGAACAGGTCGGCCAGCGCTGCCGTCTGCACACGCAACGTGCAGGCGGCCGGCGCGGGCCGACGGGTGCCGGCGCGCACGCCTGCCGACAGTGCCTGTACGACCGTCTCGCGCGCAGCGGCTGCGATCCGCGCACACGATGCGGACGGCGTGAGCGTATCGCCGCTCGATGCGCCGCCGGCCGTCTTGACCGTCTCGAAATGCGCATCCGGAAACAGCGGCTGCGTTTCTTCCGCGAACACGTCGTCGCCGGTGGCCAGCGCGACGTGCGCGCCATATTCGCGGGCCAGCGCGCCGTACAGCCCGGCTTCGCCGAGCTCGACGCCGTTCAGCCACACCTGCGTGAACGCGAAGCTGTTGATCGTGTGCGCGAGGATGCCGCGCGTCTGCGATTTCGCGTGATAGCCGATCATGAACACGAGGTCGGGCTGCTGTTCGAGGCCCGTCATCATCCCGAGCGTGCGCGGCTTGCCGAGCACGACGCGCGCACGCGCATCGAGCCCGTCGGGCAGCAGGTTGCGGAAACCGCCGTGCGAATCGTTGACCCACACGGCCTGCGCGCCGCCCATGAACGCGCCTTCGATCGCCGCATTCGCCTCGGCGGTCATCCAGCGCCGCGCGCGTTCGTATTCCGGATTGCCGGCACGCGTCTGCTCGGTGGCGAACACGCCGGCGACGCCTTCGATGTCGGTCGAAATCAGGATCTTCATGACTGGGCAATACGTCCTTCGTGACTTTCGTTGAACAGGCGATCGAGATCGGGCACCGCATCGCGCAGCGATTGCCGCACGTGGCCGTCGCGCCCGGCCACCGTCACGGCCTGCAGCAACGCATCGGCGATGGCGTGCTCGACGCTTTCGGCGGCAGCCATGAACAGCGGATCGAGCGCCGCATCGGCGACGAGGGCCGGTAGCGCGATGGTCGACGCGTCGTGCGCGATCGTATAGGCGGTGGAGAAGGCGAGCGCGATGTCGCCGCTGCCGTGCCCGTAGACCGAGCCCGTGCGGGCCAGCCCCGCGCCCGCACGGCGCGCGAGCCGCGACAGTTGCCGCGCGTCGAGCGGCGCATCGGTGGCCAGCAACAGGATGATCGAGCCCTGTTCGGGTGGCACCGCGTGCGCGGCCTCGGCCGCCCGCCGTTGCGCGACGATGCGCCCGAGCGGCACGCCGCCGAGCGTCAGCATCGGCAGCCGGCCGAAATTCGCGAGCACGAGCGCGCCGACCGTATAGGGCCGGCCGGCCGCGACGGCAACGCGCGACGCCGAACCGATCCCGCCCTTCAGGTCGAAGCACGACATCCCGCGCCCGGCCCCCACCGCGCCGCGCGCGACGTCACGCGACGCCGCGCGGCACGCGTCGTCGTAATGCGCGGCCGTGACCGCGAACGCCTGGATATCGTTCAGATAACCGTCGTTGCACTCGAACACGAGCGGGTTGACGGTCGGCCAGTCGCGGCCGATCTGCGGATTCGCGGCGATCGCCGCGCGGATCTGCGCGTGCGCGAGCACGCCGACGCCGAACGTATTGGTCAACGCGATCGGCGTCTCGAGCGTGCCGAGCTCGTCGATCTGCACGAGCCCGACGCTCTTGCCGAAGCCGTTGATCACGGCGGCCCCCGCCGGCACCTTGCTGCGGTACACGTCGCCCGGATGCGGCTTCACGACGGTCACGCCCGTCTGCACGTTGCCGGCATCGAGCGTGCAATGGCCGACCGTCACGCCCGGCACGTCGGCGATCGTGCCGCGCGGCCCGGCCGGCAGCGTCGCCGGCCACATCGGTGCGATGCGCATCAGCGGCGCTCCAGCTTCGGATCGAGCGCGTCGCGCAGCCCGTCGCCGAGCAGGTTGAACGCGAGCACGGTCAGGAAGATCGCGAGGCTCGGGAAGATCGCGATGTGCGGCGCCGTCACCATGTCCGCGCGCGCCTCGTTGAGCATCGCGCCCCACTCCGGCGTCGGCGGCTGCGCACCGAGCCCGAGGAACGACAGGCTCGCGGCCGTGATGATCGACGTGCCGATCCGCATCGTGAAGTAGACGACGACCGACGACACGGTGCCCGGCAGGATGTGCCGCATGATGATCGTCCAGTCCGATGCGCCGATGCTGCGCGCGGCCTCGACATAGGTCATGTGCTTGAGCATCAGCGTGTTGCCGCGCACGAGCCGCGCGAACGCCGGGATGCTGAAGATCGCGACCGCGCAGATCACGTTGACCATCCCGTTGCCGAGGATCGCGACCACGCCGATCGCGAGCAGGATGCCCGGGAACGCGAACAGCACGTCGGCCACGCGCATCGTGATGCGGTCCCACCAGCCTTCGTAGTAGCCGGCGAGCAGCCCGAAGAACGTGCCGATCACCGCGCCGAGCGCGACGGAGAAGAAACCGGCCGCGAGCGAGATGCGCGTGCCCGTGATGATCCGGCTGAAGATGTCGCGGCCGAGCGAATCGACGCCGAACCAGTGCACGGCCGACGGCCCCGCGTTCAGTGCGTCGTAGTCGAAATAGTTCTCCGGATCGAACGGCACGACGTGCGGGCCGACGAACGCCAGCACGACGAGCGCCAGCACGAAGCCGCCCGCGACGAGCGCGACGGTCTGCTTGCGGAACTTGCGCCAGAATTCGCGCCACGGCGTGCGGATCGCGGTCGGTGCGGCCGGCGCCGCGGTCTGGACAGTCGCGTTCATGCGCGCCTCACTTGAACCGGATGGTCGGGTTGATGACCGCATACAGCACGTCGACGGTCAGGTTGATCAGGATGAATTCGAGCGAAAACAGCAACACGATCGCCTGGATCACGGGGTAGTCGCGCATCGTCACGGCATCGACGAGCAGGCGCCCGAGCCCCGGCCAGTTGAACACGACCTCGACGACGATCGAGCCGCCGAGCAGGAAGCCGAACTGCAGCCCCATCATCGTGACGACCGGGATCATCGCGTTGCGCAGGCAGTGCTTGAGCACCACCATCGGCTCGTGCACGCCTTTCGCGCGCGCGGTGCGCACGAAATCCTCGTTCAGCACCTCGACGAACGACGCGCGCGTGAAGCGCGCCATCACAGCCGCGACCGCGGCGCCGAGCGTCAGCGACGGCAGCACGTAGCTTCGCCACGAACCGTCCGGCACGACGGGCAGCCAGCCGAGCTTCACCGAGAAAATTTCCATCAGCAGCATGCCGAGCGCGAACGCGGGAAACGAGATGCCCGACACCGCGAGCGTCATGCCGAGGCGGTCCGGCCAGCGGTTGCGCCACACCGCCGACGCGATGCCGATCGCCATGCCGAAGGCCGTCGCCCACGCCATGCTGACGAGCGTCAGCATCAGCGTCGGCATGAAGCGCTCGCCGATCTCGGTCGAAACCGGCCGCTTGCTGCGGGTCGACAGGCCGAAATCGCCGTGCGCGATCTTCACGAAGAAGTTCACGAACTGCGCGGGCAGCGGCTGGTCGAGGCCGAGATCGGTGCGCACCAGCGCGACCGTCGCGTCGTCGGCTTCGGGCCCGGCCGCGAGCCGCGCCGGATCGCCCGGCAGCAGGTGGACGAACAGGAACACCAGCACCGCGACGATCGCGAGCGTGGGCAGCAGGCCGAACAGGCGTTTGACGAGAAAATTCAGCATGGGGCACCGATCGAATCAGCGTGCCGGCGGCTTGCGCCGCCGGCACCGCGTGGCGGACGAACCGCCGTCATCACCACTGTCATTTCAGCGAGATTTCGTCGAAGTTGAACGAGCCGTCCGGCATCACGTACGCACCCTGAAGCCGCTTGCTGCGCGCATACACGATCTTCTCCTGCACGAGGAAGATCCACGGCGCATCGGCCCAGATCTGCTTCTGCGCATCGGCGTAGAGCTCGGCCTTCTTCGTGCGGTCGACCGTCTCCAGTGCCTTCGAGAGATCGCCGTCGACCGTGTCGTTCTTGTAGTACGCGGTATTCAGGAGCTTCGGCGGCGCCGACGAGCCGGCGAGCAACGGCGTGATCGCCCAGTTCGCCTCGCCGGTCGACGACGACCAGCCGATGTAGTACATCCGCACCGGCGCCTTCGCCGGATCCGGCGCGCTCTCGACCTTCGCGACGCGCTCGCCGGCTTCCAGCGCCTGCACCTGCACCTTCACGCCGACCTGCGCGAGCTGCTGCTGCACGAACTGGATCGCCTTCTGCGACGTCGAGTTGTTATAGGCGGACCACAGCGTCGTCTCGAAGCCGTTCGGGTAACCGGCCTCCTTCAGCAGCGCGCGCGCCTTCGCCGGGTCGTACGGCCACGGGCCCGGCTTCGTCGCGTAGTCGACGCCCTGCGGCACCACGCCGGTGGACGGCGTCGCGAAGCCGGCGAACGCGACCTTCGCGAGCGCTTCCTTGTTCACCGCATAGTTCAGCGCCTGGCGCACCTTCGGGTTGTCGAACGGCTTCTGCTGCAGGTTCAGCGACACGTAGCGCTGCACGATCGACGGCCGCTCCACGACGTCGACCTTCGGGTTGCCCTTCAGGTCGGCAGCCTGCTCGAACGGAATGCGGAACGCGAAATCGGCCTCGCCCGTCTTGATCAGCGCCGCGCGCGTGTTGTTGTCGACCACCGGCTTCCAGTCGATCGCGTCGATCTTCGGGTAGCCCTTCTTCCAGTAGCCGGCGAACTTCTTCACCTTCAGGTCGTCGGTCTGCTTCCATTCGACGAACTCGAACGGCCCCGTGCCGACCGGATGCAGCGCGATGTCGCGGCCCCACTTCTTCAGCGCGGCCGGCGAGATCATCACGGCCGACGGGTGCGCGAGCGTGTTGATCAGCGCGGAGAACGGCTCGCGCAGCGTGATCTTCACCGTGTACGGATCGACCACTTCGGTCTTCTCGATCACGCGGAACATGTTGTAGCGCTTCAGGTGGTTCGCGGGATCGGTCACGCGGTCGAAGTTCGCCTTCACGGCCGCCGCGTTGAAATCGGTGCCGTCGTGGAACTTCACGCCCTGGCGCAGCTTGATCGTGTAGGTCTTCGCATCCGGGCTCGCGTCGTAGCCGGTTGCCAGCACGTTGACGAGCTTCATGTCCTTGTCGAAGCCGAACAGCCCCTGGTAGAACGACTTGACGACGGCCTGCGACACCGTGTCGTTCGCGTCGTACGGGTCCATCGTCGTGAACGTCGAATCCACCGCCATCACCGCGGTCTGCTGCGCGAACGCGGGCACCGCGGCCGACAGCGCGAGCGCGCCGGCACCCGCTGCGAGCAGTGCGCGTGGACGGAACATCGGGAACGAATACGGCTTGTTCATCTTGCTGGGCTCCTGTGGGTGATTCGATAACGCGTGGTGAGAGTCGCGGCGGGACGGCGCCCGCTCGGGGAAAATGCGTCGTTGCCTCGCTCGTGCGCAGCTGCGGTCCATGGCAACCTGCGCGCGTTCAGTACGCGCCGCCGACGCGGTGCGTCGCGACGTAGTGATCCGGGCCGACCGCGACGAGCGGCGCGACGACCGGCTCGTCGCCGGCCGCGCGGATCGGGCTCGGGATTTCGTCCGCCGCGAGCTGGCGCGGGGCGTGCCGGCGCGCGGGGTCGGCCACCGGCACCGCGCTCATCAGCTTCTTCGTGTACGGATGCTGCGGCGCCTCGAACACCGCGCGGCGCGGGCCGATCTCGACGATCTGGCCGAGATACATCACCGCGACGCGATGGCTGATGCGCTCGACGACGGCCATGTCGTGCGAGATGAACAGGTACGCGACGCCGAGTTCGCGCTGCAGGTCGAGCATCAGGTTGACGATCTGCGCCTGCACCGACACGTCGAGCGCCGACACCGATTCGTCGGCGATCACGACCTTCGGGTTCAGCGCGAGCGCACGCGCGATCGCGATCCGCTGGCGCTGGCCGCCCGAGAATTCATGCGGATAACGACGCGCGGCCTCGGGCGGCAGGCCGACCTTGTCGAGCAGCCAGTCGACCCGCGCCTGCGCTTCGCGGCCGCTCGCGACACCGTGCACGAGCAGCGGCTCCATGATCGAGAAACCCACGGTCAGGCGCGGGTTCAGCGATGCGAACGGGTCCTGGAAGATGAACTGGATGTTCCGGCGCAGCGCCTGCAGGTCGGGGCCTTTCAGCGCGCTGATGTCGCGGCCGTCGAACTCGATCGAGCCGCTCTGCGATTCGACGAGGCGCAGCAGCGAGCGGCCGGTGGTCGACTTGCCGCAGCCCGATTCGCCGACCAGCGCGAGCGTCTCGCCCGCGCGCAACTCGAAGCTCACACGCTCGACCGCATGCACGTATTGCGATACACGGCCGAACACGCCGCTCTTCACCGGGAAGCGCGTCACGAGATCGCGCACGCGCAGGATCGGCGACGCGGATTGATCGAAGCCCGGCTGCGCACCGTCGTTCGCCGCCGATGCGGGTGCCGGCGATGCCGCCGGTGCTGCCGTGTTTGCACCCTCCACCTTCAGCAGCGGGAATTTCTCGGGCGCGTCGGTGCCCTGCATCGAGCCGAGCTTCGGCACGGCCGCGAGCAACGCACGCGTGTAGCGATGCGCGGGCGCCGCGAAGATGCGATCCGATTCGCCCTCCTCGACCTTCTCGCCGCGATACATCACGAGCACACGGTCGGCCACTTCGGCCACCACGCCCATGTCGTGCGTGATGAAGATCACGCCCATGTTCATTTCGTCCTGCAGCCCGCGCACCAGTTGCAGGATCTGCGCCTGGATCGTCACGTCGAGCGCGGTCGTCGGCTCGTCGGCGATCAGCAGCGCGGGCCGGCACGACAGCGCCATCGCGATCATCACGCGCTGCCGCATCCCGCCCGACAACTGGTGCGGATAGCGCGCGAACACGCGGCGCGCCTCCGGAATGCGCACGAGTTCGAGCAGCCGCAGCGTCTCCGCGCGCGCTTCCGATGCACTCTTCGACTGATGCAGCGCGATCGCCTCGCTGATCTGGTCGCCGACCGTAAACACCGGGTTCAGCGACGTCATCGGCTCCTGGAAGATCATCGCGATGTCCGCGCCGCGAATGCCGCGCATCGTCGCACCGCTTGCCTGCGCAAGATCGACGAGCGCGCCGCCGCGCCGGCGGAACGCGATCCGGCCGTTCGTGATCGCGCCGCCGCCGTGCTCGACGAGCCGCATCAGCGCGAGCGACGTGACCGACTTGCCCGAGCCCGATTCGCCGACGATCGCGAGCGTCTCGCCGCGATCGACGTGAAACGACACGTTGCGCACCGCGTCGAACGTCGCGCCTTCGCGGCGGAACGTGACCGACAGGTCGTCGACGGCCACCACGCGCTGCTCGGGCAGCACCAGGCCGGACG
The DNA here is from genome assembly GCF_004803625.1 of Burkholderia sp. LS-044. Lineage (NCBI taxonomy): Bacteria > Pseudomonadati > Pseudomonadota > Betaproteobacteria > Burkholderiales > Burkholderiaceae > Burkholderia > Burkholderia sp. LS-044. The sequence continues at coordinate 354,634 of NZ_SSWO01000001.1, forward strand.
GGTTACGGCTCGAAGTCATCGTGGATTTCCTCTTCGTGCTGGCCGGGATCAGGCCGTGTCGTCGTCGCGGTAGATGCCGACCACCGGCGCTTCACCGACGCGCGCGTAACCGCGGTACATCCCTTCGGTGTTGAACGGCATCGCGACGTTGCCCTGCGCGTCGACCGCGATGATCCCGCCGCGGCCCGCGAGGCGCGGCAGCTTGTTCATCACGACGTCGTGCGCGGCATCGGCGAGCGACGCGCCGCGATACGCGATCTGCGCGGCAACGTCATGCGCGGTCGCGAGCCGGATGAACATTTCGCCGGTGCCCGTCGACGACACTGCGCAGGTCGCGTCGTCCGCATAGCAGCCTGCGCCGATGATCGGCGAATCGCCGACGCGCCCCGGCTGCTTGTTCGTGATGCCGCCCGTCGACGTCGCCGCCGCGATGTGGCCGTGCCGGTCGCACGCGACCGCGCCGACCGTGCCGTGCTTGCGGTCCGGATCGAGCGGCTCGGCCGGCTGCGATTGCGACTGTGATTTGCCGAACGCGAACGTCGCCGCGTCATGGTCGAGCATCGCGCCGGCTGCCGTGCGCGCCTTGACCCACTGCGCGTGACGCGCTTCGGTGTCGAAATAGCCGGGCTCCGCGAGTTCGAGCCCCTGTGCGGCCGCGAACGCATCGGCCCCCGCGCCGGCGAACAGCACGTGTTCGCTCGCCTCCATCACGCGCCGCGCGGCGAGCACCGGATTGCGCACGCGCGTCGCGCAGCAGATCGCACCCGCGCCGAGCGTCGCGCCATCCATGACCGCCGCGTCGAGTTCGTGCTTGCCTTCGGCCGTATAGACGGCACCGCGCCCGGCGTTGAACAACGGACAGTCCTCGAGCATCCGCACCGCGACGGTGACGGCGTCGAGCGCGCTGCCGCCGTCGGCCAGCACCTGCTGGGCGGCCGTCAGGATCGCGGTCAGCTCGGCACGGTACTGACGTTCGGTATCGGAATCCATCGCATCGCGCAGGATCGTGCCTGCGCCGCCGTGAATCGCAACGATCGCGGGTGAAGTCATGTTTTTTTCGGACGGTGGGAAGAAGGGTTGGCGGCCGGCTGCGTCGCTTGCGGCTGCATGAGCCACGGCAGCAGGAATTCGGTCATCTCGGCGGCGGATTTCGCGGACCGGTGCGTGCGCAGCGCGACCGCGTCGATCAGCGCCTCGATCATCGTGAGCACGGCGGCTTCCGACGTGGCCGCGAAGCGCCGTTCGGCCTTGACGTACAGGTTCAGCGACGCGATCGGCGACAGCGGCGATTGCGGGCCGTCGGAGATACCGAGTACGCGTGCACCGCGCGCCGCCGCGCGGCGGGCCAGTTCGATCGTGTCCTTCACGTAGCGCGGAAACGCGAGCGCGATCACGAGATCGCGCGAGTCGGCCGTATAGAGCCGCCGTGCCGCGTGCGACGGGCCGCCGAGCAGCGCGAGCGACTGCACGTTGTCGTGGCAGACGGACAGCCCGTGCTCCATCAGCCCGGCGAGGAACGCGCTCGACCCCGCGCCGAGGATCAACACGCGCCGCGCGCCGACGATCGCCTCGACCGCGGCCTCGACGTCGGCCGCGTCCAGTTGCGCGCGCGTGTTCTCGATGTTCGCGACGGCCTGGTCGAATACCGCGTCGATCCATGCCGCACCGCGCACCCCGGACTCCTGCTCCTGCGCGGAACGCAGCCGCTCGACCGGCCCGAGCGTCGCTTCGAAGCCGCGCACGAGCGCCGCGCGCATCGCCGGATAGCCGTCGAAACCGAGCGCCTTCGCGAAACGGTTCGCGGTCGCGATCGACGCATTCACGGCCTGCGCGAGTTCGTCGATGCGCATCGTCGCCGCGCGGAACGGATTCGCGAGCACGAACTCGCCCATGCGCCGGTGGATCGGCGTCATCAACGGCATCGCCGACGCGATCCGTTCGGCGATCGCGGGTTCGTCGTGACTGGCATCGTGCGGAGCGAGAGGCGTCATGCGAAGGGTTGTTGAAAGAATGATGGAAATGAATTTACACAATCCCAATTACGAAAAGAAATAAATTTTCATCCGGGTTGTGACGTCCCGTTCCCCCGCCCCGCGATCGCCCGACGCCCGCACAGCCCCGCCGCACGGGCCTTTGGCATGTGATCGCCGCGGGTCCGCACGTGCGTCGCCTGCGCCCGCCCATGGGGAAAACCCCAAGCAAGTTCGTTCGAATGCAATTTCGCGTTGACCGGATTCGAATTCGAACATAGGATGTTCGAAAATGATCAGTCGTCCGATAACTTCAGCCTCCGAGAACGGCGAAGTGTTCGCTTGAACGCCATCATTCCGCGTCAAACCGGGAAAACTGGCACCCATCAAGATCGGACATCGTACGAATAAAGCGAAACAGGCCATCCCGAACGGATGGTCGTCATGGATCGGTCCGGCGCCGCGCGCCGGCCCTGCCCGACAGGAGACAGCAGTGAAGACAGTCAAGGCGTTGCGCTGGTGGATCATCGTGCTCGTATGTCTCGGCACGATCCTCAACTACCTCGCACGGAATTCCCTCGCGGTGCTCGCCCCCGAGCTGAAGCACGTGTTCGCGATCTCGACGCAGCAGTATTCGTACATCGTCGGCGCGTTCCAGATCGGTTACACGATCATGCAGCCCGTGTGCGGTTTCATCGTCGACCTGATCGGCCTGCGCCTCGGGTTCGCGCTGTTCGCGATGCTGTGGTCGGTGGTCGGCGTCGCGCACGGCTTCGCATCGGGCTGGCTGTCGCTCGGCATCCTGCGCGGCCTCCTGGGCCTGTTCGAAGCCGCCGCGATTCCGTCGGGGATGAAGGCGGTTGCGGAATGGTTTCCCGATCGCGAAAAATCCGTCGCGGTCGGCTATTTCAACGCGGGCACGTCGCTCGGCGCCGCGATCGCGCCGCCGCTCGTCGTGTTCCTGTCGATGCGGTTCGGCTGGCAGGCCGCGTTCATGGCCACCGGCGCGCTCGGTTTCCTGTGGGCCGCGCTCTGGTACACGCAATACCGGTCGCCCGCCGACCATCCACGCATCACGCCGCAGGAGCGCGCGCTGATCCGCGACGGCCAGGCGACGATGCCGCCCGTGTCGAAGCGCCGCATTCGCGACGTCGTCACCGCGCGGCGCTTCTGGGCCATCGCGCTGCCGCGCTTCTTCGCCGAGCCTGCGTGGCAGACCTTCAGCTTCTGGATTCCGCTGTACCTCGCGACCGAGCGCCACATGCCGCTCACGCAGATCGCGATCTTCGCGTGGATGCCGTTTCTCGCGGCCGACGCCGGCGGCATCGCGGGCGGCTACCTGTCGCCGTATCTCGCGAAGCGGTTCAGGCTGCCGCTCGTGTGGTCGCGCGTCGCCGGCGTCGCGCTCGGCGCGGTGCTGATGCTCGGGCCCGCGATGATCGGGCTCGTGTCGTCGCCGTACACGGCCATCGCGCTGTTCTGCGTCGGCGGCTTCGCGCACCAGATGATCTCCGCGCTCGTCAACACGCTGTCGGCCGACGTGTTCGATTCCGAGGAAGTCGGCACCGCGAGCGGCTTCGCCGGGATGGCCGCGTGGATCGGCGGGCTCGGTTTCTCGCTGCTGGTCGGCGCGCTCGCCGACAAGATCGGCTATGCGCCGCTGTTCGCGTGCCTCGGCCTGTTCGACATCATCGGCGTCACGCTGCTCGCGGTGCTGATCCGCGGGCAGTCGAAGCAGGAACGCCTTCTCGCACGGCACGCCTGACCTTCGCCCCTAACTGGAACCGCATTCATGACTTCGCTTCTTCATCCGCCCGTGTTCCGCGTCGCCGGCCAGCACGCGAACCGTGTGCTGCTCGCGTCCGATACGGGCGCGACCCTCGAGATCTTCGTGCTCGAGGACGACATCGTGCGGGTACGCGTGCTGCCCGATGCGACGGCGCGCAACCCGCGCACGTGGACGATCGCACCGGGCCTCGACGACGTGCCGCTCGAAGGGCGCGACCGCCTCGACCTGAGCGGCTTCGCGCTGCCCTCCCATACGCTCCTGGAAGACGACGACGGCGTGTACATCGAAACCGCGCAGATCCGCCTCGCCGTGAGCCGGCAAGGCGGCCACTGCACGTGGTCGATGCGCGGCGCCGACGGCGCGTGGCGAGTCGCGCTTGCCGACCGCCCGACGCAGGCCTACAACTTCGGCTGGTGGGACGACCGCGCATATCACTACGTCGCGCGCGAACGCGGCGACAAGGTATTCGGCCTCGGCGAACGCGCGGGCGAACTCGACCGCACCGGCGCGCGCTTCGAGATGCGCAACATCGACGCGATGGGCTACAGCGCGAAGCACACGGACCCGCTGTACAAGCACATCCCGTTCTACATCACGTGGTCGCCCGATGCGTGCCAGGGGTTCGGGCTGTTCTACGACACGCTGTCGGACTGCGCGTTCGACATGGGCCGCGAGCTCGACAACTATCACGGCCCGTACCGCTACTTCGTCGCCGAGCATGGCGATCTCGACTACTACTTCATCGCGTCGCCCGACACGCCGCTCGCGGCCGCGCGGCGCTTCACGTGGCTCACGGGGCGCCCCGCGCGCACGCCGAAATGGGGGCTCGGCTACTCGGGCTCGACGATGAGCTACACCGATGCGCCGGACGCGCAGCAGCAGATGAACCAGTTCGTCGAACAGTGCGACACGCACGACATCCTGTGCGATTCGTTCCACCTGTCGTCGGGCTATACGTCGATCGGCGCGAAGCGCTACGTGTTCAACTGGAACCGCGACAAGTTTCCCGACGCGAAGGGCTTCGTGCAGCATTACCGCGACCACGGCATCCGCCTGTGCGCGAACATCAAGCCGTGCCTGCTGCGCGACCATCCCGCCTTCGCAGACGCCGCAACGCGCGGGCTGCTGATCCGCTCGGCGTCCGGCGAGCCGGCCTGGGTGCAGTTCTGGGACGAGGTCGGCGCGTATCTCGACTTCACGCAGCCGGACGCGTACCGCTGGTGGCGCGAGCAGGTCACGTCGGCGCTGCTCGAATACGGAATCGAGTCGACCTGGAACGACAACAACGAATACGAGATCTGGTCGCCCGACGCGATCGCGCACGGCTTCGGCCAGCCGTTTCCCGCGCGCGAGGCGAAGGTGCTGCAGACGATGCTGATGATGCGCGCGTCGCGCGAAGCGCAGCGTGCGCATGCACCGGCGCAGCGCCCGTTCCTCGTGTCGCGCTCCGGCGGCGCCGGCATGCAGCGTTATGTGCAGACCTGGTCCGGCGACAACTACACGTCGTGGGAAACGCTGCGCTACAACCTGAAGATGGGCCTCGGGCTCGCGCTGTCGGGCGTGTCGAACATCGGCCACGACATCGGCGGCTTCTCCGGGCCCGCGCCGTCGCCCGAACTGCTGTTGCGCTGGGTGCAGTTCGGCATCTTCATGCCGCGCTTCAGCATCCATTCGTGGAACGACGACGGCACCGTCAACGAACCGTGGATGTACCCGGAGATCACCGCGCAGGTCGCATCGCTGATCAAGCAGCGCTACCGCCTGCTGCCCTACCTCTATCACCTGCTGTGGCTGTCGACGACGCGCTACGAGCCCGTGCTGCGGCCGACCTTCGCCGATTTCACCGGCGACGCGCGCTGCTACGACGCATGCGACGACATGATGCTCGGCGACGCCCTGCTCGTCGCGCCGGTCGTCGATCCGGGCCTGACGGAGCGCACCGTCTACCTGCCGTCGGGCGCGCGCTGGATGTGCTGTGCGAGCGCGCAGTCGTTCGACGGCGGCGCGAGCGTAACGCTGCCCGCCCCGCTCGACACGCCGGTGATGCTGCTGCGCGAGGGCCGCGTGCTGCCGCTGAACGTCGCGGAACAGCATTTCGGCGCACGTGCCGACACGCGCGGCTTCGTCGTCGCGCCGCGCGTCGAGGACGGCGTCGCGTACGGCGAATGCATCGAAGACGACGGCGAGACGGAAGCATGGCGCGACGGCGAATACGGGCTGTGGCGCGTCGAAACCGGCCGCGAGGCGTCGGGCGTGCTCGGCGTGTCGGTGCGCTGGGACGGCCGCCCGGCACGCCCGGCCGACCGCGTCGAGATCCTGCTGCCCGCGTCGGTGCAAGGCGCGGTCGCCGTGCGCGGCGCACGCGTCGAACAGGATGCGCAGAGCGGTACCTGGCGCCGAATCGTCGTCGCCTTCGACAACTGAAGCAAACCCGATCGGGCGGGCCGTTCATGCGGCCCGCCGCCCGCCACAGAGGAGGCAATCGAGCCTCCCGCCCACCTTGAAAAGATGAAGATACCTGGAGATCGACAGTGAAAGCACCCGTCAACCGCTATGCAATCCTGATTTTGTCGACCGCATCGCTCGGCGCGACCGCCGCCCATGCGCAGAGCAGCGTGACGCTGTACGGCGTCGTCGACGATTCGCTCGCGTACGTGAACAACCAGCAGGGCCATTCGAACCTCTACATGCGCGACGGCAACCTGTATGCGTCGAAGTTCGGGCTGCGCGGCGACGAGGATCTGGGCGGCGGCACGCATGCGATCTTCGACCTGCAGTCCGGCTTCAACCTGAACAACGGCACGCAATCCGCCGCCGGCCTGATATTCAATCGCCAGGCCTTCGTCGGCCTGCGCAACGATCGCTACGGCACGATGACGGCCGGCCGCCAGTACACGCCCTACTTCCTGTTCGTCGGCCCGTACGCGTCGAGCAGCTGGCTGACCGGTGCGACGGGCGCGCACCCGGGCGACATCGACGGCCTCGACACGACGATCCGCGTGAACAATTCGGTTACCTATACGTCGCCGACCTTCGCCGGACTGACCGCGAGCGCGATGTACGCATTCGGCGGCATTGCCGGTGCGACCGGCAAGGGCAACACGTTCAGCGCCGCACTGCGTTATGCGAACGGGCCGATCGGCGTCGCGGCCGGCTACCTGCGCATCAACAGCTCGGGCTCGTCGGCAGGCTTCCTGAATCCGGCGACCGCCGCGTCGGGCAGCTTCGCGGTGTCCGTGCTGAACCAGGGCTACCTGACCGCGAAGGCCGTCGAGCAGGTCGCGGCGGCCGGCAACTACACGCTCGGCAACCTGACGATGGGCGTCAACTATTCGAACGTGAAGTACCTGCCCGGCAACGGCTCCGCGTTCACGGACACGGCCGTGTTCAACACCTACGGCGCGCTCGCCGCATACCGCTTCACGCCGGCATTCTCGGTGGCCGGCGCGTTCGCGTACACGCTCGCGTCGAAGGCGAACGGCATCGACAGCGCGGCCCGCTACCAGCAGTATTCGCTGAAGGAGTCGTACAGCCTGTCGAAGCGCACGACACTCTATGCGCTGCAGGCGTACACGCATTCGAGCGGCCGGACGCTCGGTGCGCAAGGTGCCGGCCACGTGATCGACGCGGCGCCGATCGTCGGCGATTCGCAGCAGCTCACGCCTTCGACGACGCACGGCCAGTTCGTCGGCATGGCCGGCATCGCCGTCACGTTCTGAGCCATCGCGGCAGCGCCTTCGGCGCGCTGCCCCTGCCCCGGGCGACACGCATTGCTCGGATGCCTCGCGTGCTGTCCGGGCACCCGATACGCAGCCGCTTCGGGGCGTTTTCGGCGCCCCGTCCGCGCGCCGCGCAAACTGCACGGGTTTTCTCGATCCCCTCGATACCTTACAATTCGTCAGGTTCAACCCTCCTGCATACCCCTTCTTGCAGTCCTGACACCGCGGTACACTCGACGCACGCCGTATCAGGGTCCGACGCACGACACGCGCGCCGGGCGGCGTCGCGCCTCGTTGCGCCCACAACTGGATGCCAGCCATGCCAGATTCCCGTCCCTCGCCCCGCACGACATTCAAGCCGCAGGTCGTCCTGCCCGCGCTCGCGGTCATCGGCGCACTGCTCGTCGTGTGCGCACTGCTCCCGAGCGAAGCCGGCACGCTGTTCTCCGCCGGCCAGCAATGGGTCGTCGCGCGCTTCGACTGGTTCTACGTGCTCGCCGTCACCGGCTTCCTGGTGTTTCTCGTGCTGATCGCCGCGAGCGATTTCGGCAACATCCGGCTCGGCCCCGACGATGCCGAACCCGAATTCAGCTTCGTGTCGTGGACAGCGATGCTGTTCGCGGCCGGCATGGGCATCGGCCTCATGTACTTCGGCGTCGGCGAGCCGATGCAGCACTTCCTGAAGCCGCCGACCGTCGCCCCCGGCACGCCCGCCGCTGCCCGCGAGGCAATGCTGATGACCTTCTTCCACTGGGGCTTCCACGCGTGGGCAATCTACGGGCTGATGGGGCTCGTGCTCGCGTACTTCGGCTTCCGCTACAACCTGCCGCTGACGCTCCGCTCGGGGCTGTATCCGGTGCTGCGCGAGCGCATCAACGGCTGGATCGGCCACACGGTCGACGCGTTCGCGCTGGTCGGCACGGTCGCCGGCATCGCGACGACGCTCGGCTACGGGGTGATGCAGATCAGCGCGGGCCTGCATACGGTCGCCGGCTGGGATACGGGTAGCAACGCATTTCGCGTCGGGCTCGTCGCGCTCGTCGTGATCCTCGCGGGGCTGTCGGCCGCAAGCGGCCTCGACAAGGGTGTGCGGCGGCTGTCCGAACTGAACCTGCTGCTCGCGTTCCTGCTGCTCGCGTTCGTGGCCGTCACGGGCCCGACGGCGTTCCTGTTGCGCGCGCTCGGCGACAACATCGGCCAGTACCTGTCGAGCCTCGTCGACCTGTCGTTCCGCACGTACGCGTATGCGTCGCCGCGCGAGGAAGGCTGGTTCGGCGGCTGGACGATCCTCTACTGGGCATGGTGGGTGTCGTGGTCGCCGTTCGTCGGCATGTTCATCGCACGCATCTCGCGCGGCCGCACGATCCGCCAGTTCGTGATCGGCGTGCTGCTCGTGCCGACCGCGTTCAACCTCGTGTGGATGACCGTGTTCGGCAACAGCGCGATCTGGCTCGATACGCACGGCGCGGCCGGCGCGCTCGCGCAGACGGCCACCAATGTCGACGCGCTGCTGTTCCGCTTCTTCGATTTCCTGCCACTGTCGCAAGGGCTGTCGATCGCCGCGATCGTGCTGATCGCGGTGTTCTTCGTCACGTCCGCCGATTCGGGCGCGTTCGTGATCGACCAGATCGCGACGCGCGGCCACGCGCACTCGCCCGTCTGGCAACGGCTGTTCTGGGCCGCGCTGCTCGGCGTGACGGCCGCGGTGCTGCTCGTCGCAGGCGGGCTCGGCGCATTGCAGGCGATGACGCTGATCGCCGCGCTGCCGGTCGCGATCATCATGATCGCGCTCTGCTACGGGCTGTGGCGCGGGCTCGCGGCCGACCGCGTGCACTATTCGCAGGACGTCGCGCCCGCGACGAGCTTCTGGACCGGCCAGCACTGGCGCCACCGCCTGACGCACATCCTGCGGCAGACGACCGAAGCCGAAGCACGCCAGTTCGTCGCCGAAACGGTCGAGCCGGCGCTGCGCAAAGTCGCCGACGAGTTGCGCGCTGGCGGCGTCGATGCGCACGTGCAGCGCGACAGCGACGACGCCGTGCGCCTGACCGTGCCGACCGCCGACCACCGCGATTTCGTGTACGGCGTGCGCGTGACGGTGAAATCGGCGGCCGCGTTCCTCGTGCGCGAGACGGCCGGGCCGGAAGCGGCACGGGCCCACGTGTACGGGATCGTCACGTTCTTCGAGGACGGGCGGCTCGGCTACGACGTCGAATACCTGCGCGGCGACGAAGTGATTGCCGACGTGTTGCGCCAGTACGAACGCTACGTGTCGCTCGCGGCCGACAAGCGCACGCATCTGCTGAGCCGCGCGCCGGGGCATGCGACGGAGGCCGAATGACCCTGCCCGCCGTCTTTGCCGCGCCGTGGCGGCCTGCCACGCCCGACGGAGCCGCACGATGACCGGGCTCCTGCAAAGCCGCGCCTCCGACGTCATCGCGCTCGGCACGCTCGCCGTGCTCTATCTCGGCGGAGCCGGCATCGCGCTGTGGCGGATCCGCGCCGCGGCGCCGCGCGGCAAGGTCTACTGGATCGTCTGCGCGGCGCTGCTCGCCGGCGGCGCCGTCGCGATGGGCATCAACCTGTCGCCGATGCCGGACACCGGGCACATGCCGCCCGGGTTCGCGCTCGGCGTCGAAGCCGTCCTGCTCGGTCTCGCATTGGTCGCCGGCGGTTGTGCGTGGCTGATGCTGCGCGCGCGGCGACGCTGACGTGCGTATGTCATGCGGCCCGGCCACGTCCCGCGCGAACGGCAACGCGCGGGGCGAAGCGGCCGCCCCTTCCCCGATCCGCTTCCTCGCCACAACGTGTCACACGGACGGTGCACGCGCCGTCACGAGCCAGCATGCCGCATCGAAGCGCACTTCCGCGCCGTCGACGTAAGGCTCGAATGCGGCACGCATCGTGTCGACCACGCGCCGCCGCGTTGCGTCGTCCACTTCCAGCAACGCCAGCCCGACCGGGCCCAGCCGGGTGATGTAGTCGTCCAGCGCGGACGCGGGCAGCGCGCACGCCAGTTCGACCGGCTCGATCGCCACGTCCGCCCAGCCGCTGTCCGCCAGCACCGACGCGATCCGCTGCCGGTCGCCGAAGCCGAACTGCCCCGGCGCGCCGGGCCGCCGTGCGGGCAGGTTCGGCAGCAACGGCGCCGCGGCCCGCTCGGCGATCGTCATGAACGGATTGTCTGCCGCGCTGCGCCATGCGACGAACCGCATCCGCGCATCCGGCCGCGCCGCCTGCCGCAGATTCGCGAACGCGCGAACCGGATCGTCGAAGAACATCACGCCGAGGCGCGACACGATCAGGTCGACGCTCGCGGGCTCGAACGCGTGCGTCTGCACATCGGCACGCACGAAGCGGGCGCGGACGCCGCTGCGTTCGGCTCGCGCCTGCGCGGCGTCGATCATCCGGGCCGAGATATCGATACCCGTGCATTGCGCATGCGCGCCGAGCCGCCGCGCGATCGCAACCGTGACCGCGCCCGTGCCGCAGCCGACGTCGAGCACGCTGCGCGCGGACGACGCGGCAACCGCCTCCACGAGCAACCGCTCCAACGGCTCGAACATCCGGTCGATCAGCGCCTGCGTCTGGACCCAGGCGCGGCCCGACGGGCCGTTCCAAAGCGCGGATTGTTCGTCATTGGGCCGTCTGGTTTCCATCGTCGATTCCCTTTCCGGTTCATTGATCGTGCATCGCACTTTGCTGCTTCAAGCCGGCTTGAAGTCAAGCCCCCGTGGCCGCGACCCGCCGCAACGTCGACACCCGGCCCGCGTGCGAACCCTCCGTCGCGCCCCGTTTTTTCATATTTCTTACATTCATGTTGCGTATCGTCGACGACTTTCCCACGGTGCCTCCCATGCGACGACTCCTCCCGCGCGCCCTGCTCGTCCGCTGCGCTCCCCTTGTTGCTTTCGCCGCGCTGTCCGCGTGCTCGAACCACATCGATTCGCCGGACGATCCGGCGAGTGCGTCGGTCAACGTCCAGGCCGCATGGGTCGAGATTGGCGATACGAACCAGGCGATCGCGCGCGTCATCACGAACTACACCCCCGCGTCGGCCAACGATCCGTTGTGCCCGCAACTGAGCGTCGACGGCAAGCTGTCGCGCATGTCCCTGCGCGCGGGCGCCGCGACCATCGCCCAGCGGCCGACCGCCAGCGATCCGTCCGATTCGAAGCCGTCGAGCTTCCCGGTGTCCGTCTGCGAGGCGACGCTGCCGGCCGGCGCGCTGGCGGCGAGCGTCGCGGGCCGCACGCTGCCGCTGCCGAAGGCGCAGCCGCAACGCATCGCGATCATCGCCGACACCGGCTGCCGCATGAAGAAGGCCGACAACGCATGGCAGGCGTGCAACGACGCGACGGTCTGGCCGCTCGACACGATCGCGGCCAGCGTCGCGAAGCTGTCGCCCGACCTGGTGATGCACATCGGCGACTACCACTACCGCGAAAACGCATGCCCGCCGGACATCGCCGGCTGCAAGGACAGCCCGTGGGGCTACGGCTGGGATACGTGGCAGGCCGACCTGTTCCGCCCGGCCGCGCCGTTGCTCGCGAAGGCCCCGTGGGTCGTCGTGCGCGGCAACCACGAGGAATGCGCACGCGCGGGCCAGGGCTGGTTCCGCTTCCTCGATCCGCGCCCGTATTCGGCCGCGCGCTCGTGCGACGATCCGGCCAACGACAACAACGCGAACTATTCGGAACCCTATGCGGTATCGCTCGGCGGCGGCTCGCAGGTGATCGTGTTCGACACCGCGAAGGTCGGCCGCACGCCGCTCAAGACGACCGACGCGCAGTTCGGCATCTACCAGAAGCAGTTCCAGACGGTCGCCGCGCTCGCGTCGACGGCCGGCATGACGACGACGATCTTCACGAACCACCATCCGATCCTCGCGTTCGCACCGATCGCCGGCAGCACGCCCGCGCCCGGCAACCTCGCGCTGCAGTCGGTGATGTCGAGCCTCAACGCCCAGGCGTACTACCCGCCCGGCGTGCACGTGGCGCTGCACGGGCACGTGCACGATTTCCAGGCGATCAACTTCTCGTCCGGGCACCCGGCGACGATCGTGTCCGGCAACGGCGGCGACAATCTCGACGTCGCGCTGCCCGACCCGTTCCCGGCCGGCCTGACACCGGCACCGGGCGCCGTGATCGAGCGGCTGTCGCACAACAACAGCTTCGGTTTCCTGATGATGGAACGCCGGGCCGCCCCGGCGACCGGCTGGGTCTTCCACGCGTATTCGGCGGCCGGCAAGCTGCTCGCGTCGTGCAACCAGTCGGGCAGGACGCTCGCCTGCGACAAGACGGGGTTCATCGCGCCGTGAGTGAAGGAGTTCGATGTGCCGGCCGCCATGCGCGCGGCCGGCAAACGCTGCGCACGCTGGCCGCTGCCGTGCTCGCCGGCCTGACGCTCGCGGCGCACGCCGCGCCGGCCGAAACCGTCCTGCTTCCCGGTGCGCCGCCGTCGCGAGTCGTCGACACGGTCGGCAACGGCACGCCGCAGGTGACGGGCAAGGTCGATGCGGCGACCGCGCGCTTCGCGCCCGACCCGACGCTCGTCGCGCTCGGCCGCCGGATCTTCTTCGATTCACGGCTGTCCGAGCCGCGCGGCATGTCGTGCGCGGGCTGCCACGACCCGGGCCGCGCGTTCGCGCCGACGCTGTCGGCCGCCTCGCTCGCGGGGCCCGGCGTGCCGGAAGGCAGCCGTCCCGGGCGTTTCAGCCAGCGCAACGCGCCGTCGCTGCTCTATGTGCGCTACGTGCCGCGCCGCCACTTCTACCAGGACGACGACGCGCCCGCACCGTCGCCGTTCGGCGGCCTGTTCAGCGACGGCCGCGCGGATACGCTCGCCGAGCAGATCCGCGGGCCGCTGTTCGATCCGAACGAGATGAACAACCGGTCGCCGGCCGCGCTGCTGCGCAAGGTGGACGCAACCGAACTCGCGCCCGATCTCGCCGCGCGCTTCGGCGCGTCGGTGCGGCGCGATCCCGGGCAACTGGTGCGGGCGCTGGGCCTGGCCGTCGAGGCCTATCTGCAGAGCGACGAGATGGCGCCGTTCACGTCGCGTTTCGACGCGTTCCTGCGCACGCGCAAGCCGCTCGCGCCGGCCGAGATGCGCGGCCTCGCGCTGTTCCGGAATCCGGACAAGGGTAACTGCACGAGCTGCCACACGCTGTCGGAGACGTCGAGCCGACCGGAGCGTTCGCTCTTCACCGATTTCGGCTACGACGCGATCGCGGTGCCGCGCAACCGCGCGCTGCCGGCGAACCGCGATCCGCGCCATTTCGACAACGGGCTGTGCGACACCGCCCGGCGGCTGCGCTGGCCCGAGCCGACGCAATGGTGCGGCTACCTGCGCACACCGGGGCTGCGCAACGTCGCGCTCAAGCAGACGTTCATGCACAACGGCGTGTTCACGACGCTGCGCGACGCGGTCGCGTTCTACAACACGCGCTCGACCGACCCGGGCTTCTGGTATCACGGGGCCGGAACGTTCGACGATGTGCCGGCCGCCTATCGCGGCAACATCAACGTCAACTCGACGCCGATGAACCGCCGGCCCGGCACGCCGCCCGCGCTGACCGACGCGGAGATCGACGACATCGTCGCGTTCCTCGGCACGCTGACCGACGCGCGCTATACGGGGGGCACCGCCTCCGCGGCGCCCGCTGCCCCGGTCACCCCTGCGGCCGCTGTTGCCCGGGTCACGCGCACCGCCGCGCCGGCTCGCTGATCCTGGCCGAACGGCCAGCCGCGCGTGCACCCGCTTGCGGTCGCCCAAAACACTGGTTATATTTACAGCACTGTATTTATGAACAGTGAGGTGCGTGATGGAACAACTCGTTCGTATCGTCAACGACGCCGATCGCCAGGTGCTGGCATGGCTCCGCGCCCAGGTCGGCGACGCCCGCGTCGAGCGCGCGGCTCGCCAGCTCGGGCATACACGCAAGCCCTTCCCGTCCGCCGTTTGCCGTTATCTGGGCATGAGCGCACCGGCCACGCTGCGCCAGGCCGAACGGCCGCGCGCCGCGCGCGATTTCTCGGTCGGCGATCGTTACCTGTCGCTGATCCGCCAGCACCTCGCCACACACTCGGCCAGCCGATGAAATGGCGGCGGCTGGCTGCATCGATGGCCCGGAAAGCCAGTGCGCTTGCGGTTTCGCAAGCCCGGCCGGCGGCCACCGCGCCTACCTGGGCGCCATGGCTTCCCGCACGAGGCGGCCGAGCGTTTCGAACGCCGCTTCGTGCGCCGCATCGAACACGCGCGTGCAAGCGAGCCGGATATAGCCGTCGAAGCGGTCGGAATTCGAGAAGATCGCCCCGGGCGCGATCCTGACCCCGTGCGCCAGCGCGGCATCGAACAGCGCCTCGGAGCGCACGCCGTCCGGCAACGCGATCCACAGCAGCATCCCGCCCGGCGGCTGGTTCATCCGGGTTCCGGCCGGGAAATGCCGTGCAATCGCGTCAATCGTCACGTCGCGCTGCACGCGCAGCTGTTCGCGGAACCGGCGCAGATGGCGATCGAACGCGCCCGAACCGACGAATTCGGCCGCAACAGCCTGCAGCAACGCGGCGTTGTGCCGGCTGTGCGCGAATTTCAGCATCTTCACGCGCGCGTGCCAGCGCCCCGCGCTTATCCAGCCGAGCCGCATCCCGGGGGCCAGCACCTTGTTGAACGACGGGCAGTAGATCACCGTGCCGTCGCGGTCCCATGCCTTGACCGGCTTGACCGTCTGCGGCGCCTCGACGAGTTCGCGATAAGGCTCGTCCTCGATCACGGCCACGCCGTGGCGCGAACAGAGCGAGACGAGCGCGGCCTTGCGCCCGTCGGGCATCACGCAGCCGAGCGGGTTCTGCAGGTTCGGCACGACCACCACGGCACGAATGTCCGGATACGCGGTCAGCGCCACTTCGAGCGCCTCGATCGACAGGCCGGTCGTCGGGCTGGCCGGGATTTCGAGGGCGCGCAAGCCGAGGCTTTCGAGCAACTGGATCAGGCCGAAGAACGCGGGCGATTCGATCGCGATCGTGTCGCCGGGGCGTGCGACCGCACGCAACGCGAGATTCACGGCATCGACGCCGCCGCTCGTCGACATCACGTCGTCCGGCGTCAACGTCACACCATAAGACAGCGCGCGCTTGGCCATCGTCTGCCGGAACTCGGGCGAACCGCCGACGGGCCCCGCATCGGTCAGCAAGGTAGGCTTGCGCCGCAACAACCGGATCGCGAGCGCCTGCAGGGGCTCGGCCGGATACAGCGTGGCCAGCGCAGACGCGCCGCCGAGATTCAGCGCATCGGGCGTCGCGTTGGCGCGGTCGATCACACGCGACACGCGTTCGTGCAGGCCCGCGAACGGCGGCTCGACGCTCAGCGGCGGCCCGTCGCTTTCCGGCAGCGTTTCGAGCGCGACAGCCGCGCGGCGCCGCACGAAGTAGCCGGAGCGCGGCTTCGCCTCGCACCAGCCCGTATCCTCGAGCCGCCGGAACGCCTGAATCGCGGTCGACAGACTCACGCCGTGCTGTGCCATGAACGCCCGCACCGACGGCATCCGGTCGCCGGGCGACAGCGTGCCGGCCGCGATGATGCGGCGGTAATGCTCGGCGAGCCGCTCGTAAAGCGGCTCGCCGTCCATCGGCAACGGTGGGCGGGATGAATCGGTGAAAGGCGTCATGCAGGCGATCGTGCCCGCGCGGCCGATGGCACGCCAGATACAGATTCCGGGGAAACCCACCGATACAGCGGCGCAAAATCGTCGTCTGCACCGCAACAGATTCCCGTCCCCTGAATCTGTCGTGCCGGTGCCCGTTTCCCTAACCTGACTGCACGCTGTCGCCTCGCCGTCGCGAGGCCGCGCAACCGCAAAGGGAATCGCCATGCGCACGCATCACATCCGGCTCGACGCCGGGCAAAGCCACTTTGCGTGGTTCGACAAGGGCAGCCAGTTGATCGTGCTGGACGGCGCGCTTGCGGTCACGCTGCGCCACGGCGGGCTCGACTGGCTGCCCGACGCGCCGCGGCACATCCGCCGCTTGCTCGACGAAGGGGAATGCCTGACGCTCGAGACGGCCGGCCACGTGGCGCTGTCGGCCCGCGGCGGGGGCGCGGTCAGCACGGCCGTCGTGGAACCGGCAAGCCGAAGCGGCTGGCTCGTGGCATGTCGCGCGATCCTGCGCCGGCTGTCCGGGAGGATGCGCGGCGGCCGTCGTGTACACGAGCATTCGTGAAATGGAAACTTGCCGTGGTGTCATGGAAGAGCGTCACGCCGCGCCGCATCAGCCGATGGAGATCCGGCACGACCCGGTAGGGCCGTGCTCATGCGGATCGACCGACCTTGACCACCGGCGCAACCGCCGCAGTGCGCCTCCGGCATGCGGCGGTCACGGCATCACCGCACGCTTCTGCGCCGTTCGAACCACTCGAATACCGCCATCCCGGCCAGCATCGCGACGACGAACCCGATCCCCTTCGCCGACCCGAAGCCGATCGACACGATCGCGGGCCCCGGGCAGAACCCGGCGATCCCCCAGCCGATGCCGAACACGGCACTTCCGGCAACCAGGCGCACGGTGATCGCCCGCAGGGCCGGCAACCGCATCGGCAGGCCGAGCCATGACCGCGTCCGGCGCTTCGCCCATGCGAACGCGAACACGGCCACCCCGGTCGCGCCGGCCATCACGAACGCGAGCGATGGATCCCAGCGGCCCGCCAGGTCGAGAAAACCGAGCACCTTCTGCGGATTGGCCATACCCGACACGATGAGGCCGACGCCGAACAGCAGCCCAGCCAGAAACGCGAATCCTGCCTGCATGTCAGCCTCCCAGCACGTGCCGTCGCACGAATACGGTCGCGAAGCCCGCGACCATGAAGACCGCCGTCGCGACCACCGAACGCAGCGCGCCGCGCGACATCCCGCACACGCCGTGGCCGCTCGTGCAGCCTCCCGCGTACCGCGTGCCGATCCCGACCAGCAGCCCGGCCGCCACCAGTTCGAACCAGCCCGCATCGACCTGCGGCGTCAGGCTGTTCCCGGCGACGCGCATCGCAAGTGGTGCCGCGACCAGCCCGGCAACGAACGCGGCGCGCCAGCCGCGTTCGCCGGCGCGTGCCGTGAGCAATCCGCCGACGATGCCGCTGATGCCCGCGATCCGGCCGTTGAACGCGACGAACCACGCGGCGGCGAGCCCGATCAGCACGCCGCCGGCCAGCGACAGCCACGGCGTGAAATGAAGCGCATCAAGCTGCATCGCGCCGCCCCTTCGCGGCCGGGCCGCAGAACTGTTCGTACAGCACGCCCATCACCGCGATCGCGGCGGGGCTGTCGAGCGAGTAGTGGATGTTCTTGCCGTCGCGGCGCGTGCGGACCAGCGCGTTGTCGCGCAACACGCCGAGCTGCTGGGACAGCGTCGGCTGGCGGATGTCCAGCGCTGCCTCGAGATCGCTCACGCAGCGCTCACCCTGGGACAGCTCGCAGAGCAGCATCAACCGGTCGGGATTCGACAGCACCTTGAGCAGCGCGCAGGCCGATTCGGCGGCCGCGCGCATCTGGTCGGGTTCCGGAAACCCGGCGGAAAGATCGTCGTTCATCGGCACTGGGAGACAATTAAAAAATCAATATTATATTGATTTATATAATGTTGCATCTCCCCGTCTGCCGACGGACGGCCTGGCGCCCTCCTTCGCTCAGGCCCGTTCGCCCGCCATCGTCTTCGCGGCGGGCACGCGCGCCGCGCCGGCACGAACCGCACCGAGCGCGAGCACCGCGATCGCGGCGATCACGCACGGTGCCGCGACGACCGCAAACGCGGTCGACAACGGCACGCCCATCGCCAGCATCGCACCGCCCGCCATCGATCCGACGACCGAACCGCCACGGCCGATCCCGTTCGCCCAGCTCACACCGGTGGTGCGGCACTCGGTCGGATAGAACGCGGCCGACAGCGCATTGGCGCCGACCTGTGAACCCGACACGCAGAAACCGGCCGCGAACACGGCGAGCGCGGCGCCCCATGGCGACGCGGCAACCACGCCGATCGCGGCGACGAACACGCCGGCCGCCGCGTAGCTGCAGGCCAGGACGCGATGCGGGTCGAAACGGTCCATCAGCCAGCCGAGAATGATCGCGCCGAGCGTGCCGCCGACCTGGAACATCGCGGTCACGTGCGCGGCCGTCCGCAGCGTCGCGCCGGTCGTGCGCAGCAGCGTCGGCAGCCAGCTGGACAGCAGGTAGATGACGAGCAGGCTCATGAAGAACGTGAGCCACAGCAGCAGCGTGCCGCGCAACAGGTCGGGGCCGAACAGGCGGCCAAGGGGCGATCCGGCCGGCTTGCCGGCGGGCGCGGTGAACGACGCGTTCGAAAGCCGGGGATCCGGCGCGATGCGGCCCAGCATCGCCGCGATCCGCGCGGAAGGTGCGTGCCGATCGACGAGATAGCGCACCGATTCCGGCAGCCGCCATGCGAGCACCGGCAGGAGCAGCAGCGGCGCCGCGCCGCCGACGACGAGCACCGCGCGCCAGCCGTGGTGCTCGATCAGCGCGGCGGCCGCGAGCCCGCCGAGCGCGGAGCCGATCGTAAAGCCGCAGAACATCGTCGTCACCAGCAGCGAACGGCGCCGGGCCGGGCAGTACTCGGACGTCAGCGTGATCGCATTGGGCATCGCGCCGCCGAGCCCGAGCCCGGTCACGAAACGCCACGCGATCAGCTCGGTCAGGCCGCCCGCGCTCGCCGACGCGGCACTCGCGATGCCGAAGCACGCGACGCATGCGAGCAGCAGGCGCTTGCGGCCGAACCGGTCGCCGAACGGCCCGAACACGAGCGCGCCGGCCATCAGCCCCGCGAGCCCCGCGCCGAACACCGGGGCGAGCTGCGTGGGCGACAGGCCCCATTCCGCGCGAATGACGGGGGCGATGAAACCGATCGAAGCGGTATCGAAACCGTCGATCGCGACGATCAGGAAGCACAGGACGACGATCGCGGCCTGAAACGGCGCAACGCGATGCCGGTCGATCCATTCGCTGACGTCGATGGACAGCGTGTCGGTCATGGTGATGTCTCCTCCAGGAAGGCGGTCGCGCGTCGTGTCGTTGAATTGCGCGCCGCCGGAATCGGGCTCGCCGAGCTGCGTCACGCAGCCGGCGTCAGGCAGTCCTCCGCGCGCCAGCCGTGCAGCCAGTCGAGCGCGTCGTAGAACTGCGCCTGCGTACGGCCGACCCAGAGCCCGTTGCGCACCAGCCGCTCGACGCCCTTCGCGTGATAGATCCGCCCCATCTCGCGCGCCGAATACAGCACGCGCGCGGTGCGCGGAATCCGCACGCGTTCGTACAGCGCGAACGCGGCCTCGAAATCGCCGTCGGCCCGCGCGACGGCCGCGCCGAGCGTCACCGCGTCCTCGAGCGCCTGGCACGCGCCCTGCGCAATGTATTGCGTCATCGGATGCGCGGCGTCGCCGAGCACCGTCGCGCGGCCCTCGCTCCAGCGCTCGACCGGATCGCGGTCCGCGGTCGCCCAGCGCTTCCACGACGTCGGCCGGTCGAGCATCTGCTTCGGCAGCGGATGAATGCCGTCGAAGTACGACAGCACCTCTTCCTTGCTGCCCTCGCGCACGCCCCAGGTTTCCTGCTCGCGGCTGTGGAACGTGACGACGAGGTTGTACTGCCGCCCGCCGCGCAGCGGATAGTGGACGAGATGGCAATGCGGGCCGGCCCACACGACCGGCGCATTGATCTGCAGATCCTTCGGCATGTTGTCGACATCGACCACCGCGCGATACACGACGTGGCCCGTCACGCGATGCGCATCGCCGATCAGCGCCTGGCGGATCGCGGATTTCACGCCGTCGCAGCCGATCACCGCATCGGCGCGATAACGTTCGCCGTGCTGGTCGGTCACGGTCACGCCGTTGCCGTCCTGCTCGAACCCGCACACCTGCGTGCTCGTCCGGAACTCGATCAGCGGATGGTCCTTGACCGCCTCGTAGATCGACAGGTGAATGTCCGCTCGATGAATCACCGCATACGGATTGCCGAAGCGCTCGCGGTACGCGGCGCCCGTATCGATGCGCGCAACCTCGCGCGCATCGATCGCATCCATCAGTTGCAGCCAGTCGGTGAACACGGCCCGGCTGCGCGCGGCCTCGCCGACACCCAGCGCATCGAGCGCGTTGAACGCATTCGCGGCGAGCTGAATCCCCGCGCCGATCTCGCCGATCTGCTCCGCCTGTTCGAGCAGCTTCACGCGGATGCCCTGGCGCGCGAGCGCGAGCGCTGCCGCGAGCCCGCCGATGCCGCCGCCAATCACCAGCACGCGCCGGCCGTTGTCTTGTGTCTCGCCCATCTTTGTCTCCTGCTTCGTGTTACGCGACGTAATCCGGTTGCCGCTGCGGCTGCGCCGCGTCGAACGCCGGCTCGTGCCGTGCGTATTCGTACACCGCGAGGCTGCGGGGATACGCGCTCAGGTCGCAATCCATCCGCAGCGCGTTCGCGACCTGCGGCACGAGGCACACGTCGGCCAGCGTCGGCGCGTCGCCGAAGCACCACGGGCCCTCGTCCGCGCGCGCCAGCAGCCGCTCGACGCCGGCCATCCCTTCCGCGACCCAGTGCCGGTACCACGCGGTCTTCTGCTGGGCCGTGACCTTCAGCTCGCTGTCGAGATAGCGCAGCACGCGCAGGTTGTTGACCGGATGGATGTCGCAGGCGATCAGCGCCGCGAGTTCCAGCACGCGCGCACGATGCCGCAGTTCGAGCGGAATCAGTCGCGGCGTCGGCTGGATCTGGTCGAGGTAATCGAGGATCGCGAGCGACTGGCCGAGGCCGAAATCGCCGTCGACCAGCGCCGGCACCGCTGCGGACGGGTTCACGTTCGCGACGTAGGCCGCGTCGCGATGCTCGCCGGTGCGGATGTTCACCGGCAGCGTGTCGTACGGCAGCCCTTTCAGCGCGAGCGCGATGCGCACCCGGTAGGAGGTCGAGCTGTTGAAGAAGCTATGCAGTTGCACGATGTCGCCTTTCGGGGAAGATGCGTCAGACCACGCGCACGGCCAGTTCGCCGAGCCGTTCGACGCCGACCTTCATCACGTCGCCCGCCACCACCGCGCCGACACCCTCCGGCGTGCCCGTGAAGATCACGTCGCCCGGTTCGAGGCGGAAGAACCTCGACAGGTCGGCCACCGTTTCCGCGACCGACCAGATCAGATGCGACACGTCGCTCTTCTGCTTCGTCGTGCCGTTGACGGTCAGCCACAGGCCGCCCTGTTCGAAATGACCGACGTCGCTCGCCGGATGCACGGGGCCGATCGGCGCCGAGCGGTCGAACGCCTTGCCGATCTCCCACGGCCGGCCCATTTCGCGCATCTTCATCTGCAGGTCGCGGCGCGTCATGTCGAGGCCGACCGCATAGCCCCACACGTGTTCGAGCGCGCGTTCGAGCGGAATGTCCGCCCCGCCCTTGCCGATCACCGCGACGAGTTCGGCTTCGTAGTGATAGTTCTGCGTCTGCGACGGATACGCGAGATCGAGCGTTTCGCCGTACGCGACCGGCACGATCGAATCGGCCGGCTTGCAGAAGAAGAACGGCGGCTCGCGATCGGGATCGAAGCCCATTTCACGCGCGTGGGCCGCGTAGTTGCGGCCGACGCAATAAACGCGGCGTACCGCGAACCGGGCATCGCTGCCGACGACGGGGAGCGCCACGGGCGCTTCGGGCGGAAAAACGAAAGTCATCAATGGCTCCAGCCAAACGTGAATGAAGGAGGCGCGCCGCGGCGGCGGCGCGCGGAAAACGGAATCCTTGAACGCCGCCGGCGTCAGTCGCGCGCTTCGCGCAGCAGGTTCAGCGCGGACAGCACGGGCCGGTCGGAATAGCTGAACAGCACGCTGTCGGACGACGCCGACAGCCGCACCGGCGCCCACGACGGCACGACGAAGATGTCGAGCGGCTCGAATTCGAATGCGTTGCCGCCGATGAACGCGGTGCCGCTGCCCTCGACGACGCAGTAGATCGTCGCGTCGGTGCTGCGGTACGTGCGGCCGTCGAAACCGGCGGGCAGGAACTGCATGAAGGTGGCGATCGTCGGCATCGGCCAGCCGCCCGTCGCGGGGTTCACATAGCGCAGCTTCACGCCGTCCCACGCATCGAGCTCGCCGTTCCGGTACAGCACGTCGAGCGCCTCGCGGGTGCGTGCGTACGGATAGCTGAACACCGGCGACGTCGGATCGCTCGCGCGATGCCGCACCGGCACCATGTTGTGACCGAAGCGGGCGAGGCTGTCGCCTTCCGGGCGATTCACGAGCTGCACGGCTTCCGGGTAGTTCTCCGCGAAGCCCGCGTCGAGGTGCGCGACGAGCGGAATGTCGAGCCCGTCGAGCCACACGACCGGCTCGCCGCCCGCTTCCGCCGACGGGTTGCCGTGGTCGTGCCATGCCCACGACGGCGTGATGATGAAGTCGCCCGGATGCATCGTCGTGCGCTCGCCGTTCACGGCCGTCCACGCGCCGCGCCCTTCGACGATGAAGCGCAGCGCCGACTGCGTATGCCGGTGGCTCGGCGCGATCTCGCCGGGCAGGATCAGCTGCAGCCCCGCGTACAGGCTCGGCGTCATGCTCGACTTGCCGGGCAGCCCGGGGTTCTCCAGCACCAGCACGCGGCGCACGGCTTCTTCCGCGCTGATCACGCTGCCGGCCTGCATCACGAGGTCGCGCACCTGCGCGTACTTCCAGATCGCGGCCTGCGCGGCCGGCTGCGGGGATTTCGGCACGAGGTTGTGCAGCGATTCCCACAGCGGCGCCAGGCGTTGCTCGGCGATCCGTGCGTAGTAGGCGGCGCGCGACGCGTCCGGATGGGTCGTCATGATGTCTCCTGGGAGTCGGCCGATCGGCGTCGGCGCTATGTCGGGTCGGGGACCGTGCTGCAGTCCGTCAGCAGATTTATATTCGACCCAGGCATACCCGGTAAAATGGTCAAATCATCTAATCCATATAATTTTGGATATACCTTCTCGCGACGAGGCATGCGATGGACTGGACCCACCGGCTGCGACTGCGGCATCTGCAGGTACTGTTGAGCCTTGCCGGCACCGGCAACCTGAGCCAGTCGGCGGTGGCGCTCGCGACCACGCAGCCCGCGCTGTCGAAATGGCTGAAAGAACTGGAAGAGGACGTCGGGCTGCCGCTGTTCGAACGGCATGCGCGCGGGCTGCGGCCGACCGCCTACGGCGAAGCGCTGATCGAGCATGCGCGCCGCGTCGAAGCGCAGCTCGACGTCGCGCGCGACGACATGGCCGCGCTGCGGGAAGGCGGCAGCGGCCTCGTGACGATCGGCACGTCAGGCGTCGCGGCGGCCGACACGGTGCCGCTCGCGGTGTCGCAACTGCTCAAACGGATGCCGCGCGCGCAGGTGCGGCTCACCGAAAGCACGATGAACCAGCTGATGCCGCAGCTCGCGCGCAGCGAACTGGACATCGTCGTGGGCCGCTCGGGGTCGACATCCGTCGATCCGCTGCTGCATGCCGAAGCGCTGTATGTCGATCCGGTCGTGTTCGTCGCGCGGCCCGGCCACGCGCTCGCTGGTGCGGCGTCGGTCGGCTGGGACGACGTGCTCGCCTGTTCGTGGATCGTGTGGCCGTCGGGCACGCCCGTGCACAACGCGCTCGAGACCGCGCTGACGGCCGCCGGCCGCGTTCGGCCGCCCCACTGTGTCGAATCGAATTCGTCGATCCTCAACCTCACGCTGCTGAACAACACCGACCTGCTCGGTGTCGCGTCGTATCGTGCCGCGCAGCGCTTCGAGCAATTGAACGCGATCCGGATCCTGCCGATGCAGCTCGAAGGCCAGGGCGCGGTGTCGATGTACTGGCACCCCGACAGTGCGAATCGCGCGGCGGTGGCCGCGACGATCGAGTGCCTGCGCGCCTGTGCCGCGCCGCAGGTCGGCGGATGGGAGAAAGTGACGGGGGAATGAATGACGCGGCCCGGTGTCAACCGGGCCGCGATGCTGCGATGCTGCGATGCTGCGATGCTGCGATGCTGCGATGCTGCGATGCTGCGATGCTGCGATGCTGCGATGCTGCGATGCCGTGATTCCGCGATGCCGTAATTCCGTGATTCCGTGATTCCGCGATGCCGTGATTCCGCGATGCCGCGATGCGTCACGCGCCGTCGCAGGAAGCCCTACCGTCCAGCATCAGCGTGCCGACCCGCGCGGGCACGAGCGGCGTGCGCGGTACCGGCGGCGTCCAGCCGAACAACGCCTGTGCAGCCGCACCGCACACGCGGCCCTGGCATGCGCCCATCCCGCAACGCGACTGCAGTTTCGCCGCCGTCCAGCCCGGCGCTTGCGCGACTGCCTCGAAACGCACGTCTTCGCAGCGACACAGCAGCGTATCGGGCCGCGCCAGCCGGCGGACCGGCTCGCGGATCGCAAACCGTTCGCGCACGGCGTCCGCGAACGCCTGCCAGTGCGCGCGCCGCGCGACGAGCGCAGCCAGCGGCGCCGTCTGCCCGGTTGCCGCATGGCCGGCAATCTCGCCTTCGACCATCGCCAGTTCGCTGCCGCCGACGCCCGTGCACTCGCCGGCCGCAAACACCCCGTCGCGGCTCGTACGCTGGTGCGCATCGACCGCGACCGCGCCGTTGTCGATCCGGCAGCCGAGATGGCTCGGCAGCACCGTATTCGGCACGAGGCCGAAACCGCACGCGAGCCGGTCGCAGTCGACGTCGAACTCGCGGTCGCCGTGCCGGATCCGCACGCGTTCGAGCCGCTTGTCGCCGAACGCCTCGACGACGTGCGCATCGGCCCGGTACGCAGCCGTGACGAGCTTCGCGGCCTGCGCGAGCTTCGACGGCCAGCGCCACAGCCCGGCGCCGAAGCCGGCCACATCGCCCCAGCCCGCCTGTTCGAGCACGTGCGACACGCGCGCACCGGCCTGGCGGGCCGTCGCCGCGCTCGCCAGCAGCAGCGGCCCGCTGCCCGCGATCACCGTGCGCTGCCCGCGCACGTCGAGGCCGTACTTGACCAGCGCCTGCAGGCCGCCCGCACCGGTGACGCCCGGCAGCGTCCAGCCCGGAAACGGCAGCAGCAGTTCGCGTGCGCCGCAGCAGAGAATCAGCGTCCGGAAATCGAGCAGCAGCCCGCGTTCGTCGTCTTCGAGCAGCAGCGTGCCCGGCTGCGTTTCGGCGACGATGCGCGTCGCCGCGAGATGCGTGACGTTCGGCTGCCGCAATACGGCGAGCCGCTCGGCGGCGACCGGCGCGGGCGTGGCCGCTGCGCCCTGTCGCCAGATCTGCCCGCCCGCGCGCGGGTTGTCGTCGACGATCGCCACCGTCGCACCGCTTCGCGCGGCGGCCCGCGCGGCCGACAGCCCGGCCGGGCCCGCGCCGACGATCGCGATGTCGACGCTCAGTCGTTCCTGTTTCATCGCGTACGCTCCACCTGCATCCCGTCGCGGCACAACGTCTGGCAAGCCAGCCGGCGCCGCCCGTCGATCGTCATCCGGCACTCCTGGCAGATGCCCATCCCGCAAAACGGCGCGCGCGCCGCGCCCGTGCACGACACGCGCGTCGTGTCGTCGCCGCTCGCCGCAATGGCGGCCGCGACGGTCGCGCCGTCGGCCACCGTCAGCGCGCGGCCGTCCAGATGAATGATCATGTCAGCCTCCGCCGGGCCGCCCCAAGGAGGCTGACCGCCCCCACGGGGGGCAGCGAACGAAGTGAGCGTGGGGGTCGTTTCATATCAGCCTCCGCCGGGCCGCCCCAAGGGGGCTGACGGCCCCCACGGGGGGCAGCGAACGAAGTGAGCGTGGGGGTCGTTTCATATCAGCGCTCCGGCTACAGGGGACGCGGTCAGGAAGCGTCCCGGCAAATACGGTTCGATATCGATGGGCGGCCGCTCGCCGGCCATCAGCGCGGCGACGAGCCGCGCGCTGCCCGGCGCGGTCGTCACGCCGAGCCCTTCATGCCCGACCGCGAGCCATACGCCCGGCCGTGCCGGGTGCTCGCCGAGCAGCGGCAGACCGTCGGGGCTCGCGGAACGGAACCCCGTCCACGCGCGGATGCCGTTCAGATCGGCCAGGTCCGGCAGATAGCCCACCGCGCGACGCAGCATGCGCGCGAGCACGGGCGGCTCGACTTGCGCGTCCTCGGTGTCGAACTGGCGCGACGAGCCGATCAGCAACTGGCCGGTCAGCCGCGGCTGCACGTTGAACGCGACCGACGTGCCGTCGCTCGCATGCGCGCTCGCCGCATAACCCAGCTCGACGAGCTGGTGCGACACCTGGCCCGGATAGCGGTCGGTAATCAGCAGATGGCCCTTTTTCGGGCGCAGCGGCAGTTCGGGCAGCAGCGTGCGCGCCGCAACGCCGTTCGCCACGACCACCCGCTCCGCGCGCAGCGTGTCGCCGCTCGCGAGCGTCACGCTCGGGCCGTCGACCGCGACGGCCCGGTCGCGCCGCAGCGTAATGCGCGGCGCGCGCTGCAGCAGCCAGTTCGCGGTGACGGGCGCGTAGAGGATCGCGTCGCCGGGAATCTTCAGCGCGCCGCCGAGGCCCGCGCGCAACATCGGCTCCAGTTGCGCGAGCGCCGCCGCGTCGATCAGTTCGCCGGCCACGCCGTGCGCGGCGAGCGCCGCCTGCTTCGCGCGAGCGAGATCCATCTCGTGCGCATCGGCCGCGAGCCACAGCGTGCCGCAGTTGCGGTACGCGCAGCCTTCGGGCATCTCGCCGCTCAACGCGCGCCACAGTTCGATCGAGTAATGGCTCAGCGCGAGTTCGGCCGCGTTGTCGTCCATCGCGACGAGGTGCCCCATGCCCGCGCCGGTCGCCCCGCCGCTCGCGTCGTCGACGACGAGCACGCGCAGCCCGCGCTGCGCGAGTTCGTGCGCGCACGCGGCGCCGACGATGCCGGCGCCGATCACGACGACATCCGTCTTCGCGTCGCTCACGGCGCGATACCCCAGCCGAACGGATCGTCTTCCTCGATCAGGAGCGTCGCTTCCGCGCTCAGGTGCGCACTGCCGCGGATCGTCGGCACGATCCCGCCGTCGGCTTCTTCGTAGCTCGCGTGGAACACGCTGCCGATCACGCTCGCCTGCCGCCACACGGCGCCCGGCGCGAGCTTGCCGTCGGCCGCGAGGCACGCGAGCTTCGCGCTCGTGCCGGTGCCGCACGGCGAACGGTCGTACGCGAGGCCCGGGCACAGCACGAAGCTGCGGCTGTCGTGCTCCGGATCGTCGGCGAACAGCTCGATATGGTCGATCTCGCCGCCGTTCGCGCCGGTGATGCCCGCGCGTTCGAGCCCTTCGCGCACGGCCGACGCATACGCGGTGAGCGCCGCGACGTTGTCGCCGGCGACGCGCTGCCCATGGTCGCTGATCAGGAAGAACCAGTTGCCGCCCCACGCGATGTCGCCCTTCACGGGGCCGTAACCCGGCACGTCGAGCGCGACGCCCTTTGCATGGCGATACGCGGGCACGTTGCGCACGCTGACCGACAGGTCGTCGTGCAGCGTCGCCTCGACGGTACCGACCGGCGTTTCGATCCGGTGCACGCCGGGCGCGATGCGCCCCATGTGGTGCAGCGTGCGCACGACGCCGATCGTGCCGTGCCCGCACATCCCGAGATAGCCGCTATTGTTGAAGAAGATCACGCCGGCCGCCGCATCGGGCGACACGGGCTCGCACAGCAGCGCGCCGACCAGCACGTCGCTGCCGCGCGGCTCGAGGATGCATGCGGTGCGGTAGCGGTCGTGCTCGCGCGCGAGCACGTCGCGGCGCTCGGCCATCGTGCCGCTGCCGAGCGCCGGGAAACCGGACACGACGAGCCGAGTGGGTTCGCCGCCCGTGTGCGAATCGATGATCTGGATGCGCTTCATCATGAGCCGTCCGAAGTGGGGAAAGGAGCATAGCTTCCTCCGTCGCGCGTCCGTCCGCTTGTGGCTTTTCGATGAGGACGACGACGAAATCGGCATAGTGCGAAGCGCCCTTCCCGCGCCGTCCGGCCGCTGTGCCGATTTCGTCATTTTGCTCCGCGATACGACTCAAGCGTGATGGGCATTTGCGCGGCGATACTGGTTGCCACACCGACGCCTGTCGGCCGACCGATACAAACACGTAGGAGATTTCAGTGAGCCGCAAAGACATTCAATGGACCGGGGTTTTCCCGGCCGTCAGCACCCAGTTCAAGCCTGACTTTTCCCTCGACATCGACGCCACGCACCGCGTGGTGAAGAACCTGGTGAACGACGGCGTGTCGGGCCTCGTGGTCTGCGGCACGGTCGGCGAGAACACGTCGCTGTCGACGAGCGAGAAGCTCCAGGTGATCGAGGCCGCCCGCGACGCGGCAGGCGGCAAGATTCCGGTGATCGCCGGCATCGCCGAATTCACGACCGAATTCGCGCGCAACACGGTGCGCGAAGCGCAGCGCGTCGGCGTCGACGGCGTGATGGTGATGCCCGCGCTGGTCTACTCGGCCAAGCCGCACGAAACCGCCGCGCACTTCCGCGCGGTCGCGACGAGTACCGACCTGCCGGTGATGGTCTACAACAACCCGCCGATCTACAAGAACGACGTGACGCCCGACGTGCTGATCGCGCTGCAGGACTGCGAGAACATCGTCTGCTTCAAGGATTCGTCGGGCGATACGCGCCGCTTCATCGACCTGCGCAACGCGGTCGGCGATCGCTTCGTGCTGTTCGCGGGCCTCGACGACGTCGTGGTCGAGAGCATCGCCGTCGGCGCCGAAGGCTGGGTGTCGGGCATGTCGAATGCGTTCCCGAAGGAAGGCGAGACGCTGTTCCGCCTCGCGAAGCAAAAGCGTTTCGACGAAGCGCTCGCGCTGTACCGCTGGTTCATGCCGCTGCTGCACCTCGACGCGCGCCCTGACCTCGTGCAGTGCATCAAGCTGTGCGAAGAGCTGGTCGGCCGCGGCAGCGCGATCACGCGCCCGCCGCGCCTCGCGCTGCAGGGCGACACGCTCGCGGAAGTGAAGGCCATCGTCGCGAAGGCGCTCGAAACGCGCCCGGCGCTGCCCGACGTCGGTCTCTGACCGACTCCCCGTGCGGCGGTGCGCCGGCCCTGCGCCTGCGCGCCGCCGTCTCCGGTCCGGCATGGCCTGCGGGCCCGTTCGTACCGGCGCCAACCCGCGCCGCGCGTGAACGCCCCGCCGCCCGCCCCGGTCGTTCGAACCGGGCGACGCCGGCCGGCAGGCCTGCGCCGCTGCTCCGTCGGAGCGCGACGCACCTCGAGCCTGTGCCGATATTCCCCCCAGGAGACAAGCCCATGCCAGGCCAAGGCAACGCACACCCGTCTGTCCCGCTTTCCCGTTCCGCGCACCCCGACGCGGGTCACGGCAAGTTCAAGAAACAGCTGTCGCTGACCGATCTCACGTTCATCGGTCTCGGCGCCATTTTCGGTTCGGGGTGGCTGTTCGCCGCGAGTCACGTCTCGACGATCGCGGGCCCGGCCGGCATCTTCTCGTGGCTGCTCGGCGGCTTCGCGGTACTGCTGCTCGGCATCGTCTACTGCGAACTCGGCGCCGCGCTGCCGCGCGCGGGCGGCGTGGTCCGCTACCCGGTGTTCTCGCACGGCCCGCTGCTCGGCTACCTGATGGGCTTCATCACGCTGATCGCCTTTTCGAGCCTGATCGCGATCGAGGTCGTCGCCGCGCGCCAGTACGCGGCCGCGTGGTTTCCGGGCCTGACGGCCGAAGGATCGAGCGACCCGACGACGCTCGGCTGGCTCGTGCAGGCCGCGCTGCTGTGCTTCTTCTTTTACCTGAACTATTCGAGCGTGAAGACGTTCGCGAAAGCGAACAACATCATCAGCATCTTCAAGTTCATCGTGCCGCTGTCGGTGATCGCGGTGCTGTTCACGTTCTTCAAGCCGGCGAACCTGACCGTGCACGGCTTCGCGCCGTTCGGCATGCCGGGCATCGAGATGGCCGTGTCCGCCGGCGGCATCATCTTCGCGTACCTCGGGCTCACGCCGATCGTGTCGGTCGCGAGCGAGGTGCGTAATCCGCAGCGCACGATCCCGATCGCGCTGATCCTGTCGATCCTGCTGTCGACGCTGATCTACGTGCTGCTGCAGCTCGCGTTCATCGGCAGCATCCCGACCGCGATGCTCGCCGGCGGCTGGCACGACATCAGCAAGGCGTTCACGCTGCCGTATCGCGACATCGCGCTCGCACTCGGCGTCGGCTGGCTCGCGGTGATGGTCGTCGCCGACGCGATGATCTCGCCGAGCGGCTGCGGCAACATCTACATGAACGCGACGCCGCGCGTCGTCTACGGCTGGGCGAAGACGGGCACCTTCTTCAAGGTGTTCACGCGCGTCGACGAAGCGTCGGGCATCCCGCGCGCGGGCCTGTGGCTCACGTTCGGCCTCGCGATCTTCTGGACGATGCCGTTCCCGTCGTGGGAAGCGCTGATCAACATCGTGTCCGCCGCGCTGGTGCTGAGCTATGCGGTCGCGCCGGTCTCGGTCGCCGCACTGCGCCGCACCGCGCCCGACCTGCCGCGGCCGTTCCGCGCGGTGGCGTTCGGCGTCACCGGCCCCGCATCGTTCGTGATCGCCGCGCTGATCGTCTACTGGTCGGGCTGGAGCACCGTGTCCTGGCTGCTCGGCCTGCAGATCGTGATGTTCGTCATCTACCTCGCGTGCCGCCGCTGGGTGCCGACCGCACACCTGAGCCTCGCCGAGCAGGTGCGCTCGTCCGCGTGGCTGATCGCGTTTTATGCCGCGATGATCGTGCTGTCGTATCTCGGCGGCTTCGGCGGCACGGGCCGGCTCGCCCATCCGTACGACACGGTTGTGGTCGCGGCCGTCGCGCTCGTCATCTACTACTGGGGAGCGAATACAGGCGTCCGTTCCGACAAGCTTCAGCTCGACGACGACGAGGACTGACGCGCCCCGCCGTTTCCCATGATCCCTTCGGCCGGGTGCCCCACGCCCGGCCCCTGCTTTTTCCGAGGAAAACCATGCAACTCACAGGTCAGCTCCTGATCGGCCAGTCCGCCGTCGCCGGACAGAACGGCACCCTCCACGCACTCGCCGCCGCCACCGGCGAACGGCTCGAGCCCGCCTTCGGCGGCGCGAGCCTGCACGACCTGGAGACGGCCTGCGCGCTCGCCGACGACGCGTTCGACATCTATCGCGAAACGTCGCTTGAAGCACGGGCAGCGTTTCTCGACGCGATCGGCCGCCACATCATGGCGCTCGGCGACGACCTGATCGAGCGCTGCGTCGTCGAAACGGGCCTGCCGCGCGCCCGCATCGAAGGCGAGCGCGGCCGCACGGTCGGCCAGCTCGCGCTGTTCGCGTCGCTCGTGCGCGACGGCGGCTTTCTCGACGCGCGGATCGATCCGGCGCGCCCCGAACGCAAGCCGCTGCCGCGCGTCGACCTGCGCCTGCGCAACGTCGCGGTCGGGCCCGTCGCCGTGTTCGGCGCGTCGAATTTCCCGCTCGCGTTCTCGGTCGCCGGCGGCGATACGGCGTCGGCGCTCGCGGCCGGCTGCCCTGTGATCGTCAAGGCGCATTCCGCGCACCCCGGCACGTCGGAACTCGTCGGCCGCGCGATCCAGCAGGCCGCGCGCGAATGCGGGATGCCCGCCGGCGTGTTCTCGCTGCTGTTCGACGCATCGCGCGAGATCGGCCAGGCGCTCGTCGCCGATCCGCGCATCAAGGCCGTCGGTTTCACCGGCTCGCGGCGCGGCGGCGTCGCGCTGATGCACATCGCGGCCGCACGCCCCGAGCCGATTCCCGTCTATGCGGAAATGAGCTCGATCAACCCCGTGCTGCTGTTTCCCGCCGCGCTCGACGCGCGCCACGACACGATCGCGCCGCAGTTCGTCGC
Organism: Burkholderia sp. LS-044; assembly: GCF_004803625.1. Lineage (NCBI taxonomy): Bacteria > Pseudomonadati > Pseudomonadota > Betaproteobacteria > Burkholderiales > Burkholderiaceae > Burkholderia > Burkholderia sp. LS-044. Next base: position 386,946 of record NZ_SSWO01000001.1, read on the forward strand.
GTCGCTCACGCTCGGCGCCGGCCAGTTCTGCACGAATCCGGGCCTCGTGCTCGCCGTCGACGGCCCTGCCTTGCGCGCGTTCGAGGAAACGGCCGCCGCCGCGGTGCGTGCAGCGCCCGCGCAAACGATGCTGACGCCGCACATTCACGCCAGCTACGAAGGCGGCGTCGCGGCGCTGCGCGCTCACGCTGCGGTCGAGTTGCTCGCGCAAGGCGCGGAAGGCGACCGGCTGCAGGCCCGCGCCGCCCTCCTGGCGACCTCGGCCGATGCGTTCGTCGCGCATCCCGAGCTGCGCGAAGAAGTCTTCGGCCCCGCTTCGCTGATCGTGCGCTGCCCGGACGCCGACACGCTGCATCGCGTGCTGAAGTCGCTCGAAGGCCAGCTGACGATCGCCGCGCATCTCGCCGACGGCGACGCCGCCCTGTTCACCGCGCTGCGCCCGACCTTCGAGCGCAAGGCCGGCCGCATTCTCGTCAACGGCTTCGGCACGGGCGTCGAGGTCGGCCACGCGATGGTGCACGGCGGCCCGTTCCCGGCGACGTCCGACACGCGCACGACGTCCGTCGGCGCGCGAGCGATCGAGCGCTTCCTGCGCCCGGTGTCGTATCAGGACCTGCCGGATGCGCTGTTGCCGGACGCGATCCGCAACGGCAATCCGCTGAACGTGCCGCAACGCATCGACGGCGTGCCCGCGCCGCGGGAGGCGAACCATGTCTGAGCAAATCGCCGAAGTCGTCCTGTCGCTCGATGAAGTCCACGCGCTCGCGCTGCGCGTGCTGAGGCACCACGGCATGTCCGACGCCCATGCCCGGGCCATCGCCAACGTGATCACGCAGGGTCAGCGCGACGAATGCCATTCGCATGGCGTGTATCGGCTGCTCGTGTGCGTGCGTTCGCTGAAGAAGGGCAAGGTCGATCCGCAAGCCGTGCCGACGCTGCGCCGGCTGTCGTCGTCGATCGTCGCGGTCGACGCGCATCGCGGCTTCTCGCTGCTGAGTTTCGAAACGGGCCTGCCCGTGCTCGTCGAGATGGCGAAACAGCACGGCATCGCCGCGATGACGATCAACCATTGCTACCACTTCTCCGCGCTGTGGCCGGAAGTCGAGGCGATCGCGGCCGAGGGGCTGGTCGGCATCGCGATGAATCCGAGCCATAGCTGGGTCGCGCCGGAAGGCGGCAGGGAGCCCGTGTTCGGCACGAACCCGATCGCGTTCGCGTGGCCGCGCCCGGGCGGCGTGCCGTTCGTGTTCGACTTCGCGACGAGCGCGATCGCACGCGGCGACATCGAGCTGCATGCGAAGCAAGGCAAGGCGATCCCCCCGGAATGGGCGATCGACGCCGATGGCCGGCCGACCACCGATCCGAAGGCCGCGCTGCAGGGCGCGATGCGCACGTTCGGCGGTCACAAGGGGTCGGCGCTCGCGGCGATGGTCGAGTTGCTCGGCGGCGCGCTGATCGGCGACATGACGAGCCGCGAGTCGATGGACTTCGACGAAGGCGTCGGCGCGACGCCGTGCCATGGCGAACTCGTGATCGCCTTCGACCCGAAGGTGTTCCTCGGCGACGATCTCGATACCGGGCTCGCGCGCGGCGAGCGGATGTTCGAATCGATCGTCGCGCAGGGCGCGCGGCTGCCGTCGCAACGGCGCTTCGACGCCCGCGCGCGCAGCATCGCGAACGGCGTGCGGATTCCGAAGGCGCTGTACGACGAGATCCTGACGCTGCTCGACTGATCGCCCGCTCGGGGCCGGATCGCGCGGCGATCACCGATCGATGCGCGGCCCGGTCGGCTTCCCGCCCGGTCGCGCGGCCGTCCCGCGGCCTTCGGCACGTTTTACGCCGGGCACGCCTGCGGCGCCGGTTGCCGGCCCCGCGGGCGCCACGCCCGCGGCGGCTGTGGGATAATCGCCGGGTTTGCCCAGGGCGCAGCTCAAGAGGTTGTTCGCACGGGCGCGAGAGAGGCCCTTATTCCCCGTGCCTCCACCCTTTTCCCGCGATATTTCTTCAGCAACGACAATGCCCACTTACCGTTCCAAAACTTCCACCGCCGGCCGCAACATGGCGGGTGCGCGCTCGCTCTGGCGCGCCACCGGCATGAAAGACGACGATTTCTCGAAGCCGATCATCGCGGTCGTCAACTCGTTCACCCAGTTCGTGCCCGGGCACGTGCACCTGAAGGATCTCGGCCAGCTCGTCGCGCGGGAGATCGAGGCTGCCGGCGGCGTCGCGAAGGAATTCAACACGATCGCGGTCGACGACGGCATCGCAATGGGCCACGACGGCATGCTGTATTCGCTGCCGAGCCGCGACATCATCGCGGATTCGGTCGAATACATGGTGAACGCGCACTGCGCGGACGCGATGGTCTGCATCTCGAACTGCGACAAGATCACGCCGGGGATGCTGATGGCCGCGATGCGCCTGAACATCCCGGTGATCTTCGTGTCTGGCGGCCCGATGGAAGCCGGCAAGACGCGCCTCGCGAACCCGGTCACCAAGACCGTCGAACTGAAGAAGCTCGACCTCGTCGACGCGATGGTGATCGCGGCCGACCCGTCGTATTCGGACGCCGACGTCGCTGAAGTCGAACGCTCGGCCTGCCCGACCTGCGGTTCGTGCTCGGGCATGTTCACCGCGAACTCGATGAACTGCCTGACCGAAGCGCTCGGCCTGTCGCTGCCCGGCAACGGCACGGTGGTGGCCACGCACGCCGATCGCGAGCAGCTGTTCAAGCGCGCCGGCCGCCGGATCGTCGAGCTCGCCCGCCAGCACTACGAGCAGGACGACGAACGCGTGCTGCCGCGCTCGGTGGGCTTCAAGGCGTTCGAGAACGCCATGACGCTCGACATCGCGATGGGCGGTTCGACCAACACGATCCTGCACCTGCTGGCGATCGCGCAGGAAGCCGGCATCGACTTCACGATGAAGGACATCGACCGCCTGTCGCGCGTCGTGCCGCAGCTGTGCAAGGTCGCGCCGAACACGAACAAGTACCACATCGAGGACGTGCACCGCGCAGGCGGCATCATGGCGATCCTCGGCGAGCTCGACCGCGCCGGCAAGCTGCACACCGACGTGCCGACCGTGCATGCGCCGTCGCTGAAGGATGCGCTCGACCAGTGGGACATCGTCCGCACGCAGGACGATGCGGTCCGCACGTTCTACCTGGCCGGCCCGGCCGGTATCCCGACGCAGGTCGCGTTCAGCCAGGACACGCGCTGGCCGAGCCTCGACCTCGACCGCGCGGAAGGCTGCATCCGCTCGTACGAGCATGCGTTCTCGAAGGAAGGCGGCCTCGCCGTGCTGACGGGCAACATCGCGCTCGACGGTTGCGTGGTGAAGACGGCCGGCGTCGACGAGAGCATCCACGTGTTCGAAGGCTCGGCTCACGTGACCGAATCGCAGGATGAAGCGGTCGAGAACATCCTCAACGACAAGGTCAAGGCCGGCGATATCGTGATCGTCCGCTACGAAGGCCCGAAAGGCGGCCCCGGCATGCAGGAGATGCTCTACCCGACCAGCTACATCAAGTCGAAGGGGCTCGGCAAGGCATGCGCGCTGCTGACGGACGGCCGCTTCTCGGGCGGCACGTCGGGCCTGTCGATCGGCCACTGCTCGCCGGAAGCCGCGGCGGGCGGCGCGATCGGCCTCGTGCGTGACGGCGACAAGATCCGCATCGACATCCCGAACCGCACGATCAACGTGCTCGTGTCCGACGAAGAGCTGGCGCGCCGCCGCGAAGAGCAGAACGCGAAGGGCTGGAAGCCTGCGCAGCCGCGTCCGCGCAAGGTGTCCGCGGCGCTGAAGGCCTACGCGAAGCTGGTCATGTCCGCCGACAAGGGTGCCGTGCGCGACCTGTCGTTGCTCGACGACTGACGCGAATAGTACGGCCGGCTGCCCGCCACGCGCAGCCGGTGGGGCTGGGGGCAGGACAACCCGCCCGCGCCGCTGTGGAAGCCGCTCTCCGGAGCGGCTTTTTTTCGTCCGGCGCCCGGGAATCCCCAGCGCCGGCGACATCAGTGACGGAAATCTTCGGGGCCACCGCCTCCGCCACCACCGTGGTTACCGCCACCGTTTCCACCACCTTGCGGCCGCGCATAACCGCCGCCGCCCCCGCCTCCCTGACGCACCGGCGGCGGCATCGGACGCGCGTCGCCTCCCTGGTGCATCGGTGGCGGCATCGGACGCGCCTCGCCTCCCTGGTGCATCGGTGGCGGCATCGGGCGCGCCTCGCCTCCCGGTGCGGGCGGCGGGCGCAGCACGGCCGGCGGCGGGCCGGCCGGACGCGCGTTGCCCGCCCCGCCCGGCATCGGTGAAGGCGCCGGTGCTGCCGGCGGCGGTGTGCGGATCGCGCCGTTCCAGCCGCCGCGTGCAGCCGACGGCCGCGCGTCGTGCACGGGCGGCGGGCCGCCCGGTGCAACCTGCATCGGCCCGCCCGGTTGCGGACGGCCTTGTCCCGGCGGCATGCCCCCGGGGCCGAGCCGCGGTTCCGGACGATGCGCCCAGCGATCGCGGTCGTGATACCACGGACGGTGCCGGTAATAACGATCCCAGTACGCGGCGATCGCGAATCCCGTCACCGGAACCCCGATGATCGCGCCGTATTCGAGCAACGGCACGTAGCTGCCCTGGTACGGATACTCGAGCAACTGCGCATCGATCCAGCCGCGCACGCCCGGCAGCGCGACGTCGCACCACGAGTAGTCGCTCAGGCAGCCGAAGACGTCCAGCGCCGTGTCGGGTGGAATCTGCGCCACCACCGGATAGTCGGGCGCCGGCCCCGCAAACAGTTCGGCCGGCGAGTTCGTGTAGGCGCTGCTCTGCGCGTCGGCGACGCCCGGCGCGGCCGCGAGGCCGAGCAGGACGACGTACAGACTTCGGACAATCGAATTCCTCATGATGCTCTCCCGCGCGGTGCCGCCGCGCGCCGGTCAGTGCCGATGCCCGCCCCAGCCGCCACCCCAGTGGCCGCCGCCCCAGTGGCCGCCACCCCACGGACGATGCCAGTACCCGCCGCGTCCGCGCCAGTAGCCACCGCCCCAGCCGCCCCAGAAGCCGACCGAGATCGCCGGCGCTCCCCAGCCGTACCAGCCCGGGTAATACGCGGGGGCATAGTACGGATACGGATAGGGATACGGCGGCGGATAGGCCGGCGCGACGTAGACGGGAGCCGGGTCGGCCACGGGCGGCGCGACCGCCGTCGAGCCCTGGCTCGATGCGGCGCTACCCGGTGCAGCCGGCGTGACGGGTATCTCGCGCTGCGTCAGCGTGGCCGGCGCCGGCGCGTAATACGGCGCATAGCCGTACGGACTCGTGTAATAACAGCCGCCGAGGGCCAGCGTGGTCAACGCGAATACCGCATACCTCGCGGCAGGAATCGGGGTCATTTCTTGCTCCGGCGGAATCTGCGCTGCGCAGCCAGGCTGCGCGCCTGACTCTAGCTTACGTCCCCTGCAGATTTCCGCCCGGTATGATCGGTTACTTTTTGTTTCCAGCACCAGACGCGCGCGCAGGCACGCCGCATGCTGGCAGGTCTGCCGCGCTCGCGTTGAAGTTCGCGCAAATGCCCTCAACTTGAACGATGTCAGGCTGGCCGGCGCGGACGGGGTTCGCGAGCAACCGGCGGCCCGAAACCGGCGGGCTTCGGCCCGCCCAGACAGGAGCGCGGTTCACGCCGCCATCGACATGACTACGCCACGCCCCACTCCCCGGGCGGACACGCCGCTCGATCCGATCATCCAGTTGCTGGCGCTCGCCGGCGAACAGGGTTATCTGACCCACGCCGACCTCGTCGACGCGCTGCCGCCCGAAAGCGACAGCCCCGACGCGCTCGACGTCGTGCGCGCCGCACTCGCCGACATCGGCATCGCCGTGCTCGACGAGCCGGCCGCGCCTGCGCCGTTCGCCGGTTCGTCGCCGGTCGACGTCGATCGCGATGCGCTCGACGAAGGCCGCGCGATGCTCGGCGACCTCGCACGCGGCACGAGCGCGTCGACCGACCCGCTCGCGCTCTACATGCGGCGCATGCAGGCGGTGCCGCTGCTCACGCGCGAAGGCGAAATCGTGCTTGCCCGCGAACTCGAGACGGGCCGTCACCAGATCCTGCATGCGATCGCCGGCTATCCGGCGGCGGTCGACTCGTTGCTTGCGCGTCACCGCGCGACGGCGACGACCGGCGGCGCCGGGGCTTCCGACGGCGACGCCCCCGACACGCCCGCGCCGGCCAGCTACGACGCACTGCAGACGGCCGTCGCGGCCCTGCGCGGCGCGTTGCACGCGCATGGCGTCCGTTCGGACGAATACCGTGACGCGCGTAACCGCATGGCCGCCCTGCTGGGCTCGATCGCGTGGCTCGCACCGGCGGTCGACGACGCGAGCCGCGTCGTGGGCACGCTCGCGTCCGCGCCGCACGGCACCGAAGCAGGCGAAGCCGCCAGCTTCGACGCGGTCGCGCGGCGGGCACTCGCCGCAGCGCTCGCCGACGGCCAGCAGAAAGTGCGCGAAGCCACGCGCGCGATGCTCGAGGCGAACCTGCGGCTCGTGCTGTCGATCGCGCGCAAGTACATGAACCGCGGCGTCGACCTGCCCGATCTCGTGCAGGACGGCAGCCTCGGCCTGATGCGCGCGATCGAGAAATTCGAATACCGGCGCGGGTTCAAGTTCTCGACCTATGCGACCTGGTGGATCCGCCAGGCGATCGCGCGCGCGGTCGCGGATCGCGCACGCACGATCCGCGTGCCCGTGCACGTGGGCGACCAGTACCAGCGTGTGCAACGGCATGCGCTGCGTTTTCACCAGCGCACGGGGCGCCGGGCGACGCCGGCCGAACTCGCGGCCGAAACCGGCCTCGACGAGGACAAGCTGCGTGCGGTGCTCGCGCTGCCTGCCGAGCCCGTGTCGCTCGATGCGCCGCTGCCCGACGCGGACACCGGCCTCGTGGAGCTGATCGAGGACCAGGCGTCGGCCAGCCCGTTCGAGCAACTGGCGGACACGCGCATGCGCGAGTGTGTGCGGTCGCTGCTCCGGTCGGTCACGCCGGCCGAGGCCGACGTGCTGCGCCGGCGGTTCGGTCTCGGCGGCGCCGAGCCCGACACCTACGATGCGATCGCGCACGACGCCGGCATGTCGCGTGAACGCGTGCGCCAGATCGAGAAACGGGCGCTCGCCGCGTTGCGCACGGCCGCCGAGGCCGAGAACGCGCAGTCGTTTCTCGACGCGTGACCGCATCACGCGACGCACGGTCGTGCCCCTACCGGCACGACCGTGCACCTCGCACCTGTGCTACGTTTGCTATTGACGTGCGTCAAGTTTTCTTCAACGCGTGTCGCGACAATGATGAACAGCCGACCGGCGCATCGTTCGCCGTGTCCATTCCGTTTGTGCTTCCCCGGGTCCCTCGCGATGCAGACGAGCGCCAGCCAAACGTACGAGGAAAACCGGCATATCGCGGCCTGCCTGCGCGAGGCGGCGCAACGGCTGGCTGACCAGGGCGCGAATCCTTACCGGGTCGCCGCGTACCGTGCGTCGGCCGGGACGGTCGAAGCGCTCGACCTCGACATCCGCACGCTGTTCGAATCCGGCGGCGTCGATGCGCTCGGTACGTTGCCCGAGATCGGCACGGGCGTCGCCCAGGCGATTGCCGAACTGCTGGTGACCGGGCGCTGGCGGCAGCTCGACCGGCTGTGCGGCGACGCCGTACGCACCTCCGCATTCGAAGCGGTGCCGGGTATCGGCCACGCGCTCGCGTTACGCATTCACGACCTGCTTCACATCGATACGCTCGAGGAGCTCGAACGCGCGGCCCGCAACGGCCAGCTCGAAACGATCTCGGGCGTCGGCCCGCGGCGTGCAGCCGGCATCCGCACCGCGCTCGACGATGTGCTGAGCCGCCGCCGGCGCTGGCAGGGCCACGTGCAGGACGCCGGCCCCGGCACCGAGCCCCCCGTCGAACTGCTGCTCTACATCGACCGCCTGTACCGCAACAAGGCCGCGGCCGGCGTGTTGCCGACGCTCGCGCACCGGCGCCTGAACGTGGACGGTTACGTGCCGTCGCCCGTCATGCACATGACCAAGGGCGGCTGGCATTTCACGGCGCTGTGCCTGCTTGCCGCGATGCGCACGCCGGAGGCCTCCCGCCCGACCGACTGGGTCTCGCTCTATTTCTACGACGCCGGGCAGCGCGAACACCAGCGCACCGTCTTCACCGAAACGGTCGGCTCGCTCGTCGGCAAGCGCATCGTGCGCGGGCGCGAGCAGGAGTGCCGCGTGTACTACGCGGGCTGAGTCAGTCAGTCGTCGGAGGTTTCGTCGACGTCGAACGCCACGCCGAGCACGGACGCGATCTCGCGACAGGCATGAGTGAGCGCGCGTGTGCGGCGACCGGAATATTCCACCGCGAGATCGAACCAGGTCGAATACGACACGTAATCGGCGCCGCTTTTCCGGTTCGGCACGTCGAACCACAACGTCACCGTGTAGCCGCCCTTCCAGCGTATCGGTATCACCCGCGTGAGCCGCACTCTCGTGATCGCGCCGTGACGGAAGCGGAAGCTGTCGTCGCCCACGCGGAACCCCGACCATGCGCCGTCGTTCGACACGAACACGGTCAGCGTTTGGTCAGGTGGCGCGGCCGGCCCCCCATCCTCGACGGCAAGTTCGGCCATCGACACCATCGACGCGCCCGAATCGCCGTGCCCCGTCTCGACGTCCACATACGATTCGATCGTCCGCTTCGCGTTGTCGTAGAAATAGCGCGCGACGTCGGAGCGCGCGTCGCCAGCCATCGGATCCACTTGCTTGAATCGTGCATGCTCGCCGTATCGAAGCGGTACGTCGGGTGCGTCGTCGGCATCGCCGGCGTCTTCAGCGCCGTCAGCCGGTTCGTCGTCCGGACTGTCGGCCGGTACGGCCTGCGCGGCCGTCTCGGGCTGCCCGATGCCCCCACGCCGTCGCTTCACCCAGGCGGTTCCCCACGTCAGCAGGGCTGTCTGCACCGCCAGCACGGCCGCCATCGTCGCGCACCCCGCGAGAAATCCGTAGTGCGGCCCGACCTTCGATGCCGCGTACGCGGCCGGAAGCACATAAAGCACCAGCAATGGCGCAAGCAATAACGACACGCGTCAACCCCGTTGTTCCTGTTTCGTTTTCGAATTCCGGCCGGGATCGGCACCGCCGCCACCCTGCCGCCGGACTGCTGATGCCACCCGCACGTCGAGCGGGCGCGCAACCTATGCGCCTTCCGCCTTCGCGCGACGCGCCGGATTGCGATGCGCGGCAATGCGCAGCAGCTTCTGGAACGACGGGCATTCGAGATGGTTCGCCGCCGGGCACACGGCCGCGTGCCGCAGCGCATCGCGCACGGCGCCGAGACGGCGGATCGTGCGGTCGAGTTCGTCGGCCTTGCTGTCGAGCTTCGCGCGATCGATCGCAGGCAGGCCGCCCGTGTCCACCATCGCGAGGATGTCGTCGAGCGAAAAACCGGCCTCGCGGCCCAGCGCGATCAGTGCCAGGCGCTCCAGCACCGACTCGTCGTATTGCCGCCGCAGCCCGTGGCGGCCGATCGGGACGATCAGCCCCTTTTCCTCGTAGTAGCGCAGCGTCGATGCGGGCAATCCCGAGCGCCGCGCCACATCCGCAATGTCCAGCCGACTCATGCTTGACCTCAAGTGAACTTGAGGTTGCAAGATAGGCGCTCGACTCCATAAAGACAAGCCCTGACTGCCATGAAACCGCCGAATCCACGCTGTATCCCGCTGCGCCGCGCAGCCGTCGCCCTCCGCGCCGGTGGTCCGCGATGAGCCTGCCCGACGTCCTGCTCAACCTGTTGCTGATCGGCACGGGCGCGACGCTCGTGATGGATCTGTGGGCGCTGTTGCGCCGACGTGCGTTCGGCATTCCGTCGCTCGACCATGCGCTGGCCGGCCGCTGGATCGGTCACATGATGCAAGGCCGGTTCCGGCACGTGTCGATCGCCGCCGCGCCGCCCGTGCCGGGCGAACGCACGCTCGGCTGGATCGCGCATTACGCGATCGGCATCGCGTACGCGGCGCTGCCCGTCGCGATCGCGGGCACGGCATGGATCGGCACACCGACACTGCTCCCCGCGCTCGTCGCCGGCCTCGCCAGCGTGGTCGCGCCGTTCTTCGTGATGCAGCCCGCGTTCGGCCTCGGCATCGCGGCGTCGCGCACGCCGCACCCGGGCGTCGCGCGCCGGCGCAGTGTCATCGCGCATCTGTCGTATGGTGTGGGGCTTTATCTGGCGGCGTTCACGCTGGCAGCGCTGCCCCGTTGAGCACACCGTCTTCGAAGCCTTGACGGGTAGCGCCGGCTCCACGGAGCCGACGTCGACGCCCGCACAAGCGCTTCGTCGAAGTGTGGCGGGCGCTTTGTCCTGCGCGAGCCGAGTGATGGCCGCGCCGACACAACGGCAACGGCGATGGCAGTGCCCATGCCGGCATCCGTGCCAACGTGGCACGCCTGCGCACGGCCACCCGGTATTCCCGTAGCGGTCAACCCGTTCATCCGGCCGGCCCGGATGACGCCGCCCATCACTCCCCGCCGCACTCGATCAGGTTGTGGCGCACGCGCCCGAGCAGCCGCACCAGCGTATCGCGCTCGTCGGGCGTGAAGCCGCGCAAACCGTCGTCGACGACGGTGTCACCCACTTCGAGCATCTGCGGAAAGATCTCGCGCGACTTGTCGGTCAGCCGGATCACGAACGCACGGCGATCGTCGTCGTTCGCGACGCGCTCGATCCAGCCATAACTTTCCATCCGGTCGAGCAACCGGGTAAGCGAGATCGGCGCGATCTCGAGCCATTCCGCGAGCCGCGCCTGATTCATCTCGCCCTTCCACGTCAGGTATGCGAGCACGCGGCTTTGTGCGCGCGTCAGCCCGATGCGCTTCGCGCGCCGGTCGAACAGGCGCCCGTTCAGGCGGGCCACGTCGGAAATCAGGTAGCCGATCCGGTTCTCGTAGGTCTTGTCCATGCCGGGATTATAGGGTCAAGCCGACGGCCACCCATCGCTCGCGGCCAGGCGATAAGCGGATCTATAATAAGCGTGCTTATAATTCCAGCGATACCGGATCGCCGCCCACGGCGACCGCCTCACGGAGACACCCGCTTGAACCCCGCCGCCGACGCCCCCGCCTCGCCCGCCCTGAACCGGCCGATGCTGACCCTGTCGATCATGCTCGCCACGCTGATCCAGACCCTCGACAGCACGATCGCGAACGTCGCGCTGCCGCACATGCAAGGCACGCTGTCCGCGTCGCAGGACGAGATCACGTGGGTGCTGACCTCCTACATCGTCGCGGCGGCGATCGCGACACCGCTCACCGGCTGGCTGTCCGACCGGCTCAGCGTGAAACGGCTGCTGATCGTGTCGATCGCGGGCTTCACGGTCGCATCCGCGCTGTGCGGGCTGTCCGAGACACTCGTGCAGATCGTCGGCGCCCGCCTGCTGCAGGGCGTGTTCGGCGCCGCGCTGGTGCCGCTGTCGCAGTCGATCCTGCTCGACATCAACCCGCGCGAGAAGCAGGGCCAGGCGATGGCGATCTGGGGGATGGGCGTGATGGTCGGCCCGATCCTCGGCCCGACGCTCGGCGGCTGGCTCACCGACAGCTACAACTGGCGCTGGGTGTTCTTCATCAACGTGCCGATCGGCGCATTCGCGCTGGCCGGCGTGATGACCTTCCTGCCCGCCCGCGCGCCGCGCCCGCACGTGAAATTCGACGCGTTCGGCTTCGCGACGCTGGCGCTCGCGATCGGCGCGTTCCAGGCGATGCTCGACCGCGGCGAACAGCTCGACTGGTTCGGCTCGTACGAGATCCGCATCGAGGCGATCGTCGCGGCGCTCAGCTTCGCGTTCTTCCTCGTGCATACCGCGACCGTCGGCAAGGCGTCGTTCTTCAAGTCGGAACTGCTGCGCGACCCGAACTTCGCGACGGGCACGCTGTTCATCTTCGTGGTCGGCGCGGTGCTGTACGCGACGCGCGCGCTGCTGCCGCCGATGCTGCAGAACCTGATGGGCTACCCGGTCGCGACGACGGGCCTCGTCACCGCGCCGAGCGGCGCCGGAACGATGATCGCGATGCTGTTCGTCGGCAGGCTGCTGAAATACGTGGATGCGCGGATGCTGCTGCTCGCGGGGCTGTCGATTTCCGCGCTCGCGCTATGGCAGATGATGCAGTACACGGTCGTGCTATCCGAGGCGGACATCGTGTGGCCGGGCGTGGTGCAGGGCTTCGGGCTGGGGCTCGTGTTCGTGCCGCTGAGCGCGCTGTCGTTCTCGACGTTGCCGCCCGACCTGCGTGCGGACGGCACGGCCACCTACAGCCTGATGCGCAACATCGGCAGCAGTATCGGCATCTCGATCGTGCAGACGCTGATGACGCGCAACACGCAGGTGTCGCACGCCGATCTCGCCGCGCAGATCACGCCGTTCAACCCGGCCGTGCAGGCGATGGCCGGCAGCCGTCTCGACTTCGCGCTGCTCGACCGCACGATCAACCAGCAGGCATCGATGATCGCCTACCTGAACGATTTCAAGCTGATGTTCGTCGCGACGCTGCTGATGATTCCGCTGTTGCTGCTGATCCGCCCGCCGCAGAAAACGGCGAGCGTGGAGATCGCGCATGCGGCGATGGATTGACGATGCGACGGGCGCGCGCCCGTCGCAGGCCGAACCGTCAGGCCTTCATCGTCCCCGTACGCACGTACCGCTCGTGCCACGACAGCGCCTCGGCGAGCAGGTGCGGCGTGTGCTTGCCGAAGCTCTCGCGCGACGCACGCTCGAAGTAATCCTCGAGCATCGGCCGGTAGTCGGGATGCGCGCAGGTCGCGATGACCTTGCGTGCACGCTGCTTCGGCGACAGGCCGCGCAGGTCGGCAAGGCCCTGCTCGGTGACGACCACCGCGACGTCGTGCTCGGTATGGTCGACGTGGCTCGCCATCGGCACGATCCGCGAAATCGCGCCGCCCTTCGCGGTACTCGCCGACATGAAGCACGACAGGTAGCCGTTGCGCGCGAAGTCGCCCGAGCCGCCGATGCCGTTCTGGATCTTCGTGCCCATCACGTGCGTCGAGTTCACGTTGCCGTAGATGTCGGCCTCGATCATCCCGTTCATCGCGATGCAGCCGAGACGGCGCACGAGTTCCGGATGGTTGCTGATCTCCTGCGGGCGCAGCACGATCTTCTCGCGGAACGTCGCGATTTCGTCGGCGAAGCGCTGCACGGCGGCCGGGCTCAGCGACAGCGCGGTGGCCGATGCGAAGCTCAGCGTGCCGTCCTGGAGCAGGTCGAGCATGCCGTCCTGGATCACTTCGGTGTACGCGGTCAGGTTCGAGAAGCCGGCCGAGCTGAGCTCCGCGAGCACCGCGTTCGTGATGTTGCCGACGCCCGACTGCAGCGGCAGCAGGTTTTCCGGCAGGCGGCCGCGCTTCACTTCATGGCGCAGGAAATCGATCAGCTGGTGCGCGATCTGCTTCGACGTCACGTCCGGCGCGGAGAACGCGTTGCTGCGATCCGGTGCATCCGTCTCGACGATCGCAACGATCTTGTCGGCCGGGCAGCGCAGGTACGGCTCGCCGATCCGGTCGTCGCTTTTCGTCAGCGGAATCGGCTTGCGGTGCGGCGGCAGCGCGGTGCCGTAATAGACGTCGTGCATCCCGTCGAGGCCGAGCGGCTGGCGCGAGTTGACTTCGAGGATCACGTGCTTCGCGCGTTCGAGCCACGTCTTGTTGTTGCCGATCGAGGCGGACGGAATCAGCAGCCCGTCCTCGCGGATGCCCGCGACTTCGACGATCGCGACATCGAGATCGCCGTACAGCCCGAACCATGCGTATTGCGCGACGTGGCTCAGGTGGACGTCCTGGTAGTCGACTTCGCCGCCGTTGATCTTGTCGCGCAGCGTCGGGTCGGACTGGTACGGCAGGCGCATCGAGATGCCGTTGGTGCGGGCGAGCGCGCCGTCGAGTTCCGGTGCGGTCGACGCGCCCGTCAGCACGTTGATCCGGAAGTCCTCGCCGCGCGCGTGCGCCGCGTCGATGTGGGCGGCGAGCGCGGCCGGAACGGCCTTCGGATAGCCCGACCCCGTGAAGCCGCTCATGGCGACGGTCATGCCGGGACGGATCAGCGCGGCGGCTTCGTCGGCGGTGCGGACGAGCGAACGCAGGGCGGGAGCGAGGATGCGTGATGAAGACATGGCTGGATTCTGATGCTTTGGTCTGTCGTTGACGTCGCTGGGGGTGTCTCCTGAGCGACATGAAGCCCTTGTGGCCGCGACGGGCGGCCGGCACCACAGGCATGGTCGGAGTATCTCAGAGGCGGTCGCCGCGAAATGTCCGCCGTATGAAAAAGATCGTTGCCGGATTTGCCGCGTATCGAACGGCCGTTCTGTGACAGGCGCCCCGTTCAATTCGAATGCACGTGAAAGGTGCACGAAAGCATCGAACACAACGACCGGTCGACGATCACCAATCCGCACACATCAATCGACGGATTTTCATTGCGATTCATCGCCTGTCGATCGGCAATGGTCGATGCCGCATCCGGCGCGGCCAATTGTCACCCGATGCCGGTTGTGCCGGCCTGACGCACGTCAAGCTCGCACGCGCCGCGCGTCTCCCGCCGGGAAGCGCGAAAAACACCGCCGCACCGGCCTGTGAGGCCCGTCCGCCCTTGACAGGCGCGCGACGCGAACCACACTGGAATACGGATCCCGCAGCCCCGTTCGGCCGCCCTTTCGCGCACGCGCTTTTCGGTCGGCCGATCGTTGCAAGACGCGGTAACACTCGCTCATGTCAGGACATTGATCGAATAAAAAGCAACAAATTACAATTCCGTATATATTTCGCCGATGGACCAAAGAAAAACCGCCACACGTTCCGAACCGCCCCTGCCACGCACCTGGGATGCGCGGCTCGCGCGCTCGCTTGTCCGACCGCTCGTCGACACGCCCGTCACCCCGAATCACCTCACCACCGTTCGTCTGCTGATCGGCCTCGCCGGCGCCTGGTGCCTCGCGCACGGCGGCTTCGGCTGGAGCAATGCCGGCGCGTTCCTGATCGTGCTGTCGAACTTCGTCGACCACACCGACGGCGAGCTCGCCCGCATCAGCGGGAAATCCAGCAAGATCGGTCATTTTTACGACCTCGCGGCGGACGCGCTCGTCACGATCGCGCTGTTCGTCAGCATGGGCCTCGGCATCGTCGCCCAGGGCGGCCAGATGGCCGCGTCGCCGGTGCTGCTCGGCGCGGTGGCCGGCGCCGCCGTCGCGCTGATCTTCTTCCTGCGCATGCGGATCGAATCGATCGCCGGCAAGGCCGGCACCAAGCAGGCGTTCGCCGGCGGCTTCGAAACCGAAGACGTGCTGTACCTGCTGCCGCTCGTGACGCTCTTCGACGGCGTCGAACCGTTCCTGCTCGCGGCGTCGATCGGCGCCCCGCTCTTCGCCGCATGGGTCGTGATCGACTGGTGGCGCATCGTCCGGCGCGGCAACGTCGCGCAGAATCCAACTGAAATCCAGGCTTCCAAATGACTCCTAGCACGCGCGACGACTCCGTGCTGAGCCCGGCACGCCCCGCGCCTGCGCGCGCGGCGGCCGCCGATCCCGATCGCACCGTGGCCGACTGCGTCGGTTCGCTCGACCTCGACCGCCTGCGCGGCGACTACACCCGCCAGGGCTCGTTCCTGTACCTCGACGCCTTCCTGCCAGCCGACGCGCACGCGAAGCTCGCGGCGGCCGCCCGCGCGATGCAGGCCGGCCTGAACCGCAATTACCTGCCCGGCCACAAGCAGGGCGGCAGCGTCAGCCGCCATACGATCGACGAGCAGGCGCCGTACATCGCCGAACTGTATCGCTCGAAGGCTCTCATCTCCTTCCTGGAGAAGGTCACGGGCGACAAGCTGATGCTGTCGCCGGACGACGATCCGCACGCGTATGCGCTGTATTACTACACGAAGCCTGGCGACCACATCGGCTGGCATTACGACACGTCGTACTACGACGGCCGCCGCTATACGCTGCTGATCGGCGTGATCGACGAATCGTCGTGCCGGCTCGACTACGAGCTGCACACGCGCAATCCGGACGTCGCCGACGAACCGGGCTCCGTCCAGATTGCCGACGGCGGCATCGTGCTGTTCGACGGCGACAAGCTGCGCCACCGCATCACGCCGCTGGGCCAGAACGAGATGCGCGTGTCGCTCACCTTCGAATACGTGACGAACCCCGGCATGCGCCCGTGGAAGCGCTTCATCTCGAACATGAAGGACGCGATCGCGTATTTCGGCTTCCGCCAGGTGTTCAAGCAACTGGCGACGCGACGCCCGACCGGGTCATGACACGCGCCGGCCTGATCCTGCTGTCCCTCGGGACCGCACTCTTCGTCGCACTCCTCGCCTGGCAGGGCGTCGGCGCGGTCGCGTCCACGTTCCTCGCGGCCGGCTGGGGGCTCGCGCTCGTCGCGGCGTTCCACGTCGTGCCGCTCGTGATCGACGCGATGGCGATCTCCGTGATGTTCCGCCACGGCCAGCCCGGCGCCGAACTCCGCAACGCGCTGCGCGCGCGCTGGGTCGGCGAATCGGTGAACAGCCTGCTGCCCGCCGGGCAGATCGGAGGCCCCGTGCTGATGGTGCGCCACCTCGCGCAGCGCGGCACGCGGATGGCCGACGCGGCGGCCGCCGTCACTGTCAGCACGACGATGCAGGCGCTCTCGCAAATGGCGTTCGCGCTGATCGGCATCGCCGCGTTCAGCCTGTACGCCACGCACGAATCGGTCGCGCACCTGCGCACGCCCGCGCTGATCGCCACCGGCGTGCTCGGCGCCCTCGCCGCGCTGTTCTACGTCGCGCAGCGGCGCGGGCTGTTCGGCCGTGGCCTGCGCCTCGCGTCGAAGCTGCTCGGCCCGCGCGACTGGTCGTCGCTGGCGACCCGCGCCGACGCGATCGACGACGCGGTCGGCGCGCTGTACCGCGATCGTGCGAAGGTCGCGAAGACGTTCGCATTGAGTCTCGTCGGCTGGATCGTCGGCACCGCGGAAGTGTGGCTCGCGCTGCACTTCCTCGGGCACCCGGTGAGCTGGCTCGACGCGCTGCTGCTCGAGAGCGTCGGCCAGGCCATTCGTGGCGCGGCCTTCGCGATCCCGGGCTCGCTCGGCGCGCAGGAAGGCGGCTACCTGCTGCTCGCGCCGCTGGTCGGACTGCCGCCCGACGCGGCGCTCGCGCTGTCGCTCGCGAAGCGCGCGCGCGAACTCGCGCTCGGCCTGCCCGGCCTGCTCTATCTGCATTTCAGTGAAAGAAACTGGCAGCGGCGCCGTGCGCCGCAGCCGCTCGCCGACTGATCGTTCAGATCCGCCGGCTTTTTGGTTGGAGAACCCATGCGAGCCATCATTCTTGCGGCAGGCCTCGGCTTGCGCCTGCAACAACCGCCCGAGGCACAGTTCCCGAAGTGCCTGCTGCGCTTCGACGACGTGTCGCTGCTCGAGCGCCATCTGCGCGTGCTCGATGCCGCGGGCGTCGACGAAATCGTGCTCGGGCTCGGCTTCCAGGCCGGGAAGGTCGAGCAGGAATTGAAGCGCCTCGGCCGCCAGGCCGAGATCGTGATCAACGAACGCTACGACCTCGGCAGCGTGCTGACCGTGCATACCGTCGCCGATGCAATGACGCGCGGCGGCGACGTGCTGCTGATGGACGCCGACGTGCTGTATGACGAGAACATCCTGCACGCGCTGGTGGCCGATGCCGACAAGGCGGTCGATCGCCTGTTGATCGACCGCGACTTCGAGGCCGGCGACGAACCCGTCAAGCTGTGCCTGAAGAACGGCGTGCCGGTCGAGCTGCGCAAGCAGCTCGCGGTCGACCTCGAATACGACACGATCGGCGAATCGGTCGGCTTCTTCCGCTTCACCGAAGGCACCGCGCGCCGCCTCGCGACGATCGTCGCGGGCTACGTCGACAGCGGCCGCGCGAACATGCCGCACGAGGAAGCCGTGCGCGACCTGCTGCTCGAAGGCGGTCATTCGTTCGACGTCGCCGACGTCACCGGCTCGCCGTGGATCGAGATCGACTTCCCGAACGACGTCGCCCGCGCCACCCAAGAAATCCTCCCCCTGATTCAACGCACCACCGCAGGAGTCGCACGATGAACGCACGCGAACCCAACTTCACCGAATCGCGCAGCGCCCGCCTGCGCCGCATGCTCGTCAGCAGCGACCTCGAATTCCTGATGGAAGCGCACAACGGCCTGTCCGCACGGATCGTCCGCGAGGCCGGCTTCAAGGGCATCTGGGCATCGGGCCTCGCGATCTCCGCGCAGTTCGGCGTGCGCGACAACAACGAAGCGAGCTGGACGCAGGTCGTCGACGTGCTCGAATTCATGGCCGACGCGAGCGACCTGCCGATCCTGCTCGACGGCGACACCGGCTACGGCAACTTCAACAACGTGCGCCGCCTCGTGAAGAAGCTCGAGCAGCGCGGCATCGCCGGCGTCTGTATCGAGGACAAGCAGTTCCCGAAGACCAACAGCTTCATCGGCGGCGAGCGCCAGCCGCTCGCGGAAATCGACGAGTTCTGCGGCAAGATCAAGGCCGGCAAGGATTCTCAGACCGATCCCGACTTCTCGATCGTCGCGCGTGTCGAAGCGCTGATCGCAGGCTGGGGGATGGACGAGGCACTGCGTCGCGCGAACGCGTACGCGGAAGCCGGCGCCGACGCGATCCTGATCCACAGCAAGCTGTCGCGCCCGGACGAGATCCTGCAGTTCGCGCGCGAATGGAGCGGCAAGGCGCCGCTCGTGATCGTGCCGACCAAGTACTACAGCACGCCGACCGACGTGTTCCGCCAGGCCGGCATCAGCACCGTGATCTGGGCGAACCACCTGATCCGCGCGTCGGCATCCGCGATGCAGGCGACCGCGCGCGAGATCCACGAGAGCGAAACGCTGATCAACGTCGAGGACCGCGTGGCATCGGTCAACGAGATCTTCCGCCTGCAGGATGCCGACGAATACTCGGCGGCCGAGCGCATCTACCTGTCGTCGTCGTCGCGCGCGTCGAACGCGGCGATCGTGCTCGCCGCGAGCCGCGGCAAGGGCCTCGAAGCCGTGACCGAAGACAAGCCGAAGGTCATGCTGCCGGTCGCCGGCAAGCCGCTGCTGCGCTGGCTCGTCGACGGCTTCAAGACGCACGGCGTGAACGACATCACCGTGGTCGGCGGCTATCGCGCCGACGCGATCGACACGTCGGGCATCAAGCTCGTGGTCAACGAACGCCATGCGCAGACGGGCGAACTCGCATCGCTCGCATGTGCGGCCGAACGCCTGACCGGCGACACCGTGATCTCGTACGGCGACCTGCTGTTCCGCAGCTACATCGTGCGCGACCTCGCGGAGAGCGAGGCCGAGTTCAGCGTGGTGGTCGATTCGTCGTTGACGGAAACCAACCAGAGCGTGCGCGATTTCGCGCTGTGCTCGGCGGCGGACGATCGCGGCCTGTTCGGCCAGAAGACCTACCTGCAACGTGTATCGAGCGACGTCGCCACGGGTACGCCGCACGGCCGCTGGATCGGCCTGCTGAACGTGCGCGGTGCCGGTGTCGAGCGCCTGAAGACGATGCTCGCGACGCTGCAGGCGCGCGACGATTTCGACACGCTCGACATCCCGTCGCTGCTCAACGAACTGATCGCCGCCGGCGAGAAGATCGAGGTGCAGTACGTGCACGGCCACTGGCGCGGTGTGAACGATCTCGAAGACTTCCGCCGCGCGGGCGACTTCGCGCACGGCCAGACGCCGCTGTCCGAACCGGGCACCGGCAACGGGGGCGCGCAATGATCGAAGCGGCACAGTTCGTCGAAGCCGCGCGCGAGCGCGGTTTCGACTGGTACGCGGGTGTGCCCTGCTCGTACCTGACGCCGTTCATCAATTACGTGCTGCAGGACCCGACGCTGAATTACGTGTCGGCCGCGAACGAAGGCGACGCGGTCGCGCTGATCGCGGGCGCGACGCTCGGCGGCAAGCGCGGCATCGCGATGATGCAGAACTCGGGGCTCGGCAACGCGGTGAGCCCGCTCACGTCGCTGACCTGGACGTTCCGCCTGCCGCAGCTGCTGATCGTCACGTGGCGCGGCCAGCCGGGCGTATCCGACGAGCCGCAGCACGCGCTGATGGGCCCGATCACGCCCGCGATGCTCGACACGATGGAGATCCCGTGGGAGACGTTCCCGACCGACCCCGAACAGGTCGGCCCGGCACTCGACCGCGCGATCGCGCATATGGACGCGACGGGCCGCCCGTACGCGCTCGTGATGCAGAAAGGCAGCGTCGCGCCGTATGAGCTGAAGGCGAACCCGGCAGCCAGGCCGCGCACGCATGTCGCCGCGCAATCGTCGTCGCGCGCCGCGTCGGCCGAAGCCTGGCCGACCCGCCAGGACGCGCTGCAGCGCGTGATCGCGCACACGCCGGTCGATTCGACCGTCGTGCTCGCATCGACCGGCTTCTGCGGCCGCGAACTCTACGCGATCGACGATCGCCCGAACCAGTTGTACATGGTCGGTTCGATGGGCTGCGTGACGCCGCTCGCGCTCGGCCTCGCGCTCGCGCGACCCGACCTGAAGGTCGTTGCGGTCGACGGCGACGGCGCCGCGCTGATGCGCATGGGCGCGTTCGCGACGCTCGGCACCTACGGCCCGGCGAACCTCACGCACGTGCTGCTCGACAACGGCGCGCACGAATCGACGGGCGGCCAGGCAACGGTGTCGCAGCACGTGTCGTTCGCGGGTGTCGCGGCGGCGTGCGGCTACGCGTCGGCGGTCGAAGGCGACACGCTCGACGTGCTCGACACGGCGCTGGCCGGGTCAAGCGACGGTGCGCAGTTCGTGCGCCTGGCGATCCGCACCGGCGTGCCCGACGGCCTGCCCCGCCCGACCGTCACGCCGGTCGAGGTCAAGACCCGTCTGATGCGGCACATCGGCGCCGCGCAGACCGAAGCCCACGTTGAAGGAGCCCATTGATGCTGCTGCTGAACCCCGGCCCGGTCACGCTCACCGAACGCGTACGCCGCAGCCTGCTGCAACCCGACCTGTGCCATCGCGAAAGCGAATTCTTCGATCTGCAGGACGAAGCTCGTGCGCGCCTCGTTGCCGCGTACGAGCTCGATCCGGCCGAATGGACCGCCGCGCTGATGACGGGTTCGGGCACGGCCGCCGTGGAAAGCATGATCGCGGCCCTCGTGCCGCAGGACGGCAAGCTGCTGGTGATCGAGAACGGCGTGTACGGCGAGCGGATCACGCAGATCGCGACGCAGTACGGGATCGCGCATGACGTGCTGAAGCATGAGTGGATGCAGGCGCCGGATCTCGCGCAGATCGCCGCACGGCTCGATGCGGGCGGGTACTCGCATGTCGCCGTGATTCATCACGAGACGACGACGGGCCGGCTGAACGATCTCGGTGCGATTGCCGGGGTGTGCCGTGCGCGTGGTGTGAAGATGCTCGTCGATGGCGTCAGCAGCTTCGGCGCGGAAGCGATCGACTTCGCCGGCGGCGACATCGACGCGGTTGCCGCCACCGCGAACAAGTGCCTGCACGGCGTGCCGGGCGCGGCGTTCGTGATCGTGCGCCGCAGCGCGCTCGCGAAGGCTGCAAGCCGCACTTACTACCTCGATCTCGGTCGCCTGGCAAAGCTGCAGGATCAGCGGAATACGCCGTTCACGCCTTCCGTGCACGCGTATTACGCGCTCGTCGAGGCGCTGCGCGAGTTTGATGAGGCTGGCGGCTGGCGCGCGCGTCATGCGCATTACAAGGCGCTCGCCGATCAGGCGCAGGCCGGACTGGCGGCGCGCGGGATGCCGCTCGTGCTGCCGGAAGGTGAATCGTCGGTCGTGCTGCGCGCGTATCGGCTGCCGCAGGGTGTGACGTACGAGACGTTGCATGACGGCTTGAAGGCGCGTGGTTTCGTGATCTACGCGGGGCAAGGCGGGCTGTCGAAGGAACTGTTCCGGATTTCGACGATGGGCGCGATTCAGGCGGCTGATGTCGATCGGTTGCTGGAAGGGTTTACGGCGCTGACGCGGTAAGTGTCGCTCGTACCTTCGTCCATGAAAGGCCCTTCTCGGAAGGGCCTTTTTTATTCTTTGCGGATTTTTCGGAAACTCTGGGTGGCTGAGTCCGCCACCACTCTCAGTCACTCGACATGATCGAGTCGTTCGTTGACAATCGGCTTTTACAAAATTGGCCGCGCTTGTTTAAAGCAAGCCAACGATATGTGCTTCAGTCGGTGCTGTCGACCACGATCGACGCCCGAATTACTCCGATCGCCACATGAATGCAAAAACAGCAGTGGGAGCAAGAATGCATATCCACGCATCGGCATCCGGCCGTCGTTGCGCAGCGCTCGGGGTCGCCATGGCGCTGACATTTTCGTGGTTCACCTCTGCACAGGCACAGAGTTGCGCACCTGACAGCGTGGCGCCCGAGTGCTTGCTGCAGCGTAGTCAAGACGAATTTCAGCAAGCGGATGACGAGTTGAACCGCACTTACCAAAAGGTTTTGAAGTCGATGTCTCGGCCGCGTGACGAGTACGTCAACTATCCGGCACTCAAGGTGAAATTCGTCGAGGCTCAGCGTCAATGGGTCCGTTTTCTCGATAAAGAGTGTGCCGCTTGGTATCTGATAAACGAGGCAGGCGCGGATCGTAATCTTGATCTACTGACTTGCGAAATCGACAGAACACGTGATCGGACGCGTGAATTGAACGCGTGGCTCAAGCAATTGAGCCATGATTAGCGCAGCGCCAGATGACGACGGCATCACCAGGTCGGCGGATATTAGAGAGAGGGTTTCGCTTAACGAACAAAAAAGCGCCGTCCGCGACGCCCCGAAAGCGATGCATCTGCCGTCGCCACCTCGTTGATTGGACAGGATCGTTAATTCGATGAGTTTTTTGCAAAATCGAGAACTTGTGGATGCCCTGACCTCGCTTCCGGAGCGGCAGCTGGTCGAAGTGATCACGTTGGCGTTGGAGGCACGCGAAGCCCAAGTGGGACGTCCGGAATGGCAGTCGGCCAAACTCGTGCTCGCGGAGGTTCACCGATTCAATGAGACGTCCGCGACGCCCTCGCCCTGGGCGCTTCTTGTCAGCTACTCCGCCGGGCATATCGGGCAGTTTCCGGTCAGGAGCGGCCGCCAATTTCCGCCTGTACTGCATCAAACCACCGCCAGTTTGAGCCATTCGACGCAGCTACGGAATGGGTCGCTCCATGACGATCAGCTCGCCGAGAAATCGCTGATTGGTCGTCCGTCTGATTTCCTCGAATCCCTCGCGCTGCCAAAATGCGAACGCACGCGGATTCGTTGAAACGACCGCGAGTTGCGCCCTGCGGAAGCCCCACTCACGCGCCATAGCATCGAGCAACGCCAACGCAGTCTTTCCGTAACCATGACGCTGGTACGCATCGGAAAATAACAGCAGTCCGATCCAGATGCAGTCGTCAGTTGGATATGCGCGAATCACGTCGGCACAGCCAACCATGTCTGGCCCGACGTAAAAGCCGAAGACTGATTTATCTCCCCCATCTTTGCCTGCAGGCTTGCCGTAGAAGAAATCATCAACATCTTCTTTGGAGGGTGACCGTCCTTCGACCAGTTGAGTATAAGAGGCAGCTTCGATAAAGACGCGCGATACGTTCGCGTAATCGTTATCCGAATCGCCGCTGAGTGCGCGGACTGTGACCATCAGGCGCTCTTTCGAAGTGTGAGGCGTAATTCTAAGTCGATTTACCCATGAACACACGCAGCGCAACATGGCGCTAGCGTCCGCTTCATGGGAAGTTGAGTGTCTCTTCCGGTCGGGTTCGGCCGACCGCATCAGGTGGCGGTCGGCCATTTTGAGATGCTCGACGCCGCCGATTAAACTGTTGGCAATCATCTTCCCAGACACGCACCGATCAGCATGAGCGCAATCAAACTGTTGAGACCTACGACCGCCTTGCTGCCGAGCTACGTTGCGGCGCTTGAGGCAGGATGGTCGCCCGACAACGTCCGTAAGGAGATCGCTGCGCGCGAACAATTGGACGCTATTGACGTAGATGCTGAGCGATTCGTGGACGGACTGGACGATCCAACTGCATCGGGCGGTCCGATTCCCTTACCCGATGGCTCGACTGTCGCGCGGCTCCCGAGCATTGTCCGCTGGATATGGGACGGTGATTTCAGCGGCGCAATCGGATTTCGTTGGCAGGCCGGAACTGCCGAATTGCCGTCGTACGTACTCGGACATATCGGCTTCTCGGTCGTGCCGTGGAAGAGGGGCAACGGCTACGCCACGCAGGCGCTCGATTTGATGCTGGGCGAAGCAAAGGGAAAAGGCCTGCCCTATGTCGAACTAACAGTTGATCCGGAGAATATCGCCTCGCAGAGGGTAATCGCTGCGTGCAATGGCGTATTGATCGAGCGCTTCAGAAAGCCGGCAGCCTACGGATTCGCCGAGACGCTCCGCTATCGCATTGAATTGAACGACTGAGCAAGCTGTCAGACCTTATTCGGCCGCTTTCTGCCGCTCGTCTGAGCCATGTAGTGATTCGTTGCATCGACGGTTTGAATCCGCCGTCGGTAAGCGACATCCTCGACATCCATGAAGAACCTCTTTCCATCATGACCGTGAGAATCCTCCATTTCGCCCCGTTGCTGGCGCTCGCCGCCTCCCCCATCGTTCACGCCGCCGACAGCCAGCCTTGCGACGACGACACTGTCACTGCCGTCGCCCGCTGGGCCGGCATCGCGAGCGCCCGCATCGCCACACGTGACGCGGACCGGCTCGTCGTCGCGGCGGCCTGCAAGGTCATGCCGAATGCGCCCGAAACGACGATCGCGGCCGTCGCGTTCGATTCGCTGCCGAAGAGCAAGAATCCCGACGATAGCGAAAAGCTGCAGGTCGTCGCGCTCGTCGAAGGGGGCAAGGTCGTGGCGGCCGAGCGTTCGGTGATTCAGGAGGACGCGGCGATACAGATCGGCGAGAACAGTTATCGCATCGATACTGCGCCGTACCGGCTGTCGCCCGATGTACGGGCATTCGGCGTCGTGTTCAGCAGCACCGCGCACGGACCGAGCTGCCCAGATGCCTACATGGAGAACGAACTGACACTGTGGATTCGCGAAGGCACCCGTATCCGCCCCGTGTTTGGTACCAATCTCAATGGCTGGGTCGCCACCACAGGCACCGCGTGCGGCCCCGATACCAGTGACCTGCGCAGCGAGTCCGCCCGCATGACGATTGCGGTCGAGAAGACGTCGCACAACGGCTTTGCGGACCTGTCGATTACGGCACACGTGATGAACGCGGAAAGCAACGACGATAAGCAACCGGACGCGGGAAAACGCACCGTGCGCACGGTCGTCAAATACGACGGCAAATCATACGGGAGCGATATGTACCGGGACTTCTGGTATTCGCCTGCCTCAAAGAAGCGGTTCAAATAACGGTAAGCGGGGCCGCAGTAACACCGCCCCACCCATCTACTCCACCACCTTCGCCCCGATCGCCTCGCCCGACGCCGGCCTGAGCCGCGCTTCCTCCCGCCCCCGTCGCATCTCGCGCGCCGTATACCGATCCTTCAGCCGCAGGAACGGTTTCTCGACAAGGAAATAACTGGCCGTCGCCGCCATCAGCGCCCACACGATCCCAAGCGGAAACGCATGCGCAACCGGCAGATCCGGATTCGCGAACGGCTGCTGCCACAGATAGAGGCTGAACGAGATCGTGCCGACGAACACGACAGGCTGCGCACGCAACCATCTCGCACACCAGAATTCGCTGTGGAAATTCAGCACGACGATCACGATCGCGATCAGCGCCGCCTCGAGCGTCACGCCGTACGTCGCGTTCCAGAAGCCACCGAACCGGTGTTCGGCGAGCGGGCCGCCGATCAGCACGACCACGATGATCGCCGTCACGATGCGCGTCCCGCCGCGCCACGAGCGAATCCACGCTTCGAGCCGTTCGCGGTTGAGCGACGCATAACAACCGATCAGGATCGGATCGACGCCCGTGTGAAGCATCATCCCGAGCTGCCCGCGCAGCGCGGGCGCCACGAAGTACGTGACCGCGCGCACGAGCGGCACGACCAGGATCAGCGCGGCCAGCCAGCGCGTTCCGCCGCGGCGCATGCCGTACACGAACAGCAGCGGCCAGAACCAGTAGAACTGTTCCTCGAGCGCGAGCGACCAGAAATGGCCGAGATACCACGCACCGTCGGGATGCAACGTGTTGTCGCCGGTCAGCCCGAACCACGCCGAGTAGTTCCACAGGTGCAGCGCCGCATACAGCCACTGCCGCCGGTCGACGTCGAACCAGCCGGCGAAAGCCACGATCGCGACCGCCGCGAGATAGACGTAGCAGGCCGGCCAGATCCGCAGCGCGCGACGCACGTAGAACGACGTCAGCGCGATGCCGCCCGTGCGCGCGAATTCGGCGCGCAACACGTTGGTGATCAGGAAGCCGCTGAGGACGAAGAAGATCAGCACGCCGAGCCGGCCGTCGGCGATCAGCCGCAACGGCGCGTACCAGCCTGTGTAGCCGCCGGGCAGCACGTGCTCGGCGTGTCCGACCACGACCATCGCCACCGCGACGGCGCGCAATCCGGTCAACTGCGTGACGCGATGGTTCATCGGCTGGTTTCCGTCGGCACGGTGGATGGGCAGCAGACCGGCGCCGCCCCCGCTTCGGCACGCCGATATGCCGCCGGGATTTTGTATGAAAAATATCCGAATGAAATTACTTCAAAAATCCCGCCCCCCCAATGCAAGCCGCCCCGGCTGGACGTCCGGGGCGGGCTGCGCAGCGCCGGCCGCCTGCTGCGGCGCAACGATCAACGGGACGCGGCAAGATCGCGGCGGCGCGTTCACCGGTCGACTTTCTTCTCCAGCAACCGGACGTTCTGCTGCGCGACCTGGAGATCCTGCAGCCGATCCACCAGTTCCGCGCAGCCCGTCTTGTCCATCTGGAACGGCGTGCCGCACATCGGGCAGCGGACCTCGCTGTTGCCGAGAAAATCCGCCAGCGACAACTTCACCCGCCCGCGCATGCAGACCGGGCACATGAAACCCGGTGCGTCGTTCAGCATCTTCTCGCTCGTCTTCATGACTCCCTCCTGGAGTGATCGCCACCTTCGCCGGTGGCCTGGGTGCCCGCGCCGCCGACCTGGGTATTCATGCCCAGCAGCGCCAGCAGGTTGCCGATACCGGCGGGGATGCCGGCCTGCCCGACCTCGACCTTCGCGCCGATGTTCGCCTCGAGAAACGGCGACACGTCCTCGCGCGTCTGGCCGCCGGCCTCGGGCCGGCCGCGTGCGAGCATGGCGCTCCAGCGATACTGGCGCGGCGCGGCATCGTCCGCATCGCCGGGCAGCAGCGGGATCGCGCACGACGCCTTCACGCGCTCGGCAAGCAGCAGGCGCACGCCGAAATCGAATGTCGCGGTCTTCACTTCGAGCAGCGGCAGCGGGATCAATGACAGCACCGGAACCTGCACGCGGCGCCATTCGGTCTTGTCCTTGCCGAGCACCTGTTCGTAGAAGAACGTGATCATCCGCAGTTCGCCGAAGTCGCTGTCGTCCAGCTCCCTCGGCTCGCAGCCGGTGGACGGCTTCCGCACGAAGCCGAACTCGCGGACGTACCGGACGAACTGGCGCGCGGCCATGAAGTCCGCCTCGATCACGGCCTCGATCGGTGCGGCGAACAGGTACTGCAGATCGACGACGGGGCTGATGGAATCGGTCATGGCATCACTCCGTGACAACCAGTTCGTCGCGCTCGCGGCCGCCTTCGCCGACGAGCACCCACTTGTAGTTGCGCAGCTTCGCGCGCAGCGTCAGCGTCTGCACGAATTCGGATGGAATACCCTGCAGCGCGGCCGGGTCCAGCGTCACCGCGAGCGACGGCACGCGCGCGGTCTCCGCCTGGATCCCGCGCTGCCGCTCGGCCGCCGCTTCGATCAGCCCGCGCAGTGCATCCCAGTTCGCGTCGACTGTCCCCTCGAACGACGTGTGTCCCGCATCCGCGCGCTCGTGCGCGTCGAACACGTCCGCCAGGCCGTCGTCCAGCGATGCGTGAAGCACGTCGAGCAGGCCCGCACGCAGCGCATCGCGCGTCGGCGGCGTGCCGCGCATGGCCCGCGTCAGTGCGTCGCCGAGCAACGCGTGCAGGTTGCCGCCCAGCTCGCGCACGACGCGGGACGAACGCAACGCGTCGATCCGGTCGTGCGCCGGGTCGGCGCCCCCACCGGCCGCACCGCGCGCGCCGCGCACGCGGCCGAGCGCGCCGGCGAGATCGCGCAGCAGCAGTGCGCCTGCCTCCGTCGCCAGGTCGGCGACGGCGACCTGCGACGGCAGCGCATCGGCCGCCAGCGTGTCCGTGTCGAGCCGCGATGCCCGTTCATCGCCATCGGCGCCCGGCGGCACCGCGAAGCGCAGCGTCACGTCCGCTTCGTCGAGCAGGCCGTTCGGCACCGGAAAATACTTGAGCAACGGATCCTCGCGATACTTCACGGCGAGGCGCTTCGAATACAGGTTCGCTTCGTGCTGCGCGCCCGCGAGACTGTCGAGGAACGCGGCGGCGATATCCCGCAGATTGGTCATCGGTGTTCTCCTCTAACCCGCGCCGGCAGGCCGGCGCGGGCGGGTTGTCACATCGGACGGATCAGGGCTTGGCCTGCAGCGTGAGGCTCGTCGACACGCCCGCGCCGTCGATCGTCGCGCTGACGGTCACGACCGACTTGCTGGTGTCGTCGAGCGCCTTGCAATCGATCTCGACCTTGCCGTTGGCGTCGGTCTTCGGCGGCGGATCGGCTTTCACGCTGTCGCCGTTCGCGGTGACCTCGAACCCCGCACCGCCGGCGTCGAACGCGAACTTCAGCTCGACACCCACTGCCGGCGTGCCGTCCGGTTTAAGCGCGGTCAGCACGTCCTTGCCGGAGTCTCCCTTGGCAATCGAGAGCGTCGCCTGCGCGCTCTTGAGTGACGGCGCCGACGGCGGCGGCAGCCGGTGCAGCACGCGCACCGGCACGACAACCGACTTCGCATCGACCTTGCCGCTGTCCGGCGCGGGGATCGACGCGGACACCGTCAGGTCGATCGCCTGCGCGTCGACCTCGCCTTCCGCCCAGAACAGGACGGACAACGAACCGTCGCCGTCGGTCTTGAACGACGTGACCTTGCCGGCTGCATCGAACGGGATGGTCGAACCGAACGGCGCGCGGCTCATCCGGAACTTGTCCGCGAGCGCGGGATCGATCTGGAACGTGACTTCCGTATTGCCGGCGAACAGCCCGCTCGAATTCTGCAGGCGCACCTGCAGCATCTGCTGCTGTGACGGATCGCCCGACATCACGGTCGACAGCGCCGGACTGACCTGCATGTCACCGTTGCGGCTCGCGCCGGTCGCGGCGCTCGACAGGATGTTGAGCACGGTCGCGAGCCCGGCCGGCACGCCGGCCTGCGACGCATGCACGAACACGTCCTGCGTGTACTCGACCGAATAGCGCGAGTCCTGCGTCGCCTTCGAATCCTTCTTGCTCGAATAGCTGGCCTTCATCTGCGCCGACAGGCTGAACGGCCCCCAGCCGATCTTGCCCTGCGCCGAGAGTTCGCCCGCGATCGCTTCGGACTTCGACTCTTCCGACGTCGACGACGCCGCCGCGTTGATGTTCGCCTTGAACTGGATCGTCACTTCGTCGACCAGGATCAGCGGCACCGGCACGATCGTCAGCAGCGGCACGATCAGCTTCACCATCTGCCCGTCCTTCTGGTACAGGAAGGTGACGTTGACGGCCTGCTTCACGCCGTCGGTGTCGGTCGTGAGGCCGACCTTGTCGATGAACTCGTAGGTGGATTTCGCGGCCATCGCCTGCGCGGTGATCGCGGCCTGCAACGGGCCGCCGATCAGGGCGCTGTAGTCGATCCCGTTCAACAGACTCCGGGCGGACTCGGCCGCCGAATTGTCAACTGGCATGATTGATCTCCTGTGATTTCGGTTCCGCACGCGCCGCCGTGCTGTCTCGCCGGCGCGTGCGGTACGTCATGCGGCCGCCGGCCCTCGGCGGGCGGCGGCCGGGCCGGCGGTTACGGGCGCGGCGGCGGGCGCAGGCGGAAACGCATGCGGTTTGCGGAAAGCTCCGCATCCACGCTGTAGCGCCGCCAGATCGCGAAACCGGTCAGCAACGCGAACGTGCTGACGGTCGTGACCACCACGCCGCCGTAGATCGCGGCGTTCGGCACGGGACGAAACGGCCAGGTGAACAGCGCGGTGTCCCCTTCCGCGTGATCGTCGGCGGCCCGAGGTTCGAGCAGCTTCGTCCACTCCTTGACCTGCTGTGCGTCGGTGACGTCGACCAGGATCTCCCCGGCGAATCGATTGACGAGTTGCGCCACTTCGACCTGTGTGGCGCGATCGTCCTTCCAGACAATCACATTTTCGCTTTCCATTTTTCACTCCTTTTCATTAAGAAAACCGGGTGAATTCGCCCTCGGAATATCGCGCATTCTCCCGTCCGCGGGCGAATGCAACGCAATATCCGCCCGCCATTCAAATTGCGCCGAATGCGAATGCTGCTCAATACCTCCGATTGCGTAGTGAAAAGCGAATCGCCGGAATCACAATTCGCGGCCGATTTTCATCAGGCGGGCAAGTTCGTGAATGGACAATTTGTGCATGATGTTTTCACGATGCTTGCTGACCGTGCGCGGGCTGACATCGAGCAACCTTGCGATTTCCTTGCTCGCGAGACCGGCACCGATCAGGCGCAGCACATCCCGCTCACGCGGCCCGAGCGCGGCGATCTTCGCAAGGAGAGAGGTCGTCCGCGAGCGGCGGCGCATGTTCGACCGCATACGCGACGAGTTGCGCGGTGCCCGTCAGCCCGAGCTTGCGCACGATGTTCGAGCGATGCTTGCGCACCGTCATCGGCGCGGCCCCCAATGCCTCGGCAATTTCCGTACAGCGCATCCCCCGCGCGATCAACGACACGATCTCGCGCTCCTTCCTCGTCAGAGAATCGCTAACCATTCACAATCCCCGGAATTATTTTGATTTCTCGTTGATTCGCAACGCATGGCCAGTGTCATGAGTGCATTTCATGCGTGGCACGCGCATGAAACACAACGACATATTGAATCGGAATGCGTGAATGATGCGATGCGTTTTTTTACGGATTTTTCAATGCCGATCGACAGGAACGACAGCCGTGCGGCATGCCGGAACCGAAGCGCGCCATTTCGGCGAGTTGGGCATAATGGCGTACTGCTTTCGGCACCGGTTGCCCGGCACCCCACCGACCTTTCAATCAGGAAACGTCATGTACCCACCGATCGAACCCTACGCCCACGGCCATCTCGACACCGGCGACGGCCACCGCATCTACTGGGAGCGCTGCGGCAACCCCGCCGGCAAGCCCGCCGTGTTCCTGCACGGCGGCCCCGGCGCCGGCTGCAGCGCCGACCATCGCCGCCTGTTCGATCCGGAGCGCTACGACATCCTGCTGTTCGACCAGCGCGGCTGCGGACGTTCGACGCCGCATGCGAGCCTCGAGAACAACACGACGTGGCATCTGGTTGCCGACATCGAGCGCCTGCGCGAGATGGTCGGCGCGGAAAAGTGGCTCGTGTTCGGCGGCTCGTGGGGCAGCACGCTGTCGATCGCGTATGCGGAAACGCACCCGGAGCGCGTGAGCGCGCTGGTCGTGCGCGGCATCTTCACGATACGCCGCACGGAAGTGCTGTGGTACTACCAGGAAGGCGCGTCGTGGCTGTTCCCCGACCTGTGGGAAGCCTTCCTTGCACCGATTCCCGAAGCCGAGCGCGGCGACCTGATCGCCGCCTACCATCGCCGGCTGACCGGCAACGACGAAGCCGCGAAGCTCGAAGCGGCGCGCGCGTGGAGCATCTGGGAAGGCCGCACGATCACGCTGCTGCCCGACCCCGCACTCGCGGCGCACTTCGCGGACGGCCACTACGCACTCGCGTTCGCGCGGATCGAGAATCATTACTTCGTGAACCAGGGTTTCGTCGAGGAAGGCCAGCTGCTGCGTGACGCGCATCGCCTCGCCGGCATTCCGGGCGTGATCGTGCAGGGCCGCTATGACGTCGCGACGCCTGCTCGCACCGCATGGGAGCTGTCGAAGGCCTGGCCGGATGCGACGTTCGAGATCGTGCCCGGCGCCGGGCATGCGTACAACGAACCGGGGATCCTGGAGGCGCTGATCGCGGCCACGGACCGGTTCGCGAACTAAGGCGCGCCATCGGGCAACGCCGCGCGCGCGCCGATTGATCCGCGTCGAGCCTCCAACCATTGCGCGGGCCAGATGTCTGCCGGCCGGGAAGTTGGAGGCCGTTCCGTCATCGCGAGTCGCTGCGGTTTGCCGGATGGCACGCACACCGGCCACTCTTTCCACTTCGAAGGCTGATTCATGGCATTGACCCCGACCGAACCCCGTTCCGAGCGTCTCGACCGCCCTGCGGTCAAGTCGCTTGCCGTCCGCGTGAACGGCTTGCGCATTCACACGAAAGTGGCCGGAGCCGGCCGGGCCGTCGTGCTGCTGCACGGCTGGCCGCAAACGTCGCATGCGTGGCGAAAGCTCGTGCCGTTGCTTTCGCCTCACTGCATGGTCATCGCCCCCGACCTGCGCGGATTCGGGCACTCCAGCAAGCCCGCGGCAGGCTATGACAAGAAGACCGTCGCAGGCGACATCGCCGCGTTGCTGCATGCGCTGCAGATCGAAAAGGCCTGCATCGTCGGACACGACATGGGCGGCCAGGTGGGCTACGCGTTCGCGGCGCTGTATCCGCAACTCACGGAGCGGTTCGTGTTCATCGAGAGCGGCTTGCCGGGCTTCGGCCAGGAAAAGGCGATGAACGTGGCCACGGGCGGCAGCTGGCACTTCGGCTTCAATATGGCGGGGGACATTTCGGAAGAGCTGGTCCGCGGCCGTGAAGCACTGTTCGTGCGTCACTTCATCCGGCGCGACACGGTAGGCACCGTCGATCCCGAGTCCATCACCGAAGCGGACATCGACGTCTACGCGACCGCGCTCACGCAGCCCGGCGCCCTTCGTGCGAGCTTCAGCTACTACCGCACCCTGTTCGTTGATCTCGACGACAACAAGACGTTCGGCGCGAAGAAACTCGACATGCCTGTCCTCGCCATCGGATGCGAATTCGGGTACGGAGAAGGATCGAAGGCCACCATGGCGCAGGTCGCATCCGACGTGCACGGGATCGTGCTGCGCGACTCCGGCCACTATCCCGCCGAAGAGCAGCCGGAACAGCTTGCGTCCGTCCTTCTCGACTTTCTCGCGCGATGATGTCCGCCGGTTGCCGACGATCGCCGCAAGCCGCCGGGATGTGCCGTCAGCAGCTTGATCCTGCCCTGGGGTTCACAGCGCGGTTTCGACGATCGCCCTGCCGCTGATCGCCCGCTCGACCAACTGCTCGTCGCCGACCTTGCGGATCGCGTCGTCGAGCAGCCCCTCCGGCGCTTCGGTCGCCACCTTCAGCAAGCCCGACAGGCCGCGCGCGTCGAGCACCACCAGCGTCTCCATCGAATCCGCACGGCTCACGAGCACGCGGCGCCACGCCGGCCCCGCGCCGAAGCTCGCACAAAGCGCAATCGTCTCGCTGCCGAGCGTGTAGTCGAAGGTCTTGATCATGATCCGCCGCCGTTGCAAGGGAATGGCGATGCGCGTCGGTGCGGCGCCGTGACGTCGACGCACCCGCGCGTGCCGCCGGCGTCCGAATCAAGCCAGATCCGTTCGCCGGCATGGCCATGCTAGGCGTGCAGTATTAACGAAGACTTAAACCGCAATGCGCGCGGGCACGCGGCATCGCGCGACATTACGGCGTGTCGAGCGGCTCCACCGTCACACCGACCTTCAGCTCCTGATCCGCACCGCCGCCGCGGATCACTCCGCGCAACGGCGTCACGTCCGCGTAGTCGCGGCCGATCGACAGCATCACGTAGTCGTCGCCCGGCGCGCGATCGTTGGTCGGATCGAGCTGCAGCCAGCCGTTGTCCTCGGGCCATGCCGGGTCGTACACCTCGACCCACGCATGCGACGCATCGGCGCCGATCAGCCGCGGCTGCCCGGGGGGCGGCTGCGTCAGCAGGTAGCCGCTCACGTAACGCGCGGCCAGCCCGAGCGAGCGCAGCCCGCCGATCATCACGTGCGCGAAATCCTGGCACACGCCCTTGCGCAAGCGCAGCGCATCGAGCGCCGACGTCGTGATGTCGGTGCTGTTCGGCGTATAGGCGAAATCGGCATGCACGCGCCGCATCAGGTCCCAGGCAGCCTGCACGAGCGGCCGTTGCGGCGTGAAGCTCGCGGCCGCATACGCGGCGAGTTCGGCATCACACGCGACATGCGGCGACGTGAACACGAATTCGCTCGCGGCATCGTAAGGCTGCCCTGCGCGAAACCGCAGGCGGTCGCGCACGGCTTCCCACGCAGTCGCCTGTTTCGCGTCGGGATGCGCGATGGCGGGCGGCGGCGCGCCGCGCGCACCGCGCGACCACACGGGCGGCGTCACGCGTACCGTGCTGCGGCTGCGCACGAGCAGCGCGTCATGTGGCAGGTTCAACGCGAACGATGCGCGCGCGTTGCCGAATGCATCGATCTCGGTACAGACCGATTCCGGCTCGGGATCGATGTCGAGCGCGAACGACAGCACTTGCTGGCGCGGCGTCTCGAGCGGTTGCAGCCGTGCCTGGTGCTGCGCCGATTCGACGCGCGCCGCGTAACGGTATTCGGTGTCGTGCGTGACGCGCAGCAAGCGGCCCGGCGCGACGTCGGCGGTCGCTGCTTTCGCGGCCGATGCCGATGCCGATGCGTTCCGTGCATCGCCGGAACCCGGCGGGACCTTCCCCGCGCCTTTCGTCGTCACCATAACGTCCTGCCCGCCTCGCGTACGTGGCTGAAATATCGCTCGCCGATCCGGTTCGACAGTTCCCAGACCGCCTTCGCCGTCGTGTCGAGCGCTTCGAGCAGCGCGCCGTGCCGGCCACCGTCGGTGGTTTCGCACAGCTCGTGCAGCGACCACGCGGGCACGTCCGGAATCGTCTCGGCCAGTTCGGACAGCGCATAACCTTCGCTGCGCTCGACCTTCGTCAGCCGGCCCCGCAGCGCCTGCACGACCCAGCCGAGCGAGCGCGGATTGTCGGTATCGAGCACGACGAGCGACAGCAGCGGCGCGACATCGAAGCCGCGCTGGAAACGCGAACGGAACGTGATCGTGCTGTCGAACAGCTCCAGCACGAGCTCGAAGCCGTCCTGCCGGTGCACCGCGCCTTCGTCGAACGCGCACTTCAGCACGCTGCACAGGAAGTCCAGCCGGTCGATCTGCCGGCCGATCGACAGCAGCCGCCAGCCGTCGTCGCGCGTCATGTTGTCGGTCTGCGCGCCCGTGATCGCGCCGAGCAGCAGGCCGAGGCGCTCCAGCAACTGCAGCGCGTCGTTGCCGATCTGTTCCTCGGCTTCCGGCTGGCCCGCGCTGTCCGCGAACAGCTGGGTCGCGTCGTCGATCAGGCGCCACTGGTCGCTCGACAGGCGTTCGCGGATCGCGGCAGCCGCGCCACGCATCCCGAACAGGCACGACGCAATGCCCGACGTGCGATCCGCGCCGCGCGTGAGCGACGTCGCGAGCGCGTGCTGGAACGCACGCGGCGCATCGACGGCGTTCGGTGCATCGGCCGCGATCAGGCCCGTGTCGCGGCACAGCGTGTCGAGCAGCTCCAGGTGCGCGGGGCTGTCGACGTCGTCCTCGCCGCGCAGCCGTTCGAGCGCCGCGCGCGCGAGCCGCATCAGGTTGGTCGCGCGCTCGGTGTAACGGCCGAGCCAGAACAGGTTCTCGGCCGCGCGGCTCGCGATCGCGCGCGGCCGTTCGACGAGGTCGTCGGGGCCGAGATGCGTCTGCAGCAGCGTCGTCGAATCGACGATGCCTTCGGTCATCACCCATGTATCGACGGTGCTGCCGCCGCGCGGCATCGGCGCATTGAACAGCGTGTCGCGCGTGCCGACCCGTGACAGCCCGCCCGGCAGGAGCCGCCAGCGCTGCGCACCGTCGGCGAGCGCGAAGACACGCAGCAGCACCGGCTTCGGCACGATGCGCGCGCCGCCGTGGCCGTCGGGCGCGTCCTGACGCGGCCAGGTCGGCGCCTGCGACAGCGGCAGGTCGGCCTGCACCGTGTAGTGTTCGGGCCGCGCGAGAATCCGCGCGCGCCATTCGGCCAGCTGCGCCTGCGTGAGCCGCGCGCCGATCACCGGCTCGAGCGGGCCGCCGGGCTGCACGTCGGGTGGATAGGATGCCTTCACGATACTGCGCGCGAGTTGCGGCAACGCGTCGTCGCAGGCCGCCGCCTCGCCGCACCACCACGAATGCACGGCCGGCAGCGTCAGCGTTTCGCCGAGCAGCCCTTCCGCGAGACGCGGCATGAAGCCGAGCATCGCCGGCGATTCGAGGAAGCCCGAGCCCGGCGCGTTCGCGAGCAGCACGTTGCCCGCGCGCACGGCCTGCAGCAGCCCCGGCACGCCGAGCATCGAATCGGGCCGCAGTTCGAGCGGATCGAGCCACGCGTCGTCGACACGCCGCAGGATGCCGTGCACAGGTTCGAGGCCGCTCAGCGTCTTCAGGAACACGCGGTTGTCGCGCGCGGTCAGGTCGCCGCCTTCGACGAGCGTGAGGCCGAGATAGCGCGCGAGATACGCGTGCTCGAAATACGTCGCGCTGTGCGGCCCCGGCGTCAGCAGCACGATCCGCGAGTTCTTGCGGGCCGGGCTGAGCGCCTGCATGCTCTGCAGCAGCGCGCGATACGCGGACGCGAGCCGCTGCACGCGCAGCCCGCGAAATCCGCGCGGAAAGAGCCGCGACACGATCAGCCGGTTTTCGAGCAGGTAACCGAGGCCGGCCGCGCCCTGCGTGTGCTGCGCGACGATCCGCCACTGCCCGTCCGGGCCACGCGCGAGATCGAACGCGACCACGTGCAGCCAGGTGTCGCCCGGCACGCTCGCGCCGCGCATCGCGCGCAGGTAGCCGGGGTGCCCGGTGACGAGCGCGGGCGGCAGCAGCCCGCGCTCGAGGATCGTCTGCGGCCCGTACAGGTCGGCCAGCGTCGCGTTGAGCAGCCGCACGCGCTGGAGCACGCCGCGCTCGATCGCGACCCAGTCCTCGGGCGTGACGATCAGCGGCAGCAGGTCGAGCGACCACGGGCCGGCCGCGCCGTCGCCGGCGCGCTGCTCGTGCAGCTGGTAGAACAGGCCGTTCTCGCGCATGCGCCGGTGCAGCGCGTCGGCGCGGCGATCGAGATCGGCCACGCCGTCGCTGCCGATCGATGTGAAGAAACTGCGCCACGCGGGCGCGAGCGCAGGCGCGTTCAGGCCGGCCGCGCTGCCGCGCAGTTCGTCGTAGCGGCCGGCGGCCGCCGGCGCCGCGAGCGCGGCGGCCAGTTCCGCGGCATCCGGCTGCGCGCCGGTATCGAAAAGCGTGGGCATCGCGTCGAGGGCGGCGAGATGGTCGATGTTTATGGGCGGCACGGTGTCGTTCCGTCGTCAGGGCGCGGCCGCGCACGCGCGCCGCCGCGCCGGCGGCGATACGCGGCGTGCGGCCGCAATCTGCCCGCATCCTAGCACTCCGGCGGGACCGCCATCACCCCATTCGCCAGGAGACCGCCCACCGCGCATCGTCGTCCGCCTCGTCATCGTCCGGTCACGGCCGCCGCAGGTCGAGCGTGAACGGGAATTCACGGCTCGGCGCGGCGGGCGCGACCTCCATCCGCCCCGGCGTATGCCCCATCTCGACGAAGCGTGCGAGCCGGCGGCTCTCCGCTTCGTAGGCATTGACCGGGAACGTCGCGTAGTTGCGCCCGCCCGGATGCGCGACGTGGTAGCGGCAGCCGCCGAGCGAGCGCTGCAGCCACGTATCGACGATGTCGAACGTGAGCGGCGCGTGCACGCCGATGGTCGGATGCAGCGCGGACGGCGGCGACCACGCCTTGTAGCGCACCCCCGCGACATATTCGCCGACGGTGCCGGTCGGCTGCAGCGGCAACGCGCGGCCGTTGACGGTCACGACGTGGCGGTTGTCGTTCAGCCCCGTCACGCGCACTTCGAGCCGTTCGACCGACGAATCGACGTAGCGCACCGTGCCGCCGGGCGCGCCCTCCTCGCCCATCACGTGCCACGGTTCCAGCGCCCCGCGCAGCGACAGCTGCATGCCGTTCACCGCGATCTGGCCGAACAGCGGGAAGCGGAATTCGAAGTGCGGCGCGAACCACGCCGGATCGAACGCGAAACCGGCGTCGCGCAGCTCGGCCAGCACGTCGTCGAAATCCATCTGAAGAAACTCGGGCAGCATGAAGCGGTCGTGCAGCGCGGTGCCCCAGCGCGTGAGCGGCGTCGTGTACGGCGCGGCCCAGAAACGCGCGACCAGCGCGCGCAGCAGCAGTTGCTGCACGATGCTCATCCGTGCATGCGGCGGCATCTCGAACGCACGCAGTTCGAGCAGGCCGAGCCGGCCGGTCGACGAGTCGGGCGAATACAGCTTGTCGATACAGAATTCGCTGCGGTGCGTGTTGCCCGTCACGTCGATCAGCAGGTTGCGCAGCACGCGGTCGACCAGCCACGGCGGCATGTCCTGCCCGAACAGCAGCTTGTTGCGCTGGATCTCGGCGAACGCGATGTCGAGCTCGTAGAGCTGGTCGTTGCGCGCCTCGTCGACGCGCGGTGCCTGGCTCGTCGGCCCGATGAACAGCCCGGAGAACAGGTAGGACAGCGACGGATGGTTGTGCCAGTACGCGATCAGGCTCGCGAGCAGGTCCGGGCGGCGCAGGAACGGGCTGTCGGCCGGCGTCGCGCCGCCCAGCACGAAGTGGTTGCCGCCGCCGGTGCCGACGTGGCGGCCGTCGACCATGAATTTCTCGCTGCACAGCCGCGACTGCCATGCGGCGTCGTACAGGAATTCGGTGTGGTCGACGAGCTCGTCGAAGTTGGCGGCCGGATGGATGTTCACCTCGATCACGCCGGGATCGGGCGTCACCTGCAGCAGCTTCAGCCGCGCGTCGCGCGGCGGCGGATAGCCTTCCAGCACGAGCTTCACGCCCAGCGCGTGCGCGGTCAGCTCGATCGCGCCGAGCAGGTCGAGATAATCCTCGAGCGCGGCAAGCGGCGGCATGAACAGGTACAGGATGCCGTTGCGCACTTCGACGCACAGCGCGGTGCGCGTGATCCACGCGGCCGATTCGAAGCGCTCGGGAACGCGACCCGGGTCGCGCGCGGCAGGCCGACCGTTCCCGGCCGGGCCGTCGTTACGCCACTGCATCACGGTCTGCGCGGACGCCTCGCGATGCACGCCTGACAGGTAGCGCGGCGCATCGGCCGGGCCCGCGTAGCGCGCACGGATCGCGGCGGCTTCCGGCAGCGCGTCGCGCGGCGCGAACGGATCGCGCTCGACGAGATACGGATAGTCGGCACGGCTGGCCCACGGCAGCGAATCGAGCGGCAGCCGATAACCCATCGGCGAATCGCCGGGCACGAGGTACATCCGCTCGTCGCGGAAGAACCACGGCCCCGTCTGCCAGCGCGGCCCGTCGAGGCCCGGCGCAGTGTCCACGCGCTTGACCGGCAGCACGTAGCCGACCACGCTGTCGAGCTGCTGCTCGAACACCTTGCGCAGCCGCGCGCGTTCGAGTTCGTCGTCGAGGCGCGAGTCGAACGGGTCGACGTTGACCGGCAGCCGGCGCTCGCGCCACAGGTAGTACCAGACGTCTTCGTAGCCGGGCCGGATGAATTCGCCGGTCAGGTTCAGCCGCGCGGCCAGCGCATCGATGAAGCGCTTCGCGTCGTCGGTCGTATACGCGGACGGCTCGCGCTCGTCGGCGAACAGCGACGGGTCGTGCCACACGGGCTGGCCGTCGGCACGCCAGAAGATCGACAGCGCCCAGCGCGGCAGCTGCTCGCCCGGATACCACTTGCCCTGCCCGAAATGCAGGAAGCCGCCGTCGCCGTACTCGGCGCGCAGCCGCTGCACGAGTTCGGTCGCGTAGCCGCGCTTGGTCGGGCCGAGCGCGTCGGTGTTCCACTCGGCACCGTCGCGATCGTCGATCGACACGAAGGTCGGCTCGCCGCCCTGCGTGAGCCGCACGTCGCCGGCCGCGAGTGCGCCGTCGACCTGCGAACCGAGCGTCAGCACGGCGTCCCATTGCGAATCCGTATACGGCTTCGTCACGCGCGGCGATTCGTACACGCGCGTCACGGTCATCTCGTGCTCGAACGACACCTCGCACTCGTCGATCAGCCCCTCGACCGGCGCGGCGCTCGTCGGCTGCGGCGTGCAGGCCAGCGGAATGTGGCCCTCGCCCGCGAGCAGGCCCGAAGTCGGGTCGAAGCCGATCCAGCCGGCGCCCGGCAGGTACACCTCGCACCATGCGTGGAGGTCGGTGAAGTCGACCGACGTGCCGCTCGGGCCGTCGAGCGACTTCACGTCGGGCGTGAGCTGGATCAGGTAGCCCGACACGAAACGCGCGGCGATGCCGAGATGGCGGCACAGCTGCACGAGCAGCCACGCGCTGTCGCGGCACGAGCCGGACGCCAGCTCGAGCGTCTGCTCGGGCGTCTGCACGCCCGGCTCCATCCGCACGAGATAGCCGATGTCGCGCTGCAGTTGCTGGTTCAGCGCGACGAGGAAGTTCACGGTGCCGGCCGGCGTGCGATCGACGCCGTCGACGTACGCGCGGAACAGCGGCGCCGCGCTCGTCTGCGGGTCGCACACGAGATACGGCGCGAGCTCGGTCTTCAGCGCATCGTCATAGCTGAACGGGTATTGCTCCGCGCTCGCCTCCAGAAAGAAGTCGAACGGGTTGTACACCGACATCTCGGCGACGAGATCGATCGTGATTTCGAAGTGCTCGGTGCGCTCCGGAAACACGAGCCGCGCGAGATAGTTCGAGAACGGGTCCTGCTGCCAGTTGATGAAGTGCTGCGCGGGCTCGACCGTCATCGAATACGCGAGGATCGGCGTCCGGCAGTGCGGCGCGGGCCGCAGCCGCACGACCTGCGGGCCGAGGTTGACGAGCCGGTCGTAGCGATAGCGGGTGGTGTGATGCAGCGCGACGTGGATGGACATGGGAGCTCGGTTCGGGTTGGGCCGGCCGCGCGCCGCGTCGCGTTGAACGCGACGCGGCGGCCCGGCCTGGCGGATTCGGCGAAAACGCGCGTCGGGTCAGACGAGCTCGGGTGTCTGCACGACGCTGATCTCGACGCCGACGGTCGTCGCGCCGAGCCCCGTCACCGGCTGCGCGTCGCGATAGTCGAGGCCGACCGCGATGCGCACGTAGCGCTCGTCCGGGCAGCGATTCATGAACGGATCGAACCCGACCCAGCCGAGCCCTTCGACATAGGCCTCGGCCCACGCATGGCCGGCCGGCTGCTGCATCAGCCCGGCCGCTTGCGGCTGCACACCGAGCGCCGGCTGCGGCAGCCCCTGCGATTGCGCGGCGTGCGACGCGCCGAGCACCTGCTGCATGCCCTCGCCGCTCTGCAGCGCGAGCGCTTCTTCCTGCTCGTCGTCACCCACGTTCTGTTTCGCGTCGGCGATGCGCTGCATCGCGCTGTCCGCGAGCACGTAGCCCGAGATATAGCGGGCGGGAATCTTCAGCACGCGCGCGGCCGCGATGAACGCATGCGCATGGTCGCGGCTCGTGCCCTCGCCGCTTTGCAGCGCGGTTTCCGCGTCGACGGGCGCGTCGGCGGCCAGGTTCGGCGCATACGCGATGCGGTCGTGCACTTCCGTCATCAGCCAGTGCAATGCGTCGAGGCCGCGCGGGTCGATGGGCAGCGCGTCCGTGAGCTCGCGCACGGTGTCGCCGGCCTTCGTGAGCGCGGTCTCGCGTTCGAAGATCCACGGCGGCGCATAGCCCTCAGGATTACCGAGAATGCCGGCGCGGTCCTGCGTCTCGACGACGCCGGCCGCGATGACGACGATCTCGGCCTTCGCGCCGCGCTCGTGCCGCACGAGGTCGATGCGGTTGCCGAGCCCGTCGGCGTACGACAGCGACGGCTCGACGCCGTCGATCGTGACCTGCCACGCGCGCACCGTCTGCCCGGGGCCTGATTGCGGGCGCAGCCGCAGCCGTTGCAGCGCATGGGTGGCTTGATCGTCGAACTGATAACGCGAGATGTGTCGAATGGCGAGTCGCATGGCAAGTCTCAGTCGAAGTTGTAGGCCTGGGCGATTTCGATCCCGAGGCTGTTGTTGCGGCCGATGAAGTCGGTCAGGAATTCGTGCAGGCCGCTCTTGAAGATCCGCTCGACCGACGTATCGGACAGCATCTGCAGGATCTTCGTGGCCGTGTCGTGACACGGGTGTGTCACGCCGTAATCCTTTGCGAGCAGGTTCAGGCTCGACACGACGCGCCCGTAGCAATAGCGCAGCGAGCGCGGCATGCGGCCGTTCAGGATCAGGTAGTCGGCGATGTTCATCGGCTTGTACTGCACGTCGTACACCCAGCGGTACGAACGATGCGCGGCAACGCAGCGCAGGATCGTCTCCCACTGGTAGTTGTCGAGGATCGTGCCGACGTGCGACACCGACGGCAGCAGCAGGTGGTATTTCACGTCGATGATCCGCGCGGTGTTGTCGGCGCGCTCGACGAACGCGCCGATCTGCGCGAAATCGAAGATCTCGTTGCGCAGCATCGTGCTGTAGAAGCTGCCGAGGATCAGCGCGGTTTCGCGCTTCACCTGGTCGAGCACGGCCGGCAGCTCGCTTTCCGGCACCGGCTGCGCGAGCGCGCGGCGCAGCGCGAGCCAAGCGCCGTTCACGCTCTCCCACGCCTCGCGCGTGAGCGCCGTGCGCACCATCCGCGCATTCGAGCGCGCGGCCTCGATGCACGACAGCACGCTCGACGGGTTGTCGCGGTCGCGCAGCAGGTAGTCGGTCACGGTATCGGCCGCATACGCGTCGTATTTCTGCCGGTAACCTTCATCCGTGCCCGAGCTGACGAGCACCGACGACCATTCGGCCGGCGCGTCGGACGTGCGCGTGAGCGCCATCCGCAGCCCGGCATCGACGATGCGCGCGATATTCTCCGCGCGCTCGATATAGCGGTACATCCAGTAGAGACCGCTTGCAGTACGTCCCAGAAGCATCTCGTGTCCACTCCGTCTTCGTTCGGTTCGCGCGCCGGCTCCGGCGCGCGCGGTAGCATCCGGCTCAGTCGGCCAGCACCCAGGTGTCCTTGGTGCCGCCGCCCTGGCTCGAGTTGACGACGAGCGATCCCTCCTTCAGCGCGACCCGCGTGAGCCCGCCCGGGGTGATGCGGATCCGGTCCGACACCAGCACGAACGGCCGCAGGTCGACGTGGCGCGGCGCAAGGCCGGCGTCGGTCAGGATCGGCGTCGTGGACAGCGCGAGCGTCGGTTGCGCGATGTAGTTCGCGGGGCGTGCGCGCAGCTTCGCGGCGAACGCCTCGATCTCCGCTTTCGACGCGGCCGGCCCGACCAGCATCCCGTAGCCGCCCGAGCCGTGCACTTCCTTCACGACCAGTTCGTCGAGATGGTCGAGCACGTACTTCAGGCTGTCGGCCTCGCCGCAGCGCCAGGTCGGCACGTTCTCCAGCAGCGCCTTGCGGCCCGTGTAGAACTCGACGATCTCCGGCATGTACGAGTAGATCGCCTTGTCGTCGGCGATGCCGGTGCCGGGCGCGTTCGCGATCGTGATGTTGCCCGCGCGGTAGACGTCCATGATCCCTGCGACGCCGAGCACCGAATCGGGGCGGAACGTGAGCGGATCCAGGAACGCGTCGTCGACGCGGCGGTACAGCACGTCGATCGGCTGGAAACCTTCGGTCGTGCGCATCGCGACGCGGCCGTCGATCACCTGCAGGTCGCTGCCTTCGACGAGATGCACGCCCATCTGGTCGGCGAGGAACGAATGTTCGTAGTAAGCGGAGTTGTGGATGCCCGGCGTGAGCACCGCGACGGTCGGGTTGTCGGCGTTGCCGCCCGGCGGGCATACGGCCGCGAGCGACTGGCGCAGCATCTGCGGATAGGTTTCGACCGGGCGCACCTTCACCTGCTGGAACAGCTCCGGGAAGAGCTGCATCATCGTCTCGCGGTTTTCCAGCATGTACGACACGCCGGACGGCGTGCGCGCG
The DNA here is from genome assembly GCF_004803625.1 of Burkholderia sp. LS-044. Classification (NCBI taxonomy): domain Bacteria; kingdom Pseudomonadati; phylum Pseudomonadota; class Betaproteobacteria; order Burkholderiales; family Burkholderiaceae; genus Burkholderia; species Burkholderia sp. LS-044. The sequence goes on from NZ_SSWO01000001.1 coordinate 431,129, forward strand.
TTGTCTTCCAGCACGTAGAACTCGTTCTCGCCGGTGCGCACGATGTCGACGCCGATGATGTGCGTGTAAACGTTGCCGGGCGGCCGGAAGTCGATCATCTCCGGGATGAACGCTTCGTTGTGCGCGATCAGGTGCTTCGGCACGATGCCGGCGCGCACGATTTCCTGACGATGGTAGATGTCGTCGAGGAACGCGTTGAGCGCCATCACGCGCTGCTCGATGCCGAGCGACAGCCGGCTCCATTCCGTGCCCGAGATGATGCGCGGGACGATGTCGAACGGAATCAGCCGCTCGGCGGCCTCCGCGTCGCCGTAGACGGCGAACGTGATGCCCGTCTTGCGGAACACGCCTTCCGCGTCGTGGGCTTTCTGGGCGAGGCTCGCGGGATCCTGCGTGTCGAGCCACTGCTTCAGGCGCGCGTAAGGCGCCCTTACCATGTCGCCGGATTGCAGCATTTCATCGAATGGCTTCATCGATCTTTTCTCCATCGATCGTTTTCCCCGGCATTGCGCATGCCGGACCGGCGTAACGACTGCGTTGCAAGGAACGTGCCTTGCGGGCTCCCTCGATAATCCCCCCTTTTTGCGCCGCGCCAGGCACGCCCGGGCGATATTGCGCACCACAGTGGTGCAGCCCCCGACGCGACGTGCGACGACGGTGCGTCGCAGGCGCGCACGGCCGATGCTGCGCCGCGTCTTCCGAACATAGTTCCCCCGCGTGTCACGAATGTGCAATCTGCACTGCACAAAAAAAACGGCGCGACCGGGCACCGGGCCGCCACAATGGAGGCGGGCCGGCACGCACACGGCGCAACCGGCCCTGGGGGAAGTACCGTCTGCGGCGCGCCGGCAGTTCGATGCTGTGAACTGTCCGGTTAGCCGGATCCGGCACCTCAACGCTATGCAGCCGTAATCCCGCCGACAACGCCCATGCATATTTCGACTGACACCAATCGAAAAAAAACATCGGGCCGACCCACGCGAGGCGCGGTACGCTAGAAAATTAGTGCAGCACGGGGTGCCGCCCTTCAGGCGCCCGACTATAAAAAGCGAAGATCGAAATGGAAGCAAAGTGGCTGGAAGATTTCCTGAGCCTTGCGGATACCAAGAGTTTTTCCCGGGCCGCACGTCACCGGCACCTCACGCAGTCGGCATTCAGCAGACGAATTGCCGCACTCGAAACCTGGATGGACGCGAAGCTGGTCGACCGGAGCATCAACCCGATCACGCTGACGCCGGCCGGCCAGATGTTCCGCGGGCTCGCCGCTGACATCCTGCGCAGCATGTATGCGGCGCGCAATCTCGTGAACGGCTACGACCAGTTCGCGGCCAGCGATCAGGTCGTGCGTTTCGCGGTCGCCCATACGCTCGTCTTCACGCTGTTCCCCGAATGGCTCAAGCAGCTCAACGGCGAAGTCGGCCACGTGACCGCGCGCGTGAACGCGGTGAACGTGCCGGAAGGCGTGCAGCAGCTCGTCGAAGGTGAATGCGACCTGCTGCTCGGCTATCACCATCCGCAGTTGCCGATCGTGCTCGACCCGAACCACTTCCCGTTCGTCAGCCTCGGCGTCGAACGGATCCTGCCCGTATCGACGCCCGATGCGCGCGGCAAGCCCGTGTTCCAGCTGCCGGGCACACCCGACGCACCGCTGCCGCTGCTCGCGTATTCGTCGGGCGCGTTCCTCGGCAACATCGTCGAGATGCTGCTGCTGAACGCAACCGAACCGTACGTGGTGCACCGGTGCTTCGAGACGCACATGTCCGAGGCGTTGAAGGGCATGGTCGTGGCCGGGCACGGGATCGGCTGGCTGCCGGAAAGCTGCGTCGCGAAGGAACTCGCGGAAGGCACGCTCGTATGCGCGGGTTCCGGCGACTGGATCACCGAACTCGAAATCCGCCTGTATCGGTCGGCCCGCAAGCGCGGGCTCGCGGCCGAGCAACTGTGGACGTACATCATGAACCGGCCGCGCGCAGCGGTCGAAGGTGCCGTCGGCGCGGACGAACAGGCATCCGCGCCGGCGACGCGCATCGCGCGGCGCAGCGCGGGCGCCGGCCGCTGATCTTCGCGATTGTGTTTGCGTTCGCGTTCGCGTCGTGTCCGGCGACGACGCGAACGCAACCGCGAATTTCAGCCATGCGGTGTGCGCATGCATCCGCGTCGCTTCCCGGCGAACGCGACCCGCTTTTCCGACAGCAAACCGCGATCCCGACGTCGCCTGAAAAATAACGCGCCAGACCGGTAATCGTTATCAGCGGAATCGCAAACGTTTGCAATTCACGGCTTGATTTTTTTACATCCGACACGATACCCGGATATATTCCGTCTTATTATCAGGACAGAAATAACCTGTTACAGAACAAATTAAAAGTTTCGATTCACCCGTAACAATCTAAAATACCAGCAACGTCACACCGCCCTTTTATTTCGCTCGACCTGTACCCGAATCGACCTCGATTCGCCGCAAACACAGTCGCAAATATTCCTTTTATCAGTCGTTATTTTTCGGCACGAATGCCGATACGACAGACGTGATTCAATGCGTGCGGGATCGTTGCTACCGAATAGCAATATTCATATTCGGCAATATCGACTTTCTTCAGTATTAAGAGAGTCATGCAAATCCGCCCTTATCCTATGTAAATAGGATATTTCACTGCCGTCCCATTCGGGCCACACGCGATTGTTGGTTCGTAATCCATCGTGTATCAATAGCGTGTCGCAAAAAGAACGCTGGCAAATTTGACTCGGAATAAATACTCGTCATTGATTCCGGAACGGAGGTTGCAATGCCTTCCTCGATTCGACAGCACGCTCGCCCCTTCCTGAGCGCCGCCCTCTCCGCGCTCTGCATGAATGCAACGGCCCAGACGCCTGCGTCGGGTCCCGGCGACGGACGCTACGTGATCTCGTATATCTGCGGCGACGCGCGGATCGACGGCACGGCGCCGCTGCCTCCCGACGGCCGGCCGTACAACCTGGGCGTGTCGTTTGCTTCGGCCAGCACCGGGCAGCCGCTTGCCAATGTGCAGGTGCGCCTGCGGCGCCATGGACGCGTGCTCGTCGAATTCAACGCGTCCGGGTCGCGCTGCCTGTTCAGCGTGCCCGACGCAAGTTACCGGGTGGAAGGGACGTACCAGGGCGCCACCCAGTTCGCGATCGTGGAAACGGGGGCACTCTCCACGCAGTTGCGATGGTAAGTCCCGCCTGACCCCGCCCCGATCACGCCCTTCACCGCCGCGCATCGAATCAAGGAGCATTGCATGCCTCCTGCCGAACGACCGGACCGCTCGCCCGCCTCCCAGCCGAAACCCTCCTGGGGCCCGGGAAAGAACGCAGCACTCAGCTTCGTCGCGTTTGCCACGATCTTCGGCATCTTCGCGTATGCCGAGCGAGACACGACAGTCGGCCACCCGAGCGTGGCGCACGACATCTCCAGCGCAATCGGAACCGCGGTCGGGAAGTATCGCAACGCGATCGTGACCCTGGCCTCCCGCGCGAGCACGTCGTCCGGCACATCCGTCGCGCCCGTGCCGGCGTCGACACGCGCGCAGGCCGTACCACCCGCGCCGCCATGGCAGGCAGCGTCGGCGTCGGCCGCCCCCGAGGTATCGACCGTGCCGCCCGTCACGCTCGCGGTCGCACCGGAAACCGCGCCGCACCCCGCTTCCCGCGCCGTCGCGACGCACCGGCGGCCGTCGCATGCGCCACCCGTGACACTCGCGGCCGGTACGCAGCCGGCAGCCGCCTCCGGTCGCGCCGCCACGCGGCACGGCGCCACGCATCGGCCGCCGCATGCGGACACGCTGGCAGGCACGGACAAGCGGATGAACTTCGCGCCCAAACCCCGGGCGTACGGCACCGACCCCACGCGCATGCAGACGGCGAGCGTCACGCGCGCGGAACTGGACAGCGCGCGTGCGCTGGCGAAGGCGCGCTCGTGCGCGGTGATCGACGAATGGAACTGTGTCGAGCAAAACGCGAGCCGGGCGCTCGCGATCGACCCGACGAACAGCGAATCGCGTGCCTTGCTCGGCCAGGCGATCCGTAACCGGCTGTGAGCCGGCGCCGCATTGCCGGGCACTCGCAGCCCGGCCGCGCGACACGCGACGACGTGCCTCGTCACGCGTGTCACCGATGTGATCGTTTCGAAAGGAGGACACCTCGTGGCCAACAATCATCAACAATCCTGCACGGCCGTCGCTCCGTCCAACCGGCGGATCCTCCTGCATGCGCCACTGGTATTGCTGCTCGTCGCGTCCGGCCCCTGCTTCTCCGCCGAAGGCGATACGGAGTCGGGCCGCATCAGTGAAATCGCCGGGTCCGCCGGCGCACCGGACCGAAGGCCGCCCGACGTGTCGGCACAGGGTTCGCCCGCGCCGGATGTGCAACCGCCGAATGCGCGGACGCTGATCGCGCAGGCATCGAGTGCGCAGATGTCCGACACGGCGACTCCTGCCGGTTCGCAGCCCACTTCTCAGCCCGCTTCGCCGACCGGTCAGCCCCCCGGTCCGCAAACACCGGGAGCGCCGACGTCGAGCCCGTCGACACCGGGCATGCCGGCGCCGAACGCGCAGGCCCCCGGCGCGCAGCCGCCAGCCTCCCAGGTACCCGAAGCCCAGGCGCCGAACGCGCAGATACCCGACCTCCGCACCGCCGATCCGGCCACGGTCCGCAACGACGTGTTCGGTCTCGCATCGAGCGGCGGCGCGGTCAAGGCGCTGGAGGAAGCGAAAGCGCGCCCCGACGTGTTCTCCGCGGTCGATCTCGCGCGGCTCGAGGAACTGTCGATCCGCCAGCAGGTGCGCGGCGGACGCGACAAGTCGCGCTCGATGACGAGCCCCGACCGCTTCGACGGGATCGACAACGCGCTCGCCGCCGCGAACGACCTCGACAAGCGGATGCCGTCCACGCCCGAGTATTCGCCGGTCAGGACGGCGCTCGCCGGCGACCGGACGGTAGCGCTGGCGGCACGCGGCGAGATGAAGCAGGCCGTCGCGACGTTCGAGACGATCCCGCCGGACGCGGAGATCTCGATCGACGCACTGGCGGCCGTCGGCGACGCGTACCTGTACCTGAGCGAACCGGGCAAGGCCAACGCGGTGTACCAGCGCGCGCTGAAGCAGGCGACCGCGCCGCAGGCCGACATCGCGACGCGCGGCTTCCAGTACGGCGCACGCACGCGCCCGATCGAATTGCGCGAGGGGCTGTTCTGGTCGTACGTCGACCAGGGACGCGCGGCCGATGCGAACCTGGCGCTCGAGGACATGGGCAAATCGCTGCCGCCGGCCAAGGACGTGCGCACCTGGGGGCCGGAAAACGACGACTACCTGCGCTACTACCGGCTGCGCGCGCAATACCTGATCTACACGGGCCGGGTGGACGAAGGGATCGCCTCGCTGGAAAAACTCGAGAAGGAAGTGCCGTTCAACGCGGAAGTCCGCGCCGCGCATGCCGACGCCGTCTCGGGCCAGTCGCACCCGCGCCAGGCGATCGCGATGTATCGCGCGTCGCTGACCGACCACCCGGACAGCGTCGAGATGCTCGCGGGGCTCGGCCGCGCATCGCTGACGGCAGACGATTATGCGAGCGCGAGGAACGTCGACCAGACCCTGGGCAACACGTTCCCGGACAGCGGCGCCGTGCGCGGGTTCAAGCGCGACTACAAGGCGTATCGCAGCCCCGTGTTCACGACCGACCTGAGCTTCGAGCACGGCAACAGCGCACTGGCCGACAACAGCTTCACGTCGGACAGCTATGTGTATTCGCAACCGTTCGGCGACAACTGGCGGGTCTTCTCGCATACGTTCTTCGGCCATGCCCAAACCGACGGCGGCAACATCAGCCGCACGCGCACGGGCGTCGGCGGCGACTACCGGCACGGGCCGCTCACCGTGCTGGGCGAAGTCACGCGCTCGTTCGGCGCGGACGGCCGAACCGGCGGCCGCGGGTCGATCGCGTACGCGCTGAACGACTACTGGACGGTGGGGGCCGGGCTCGACACCAACGACAACTCGCTGCCGTGGAAGGCGTATGCCGCGCACATCTGGGGCCGCTCCGCGAACGTCTCGGTCGTGTATCGCCAGAGCGACCGCCGCGAAGTCAAGCTGAACTACGGCGTGAGCCGCTACAGCGATTCGAACCTGCACCAGGAGATTTCCGCGACCGCCACGCAGCGCGTGTACACGTCCGCCACCCAGCTCGTCAACGTATCGCTGGACCTCGGCACCGACAGCAACACGCGGCAGGACGCCCCCTACTTCAACCCGGGCCGCGACTATGCGGCCGCGGCGACCGTCATGCACCAGCTGACGCTGTGGAAGAAGGGCGACATGTCGCTGCAGCAGCGCCTGTCGGCGTCAGGCGGTGTTTACAACGAGCGCGGCTTCGGCACGAGCCCGCTGTGGACCGCGCGCCTCGAGCACGCGTGGACGTTCAAGCACGACATCACGCTGACCTACGGCGTCGAAATCAGCAGTCATGCGTACGACGGCCAGCGCGAGCGCTCCGAAACCGGCTTCCTGTCGGTCAACCTGCCGTTCTAGCAAGGAGATCGGACAATGCAATCCAGACGGACCTTCATGTGCGGATGCCTCGGTACGTTTGCGGCCTGTTCGTTGTTCCCCGGCGTGTCGAACGCCAGGATGATCGACCTGCTGCCGCCGTCCGATCCGGTCGACGGCAAGACGTTCCGCGTGATCTGCATGCATGACGTGCGCGACAACCTGCTCGCGACGTTCTCGTCGTCGACGATGGTCGATCCGTACGCGGTCGATACCGGCACGCTGACGGCCATCTTCTCGTGGCTGCAGACCAACAACTACCACACCGTGACGGTCAGGCAGATCGAAGCGTCACGACACGGCGGCAAGCCGCTGCCGCCGCGCGCGGTGCTGCTCACGTTCGACGACGGCTACAGCAGCCACTACACGAAAGTCCTGCCGCTGCTCGAGCGCTTCAAGTATCCGGCCGTGATGGGCATCGTCACCGCCTGGATCGACGCGCCGCTGGATACGCCGATCAAGATCAGCGACAAGGTCCAGATGCCGCGCGACTACTTCATGACGTGGGACCAGGTGAAGAAGGTCGGCCAGTCGGAATTCGTCGAGCTCGGGTGCCACACGCACAACCTTCATCACGGCGCGGTCGCGAATCCGCAAGGCAACGAACTGCCGGCGACCACGTCGCACCTCTACCTGCAGGACCAGAAACGCTATGAAACCGACGCCGAATTCGAAGCGCGCGTGCACGACGACCTGCAGACATGCGTGCGGCAGATCCGCGAACGCACCGGCATCGTCGCACGCTCGATGGTCTGGCCGTACGGCGCGGAAAACCAGCCCGTGCGCAAGATCTCGACGTCGCTCGGCATGGACATCCAGTTCAGCCTCGATGCCGGCCCGAATACGCCGGACGTGCCGCTCGACCGGTTGCGGCGGATCCTGATGATGTACGACGTCGACATCGGCGGGTTCGAGCGGTCGATGCGCGAGCCGGCCTCCAACCGCGGCGACGTCGACATTCCCGAGCGCGTCGTGCAGGTCGATCTCGACCAGGTCTACGATCCCGATCCGGCGCGCCAGGAAGCGAATCTCGGCAAGCTGATCGAGCGCATCTACCGGATGCAGCCGAAATCGGTGTACCTGCAGGCGTACGCCGACCCGAAGGGCACGGGTGTCGCGGAATCGCTGTATTTTCCGAACCGGCACCTGCCGATGCGCGGCGACCTGTTCTCGCGCGCCGCCTGGCAGCTCAGCACGCGCTCGAACGTGCAGGTGTATGCGTGGATGCCGGTGCTCGCGTTCCGGCCGCGGGCGGACAAGCATCGCGGCCTGGAAGCCGTCAGCGCATACGGCGGCGCGCCGGCGCGCGAGAACGGTTCGCGCGTGTACCGCCTGAGCCCGTTCGACCCCGAAGCGCGGCTGTTCATCGAGCAGATCTACGAGGATCTCGGCAAGTACGCGTCGTTCAGCGGCATCCTGTTCAGCGACGACGCGGTGCTCGACGATTACGAAGACGCCGGCCGGCACGCGCTGAGCACGTACGCGCAATGGGGCCTGCCGGCCGACATCGGCAAGATCCGCGCGACACCCGACCTGATGAAGCGCTGGACGCGGCAGAAAAGCCGCTACCTGATCGACCTGACGCGCCAGCTGGAACAGATCGTGCTCGCGAACCAGAACGCCGGCGACGTGCTGACGGCGCGCAACATCTTCGCGCTGCCGGTGCTGAAGCCGGAATCGGAAGCGTGGTTCGCGCAAAACTACGACGATTTCCTCGCCACCTACGACTTCGTCGCGCTGATGGCGATGCCGTACATGGAACAGGCGCAGGACCCCGAGCGCTGGATGGACCAGCTCGTCGACGCCGTCCGCGCGAAACAGCTCGGCACCAGGCGCACCGTGTTCGAACTGCAGTCGTACGACTGGCACGCGCGCAAGGACATCGGCGGCACCGCGCTGCTCGCGCAGATGCGGCGCCTGCGCAGCAAGGGCGCGGTGAACTTCGGCTACTACCCGGACAACTTCCTGAACAACCAGCCGGACCTCGACACGATGCGCGACGTGATGTCGCTGAAGTCGCGCCTCGATCCGACCTCCATCAACGCGCTGATGCAGATGCAGAAAACACAGGGGACGAAGACGCCATGACCAGCCACAGCATCATCCAGCGCCTGCAGGATTTCGTCTTCTACTACCCGTTCTTCATGTCGTACCTGTGGATGATCGGCGGTGTCGTCCATTACTTCCTCCTCGAGGAAGGGCGCGTGCTGTCGACGCGCACGATCGCGGCGAGCGGGATCCCGAAGATCTCGATCGTCGTGCCGTGCTTCAACGAGGCGGCGAACGCGCAGAGCGTGATCCGGCACCTGAACGCGATGGACTACCCGAACTACGACATCATCGCGGTCAACGACGGCAGCCAGGATCGCACCGGCGAGATCCTCAACGAGCTGGCCGTCGAGATCCCGCGGCTGCTCGTGATCCATCACGCGCGCAACGAAGGCAAGGCGGTCGGGCTCACGACCGCGGCCGCGATGTCGAACGCGGAATACCTGCTGTGCATCGACGGCGATTCGCTGCTCGCGCACGATGCGATCGGCTGGATGCTCGAGCACTTCCTGACCGACCCGGGCGTCGGCGCCGTGACCGGCAACCCGCGCATCCGCACGCGCACCTCGCTGCTCGGCCGCATGCAGGTCGGCGAATTCTCGTCGATCGTCGGGCTGATCAAGCGCACGCAGCAGGTGTACGGCCGCATCTTCACGGTGTCCGGCGTCGTCACGATGTTCCGCAAGACCGCGCTCGCCGACGTCGGCTACTGGAGCGCGGACATGCTGACCGAGGACATCGACATCAGCTGGAAGCTGCAATGCCGCGACTGGCGCGTCGTATACGAACCGCACGCGCTCAGCTGGATCCTGATGCCCGAGACGCTGATGGGGCTCTACCGGCAGCGGCTGCGCTGGTCGAAAGGCGGCATCCAGGTGCTGCTGAAATATGCGGGCACGCTCGCGCGGCCGACGCAGATGATGATGTGGCCGCTGTTCGCCGAGTACCTGATCGGGATCGCGTGGGCCTATTCGATGTCGTTCATCCTGCTGCTCGCGCTGGTGGACGTCGTCTATCCGCTGCCGCTGAGCTGGCACGTATCGGTCGTGCCGCACTGGCACGGGATGTTGCTGGTTGCGACCTGCATCCTGCAACTGATCATCGGCAGCATGATCGATCGTCAGTATGACGAAAAACTCCTGATGTACTTCCTGGACACCATCTGGTACCCCGTTGCTTTCTGGCTGATCAGCATGATCACCACCGTCGTCGCCCTGCCGGCCGTCGTGCTGCGGGGCCGCGGCAAGCGGGCCGTGTGGGTCAGCCCCGACCGAGGCATTCAACATGAAGAACGCGCCGATTATTGACCTCTCCCTGCGCACGCCGCGCGAAATGATCACCGAACGCGGCCGCGTCGCCGGGCTCGCGCAGGTCGTCTGGTTCCGTCTCGTGCGGCCCGCGCTGGTGGGCGCCGTATGGGCGTCGATCTGCATCTATACGTATCGCTACCTGCTGCCGTTCAACCCGGCCGAGATGCCGATCGAACAGATGGTGTTTTACGCGACCAGCATCGCGATCATCGCGGGCGCCATCGTCATGTGGCTGATCGCCGGGCGCGTCGTGCATCCGCTGGCCTTCCGGCTGCGCGTGTCGAAGATGCTGCGGCGTTCGGCCAGCGCAAAGGTGCGCTCGGTGCCGCCGACCGTACTGGCCAGCGCCCGTCGGCGCGGCGCGCGCCGCACGACGCGCATTCTCGTCGCGTCGCACGACGCGAACGGCTCGATTTCAGGCATCGAATGGGTCGCCCACGCGGGGCCGCCGCCCCGCGAGTAGGTCAGCGGAGCCGCGCCGCCGCGCACGGGGCCGCATCGGTGCCGCGCGGCGCCACTCCTGAAGCCGCACTGCCGCGCTGTGCCGGCAGGCCGGCAACCTTTTGCAGTTTTTGCAGACGAGGTGAATCATGTGCGGAATCGTCGGAGCAAGCGGCCTGAACAATCAGGTGCCGCAACTGGTCAATGCGCTGAGCCGGCTCGAGTATCGCGGCTACGATTCGTGCGGCATCGCCGTGCAGGACGACGGCCGCCTGCGCAGCGAGCGCACGCTGCGGCGCGTGACCGACCTGCAGGCCCGCGTGCTGACGCTGGGCCTCGAGGCGCAGACCTGCATCGCGCATACGCGCTGGGCGACACACGGCGCACCGTCGGAAATGAACGCACATCCGATCATGTCCGGCGACACGATCGCGGTCGTGCACAACGGCATCATCGAGAACCACGACGCGCTGCGCGTGGAGTTGCGCGAGCGCGGCTACACGTTTCGCGGCCAGACCGATACCGAGGTGATCGCGCACCTGATCCACAGCCTCTATCGCGACGACCTGTTCGACGCGGTCGTGCGCGCGGTGAAGCGGCTGCACGGCGCGTACGCGATCGCCGTGCTGTGCGCGCGCGAGCCGCAGCGCCTCGTCGCCGCACGCGCGGGCTCGCCGCTCGTGATCGGCATCGGTGCCGAACAGAACTACCTCGCGTCGGATTGCGCGGCGCTCGGCGACCTGACCGACCGCTTCGTTTACCTGGAGGACGGCGACGTCGCGCTGATCACGCCGGAGCGCATCGCCGTGGTCGACTCGGGCGGGCACGACGCCCAGCGCCCGCTGTGCCAGGTGAAGGCGCGCGAAGGCGACGCCGCGCTCGGCCCGTACCAGCACTTCATGCAGAAGGAGATCTTCGAGCAGCCGAAGGCGATCGACAACACGCTCGACGGCATCGACACGATCTCGCCGGCGCTGTTCGACGCGACCGACGCCGCGCGCGCGCGACTGTCGAGAGTCAGGAGCGTGCTGCTGCTCGGCTGCGGCACCAGCTACTACGCGGGCCTGACCGCGAAATACTGGCTCGAGTCGATCGCGGGCGTGCCCGCCCAGGTCGAGATCGCCAGCGAATTCCGCTACCGCGACACGGTGGCCGATCCGCGCACGCTCGTCGTCGGCATCTCGCAATCGGGCGAAACCGCCGACACGATCGGCGCGATCGAACGGGCACGCGACATGGGCCAGGAAATGTCGATGGCGATCTGCAACGTGGCGACCAGCACGATCGCACGCAACGCGCCGCTGCGGTTCCTGACACGGGCCGGCATCGAGCTCGGCGTCGCGTCGACGAAGGCGTTCACGACGCAGCTCGTCGCGCTGTTCGTGCTGACGCTGACGCTCGCGCAGCTGCGCGGCCGGCTCGACGCGGCGCAGGTCGCGCAGCACCTGAAGCAGTTGCGTGCGCTGCCCGAACGCATCGGCCACGCGCTCGCGCTCGAAACGCAGATCATGGGCTGGGCCGCGAAGTTCGCGCGTACCGAAAACGCGCTGTTCCTCGGGCGCGGCATTCATTTTCCGATCGCGCTGGAAGGCGCACTGAAGCTCAAGGAGGTGTCGTACATCCACGCCGAAGGTTATGCGGCCGGCGAACTGAAGCACGGCCCGCTCGCGCTCGTCACGAGCGCGATGCCGGTCGTCACGATCGCGCCGGACGACCGCCTGTTCCAGAAGCTGAAGTCCAACATGGCCGAGGTGCGCGCGCGCGGCGGGCGGCTCTACGTGCTGGCGGGCAGCGCACTCGACATCGACGCAGACCGCGACACGCACCTGATCCGCGTGCGCGAATCGAGCGACCTGCTGTCGCCGATCGTCAACGTGATCCCGCTGCAACTGCTCGCGTATCACGTCGGCTGCGCGCGCGGCGCCGACGTCGACAAGCCGCGCAACCTCGCGAAATCGGTGACCGTCGAATGAGGTGGCGAGCGCGCCCGACGCAGGCGGTCGCGCGGTGCGTCGCGGCCGCGCTGTGCGGCGCATGCGGCATCGTCACGGCGCCGCCGGCCTTCGCCGCCACGCCGGCCGTGCATACGGTCACCGTGCCGGCCGCCCCGTCCCCCCACCCGGCCGCCGATCCGCGCAGCTTCATGCACGGCATCGGCGTGGCCGACGCCGGCAACGGCAAGCGCTGGGTGTTCTTCAGCAGCTCGGGCATCGTGCCGCGCGGCGCGATGCGCAGCGGCAACTGGCCGCATGACGTGTACGTCGGCGAATGGCTGCCCGGCGCGGCGCACCTGCTGCACGTCCATACGTTCATCAGCCGCCCCGAGGCGCAGGAACCCGTGTCGATCGCGCAGAACGCGCGCGGCGACATCTTCGTGACGTTCGAGGACGGCTGGAACGCGCCGCAGGAAGTCAGCCAGCGCTACGGCGTGTACCGCCGCGACCTGAAGCCGGTCAAGCCCTACCCGAACGACGTCGAATCGGGCGGCCACTCGGGGCACGTCGCCACGGCTGCCGACCGCTTCGTCGTGTTCTATTCCGCCGACTGGATCGACGGCGGCGGCGTCGACAACCTCGGCAGCGGCAACGGCGTTTACGTGAAGACCTACGACGCGGCCGGGCGCGTGCTGAACCACGTCGCGGTCGCGCCGCACCGCCGCGAGTGGTGGCCCGTGGTCGCGGGCTCGCCGCATGCCGCGCTGCTCGTGTGGCAGAAGTTCATCGAAGGCAGCACGAGCGCGACGCTCGAATACGCGATGTTCGACCCGATCACCGCGAAGCTCGACAAGCTGGGGACGCTGAACGACGCGATCCAGTACTACGTTTACGCGTCGGCGTATGTGCCGGAGATCGACCGCTTCATCGTCGTCACGACGACGGCGGACGATCGCGGCGTCGCGATGCTGATCGCGCCGGACGGCCGCCGCACGGCGACGCTCGACTGCCTGCCGGCGTCGGTGCGCGAATCCGGCATCGGGGTGTCCGGCACGCATGCGTACGTGCCGATCCGCGACGGGCGGCTGCTGACGCTGGCGCTCGGGCCGGCGGAGATCGCGGTCGGTGGTGTGCAGCGTTCGCCGATTCCGTGGGGCATGACGGGCATCGCCGGTTTCCCGGCGCGCGGCAGCGCGATGCATTTCGTGTCGCTGACACCGTCGGGCACGCGCGAAGCCGATTTCGAACCGGCGCATGACACGCCGATGCCGAAACGCGAAGCGCCTTGCTCGAGTCATTGAAGCGACGGCGCGCCGGTATCGCGCGGCTCATGCCGGATGGGTGCGGTCAGTCCGCGTTTTCGCGCTCCAGTCCGAACCGCGCCATGCAATGCCACACCCATTTGGCCGTCTGATAGTCGAGTGTGCCGTCGCACGCGCGGCCGAGCACGGCTGGCGTCACGATGCGGTCGACGGCGATGCGTTCGATCGCGCCGGCGGCCACGATCGTCGGATATGGGCAAGCGCCCGCTCTGCCGGGGAGTCCATGCGTGTTGTCCGGTCTCGTCGAATGCCGCCGGGCCGCGCGGCGCCGACGGTATCCTCGCGCCCGCGGCCCGGTGTCGGTTGCGGCTGGCCGCACCCGGTGCGTGACGAAGCACGATACACCGTCGCGCGGAACCGGTCACCCGTCCCGCGCCGCAGTCGCCAGCGCCGCGCGTACCGGATAGACTGTCGCCCGATTCCTTCCATCGGCCGCGGCGCCCGCCTCCTGCCGCCGCCGGAACGCCCCTTCCCGGAGAACGAATGCTGAAGCGCCAGTGGTTTTCGCTCGTGCTGCTGACGGTTTGCCTGCTCGGACAACGCGCGTCGGCCCAGTCCACGCTCGAACTCGACACCGACGGCACGGCCCGCACCCTCACCCGGCAGACGCTGCTCGCACGCCCCGACGCGACGGACATCCGGGTGCCGCGCGACATCGCGTACGGCCGGCCGATGACGTTCCGCGCGGTGCCGTTCGCCGCGCTGCTCGGCGACACGCCGCTGCCCGCCGACGGCGTGCTCGAAACGCGCGCCGCCGACGGCTTCGCCGCGCAACTGCCGCTGGACCTCGTGCGCCGCCGTGCGCCGGCCGGCGCCGTTCCGTGGCTCGCGATCGAGGACCCGGCCCATCCGTGGCCGAAGCTGCCCGGCAAGCAGGTCAGCGCGGGGCCGTTTTATCTGGTGTGGCTCGGGCCGGACGCCGCGTCGGTGCGCGGCGAGCAGTGGCCGTACCAGATCGTGCGCGTCACGATCGAATCGTCGCCGCTCGCGCGCTGGCCGTCGCTTGCCGTGGATGCCGCGTTGCCTGCCGACAATCCGGCCCGCGCGGGGCAGCACCTGTTCGTCACGCAATGCCTCGCGTGCCACCGGCTCGACGGCGCGGGCAGCAGCCATGCCGGCCCCGACCTGAACACGCCGATGAACCCGGTCGACTACTTCCAGCCGGCCGCGCTGCGCCGCTACATCCGCAACCCGGCATCGGTGCGCGACTGGCCGGGCCGCGTCATGCCTGCGTTTCCGCCCGACCAGTTGAGCGACCGGGAACTCGAACAGATCGTTGCGTATCTCGCGTATATGGCGCGGCGCAAGGCCGCTCGATAACGCGCGGCCCGATTGCACGAGGAACGTTGATGACTTCAGGCGACACGCTGTTCACCATCGCATCGATCGACGCCGCGCAGACGCACCCGCTCCGGGCAGCGATCCTGCTGAACGGCGACCTGAACGCCTGCGAACTGGCTGGCGACCATGCGGCGACGACGCTGCATGTCGGCATGCGCGACGACCGGTCGAACATCGTGGCGGTCGCCTCGCTCTGCGAGGAGCCGCGCGATGACGATCCGGCACGGCCCGCGTGGCGGCTTCGCGGAATGGCCGTTCATCCTGCCGTGCGCGGCATGGGCTTCGGGCGCGTGCTGGTGCAGGTATGCGTGCGGCATGCGCAAGCGCACGGGGCCGCGCTCGTGTGGTGTACGGCACGTGAAGTGGCGTACCGGTTCTATGAAAAGCTCGGGTTTGCGGCCGATGGTGCCTTGGTCACGATGCCGGGGCGCACCGATACTGCGTTTTACGTGATGCGCCGATACATCGATCGGCATTCGCCGGCGGCCTGACGCGAATTTCGCGTTCGCGGCGCCAGGCCGAAACCAGCGCGGCCCGGCGCACACCCTGCCGCCGGGCCGCTGCCGTCACGCTCGGGCTCAGGCCTCTTGCGCGCTCCGCAACACCGCACGCAACAGCACATCCGCCCCCGCCGCCGCCCACTCGGGCGTAATCGCTTCGGCCTCGTTGTGGCTCAGCCCGTCGACGCACGGCACGAAGATCATCCCGGTCGGCGCAACGCGCGCGACATAACACGCGTCATGACCCGCGCCGGACACGATGTCCATGTGCGACAGCCCGAGCGCCCGTGCCGCGTCACGCACCGCGTCGATGCAGCGCGGCGCGAACGGGATCGGCGCATACGTGAAAATCTGCTCGATCTGCGCACCGAGGCCCGTTTCATCGGCCACACGCGCAAGTTCGGCACGCAGCGCCGCGTCCAGTTCGTCGAGCACCGCATCGTCCGGATGACGAAACTCGACCGTGAAGAAGCAGCCGCCCGGCACCGTGTTGCGCGAGTTCGGCCGCGCCTCGATCATCCCGACCGTCGCGCGTGCGTCCGGCGCGTAACGGCGGCCGAGCACCTCGATGAACGAGATCATCCGCGCGGCGCCGACCAGCGCATCACGGCGGACCTCCATCGGCGTCGTGCCCGCGTGCGCGTCGACGCCGGTGAGCGTCACTTCGTACCAGCGCTGCCCCTGCCCGCCCGTCACGACGCCGATCGTCTTGCCGGCCCGTTCGAGAATCGGGCCCTGCTCGATATGCAGTTCATACGCCGCGTGCACCGGATAGCCGCCGACGGGCTCGGTGCCCGCGTAGCCGATCCGCGCCAGTTCCTCGCCGATCGTCCTGCCCGCGCCGTCGGTGCGCGACAGCCCGTATTCGAGCGTATAGACACCCGAGAACACGCCGGCCGACACCATCGCCGGTGCAAAACGCGAGCCTTCCTCGTTGGTCCAGATCACGACGTCGATCGGGCGCTCGGTCTCGACGCCCGCGTCGTTCAGCGCACGCACGACCTCGAGCCCGCCGAGCACGCCGTAGATGCCGTCGTAGCGGCCGCCCGTCGGCTGCGAATCGGCGTGCGAGCCCGTCATGACCGGCGCGGCGTCGGGATTGCGCCCCGGGCGGCGTGCGAACACGTTGCCCATCCGGTCCACGCGCACCGTGCAGCCGGCGTCCTGCGCCCATTGCACGAACAGGTCGCGCGACTCGCGATCGAGGTCGGTCAGCGCAAGACGGCAGACGCCGCCCTTCGGCGTCGCGCCGATCTGCGCCATCCGCTCGAGCGACGCCCACAGGCGGTCGCCGTCGACGCGCGGCGCGCTCGCGTTATCCACGCTGCCATGATCGTCACGCATCGCCGTTCTCCGGCGCGGATTGCAGTGCGTAACGGAAATCGCAGCGCTTGCCGCCCTGCATGATCGTGCTCGTGCGCGTGAGCGCGATGTCCGGCGCATAACCCTGGATGAAATGGCTGTCGCGCGCGCAGCTCAGCAGATGCCCGATCTCGCCGAGCCCCATCGCGTGATACATCTCCGCGTAGCTGCAGCGATGCACGTCGTAGTCGTAGTGCGCGTCGTCCGCGCGCCGCACCTCGACGTCGAGCGCATCGTCCTTCTCCCACAGCACCTGCAGCGCGATGAACGACTTCACGCTCGTGCCGCCCGGCTCCTGCGCGGCGAACGTGCGGCCGGCGTCGACGGCCGCGCCGCGCACGGCTTCCGCGATCACGGCCTGTGCGCGCTCGGCGCCGAACTCGCGCTTCATGATCTCGTAGATCGGCTTGATGATTTCCGCTTCGATGCGGCGCCGCGCGAGGATCCCGAGGCGCGTGTCCTCGGGTGCGGCGGCGGATGTCTGGGTCGCTTCGGTCATGGGGATCGTCCGGGTCGTTTTATCGATGTGTCGCGCTGTGTTGCGCCGTCTTGTTTACTTGGTCGCGGTGCGCGAGCCGCCGAGCACGTCGACGACGGTCCACTTGCCGCCGCGCACCTGGTAGATCGTGAAGGCCGGGTCCTTCAGGTTGCCCTCGCCGTCGAACGCGATCCGCCCCGTCACGCCGGGACGGTCGATCGCACGCACCGCCGCGACCAGCTTCGCCGGCTGCGTCGTGCCGGCCTTCTGCGCGGCCGCGATCAGCGTGGCCGCCGCGTCGTACGCGAACGGCGCATGCAGTTCGATCGGCGCACGGAAGCGCGCCTGGTATTGCGTGTCGAATGCCTTGCCGCCCGGCATCCGGTCGAGCGGCAGGCCCGGTTCGAGCGCCGTCACGCCGTCGCCGTCCTTGCCCGCGAGCGACAGGAAGGTCTGGCTCACGAAGCCGCCCGCGCCGAGCAGCGGCGCGTTCACGCCGAGCTGGTGCATCCTGCGCGCGATCGGCGCGGCTTGTGCATCGAGGCCGCCGAAGAACACGAGATCCGCGCGCTTGCCCTTGATCGCGGTCAGCACGCCGCTGAAATCGGTCGTTTTGTCGTTCACGTACTGGCGATCGACGATCGCCCCGCCGTTCGCCTGCACGCCCTTGATGAACTGGTCGGCGAGCCCCGCGCCGAACGAAGTGCGATCGTCGATCACCGCGATACGCTTCGCCTTCAGCGTCTTCACCGCATACGCACCCGTGAAGTTGCCGCCCGCATCGTCGTGACCCATGATGCGGAACGCCGTCGCATAACCCTGCTGCGTGTATTGATGGCCGGTGGACGCCGGCGCGATCTGCGGGATGCCCGCATCGCGGTAGACGCGCGATGCCGGCACGCTGCAGCCCGTGTTCCAGTGGCCGACGACGCCGATCACGTGCTGGTCGACGAGCTGCTGCGCGACCGCGACGGCCGTGCGCGGATCCGATTGATCGTCGGCCGCGACGAGCTTGTAGACGACCGGCTTGCCGCCGATGGTCGGATGCTTCGCGTTCGCATCGTCGATTGCGAGTTGCGCGCCGTTCTGCAGGTCCTTGCCGATCCGCGCGGACGGGCCGGTGAGCGGCGCGGCGAGACCGATCAGGACCGTCTGCGGCGCGGATTGCGCGAAGGCGGGAACCGAGGCGACCAGAGCGGCCGCCGAGAATGCGAGGCTGGCGTGGAGGAAAGCGATTTTCATGTGCGGGGATCGGTGGATCGAATCAAAACATGAAAAATATTAAATATTTAGCACCCAAACCCCAAATATCCAATTGTTGGATGCTTATACCGCTGGCGACACATTAACCTATATCACTGTAAATGCAGGATATTTTTGTGTTGTCGCTTACCCTGATTTTTCGATAAAATTCGACACATGAAAAATATCGAACAATTGCCGCACGATCCACCGCTGCGCGCGGTGCGTGCGTTCGAAGCCTTCGCGCGCCTCGGGTCGGTGACCGCCGCCGCGGGCGAGCTCGACATCACGCCGTCGGCGGTCAGCCATCAGCTGCAGCTGCTCGAGGCGTTCATCCAGACGCCGCTGACGGTGCGCGAGGGCCGGCTGCTCGCGCTCACCGACGAAGGCCGCGATTACTACCGCTCGATCAGCGCCGCGTTCTCGGTGCTGCGCAGCGCGACGCGCTTCGTGCGCGACCGCTCGTCGCTGCGGCAGATCACCGTCAGCCTGATTCCGTTGCTCGGCATCGGCTGGTTCATTCCGCGGCTGCATGCGTTCCTGGCCGACAACACGGACGTCGACGTCACGGTGTTGTACGCGCATCACCGCAACTACCGCAGCGATGCGTCGGACCTGTCGATCCGCTTCGGCACCGGCGACTGGCCCGGCTATCGCTGCGAACGCCTGCTGCCGGGCGCGATGGTGCCGATGTGCAGCCCGTCGTTCCTGAAGCGCCACGGGCCGTTCCGCACGCCGGCCGATCTCGCGCGCGCCCCGCTCGTGCACGACGAGGATCGCAGCACGTGGGTCAACTGGCTGCAGGGCGCCGGGGTGCGGCATGTGTCGCATGCGGTGGGCCCGATGTTCGAGGACGGCCAGTTGACGCTGAGCGCCGCGCGCGCGGATCTCGGCGCGGCATTGCTGCGCGCGCCGCTGGTCGAACGCGAACTGGCGAATGGCGAGCTCGTGAAACTGTTCGATCACGCGCTCGACGACGGGCGCGATTACTACCTGTGCACGCGCGAGGACGCGGACATGCCGGACGGGGCGCGGCGGCTGGCGGAGTGGTTGAGGAAGATGGCGGGGATTTGAGCGGGGTACGCTGCGCCGATTCGCTTGCTACCGTCTTGCGGCCGAAAAATCTGGTATATATGATATGCATATCATATATCGGAGGCTATCATGAGCCGAATTCTGGTCGATCTGTCGGACGGCCAACTCGACGAGTTGGCCGTCATCGTCGAGACTCAACATCGTCCCCGCGCCGCAATCATCCGCGACGCGATCGATGCCTATATTGCCTTGCACAAGCACCGGCTTGCCGACGACGTCTTCGGTCTCTGGAAAGATCGCAAGGTCGACGGGCTCACCTATCAGGAAGAACTGCGCTCGGAATGGTAAAAGCTCTCTTCGATACCAACATCCTGATCGACTATCTGGGCGGCGTGGAATCCGCTCGTGCGGAACTGGGCCGCTACGACTATCGGGCGATCAGCACGATCTCGTGGATGGAGGTCCTGGTCGGCACGTCCGCACAGGACGAGGCACCCATCCGCGCGTGGCTGTCGTCGTTCGATGTCATCGCACTGGACAGCCCGGTTGCGAATCGTGCCGTGACAATCCGCAAGGAACGCCGCATACGCCTTCCCGATGCAATCGTCTGGGCATCGGCACAAGTGAACGGTCTACTGCTCGTGTCGCGCAACACGAAGGACTTCCCTGCCACCGAACCCGGCGTTCGCGTGCCCTACAAGCTCTGAGTCAGCGCCAAGTCACCTCCGAGTCCGAGCCCGTTGTATGCGCCGGAACTCGGCCCTCCCGCAGCACCTGATACGAACGCGCGAGACGACCATCCTGCGCACGCAATGTGCCAGC
This sequence comes from Burkholderia sp. LS-044, assembly GCF_004803625.1. Taxonomy (NCBI): domain Bacteria; kingdom Pseudomonadati; phylum Pseudomonadota; class Betaproteobacteria; order Burkholderiales; family Burkholderiaceae; genus Burkholderia; species Burkholderia sp. LS-044. The sequence goes on from NZ_SSWO01000001.1 coordinate 451,525, forward strand.
TACTCGCGCCGGCACATCACGCCAAACTGCCCCGCTGTCAACCCGCATTCATCGGCTATCCGCCCACCGCCTCACAAGCCCCATCCAATCAAGGGCCGGAAGCAGATAGAAATTCCCGATGCCCCGGATTGAAACAAGCAATTTCACAAGCTCAGGGTGAACCCGGATACTGGCAACACTCCACTCACCACTGAAGCAAAGGAACTCACCAGATGCCGATCATCAACACCCAAATCAAGCCGTTCAAGGCAACCGCTTACCACAACGGCGACTTCGTGCCCGTCTCGGAAGAGAACTTCAAGGGCAAGTGGTCCGTCGTCGTGTTCTACCCGGCCGACTTCACGTTCGTCTGCCCGACCGAGCTGGGCGACCTCGCCGACCGTTACGCGGAATTCCAGAAGCTGGGTGTCGAAATCTACGGCGTGTCGACCGACACGCACTTCACGCACAAGGCATGGCACGACACGTCGGACACGATCGGCAAGATCAAGTACCCGATGATCGGCGACCCGACCCTCACGCTGTCGCGCAACTTCGACGTGCTGATCGAGGAAGAAGGGATGGCACTGCGCGGCACGTTCGTGATCAACCCGGAAGGCGAGATCAAGCTGTGCGAAATCCACGACAACGGCATCGGCCGCGACGCAGGCGAACTGCTGCGCAAGGTGCAGGCTGCGCAATACATCGCGGCGCACCCGGGTGAAGTGTGCCCGGCCAAGTGGACGCCGGGCGCGGAAACGCTGACCCCGTCGCTCGACCTGATCGGCAAGATCTGACGATCGCTCCGCGCGCCTCGCCCGAGGCGCGCGAGACACACGAAGACGGGCCGCCGCCGCATGCGGCCCGCGCCCTCCTCCGGCACGACGTGCCCGACCAGAATCATCAATACGGAATCCGAAACGCCATGCTCGACGCCAATCTCAAGAACCAACTGAAAGCGTACCTCGAAAAAATCACGCGCCCGATCGAACTCGTCGCTTCGCTCGACGACGGCGCGAAATCGCAGGAACTGCTGGCGCTGCTGAACGAGATTGCGTCGCTGACGGATCGCGTGACCGTGACCGAACGCCGCGACGACGCCGAGCGCAAACCGTCGTTCTCGATCGGCGAGCCCGGCAAGCCGGCCGGCATCCGCTTCGCCGGCATCCCGATGGGCCATGAATTCACGTCGCTCGTGCTCGCGCTGCTGCAGACCGGCGGCCACCCGATCAAGCTCGACGACGACGTGGTCGAACAGATCCGCGCGCTCGACGGCGACTACGCGTTCGAAACGTATTTCTCGCTGTCGTGCCAGAACTGCCCGGAAGTCGTGCAGGCGCTGAACGTGATGTCGCTGATCAACCCGCGCATCCACCACGTCGCGATCGACGGCGCGCTGTTCCAGGATGAAGTCGAGTCGCGCCAGATCATGGCCGTGCCGACGATGTTCCTGAACGGCGCGTCGTTCGGCCAGGGCCGCAGCAGCGTGAAGGAAATCCTCGCGAAACTCGATACAGGCGCCAGCGCACGTGCCGCGAAGTCGCTCGAGAACAAGCCGGTGTTCGATACGCTGATCGTCGGCGGCGGCCCGGCAGGCGCGGCAGCCGCCATCTACTCGGCACGCAAGGGCATTGCGACGGGCGTCGTCGCCGAGCGTTTCGGCGGCCAGGTGCTCGACACGATGGCAATCGAAAACTTCGTGTCGGTGCAGGAAACCGAAGGGCCGAAGTTCGCGACCGCGCTCGAGCAGCACGTGAAGCAGTACGACGTCGACATCATGGACGTGCAGCGTGCCGATGCGCTGATTCCGGGCGACGTGCACCAGATCCGCCTCGCGAACGGCGCGGTGCTGAAGGCGAAGACGATCGTCCTCGCGACCGGCGCGCGCTGGCGCGAAATCAACGTGCCCGGCGAGCGCGAATACCGCAACCGTGGTGTCGCGTACTGCCCGCACTGCGACGGCCCGCTGTTCAAGGGCAAGCGTGTCGCGGTGGTCGGCGGCGGCAACTCGGGCGTCGAGGCCGCGATCGACCTCGCCGGCATCGTGAAGGCCGTCACGCTGATCGAATACGGCGCGCAACTGCGCGCGGACGAAGTGCTGCAGCGCAAGCTGCGCAGCCTGCCGAACGTCACGATCGTCACGCAGGCGCAAACGATCGAGCTGACCGGCGACGGCAGCAAGCTGAACGGCCTCGTCTACAAGGATCTGCGCTCGGGCGACACGCAGCGCATCGATCTGGAAGGCGTGTTCGTGCAGATCGGCCTCGTGCCGAACACCGAATGGCTGAAAGGTACGGTCGAACTGTCGAAGCACGGCGAGATCGTCGTCGATGCGCGCGGCGCGACGTCGGTGCCGGGCGTGTTCGCGGCCGGCGACGTGACGACGGTGCCGTTCAAGCAGATCGTGATCGCGGTGGGTGAAGGTGCGAAGGCATCGCTCGGCGCGTTCGACCACCTGATCCGGCAGGACGTTGCACCGGTTGCCGCCGCGCAACCGCAGGTCGAGGAAGCGGTCGCCGCGTAACGCGCGTCGCACATCGGCGCAACAGTTTGTCTCTCTTGGCCCCGCATGCTTTGGTCGGCGTGCGGGGCCCTTTTTATTCCAGGTGCGATCGCGGTTACTTGGTCGTGGTCGGGGCGTCGTTCACCGGCGCCGGTGACGGCGCCTTGACACTGCTCGACTGCCTGACCAGTTGCTCGGTCATCGCAGCGGCAACCGGATTCGCGCCCGACGACGAACCGCCCTGCCGGTACGAACCGGCGCTCGACGAGATCGATGATGTCGACGACATCGACGACGCCGGCGGCGGCGGCAACGACGGATCGAGCTTCGCCGACTCCCTCACGAGCGCGGCCGTCTCCGGCGTTTCGGATTTCGTGGCGGAAGGCGCGGCGGCCGCGTGGCGTTCGAGACCGTCGCGCTTGCGCGGCGCGCGTTGCGTGACCTGCGCGGGGGCAACCGCCCGGGCAGGTTTTGCAGCCGGCGCTGCGGCCGGCGGGGTCGAATCCTGCGCATCGACGGTCACGACGTTGACCTTCGGCGGCGGCGCGCTCGGCTGCGCTTTCTCGCTGACGACAGGAACGGCGGGGACGGATGCGGGTGCGGCACTGACACGCGCGGGTGCAGGTGCGGGTGCTGGGGTTGCCGGGGCGGGTGGCTGCGGGGAAACGGCTGCCTGCTTCGATGCGGTATCGGCCCGGGCCGCCGGGGCCGGCGGCGCGATGGCGCCCTGCACCGCGTGATCGTTGTTCGCGGGTGCCACGGCCGCCGGTGCGGCCGAATCGCCGATGCCGGCGTCTTCGATCGCACGGTGGTCCGCGCGCAGGAGCATCACGTAGGCAGTGCCGGCCGCGGCTACCAGGAGCCCACCGGCGATCATCAAGGTCTTGCGGGTACTCGTCATGCTTGCTCACCGATCATGTCGACGTGAACAAGCCATCATACGCGGCGATCGGCCGCCGATCCCGCATGAATACATTTGGTTGCATTGTGCCGGCAGCAGGTCGTCACGATGTTCGTCAGACGTATCGCCACCCCGCTCCGGCACGGCCGGAACGCCGCCCTTACTCCGGAAACGGCAATTCGGTCTGCCCGTCCGCACGCATGCCGAACGTGTTCAGCGTCATCGCGACGAGCGCGTAGTAGCCGAGCAATGCAACGAGATTCACGACGGTTTCGTGGCCGAAGCGTGCTTGCGCCCGCGCGAACGTCGCGTCGCTCACGCGCCGCGTGTCGTACAACTCGCTCGCGAACGCGTGGATCAGCGCATCGTCGTCCGATTCGAATGCGGGCGCGACGCCGAGCCGAATGGCGTCGGCCGTCGCGGCCGGCACCCCCGCTTCGAGCGCGATCGGATGGTGGATGTGCCACTCGGCCTGCGAGCGCCAGCGCGCGGCCGTCACGAGAATCGCGAGTTCCGACAACCGCAGCGGCAGGCCCGTGCGATAACGGCAGAACGCGCCGAGCTTCTGCGCGTGCTGGGCCAGCTCGGGGCTCGCGATCCAGCCGAGAAACGGCCCGTTCAGGTTGCCGCGCGGGCCGCTGAGGATGTCGGCCAGCACGGCCTTCTGTGCGTCGGTGGCCGACGCGGGATCGAACGGCGGCAGTCTGTCTGTCATGGTCATGTCCCGATGAGGTGCGGATGCGTTCACGCGCCGGCCGACGCGAGCGCCGCGTCGATCGCGCCCGACAGCCGCTCGACGATCGCGTCGATCTGCTGCGCGGTGCAAATGAAAGGCGGCGCAACGAGGATGTGATCGCCGTGAACGCCGTCGATCGTCCCGCCCATCGGATACACCATCAACCCGCGCTGCATCGCTTCGCGCTTGACCGCCGCGTGCAGCTTCAGCGCGGGATCGAACGTCGCCTTGGTGTCGCGATCGCGCACGAGCTCGACGCCGACGAACAGCCCGCGGCCGCGCACGTCACCCACATGCGGATGCGCGCCGTAATGCTCGCGCAGCGACGCGCGCAACTGCTCGCCGCGCGCCCTCACGTTGTCGAGCAGCTTCTCTTCGGCAATCACGCGCTGCACTTCGAGCGCGGCCGCGCACGCGGTCGCATGACCGAGGTACGTGTGGCCGTGCTGGAAGAAACCCGAGCCGTCGACGATCGTCCGGTAGATGCGGTCGCTCACCAGCGTCGCGCCGATCGGCTGGTAGCCGGCGCCGAGCCCTTTCGCGATCGTCAGCAGATCGGGCGCGACGCCGTCTTCGTCGCACGCGTACAGGTAGCCCGTGCGGCCCATCCCCGACATGATCTCGTCGAGGATCAGCAGCACGCCGTACTTGTCGCACACCGCGCGAATCTTCTTCAGGTACGTGCGCACCGGCGGCACCGCGCCGGCCGTTGCGCCCACCACCGTCTCCGCGACGAACGCCGCGACATTGTCCGCGCCGAGCTCGACGATCTTCTGCTCGAGCTCGTCCGCGAGGCGCTGCGCATACGCTTCGTCGGTTTCGCCCGCCAGCTGGTCGCGATAGGCAAAACACGGGCTCACGTGGTGCGCCTCGATCAGCAGCGGCAGGAACGGCTCGCGCCGCCACGCATTTCCGCCGATCGCGAGCGCGCCGAGGGTGTTGCCGTGATAGCTCTGGCGTCGCGCGATGAAATGGCGGCGCTGCGGCTCGCCCTTCTCGACGAAATACTGGCGCGCGAGCTTCAGCGCGGCCTCGACCGCCTCGGAGCCGCCCGACACGAAATACACGTGTTCGAGGCCGGCCGGCGCGGCTTCGACGAGCCGGTCGGCGAGTTCCTCGGCCACGTCGGTCGTGAAGAACGACGTGTGCGCGTAGGCCAGTTGCTGCGCCTGCTGCTTGATCGCGTCGATCACGCGCTGGTTGCTGTGGCCGAGACACGAAACGGCCGCGCCGCCGCACGCGTCGATATAGCGTTTGCCGGTCGAATCGATGATCTCGATGCCGTCGCCTGCGACGGCGACGGGCAAGGTGGCGCGCGGAGCGCGATGGAAAACGGTCGTCATGCGTTGCCTCATGGATCAGGATGCGTCGCGCGCGCGTCCGGACGGCACGATGCGCGTCGCGAAACGCTGCGTGCCTTGTTGGTGAATGGTGACGTCGATCGACGCCGCGCCGATCGTGAACACGGCCGTGGCCAGCGTATTTTCGTCGTCGGGGTCCGCAGGATCGTCGCGGTAGATCGGCAGCCCTTCCGGTGCACGATCGCCGAGCACGCGCAGCAGCGCGGCTTCATCGATCGCGTCGATACCGGGAACAAGCGCGTCGACGCGGCGCTGGCGGTCGGCCGACGATTGCGTGACGATCTGCGCCTCTGCTTCACAGCCCGGATGCACGAGATGGTTCGCGTGCCCGGCCAGCGTCGCCACGTCGACGACCGAGCAGCGCGCGGCACTCGCCTCGATGCTCAGCAGCCGCGTGTCGCCGGTCGCGCCGAGCGTATGGTGAAAGCCGCTCGCGCGCGCATTCACGCGCAGCACGTCGGCGGCCTCGTCGAGCGACGCCGCATCGAGCACGGCGCGCGCCAGGATCATGCGCGGCACGCCCGGCGCGGGCGTCCTGATCCGCAGGTTGTTGATCGCCTGCACGATCCCGGCCCGGTTCGCGGCAAAGGTGTGCCCCGGCAGCGAGCCCGGGTAGTAGAAACTGACGAAGCCCGGCTTGCCCACGGGCTGCACGTCGACGAGCAGGCAGCGTTCGCGCAGGAACGGATCGCCGTCCTCGTTGTGCGCGATCCAGCGCGTGCCGGCCGCGTCGCGCGCGGCCAGCGTCGTGCAGCCGTCCGGCGCGTTGTGGATCAGCTCGCCGCGGCAGTTCCACAGGAAGATGTCCCCGGCCGGCCAGCCGACACCCGCCGCGATTCCGTCCAGTTCCGCGACGAGATCGGGGTACGCGGCCAGCGCCGCCTGCCGCAGCGCATCGACGAACGGACGGCCGCGCCAGCGGCGCACGGCCTGCCACGCGCTGCTCTGCCGCATGTACGCGTCGAACACGGGACGGGCGAGCTCGCCGAGGCGCACGCCGATGTCGAACGGCGCGCCGGCGATGACGGGGGAAAGGGAAAGCGGCATGTCGGCCATTTCGGTTTCGTTCAGGACACGTGTTTCAGGAATTCCTTCAGGCGCGGGGTCGGCGGCCGGTCGATCAGGTCGACCGGATGGCCGTCCTCGGCAATGCCGCCCTGATCCATGAACAGCAGGCGCGTGCCGACCCGTTTCGCGAAGCCGATCTCGTGCGTGACGACGATCATCGTCATCCCTTCGTTGGCGAGATCCTGCATCACTTTCAGCACTTCGTGGCGCAATTCCGGATCGAGCGCCGACGTCGGCTCGTCGAACAGCATCAGCCGCGGCCGGATCGCGAGTGCGCGCGCGATCGCGACGCGCTGCTGCTGGCCGCCCGACAGTTCCGACGGGTAATGATTCGCGCGCGATTCGAGGCCGACCTTGTCGAGCAGCGCCATCGCCTGGTCGCGTGCGTCGGCACGTGACGCGCCGCGCACCTGGATCGGCCCGAACATCACGTTCTCGAGCGCGGTCATTTGCGGAAACAGGTTGAACTGCTGGAACACCATGCCGGCTTCGAGCCGGATGTTGCGGATCGTCGTCGCGTTGCCGCGCACGCTCTGGCCGTCGACAAGCAGCTCGCCGCCGGTGATTTTCTCGAGCGCGTTGATACAGCGCAGCATCGTCGACTTGCCCGAGCCGGACGGGCCGATCACGACGACCACCTCGCCCGCGTCGATCTTCAGGTCGATGTGCTTCAGCACCGGCACGTGGCCAAAACTCTTCGACACGTTCCGGAATTCGATCATGCTCATAGAATTCTCATCCTCTTTTCGACGAGCCGCAGCGTCAGCGTCATCGCGCCGGTCAGCAGCAGGTAGATGACGGCCACGGCGCTCCAGATCTCGACCGCCTGGAAATTGCCCGCGATGATTTCCTGCCCCTTGCGCGTCAGTTCGCCGACGCCGATCACGATGAACAGCGACGTGTCCTTCAGGCTCACGATGCACTGGTTGCCGAGCGGCGGAATCAGCCGCCGGAACGCGAGCGGCCCGACCACCTTCAGCAGCACGCGCGGCATCGACAACCCCATCGCGAGTCCCGCTTCCGTCAGCCCCTTCGGGATCGACAGCAGCGCGCCGCGCACCACTTCCGCGAGATACGCGCCGGAATTCACCGTGATCGCGATGATCGCGGCCGTCAGGCCGTCGATGCGGATATGCGCGAGCAGCGGCAGCGCGAAATACAGGAACATCACCTGCACGACGATCGGCGTGCCGCGAATCAACTCGATATAGACCTGGGCGAGCACGTTCATCGCCTTCGGTCCGTATGCGCGGAACATGCCCGCGATCATCCCGACGATGAAGCCGCCCACCAGCCCGAAAAATGCGATGAACACCGTCAACCGGACCCCGTCCATCAGGTCCGGCAACGCCGCCCAGATCGCCGACCAATCGAAATTCACTTGTCGCTCCCCGTTCGATTCAAGACCGGCGCGGCCGCCCGGCCGCGCCATGGTGCGCCGTCGCGCTTACATCTTCGGCGGCTCGGCGCCGAACCACTTCTTGTAGATCTGCGCGTAGCGGCCGTCGGCCTTGATCTTCACGAGCGACGCGTTGACCTTCGGCACGAGCGGGCTGCCCTTCGGGAAACCCATCCCGTACTTGTCGCCGCTGACCGGCTGGCCCGCGACCTTCACCTTGCCCTTGCCTTCGTTGTTCACGAAGAACAGCACGTTCGGCGTGTCGTGCATCGCCGCGTCGACCCGGCCGGCTTCGAGCGCGAGGTAGGCCTGGTCGATGTTCGGGAACTGGCGGATCTCCTTCGGCTTCAGGTGCGCCTTGATCCAGTCGATGGTCGCGGTGCCCGTCTTCGCGGCGATCACCTTGCCGTTCAGGTCGTCGATCGACTTGACCGTCGTGTTGCCGGTCTGCACCATCGCCGCGAGACCGCTGTCGTAGTACGGCGCGGAGAAGTCGATCGCCTTCTTGCGCTCTTCCTTGATCGTCATCCCCGACAGCGCGACGTCGATGTTCTGCGTCTGCAGCGCCGGGATCAGGCCCGCGAAATCCATCGGCTGGATCGTGTATTTCCAGCCCTGGTCCTTCGCGATCTCCGCCCACAGGTCGAGATCGAAGCCGACATACTTGTCGCCCTGCTTGAACTCGAACGGCATGAACGACGTGTCGGTGCCGACGACGAGCGTCCCGGTATCCGCGTGTGCGAGGCTTGCGCCGAGCGCGGCAACGACCGCGACGGCTTTCAGGAAGGAACGGCGACTCATGGTTTCTCTCCGCATGATTGAGCGATGTGACCGGCCAGCCGGCCGGCGGTAACGACGACATCAAGCCGCACCGCAACATGCGATGTCGAATTAGACCTTAGTGCAACAAGTGTTGTCAACCGCGATACTACGACAACAAAAAAACGCGCAACGGATAAATGCATCGAAACAAACCCGGGGCGCGCGGCGCGGATAAATCGGAAGAATGGGAGTGTGGCGCGGGGCGATGCACCCGGGCCGGACGGCGGCGCCTAAGCGCAGTTGGCGGTGACCGGGCCGGCTTGCTGCCCCAGGCGTCACGCACGAGAGGAGGAGGATGGCGCGGGCGCCCGGACAATCGTCGCGGCCCGCGCATTGGGTTTGTCAGCGTGAAGCGTCGGCGATCGGGTACGGTGCCGTGCCGGGGCGGCGTCCCCCGCGACACAGGCTACCGCCGGCGTGACTCGACGAATGTTGCGGCATGCGCGCGGAACCGCCGGAAGCGAGGCCCGCGCGCCGATGCGACATCGCTTACACCGCCACCCCGCTTGCCTGATGCGACACGAGCCGCGCATACGCACCCTGCCGCGCCAGCAGGTCCGCATGCCGTCCGGCCTCGATCACGCTGCCCTGCTCCATTACGAGGATCAGGTCGGCATTGCGCACGGTCGACAGCCGGTGCGCGATGATGATCGACGTGCGCTGCGTCATCAGGTCTTCCAGCGCCGCGCGGATCTGCTGCTCGCTGATCGTGTCGAGGTGGGACGTCGCTTCGTCGAGGATCAGCACGGGCGCATCCTTCAGGAACGCACGCGCGATCGCGACGCGCTGGCGCTGGCCGCCCGACAACTGCACGCCGCGCTCGCCGACGCGCGTCGCGAGCCCGTCCGGCAGCCGCGCGACGAATTCGCCGAGCGCCGCATGCTCGATCGCGCGCTGCACGTCCGCGTCGGACGCGTCGTTCGCCGCGAGCCGGATGTTCGCCTCCAGCGTGTCGTTGAACAGGTAGGTATCCTGCGCAACCAGCGCGATGTGCTGGCGCAGGTCGTCGAGCCGCAGGTCGCGCAGGTCGACGCCGCCGAGCGTCACGCGGCCCTGCTGCGGATCCCAGAAGCGCAACAGCAGGCTCGCGACCGTCGACTTGCCGGCGCCCGACGCACCGACCAGCGCAACCGTGCTGCCGGGCGCCATCTCGAAGCTCACGCGGTCGAGCGCGGGCACGCTGCGGCCCGGGTACGTGAAGGACGTCGCCTCGAAGCGCACCGCCGGATCGGCGGGCAGCGCATGCGTGCCGTCCGTCACCGGCACGGGCTCCTTCTCCAGCGCGCGCAGGCGGCGCGTCGACGCGATCGTGTCGGCGAGCTGGCGCGCGACCTGGCCGATTTCGGCAACCGGCATGAAGGCGGCCACCGCGACCAGCACCAGCAGCGGCAACGACTCGCGCGGAAACCAGCCGCGCGCGCACAGCAGCGCACCGAGCGCCGCGACGACCAGCCCGCCGAGCCCGCTCGCGACTTCCAGTGCGGCGCTCTGCGTCGACAGGTCGTCGAGCAGCCTGGCGCGTTGCTTCCGGTACGCATCGACTTCGGCCACGAACGCTTCGCGCCGGCGCGCGACGGCCTGGAACGCGGTCAGCTCCGCGAGCCCCTGGATCGTCTCGGTCAGGTGCGCGCCGAGCTGGCCGAGCGCTTCGCGCGCGCCGGTGCCGAGCCGGTCGACCTCGCGCCGCGCCAGCACCGGTGCAAGCCCGGCCCACAACAGGAACGGCAGCAGCGCGAGCGCGAGCGGCCACGCGACCGACGCGAGCAGCACCAGCACGGCGGCCGGCACGAGCACCGCGACGAACGCGGGCGCCAGCGTATGCGCATAGAAATACTCGACGGTCTCGACGTCCTGCGTCGCGAGCGACACGAGATCGCCGGAACGGCGGCGCAGCAGCCCGGCCGGTGCGAGGCGTTCGAGCGTCGCGAACAGCGCGATGCGCATTTCCGCGAGCAGCCGGTACGCCATGTCGTGCGCGAGCCACGATTCGAGCCAGTGCAGCACGGCCGCCACCGGCGCGATCACGAGCAGTGCGGTGACGAGCGCCGGGCTCACATGGCCGCCCGGTACCGCACCGACCACCAGCGCGCCGATCACGCCGACGCCGATGAACGCGAGCACGCGGCCGATCCCGAACAGCACCGTCAGCACGACCTTGCCCGTCCACGGCCGCACGAACCGCAGCAGCGTCCGCAGCGTTTCCGGCCAGCCGATCTCGGCCGCATCGTCGTTCAGCGGCCGCACCTGCGGGCCGGACGACGCGCGCGCGGTCGCGCCGGCCGTCGTCGCCACGCCGGCCGATTCGGCGACCGCTTCCAGTTGCGGCCCCATCAGCCGGCGATACGGGCCGTCACGCGCGATCAGCGCCGCGTGCGTGCCCTCGTCGACCACCTGCCCCTGGTCGAGCACCAGGATGCGGTCGGCGCCGATCACGCTGGACAGCCGGTGCGCGAGCACGAGCGTGGTGCGCCCGCGCGTGAGCCGGTCGAGGGCCTGCTGGATCAACGCTTCGTTCTCCGCGTCGACGGACGACAGCGCCTCGTCGAGCAGCAGGATCGGTGCGTCGCGCAGCAGCGCGCGGGCAATCGCGAGGCGCTGGCGCTGGCCGCCCGACAGCATGAGCCCGCGTTCGCCGATGCGCGTCGCATAACCGTCCGGCAGCGCCGAGATGAAATCGTGCGCGTTGGCCGCACGCGCGGCGGCGATCATGTCCGCGTCGCTCGCGTCGGGACGGCCGAGCCGCAGGTTGTCGGCGACGCTGCCGTCGAACAGCGTCGCATCCTGCGCGACGACCGCGATCATCTCGCGCACCTGGCCGGCATCGAGGGTACGCACGTCGCGGCCGCCGATGCGGACCGCGCCGCCCTGCGCATCGTGCTGACGCAGCAGCAGGCGCACGATGGTCGATTTGCCCGCGCCGCTCGGCCCGACGATGGCGACCGTCTCGCCTTCGCGAACCGAGAAGCTCAGCGCCGCATGCGCGTCGGCACGACGCCCCGGATACGCGAAGCTGACGGCGTCGAACGCGATCTCCGGCCGCAGGCCCTGCACGCGCGGCGCATCGGTGGAAGGCGTGTGGCTCCGCGCGTCGAGCAGCGCATGGATCGCATTCGCCGCCGACTGGCCGATCATCCCCTGATGCAACACCGACCGCAGGTCGCGCAGCGGCCGGAAGATCTCGCTGCCGGCCATCAGCACGATCAGCAGCGCCTCGAGGCTCATGTCGCCGTGCCGCACGCGCCACGCGCCGACCGCGATCGCGGCGGCCGCGCCGAGGCCGGTGCCGAGATCGGTGAAGAGCCGCGTCAGCAGGCCGAGCGCGAGCACCCAGAACGTGCTGTCGGACAGCGCGCGTGCCTTCGCGGCCAGCTTCGCGCCGAACGCCGTGCCTTGCCCGAACGCCTTCAGCGTCGGCAGGCCTTGCACCGCGTCGAGAAACTCCTCGCCGAACGCCTTGAACGCGGCCGAGCGCGCGAGCGCCGCGCGCTTGTCGGCACGATGCACGAGTTGCGGCAGCGCGAGCGTGACGAGCGCCGCGACCAGCAGGATGGCGGCCGTCGGCACGTCCCACCACGCGAGCACCGCGAAGATCATCACCGGCGCGCAGGCGGCGATCACGAGCTGCGGCAGGTAGGTGCCGAAAAAGGTCTGCAGCTGCTCGACGCCGTCGACGACGGCCAGCATCACGCCGCCCGTGCGTTCGCCGCTGAACCATGCGGGGCCGAGCGCCGCGATCCGGTCGAACAGCCGCGCGCGCAGCGTGGCCTGCACACGCCCGGCCGTGTGCTGCGCGAGCACCGTGCGGCGATGGTCGAGCCACGCGCGCAGCAGCACGCAGACCGCCGTTGCAACGACGGCTTCGCCGATGCTGCGCGCCGGCGCGCCGGAAAAGACCAGCGCCAGCACGCGGCCGAGGAACACGAAGCGCAGGATCCCGACACCCATCGCGAGCAGTCCGAGCGCGACGGCCGCGGCGACCCGCCAGCGCAGTCCCGCCATCATTGCCCATAGTCGTCGGTCGAAATACATGAAGCCCTCCGGTAGTGTCTGGTTGCATTTTTTCTTGACCGGATCGAGGCTACCCGCGCGGCCCGCGCGCGGCAAAAGATGATTTTTCAACGGGTGTTGAGTCAACTACAATACCCGCCATGTCGCACCTCCCTCCCCTCAGCGCGTTGCGGGCTTTCGAGGCGGCCGTCCGCCTCGGCGGGTTCGCGCGCGCGGCGGTCGAGCTGAACGTGTCGACGAGCGCGGTCAGCCACCAGATTCGCGCGCTCGAGGAATCGCTCGGCGCACGGCTGCTCGAACGCAGCACGGGGCTCGGCGGCATCGGCCTCACGCCGGCCGGCGAGCGCCTGCTGCCGGCCGTCAGCGATGCGCTGTCGCGCCTCACCGATGCCTGCGCCGAGATTCGCGGCACCGCGCAACGGCTCACCGTTTCCGCCAACGCGCCGTTTTCGGCAATGTGGCTCGCACGCCGCCTCGCGGAATTCTCGTCGCTTCATCCCGAAACGCCGCTGCACGCCGTCGTGCTCGACGACGAACCGGATTTCGCGCGCAGCGGCGTCGATCTGGCGATCGTGCACGTGCCCGCGCACCGGCTGCGGGACGACGACGACGTGCTGATCCGGGAGACGGTGTTCCCGGTGTGCAGCCCCGAGCTGTTTCCGTACGCATCGGGGCACGTGTGCCGCTCGCGGCTGCTGCAGGAGATGCACGAGGACAGCCCCGAGATCGACTGGCATAACTGGGCATCGGAATTCGGCTTGCCGGACGACTTCGAGACGAAGATCGTCCGTTACAGCAGTTTCAGCCAGGTGATCGGCGCGGCGGTCGGCGGCGCGGGCATCGCGCTCGGCCGCGTGCCGCTGATCGAGCCCGAACTGCGCAGCGGGCGCCTGGTGCCGCTGGTACCGGGCCTCGCACGCGATGCGTCATGGCGCTTCGTGCTGCGTCGCAACCCGTCCGCGCGGCACCGGCTGCTCGATCCGTTGATCGCGTTCCTGCGTCGCGAAGCCGAAGCCGCGCCACCCGCCACGCTCGCGAAGATCGTTGCGCCCGCATCCAACGACAGTCACGCGCGCGGCGCGGGCGGCGCCTGACGGGCCGGCGCACGAAGCCGGCCTCGCCTTGCCTGCCGGCGCCTACGGCGCAGCGAAGAACAACGCGACCACGCACGCCATCCCGCCGAACCACACGAGCGAACGCAGCGACGCCCAGTTCAGCAGGTACATCAGCATGTAGACGATCCGGATCGCGACGAACGCCATCGCGAGCTGGTCGACGCGATGCACGTTCGCGCCGTTGTGCCATGCCACCACCAGCGCGGCCGTGAACAGCGCGAGCGCCTCCCATGCGTTCTGGTGCGCGGCCTGCGCCCGCGCGCGCCAGCCTTCGAGCTTCGCCAGGTAGTCGCGCGGCGTGCGGTTGTCGTAACCCTTGCGGGCCTTCGCGAGAAACGTCATCGTGAACGGCAACAGCGCGACGATGAACAGGCACAGCTGGGACGTCGTCATCAAAAGTCTCCTCCTTTATCGTTACATTGATCAATGACAAGATCGCCGAGAGCTTAGCATTGCGTCATGCCGTTCGCGCACCGGTTTTCTAGACGGGAGACTCGGCTGCGCGGCCTGTCGACAGCCGCGCCCAGCCGGGACGAACACAAAAATTTCCACCAAATCGTCGACAAATACGTTAATTAAAACTGGTCGAACACCAATAAGATAGCGTTCAACACTGGCCCGGCGTGTTTTCGCGCCGGACTGCCGAACCCACGCCGCCGCGCGCGCCCAACGACATCCGATCCGAGACATCGCCATGCCCCGTCCCATCGTCGCCCATATCCGCCCTGACGCCATCCGCCACAACCTCGACTTCATCCGCCGCACCGCCGCGCAATCGCGCGTGTGGGCCGTCGTCAAGGCCGACGCATACGGCCACGGCATCGAGCGGATCTATCCGGGCCTCGCCGCCGCCGACGGCATCGCGCTGCTCGACCTCGACGAAGCCGTGCGCGTGCGCGAGCTCGGCTGGGACAAGCCCGTGCTGCTGCTCGAAGGGATCTTCGAGCCGGCCGACGTCGAGCTGGCCGACCGTCATCGGCTGACGGTGTCCGTGCACTGCGACGAACAGCTCGACCTGCTGATCGCGGCAAAGCCGCGGCAGCCGATCGACATCCAGCTCAAGATGAACTCCGGGATGAACCGCCTCGGCTACCGGCCCGACGTTTTCCGCGCGGCGTGGGAGCGCGCGGCCGGCGCGCCGTCGATCGGCAAGATCACGCTGATGATGCATTTCGCGAACGCCGACGAAGGCCAGGCCGACTGGCAGCTCGAACAGTTCGATGCGGCCACGGCGGGGATTCCCGGCGAGCGTTCGACGTCGAACTCGGCGGCCGTGCTGTGGCATCCGCACGCGCACCGCGACTGGGTGCGGCCCGGCACGATCCTGTACGGTGCATCGCCGACGGGTGCGTCGCGGGATATCGCCGACACGCCGCTGATGCCCGCGATGACGCTGACGAGCAAGATCATCGGCGTGCAGACGCTCGCGCCGGAAGAAACCGTCGGCTACGGCCGCCGCTTCACGGCCGACCGGCCGATGCGGATCGGCGTCGTCGCGTGCGGTTATGCGGACGGTTATCCGCGCCACGCGCCGACCGGCACGCCGATCGCGGTGGACGGCGTGATGACGCGCATCGTCGGCCGCGTGTCGATGGACATGCTGACCGTCGACCTGACGCCGTGCCCGGACGCGGGCATCGGGTCGAGCGTCGAGCTGTGGGGCGACCAGGTGAAGGTGGACGACGTGGCGGAAGCCAGCGGCACGATCGGCTACGAGCTGATGTGCGCGCTCGCGCGTCGCGTGCCGGTCGTGATCGTGCCGCCCGGTGCGTCGAGCGAACAGCCGGCGCTGCGGACCGGAAGCTACGGGCGCTGACACGGGTCGCCGCGGCAGCGCGCTACGCCGCAAGTGCCGCTTCGGCTGCGGGCTGCCTCGGGCAGCCCGTTCGTTTTCCGGTGTACGGGACAGGCCCGGGTTACGGCCCTTCCGCGCCGTTCGCCGGCCTTCGACGTCGCACTACGAACGCCACGTCGGCTTGCGCTTCTCGAGGAACGCGTCGATCCCTTCGCCCGCATCCTCTTCCATCATGTTGCGCGCCATCACGTCGCCCGCATACGCATAGGCTTCGTCGAGCGGCAACTCGCGCTGGCGATAGAACATCTGCTTGCCGTACCGCACCGCGGCCGGGCTCTTCGCGACGATCTCGGCGACCTTGCGTGCGACGGCCGCGTCGAGCGCGTCCTCGGGCACGGCCTCGTTGACGAGCCCCCACGCGGCGGCCGTCGCCGCATCGACGAAACGCCCGGTCACGAGCATGTCGAACGCGCGCTTCGCCGTGACGTTGCGGCTCAACGCAACGGCCGGCGTCGAGCAGAACAGCCCGACGTTGATGCCCGATACCGCGAAGCGCGCGGTATCGGCCGCGATGGCCAGATCGCACGCGGCGACGAGCTGGCAGCCGGCCGCCGTCGCGATGCCGTGCACGCGTGCGATCACCGGCACCGGCAACGCGCGCATCGCGAGCATCACGCGGCTGCACTGCGCGAACAGCGTGCGGTAGTAATCGAGCTCGGGCGTGCCGCGCATCTGCCGCAGGTCGTGGCCCGCGCAGAACGCCCGGCCTTCGGCGGCCAGCACGACGCAGCGCACGTGCGGATCGGCCGCCAGCGTATCGAACGCATCGTGCAGGCTCGCGAGCATCGCCTCGGATAACGCGTTGAATTGCTGCGGGCGATTCAATCGCAGCGTGACGACGCCGTCGTGCGCGTCGCGCAACAGGATCGGCTCGGCAGTCTCTTGATCGGGTTCCATGATGATTCGCTCGACGGGGTTCGGCAGGGTTCGGCAGGGTTCGGCACGGCACGAACAGGCGGCGGTGATGCACGCCCGTTCACGGCACGGTGTTGAAATCGTCCTCCACATTCCGTGCGGCGTCCAGTCGCGTGGACGCGCATGCACGCGCAGTAGCCGGCGTGCCGTCGTGCAACAACCAGGCGACTCGCGCATCAACCGCGCCGTTGCGCGGCCCTCGCCGTGCCTGCCGTCCGCGCGGCAAGAGCGGCCGTCGCATAGGCGATACAACCGACCGCCGCGATCGCCCATAGGGCGGCGGTCGGATTCGGCAGCAGTATCGTCGCGGCGCTGGCGATGGCCACACCGAACAGGCTGCCTGCCTGTCTCGCCGCATTGAGGAATCCCGACGCCACGCCCGCCGCGTCCGCGGGCACCTGTTCGAGTACGGTCGCGATCATCGGCGCCACGGACAGCGCGGTCCCGGTGCCGAACGCGGCCATCGCCGCCCAGGCCACCGGCCACGGCGCACGCAGCGTCAACGCGGCCGCGAGTGCCGGCATGGCCAGCGCCGCCATCCCGAGGCCGTTCGCCATCAGCCGGACCGGATGGACACGGCCTTGCAATTTTCCAGACAGCAGATTGCCGAGCGACAGGCTCAGCGCGAACGGCAACAGCGTCAGCCCCGTCTGCCGCGCGCTCATGCCGAAGCGCCCGTGCAGGTACAGGCTCAGGACGAACAGCAGGCCGAAGTACCCGACATAAACGAGGCTGCCCATCAGGTTCATCGCGACGAAGGTGCGATTGCGAAACCATGCCAGCGGAACCATCGGATCGCGAGCACGCCGTTCGATGATGACCAGCGCGCCGGCGGCAAGACCGGCGACCAGCAGCGCGCCCCGGACTTCCGCCGCACCCGGGCCGCGCGTCGGCAGCTCGATCACGGCAAAACACAGCGCACCGAGCGCGATCGCACCGACACACTGGCCGGCCCAATCGAAGCGGCGCGCATGCCGCGCGACCGACGCCCGAACGAGCACGGCCGCCCCGGCAAGAGCGACCGCACCGGTCGGCACATTGATCAGGAATGCGCTGCGCCAGCCGAAATCGTCCACGAGGACGCCGCCCAGCACCGGGCCCACGGCCACCGCGACCGACGCGATGCCCGCCCATACCGCAATCGCCCGCGCCCGCTCGGCAGGCACGTCGAAGGTGCTGCGCACGACCGCGAGCGACGCGGGTAAAAAGAGCGCGGCGCCCATGCCCTGCACGAATCGCGCGGCCACGAGGACGGCCACGGACGGCGCGAAGCCGCATCCGGCCGATGCCGCGACGAACAGCGCCAGCCCCGCGAGATAGACGTGCTTGGCACCGAACCGGTCGGACAGCGCGCCGCCCGCGAGAATCAGCGCGGCGAAACTGAGCGTATATGCGTCGACGATCCACGCGAGCGCCGCGACCGTCGCACCGAGATTCGCGCGCATCGCGGGCAGCGCAACGTTGACGATCGTCGTATCGAGTACCGCCATGAACATGCCGATCGCGACGAGCGCAAGCGTGAAGCGGCGTTCGCGGGCCGTCGGGCGGCACGCTGTCGTGATGGATACGGGAAGGGAAACGGGATGGCAATCGGGCATGAAACCTCCAGGCAGATCCCGGGAGTCTAGAAACGGCACACGATGCAGAAAAGTGATAATTTCGCATTTGCCTGATGCAGATATGCATCTCCACTCCCCGCCGCCGCCCTGCCCGATGACACTGCCGACCCGTATGAACTGGGACAACGCCCGCTTCTTCCTGGCCCTTGCGCGCACCGGCACGCTTCGCGGCGCCGCGGCGCAACTGAACGTCGATCAGGCGACGGTGGGGCGTCGGATCGCCGCGCTCGAAGACGAACTCTCGGCCCGCCTGTTTCTCCGAACCCCGACCCTCTATGTGCTGACGACCGCGGGCGAAGCGCTGCTCGAACCCGCCGAAACGATGGAACGGGCGTCGCTCACCATCGAGCGACGCGTGATGGGGCTCGACGAGCAGCTTGCCGGGTCGGTGCGCATTGCCACGACCGACTCGCTCGGCAAGCGTTTCGTGATTCCCGCCATCGCCAGCTTGCGGCGCAGGCATGCCGGCATCGACGTCGTGTGCGTGACGTCGGCCGAAATCGCCAATCTCACGCGCCGCGAAGCGGATCTCGCGATTCGCACGTTGCGGCCGGAATCACCGGACCTGATCGTCAGGCTGCTGGGGCATCTCGAAACGGGCATCTACGCATCGCGCCGCTATCTGGCCGAGCGTGGCGAACCGGTCGCAGGCAGTGCGTTCGAAGGACACGACCTGGTGATGTACCAGCAGCCGGTGGTGCCGACGATGTGGGACGCCCTGTGCGGCGAACCGACGTCGCGCGGCCGCGTGATGTTCCAGACATCATCGACGATGATGCTGGTCGAGGCCGCGCTTGCGGGGCTCGGCATAGCGGAGCTGCCGTGCTTCCGCGCCGAAGCCGAGCCGGAACTGGTGCGCCTCATGCCCCGACGATGCAATCATTTCGACGTGTGGCTCGTCGCACATGCCGATCTCTACAAGACCGCACGCGTGCAGGCGGTGATCGAAGCCGTCGTCGACGAATTCGCGAGCGCCGCGCCGGACGCCCGGTAACGAACGGGGGACCGCTTCAGCGCGCGACCGGGAGCCGCCGCTGCGCCACCCGCGCCCGCCCGGCCACAGATGCCCGACGCCACCAAGAAAAAAGACGGCACCCATGACACCAATGGCCAGCACACCGCCCCGGATCGCGCCGAACGTATTCATCCGCGCAGTCATCGCGGGCGTCTGCGGTGCGGAGCGGACCTCGACCGTCGCACCGTCCTGCAAGCTGACGTCGCCGACGCGCGTCAGCCCGCGAGCTTCTTCAACGCGTCGAGCACCGCGTCGCCCTTGAACGGCTTCACGATCCAGCCCTTCACGCCGGCGGCCTTGCCGCGCTCCTTCATTGCCGGGCTGCTTTCGGTCGTCAGCATCACGACGTTGACCGTCGAATTCGCCAGTTCGCCGCGGATCTTCTCGACCATCGTCAGGCCGTCCATGTTCGGCATGTTCACGTCGCTGATCACGAGGCGCACGCCGGGCGTCGCCTTGAGCTTCGCGAGCCCGTCCTTGCCGTCGACGGCCGTCGCGACGTCGAGCCCGTGATTGCGCAGGAAACCCGCGACCTCGTCGCGCACCGTGCCTGAATCGTCGACCACCAGAATCTTTGCCATGCTGTATTCCCCTTTCCTCTTTGCGACTTCAACATTCAAAACAGTTCGAGTTCACCCGATTCGACCATCGGCCCCACGTCCTGCACCGATTCGCGGAAATCCTCCGGCGACCAGCTCAGGCTGAACACGAAGCGCTGGTCGATGCAGACGGCGCGCCCCGATGCCGGGTCGGTCATCCGGTACTTGAAGCAGAGCTGCGGGCAGTCGCCGCCGAACGAGATGAACTTCTGCTTGTGATTGACGACGAGCGGCACCTGCACCGGATGGCGCGCCAGTGCCTCGGCGTCGCCGAGATAGCGGTTCTTGAACGCGCCCCACACGAGATTGGTGAGCTCGCCGAGCACGCTGTTCACGTCGCGGAAATCCGGCGCGCGGCCGGCGTCGCGCGTGCCGCCGAGCATGTCGAGCAGCGGCTGCTCGCTCGTCTGCAGCAGCATGTAGCCGCGGCACCACGCGCTTTCGAGCGCGATCAGGCTGAACACTTCGCCGAAGATGATCTGGTCGCGCACGATACACGGCGTTTCGTGCTCGATCGTCATGCCCGGGAACAGGCCGTCGAGGCGCGCCTCGGTGATCTCCGAGATGCCGCGCACGAGCGCGTTCGGGTAATCGCGGCCGAACAGGTATTCGTCGATCGCGCGCTTGAGCGGCGTCATGTCGTCCGCGACGTAGGCCGCGCACGCGACGCGCGCGAGCGCCTCCGGCAACCCGTCGCGCGACGCGTGCGCGTCGCGGCGCAGAATGATCGGCAGCTCGGGGCGCAGCGCATCGATCTGCGTCGCGATGATCGCGCTCTCGGCCGGCGAGCCGCCGTAATCCTCGGCCAGCAGGATCGCGCCGAGGTCGATGTTCGAGCGCAGCACCTTCAGCAGCCGGTTGCGCCGCACGGTCAGGCCGACCAGGTTGTGCTCGTCGCAGAAACGCTTGATCGCGTCGGCGTGCGCGCGACTGTCGTCCAGCACGAGCACCTTGCTGACGGGTTGGTCTACGGTCATCTCAAGGTTTCCTAATGGTCGGTCGGGGTCGGTCAGAACAGTTCGAGCTCGCCGCCGGTTTCCATCACGGCCGTTTCCGGCACATGGAAATCGACCGGCGCGTTCGCGCATACGCACAGCGTCGCGCAGACCCGCACGCCGCCGTCGAGCGTCAGGTCGTAAGCGGCCACGTGATCGGGCGACAGCGCGCCCAGGTAATCGATGCTCGATCCGCTCAGCAGATAAGGCGTCGACATCCCCAGGTCGGGAAACGGGGCGGTCAGCGCCTGGTTGATCGCGCCGCAGCACAGGTTCGCGACCTCCATGAACGCTTCGGGCAGCGGCCGCTGGCTGCCGGTGCCCGCGGTCGCGCCGGCGAAATGGCGGCGCGTCGCGTCGTCGTCGCTGAAGCGCAGCGCGAGCAGCAGGCGGAAATGCAGCGCCGAGATCGTCAGCGCCGCGACGTGCTCGGGCACCGTCGGCTTCGCGCGCGACTTCGCGTGCGCGCGATCGTGCCCGTCATGCGCCGCGCCGGCGGACGGCCGGATGTCGCACGCACCGCCGGATGCGAGCCGCGTGCGCGCCGCATCGAAGAAAATCCGCTCGAAACCGGCTTTCGCCTGCGCGCTGATCACGCCGCGCCTCCGTCGATCCGCGCATGCAGTTGCCCGGCCAGCGCCTCGACGGTCGCCAGCGCGGCCGTGATCATCTTGCCGCCGGCCTGGATGTCCTGGAACGTCGCG
This sequence comes from Burkholderia sp. LS-044, assembly GCF_004803625.1. NCBI lineage: Bacteria > Pseudomonadati > Pseudomonadota > Betaproteobacteria > Burkholderiales > Burkholderiaceae > Burkholderia > Burkholderia sp. LS-044. The sequence goes on from NZ_SSWO01000001.1 coordinate 473,119, forward strand.
GCCGTCACGAGATCGTTGCGGTTCAGGCTGTCGCGATAGCTGTTCGACAGCTGCTGCGAGCGCGCGGCCAGCCCGCGCACCTCGCTCGCGACGATCGAGAAGCCGCGCCCGGCCGTGCCGGCACGCGCCGCCTCGATCGACGCGTTCAGCGACACGATCGACACGTGCGCGACGATCGCCGACAGCTCCTGGTTCTTCGTGCGCATGTCCTGGTTCTGCGTGGTCAGCGAGATCATCTGCTCGTGCCAGCGCTCGAAGGTGCCGGCGAGCCCGCGCAGGCGCGCGGCTTCGTCAGCGATCTTCTGCGCGTGCTGCGCCAGCGCGGCGCGATCGGCCGACATGGCCTGCAGCGCGTCACGCTGCGTGCCGGCCGCGGAAGTCTCGCGTGCCAGCGCATCCTCGAGCTGCGCCTCGCGTTGCGCCCATGCGTCGGCCGCCTCCGCGTGCGCGGACGCCGCCTGTTCGGCACGCTCGCCGGCCGCGTCGAGCGCACCGCGCAACGCATGCGCATCGCGCTCCAGCGCCGCGACGAGCCGCTTGCGCATCACGCGAAATACGATCGCCGCCACGATTGCGACGACTGCGCCGCCCGCCAGCGCGGCGGCCATCTGGATCATCCACGCCTGCACGATCACTTCGTCACTCCACAACGCCGACGTCCGCGCCGCGCGCGCGCTCGTGAGCGGCACCGTCGGCCGCGAAGCGGGCCGGCAACGACACGATCGTTTCGAATGCACGGTACGGCGCGCCGACACGATCGTCGGTGAAACGCAGCGCGATATCGCCGCCGTCGCGCTTCAGGAAGTTGCGCACCGCGTCCATGCCGACGCCGCGCCCCGACACTTCGGTCACGGCACTCGCGGTCGAGAAGCCGGGGCGGAAGATCAGCTCGGCCACCGCGTCGTCGGACAACGCCGCGTCGTGGTCGGCGTCGATCCAGCCACGCTCGCGCGCGATGCCGCGAATCCGGTCGAGCGCGAGGCCGCGGCCGTCGTCGCTCAGCACAAACCACAGCTCGCCGCCGCCCACGCCGACCGCGATGTCGATCGTGCCGGATGCCGCCTTGCCGGCCGCGCGCCGCTCGTCGGACGATTCGATCCCGTGGTCGATCGCGTTGCGCAGCAGGTGCATGAACACGTTCTTCAGCGTCGCGACGATTTCGCTGCGCACGCGCTGGCCATGGCTGTCGATATGCACGACGGGCGCCGGCTTGCCGAGTTCGGCGGCGAGCGACGGCAGCGACTCGATCACGCCGCCGAGCGCATCGCCGATCCCCTGCGTGCCGAGCTGGCTCAGCATGCGGCGTACGGCATCGCGTGCCGCGTGCCAGTCGGCCGCGTTCGCCGGATCGGCGCCGTCGAGCACGCGCAGGCTCTCGCTGATGTGCGCGCGCTCGACCATCAGGAAGTCGGCGCCGCCCTGCACCGCGTCACCGCTGCGGCCCAACGTGACCGCGTTGATCGTCGCGTAGTGCTCGACGGCCTCGCGCACGCGCGCCAGGTCGTCCATCAGCGCGTCGCGGTTCCACTCGGGGCCGCCGTCCGCGCGGCGCAGCGAGTCGTACGCCTGCTCCGCTTCGTGGACGATGTTCGTCAGGTGCTGGAGGCTGTACGTGCGTGCATTGCCCTTGATCGTGTGCATGTTGCGGAACAGCGCCGCGACGATCGAGTGATCGGCGCGCTCGTGCTGGCGGATCATCCGCTCGTTCTCGCTGAGGAAACCCTTCGCGCTGTGCACGAAGTCGTGGAACTTGTCCTGGCTGATCGACAGGATCTCGCCGATCATCTCGAGGCGGCGCTGCTGCTCGCCGGCCTGCGCGGTCAGCTCGCGGATCTCGGTCACGTCGCGCACGCACAGCATCAGGCGCACCACCGTGTCGGTCTCGTCGGTGATCGCCGACCAGCTCAGGTCGAGCCACTTCTCGCGGCCGTCCGGCATCCGCTTCGCGACTTCATTCACCAGCAGGTGCTCGTTGAACTCGAAGTTCATGCTGTCTTCGCCGAGGCACGCATGCACGGCCGCGTCGACCTGCGAACGCGCGTCGGCGCCGATCGCCGAATCGTCGAACACGAGCGCCATCAGGTCGCGGCCGGCGATGTCGCTCGTCTCGAAGATGGTCTCGAGGTACGCCGAATACTCGGCATGCACGACGCCGCCTTCGACGACGGTCAGGATCCCCTGCTGCATGTTCTGCAGCATCGCCTGGATGTCCGCCGTCTTCTGCTTGAGCTGCGCGGCGTTCTCCTGGATCTTCTCGATCATCCCGTTGAACGCGACGATCGAATGGCCGATTTCGTCCATCCGGCCCACCGGTACGCGGCGCGTGAAATCCTGGCTCGCCGCGATCTCGCTCATCGCCGTCTGCATCCCGATCAGCGGGCGCGTGATCTGGCGATACAGCAGCAAGCCGAGCGCGGTCAGCAGCACGATCACCGTGCCGGCGACGCCCGCGATCGCGGTCGCCGTCGTCGAGAGCATCCCGTTCAGCGCGCTGATCGCGACGTCCTTCTGGCGGTTCTTCTCGACGCGCAGCGTGTCGACGATGCTTTCGAGTTCGTCGCGATACTGCGCGACGTTCGCGAACAGGTACGCCTGCGCCATCTCGGGCTTGCCGTCGGCCTTCATCTTCACGGTGTCGTCGATCGCCGCGAAATAGTTCGCGGCGCTGTCCTTCGCCTGCGACACGAGCCCGACCTGCGCCTGGCCGACCGCCGACTTCGCCTGCACGTCGAGTGCGGCGCGCAGCGCAGCCTGCTTCGCCTTCAGCTCGTCACGCGCCTGGGCGGCGGTATTCGCGTCGGGCGCGTAGACGAGCGTCATCGTCGCGATCTGGATGTTCTTCACATCGGCGACGAGATCGGCCGACGCGAGCGCGCTCGGCACGATGCCCTGGGTAACCTGACGCACCTCCGACGCGCTCTTGCGCGTCTGGTACACGGCATAAATGCCGATCGCGGACAGCGCGAAGAACGTCAGGACGACTAGCAGCGTAATGCGATGACGGATGGTCATGAGTACAGCTCCCCGCAGCGATCCGGCTTCGATCGCCGTTTGGTCTATTGAAAGAATGTGAGCGCCGAATTATCGGGGATGGTGTATGACGCTCCGATGACCGGAAATCAATCGTTCATTGATAAAAATGCAATGAATAATTGTGGCGAAAGAACCCTAAAGTATTGCCGGGATCTGCCGTTAACCCTCTGCCTCAAGGCTTCTGGCGGTGCCTGTGCGTGACCGGAAATCCGGGATACGGATATTTTTTTATTTATTCGATCCGCGAATTGACCGTTATATGACTTTCGCAAAACGTTTGCGAATTATCGGCGAATCCGGTTGAATGCGCGATTTTTTATTGCCGGTGAATCATTGGACGGACGGCTGAAAACGATACCGCCCGCCCCGGGGCCGACGATGCGATGAACGGCATCGTCGGCCCTGGAGCGGGCGTGACCGGCGGCCGGTCAGTGGCTGCTGGCGCGGGTCGCCCCCAGGCCCGTTTCCGAGCGCACCTGCTGCGCGGCGAACGCGCCCTTCTCCGACCGTGCGCGCGCGCTCGAGTCAAGCACCGAGAACAGCCACACGCCCACGAAGCCGATGGTCATCGAGAACAGCGCGGGCGACGTGTACGGGAACCACGCCGAACCCTTCGGATAACCGAGCGTTGCCTCCCACACCGACGGCGACACGATGGTCAGCCCCACCGACGAGACCAGCCCAAGGAACCCGCCGATGACCGCGCCGCGCGTGGTGCATCCCTTCCACATCATCGACAGGAACAGCACCGGGAAGTTGGCCGACGCCGCCACGGCAAAGGCCAGCGACACCATGAACGCGACGTTCTGCTTCTCGAACGCGATGCCCAGCAGCACGGCGATCACGCCGAGCACCAGCGTCGTGATGCGCGACACCTTCAGTTCGTCGGCACTGTCGGCCTTGCCGTTCTTGAAGACGGTCGCATAGAGATCGTGCGACACCGCGGAAGCGCCGGACAGCGTGAGCCCGGCGACCACGGCCAGGATCGTCGCGAAGGCCACGGCCGAGATGAAGCCGTAGAACACGTCGCCGCCCACCGTCTTGGCCACCAGCACCGCGGCCATGTTGGCCGTGCCCGCGCCGCCCTTGATCACGCCCTTGGCCACGTCGGACAGTTCCGGATTGGTCAGCACCAGCGTGATCGCGCCGAAGCCGATGATGAAGATCAGCACGTAGAAATAGCCGATCCAGGTGGTGGCCCAGAACACCGACTTGCGTGCTTCCTTCGCATCCGGCACCGTGAAGAAGCGCATCAGGATGTGCGGCAGGCCGGCGGTGCCGAACATCAGCGCCATGCCGAACGAGATGGCCGAGACCGGATCCTTGATGAACCCGCCCGGCGACATGACGGACAGCCCGATACGGGTCGCGTCGTCCGTCGATTTTCCGGCATTCGCGGCAATCGCGGTCTTGACCTCCACGGCGTGGGCGAACAGCGCCTCCGGGCTGAAGCCGTACTGCGCGAGCACCATGATCGCCATGAACGTCACGCCCGCGAGCAGCAGGCACGCCTTGATGATCTGCACCCAGGTGGTCGCGGTCATGCCGCCGAACAGCACGTAGACCATCATCAGCGCGCCGACGATCACGACGGCCACCCAGTAGTCGAGACCGAACAGCAGCTTGATGAGCTGCCCCGCGCCCACCATCTGCGCGATCAGGTAGAACGCCACCACCACCAGCGTGCCGATTGCAGCGAAACTGCGGATCGGCCCCTGCTCGAAGCGGTAGCCCGCGACGTCGGCGAAGGTGAACTTGCCGAGGTTGCGCAGCCGCTCGGCCATCAGGAACGTGATGACCGGCCAGCCGACCAGAAAGCCGATCGAATAGATCAGGCCGTCGTAACCCGAGGTCATCACCGCGGCGGAAATGCCGAGGAAGGAAGCGGCCGACATGTAGTCGCCCGAAATGGCCAGCCCGTTCTGAAACCCGGTAATGCCGCCGCCGGCCGTATAGAAATCCGCCGCGGAGCGCGTGCGGGAAGCCGCCCACTTGGTGATCCACAGCGTCCCTGCCACGAACAGCGCGAACAGGACGATGGCCGTGGTGTTGGTCGCCTGCTTGGCGGTCTGCCCGACATCGCCGCCGCCCGCGACGGCCACGCCGCACGCACTCGCGGCCAGCAGCGCGACCAGCATCGTCGAAAGTGTCTTCTTCATCGGGCGACGTCCTGCAGGATGTCCTGCGTCAGTTGGTCGTATTCGTTGTTCGCGCGGCGCACGTAGATGCCGGTGATGACGACGGTGAACACGATCACCGCCATGCCGATCGGCACGCCGACACTCGTCACGCCGGTGCTCACGGGCTTCGCGAGAAACGACTTGTCGAACGCGATCAGCGCGATGTAGCCGTAGTAGACGATCAACATCAGCGCGGTCAGAAAGACACCGAGCGTATTGCGCCGTCGCTTGAGCAGCGCGTACTTCGGATGCGCTTCGATTTTTTTCACCAACCCATCATGCATCGCCTGTCTCCTGGTTTGCTTTTTGAATGAGTTCGGCGATTCTGAATAGCGAAGCTGACTGCGCGCTTACTCGCTCTTGCGCGCGCGGCATTCCGGGCACTATGGTTTTCCCTAGCGGGTTCGGGCGTGGCGGCGGCATCGCCTGCGCATGAGCGGCAGGCTCGATGCGTCGAATTCATTCCTCCCAGGAAACAATCAATCGCTCGCCGACGATTCACCCGCCCGCCCGTACGCTCTAGACTGTCGCATCGTTCCCTTTCCGGATTCACGCAATGACCGACGTCCTGCCGCTGACCACCGATCCCGAGTCGGGCCTCCCATACCGGCTGCGCCCGGCCGCCGGCCGCCCCGTTGCCCGCCTGTTGCTGCTGCATGGCGTCGGCGGCAACGAAACCAACCTGCTGAACCTGGCCGGCATCGTCGATCCCCGGATCGAGATCGCGTTCCTGCGCGGCCCGCTCACGTTCGGGCCCGGCCAGCATGCATGGTTTCCGGTGCGCTTCGGCCCGAACGGCCCCGAAATCGACGCGGCCCGCGCGGACGAAAGCCGCATTCAACTGATCACGCTGCTGCGTGCATTCCGCGCCCGCGACGGCGCGGGCGCCGCATTGCCGACCGTGATCGCCGGCTTCAGCCAGGGCGGCATCATGAGCGCGGGCGTCGGCCTCACGTCGCCGGACGATGTCGCCGCCTTCGCGGTGCTGTGCGGGCGCATCCTGCCCGAAATCGATCCGCTGATCGCGCCGCGCGATGCGCTTCGCCCGCTCCATGCGCTGATCGTGCACGGCCGCTTCGACGACAAGCTGCCCGTCGCATGGGCCGACACCGCCGATGCGAAACTCACGGCGCTCGGTGTCGCGCACGATACGCGGCTGTACGAAGCCGGCCACGAGCTGACCGCGGAGATGGCCGGCGATTTCGGCCGATGGGTCGGCGAACGCGCCGGCTTGAACTGACCGTACCGGCGCGCCGGGCGCGACCGCGCCGGCGCGCCCGGCGTGTACCGTCAGGCGCCCCGCGCCGGATCGGCGACGGCACCCGTGGCGACGGACGTACGCGCATTCTCCGCCTGTTCTCGCGCGGCACCGCGCTTCGCCAGCTTCCAGCCCACCACGAGTGCGAGCACGACGACCGGAATCATCGCGATGGTCCACGTGCCGCCCGGATAGTCGAACGCCATCAGCACCAGCACGCCGACGAGGAAGGCCAGCGTGAGCCACGACGTGAACGGCGCGCCGGGCATCCGGAACGACACCGCCTTCAGCTCGCCGCGATCGACCGCGCGGCGGAACAGGATCTGGCACATGACGATGAAGCCCCACGTCGTGATGATCCCGAGCGACGCCATGTTCAGCACGATCTCGAACGCCTGCGCCGGCACGATGTAGTTCAACGGCACGCCGATCGCGTTGATCGCGACCGTGATCAGGATCCCGCCGTACGGCACGCCGCGCGCGTTCATCCGCGACACGAAGCGCGGCGCCGATCCGCCCATCGCCAGCGAGCGCAGCACGCGCCCGGTCGAATAGAGGCCGGAGTTCAGGCTCGACAGCGCGGCGGTCAGCACCACGACGTTCATCACGGTGCCGACGTACGGCACGCCGAGCTTGCTGAAGAACGTCACGAACGGGCTTTCGTGCGAGCTGTATGCGGTCCACGGCAGCAGCATCGTCAACAGCACGACGGAGCCGACATAGAACAGCGCAATACGCCACATCACGCTGTTGATCGCCTTCGGCAGGACCTTGCGCGCATCGGCCGTCTCGCCCGCCGCGACGCCGACGAGCTCGATGCTCGCGTACGCGAACACGACGCCCTGCACGATCAGCACGGCCGGCAGGAGCCCGTGCGGAAAGATCCCGCCATGATCCGCGACCAGGTGAAGCCCCGGCATCTGCCCGGCGACCGGATGGCCGCTCGCGAGAAACACCGCGCCGACCGCGAGGAACACCGCGAGCGTCCCCACCTTGACGAGCGAGAACCAGAACTCCATCTCGCCGAACACCTTCACGCCGATCATGTTCATCACCGACACGATCCCGAGCGCACCGAGCGCGAACACCCACTGCGGCACGTCCGTGAACACGGCCCAGTACTTCATGTAGATCGCGACCGCCGTGATGTCGACGATGCCGGTCGTCGCCCAGTTCAGGTAGTACATCCAGCCCGCGACGAACGATGCGCGCTCGCCCATGAACTCCCGCGCGTACGACACGAAGCTGCCGCTGGTCGGCCGGTGCATCACGAGCTCGCCGAGCGCGCGCATGATCAGGAAGGCGAACACGCCGCAGACGAGATACACGAGCGCGAGCGCGGGCCCCGCGCTCTGCAGGCGTCCACCCGCACCGAGGAAGAGGCCGGTGCCGATCGCACCGCCCATCGCGATCATCTGCACGTGCCGCGGCTTCAACTGCTTCGCGTAACCTGCTTCGTGCGATGCAAACATCGCGTCGGGGTCGGCATGACGGGAATCCGCGCCGCCGGCCGGACCGGCCGGGCGCTCGCTGCTGTGGTTCATCGTGAGTCTCCGTAGTTTCTTGATGTGTCGCGCCCCGCGCGGGGGCGCTGATGAAATGACGGCCCGCCGGGCGCTCAACGCGCGCGCCGGCGGCCTTCAGCCGGCGTCAAAGCACGCGCGGCCGGATCAGCGCTTCGGGCTGAAGCGCTTCGTCGACCTGCGCATCGGTCATCCACTGGCGTTCGAGAACGACCTCGCGAATCGACTTGCCGGTCGCGTGCGCTTCGGCCGCCACGGCGGTCGCACGCTTGTAGCCGATGTACGGATTCAGCGCGGTCGCGAGCGCGACCGAGCGCTCCATCGTTTCGCGCAGCCGCTCGGGGTTCGCGGTGATCCCGCTCACGCAACGCTGCGCCAGCGTCGTGCAGGCGGCCGTCAGGTGGCTGAAGCTGCGGAACAGCGCGCTGGCGATCACCGGCTCGAACGCGTTGAGCTGAAGCTGCCCGGCCTCGGCGGCGAAGGTCACGGTCAGGTCGTTGCCGAACACCTCGAACGCGACCTGGTTGACGACTTCCGGGATCACCGGATTCACCTTGCCGGGCATGATCGACGAGCCGGCCTGCACCGGCGGCAGGTTGATCTCGCCGAACCCCGCGCGCGGGCCGCTCGACAGCAGCCGCAGGTCGTTGCAGATCTTCGACAGCTTCACGGCGATCCGCTTGAGCACACCCGAGACCTGCACGAACGCGCCGCAATCCTGGGTCGCCTCGATCAGGTTCGGCGCGGTGCTCAGGTCGAGCCCGGTAATGCGCCGCAGCGCCGCCAGCGCCTTCTCCGCGTACTGCGGATGCGCGGTGATGCCCGTGCCGATCGCGGTCGCGCCGAGGTTGATCTCGCGAATCAGCCAGCCGGCTTCCTGCAGGCGTGCAATGTCTTCCGTCAGCATCACCGCGTAGGTCGAGAATTCCTGGCCGAGCGTCATCGGCACCGCGTCCTGCAATTGCGTGCGGCCGAGCTTCAGCAGGCCGGCGAACGCGTCGGCCCGCTCCGCGAACGCATCGCGCAGGCGCGCCATCGCTTCGAGCAGGTGCTCGAGCGCGAAGCAGGTCGCGACGCGGATCGCGGTCGGATAGACGTCGTTGGTGCTCTGCGCGAGATTGACGTGTTCGTTCGGATGCAGGTATTCGTACTGCCCGCGCGCGTGCCCCATGAGTTCGAGCGCGCGGTTGCAGATCACCTCGTTCGCATTCATGTTGGTCGACGTGCCGGCTCCGCCCTGGATCACGTCGACGACGAACTGGTCGTGCAGGCGCCCTTCGCGAATCTCGACGCACGCGGCGGCGATCGCATCGCGGTACGGTCGCGGCAGCAGCCCGAGCTCGCAGTTCGCGTCGGCCGCGGCCTCCTTCACGGCGGCGAGCGCCATCACGAGGTACGGCAGCGACGCGATGGTGCGGCCCGAAATGTCGAAGTTCTCTTTCGCGCGCAGCGTATGGACACCGTAATACGCGTCGTCCGGAATACTTCGTTTGCCTAAAAGATCCGCTTCGACGCGGAAGCCGTTTTCTGTCATCGTGCCCTCCTGGATGTCTCGTACCGCTCGTCGTTCGCCGCTTCCCGACGCGACGGGTTCGCATTCTATGCCTTTGCAAAAACAAGCTCGCTTATGTATTATCGAAAGCGGTTTTGCGTGGGACGCAACAGCGAGAATCGAATGAAAAAAGGCGCGAGAGAAACCGGCATCGATCACATGGGCGCGATGCGCGCGTTCGTGAGAGTGGTCGAAACAGGGAGTTTTTCGGCGGTCGCGAAGGAGATGCACGTGTCGACGTCGACGGTCGCGCGCAAGGTCACGGCGATCGAGGAGGCACTCGGCGTCGCGCTGCTGCACCGCTCGACGCACAGCGTCACGCTGACCGAGGCCGGCCACATCTACCTGGAACGCGCCGTCACGCTGATCGCCGATCTCGACGACACGCTGCGTGTCGTCGCCGAGCTGAATGCGCAGCCGAGCGGCCCGCTGAAGCTCACCGCGCCGGTTGCGTTCGGCCGCCGCCATCTCGCCCCGCTGGTCGCGCCGTTTCTCGCGCGCTACCCGACGATCCAGCTCGACGTGCGCCTCACCGACAACCACAACGACCTCGTGGCCGGCGGCTTCGACCTCGACATTCACGAAGGCGAGAACTACCTGGACAACCTCGTCGTCCACCGCCTGTCGCGCAACGACAGCATCCTGTGCGCAACGCCCGGCTATCTCGACCGCTGCGGGCGCCCGTCCACGCCGGACGACCTCAAGCAACACAACTGCCTGCGCTACGTGCACCCCGAAGGCGATCCGCGCTGGGAGCTCGTGAACGGCGACGCGCATCACAGCCTGCTGCCGGTCGGCAACCTCGTCACCGACCATTCGGAGCTGCTGCTCGAAGCGACCTGCGCGGGGCTCGGCATCGCGGAGTTCGAGATCTGGCTGGTGCGCGACCTGCTCGCGAGCGGGCGGCTCGAAGCCGTGCTGCCGCGCTACCGGCTGCTGAACCGGCTGACGGGCGAATACATCTACATCGCGTATCTGGCGAACCGGCGCAGCTCGGCGAAGCTGCGCGTCCTGAAGGACTTTCTCGCCGAACACCTCGCGCACATCGGCGAACTGTCGGCGCTGGAGCTGGCGAAGATTCGCGGCGCACGCACGTAGCGCCCGCGTTCACGCCCGCGCCGGCCGGCAGGCATGTGCCCGCCGCCGCGCGCGGCCCGGATCGCGGGCCCGCGGCAGCGGCGCATCCGCGCCGGTCAGGCCGGCTGCAATTCGAACGGGAACGTGGCGTGCCCGATCTCGACGCCCTGCGTGTTGAGCATCGGCGGCCGATGGAAAGCGGCCAGTTGCGCGCGCTGCTCGGCCGTGCCGATCTGCAGCCGCTCGAGGAGTTCGCTGACGACCATGTAGAGCACGTCGAGATTGCCGTCCTCGATCTTCACCGAGATGCCGAGCGCGCCATCGGCGCCCAGTTGCCGCGTGCGCGCCGACGCACGCACGCCGATCCCGTAGCACGCATCGGCGCCGAGCTTGCCGACCACCTGCCCGTCGAACGCTTTCATCAGCACCGTGCAATAGCGCCCGTCGCCGGCCACCAGTTCCGGATACGCGGTCATCGCACGATGAATGCGCGCCAGCGCACGCACGCGATCGCTGATTGCGTCACCGCCCGCCTCCACCGTATCCGCACCATCGGCCAGCGATGCGTACAGGCGCGCCAGCCGGTCCAGCGGAAACGCCGGCGTCGGCAGGTTGCACCCGTCGATCGCCCAGCCCACTTCGTCCTCGCGCAGCCCGCACGCATCGGCCATCACCTGTTTCACGCGCACCTGCATCGGATGCTCGGGCAGATGGTAATCGGCGATCGCGGCGCCGATCGCCTGCGCGCCGGCCAGCATCCCGACATGCTTGCCCGAACAGTTGCTGCATACGCCGGTCGGCGTGTAGTCGCGCTTGATCCACGCGCGGTACACCGCGTCGGACAACGGCGGATGACCGCCGCAACGCAAGTCCGATTCGTGCGCGGCGACTTTTGCGAGCATCGCGCGCGTGCGTTCGATATGCCGGTCCTCGCTGCTGTGCGACGCGCACATCAGTGCGATGTCCGCATCGTCGAAGCCGAAGCGCTCGGGCGCGCCCGTCTCGATTACCGACAGCGCCTGGGCCGGCTTCGCCGCCGATCGCGCGAGCGTCATCCGGAACGGATTGCCGAACCGGGCCAGCAGCCTGCCGCGTGCATCGACCACCGCCACATCGGCGACGTGCGTGTTCTCGATCGCCTTGCCGCGGTACGTGACGACTGCTGCGCGTTGGGTGTCCATCTTATGTTGTCTCCATGCTCGGGGCCTGCTTGCCGGGGCCCTTCCAACCGGTACGGCAGTGTAGCGAGTCGCCGCGCCACGCGCCGGCCCGGCCATGGAAAGCGGTGTTGCATATAACGCAAAGGCGATCGCGCCCCCACGAAGACCTGACCGAATTAGTACAAAAACCATTCAATCGTTTACAGAATTAGTACCAATCCGTACAATTGCGACCGCAAACGCGAATCATACGCATTTGCATTGACGTTTTCCGATGTTCCGCACTGCCCGGCCTGCATCGAGAAGACGCGCCTGCTCACCGAATCTTCTGCTGCCTCTCGATATGCCCGCCCAGTTCAAGACGAGGCCTCGCGCCCTCGTGTCGGCGCTGACCTGCTCCGTTTTCCTGACCCCGCTGCTCGCCTCCGCCGAAACGGCACCGCCCCCCGCCGCCGACCGGCCGGCCCCGTCCGCCGACGTGCAGGCGACGCTGCCGACGATCACGATCCAGTCGTCCGCGCCGTCGGACATGCAGGTGAAGCAATCGCCGTCGTACAAGTTCACCGCGCCGCTGCTCGATACGCCGCGCTCGGTCACGGTGATCCCCGAGCAACTGATCAAGGAAAAGAACGTCACGTCGTTCGCGGATGCGCTGCGCTCGGTACCGGGCATCACGTTCCTCGGCGGCGATGCGGCCGCGAACCCGTCGGCCGACCGCCCGGTGATCCGCGGCTTCGAATCGCGCAACTCGATCTTCGTCGACGGGATGCGCGACTCGGGGCTGCAGAACCGCGAAACGTTCGCGGTCGAGCAGATCAGCGTGATCAAGGGCCCCGATTCGGTCTATGCGGGCCGCGGCTCGGTGGGCGGCAGCATCGACATCGTCACGAAGACGCCGAAGAACGACGATTTCATCAACAGCAGCATCGGCTTCGGCACCGACGGCTACAAGCGCGCGACGGTCGACGCGAACCGCAAGATCAACGACACGACGGCCGTGCGCCTGAACGTAATGGGTCACGACGCGAACCAGGCCGGCCGCAACGACGTGTACAACAAGCGCTGGGGTGTCGCGCCGTCGATCGTGTTCGGGCTGAATACGCCGACCACGGTCACGATCAGCTACTACCACATGAACTCGTACGACATGCCGGACTTCAGCGTGCCGTTCCGCGCGTCGGGCGGCACGCCGGTGCCGACCGATCGCGGGCAGTTCTTCGGGTTGAACACGCGCGACTACCGCTACGGGCAGACCGACACCGCCGAAGTGCGCGTCGAGCACAAGTTCAACGACGACTGGAAGCTGAAGAACACGACGATGTTCGGCCGCTCGACGCTCGATTACGTCGCGACGAACCCGCAGATCCTCGCGTCGAACCCGAACATGCTGAGCCTGCAGGCGAAGAGCGGCAAGTACGCGCTCAACGGCTTCTCGAACCAGACCGAGGTGACCGGCAGCGCGAGCCTGTTCGGCATGAAGCACACGATGACGGCCGGCGTCGAGTTCAGCCATGAACAGGCGCGCTACGAGGGCTACCTCGTGTCGGATTCGGCCGGCCACAACATCCGCTCGGGCGGCCCGTGCTCGGTGGCCGGCAACTGCACGCCGCTCGCGGGCGGCTGGAACCCGAACATGCCGTGGACCGGCAGCATCGTGCTGAACGGCGACAAGGGCTTCCCCGGCGCGACGACGAACACGCGCACCGACACCGTGTCGGCGTACATCTTCGATACCGTGAAGCTGTCCGAGCGCTGGCAGTTCAACACGGGGCTGCGCTTCGACCGCTACGACACGACCGGCAAGCAGGCCGGCGTCGCCGACCTGTCGAACACGTCGAACCTGTTCAGCTACCAGTTCGGCCTCGTGTTCAAGCCGGTGAGCAACGTGAGCCTGTATGCGTCGTACGGCACGTCGTCGAACCCGCCGGGGTCGAACGGCGGCCTCGGCGGCGGCACCGACCAGATCACCGCGACGAACCAGGACCTCGCGCCGGAGCGCTCGCGCAACATCGAGATCGGCGCGAAGTGGGACGTACTGCGGGATCAACTGTCGCTGACGTCGGCGCTGTTCCAGACCGAGAAGACCAACGCGCGCGTGAGCGACGGCCTCGGTCACACGGTCAACGCGGGCAAGCAGCGCGTGCGCGGTTTCGAATTCGGCTTCGCGGGCAACATGACGCCGAAGTGGCACGTGTTCGGCGGCTACTCGTACCTGAACGCGATCACGACCGACGCGGGCCCCGGCAACCCGGGCGCATCGGGCCTGCCGATGGTGATGGTGCCGAAGCACAACTTCACGCTGTGGACGAGCTACGACGTGATGCCGAAGCTCACGCTCGGCGCCGGTGCGACGGTGATGAGCCAGACCTATGCATCGGTGTCCGCGACGACGAAGAAATGGACGCCCGGCTACGCGCGCTTCGACGCGGCCGCCACCTGGCGCGTGAACAAGACGATGGACGTCCAGCTGAACGTGCAGAACCTGTTCGACAAGAAGTATTACGCGAGCGCGTACCCGATCTACGCGACTTGGGCGCCGGGCCGTTCGGCGATGGTCACGCTCAACTTCTATCAGTAACGCGGCTGGCGGCGGGAGGGCATGATACGCCCCTCCTCGCCGCGCTCACCACGGCAGCGAATACGTCTTCACGTTCGTGAAGCTCTTCATCGCTTCCTGTACGCCTTCCTTGTATCCCAGCCCCGAATCCTTCACGCCGCCGAACGGCGTCAGCTCCAGCCGGTAGCCCGGCACTTCACGCACGTTCACGCTGCCGACTTCCAGCTCGGTGATGAAGCGCGTGATGTGGTCGAATCGGTTCGTGCACACCGACGACGATAGCGCATAGTCGGTGCTGTTCGACATCCGGATCGCTTCGTCGATGTCGCGGAAACGCATGATCGGCGACACGGGCCCGAACGTCTCGTATTTCACGAGCGGCATGTCGGGCGTCACGCGATCGATCACCGTCGGCGAATACAGCGCGCCGTCGCGCACGTTGCCGACCAGCAGCCGCGCCCCGCGCGCGATCGCGTCGTTCACCTGCCGCTCGCAGAACTTCGCGGCCGCTTCGTCGATCACCGTGCCCATGTCCACCGACGGATCGGCCGGATTGCCGTACGACCACGCACGCGTTTTTTCGACGACCAGCCCGGTGAAGCGATCGGCCACCGACTCGTGCACGAGCATCCGCTTGATCGCGGTGCAGCGCTGCCCCGAGTTCCTGTACGAACCCGACACCGCGAGCGTGCTCGCTTCGTCGAGATCGGCGTCTTCCATCACGATGATCGGATCGTTGCCGCCGAGTTCGAGCACCGCGCGCCGGTAGCCCATCCGCGCCGCGATCGACTTGCCGATCGATACGCCGCCCGTGAACGTGATGAGGTCGATCGCCGGGTTCGTGATCAGTTCGTCGGCGATCTCCTTCGGGTCGCCGGTGAGCACCTGCAGCATCTGCGGCGGCAGGCCCGCTTCGTACAGGATGTCCGCGAACAGGCAGCACGACAGCGGCACCTTCTCGGAAGGCTTCACGACGATCCGGTTGTTGGTCGCGATCGACGGCACGATCTTGTGCGCGACCTGGTTCATCGGGTGGTTGAACGGCGTGATCGCCGAAATCACGCCGAGCAGCGGGTCGCGCTGCGTGTACACGCGGCGCTTCTTGCCGTGCGGGGTCAGGTCGCACGAGAAGATCTGCCCGTCGTCCTTCAGCACTTCGCCGGCGCCGAACGTCAGCACGTCGGCCACACGCCCCGCCTCGTATGTCGAATCCTTGATGCACAGCCCGGCCTCGGCGGTGATCAGCGCCGCGATCTCCGCCGTGCGCGCACGCACGATGTCGGCCGCGCGGCGCAGGATCGCCGCGCGATCGTGGCGCGTGAGCGCCGGCCGGTATGCGCGCGCGGCCGCGAACGCGCGCCGCACGTCGTCGAGCGTCGCCTTCGGCACGGTGCCGACCAGCGCGCCGTCGTACGGGTTGCGCACTTCGATCACCGCGTCGCGCCACACGCGCTGCCCGTCGATGCGCAACGCTTCGTGCCGCACGCCGGATGCGGGAATCGGCTTCAGGACCGTGCTCATGTCGTCTCCGTCGTCGTGATGCGTGATCGTGGCCACGCTACCGGGTGCCGCGGCGCGCCCTACCGCACCACGACCAGCCCTTCGTATTCGAGGCAGCGGCACAACGTCGCCCATGCCGGCGAATCGGGCCACTCACGCGCGCCGGTGTCGATGCGGATCGGCCGTCCGAATTCGCGCGATGCACACGCCAGCAGCGTGTGCGCGATGCCGCTGCGTCGATAGGCGGGTTCCACGTACAGCCGCACAAGCGACGGCGATCGCGCGTCACCGCCGCCGTCGTCGATGCCGAGTTCGCCGATCGCCTCGTCGTCGCGATACGCGACCGCCGTCGCGCGTGTGTCGTCGAACACGATGCGGATCACGCGCTCGCAGCGATCCCTGAACACGACGACGTGCATGGCCTCCTCCCTTCGCATCACGATGCGGGCGAACGCGATGCGCGCACGCCCTCCCGCGCCCGCGTACCGGGGAGTTATCCGGATCGTCCAGGGGCGACGAGTTGAGTATCGTCTTGCCACGTCGGCGCGCAGTAGTGCCAGACGACACCTTTCATTGAGTCCACATCCGCGGCGCGACGCGCGTATTCTCGCGAAACCGCGCCTCTCGCGGGCCGCGCGCACCCCAACGCGCACCGCCTCGCGTTTCCCGTACCGATCACAGGAGGAAGCATGCCGAGTCGTACCCCGACCGCCCTATGGGCCCAGCAGTTCCGGCGGTCGTCGGCGTCGAGCCTGCAGGACCAGATCCGGCGGATGCTCGTGGCCGCGATCCTCGACGGCCAGCTCGCCCCCGATGCCGCGCTGCCGTCGAGCCGCGAGCTCGCCGACCAGCTCGGCGTCGCGCGCAACACCGTCGTGCTCGCGTACCAGATGCTCGTCGAGGAGGGCTACCTGATCTCGCGCGAACGCAGCGGGCACTTCGTGAACCCGAAGATGCTCGAGGGCGTGCCTGGCTTCGCGGCGGCCAAGCCCGGCGAGAAACCGGACGGCGACGACGACACGCCGGGCCGCCCTGCGTGGGAAAAGCGCATCGCGCATCCGCCGTCGAGGCAGCGCAACATCGTGAAGCCCGCGAACTGGCAGCACTACGAATTTCCGTTCATCTACGGGCAATTCGACCAGTCGCTGTTTCCGACCAACGACTGGCGCGAATGCTGCCTGAAGGCGCTGTCGGTGATGGAGATCCGCAACTGGGCGCCCGACCTGATCGAGCGCGACGACGAATCACTGATCCAGCAGATCCGCACGCGCGTGCTGCCGCGGCGCGGCGTGTTCGCGATGCCCGACGAGATCGTCGTCACGAACGGCTGCCAGCAGGCGCTGTACCTGATCGCGGACCTGCTGTGCGGCAAGCACACGACGGTCGGCTTCGAGAATCCCGGCTATCCCGACGCGCGCAACATCTTCGAGAACCGCAACGCACGGCTGCTGCCGCTGCCTGTCGACGGCCACGGGATCGCGCCCGATGCGCTCGCCGATACGCTGGCGCGCTGCGACTACGTGTACGTGACGCCGAGCCACCAGTGCCCGACCACCGCGACGATGCCGGTCGAACGCCGCCGCGCGCTGCTCGATTGCGCGCGGCAGCACGATTTCGTGATCATCGAGGACGACTACGAGAGCGAGAACACGTTCTCCGGCACGCCGCATCCAGCATTGAAGAGCCTCGACACGGCCGATCGCGTGATCTATGTCGGCAGCCTGTCGAAGACGTTCGCGCCGGGGCTGCGGCTCGGCTACGTGGTCGGGCCGCGCGAGCTGATCCGCGAGTTGCGCGCGCTGCGGCGGCTGATGGTGCGCCATCCGGTCGCGTATATCCAGCGTGCGTTCGCGACCTTTCTCGCGCTCGGTCATCACGACGCGCTGCTGCGCCGGCTCGCGCATGCGTACAGCGAGCGCTCGCAGGCACTGATGGCCGCGCTCGATGCGCATCTGCCGGAAGCGCGTCATGTGCGTGTGACGGGCGGTGCGTCGTGCTGGGTCGAGGGGCCGCCGTGGCTCGATGCCACGCGCCTCGCGACCGACGCGCAGGCGGCCGGCATCCTCATCGAGCCGGGGAACGTGTTCTTCATGGACGATACGGGCGACGCGCGCCGCTGCTTCCGGATGGGGTTCTCCGCGATTCCGCTCGAGCGGATCGAGCCGGGCGTGCGGGCGCTGGCGCAGTGCGTGCGGGCGCAGAAGCCGGGCGCCTGACCGGATGCGGAGAGGCGTCGCGCCACTGATTGCGTGATCGCCCTCGCCCCTCGTGCACAATCACGCATCCGGAAACGATCCCGACTTTCGTTGCGCGGCAAGCATGCCGTCGGTGTCGCGCGCGTCGCTCCCGTGCGACGCGCGCAGGTGCCGATCGTAACGATCGATCGGGTTGCGCTGCCGGTCATGCAGGCTGCCTTTCATGCAACGGTCGCTTTCACGTGCGCACGCAACGTGCGCCGCCCCCGATCGGCACGTTGTTTCTCGCCTTGTCGTAGAACCCTGCATTCGCCACGCGCTCGCTGAATCCGTTGCACCCGCCGATACCGCGCCACCGCCTGCACATCGTTTCCACTCGTTTAGTAAATCTAATAAAAACATTACAAATCCGTTATTCGGATTGACAGCGAATTCATACGAATCCTAGTGTTACGACGCAACACGACAGCAACAACCCACTGCGATCCCGGGATTCGATCGTCGGGATCGTCAAGGCAAAAAGGCATCTCCGACTGGAGGGGACGATCATGAGTCGATTCACGACGCTCGCGGCGTTGCTGGCCGCGGCGTGCGCATTGAGCGGGTGCGGAGGCGGTGACGGCAGCGACGGAACGGCGGCGTCGATACTGGCCGCACATCCGGCGGAATCGTCGGCCGGTGCGGCCGACACGACCAACCTCGACGACAACCGCAGCCTGTCGTTGACGCAGTATGTCGACCCGCTGATCGGCACGCTCGCGAGCAATTCGCCGAACCCGGTGCCGGCGGGACAGGCCGGCAGCGTCGTCCCGGCCGCCGGGCTGCCGTCGGGCATGGTGCAATGGGCGCCCGACACCAACACCACGCCGGCGCCGAACGACAGCAAGGAACCGAACTCGCCGGCCGGCTATTACTACGACCTCCATTCGATCCAGGGTTTCAGCGTCACGCACATGCCGGGCGCCGGCTGCAGCGGCAACAACGGCGAATTCCCGGTCATGCCGACCACCGACGCGACGCAGCTCGTTCCGACCTTCAGTCATGCGAATGAAATGGCCCGGCCCGGCTACTACTCGGTCGCGCTCGATTCGCAGATCAAGGTGGAACTGACCGCCACCCTGCGCACCGGCTTCGGCAGGTTCACCTACCCGGCCGGCAAACCCGCACTGCTGGTACTCGACGCGACGCGCACCAATACGAAGACCTCGACCACCGGCGCGATTACGCAGGTTTCCGACAGCGCCATCTCGGGCAGCACGATCGGCGGCGGCTTCTGCGGCAACTCGGTGCCGGTACCCGTCTACTTCTATGCCGCGTTCGACCAGGCGTTCACGTCGGCGTCGATCTCGCACGGCGTGGCGCAACTCGGCTTCCGTCCCGGCCAGGCGGTCAGGATGAAGATCGGCATTTCGTACGTCAGCGCCGCCAATGCAAAGGCCAACCTCGACGCGGAAAATCGCGGCTGGGACTTCGAGGGCGTGCGCACGCAGGCAGACAGAATCTGGAACGAGCGCCTCAACGCGATCCGCGTGGCAGGCGGGACGCTGGACGCGAAGAAGAAGTTCTACACGGCGCTCTATCACGCGCTGTGGGCGCCCAGCATCTTCAGCGACGCGAACGGCCAGTACATCGGCTTCGACAATACCGTGCACCAGCTCGCCAAAGGCCAGAACGCGCAGTATTCGTCGTTCTCGGGCTGGGACATCTACCGTTCGCTGATCCAGCTCAAGTCGATCCTCGCGCCGTCCGAAACCAGCGACATGATCCAGTCGCTGGTCAACGACGCCGATCAGTGCGGCGCGATTCCGCACTGGGTCAACGACAACGTCGAGGACGGCGTGATGCCGGGCGATGCCGGTTCGCTGATCGTTTCGAGCGCCTACGCATTCGGCGCGCGGCGCTTCGATACGCGCTCCGCGCTGCAGCACATGGTGAAGATGGCGAACATCCCCGGCACCGCCTGCAACAACGTGACCACCAACGGCGGCCGCGCGAGCTACCTGCAGGGCGGCTACATCACCGGCGGCGAGTGGGGGCAGGCTTCGTCGACGCTCGAATACACGAGCAGCGACTTCGCGATCTCGCGCTTCGCCGGCGCACTCGGCGATACCGCCACGCAGCGCATGCTGCTGAGCCGCTCCGCCTACTGGCAGAACCTGCTCAATACCGCGCTGACGCCGCCGCTGATCGCGGCACGGCAATCGAACGGCGCGTGGATACCCGAAACGCCGGGCAGCGGCGACAACTACGTGGAAGGCAATGCCGAACAGTACACGTGGATGGTGCCGTACGACGCGGCCGGCCTGTTCGCGCAGCTCGGCGGCAACACGGCCGTGACGTCGCGGCTCGACCAGTTCTTCACGGTGCTCAATGCCGGCCTGAGCCTGCCGAATTTCTACATGGGCAACGAGCCGACCTTCGAGGTGCCGTGGCTTTACAACTGGGCCGCGCAACCGTCCGGCACGCAGCGCGTGGTGCAGCAGATCATGGCCAGCGCGTTCGGCACCGGCCCCGACGGCTTGCCGGGCAACGACGACCTCGGCGCCGTGTCGGGCTGGTATGTGTGG
This sequence comes from Burkholderia sp. LS-044, assembly GCF_004803625.1. Classification (NCBI taxonomy): domain Bacteria; kingdom Pseudomonadati; phylum Pseudomonadota; class Betaproteobacteria; order Burkholderiales; family Burkholderiaceae; genus Burkholderia; species Burkholderia sp. LS-044. The sequence continues at coordinate 493,721 of NZ_SSWO01000001.1, forward strand.
GGCGCGCTGGGCCTGTACCCGCAGATCCCCGGCGTCGCGGGCCTGGCGATCGGCAGCCCGCAGTTCCCGCAAATCGACGTGCGGCTCGGCAACGGCCACACCTGGCGGATCCGTGCAGCAGGCGCGCCGGCCTCGAGCTACGTGCAGTCACTGTCGATCAACGGTCGTGCCCACCCTGCCGCATGGGTCGCCTATGACGACATCGCCAATGGTGCGACGCTGCACTTCGCGATGGGCAGCGCACCGTCCCGATGGGGCGCCCAGGCGCAGCCGCCGTCGTTCGGCGTACCGGTGGCGCTCAACGCGGCCGACAGCTACAACAACCGCGGCTTCAGCATGGACGGTGCAACCAATACCGACGGCCAGGGCGCGGACTTCGACGGCAGCCTGTTCAGCTACTCGATCAATGCGCTCGGCGCGGCCGGCGTGCAGCCCGGCAAGCCGTTCGCGGTGGCCGGCGCCACCGTGACGGTAGCGGGCGGGCCGCTCTCGCTCGACAACACCGTGACCGTCGGCCAGACCGTGATGCTGCCGCCGGGATCGGCCGGCACCGGCGTCGTGGTGCTCGGTTCGTCCAACAACGGCCCGAGCAGCGGGATCGCGCAGCTGAATTTCGCGGACGGTTCGAGTCAGGCCGTCACATTGGCCTTCGACGACTGGACCCTGAACGGCGGCAGCGCGAGCCCACGCTCGACGGTGGCCGTCACGATGGCCTATCGCAATGCCGGCAACGGCCAGCAGGACAACGTCAAGACCTACATCTTCGCGCAGAAGATTCCGGTGCCGCCCGGCAAGGTGGTGACGAGTATCGTGCTGCCGCGGCAGGTCAGCGCCGGCAAGATGCACGTGTTCGGGATCGGCATGACGGCATCCTGATGCCCGCATGACCGGCGGGGCACATCGCGCGCGACGATGTGCCCCCCCGCCTCCTCCTGCTCGCCCGCGTCGCGGGTCCCGCCCCGATGGCGGCCGAATCCCTCGTCCGCCATTTTCCGTGCACGCCACGCTCACCGGCCTCGTTCGCCGTCGCGTCATGCGAGACGGCACGAAACCGGTTCAAGCCGTGCGTCCCGCCATGTCGGTAACGCCGTGAACGCGCGAACGTGCCCGGCATCCGCCGCTGGCCCAACCGAATCCCCCGAACTGGCGCTACCGCCAAAAACGAGCGCTCACTAACGTGTCGATACCGCGTGCCGCATGCGCGCCAGCGCCTCGCGCACCGCCCACCATTCGACAGGAGACACGTTATGTCCGACACGCTCACCGCCCCCGTCACGGCCGCCATGCTCGCGGCGTTTTCCGACGCATTCAACCGGCATGACGCGAATGCATTGATGGGCTTCATGACCGAGGACTGCGTATTCGACGCGGCCGGCGGCCCCGACATCCACGGCACGCGTTTCGTCGGCCGCGACGCCGTGCGCGCCGCGTTCGAAGCGGTGTTCAAGACCTTCCCCGACGCGCACTGGGGCCGCGGCCGCCACTACGTGACCGGCGAGCGCGGCGTGTCCGAGTGGGTGTTCACCGGCACGCACGCCGAAGGCTGGCGCGTCGAGGCCGAAGGCTGCGACCTGTTCGAATTCCGCGACGGGCTGATCGCCGTCAAGCGTGCGTTCCGCAAGGAACGGCCGAAGCAGCCGGCCTGAGCGCACCACTCGGGGCCACCGTACCCGCGCGCATTTTGAAACGAATCATTTCATTTCATTCCACATTCCCCCGCAGCAGGTGGAATGACTTGACCGGATTTTCCCGGCAAATAGCATCTGGAACAAGACGTTCCGTTAATTGAACAATCGGAGACAACCCATGAGCGAACAATCCACTTCCCTGCGTGCATCGGCCAGCGGTCCGCAGGACATGACGCCGTCCGAAGCCTTCGTCGAGACCCTCGCGGCCAACGGCGTGACCGATATGTTCGGCATCATGGGCTCCGCGTTCATGGACGCGATGGACATCTTCGCGCCCGCCGGCATCCGCCTGATCCCGGTCGTGCACGAACAGGGCGCGGGCCACATGGCCGACGGTTATGCGCGCGTGTCGGGCCGCCACGGCGTCGTGATTGGCCAGAACGGCCCCGGCATCAGCAATTGCGTGACGGCGATCGCGGCCGCGTACTGGGCACACAGCCCGGTCGTGATCGTCACGCCGGAAGCCGGCACGATGGGCATCGGCCTCGGCGGTTTCCAGGAAGCGAACCAGCTGCCGATGTTCCAGGAATTCACGAAGTACCAGGGCCACGTCACGCACCCGGCGCGGATGGCCGAATTCACCGCGCGCTGCTTCGACCGCGCGCAGGCCGAGATGGGCCCGACCCAGCTGAACATCCCGCGCGACTACTTCTACGGCAAGGTCAAGGTCGAGATTCCGCAACCGCGCCGGCTCGATCGCGGCGCCGGCGGCGAACAGAGCCTCGACGATGCGGCCGCGCTGATCGCGCAGGCGAAGTTCCCGGTGATCATCTCGGGCGGCGGCGTCGTGATGGCCGACGCGATCGAGGAATGCAAGGCGCTCGCCGAACGGCTCGGCGCACCGGTCGTCAACAGCTACCTGCACAACGACTCGTTCCCGGCGAACCATCCGCTGTGGTGCGGCCCGCTCGGCTACCAGGGCTCGAAGGCCGCGATGAAACTGCTGTCGCGCGCGGACGTCGTGATCGCGCTCGGCTCGCGCCTCGGGCCGTTCGGCACGCTGCCGCAGCACGGGATGGACTACTGGCCGAAGGACGCGAAGATCATCCAGATCGACGCGGACCACAAGATGCTCGGCCTCGTGAAGAAGATCTCGGTGGGCATCTGCGGCGATGCGAAGGCGGCGGCCATCGCGCTCACGCAACGCATCGAGGGCCGCACGCTCGCGTGCGACGGCTCGCGCGGCGATCGCGCCGACCAGATCGCGACCGAAAAGGCCGCGTGGGAAAAGGAACTCGACGACTGGACACACGAGCGCGACGCATACAGCCTCGACATGATCGAGGAGCAGAAGCACGAGAAGCCGTTCAGCGGCGGCCAGTACCTGCATCCGCGCCAGGTGCTGCGCGAGCTCGAGAAGGCGATGCCCGAGGACGTGATGGTGTCGACCGACATCGGCAACATCAACTCGGTCGCGAACAGCTACCTGCGCTTCAACAAGCCGCGCAGCTTCTTCGCGGCGATGAGCTGGGGCAACTGCGGTTATGCGTTCCCGACGATCATCGGCGCGAAGGTCGCCGCACCGCATCGCCCGGCCGTGTCGTATGCGGGCGACGGCGCGTGGGGCATGAGCCTGATGGAAACGATGACCTGCGTGCGCCACAACATCCCTGTCACGGCCGTCGTGTTCCACAACCGCCAGTGGGGCGCGGAGAAGAAGAACCAGGTCGACTTCTACAACCGCCGCTTCGTCGCGGGCGAACTCGACAACCAGAGCTTCGCGGCGATCGCGCGCGCGATGGGCGCCGAAGGGATCACGGTCGACCGCCTCGAGGACGTCGGCCCCGCGCTCAAGCGCGCGATCGACATGCAGATGAACGAAGGCAAGACCACGATCATCGAAATCATGTGCACGCGTGAACTCGGCGATCCGTTCCGCCGCGATGCGCTGTCGAAGCCGGTACGCATGCTCGACAAGTACAAGGACTACGTGTGAGCCCGCGTCGCTGACGCACCCGCTTCAGGCCGCGCGCATCGCCGCGCGGCCTGAACCCGGCCGGACGCCGTGCCCCGTGCGGGCCGCCGCATCCGGCCGTTTTTCCTTCCCGTGTTCCATTCCTCAGCGAGCGAACGATGAAAGCCCTCGACCGCATCCTCGAATCCGCGCGCCGCGCGCCGATGCGCATCGCGCTGTGCGAAGCGGACGATCCGCGCGTGCTGCACGCCGCCGCGCGCGCGACGCGCGACGGCATCGCGCGCATCGTGCTCGTCGGCAACCGTGCGGCCATCCACGCGGCAGCCGCGCGCGACGCGATCGATCTCGACGGCATGACGCTCGTCGATCCGGCCGACGCCCCGCAACGCGATGCGTATGCCGACGCGCTGCACGCGCTGCGCGCCAAAAAAGGCATGACCGCCGACGCAGCACGCGACGCGGTGCGCGATCCGTTGACGTACGCCAACCTGATGGTGCGGCTCGGCGACGCGGACGGCTCGGTCGCGGGCGCCGTGCATGCGACGGCCGACGTCGTGCGCGCGGCGATCCAGCTGATCGGCGTGGACCCGGCGTTCCGGATCGTGTCGAGCTTCTTCCTGATGATGCTGTGCGAACCGTTCCACACGATCAAGGGCGGGCTGATCTTCTCCGACTGTGCGCTCGTCGTCGATCCGGATGCCGTCCAGCTCGCCGAAATCGCGATGGCCGCCGCCGACAGCGCACAAGCGCTGCTCGGCGAGGAACCGCGCGTCGCGATGCTGTCGTTCTCGACGAGCGGCAGCGCGCATCACGCGGCCGTCGACAAGGTGACGGCCGCGACCGCGCAGGTGCGCGAACTGCGCCCCACCCTCGCGATCGACGGCGACGTGCAGCTCGACGCGGCGATCGTCGCGGAGATCGCCGAGCGCAAGATCGCGCATTCGCAGGTGGGCGGCCATGCGAACGTGCTCGTGTTCCCGAGCCTCGAGGCCGGTAACATCGGCTACAAGCTCGCCGAACGGATCGGCCGCGCGAAGGCCGTCGGGCCGCTGCTGCAGGGGCTGCGCCGGCCCGCGAACGACCTGTCGCGCGGCTGCAGCGCCGACGACGTGTATCACGTGATCGCGGCGACCACCGTGCAGGCGCAGGCGGCCGCGCAACGCGCCGCGACCGGCGAGGCCGCGCCCGCATGACGGCAGACAAACTGGCGATCCTGATCGCGGTAATCGGCGCCGGCAGCTATTTCCAGACCGTCACCGGCTTCGGGCTCGGGATGATCGTGATGGGCGCGACGAGCGGCTTCGGGCTGGCGCCGCTCGCCACCGTCGCCACGCTGATGAGCGTCGTGTCGCTCGCGAACGGCGCGGCCGCGCTGCCCGGCCGGCTGCATCACATCGACTGGCGCGCGGTCGGCGCGGCGACGCTCGGCATCCTGCCGTCGGTGGTCGCGGGCGTGCTGCTGCTCGAATGCCTGAGCCGCTCGGCGGCCGACCTGCTGCAACTGATCCTCGGCGCGGTCGTGCTGTACGGCGGCCTGAGCGCGGCGCTGCGCCCGACGCCGCTCACGGCGCGCTCGGACAACCGCAGCTTCTTCGTCAGCGGCCTGTTCGGCGGGCTGCTGAGCGGCATGTTCGGCGTGTCGGGGCCGCCGCTGATCTTCCAGTTCTACCGCCAGCCGTTGACGCTCGTGCAGATCCGCTGCGCGCTGATCGTGCTGTTCACGACGACCTCGGCCACGCGTGTGCTGTACAGCGCATGCGAAGGCCAGATCGATCGCGACATCTGGCTGCTGGCCGCGATCGCGACGCCGGTCGTGATGCTGACGACGGTCGCCGCGCGCCACTACCCGCCGCCGCTGTCGCCGGTCGCGCTGCGCCGGTTCGCGTTCGGCGTGCTGATGGCGATCGGCATCGGGCTGATCGCGACGTCGCTGCCGCCGCTGCTGCGCGGCGTGTAGTGCCGCGCGGCGCACGCCGCATCGAACCCTCCGGCGCGCGGCATTCGCGCCGCGATGCGCACGCACACTACTCGCTTCACCGCCGCGCACCGATCCAGCGCGCGATTTCGACGAGCCGCTTCATGTCCGGCGCCGACGCAAGATCGATCGCGAGCCGGTGCCGGTAGTACGGGCCGAGATCGAGCCCGACGCCGAGCCCGAGGACTTCGACGCGGCCGGCCGCTTCCTGGCGCGCGACCACCTGCTTCAGGTGATTGTCGAGGTAGAACGGATCGTTCGCGAGCGCCGTCGCGCCGTCCATCGGGCTGCCATCCGAGATCACGACGAGGATCTTGCGCGCCTCCGGCCGCGCCGCGAGCCGCGCACACGCCCATTCGACCGCTTCGCCGTCAACGCCCTCGCGGAACAGGTCGGCCTTGAACAGCGCGGCGATGCCCGTGCGCGCATGCCGCCAGCGCGTGTCCGCGTCCTTGAACACCAGATGGCCGGTTTCGTTGAGCCGGCCCGGGTGGCGCGGCTTGCCGCGCGCGAGCCAGTCCTGCCGAGCGCGGCCGCCGTTCCAGGCGAGCGTCGTGAAGCCGAGCACTTCGGTGGCGAGGCCGGCGGCATCGCCGGCGCGGGCCAGCGTGTCGACCATCAGCGCGACGCCGTCGATCCACGTCTTCATCGATCCCGAGCAGTCGATCAGGAACGCGAGCGCGCAGTCCACGTGCGGCCGCACGCGTTCGAGCCGGAACAACCGCCGTTCCGCCGGCGAGCTGACGAGCTGCGCGAGCCGGCGGCCGTCGAGGCGGCCGTGCTCCTCGCCGAACGACCAGCCGTCGGCCTGCGGCACGACGAGCGCCGCGCGCAGCACCCGTGCGAGCCGCGTAACGTTGATCCGCTGCGCGGCGACCTGGCGGTCGAGCCGGTCGCGATACTCGCGCAGCAGTGCCGCGCGGATCTGCGCGGCCGGCCGGAGTTCGCGGTCGTAACGCGTCGTGTACGCGCGATAGACGGCATCGCCGCCATGCAGCACGACGCTGTCGCCCGTTTCGACGAGCGCCGGCAGGTCAATGCCCGTGTCGTCGAAATCGACCCATAGCGAGAAATTCGTCAGCGCATCGTCCTGCTCGCGTGCGTCTTCCGATGCCGTTTCGACGACGGCCGCGCGCGCGTCGCGGATCATCGCCGCAATCCGGCGCGCGAGCGTCAGCGCGTGTTCCGCGAATGCGCGCTGATCGTGCCGGCAGCGCTTGAGCCCCGCGAGCGGCACGCCGATCTCCGGCACGATCGCCGCGCGCGACGCTTCGATCAGGTCTTCCGTTTCTTCGAGCACCGGCCAGCCGGTCAGCCGCGACCACGCGATCTGCGCGGCCGTGTACACGAGGATCCCGACATGCGTATCGGCCTGCCCCGACCGGTGAAACGCGCGCGACCAGGTTTCGAAACGATGGCGCAGGTTCTGCAAGACACCGCGCATCGCGGGTGGCGCGAGCGATTCGCAGCGCAGTTGCTCGAGCATTTCGAACAGCACGCGTTCGACCGGATCGTCGCCGGACAACGCGCGATGCAGGTCGGCATCCGAATGCAGGATGCGCAGCGCGGCGCCGTCGGCCGCGCCGCGCCACGACGCGAGATCGTCGTCGGCGGCCTGCGCGCGCAGGTGCGGCGCGTGGATCGGCAGCGGCCGCAGGTCGCGGCACACGCGGCCCGCACGGTAATGCAGCGCCGCATCGCGAGTCAGCGCACGCACGGTCGACGCGCCCAGCGCTTCGCGCGCCGACGCGCGGCGCGCGGCGTCGCGATCGGCGCTCACCGCCCGGCTCCCGGCGCGCCACCGCCGGCGCGCGACGCAACCGCCAGTTCCTCGCCGAAGCAGCGCTGGTAATACTCGGCGACGACGGGCCGCTCGGCGTCGTCGCACTTGTTCAGGAACGTGAGCCGGAACGCGAGTGCCGGATCGCGGAAAATCTGGCAGTTCTCGGCCCAGTTGATCACCGTGCGCGGCGACATCAGCGTGGACAAATCGCCGGTCGCGAAGCCGTTGCGCGTCAGCTCCGCGAGGCTCACCATCGATTCGAGCAGCGGGCGGCCGGCTTCGTCGGCGAGTTCGGGCACGCGTGCACGCACGATGCCGATCTCCTCGTCGCGCGGCAGATAGTCGAGCGTGGCGACCACGTTCCAGCGATCCATCTGCGCATGGTTGAGCATCTGCGTGCCGTGATACAGCCCGTTCAGATTGCCGAGCCCGACCGTGTTCGCCGTCGCGAACAGCCGGAACGACGGATGCGGATGGATCACGCGGTTCTGGTCGAGCAGCGTGAACTTGCCGTCGCGTTCGAGAATCCGCTGGATCACGAACATCACGTCGGGCCGCCCCGCATCGTATTCGTCGAAGATCAGCGCGACGGGCCGCTGCAGCGCCCACGGCACGATGCCTTCCTGGAACTCGGTCACCTGCACGTCGTCGCGCACGACGATCGCATCCTTGCCGACGAGGTCGAGCCGGCTGATGTGGCCGTCGAGGTTCACGCGCACGCACGGCCAGTTCAGCCGCGCCGCGACCTGTTCGATATGCGTCGACTTGCCGGTGCCGTGCATCCCCTGCACGAGCACGCGGCGGTTGCGCGCGAAGCCGGCGAGGATCGCCAGCGTGACGTCCGGGTTGAAACGGTATGCGTCGTCGATATCGGGCACGTGATCGTCGCGCGCGCTGAACGCGGGCACCATCAGGTCCGAATCGAACCCGAACCGTTCGCGGACCGACACCATGCAGTCCGGCTTGTTCGTCACCCCTTCCATTGCGTTGCGCTCCTGTCGTTGCCTGTCTTTGTCGGTGTTTGCGTATCGCTACCCGATGCGCGGGCGTCGATCCTTGTTTACGGAACGATTCGTTCCATCGCCGGCAATCCGCGCCGGCTTGCCGCACCCGCCGCCCCGCGCGGCCGGCCTGTCGGGCCGTTCGGTACAATGGCCGCAGTCCAGTTTCCGGAACGCCTGCCATGCTGCCCGCGGATACGCCCACGCTGCGCGCCTTCGCGCTGCTCGAACATCTCGTCCAGGCCGGCGATGCCGTGTCGCTCGCCGATCTCGTGCGCGAAGTCGATATCCCGAAGGCGTCGCTGCACCGGATGCTCGCGTCGCTCGAAGCCGGCGGCCTCGTGATCCGCGAGCCGGGCCGCAAGAACGCGTACGCGATCGGCCCGCGCCTCGCCCGGCTCGGCACCGGCGTGATGCTGCATGCGGGCGCGCGCCGGCTGCGCCATGCGATCCTCGAACGGCTCGTCGCCGATCTCGGCGAAACCTGCAACCTCACCGCGCTGCACGACACGGAAGTCGTCTATCTCGACCGCGTCGAAGCCGACTGGCCGCTGCGCCTCGACCTGAAGCCCGGCTCGCGCGTGCCCGCGCATTGCAGCGCGAGCGGCAAGCTGCTGCTCGCGCTGCTGCCGCGCGACGAGCGCGCCGCGCTGGTGCGCGCGCTGGCGCTGCCGCGCTACACGCCGAATACGATCTCCGATCCCGAACTGCTCGAAGCCGAACTCGACCGCACCGCGCACAAGGGCGTCGCGATCGACAACGAGGAATTCGTCGCGGGCATCGCGTGCATCGCGGCACCGGTCGTCGGCGACGACGGCGCGTGCATCGCCGCGGTCGCCGTGCATGCGCCCGTGTCGCGCGCGCCGCTGTCGCGGCTGCTCGACTGCGTGCCGCGCCTGCAGGAAGCGGCCGGCGCACTCGCGGCGACCTTCTAGCGCCGCGCGGCGGCACGCGCGCAACGTCATGACGCGCGCTGGTAGTAGATGTTCTGCGGATGCCGCGCATCCGCGAAGAAGAACCAGCGTTCCGCGACCAGCCCCGCATACTGGATCACGAACGCCGCGCCGAGCACGACGGCCGCCGCGACCGACGTCGGCGCGAGCGCGCCCGCGCCGGTCAGGACGAACGGCACCGCGAATGCGCCGGTCAGGAAGTCGGCCTTCACCGCACGCAACGTGCCGTTGCCCTGCCCGTGAAAGAACTCCCGCGTATTGAACGCGCTGGCCGTGAAACCGCGCGACTTCTGTTCGACCTTCTCGTGGCGAATACCGGTCGCGCTCTGCACGGTCGACTTCGGCCGCAGCCGCGCATTGCGCGCGAGCGACGCGAGCCGTGCGACGCAGCCCGCGAACGTCAGCACGCACGCGGCCGCCGCGAGCCGGCCGACCAGCGCCGGCGCGAGCCACGCGGCGCAAGCCGTCGCCAGCGTGCAGCCCGACGCGCAGCCGAGCAGCACGAAGTTCACAAGCGTCAACGGGCTCGCCCATTCCTGCAGGAAACGCAGGCACGCGTAGATCATCGCGGTACACACGAACAGCGCGACGCTCGCGAGCGCGCCGGCCGCGCCGATCAGCAACGTGCCGGGCCAGCCGAACAGGTGGGCCACGCCATACGCGAACGCGCACGCGAGAAACACCGGCAGCGCGATGCATTCGCGCGACAGCCACGACGTGCGCCACATCGCGATCGCGCGCCACGCGCGTTCGGGGTGGCCGAGATGGAAGAACGACGCGAACAGGCCGAGCACGCCGAGCGCGACCGACAGCGCGGCGCCGGTCACGTAGAACGCGGCGGCCACGTCGACGCCGGCCAGGCGCGCGAGCGCCTCGACGCTCACGAGCGTCAACAGCAGACCCTGTGCGGCGCCGCACAGCGTGGTGAGGAAAACGACCGAAAAGGCTGGGCGCATGGCAACTCCGTCTGGTTCTGGATGAAAAGCGCGGGGCTCAGCGCTGCGTCGCGAGCGACACGAGATCGATGTCGCCACGCGCCGCGCGCGCTTCGAACGAGTCGCTCTCGTCGCGGCCGTTCGACCCGCTGCCGCATCCGCCGCTACTGCCGCATGCGCACGATGCTTCGGTCTTCACGCGCGGCAGGTAATGGTTCGACGGCCGCGTGCCCCATTCGGGCATCAACGCATAACCGCCGCGCTCGCGGATCGCGCGCGACACGTCCGACTCCGGATCGTGCACGTCGCCGAACAGCCGCGCCGACGTCGGGCACGCGAGCACGCACGCGGGTTTCCGGTCGCGTTCGGGCAGTGCGTCGTTGTCGATGCGGTCCGCGCACAGCGTGCACTTCGTCATCTCCTTGCGGCCTTCGTCGAGTTCGCGCGCGCCGTACGGGCACGCCCACGCGCAGTACTTGCAGCCGATGCACTTGTCGTAGTCGACCAGCACGATCCCGTCCGACTTGCGCTTGTAGCTCGCGCCGGTCGGACAGACGGGCACGCACGGCGGATCCTCGCAATGCAGGCACGACTTCGGAAAGTGGATCGTGTCGGTCATCGGGAACACGCCCGCTTCGTACGTCTGCACGCGATTGAAGAACGTGCCGGACGGATCGTCGTCGTACGGGCGCAGATCGGCGAGACTGCCGGCTTCGCCCGACGTGTTCCATTCCTTGCAGCTCGTCACGCAGGCATGGCAGCCGACGCACACGTTCAGGTCGATGACGAGGGCCATCTGGGTCATGGTCGTGCTCCTTCGATCAACGGTCGTCGGGTTTCGGGCCGGCGGAAGTCGCGCGCCGCAGCCGTGCGGCGAATGCGCCGGTGCCCGCGAAATACGCCTGCACGCGCTGCAGCACGCGCGGCGTGCCGGGCAGCGCCGGCATCGGCGCGAACTGCGGCAGCGTGGTCGCGGCATCCGCTTCGGCCGGATAGATCCGCACCTGCACGTCGTACCAGCCGGCCTGCCCGGTGATCGGATCGGAGTTCGACATCCGCGCGCCGTCGCGCGCCGCATCCGGCAGCTCGTCGGTAATGACGTGGTTCAGCAGGAAACCGCGCTGCGACTCGCCCGCCTGCGGCCCGAGGTTCCACGCGCCGGCCGCCTTGCCGATCGCGTTCCACGTCCACACGGTGCCGGGCTCCACGGCCTCGCTGTAGCGCGCGCGGCAACGCACCTTGCCCCACGGCGATTCGACGTAGATCCACGCGCCGTCGTCGATCTGCTGCGCGGCGGCCGTCACGGGGTTCACGAACAGATGGTTCTCGCCGTGGATCTGCCGCAGCCACGCGTTCTGCGAATCCCACGAGTGGTACATCGCCATCGGCCGCTGCGTGATCGCCGCGAGCGGATAGCGGCCCGCGTCGGTCAACCCGCTTTCGAGCGACTGGTGCCAGAACGGCAGCGGATCGAAATAACGCGCGATGCGTTCGCGCAGATGGTCGGGCGGCTGGCGGCCCGACGTGCGCCCCTGCGCGGCGAGCCGAAATTTCTGCATCACGTCCGAGTAGAGCTGGATCACGATCGGCACGCCGAACTTGCGCATCCCGTTGTCGACCGCCCACTGCATGTACGGGCCGTTGCAGTTGCGCATGTACTGCAGCGGCTCCGGCAACCGGTGGTGGTACACGCAGTTGTTCTCCGCGTAACGCTTCCACTGGTCGGGGTTCGGCTCGCCGACGACGGCCTTGTCGCCGTCCTTGCCGCGCCAGCCGATCAGGAAGCCGGTGCCCGAATCGGGCGCGGTCTGGAAGTTGATGACGAAATCCGGATAGTCGCGGTACTTGCGCTGCCCGTCCGCCGTCGTGAAGGCCGGAAACTTCAGCCGGCTCGCGAGCTCGATCAGCACTTCCTGGAACGGCTTGCACTCGCCGGTCGGCGGCACGACGGGCACGCGCACCGAGTCGACCGGGCCGTCGAATTCGGAGATCGGCCGGTCGAGCACCGACATCACGTCATGCCGTTCGAGGTAGGTGGTGTCCGGCAGGATCAGGTCGGCGAACGCCGTCATCTCCGACGCGAACGCATCGCACACGACGAGGAACGGGATCCGGTATTCGCCGTCGTCGCGCTTGTCGATCAGCATCTTGCGCACTTCCGTCGTGTTCATCGACGAATTCCACGCCATGTTGGCCATGAAGATCAGCAGCGTATCGATCGGATAGGGATCACCGCGCCACGCATTGGTGATCACCGAATGCATGAGCCCGTGCACCGCGAGCGGGTATTCCCAGGAGAACGCCTTGTCCAGCCGCGCGGGCGTGCCGTCCGGATGCACGAACAGGTCCTCGGGGCCGGCGGGCCAGCCGAGCGGGCCGGTCGCAAGCGGCGTGTTCGGCCTGATCTGGCCGGGATCGTTCGGCGGCTTCGCCGACGGCGGCACCGCGCGCGGATACGGCGCCTTGTGCCGGAAGCCGCCCGGCCGGTCGATCGTGCCGAGCAGCGACATCAGCACCGCGAGCGCGCGGATCGTCTGGAAGCCGTTCGAATGGGCGGCGAGCCCGCGCATCGCATGGAACGCGATCGGCACACCCTTCACCGTCGCATGTTCCCTGCCCCACGAATCGGTCCAGCGCACCGGCAGCTCGATCGCGTGCTCGCGCGCGACCGTCTCCATCTCGCGGGCGAGGCGGCGGATCGTGTCGGCCGCGATGCCGGTGATGTCGGCCGCCCACTCGGGCGTGCAACCGGCCACCTGTTCGCGCAGCAGCGTGAACGACGGCGCGACGGGCGTGCCGTCGTCGAGCGTGTAGCGGCCGTCGAGCGCCGGTTCGGCGCCTTCCGTGTGATGCAGCACCGCGCGGTTCGTCTTCGTGTCCCACCACATCCGGTTCTGCGGATACAGCGCGTTGACTTCCGGCGCGCCGGCGTCACGCACGAACAGCCCGAACGTGTCGGCGCCGTCGCGCTGGTCGACCAGCTCGGCCGCGTTCGTGAAGCGCGACACGAATTCGAGGTCGAACGCGTCGCGCGCGATCAGCTCGTGCATCAGCGCCATGAACAGCGCGCCGTCGGTGCCGGGGCGAATCGGAATCCATTCGTCGGCGATCGCCGCGTAGCCGGTGCGCACCGGATTGATCGCGATGAAGCGGCCGCCCGCGCGCTTGAACTTGCCGAGCGCGATCTTCAGCGGATTCGAATGGTGGTCTTCCGCGGTGCCGATCATGAAGAACAGCTTCGCGTGGTCGAGATCGGGCCCGCCGAATTCCCAGAACGAGCCGCCGATCGTGTAGATCATCCCGGCCGCCATGTTCGCCGAACAGAACCCGCCATGCGCCGCATAGTTCGGCGTACCGAACTGTTTCGCGAACAGGCCGGTGAGCGCCTGCATCTGGTCGCGGCCGGTGAACAGCGCGAACCGCTTCGGGTCGGTCGCGCGCAGGTGTGAGAGGCGCTTTTCGAGCACGTCGAACGCGACGTCCCACGACACCGGCTCGAACTGCGCGTCGCCGCGCTCGGCGCCCGGCTTGCGCATCAGCGGCTGCGTGAGCCGCGCGGGCGAATACTGCTTCATGATCCCCGACGAACCTTTCGCGCAGATGACGCCCTGGTTCAGCGGATGCTCCGGATTGCCGTCGATGTAACGCACCTCGCCGTCGCGCAGGTGCACGCGGATGCCGCAGCGGCACGCGCACATGTAGCACGTCGTCGTCTTGATATCGGCCTGCTCGTCGCGTTCGCGTGCCCGATGTTCCATCGTCTGTCCTCGTTCGCGGATGAGGGCGCCCCCCGCGGGGCACGCCCGTGAATCGATTCGTCCATGCTAGTCGCGCCGGCCGCCGACATAAAGTCGCATCCTCCGATCGGTTCTATCGCGCGGCCCGATAGTTGGCCGCGCGATCCATCGGGCCGCCGCCGGCGCCGCATGCGCAAAGACCCGGCTTGCGTGCCGGGCCTTCGACGTCATGCATTACCGGGTATTACCGCGGCGGATACGCGAGCAGTTCGCTGTCGTCGAGATGCTCGCGGCGGCTGCGGCGCGTGAGCCCGTAAGCGACGACCAGCACGGCGAGGCTTGCGACGCCGAGCCACAGCGGCTTGCGCTGGTCCGGGATGAACGCCATCGCGACGAGGATGCCGACCATGCCGACGATCGCGACCCAGGTGAGGTACGGATACGCCCACATCCTGACGCGCAGCTTGCTCGCGGCCACCGGGTCGAGACGCTTGCGCAGGCGCAGTTGCGAGAACGCGATCAGCACGTACACGAACAGCGCGACGGTGCCGTACGAATTGACGAGGAACGCGAACACGGTATCGGGCGACACGTACGACATCACGACCGACACGTAGCCGAACACCGTGCCGAGCAGGATCGCGCGCACCGGCACGCCGCGCTTGTTGACCTTCGCGAGTGCGGCCGGCGCATCGCCGTGGCGGGTCAGTGCAAACAGCATCCGCGACGCCGCATAGAGGCCCGAGTTGAGTGCTGACAGCACGGCCGTCAGCACGATCGCGTTCATCACGTTGGCGGCGGCCGGCAGGCCCATCACTTCAAGCGCGCTGACGTACGGCGTGGCCATCTGATGCGAATTCCACGGCACCAGCGCGACGACGAGCGCGACCGAGCCGACGTAGAACACCAGCACGCGGGTGATCACCGAATTGGTGGCCTTCGCGACGGCTTTCGCGGGCTCCTTGGCCTCGGCCGCCGCGATCGTGACGATCTCGGCGCCGAAGTAGAAGCCGGTCGCCGCGACCGCCCCGCTCATCACCGGCCCGATGCCGAGCGGCATGAAGCCGCCGTGGCCGAGCAGCGTCGGCAGCACGGAAGTCGTGTGCATCGACGCGGGCCACAGGCCGAGCACGTAGAGGCCGCCGAGGAACAGGAACACGATGATCGCGCCGACCTTGATCGACGAGAACCAGAACTCGAACTCGCCGTAGCTGCCGACCGAGATCAGGTTCGTGAGCGTCAGCACGACCAGCAGCGCGAGGCTGATGATCCACGCCGGTGTGTCGGGCAGCCAGAACTGGATCAGCTTGGCGCCGGCGACCGCTTCGAGCGCGACGACGATCACCCAGAAATACCAGTACATCCAGCCGGTGAGGAAGCCCGCCATCTTGCCGGGCCCGCGCCAGTTGCCGAACGCGAGCCGTGCGTATTCGTAGAACGAGCCGACGGCCGGCATCGCGCAGGCCATCTCGCCGAGCATCCGCATCACGAGCACGACCAGCCCGCCCGTGATCAGGAACGACAGGATCGCCGCCGGCCCCGTCTGCTGAATCACCACGCCGCTGCCGACGAACAGCCCGGCACCGATCACGCCGCCAAGCGCGATCATCGTCATGTGGCGCTGCTTGAGCCCACACTTCAGGTCACTCTGGTTCATCGAGGGTTGCATGTCTTCTCCATATCCAGTTGTCCGGACGCCGCCCGCGCCACCGTCGGGTGAACGCGGGCGCCGCCGGCGACGGCGCGTACAGGGGCGCCTGCAGCCCCGGCCGCACGGATTTCCGCTGCTTTTCTTGTGTTGGACGGCCCGGCGCGCGTTGCATCACGCCGGGCGATGTGCACTGCGTTCAGGGCTTTTTCAGGGCTTTTCGTCGTTCCTGAAGTACGACAGGTAGAGCATCCGCTGCCCGATGCGCCGGAACGGCGCGAACGGGTGGCCGGGCAGCGGCGACGTGAAGATCGGCAGCGTCTGGCGTGCGCCCTTCCCCGCGATCTGTTCGGCGAGCCGGCGGCCGGCCTGCTGCGAATACGACACGCCGTTGCCGCCGTAGCCGAGCGCGTAGTACACCGACTGGCGCGGGTCGGGCTGGCACACGCGCGGCATCATGTCGTGGCTCACGTCGACCCAGCCCCACCACGAATAATCGATCTGCACGCCGCGCAGCGCGGGAAACTTGCGCGCCATCCCTTCCTTCAGCAATTCGACATGGCGCGGGTTCGGCGCATCGTCGCCGGTGATCGCGCTGCGGCTGCCGATCTGCAGACGGCGATCGGGCAGGAAACGGTAGTAGAAGCGCAGCGTACGCGTATCGGTCAGCACCTGCGTCGTGCGGAAATTGCACGCGTCGATTTCCGCGTCGGTGAGCGGGCGCGTGACCATCGAATTCGACAGGATCGGCATCACCTTGCTGCGCAGCGACGGATGCAGCGTCTGCGCCGTGTACGCACCGGTCGCGATGCCGACCGCGCGGGCACGCACGACGCCGCCGGGCGTGCGCAGGTGGTGCACGCCGTCGATCGTCTCGAAGCCGAGCACCGGGCTGCTCGTATGCACCTTCGCGCCGGCTGCGCGCGCGAGGCGCAGGTAGCCGAACGCGAGCTTCAGCGCATGGATGCCGATGCCTTCCGGCTCGTGCAGCGCGCCGGCCGCCTCGTGGTCGTTGATGAATTCACGGCGGAAGGTTTCCGCGCTCAGCAGTTCGGACGGGTAGCCGAACACGTCCTTCCACACCTTCGCCTCGGCTGCGAGCTTCGCCATGATGCGCGGACGGTGCGCGATCAGGAAATGGCCACCCGGCTGCGGATCGCAGTCGATTTCCGACACCAGCGACTTGAAGTGTTCGAAGCCTTCGAGGATCTCGTCGTGCATCTTCAGCGCGACGTCCTTGCCCCAGCGCTCGATCCACTGCGAGCGCGACAGCCGGCCCGACGCGTTCTGCCCCTGGCCGCCGTTGCGGCTGCTGCAGCCCCAGCTGGTGCGGTTGGCCTCGAGCACGACGGCCTTGATGCCATGGTCTCGCGCAAGGCACAGCGCGGTCGCGAGGCCCGTGTAGCCGGCGCCGATGATCGCGACGTCGACGTCGAGGTCGCGCGTGACGGGGCCGTCGTCGGGCGGCGGGTTGCCGGCCGTCGCGACCCAGTAGGTCGGCGCGTACTGCTTGCCGCAACCTGGCCCCGGCGACACGAGCGGATCGTAGGTCGGGTCGTAACGCGTATCGTTCGACCGGCCGCCGGCAAAACCGCTCGCGGTGCGTTCGATGGAAGGGGTCGACATGGTCAGACCTCCGATGCGGGCTTGCCTGCCGCGCCGCAACGGGCGCGCGAGGCGATTCGACTGACTGATGCGGGGCGTACGCTCGCCGGGCGGGCGAATGCTGCCGACTGCCTGTTGGTCATGCCTGTCTCCTGATCGTTCTCTTCGGGTCGATCGTGTGCAGATGCTTCAATGCGGCGATCTGTCGAGGAAAGTGTAGGCAGGCCGTTTTTTGGCAGGTAGGGCCAGTGGGCCGGATTCGCTTGGACCAGCGTGCGAGGGTGTCGAACGGCGGGGAATGGCGGGCGACCGCGGGCGGGCGGCGGCAGTCGCGGCGCGTGCTCTCCCCGGACAATCGGGAGCCCGAACGGCGGGCAGCAGCGGACGAGCGGTTGGCGGTAACGATCAGCAACGCGGACGCGGGCGCGGGCGCCGCCGACTGATGATCGATGACCGACGACCGCCTCGTCGAAACGGCCCCGCGCCCCGCCCGCTCCCTCCGCCCCGCCCGCCGTCACATCGCGCGCACCGCGACCTCGGCCACGCTGCCGCGCTTCTCGATCGCCCGCGCGGACACGATCGACAGGAGTGCAGACAACATCACGTACACCCCGACGAGCCACGGCGCACCGCCGTTCACGCGCAGCAACGCGGTCGCGACGATCGGCGTCAGGCCGCTCGCGAAGATGCCCGACACCTGGTAGACGAACGAAATGCCCGTGTACCGCACGTTCGCGTCGAACAGCTCCGCGAACAGCGCGGCCTCCGGCCCGTACGCCATCGCGTAGAAGATCCCGAACGGGATCACCAGCGCGAGCCATACGGCGAGCAGGTTCGACGATTGCGTCTGCAGCAGCCAGAACGCGGGCAGCACCGACAGCCCGCACAGCGTCGCGCCCCACCGGTACACCCGCGCGCGGCCGAGTCGGTCGGACAGGCTGCCGAACACGGGGATGAACCCGCACATCACGACCGCCGCGCTCATCACGCCGAGCAGCGCGTCGCCGCGCGAGATCGACAGGTTGCGCGTCATGTAGCCGATCGAGAACACCGCGAACACGTTGAAGAACACGCCGTCGATATAGCGCGCGCCCATCCCGAGCAGGATCGCCTGCCGGTAGTTGGCGAGCAGTTCGACCACCGGCAGCTTCGTATCGCGCCGCTGGCGCTTGAGCGCGACGAATTCGGGCGTATCGGCCACCCGCGTGCGGATGTAGAAGCCGACCGCGACGAGCAGCAGCGACGCCGCGAACGCCACGCGCCAGCCCCATGCGAGGAACGCGGCGTCCGGCAACACGCGCGACAGCGCCGCGACCACGCCGGCCGCGAGGCACAGCCCGATCGCGAGCCCGATCTGCGGCAGGCTCGCGTACAGCCCGCGCCGGTGCGGCGGCGCATATTCGTACGCCATCAGCACCGCGCCGCCCCACTCGCCGCCGAGGCCGATGCCCTGCAGCACGCGCAGCGTCAGCAGCAGCACCGGCGCCCACATGCCGATCTGCGCGTAGGTCGGCAGGAACGCGACGCCGGCCGTCGACACGCCCATGATCAGCATCGTCAGGATCAGCGCGGACTTGCGCCCGACGCGGTCGCCGAGATGGCCGAACAGCAAGCCGCCGAGCGGCCGCGTGACGAAGCCGACCGCGAACGTCGCATACGCGAGCATCGTCGACACGAACGGGTCGCCGGCCGGAAAGTACTGCTTGTCGAACACGATGCCGGCGACCACGCCGTACAGGAAAAAGTCGTACCACTCGACGGTCGCGCCGATCACGCTGGCCGCGGCCACGCGTCGGACGACCCGGGATTCGATTGCCATGCGAGCTTCTCCAGGTAAGGATGCGCCGCAACCTGCCCCGACGCCGTACCGGCGGGGGCATCGATGAACGCGCGGCGGCCGTCCGGGCGCAGGCGCACGGGCCACGCGGGAAGATGCGTGGCGAGGCCCTACGCGACGGCCTCGGCGGCCGGCGCGACGCTGCGGCCGCGATCGGCGGCGCGCGCGTCGTCGAGGATCATGTCGGACGCCTTCTCGGCGACCATCACGATCGGCACGTTGGTATTGCCCGATACGAGGGTCGGCATGATCGAGCAGTCGACCACGCGCAGCCCGCGCGTGCCGTACACGCGCAGCCGCTCGTCGACGACCGCGAGCGGATCGCTCGCGACGCCCATTTTCGCCGTACCGGACGGATGAAAGATCGTCTGCCCGTATTCCCGGCAGAACTCGAGCAGCTCGTCGTCCGTCTGCGCGTCCGCGCCCGGCCGCACCTCGCGCTTCATCAGCGGCGCCATCGGCTCGGTGGCCGCGACGCGTCGCGCGAAGCGCACGCCGGCCACCGTCGTGCGGCGGTCGCGCTCGGTGTCGAGATAGTTCGGCTGGATCGACGGCGCGTCGCGCGCGTCGTCGGTGCGGATTCGCACGGTGCCGCGCGATTCGGGCCGCAGCTGGCAGATCGAATACGTGCAGCCGGGGAACGGATGCACGCTGCCGCCCGCCGAATCCGCCGACAGCGTCGAGAAATGGAACTGGATGTCGGGCGTCGCCGATTCGTGCGGCAGCGCACGGCAGAACATCCCGCCCTGGTTGATGCCGATCGCGAGCGGGCCGCCGCGGAACAGCGCCCATTGCAGCCCCATCTTCGCGCGGCCGACCCACGAATGCAGTTCGTCGTTGGTCGTGATCGGCTTCGTCACTTCATAGATCAGACGAATCTGCAGATGATCCTGCAGGTTCTCGCCGACGCCCGCCCGATCGGCGACGACCGGAATCCCGTGCCGGCCCAGCAGCGCGGCCGGCCCGACGCCCGACACCTGCAGCAGTTGCGGCGACTGCAGCGCGCCGGCCGCGAGGATCACCTCGCGCAGCGCACGCACGTCGTGAACCTTGCCGTGCTGCACGTACCGAACGCCGGACGCCTGCGTGCCGTCGAACAGCACCTTCAGCGCCTGCGCATCGGTTTCGACATGCAGGT
Source organism: Burkholderia sp. LS-044 (assembly GCF_004803625.1). NCBI lineage: Bacteria > Pseudomonadati > Pseudomonadota > Betaproteobacteria > Burkholderiales > Burkholderiaceae > Burkholderia > Burkholderia sp. LS-044. The sequence continues at coordinate 513,936 of NZ_SSWO01000001.1, forward strand.
TCGGCCGCCCGCGCGCGGGTTTCAGGTAGGCCACCGCCGTCGAGCAGCGCAGCCCGTTGCGCGTGGTGAGCTGGTAGTAGCCCACGCCTTCCTGGTCGCCCGTGTTGAAATCGTCGACGGTGCGCACGCCGAGCCGGTTCGACGCGGCGACGAACGCATCGACGAGTTCATGCCGCTGCCGGATCGCGGAAGCCCACAGCGGGCCGCCGGTGCCGCGCGTCGGCCCTTCGCCGAGCGTGTTGTGTTCGAGCTTGCGGAAATACGGCAGGCACTCGCGCCAGCTCCAGCCGCGATTGCCGAGCGCGGCCCAGTGATCGTAGTCCTGCTGCTGCCCGCGCACGTAGATCAGCCCGTTGATCGAGCTGCAGCCGCCGAGCGTGCGGCCGCGCGGCCAGTACAGGCGGCGGTTGTGCATGTTCGGATCGGGATCGGTGTGGAAGCCCCAGTTGTACACGGGGTGGAACATCGTCTTGCCGTAGCCGATCGGCACGTGGATCCACATATAGCTGTCGGCGGGGCCGGCTTCCAGCAGGCACACCGTATGGCGGCCGCCGTCGGACAGCCGGTTGGCGAGGACGCAACCGGCCGATCCCGCGCCGACCACGACATAGTCGAAGCTGCGTGTCATTCCGTGTCTCCGTTCCGGGGTTTTAAAAAAATCCGGTATGTTTCGTCCAAATTTATTGAGCACACGGAGCACGTACAAGCCGATTTATTGTCCACGCGGCGAATGTGGTACAAAAACCGTTCAATTCGTTTCATTTCCATCGCATACACACCATCCCGGGACGCACGCCGATCCCGACGGAGGAGACACATGCGCGAACCTGCCCCCGCGCTGCCCGACGGCGCGCCCGCCGACGACGCGCGCGTGCTGCGCGCCCTCGCCGTGCTCGAAGCGCTCGCGTCGGCCGGCCAGCCGTACACGCTGTCGCAGCTCGCCGCGCGGCTGCATATCCCGAAGGCGACGCTGCTGCGGCTGATCGAGTCGCTGGAGGCGCGTGGCTACGTGATCCACATGCCCGACTCGCGCGGCCACGACCGCGGCATCGCGCTCGGCCCGCGTGCCGCGCAGTTCGCGCTCGCGGCGCTGTCGAACAACACCTTCACGCGCGGCTGCCGCTCGGTGCTGCGCGCGCTCGTCGACGTGCTCGGCGAAACCTGCAACCTCACCGCGCTCGACGGCGACACGGTGCTGTACGTCGAACGCGTCGAGACGACCGAGCCGCTGCGGCTCGAGATGCGGCCCGGCATGCGCGTGCCGCTGCACTGCACGGCGAGCGGCAAGCTGTTCCTGTCGCAGATGAATGCACTGGAGCGCAACGCGATGCTCGCGCGGCTCACGCTGAAGAAGATGACCTACCGGACGCTGACCGATGCGCAACTGCTCGCGGCCGAGCTCGACCGGCTCGCCGCGCGCGGCGTCGGCATCGACAACGAGGAATTCGTGCGCGGGATGGTGGCCGTCGCGGTGGCGGTGAAGGATGCGGCGAGCGGCCGCTTGCTTGCGGCGCTCGCCGTGCATGCGCCGACCGCGCGCGCGACGCTCAACGATCTGCTGGAGAACGTGCCGAAAATGCGCGACGCGGCGACGCGGCTCGCCCCGCTGCTGCAGGCGGCCGATGGCGCGCCGGCGGGTTGAAGCGGCTTTGCGCGGTCACGCGTTCAAGCGTTCAAGCGTTCAAGCGTTCAAGCGTTCAAGCGAGGTGATAACGCAGCCAGAAGGTTTCGCGGCACGCGTTGTCGAACGTCATCCGCGTCGGGCCGATCGGCTGCGCATCGGGATGGCGAAGCACGTCGTAGTCGATCCAGCACTCGGCGCACAGCAGGTCGGACGGCGCTCGGTCCTGCTCGACCGAGCGGCGCACGATCGCGCCGTTGTCGAAGCGGTATTCGGTTTCGTCGCGCGTGACCTCGACGTCGTCGTCGGTCCAGCGGTCGTGCGACGTGACATGCGACACGATCGACACCGGGCCCGCGAGCCCGTGGATCGCGGCGACGTAGGAAATGAGCTTGTCCATGGCGAGGCGGCGAACGAAGGGATGGCCGCCTCGCGCAACATGGATGGCACGAGGCGGCCCGAGCGGCGAGTATAGCCGCGCATCGATGACCTTGCCGCCCGTGGGGTTTCGCGCGCTACGCCTCCAGCGCGAGCAACGCGAACGTCGCGAGCCAGTGCTCGCCCATGTAGTCGCCGGCCACGTGCGCGAGCGCGCTCGCGAGGTGCCGGCCGGCCGCATCGAGCAGCTTCGCGCGCCGCGCGTCGCCTTCCGGCAGCGCGCCGGCGAGCGCGCGCTGGCACCACGCGCGGCTCAGGTTCAGCCCGTCGAGATGGGCGATCTTGCCGTCGCTGCGATCGCTGACCGTCGCCGGCTCGAACAGCGTCGCCGGCTCGCCGCGCGCGAGATCGGGCAGGAAGCGCGCGAACCAGCCGTCGAATTCGGCGGCCGGCAGCACGCGCCGCATCAGCTCGGCCTCCATCAGCGCCGGCGACAGGAATTCGTCGCCCGACGGCTCCCACGCCTGGCACGCGACGTCGTTCAGGTGCCAGCGCTTCGCGGTATCGACGATCAGCGCCGCGAGCCCGTCGCGCTGCGTGTCGCGCGCGAAGTCGAGCGTGAGCGCCAGCGCGAACGCGGTGTTGAAGTGCGTGCCGACGCGCAGCGGATAGGTCGCTTTCGGCAGGAAGGTCTCGAAGCGCGACACGAACAGGTCGGTGAGCGGTGCCATCGTCTTCGCCCAGCGCGCGGCCTGCGGCAGCGCGCCCCTCAGCGCGAGCCGCTCGAGCTGCGCGGCGAGCGCGAGCAGCCACGCCCAGCCGTAGGGCCGCTCGAAGCCGCTGTTGTGCGGCAGCGCGAGGTACGCCCGCTCGCCGGCGACGTTCGCATCGGTGAAGTGCGCATCGACGATCGCGACGATGCGTTCGGCCTCCGGCAATGCCGGGTAGCGTTCGAGCACGCGCAGCACGAGCCAGTAGCCGTGCACGCACGAGTGCCAGTCGTAGCTGCCGTAGAAGATCGGGTGCAGCGCGCGCGGCCCTTGCACGTCTTGCGGGCCGGCGAGCGAATGCGTGAGCTTGTTCGGATATTCGCGGGTCAGGTGCGCGAGCGCGAGCGACGCGAACTTCGACGCGAGTTCGGGGGTGAGTCGGTCGGTCATGAGGATCTCGTCCATCGAGTCAGAAGCGGAATACGAACGCATACATCAGCAACGTGTTCACGGCGAGCAGCAGCACGGCGGTCGGCCACTGCGCCTTGATCACGCCGTTCTTGTCCTTCAGTTCGAGCAGCGCCGACGGCACGATGTTGAAGTTCGCGGCCATCGGCGTCATCAGCGTACCGCAGAAGCCGCTCAGCATCCCGATCGCGCCGACGATCGCCGGGTTGCCGTGGAACTGGTGGACGATCAGCGGCAGGCCGATGCCGGCCGTCATCACGGGGAACGCGGCGAAGCCGTTGCCCATGATCATCGTGAACAGCGCCATGCCGACCGTGTAGGCCGCGACCACCGCGAACGGCGAATCGATCGGCACCCACTCCTTCACGAGCCCCGACACCACGCCGCCGACACCCGCGACCGCGAACAGCGCGCCGAGCGCCGCGAGCATCTGCGGCAGGATCGCGGCCCAGCCGACCGCATCCATCGTATGGCGTGCCTCCCTCACCGCATGCACCGGCGAATCGCGCAGCATCGCGAGCGCGACGGCGAACGCGACGAGCGTGCCGAGCACGAGCGAGATCAGCGTCACGCTCTTCTGGTCGACGAACGGCACGCCCTTCAGCGCGAACGTCCCGATCAGCGTGACGACCGGAATCAGCAGCGCGGGCAGGAACAGCCGGTTGCCGAAACGCTGCGCGAGCGTCTCGCGGCGCACGGCCGCGGCTTCCCCGGCTTCGTCGGACTTGCCGCGCCCGAGCTTGCCCGAGCCGGCGAGCACCGCGAGCGCGATCGCGAGGCAGCCCGTCACGAAATGCGGCAGCAGCGCGCCGAACAGGAACGTGACCGCGTAGATCGCCCAGAACGCGAAATTGACGATGCGGCGCGGGTTCGTGCGGTCCGTCAGGTTGAAGCACGCGAACGCGGCGAACATCAGCCCCGCGAGCGTGTACAACGATTCGAGGCCGATCATCGCGCGCCCTCCCGCCCGACCAGGCCGAAGCCGCGCGTGAGCCGGCGGTCGAGCAGCGCGAGGCGCGTGCAGTGGATCAGCAGCGCGGCGATCGCGGTCGGGATCGCCCACACCGACAGGTGCAGCGGTTCGATGGAAATCCCGTTCTGTTCGAGAAAGCCCTTGATCAGCAGGATCGACTGGATCGCGATGAAGATGTCCTCGCCGAAGAACACGGCGACGTTGTCGACGCCCGACGCATGCGCGCGGATCTGCTGGCGCACCGCTTCGGGCAGCTCGCCGTGCCGGTTGACCGCGGCAGCCTCGGCCATCGGCGCGATCAGCGGCCGCACCATCTGCGCATGGCCGCCGAGCGACGTGAGGCCGAGCGCGGCCGTCGCCTGGCGCAGCACGAAGTACAGCATCAGCACGCGGCCGGTGGTGGCCGCCTGCACACGCGAGATCATCCGCTTCGCCTGTTCCTTGAGCCCGTTGCGCTCGAGCAGCGCGATCACCGGCAGCGTCAGCCAGATGAGCCCCATGTAGCGGTTTTCGGTGAACGCCTTGCCGAACGCGCTGACGATGTCGACGAGATTCAGCCCGCCCGCCAGCCCCGTCGCGAGCCCCGCGATCGTGACCACCAGCAGCGCATTGAAGCGCAGCGCAAAACCGATCACGACGATCGGCACCCCAATCAGCACCAGCATTGCTCCTCCTTGTATCGGACGCGCGGCGCCTTGGCAACGCGCCGCCTGCCCGGTTTGGACCGGGCTCTGACGGCGCAATCTAGCACGAGACTTTATCGATAAAAAGTCGACAATTTGCTGCTTCGGGTAAACGTTGAAGTGTGCGGACACCGTGCCCGAACCATGTGTCGGCGACGTTTCATCCGAGGAATCGGTGGCTGGCCGGCCGGCGCGGACGCACCGGTCGCGGCACGCGCGTTGCCGCCCCGGAGGGCAGCGTGCGACGGGCCGCCGCGCGTGGCGGAGCACCGGTGCGCCGACTAAACTGGAAAGCATCGGCAACGGACGGGAGAGCCGCCATGATTGACGTATTCCAGACCATCGGCAGCCGCGCGTTCTCCGCTCATCTGGCGAAGGACGGGATGGTGACGCTGATGGAGCAACGCCATGAGGTCGATCGCGTGACGCTCGCGACCGCGTATGCCGCGCTCGTCGAGGAAGCCGAGCAGGAAGACGACCTGCTCGACGCGACGGTCGAAGGCATGATGCGCGCGCTGATCCAGGGGTACGCGCGCAGCCATTGACGGCGCGGCCGGTTTCCTCCGGCGCCCGTCGAAGCGGAAAACGGGCCTGCGCGGGCGCTACGCGGCCGGCGTGCCGGCACCCATGTCGAACCACCGGCCCGCGCGCAGTTGCCGGTAGTCGGCCTGCGTGAAGATTCTCAGCAGGTTCGCGACCGCGCCGTTGCTGGCGCGGTCGAGCGCCGTCATGAAGGCTTCGACTTCGTCGCGGCCTGCAAACAGGATCGTGCTGAAGTAGCGTTCGCGTTCCGCGTCGGACAGGTTCGTCGCGCTCAGCTGGTATGGATGGTGAAGCGCCGCGAACAGGAAGTAGTAGCGCTCGGCGTCGTCGCGCAGCACGCGCACCGCGTCGGGTTCGACCGGGAAATCGCGGTGGAACGACGCATGTCCGCTCTCGATGTAGATCCGGTACAGCAACCGGCCGTCATGCTCGGTGACGATCGGCGCCCACGGGTCGCGGCTGACGAGTACGGTGTCGGGCACGGCCATCCTGAATTCTCCCCGTCTTTTGCTTCGAAGCCGCCACGGTAACATGCCGGCTTCCGCGGCCTGCCGTGCCGAAACCGCGCGGCCATGCATGCACGCGCGGGCCGGCCCGGCTCCGCCGCCCGCTGCAAACACCGCACAGTCATAGAGGAAACGCACTGAATCGGCGCAATGCGCAAATTTTTCGATTGCCGCCGCCCGCGCCGCATGACAGCATTCGGGGCGTCGCCAACCGAAAAGAATGCCGTGCCGTCCGGCCGCCGATGCCGTCCGGCGGCGCCGAACAGGCCCCCTCCTTCCATGAACCCGGCCCACCTCCAGCATCACGAACCGACCGGAGAATTCCGCTTGTGAACATCGGCATCGTCAACGACCTCCCGCTTGCCGTCGAGGCGATGCGCCGCGCGATCGCGCGACGGCCCGAGCACCGCGTGCTGTGGGTCGCGACCGACGGCGCGCAAGCCGTCGAACTATGCGCCACGCAGCCGCCTGACGTCGTGCTGATGGACCTGATCATGCCGAAATTCGACGGGATCGAAGCGACGCGGCGGATCATGCGATCCGAACGACCGTGCGCGATCCTGATCGTGACGAGCTGCATCGGCGCGAATGCGTGGCGCGTGTTCGAGGCGATGGGCGCCGGCGCGCTCGACGCGGTCGATACGCCGCGGCTCGGCGACGGCTCGGCCGGCGACACGACCCGGCTGCTGCTCGCGAAGATCGACCAGATCGGCCGCCTGCTCGACGCGCCCGGCGGCTCGCGCCTCGCCGGCACGCCCCCGCGCACCGGCGGCGGACCGCTGATCGCGATCGGCGCATCGGCCGGCGGCCCCGGCGCGCTCGCGTCGGTCCTCGGCGGCCTGCCGGCCGATTTCAACGCACCGATCGTGATCGTGCAGCACGTCGACCGCGCGTTCGCCGAAGGCATGGCGCAATGGCTCGACGGCCAGACGTCGCTCGCCGTGCGCGTCGCGCGCGAAGGCGACCGCCCGCAGCCGGGCGTCGCGCTGCTCGCCGCAACCGACGACCACCTGCGCATCACGCGCGCCGGCACGCTCGAATACACGCGCGAGCCGGCCGCCACGCCGTATCGCCCGTCGGTCGACGTGTTCTTCAACAGCCTGACCGAGCACTGGCCCGGCCGCGTGATCGGCGTGCTGCTCACGGGGATGGGCCGCGACGGCGCGATCGGCCTGAAGGCGCTGCGGATGAAGGGCTACCATACGATCGCGCAGGACGAGGCGACGAGCGCCGTCTACGGCATGCCGAAGGCGGCCGCGACGCTCGGCGCGGCGCGCGCGATCCTGCCGCTCGGACGCATCGCGGGCGAGCTGGCGGCGCTCGCACGGATCTGAAGCCCGATGAACACTTGCAACACCCATGCCTGCCCTCGCAACAACCCGCATCGACCATGACCATTGACCCGACTCACCCGCCAGGCGGCCCCTACGTGCCGCCCGCCGACGTGCCGGCGATGGTGCTGCTGGTCGACGACCAGACGATCGTCGCGGAAGCCGTACGGCGCGCGCTCGTCGACGAGGAAGGCATCGATTTTCACTATTGCCCGCGTTCGGACGACGCGATGGCCACCGCGATCGAGACGCGGCCGACCGTGATCCTGCAGGACCTCGTGATGCCCGGCACCGACGGGCTGAGCCTCGTGAAGGCGTACCGGACGAATCCGGCGACGCGCGACGTGCCGATCATCGTGCTGTCGACGCAGGAAGAGCCCGTGATCAAGAGCGCCGCCTTCGCGGCCGGCGCGAACGACTACCTCGTGAAGCTGCCCGACCGCATCGAGCTCGTCGCGCGCGTGCGCTATCACTCGCGCTCGTACATGAACCTGCTGCAGCGCGACGAGGCCTATCGCGCGCTGCGGCAATCGCAGCAGCAGTTGCTCGAAGCCAATCTCGAGCTGCGGCGCCTCACGCATTCGGACGGCCTCACCGGGCTGTCGAACCGGCGCTATCTCGACGAATACCTCGCCGCCGAATGGCGGCGCGGCACGCGCGAGCGCAGCGAGCTGTCGCTGCTGATGATCGACGTCGACAATTTCAAGCTGTACAACGACACGTACGGCCACGTGTCGGGCGACAGCGTGCTCAAGCAGATCGCGTCGACCATCGAGCGCTGTCTCGGCCAGTCGGGGGATCTCGCCGCGCGTTTCGGCGGCGAGGAATTCGCGGTCGTGATGCCGGCCACGTCGCCGGGTGCCGCGCGGCTGCTCGGCGAAAAGATCCGCCTCGCGGTCGAGGCGCTGCGGCTCCAGCATGCGCATTCGTCGACGGGCGACACCGTGACGATCAGCATCGGCGGCGCGACCATCGTGCCGACGCCGGGCCTGCCGACGACCGTGCTGATCGAAGCGGCCGACCGCGCGCTCTATCGCGCGAAGCACGAGGGCAAGAACCGCGTCGAGATCGACGCGACGCCGACACCGCCCGTCCCCGGCGGCTTCGGTGCGCCGCGCGCCGACTGAACGCCGAACGCCGGCTCGGCGCCTCGCTCACGCGGCGCCGAGCCGGCGCGCGTAGTCGCTCGGGTCCAGCGGGCGGCTGAACAGGTAGCCCTGCTGCATGTCGCAGCCGATCTGCTGCAGGAACCACGACTGCGCCTGCGTCTCGACCCCTTCGGCCGTGACCTTCATCCCGAGCGAATGCGCCATCGCGACGACGGCCTGCGTGATCGCCACCGAATCGTGATGATCGGGCACGCCCGACACGAACGAGCGGTCGACCTTCAGGTTGTGCAGCGGAAAGCGCTTCAGGTACGCGAGCGACGAATAGCCGGTGCCGAAATCGTCGACCGAGATGCGCACGTTCATGTCCGTGAGCGCCTCGAGCATCGGCAGCACGGTGTCCGTGTCGTTCATCAGCAGTCCTTCTGTAATCTCGAGCTCGAGCGCGGACGGATCGAGCCGCGTCTGCGCGAGGCAGCGACCGACCGACTCGACGAGGCCTTCGTGGAACTGCCGCGGCGACAGGTTGACGGCCAGCACCAGGTCGGGCGCGATCGTGCGGCGCCATTCGGCCGCCTGCCGGCACGCGGTTTCGAGCACCCACTGGCCGATCGCGACGATCTGCCCCGTATCTTCCGCGACCGGAATGAACTCCGCCGGCGACATCGGCCCGAGCTCGGGGCTCGTCCAGCGCAGCAGCGCCTCGGCGCCGACGGTGCGGCCGCTGCGCGCGTCGACGACGGGCTGATACGCGAGCCGCAGCATGTCCGACGCGAGCGCGCGCCGCAGCGACTGCTCGATCGCGAAGCGGCGCTGCAGCCGCAGGTTGAGCTGCGCGGTGAAGAACGTGAAGTGGTTGCGGCCGCGCTGCTTCGCGTCGTACATCGCCGAATCCGCGTTGCGCATCAACGTGACGGCATCGTCGCCGTCGCGCGGCGCGACGCTGATCCCGATCGACACGCCGAGCCAGTATTCGTTGTTCGCGATCGCGAACGGCTTCGCGATCGCGTCGATCACCTCGCGCGCGAGCACCGCGAGCTTGTCGGGATCGTCGCAGTCGTCGACGAGGATCACGAACTCGTCGCCGCCGACGCGCGTGAGCGCATGCTGCCCGCCTCCGCACGCCGCGAGCCGCGCCGCGACGCTGCGCAGCAGCGCGTCGCCCGCGTCGTGGCCGGCCGTGTCGTTGACCTTCTTGAAGCCGACGAGATCGATGAACAGGATCGCGACGCGCGCGGGCCCGCCCGCCGCATCGTGGCCGCCGAACAGCTCGCGCATGCGGTCGCCGAGCCAGCGGCGGTTGTAGAGGCCCGTCAGCGCATCGCGCGTCGCCAGGTAGCGCAGCTGCTGCTGCGCTTCGCGCACGGGGCCGATGTCGTTGAATGAAACGAGCACCGAGTCGGCCTGCGTTTCGCCCGGCCTCACGATCGGCACCGCGTTGCCGCGCACCCAGATGGTGTCGCCGTCCGCCAGGCCGAAACCGACCGTGTAGTCGAGCATCGGCGTGGCCGTTTCGAGCGCGCGCCGGCTCGGCCAGTCGTCGGGCGCGATCGGCGTGCCGTCCTCGCGCAGCTTGCGCAGGATCACCGTCGACAGCCTGCGGCCGACGAGGTCGCCCTTCACGCGCATCATCCGGTTCGCACTCGGGTTGCTCGCGACCACGACGCCATCGCGCGACACGACGAGGATCCCTTCGTTCAGGCTGTTCACCACGAGCCTGTGATGTTCCTCGCTGCGCGCGAGCTGTCGCGCGATCCGGTCCTGGTGCACCGCGAGGCCGACGCTGTTGCCGATGTCGCGCAGCAGTTCGGTTTCCTCGTCGCTCGGCCGGCGCGGCATGCGGTGATAGACGGCGAACGCGCCCAGCACGGCGCCCGCGTCGTCGAGGAACGGCACCGACCAGCACGCGCGCAGGCCCAGCGGCAGCGCAACCGCACGATAGTCGGCCCACAGGGGATCGGTTTCGATATCTTCGACGACGACCATCCGGCGCAGGTACATCGCCGTGCCGCACGAGCCGGCCACCGGCCCGATCGTCGCGCCTTCGATCGCCGCGCTGTACTGTCGGGGCAGCGACGGCGCGGCGCCGACGTGCACGTGCACGCCGTCGATATCGAGCAGCAGGATCGTGCACGACGCACCGTCGCCGAGCAAAGCCTCGGCGCGCCGGCAGACTTCGACGAGCAGCTCCGGCAGCGGTGTGTTGCGCGTGATCAGCCTCAGCACGCTTTGCTCGGACGCGAGCACTTCCGCCGCGAGCCCGAGACTGTAACGAGAACTTTGCGGTTCGGTATTCAAGATGAATCCTGCCGTCTGTCCGATCGGGTCTGATGCGCCCGATTCGTTTTCGATCCTTCGTGCCGTTTTTCGCTCCGGGTATACGCCGATGCCCGGTGCGCCCCGTATTGCACGCGGTGCCAACGCGCGCCGAAATACATTTAACACCAATCCGTGGCAACCCGGGCGTCCATGCGCATCAGGGGTTACACGCGGTCGATGCGGCATGTTTGGCCGGCAGTCAGTCCGCCGGAAGACCTGCGCGCGGCGCGACCGCTCCCGGCAAGGCCGTGCGCCATGCGGGCCGTGTTCGAAAGCGATTCGTCAGCTTGCGGCGGCGCCCCGGCTCCGTTCGCGTTCGATCGTCTGCGCCGGAATCCGTGCGCGTAATCGCCTTCGATGCGTTGGTGGCGGCCGCGACCGCCACGCTCCGGGCGCTGCGCCCGGCGCCGATGCATCGGGCATCGGGCCCGCACACGCGCCGGCCAGGTTTGCAGCGCCGCGCCTGTGCGAGCGTCAATCCTTCCGGATGTGTTCGGCCAGGAAATCGATCAGCAGCCGCACGCGCGGCAGCAGCCCGCGCCGCGACGGAAACACCGCGTGCACCACGCCGCCCTTCGGCGCCCAGCCGGGCAGCACGTCGACCAGCGTGCCGTCGCGCAGGTCGTCCTCGACGACCATGCACGGCAGCTGCACGATGCCGACGCCGTGAATCGCCGCATCGCGCAACGCGTGCATGTCGTCCGTGACGAAGCGCGGATGATGGCGCAACTGCGCATGCTCGCCGTTCGGCCCAACCAGCTGCCACACGTGATGCCGCGCCGGCCCCCAGTCGAGACTCGGCGCGCCGGCCAGCCCGGCCGGGTCCGACAGCGGCGCGCGCCCGTCCAGCCAGTGCGGCGCGGCCACCAGCCGCTGCGGGCTGTCGGCGAGCACGCGCATCACGAGATCGCTGTCCTCCAGCGGCGGGAAGCGCACCCGCAGCGCGAGGTCGAACCCTTCGCTCAGCAGGTCGACGCGGCGGTTCGTCGCCTCGAGATGCACCTGCACCTGCGGATGAATCGCCATGAAGCGCGCGACCAGTTCGCTCACGCGATATTCGAGCAGCGCGGTCGGGCAACTGACGCGGACGACGCCGCGCGGCTCCGCGTGCCGGCGCTCGATCACCTCGCGCGCGGCGTCGGCCTCGACCAGCACCGCGAGGCAGCGCTCATGGAATTCGCGTCCGGTTTCCGTGACGGTGAAATGACGCGTCGTACGCTGCAGCAGCCGCACGTCGTACTTCGCTTCCAGCGCGGCGATACGCCGGCTCAGTGTCGATTTCGGCACGTCCAGCGCGCGCCCGGCCTGCGTGAACCCGCCGTGTTCGACCACCTTCACGAAATAGTAGAGGTCGTTCAGGTCATCCATGATTGTTCCACCCATAGAACACTGACGGCATTTTAAGGGACTGGAACGCCGGTTGTTGCACGCCTAGCATCGTGTTTCAGCGTGGATCGAGCGTGTCGCGGCAGCCGGGGATTTTCTCGACCGGCTTCTTCGCCGGACCCGACGGTTCACTGGACCTGGATTTACCCCCTCACTTCCCGCACCGTCACTGGAGACAACCATGGCAAGCGAACCGGTTCGCGACCCCGCGAACGACCACCTGCTCACCCCGCAGAACGCGGCGTTCATCGTCATCGATTACCAGCCGGTCCAGGTGAACTCCATCGCGTCGATGGATCGCCAGCTGCTGATCAACAACATCGTCGGCGCGTCGAAGGCGGCCGTCGCGTACAACCTGCCGATCGTCCACTCGACCGTGAACGTGAAGACGGGCCTGAACAAGCCGCCGATCCCGCAGTTGCGCGCGGCGCTCGAAGGTTATCCGACCTACGACCGCACCAGCATCAACTCGTGGGAGGACGTCGAATTCCGCAAGGCCGTCGAAGCGACCGGCCGCAAGAAACTGATCATGACCGCGCTGTGGACCGAAGCGTGCCTGACGTTCCCGGCGCTCGACGCGCTGAAGGCCGGTTACGAGGTGTACGTGGTCGTCGATGCGGTCGGCGGCACGTCGGTCGCCGCGCACGAAGCCGCGCTGCGCCGCATCGAACAGGCCGGCGGCCAGATGATCAGCGTCGCGCAGCTGTTCTGCGAACTGCAGCGCGACTGGGCGCGCAGCGCCACCGTGCCGGCATTCATCGACCTGTTCATCGAAACCGGCGGCACCGCGGGCATCCAGTTCTCGTACGACAAGAGCTGACCGGCACGGCACGCGCGGCGGCCGGCGTGTCCGGCCGTCGGCGCGCGCCGTTGCCCTGCTTCTCCGTTCCGGCGCGGCCGGACTGCATCGCGGCCGGCAGGCCGCGTTTTCGTATCCGTGATTCAATGTCGATGGCTCCGGCGCCGCGCATCGCGCGCGGCACGGCGATGTGTACCCTCATCGATTGACCTTCACAGGATCACCATGACGAACCCTGCCGAAATCAAGGCGCTCGTTTTCGATGTATTCGGAACGATCGTCGACTGGAGAAGCGGCGTCGCACGCGGCGCCGCCGCGTTCCTCGATCGCCACGCACCCGCACTCGACCCGTTCGAATTCGCCGATACGTGGCGGGCCGAATATTCGCCGTCGATGGAAGAAATCCGCAGCGGGCGCCGCCGCTACGTGCGGCTCGACGTCCTGCATCGCGAGAACCTCGTGCGCACGCTCGACCGCTACGGAATCGTCGACGTGCCCGACGCCGACATCGACGCACTCAACCTCGCGTGGCACAGCCTCGACCCGTGGCCCGACGCCGTCGCGGCGCTGCAGCGGCTGAAGCGACGCTACATCATCGCGCCGCTGTCGAACGGCAACATCCGGCTGATGGTCGACGTCGCGAAACGCGCGGGGCTGCCGTGGGATGCGATCCTCGGCGCGGAAGTCGTGCGCGCGTACAAGCCGTCGCCGCAGGTGTACAGCGATACCGTCGAGATTCTCGGCATCGAGCCGGCCGAGCTGTGCCTGGTCGCCGCGCACAACGGCGATCTCGCGGCCGCACGCCGGCAGGGGCTGTCGACCGCGTTCGTGCTGCGGCCGACCGAACACGGGCCCGGCCAGACGACCGACCTGCGAGCCGTTGATCAGTGGGACTTCGACGTCAAGGACCTGAACGAACTCGCGGACCGGCTGGGCTGCCCGGGTTGAAGGCCTCCGGGTCAGGGTGCGCGAGCGTGGCGCTGGCGGCCACGATGCGGGGCCGGTGGAACGGCACGTCAAGCAGGACAAACGCACCGACAGACGACTGATAGACTCCGCAAACCTTATCCCATTGCAGCGGCCTGCCCTGATGTCGTCACCCCTGCGTCCCGTAGAAGGCAAACTGACCGCGATGCGCTTTCTCGAGCGCCCCGACCAGGGCAGCGCCGGAAGCCGTCAGGTGCCGCCCGTCGACCCCGAAGCCCGCAAGAAATCGCTCGGCTACTGGTTCACGCACACCCTGGTGCCGATCCTCGCGGCACTCACCGGCAACGGGGCCGCGGCCAATGCCCTGGTGTTTCAGCAAGCCGACGAGGATCTCGTCCTGGCCGAGTTGAACGCCGCGGCCGACAAGGTCGAGCATCCGGCGACATGGTCGTACGCGAACCTGCGCGAAACCAGGACCTTCGCGTCGGCAAACGCGTTCGTGACCGTGGGGAAGAACGGCAGGATCCTGTTCGCGAAGCTACCGGTGGAAATCGAAATCGGCGGCGGGTCGTACCGCGGGTTCCTCGGCGGGCAGTGCTTCGACGTCGGCGACGACGTGGTTGCCGTGGTCGATCGCCGCGGCCGCCTGTTTGCGCTGTCGTCGCCGGACCGGCGCCGCACGGTCATGGATCACACGTGCAGCGACACGGGGCTGGCCGGCCTGACGCACGACATCTGGCTGGCGTGGAAATGGATGTTCATCGGCATGAACTGCTTTGTCATCCCGATGATGATCGTGCTGCTCTGGACCGGCGACGACGGCTTTTCCGACCTGGGTACCGACCTGGCCATGCTGCTGGGCGGGCCGGCCGCGATCGGCGTCATGCTCGCGCTGCTCTTGGGCGTGCGGTTGTCGTGGGCCGACTGGCTGCCGGCGTGGCGCACGTCGGGCATCCTGAAGGCGCTGGGCCGCCCGGATCTGTGCACGGTCGATTTCCTGACTATGCGCACCGAGGCCGAACGCAACGGCCAGGTGCGCGACACGGATGTCGGGCAAATCTATTACGCGCCCGTGCCCAAGACCTAGCGCACCGCCTCCATCGCACCCGCCCGCCCCTGCGCCGCCATCGCGAGACGCCGCCAGTTGCGGGCCGCATACCGGTGCGCCTGCCGCAACGCGAGCCACAGCCCGATCTGCCGAACCGGCTTGAAGAGGCCACGCGCGCTGAACACGGTGCGCCGTTCGACGCGCGTCCTGCCGCCTTCCACCGGTGTCAGCGTGAATTCGTCCTCAAGCAGGCCGACCCAGTCGCGACACCACACCGTCGACGCCACCATCCGGTAACGCAGCCGGCGATGCTCGTCGAGCACGAGGATCCGCTGGTCGATGGTGCCGCGATCGGTCGTGCACTGCCGCGTGTTGCCGACGGCCGGCACGCCTTCGAGCACGCGGCAGCTGACCGGCTTCGGCACGCCGAGGCGGAACAGCAACGGCCGCGTGTCGTCCATCCGGGCATGGAGGAAATGCGGCCAGACATGCTCGGGCCGGCAATCGAACGTCCACTGCGAATGAATTTCCACGACCGTCTCCTGGCGGTTGCCGGTGCGGGCATGATGACACAACCGCCCCGCCGCATTCGTCACTTCACGACGGCACGCCACGCGGTTCGCGCGTAGATGAGCAGCAACGGCAGCAGCGCCAGCGCGAACAGCAGGCCAAGCGCCAGCACCCACACCGGCCACTGTTCGGGATTCCCCCGCACCCAGTAGCGGTACGGCACGCTCAGGAACGCGATTTCCATCAGCAGCGCACCGAGCGGCACGAGCGCGTTCATCACCACGGCCACGCCGAATCGGGCCGCACCGTCGATGTTCTTCCCCGCACCGTACGCCGCGATCAGGTAGACGAAATACCCGATGATCGCGACCATCAGCGCGCCGCCGGCCAGCAGGCCGACACTGCGCACGCTGCGTTCATGCAACTGGGTAGCCCCGGCCGGCAACACGACATCGATCTTCTCGCCGATCTCCGGCACGCCGCCCGATCGGATGTTGCCCGGCAGCACGACCCGCTCGCCATCCGGCATCATGGCTTCCAGGATCGACGTGTACTTGATGCACCGATATCGTTCGGTGCGCCCGCTGCTGTCGCGTCGCTCGCAGGTGTCCCACTCGGACTGGTAGGACACGACGGTCGCCTCGTATTTCGGCGACACGGCCAGTGCGTAGAGTTCGTCGCCGATCCAGTACGCGAACGGGAAAAACAGCGACACCAGGCAAAAGCACACGAGCCACCAGAAGGCGACCGCGCCGCCCGCCCCGCGCTTGCCGCCGGTCTGTCGGCGCACCATGCGCGACGCGAGCCAGTACGCGGCCACGCCGAATACCGCCACACAGACCACGAACACCTTGCCCGCCTGCGTCAACGCCATCTGCCTTTCCCCCGATAACCGGCCGGATCTTCGTCGGCCATTTTTTCAATTCAGATCAACTCGTTCGTCACCGCCCCGCCCGCCATTCCGTCAGGCCGGCTCGCCGACGAATCTCAGCGTCCCCGATTCGCCCGACAGCAGCGCGCGATTCGCGTCCGCCGCCGCGCGCAGGTAATCCCACAGCGCGGTCACGCGCCGCAGCTTGCGCAGGTCCTCGCGGCACGTCAGCCAGAAGCACCGCGTGACGACCACGTCGTCCGGCAGCACGGCCACCAGCGCCGGCTGCGTGGCCGCCATGAAGCACGGCAGGATCGCGAGCCCGCCGCCCTGCAGCGCCGCGAAATACTGCGCGATCACGCTCGTCGTGCGCAGCCCGGCCGTCGCGCCCGGCACCGCCCGGTCGAGGTACAGCAGCTCGTTGCTGAACGCGAGATCGTCGACATAGCTGATGAACGCGTGCTCCGCGAGATCGTCGGTACAGGTGATCGGTGGATGGTTCGCGAGATAGTCGCGCGTCGCGTAGAGCCGCAACTGGTAATCGCACAGCTTCGTAACCACGTAAGGCCCGCGCTCGGGCCGCTCGAGCGTGATCGCGAGGTCCGCCTCGCGCTTGGGCAGGTTGACGAAATGCGGCACCGGCAGCAGGTCGACCGTCACGTGCGGATGCTCGGCGCGAAACTGCGCGAGCTGCGGCGCGAGGAAAAAGCACCCGAACCCCTCGGTCGACCCGATCCGCACATGGCCCGACAGCGCCTCGCCCGTATTCGCGACCTGGTCGCACGCGGACTGCACGGTCGTCTCCATCGCGTCCGCATACGCGACGAGCCGCTGGCCTTCGGCCGTCAGCGTGAAGCCGCCGGAGCGCGACTTGTCGAACAGCAGCGTGCCCATCGCCGCCTCGAGCGCGCGGATGCGCCGCGCGACGGTCGTGTAGTCGACGCCCAGCCGCTTCGCGGCGCCGCTCGCCCGCTGCGTGCGCGCGACTTCGAGGAAAAAACGCAGGTCGTCCCAGTTCAGGTTGCCGGAAACCGGCTCGGTGGCATGTCGCATCGGCGAGGGAAAAAGGGGCGGGAGTCTCCGGGTCGGCCGTCGATATGCATAAATGCACATCCAACCGGTTTCTTTATCGGTACATGATGAATCTGCGCATAACTATACTCGACCGTGACCTGCGGACCACGAGCCGCGGCACCACCACGGAGACACCATGCAGACGCGATCCACCCTCGATGAGCATGCGACAGTCGCGGCACCTGCGCCCGAGCGCACCGCGAAGCACCACCTGCTGGCCGGCTGGGCCAGCATGGCCGGCACCACGATCGAGTGGTACGACTTCTTCCTCTACGGCACGGCCGCCGCGCTCGTGTTCAACCGCATCTTCTTCCCGTCGCTGGACCCCGTCGTCGGCACGCTCGCCGCGTTCGGCACGTTCGCGGTCGGCTTCATCGGGCGGCCGATGGGCGGCATCGTGTTCGGCCACTTCGGCGACCGCATCGGCCGCAAGTCGATGCTGATGATCACGCTGCTGCTGATGGGCGTGCCGAGCATGATCATCGGGCTGATCCCGTCGTACGACAGCATCGGCTACTGGGCCGCCGCGCTGCTGATCGGGATGCGGTTCCTGCAAGGGATGGCCGTCGGCGGCGAATGGGGCGGCGCGGTGCTGATGGCCGTCGAACACGCGCCGAAGGGCCGCAAGGGGCTGTTCGGCAGCCTGCCGCAGACGGGCGTCGGGCTCGGCCTGATCCTGTCGTCGGTCGCGATGGCCGCGGTGGCCGCGCTGCCGGAAGCCGACATGCTGTCGTGGGGCTGGCGCGTGCCGTTCCTCGCGAGCATCGCGCTCGTCGGCCTCGGCTGGTTCATCCGCGCGAAGGTGCCCGAATCGCCCGACTTCGAGAAGATGCAGCGCCAGGGCAAGGCCGAGAAGTCGCCGGTGACGGCCGCGCTGCGCCGCCATCCGCGCGAGGTGCTGACGATCGTCGGCGCACGCGCCGCCGAGAACACCTGGTTCTACATGGTCGTCACGTTCGCGCTCGCCTACGCGACGCAGCAGCTGCATCTGCCGAAGGCCGAGATGCTGCACGCGATCACGGCCGGCGCCGCGCTGTCGCTCGTCACGATGCCGCTGTGCGGCCATCTCAGCGACCGCATCGGCCAGCGCCGGATGTTCGCGATCGGCCTCGTGCTGATGTGCGCGTTCGCCGCGCCGTTCTTCATGATGCTCGGCACACAGCAGACGTCGACCGCATGGTGGGCGATCGTGCTCGGCCTCGGCGTCGTGTTCCCGATTCTCTATGCGCCGGAATCGCTGCTGTTCGCGCAGCAGTTCCCGGCGGAGATCCGCTACAGCGGCATCTCGCTGTCGGTGCAGCTGGCCGGCGTGATCGGCGGCGGCTTCGCGCCGATGATCGCGACGTCGCTGCTCAAGGCCGGCGGCGGCCAGCCGCATTACGTGATCGCTTACCTCGTCGGCTTCGGCGTGTTCGCGCTCGTGTGTACCGCGTTGATGCGGCCGGCGCGCGCGTGAGCACGCCGCCGGCATCCGATCGATTTCAGTTCGTCCTGCCGTCCGCCGTGCGTGCATGCGCGGCGGCGGATACGGGCCGCCTTGTTTGTCATCACCTCGTTCCCCGGAGAGTTCCATGAACGCCGCAGTTCCCCAGACCACCCTCGCCCTGCCCACCGCCAAGCTGCTGATCGACGGCGCGTTCGTCGAATCGCAAAGCGCCGAATGGGGCGACATCGTCAACCCCGCGACGCAGGAAGTGATCGGCCGCGTGCCGTATGCGACGCTCGACGAGGTCGACGCCGCGATCGCGTCCGCGCAGCGCGCGTTCCAGACGTGGAAGACGACGCCGATCGGCGCGCGCCTGCGCATCATGCTGAAGTTCCAGGATCTCGTGCGCCGCAATCTCGAACGGATCGCGCACACGCTGACGGCCGAGCAGGGCAAGACGCTGCCCGATGCGCAGGGCGACATCTTCCGCGGCCTCGAAGTCGTCGAGCACGCGTGCTCGATCGGCACGCTGCAGCAAGGCGAATTCGCGGAGAACGTGGCGGGCGGCGTCGATACCTACACGCTGCGCCAGCCGATCGGCGTGTGCGCGGGCATCACGCCGTTCAACTTCCCCGGGATGATCCCGCTGTGGATGTTCCCGATGGCGATCGTCTGCGGCAACACGTTCGTGCTGAAGCCGTCGGAGCAGGATCCTCTGTCGACGATGCAGCTCGTCGAGCTCGCGATCGAGGCCGGCGTGCCGCAAGGCGTGCTGAACGTCGTGCACGGCGGCAAGACGGTGGTCGACCGCCTCTGCACGCACCCGGACATCAAGGCGATCTCGTTCGTCGGCTCGACGCGCGTCGGCACGCACGTGTACAACCTCGGCAGCCAGCACGGCAAGCGCGTGCAGTCGATGATGGGCGCGAAGAACCACGCGGTCGTGCTGCCCGACGCGCACCGCGAGCAGACGATCAACGCGCTCGTCGGCGCGGGCTTCGGCGCGGCCGGCCAGCGCTGCATGGCGACGTCGGTCGTCGTGCTGGTCGGCACGGCGCGCGACTGGCTGCCCGAGCTCGTCGAGAAAGCGAAGGCGCTGAAGGTCAACGCAGGCCACGAACCGGGTACCGATGTCGGCCCGGTCGTGTCGAAGGCCGCGCATGCGCGCATCACCGCGCTGATCGACGAGGGCGTGAAGGCCGGCGCGAAGCTCGAACTCGACGGCCGCAACGTGAAGGTGCCCGGCTACGAGCAGGGCAACTTCGTCGGCCCGACGATCTTCTCGGGTGTGACGACCGACATGTCGATCTATACGGAAGAAATCTTCGGGCCGGTGGTGGTCGTGCTCGAAGCCGACACGCTCGACGACGCGATCGCGCTCGTCAACCGCAACCCGATGGGCAACGGCGTGGGGCTGTTCACGCAGAGCGGCGCGGCGGCACGCAAGTTCCAGAGCGAGATCGACATCGGCCAGGTCGGCATCAACATCCCGATTCCGGTGCCGGTGCCCTACTTCAGCTTCACGGGTTCGCGCGGCTCGAAGCTCGGCGATCTCGGCCCGTACGGCAAGCAGGTCGTGCAGTTCTACACGCAGACGAAGACGGTCACCGCGCGCTGGTTCGACGACGACGCGACGGCCGGCGGCGTGAACACGACGATCGCGCTGCGCTGAGCGAGGGCATGCACATGGACATCGCATTCATCGGACTCGGCAACATGGGCGGCCCCATGGCCGCCAACCTGCTGAAAGCCGGCCACGCGCTGACGGTGTTCGACCTCGACGCGCACGCGGTCGACGTCGCGGTGCGCGCCGGCGCGACCGCCGCCGGCTCGCCGCGCGAAGCGGCCGCGCGCGGCGCGGTCGTGATCACGATGCTGCCGGCCGCGCAACACGTGCGCGCGGTCTATCTCGGCGACGACGGCGTCCTGGCCGGCGCGCACGCCGGCGCGACGCTGATCGACTGCAGCACGATCGATCCCGGCACCGTGCGCGCAGTGGCCGACGCCGCCGCGCAGCGCGGCTTCCCGCTCGCCGACGCCCCCGTGTCGGGCGGCACCGGCGGCGCGCAGGCCGGCACGCTGACCTTCATGGTCGGCGCGGACGCCGCACTGTTCGAGCGCATCCGCCCCGTGCTGCTCGACATGGGCAAGAACGTCGTGCATTGCGGCGGCACGGGCACCGGGCAAATCGCGAAGATCTGCAACAACCTGCTGCTCGGAATCTCGATGATGGGCGTCTCGGAAGCGATGGCGCTCGGCGCCGCGCTCGGCATCGATCCGTCCGTGCTGGCGGGCATCATCAATACGTCGACCGGCCGCTGCTGGAGCTCGGACACGTACAACCCGTATCCGGGCGTGAGCGACACCGCGCCGGCCGCGCGCGGCTATGCGGGCGGATTCGCGGCGAACCTGATGCTGAAGGATCTCGGGCTCGCGACCGAAGCGGCACGGAGCGCGCACCAGCCGGTGTGGATGGGCGCACTCGCGCAGCAGCTCTATCAGTCGATGAGCCAGCAGGGGCTCGGCACGCTCGACTTCTCCGCGTGCGTGAAGCTGTACGAGGCGCAGCCGGCGTAATCGCCGCAGCCGAGGCCGGACGTGCGCCGACCCGCGATGTGCCTGAACGGCCTCGCGGGTCGGTTTGCATCGGGGAGAAGGAAAACGCGGACGGCGGCGGCGTGCGACGCCGCCGGTCGCTCAACCGCGCGGATTCGACGCCGTCTCGAAGGTCGGATGGCACTCGAACGCGAGTTCGGAGCGCGCGCCGACACGGCTGCCGCTGGTCAGCGCCTCCTGCTTCAGGCTGGCGCGCATGCCGCGCTGCGTGCAGTAGTTGGTGGCTTCGTCGACGGCCTTCGTATGGGCGTCGGCCCACGTCGTCGATACGCCGACCGTGCGCGTCGTCACGGTAAATACGTTCGGGTTCGACGTCGCGGTCACGTCGGAAGCGGTCGAACACGCGGCGAGCAAGCATACAGCAGCCGCGACGGTCAACCATCGCAGGGTTCGAAAGGAAACTGGAGTGGACATGGGGGGCAAGCGCACGTACTTCGACGTGCATTGAGCAACATAGGCGACAGTATGCCTGCTCGATCGCCGGAGATCATGCCCCTTTCGGTGAACACATTGTTTCGAATGGTTAAACGATGACGGATGCAGGCAAGATTTACAGCCCTCGCCGGCGGCCGGCTTCGGCCGGCAGGTAGTTTCGCCCTGCCCGCACGCCGTTGCGGGCGCGCCGGGCGGCGCGACGTCCGGGGCGAGCCCCGCCGGCCGGGTCGGCGCCGACGCGGCCCCGCGCCCGGCTCCTGCGACACCGCCCTTTTTACAAGCCGCGCGCCCCCTCTCCCTCACCCCTGACCGGCCCCGCCCCGCACCCGGCCGCCCGGCGCCCCGTCGTCAGACAGGCACATCGCTTGCGCCACCCACGCGCCCGCCGATCCGGCGGACAACATCCTTCCCGCAACCGGCGTTGCTCACCACGCGACCTTCGCGTGGCGATCCCGCATCGCAAACAGGTTCCCCTGAACGAGAGGACAACATGAAATCAATACGAACGATAGCGGCCCTGTGCTCCATCATTTCCGTGCTCGCGGCATGTGGCGGCGACGGCAACGACGTCGGCACCGAGCTCGGCATCTCGAAGCCGCAGGCGCGCTTCATCAACGCGGTGCCGGCCGGCCCGAACCTCGACTACTACCTGAACGCCAAGATCGACCAGTCGGGTGTCGCGTACAAGGGCGTGACGCGCTATCACGACGTCGACTCGGGCACGCAGACCGCGAGCTACGACATCTCGGGCACGACCTCGACCATCGCGTCGCAATCGTTCAGCGCGGCGAACGGCCATCACTACACGACGATCGCGCTGCCGAGCACGACGTCGCTGATCTCTGTGATCGACGATCCGTACGACAAGGGCCTGCTGTCTGACAAGGCGCGCGTGCGCAGCTTCAATGCATCGCCGAACGCGCAGAACATCGACATGTACGTCGTCCCGCCCGGCACCGACATCACGACGCAAAGCCCGACGCTCGCGGGCGCGGCCTACCAGAACGCGGTGCCGGCCTCGACGCAGGATTCGATCTACCTGAACGGCGGCAGCTACCAGGTGATCGTCACGACGGCCGGCAGCAAGACACCAATCCTCAAGACCGCGCCGGTCACCATCAACAACAACGCCGACTGGCTGCTGCTGACGATTCCGTCGGGCGGGGTCGGCGACGTGACGCCGAACGATATCCACGTGCTGGTTGCGCAAGGCAACGACGCCGATACGTCCGCGCAGGAACTCGGGCCGCAGTAACGGCCGAACACGGCGGCGGCGATCGTGGCGGACGGTGCGAGTGCACCGGCCGCCCCGCGCCGGGTAACGGTATCCGGCGGTATCAGTCGATCCGCTCGAGGCAGATCACGTGCTCGGCGCGCGCACCGTCGCCGTGCTCGACGTCGACATCGCCGACATGCCGCACGCGCCAGCCCGGCCGCGTCGCGATCTGCGGCATGTTGCCGCCCGGCCGGCTCTCGATCCCGCCGAGCCCCTCGTCGGGCGTATCGACCGCATCGTCGAGCGACGCGTTCGAGTAGATCACGTTGTCCTGCAGTTCCGACGCGCCGGTGCGCGCCTCCATGCCCTTGCCGTCGACGTCGACCGTGTTGTCGGTCATCGCCATGTTCGCGTTGTCGAGCGTGACGATCCGGCCGGCCGCGCGACGCACGGGATCGCCGCTGTCGACCGCATGCGCGCCGACGTCGATCGGCGGCAGGCCGGTCGGCGTTTTCGCCGCGACCGCCTCGGGCGTCAGCGGCCGCTTCGCCACCTCGGCGGCCTCTGCGGCCTGGGTCGCCGCGTCGGGCATGTCGCCGGCCGCCGGGGTCTTCACCGGACTCTTCGCAATCTGTTCCTGCTGCTGTTGCGGGGTTGGATTCGATTCCGCGTTCTGCATCGCACCTCCTGTTCCGGACGGCGTGCGCCGGCGTGATGCCGGCGCCGGTCCGGGAATCGCTACAACGGTCCTTGCAAATCTTTCACGCGCAGGGACGCCGCGCACGCGCGTCCTGCGACGCCCATGCGGCATGGGCATGCCGCACGGCAGCGCACGGGTGACGAACCGGCGCACGCCGCGTGCACGTGCGCCGCCCGCCTGATGCCGGTCAGCCGCCGCTTGCGCCCGCCGGCGCGGAAGCCGCGCCCGGCATGCTTGCCGCGCCGCCCGGCGTGCCCGACGGCGCGGTGGACGGCGCCGGCGACATGCCGCCCGTGGCGCTGGTGTCCGAGCTCGCACCGGTACCTGTGTCGCTCTTTTTCTGGCAACCCGCACCCGCCGCCAGGCCGGCGATCAGGATGCCGGCGAAGACGGCTCGCGATACGTGACGAAGGGAATATCGCTGCATGACACCTCCGCTGATGTCGGTGGATGGAACCCTTCGACGCGCAATCCCCGTGCCTCGCCATCGATCCCTCCCATTCATTTTTCAAATGACGCCCAGCCGAATATTTAATTTCCCATCACCATGCCGGCGACCCATACTCGCGAACAAATCCGAGACATAACGTCCACGGCGGCCGGGCCGTCGCAGCGTATACGCGCTGCCGGTTTCGCGCCCCGCACATGGAAGGAGACAACGGCGTGCAACTGGAAGCCACCCACCGCCCGGGCATCGTGCCCGGCGCGGTCGACGCATCGCATCGAACCGATTCGGCCGCGCGCGACCCCGCGCTGAGCCCGCGGCTGCACAACCCCGACCTCGCGCCCACCAAGGCCGAGGGGCGGACGTGGGGCCGCTACAGCATCTTTGCGCTGTGGACCAACGACGTGCACAACATCGCGAACTACTCGTTCGCAATCGGGCTGTTCGCGCTCGGCCTGTCGGGCTGGCAGATGCTCGCGTCGCTCGCGATCGGCGCGGTGCTCGTGTACTCCTTCATGAACCTCACCGGCTACATGGGCCAGAAGACCGGCGTGCCGTTCCCGGTGATCAGCCGGATGAGCTTCGGCATCTACGGCGCGCTGCTGCCCGCGATGATCCGCGCGGTGATCGCGATCGCGTGGTTCGGCATCCAGACCTATCTCGCGTCCGTCGTGCTGCGCGTGCTGCTCACCGCGATCTGGCCGGGCGTCGCCGCGTTCGACCAGGACGCGATCTTCGGGCTGTCGACGCTCGGCTGGGTCACGTTCGTCGCGATCTGGCTCGTGCAGATCGGCATCCTCACGTACGGGATGGAAATGGTCCGCAAGTACGAAGGGCTCGCCGGCCCGGTGATCCTCGTCACGACGCTGTCGCTCGCCGCGTGGATGTTCAGCCGCACGGGCGGCCATCTCGCGATGTCGATCGGCAAGCCGCTGACCGGCCTGAAGATGTGGACGGAGATCTTCGCGGGCGGCTCGCTGTGGCTTGCGATCTACGGCACGCTGGTGCTCAACTTCTGCGACTTCGCGCGCTCGTCGCCGAGCGCGAAGACGGTGCGGGTCGGCAACTTCTGGGGCTTGCCGGTCAACATCCTCGTGTTCGCGACGATCAGCTTCGTGCTCGCGGGCGCGCAGTTCAAGCTGAACGGCCACATCATCCACAGCCCGACGGAAATCATCGCGACGGTGCCGAACAAGCTGTTCCTCGTGCTCGGCTGCCTCGCGTTCCTGATCGTCACGGTCGCCGTGAACATCATGGCGAACTTCGTCGCGCCGGCCTTCGTGCTGACGAGCCTTGCGCCGCATCGCCTGTCGTTCCGCCGCGCGGGCCTGATCAGCGCGACGGTCGCCGTGCTGATCCTGCCGTGGAACCTGTACAACAGCCCGATCGTGATCGTCTATTTCCTGTCCGGCCTCGGCGCGCTGCTCGGCCCGCTGTACGGGATCATCACGGTCGACTACTGGCTCGTGCGCAAGCAGCGCGTGAACGTGCCCGACCTCTATACCGAAGCGCCGACCGGCACCTATTTCTACACGCGCGGCGTGAACCGCAAGGCACTTGCGGCGCTCCTGCCGTCCGCGCTGATCTCGATCACGCTCGCCGTCGTGCCGGCCTTCAGCGCGATGACGCCGTTCTCGTGGCTGCTCGGCGCGGCCATCGCGGGCAGCGTGTACTGGCTGCTGGCCGATCGCAAACGGCAATACGAGGAGCGCTCGGGCGAGCCCATCGCGGTCGCCTGCGCGCAACACTGAACACACGCATACGGAGTCAGCAATGAGGATCCTGGTAGTCAACGTCAACACGACCGAGTCGATCACCGACGCGATCGCCGCGCAGGCACAGTCCGCCGCGTCGCCGGGCACGGAGATCGTCGGGCTGACGCCGCGCTTCGGCGCGGAGTCGATCGAAGGCAACTTCGAGAGCTACCTCGCGGCGATCGCCGTGATGGATCGCGTGCTGAGCTACGACGAGCCGTACGACGCGGTGATCCAGGCCGGCTACGGCGAACACGGCCGCGAAGGCCTGCAGGAACTGCTGACGGTGCCCGTCGTCGACATCACCGAAGCGGCCGCGAGCGTCGCGATGCTGCTCGGCCATCGCTACTCGGTCGTCACGACGCTCGACCGCACGGTGCCGCTGATCGAGGATCGCCTGAAGCTCGCCGGGCTCGACGCGCGCTGCGCATCGGTGCGCGCAAGCGGCCTCGCGGTGCTCGAACTCGAGGAGAACCCGGCGCGCGCGATCGAGTCGATCGTCGGCCAGGCGCAGCGCGCGGTGAAGGACGATCACGCGGAAGTGATCTGCCTCGGCTGCGGCGGGATGGCCGGCCTCGACCGGCAGATCGAGGAATGCACGGGCGTGCCGGTCGTCGACGGCGTATCGGCCGCGGTCGCGCTCGCCGAGTCGCTGGTGCGCCTGAAGCTGAAGACGTCGAAGGTCCGCACGTACGCACCGCCGCGCCCGAAACGGATCGTCGGCTGGCCGGGCACCTTCGCAAAATGACGCGCCGCCGGCCGGCTGCTGCGTCGCGCTCGGGCATCGTGTCGCCGGGAGACGTATCGGCATGCGGGACACGCTAGAACCGGACGCACTGCCCCGCGGCGCGTCCGACGCCGCGGGCGCGCTCGACGTGCTCGATGCGCGGCTGATGCGCATCCTGCTCGTGCTGCTCACCGAGCGCACCGTGTCGCGCGCGGCCGTGCGGCTGAACATGTCGCAGCCGGCGACGAGCGCCGCGCTCAAGCGCCTGCGCACGCTGCTCGGCGATCCGTTGCTGGTGCGCAGCCGCTACGGGATGGTGCCGACCGAGTTCGGCGCGCGGCTGATCGAACCGCTGCGCAACGCGCTGCGCGTGATCGACTTCATCCGCATCCAGCAGCCGACGTTCGACGCGCGCACGTCGGTGCGCACCTACCGGATCGGCTGCCCCGACTACCTGAACGTGCTGTTCGTGCCGAAGCTCGTCGCGCTGTTCCGCGAACGCGCGCCGAACGCGCAGCTCGTGTTCCATCCGCTCGGCGACGGCTTCGACGACGAGCGCGCGCTGGCCGACGGCGAACTCGACGTCGTGATCGACAATCGCCCGGCGCGCTCGTCGCGGTTCCGGCAGGACGACCTGTTCGACGATCGCGTCGTATGCCTGATGCGCGCGACGCATCCGCTCGCGCGGCACGGCGCGATGACGGCCGCCGATTTTGCCGACGCGCCGCAGCTGTGCCCGACACCGTCGTGGCTCGAGGCGTCCGGCGCGATCGACCGGCAGCTCGAACGCGTGGGCCTGCAGCGGCGGATCGTCGTCACGCTGCCCCACTTCGAACTTGCCGCGCATGCGCTCGTGCGCACCGACATGCTCCTGACCACCACGTACCGGCTCGCGCGGCATTATGCGAAGCTGCTGCCGCTCGCCGCCGTCGCGCTGCCGGCGGAGCCGCCGGGCATCGTGTACCGGATGACGTGGAACGAATCAGGCGCGTGCGTGGACGGCGTGCGCTGGCTGCGCGGGCTGATCGCGGAAGCGACACGCGCGTGGCTCGACGCCGAGGCGATGCTGCCGGCGGTTGCCGCGGTTCCCGCCGGCGCAGCTGCGGACGCAGGGAACAGCGTGACGGCTGCGGGCGATACGGCCGATGCACCCGATACAGCCGCTACGGCCGATGCGCCCGAACCGGTTCGACGCACGCGCCGCAGGCAGGCGACGCATTGCCGTGCATCGCACCCGCCGCGCGTCGCCCATGCGGCACGCATCCACCGTCACGCGACGAAGTCGCATTGACCGGCGCGACCGACCGGCGCGACAACGCGCCGCTCCGTACGTCACACACTTTCACGCACCGTCACGCAGCATCGCGCATCGGTTGCGCAAGCAGCCTGCATGCAACGACGGCCACGACGAGCGCGAGCACGCCGCTCACCGTCAGCGCGTCGGCAAACCCGCTCGCGAACGCGACGGGCGCCGCCTTCGCGAGCGCGCCGGCGGCCGACGGCGGCACACGCTCGAGCGCCCGCGCCAGGTCGCCGGCCAGCAGGCTCGACATGAACGGCGCATCGGCGAACGCGCGCAGGCCGGGCGCGGCGGACAGCAGCCGGTCGAGCCGCGCCTGCGTGCTCGCCGCCAGCACCGCGCCGAGCACGCCGACGGCCGTCACGATCGCCGAGAAGCGCGTCGTCGTGCTGATGCCCGACGCCATGCCGGTGCGATTCGACGGCACGCACGCCATGATCGCCTTCTGCGTGTCGCCGTTCATGATGCCCGCGCCGCAGCCCGTCACGAACATGCCGATCGCGACGAGCCGGTAGTCGCCGGCGGCCGTCAGCGCCGCGGTCGCGAGGTTGCCCGCGCCGATCAGCGCGAGCCCACCCGCCAGCACGCCGCCGGACGACACGCGCGCGGCCAGCGCCGCGCCGAGCGACGGCCCGGCGATCATCGCGAACGCGAACGGCAGCATCCCGAGCCCCGCGTCGATCGCCGACATCCCGAACGCGTTCTGCAGGTACAGCGGCAGGAACGTCATCATCACCTGCGCGCACGCCGCATAACCGAACATCGCGAGCACGGCGCCGACGAAGCGCGGCTGGCTAAACAGCGCGAGATCGATCATCGGCCGCGCCTGCCAGCGCTCCGCGCCGACGAACGCCGCGAACAGCGCGGCGGCGAGCGCGAGCCGGCCGAGCGTCGCGGCCGACAGCCAGCCGTGCGACGGTGCGCCGATCAGGGCTGCGATCGCGCACGCGAGCGCCGCGCCGAACAACAGGCTGCCGGCCGCATCCACGCGCTTCGCGTGCGGATCGCGCGACTCGTCGATCGCGACGCGCGCGCCGGCCGCGAGCAGCATGCAGACGGGCAGGTTCAGCAGGAACACCCAGCGCCACCCGATCCATTGCGTGATCGCGCCGCCGACGAGCGGCGCGACGGCCGTCGCGATCCCCATGCACATGCCCCAGATCGCCCACGCGCGCGCCCGCTCGCGCCCCTCCGGAAAACGGTTCGCGATCACGGCGAGCGCGGCCGTCAGCAACAGCGCGGCGCCGCCGCCCTTCACCGCACGCGCGGCGATCAGCCAGCCGGCCGACGGCGCGACGCCGCAGCCGAGCGACGCGAGAAAGAACAGCGCGAGCCCCGCGCCGAGCATCCGCTTGCGTCCGAAGCGGTCGGCGAGCCCGCCGGCCGGCAGCAGGCAGGCGGCGAACGCGGTCATGTACGCGCTCACGACCCATTCGATATCGGCGAAGCTCGCGTGGAAACTGCGCGCGATGCTCGGCAGCGACACGGCGACGACGTTCGTGTCGAGCACGATCAGCGAGCAGGTCGCGGACGCGACGGCGAGCGTCGCGGCGGCGGGCATGCGGCCGCCCGTGCGCGGGGCGGCAACCGCGCCCGCGCGCGACGCCGGTGAAGACTGGGACATCGGACACTCCGCAACAGGTTGAACGAACCGTATGCTAGGCTTGCCCGGTATTGCCCGTCATTGACACTCAGACGCTTTTTTATTGACGAAAACTGCAATCATGGATCGGCTCGAATTCCGTCACGTGCGCGCGTTCCTGAGCGTCGCGCAGCACCTGCACTTCGCCCGCGCGGCCGAGGCGCTCGACATGGCGCCGCCCGCGCTCACGCGGCAGATCCAGGAAGCCGAACGCGTGCTCGGCGTGCGTCTCTTTCACCGGTCGCGCCGCGCGGTCACGCTGAGCGCGGCCGGCGAGGCCTATCTCGCCGAAGCGCGCGCCGCGGTCGAACACCTGCAGCGCGGCCGCGAACTCGCGGCGCTGGCCGAGCGCGGCGAGCTCGGCCGGATCGAGATCGGCTACGTGTCGTCGGCTGTCTATTCAGGCACGCTGCAGCGCACGGTCGGCGCGTTTCGCGACGCGCATCCGCGCATCGAACTGAACCTGCGCGAAGTGCCGATGGACGACGTCGCGAACCAGCTCGACACCGGCCGCCTCGACCTCGCGTACGTCCGCCCGCCGCTGCCGCTGCCCGGCGGCCTGCGGATCGTCACGCTGCAGCGCGACGTGTTCGTCGCGGCCGTGCCGGCCGGGTCGCGCTACGCGTCGATGGCCGCCGTTCGCGCGGCCGACCTCGCCGACGCGCGCTTCGCGGTGCCCGAACAGGAGCGCGGCACGCTCGAAGTCGCGCGCCGCGGCCGCTTCGCGCCGCTGGTCGCCGCCCGCCCGGGCGGCTTGCTCGCGGTGCTCGCGTGCGTGTCCGTGAACGGCTGGGTCGCGGTGATTCCCGATGCGCTCGCCGGCTGCGTGTCGCTGCCGGGTGTCGTGTACCGGCCGATCGCCGGCAAGCCGATCACGTCGGAACTCGCGCTCGCGCACCGGCGCTTCGAAAAGGCGCCGGCGGTGCGCGCGTTCCTGCGGACGGTTCCGTCGGCCGCGCAAGACGCTGGATGAAACGCCCGCGTGCGGCGACGGCGGCGATGGCCGCCGCCGCGGCGCGAATATGCATTGCACGATTCGATGTTTGTCGGCTGGAAACCGATTCCGTAACCTGCCCGGCAACCGCGCCACCTGCGCGCGGGTAACCGAGGACACTCCGCCGATGAACCCAACTTCCGCCCCGGCGCGCCGCCGCGTGCTGCAGCGTCTTGTCGCCCTCGCCGCCGCGCCGCTCGCCGGCGGCGTCGCACTGCCCGCCCATGCGGCGGGCGCCGACCCGTCGGGCGTCACGCTCGTGCTCGGCGACCAGGCCGGCGGCCTGCGCGCGCTCGCCGAAGCCGCGCGCGTGCTCGACGGCACGCCTTACCGGTTCCGCTGGGCCAACTTCCAGGGTGCCGCGCCGCTGTTCGAGGCGCAGCGCGCGGGGGCGATCGATCTCGCGCCGGCCGGCGACCTGCCCGTGCTGACGGCCGCGCTCGGCGATCCGTCATTGCGGATCGTCGCGACGCGCGTCGGCTCGGCGACATCGCTCGGCATCGTCGTGCAGCCCGATTCGCCGGTCCGCACCGTCGCCGACCTGAAAGGACAGACCGTCGTCGTGTCGTCCGCGCGCGGCAGCATTTCGCAGTACCAGCTGTACGGCGCGCTGCGCGAACACGGCCTCGCGCCGCGTGACGTCGACGTGCGCTTCGTGCTGCCCGTCGACGCGTTCGCCGCGTTCGAGGCGAAGCGGATCGGCATCTGGGCGACGTTCGACCCGTACTACGGGCATGCGGTACGACGCGGCGCGCGCGTCGTCCGTGACGGCAGCGGCATCAATTCCGGGCTGGCGTTCCTCACGTCGCCGGTCGAAACGCTCGACGATCGCGCGAAGCGCGCGGCGCTCGCGGACGTGCTGGCGCGGCTCGCCCGCGCGGGCCAGTGGGCGCTCGCGCATCCCGCCGACTATGCGACCGTCTATGCGTCGCTCACGCGCCTGCCGCCCGACGCGGCCACCGACATCGCACGCCGGGCCGCGCTCGCGCAGCGCAGCCTCAGCGGTGCCGACATCGACGTGCTGCAGCGTGTCGCCGACCGCGCGGCGGCCGATGCGATCCTGCCGCGGCGCGTCGACGTCGCCTCGATCGCGATCCGCAACGTGTCCGCCTGAACGATGACGCGCGTGGCGGCGTGCAGCGTTCAGCGCGGCCGCGGCATGTCGAGGTCCGGCACGTCGTCACCGAACGTGGAGGCGACGAGCGTGCGCATGGCGGCGACCAGCAGCATCGGCCCCGACTGGTTGAACGTGCAGCGCTCGCCCGCGACCGGCACGGCCCACCACGCGCCACGGCCGCCCTCGCGTTCGAAAGCGGCGAACGGCAGCCGCTCGACGATCGGGCCGCCGTCCGTCCACGATGTCGACGGCGCGAACGGAGCCGGCGCCGCGCCCGCCGCGCGAATCGACGTACACCCGGACGCATCGGCGCGCGGGGCGTCATGGCCCTGCGCGACCGCGACCCAGTAGTCCAGCGGCGCGCCTGTCAGATCCCGGACTTGCATACCCGTCTCCGTCACCGTCGTTATCGAATCGACATGCTGACCGTTGCATCTGCGGCGGTTGCGGTTCCCGATGGCGCCGAAGCGCGCTGCCATATCGCTGAAATCCCTCCCCCGAGCAAACCCGCGCACGTTGTCACGGCCGCGTCACTCGTGCGTACAATGATCCGACCGCTTGCCGCCGCCGTTCACGGCAAACGAATCAGGACATTACAAACAGAAAACACACAAAACTGCGCCGATCCGGAGCTGTTTCCGGGAGTTCGGCGACATCAGGACCAGACAATGCGGCGCAGACCTGATCTCACGGGGGGACATATGTCCAGGCACACCCGAAAGCCGTTGGTATCGCTCGTCGTACCCTTCCATGACGAGGCGGAAGCGATCGACGCATTCTTTGCGACTGCCCTTCCCATCCTCGAATCGATCGACACCACGCGCTTCGAAATCGTTTGCGTGAACGACGGCAGCCGCGACGACACGCTGGACAGGCTCATCGACATCGCAGCCGGCGACCCGCGCGTGCGCATCGTCGATCTCACCCGGCGCTTCGGCAAGGAAGCCGCGCTCACCGCCGGCATCGACGAAGCCGCCGGCACCGCCGTGATCCTGATCGATGCCGACCTGCAGGACCCGCCCGCTCTGATCCCCGCGATGGTCGAACGCTGGCTCGCCGGCGCCGAGGTCGTCGCCGCGAAGCGCACCGACCGCATGTGCGATCCGCTGATGCAGCGCGTGGCCGCCGCGCTCTACTACCGCGTGCACAACCGCCTCTCCGAAGTCGAAATGCCCGAGAACGTCGGCGATTTCCGGCTGATGGATCGCCAGGTCGTCGACGCGCTGCGTGCGCTGCCCGAACGGCGGCGTTTCATGAAAGGCCTGTTCGCGTGGGTCGGCTATCGCACCGAGATCATCGAATACACGCGTGCCCCACGCAGCGGCGGCCGCTCGAAATTCTCCGGATGGCGGCGCTGGAACTTCGCGCTCGAAGGCATCACGAGCTTCAGCACCGTGCCGCTGCGCGTATGGACCTACATCGGCCTCGCGTTCGCCGCCCTCTCGTTCATCTACGGCACGTTCATCGTCATGCGCACGCTGCTGTTCGGCAACCCCGTGCACGGCTACGCGTCGCTCATCTCCGTGATGCTGTTCGTCGGCGGCATCCAGCTGATCGGTATCGGCGTCATCGGCGAATACCTCGGCCGCATCTATCACGAATCGAAGCAGCGCCCCGTCTATCTCGTCCGGCGCCGTTACCGCGCCGCCGCCCTGGTGGGCCAACATCCGGCGCGGCACGTCGCGCAGCCGGATGCCTCGAAGCTGCTGCCGTTTCCGGTTCGGCGCGTCGCCCCTGCCCGACGACGGCAGACGGCCGCCGTGACCGCGGCAGCAGCACGCAACCTGTCGGTCAAGTAGCGCAGCATGGATATTTCCAGCTCATCGATTCAAGCTGACGAACGCCCTGTCCGCGTCTGGCTGACGCCCGGACGCATCGCGCTTTACAGCGCGGTCATGCTCGCGATCGGCGTGCTGTTCGTGTCGATCATGGTCCGGGTCGGCTTCCACTCGCCCGACCCGGGCCTGTTCCGCCCCGGCTCGGGGTTCACGGTGTTCTGGTCCGCGTCCCATCTGATGCGCCATGGCTCGCCGTGGCAGGTCTACGATGTCCCCGCGTTTTCGCGGGCGCTCGCCGACCTGTTCCCGATCACGGCCGGCCATGCGTTCCTGCCGTGGCTGTACCCGCCTTCATATCTGCTCGTGGTGGCGCCGTTCTCGCTGCTGCCCTATGCGATCGGCTATCCGCTGTTCATCGCGCTCGGCATCGTGCTGCTGGGCGTGTCGACCTGGCGCGTGTCGGGGCTCGCGGCGACGCCCGGCGCGAAACGTGTCGGCTGGCTCGCGCTGCTCGCATGTCCGGGCGTGCTCGTCACCGCGACGTACGGACAGAACGCGATGCTGACTGCGACGTGCGCCGCGCTCGCCGTGCATTTCGTCGATCGACGGCCGATGCTGGCCGGCTTCTTTATCGGACTCCTGTCGGTCAAGCCGCAACTCGCGTTGCTGTTCCCGTTCGTGCTGATCGCAGCGCGTGCGTGGCGCGCATTCGCGTGGGCCGCGGCCTTTGCGACTGCCTTCACCGCGCTGGGCATCGCGACAGGCGGCATCGAATCGCTCCATCTCTTCATGCAGAACGCGGGCGCGCTGCGTTCGCTGATCATCGAGCATGGCGTTCCGTTCTGGTTTGCGTCGCCGACGCCGTTCGCGGCGTTTCGTCTCGCCGGCCTGTCGCCGGCGCTCGCCTATGTTGGGCAGGCCGGCATCGCCGCGGTTGCGATCGCGGCCGCGTGCTTCGTCTGGCATCGCCATCAGGATGCGCGGATGCGCGTCGCGACACTGTTCATCGCGACGCTCGCCGTGAATCCCTATGTCTGGCACTACGAACTGTCCTGGCTGTGCGTCCCGATCGCGTGCATGATCGCCATCGGCTCGCAGGACGGCTGGCTGCGCGGCGAGCAAGGTTTCGTGGCCATCCTGTGGGCGCTGCCGCTTTACGAGTTTCTGAATCCGTGGATGCATCTGCCGCAGATCGGGCCGCTCGTGACGTCGATCGCGCTGCTCATGCTGCTGCGGCGCGGACGGTTTGCCAGTCGCGGTACGCGCGCCGCGCTCGTTCGCGCCCCGTGAGCCGATAGCCGCGCACCACGCCGGCACCCTGCCCGTGCCGACTGCTGCGCTCGGCAATCGCGTCCCGGGTCGCGCTCGGGCAGCGTCGGTGGCACCGTCGACGTCCGGCAAGTCAGGCTGACGCCCGCCCCACCACCACGCCCGCATCAATTCGTGTTACGAATCCCCGATTCCTGCCTACAATGATCAGAACGCCTGTCGTCCGGCCTGCAGCGGACGACGACCTGATCCATACGGCGCAGCACGAGCCGGATCTCTCGGGGGACGTATGTCCGCGCACGCCAGAAGGCCGCTGGTATCGCTCGTCGTACCGTTCCACGACGAGGCGGAAACAATCGACGCATTCTTTGCGGCAACGCTGCCCATCCTCGAATCGGTCGATACGATCCGTTTCGAGATCGTCTGCATCAACGACGGCAGTCGCGACGACACGCTGGACAGGCTCATCGACATCGCCGCCGGCGACCCGCGCGTGCGCATCGTCGATCTCACCCGGCGCTTCGGCAAGGAAGCCGCGCTCACCGCCGGCATCGACGAAGCCGCCGGCACCGCCGTGATCCTGATCGATGCCGACCTGCAGGACCCGCCCGCTCTGATCCCCGCGATGGTCGAACGCTGGCTCGCCGGCGCCGAGGTCGTCGCCGCGAAGCGCACCGACCGCATGTGCGATCCGCTGATGCAGCGCGTGGCCGCCGCGCTCTACTACCGCGTGCACAACCGCCTCTCCGAAGTCGAAATGCCCGAGAACGTCGGCGATTTCCGGCTGATGGATCGCCAGGTCGTCGACGCGCTGCGTGCGCTGCCCGAGCGGCGGCGTTTCATGAAAGGCCTGTTCGCATGGGTCGGCTATCGCACCGAGATCATCGAATACACGCGTGCCCCACGCAGCGGCGGCCGCTCGAAATTCTCCGGATGGCGG
This sequence comes from Burkholderia sp. LS-044, assembly GCF_004803625.1. Classification (NCBI taxonomy): domain Bacteria; kingdom Pseudomonadati; phylum Pseudomonadota; class Betaproteobacteria; order Burkholderiales; family Burkholderiaceae; genus Burkholderia; species Burkholderia sp. LS-044. Next base: position 549,548 of record NZ_SSWO01000001.1, read on the forward strand.
CGCTGGAACTTCGCGCTCGAAGGCATCACGAGCTTCAGCACCGTGCCGCTGCGCGTATGGACCTACATCGGCCTCGCGTTCGCCGCCCTCTCGTTCATCTACGGCGCCTTCATCGTCATGCGCACGCTGCTGTTCGGCAATCCCGTGCACGGCTACGCGTCGCTCATCTCCGTGATGCTGTTCGTCGGCGGCATCCAGTTGATCGGCATCGGCGTGATCGGCGAATACCTCGGCCGCATCTATCACGAGTCGAAGCAGCGCCCCGTCTATCTCGTGCGCCGCCGTTACCGCGCGCAGCGGGACGCCGCCGCGCATCCTGCGTCGAAGCTGCTGCAGTTCCCGCTCAAGCGCACGCACGCGGCCCGCCGCCGGACGCCGCTCCCCGCGACTGCCGCCGGCCACGGCGCGCGCAAAGTCTCCGTCAAGTAACCGCGTACACGCCGCATGGATCTCGCCCGGCAAACGATGCGATCGGCGGACCATCCCGTCCGCGCATGGCTGACACCGCGGCGCGTCGTTGCGTACAGCGCGGTCGCGCTCGCGTGCTACGCGCTGTTCGTCGCGATCTGGGTATCCGTCGTCCGTCATGCACCGGCCACCGCCCCGTCGCGCCCGGGCCCCGACTACGCGGTGTTCTGGACGGCGTCGTACGTGATGCTGCACGGCTCGCCGTGGCAAGCGTACGATGTGCCGACCTTCTCGCGGCTGGCCGCCGAGCTGTTCCCGCAGTTCCGCCGCGACGACCTCGTCGCGTGGCTGTACCCGCCCACCAACCTGCTGCTCGTGACGCCGCTCGCGCTGCTGCCTTTTGCGATCGGCTATCCGCTGTTCGTCGCGTTCGGTGTCGCCGTGTTCGGTTTCGCCGCATCGCGCGTATCGGGCCTCGGCGCAATCCCCGGCGCAGGGCGCATCGGCGGGTTCGCGCTGATCGCCGCCCCGTGCGTGTTCGTCACCGGGATGTTCGGGCAAAACGCGTTCCTGACCGCGTCGTGCGCGGCGCTGGCCGTCTGCTGGGCGGACCGCCGGCCGATGTGGGCCGGCCTCTGCATCGGCCTGCTGTCGGCCAAGCCGCAACTGGCGCTGCTGTTCCCGTTCGTGCTGATCGCCACGCGCGCATGGCGCACGATCGCGTGGGCCGCGCTCGCCACCGCCGCGTTCGCCGCATTGAGCGTCCTCGTCTGCGGCGTCGAGTCGCTCCATCGGTTCGTCGCCGGCACCGCGCTCGCGCGGTCGCTCCTCCTCGAGCAAGGTGTCGTGTTCTGGCTCGCGTCGCCGGCGCCGTTCGCCGCCTTTCGGCTCGCGGGCCTGACGCCCGGGCTCGCGTATGCCGCGCAGGCATGCATCGCGGCGCTGGCGATCTCAGCCGCCTGCATCGTGTGGACCCGTTCGCGCGACCTCCGCCTGCGTGCCGCCGTGCTGGCGGTCGCGACGCTCGCGGCGAACCCGTACGTGTGGCACTACGAGCTCGCGTGGCTCGGCATCGCGATCGCGTGCATGCTGGCGACCGGCTGGCAGGACGGCTGGCTGCGCGGCGAGCAGGCCGCGATCGCGCTCATGTGGCTGCTGCCGATCGTCGAATACCTGAACCCGTGGCTGCAATGGCCGCAGATCGGCCCGGCCGTGACGCTGTTCGCGCTCCTCGTGCTGCTGCGCCGCGCCGGCCCGCGTGCTCACAACGCGAGCCGCGGCGGCACGTAGACGCCGTAGTACGGCCCGACGCCGGTCCCTGAGCCCGACATCTTCACGCCGGCGACGAAGTGGCCCTGGATGTACTTGTACGTGCCGCCGAGCGACACGTCGATATGGAACGGCGCGAACGCGACGATCGGCACGGTGGTGCTGGTCGCGGTCTGCGTGACGACCGGCAGCACCACCGTCGTGCCGACCGGCACCGACGTATAGAGCGTCGCCTTCACGCCGGTCGCGAGATTGATGCTGTCGCCGATGTTGAGCGCCGTCGGGTTGCCGGTCACCATCAGGTTCCCCATCGTCGTCGTGTCGGTCGCGGTCGACTGGAACGAGGTCCACTGCCCGCCCATGCAGAGCAGGCCGTAGACCTGGCCGTTCGTGATCGAGAACTCGTACGGCTGGCCGGTCAGCGGATTGATCAGCGGCTGGTTGGTCGCGGCGTTCCAGTACAGGTTGTACACGCACTGGTCGATCGCAACCGGAAACAGCGCGCCGGCCGCCACCCCGCCCGGCGCCGCCAGCACCGCCACCGCGGTCGCGCTGCCGGAGGCGCCGGGGATCCCCAGCAGCCCGCCGAGCAGCAGCGGAATCGAGCCGCCGTTCACGCCGGGCGCGCGCGACACGGTGACCTGCACCGCCGGCACGTCGTAGGTGCCGGGCGTGATGGTCGTCGGCTGCATGGATGCGGGATTGCGCGTCACGTTCCAGTATCCGGTGGTCACCGTGCCGGTCGACAGCGTCGCACCGGCCGCCGAGTTCCGCGCGATCACGCCGTTCGCCGCCGGCGCGGCCTGCGACCAGTTCACCGCGCCGCCGCTCGGCGACATCATCGCATCGGCCCCCGCGAGCGCGGCCGCATCGGCCGCGTTCTGCAACTGGTTGTTCACCGTGACCACCCACGCGATGTCGATCGCCAGCGCGCCGAACGACAGCAGCGGAATCAGGAACATCAGGAAGAACAGCGCGACCGAACCGCGCTGCCGCGCGGGGCCGGCGGGTTGCGTCGCGCACACGTCATTCATAGAGCATCACCGAAGTCGCCGAGACCGTCACCGGGCCGGTGAGCGCGCTGAACGCGGAACCCAGCACGAGCCCCGTATACGTGTAGGTCACGGTCACCGTCAGCGCGGTGCCCGACGTCGTGCCGTTCGCCTGCGTCACGGTCACCGCCGGGGTGGTCGCGGTGCCGCCGGTGATCAGGCTGTTCTGCATCGCGTTCTGCGCGATGCCCGCGATCTGCGTCGTGGTCAGCATCGGCACGCGCAGCACGACGCCGGCCCGCGCGGCCTCGCGGCTCGCGTTCGTGATGACGGCCTTGTCGCACAAGATCAGGCTCGTGTCGATGATGCCGATCAGCACCATCAGCAGGAACGGCAGCATCAGCACGAATTCGAGAGACACGACGCCGCGCGCGCGGCGGGCGCCGGTCGCCCCGCGTGTCATTTTGCGGCCCCCGCACCCGGCGGCGCGACGCCCGGCTCCAGCGCCGCGCCGGACATCGGCGGCGCGGCGCTGGAGCCGCCGGCACCGCCCCCGCGCGACGCGAGCCGCGTGCGCACCGCCTGGTAGAAGCGCAGGTTGTCGGCCACCGCCGACGCGGGCAAATCCGCGGACAGCAGCTTCTTCGCCGAATCGGTATTGCCGAGCACGCCGTACGCGAACGCGAGGTTCTGGCGCGCCTGCCACGGCGCGGACGGCAGCCCGGCGACGTCGAGCAGCACGTTCACGCCTTCGCGCGGCCGGTTGCTCAGCACGAGCGACAACCCGAGGTCGACGCGCAGCCCCTGCGCGTCCGGGTGCGCGCGCAGCGCGTCGCGATAGACGACCTGCGCATCCGCATGACGCCCCTGCAGGTCGAGCACGGTGCCGAGCCCTTCCGCCGCGAGCGGATGGTTCGGCTGCGCGGCCAGCAGGTCGCGATAGCGCTGCGCGGCTTCGTCGAGACGCCGCTGCCGCAACGCGACGCGCGCGAGCCCGAGCCGCGGGCCGAGTTCCGCGGGCGCCTGCCGCTGCGCCTCGTCGTAGAGCATCCGCGCGCGCTCCAGGTCGCCCGCGCGATAGTTGACGTCGCCGAGCCCCAGGCGCGCCGCAAGCGATTCGGGATGCTTCGCGAGCACCTTCTCGTACAGCGTCGATGCGAGATCGACGTTGCCGCCGGCGAGCGCGCTGTCCGCGATGCGTAGCTCGGCCTGCGGGTCGTCGCTCTTGTGCGACAGCACCGGCCGCGTCTGGATGCCCGGCGCGCAGCCGCCGGCCAGCACCGGCAGCACGGCCGCGAGCGCGAACGCGAACGCACGTACGACGGATCGTGTCATCTGAATACCTCGAGCAGGCGAATCGCCGCCGGGCCCGCTGCGATCAGGCACACAGTCGGCAGGATGAACAGCATCATCGGCAACGTGATCTTCGGCGCCAGCTTCGCGGCCCGTTCCTCGAGCGCGACGATCTGCTCGGTGCGCTCGGTGCGCGACAGGGTGCGCAGTGCCTGCGTGATCGGCGTGCCGAAGCGCTGCGACTGCGTGAGCGTCGTCGCGAGCGACCGCGCCGACGTGAAATCGACGCGCGTCGCGAAATGCGCGAGCGTCGCGGACACGTCGCCGCTCAGCGTGAGCTCGTCCGCGCACACCGTCAGCTCGTCGGCGAGCGGCGGGCAGATGCGCGACAGTTCGTGTGCGACGCGCCGGATGCCCGACGCGAGGCTGTTGCCGGCCATCGTGCAGATCACCAGCAGGTCGAGCGCGTCCGGAAAGCACGCGGCGATGAGCCGCCGCCGCCGCCGGATCATCGCGCCGAGCACGTACTCCGGCACGATCACGCCGACCACGAACGCGGCGACCATCGCCAGCGCCCGGATCACGAAGTATTCGCCGAAGCGCGGAATCAGCGGGCTGAACACGATCGCGCCGCATGCGAACAGCACGCCGCAGCTCAGCTTGATCCCGATCATCGACGACACCGCGCGGCGCTCGCGAAAACCCGCGCGCGTCAGTTGCAGGCCGAGCTTCACGCGCTGCATCGGGTCGAGCACCGGCAACCGTTCGCCCAGCTGCGCGAGCCGGCGCGTCAGGTCCTGGCGAACGCCGCCCGGCTGCAGCCACCCCGTCACGGGTGCCGGCGGGTGCTGCCCGGCAGCCTGCCGCACACGCACGGCGATCCGCTGGCGGGTGCCGCCGCCGGGGCTGCCGAGCGCCGCCGCGACACAGGCGAGCAACAGCAGCAATTCGAAGCCGCGGGCGGCCAGTATCGACATCGTCATCGCGCGGTATCCAGTTTCGAGATCTTGCGGATCACCAGCAGGCCGACCGTCAGCAACCCGGCCGCGATCGTCAGCATCGTGTTCCCTGCGTGCGTCGAGAACAGCAGCATCACGTAGTCGCGGTTCACGAGGAACAGCGCGCCGATCATCACGAACGGCACCGCCGAAATGATGTTCGTCGTGATGCGCCCCTCGGCGGTCAGCGCGCGGGTCTTCAGGCGGATGTCGCGGCGCGTGCGGATGATGCTCGACAGCTCGTCGAGCGTTTCGCCGAGGCTGCCGCCGGTCTCGCGCTGCAGCAGCAGGTAGACGGTGAAGAACGAGAAGTCCGCGATCATCAGCCGGTCCGCCGCCTGCGTCAGCACGTCCTTGAGATCCGCGCCGACGCGCAGGCTGTCGCCCATCGAACGGAACGTCGCGCGCACCGGTTCGGCCGCGCCGTCGCCGACCATGCCGATCGCCTGCGTGACCGGAATCCCCGCGCGCACGGCCCGCACGATCACGTCGATCGCGTCCGGGAACGCTTCGAGAAAGCGCACCCGGAACCGGTCGACCAGCGCGCGGTAGCTGGCGCGCATCGCGACCAGCGGCAACCCGGCATAGATCAGCGGACGCAGGAAGTCCGGCGGCCCGATCAGCTTCACCACGATGATCGCCGCGATCGCACCGGCGATCGTGCTCGCGACGACGATCCTCACCCCGCCCTTGCCGCCGACCGCGCGCACCCGCGTCACGCGGCGTTGCAGCCATGCGCGCAGGCGGCCTTGCCGGCGCTCGAGGTTGAACAGCGCGACGCCGGGCGCGGCGGACGCGTGCCCGGCGTGCCCGGCGAGCGACGGCGACAGCTTTCGCATCCGTGCGCGGATGCGCTGCGCCGGATGATGGCTCGCGCGATCGAACAGCGACGACAGCACGAGCCCGATCGCGAGGATCGTCACGAACCCGCCCGCCGCGAACAGGTCGGCGGCCCTCATTGCCGGAAGACCTCGGCGAGCGCATCCTCGACGCCGTAATACGCGGCACGCGCCGCGAATCCCGGCCGCAACGGCGATGCCTCGAACACGCCCTTCACCGCATCGCGCGTCGTGTCGCCTTCCTGGCGGAACACGAACAGGTCCTGCGTGATGACCACCTCGCCTTCCATCCCGACGATCTCGGTGATCCGCGTCACGCGCCGCACCCCGTCGCGCATCCGCTCGATCTGCACGAACAGGTGCACGGCGCTCGCGATCTGGCGGCGGATCGACAGCAGCTGCAGGTTCGCGTTCGCCATCATGACCATGCTCTCGAGCCGGCTGATCGCGTCGCGCGGCGAATTCGCGTGAATCGTCGTCATCGAGCCGTCGTGCCCCGTGTTCATCGCCTGGAGCACGTCGAACGCCTCGGGGCCGCGAATCTCGCCGAGGATGATGCGGTCGGGCCGCATCCGCAGCGCGTTGCGCACGAGATCGCGCTGCGAGATCCCGCCGAGCCCCTCGGTATTTTCCGGGCGCGTCTCGAGGCTCACGACGTGCGGCTGCAGCAACTGCAGCTCGGCGGCATCCTCGATCGTCACGATCCGTTCGTGCTGCTCGATATGCTGCGACAGCGCGTTGAGCAGCGTCGTCTTGCCCGAGCCGGTGCCGCCCGAGATCACGATGTTCAGCCGGCACGCGCACGCGACCTTCAGCACCTGCAGCATCGGATGCGAGATGTTGCCCTGCTGCGCCATCCGCGCGAGCGTGATGTCGCGCTTCGCGAACTTGCGGATCGAGATCGACGGGCCGCGCATCGCGATCGGCGGCAGCACGACGTTCACGCGGCTGCCGTCGGCGAGCCGCGCATCGACCATCGGGCTGCTCTCGTCGACGCGCCGCCCCACCGCCGCCGCGATCCGCTGCGCGACGCTCGCCACGTGCGCGTCGTCGCGAAACTTCAGCGACGTGAGCTCGAGCCGGCCCGCGCGCTCGACGTACACCTGGTCGGGCCCGTTGACAAGGATGTCGGTGACCGTGTCGTCGGCCAGCAGCGGCTCGATCGGCCCGACGCCGAACATGTCGTTCAGGATCGCATCGACGATCAGCACCTGCTCGCCGGCCGTGATCTTCAGGCGCTCGCGCTCGACCGTGTGCGCGGCCACCTGCTCGATGCCCGCGCGCACCTCGTCGCGCGTCTTCATCAGCGCCGCCGACATGTTCATCGACGTGAACACCGCGTGGCGGATCGCATCGAACTTGCTCGACCGGATCAGCGCCTCGTGGGTATCGGCCGCCACGGGGGCACGGGCCGATGCCGACGCGGGCGCAGGTGCTTCCGCCGGAGCCGGAGCCGGTGCCGGCTCGTGCGCCACGGCGGGCGTCGCGGCCGGCACGGGGTTCGCCGGCGGCCGGTTGCGGGTACCGAACGTCACGATCCCTTCCTCCACTTGACGAGCCGCGCATACCACGGCTCGGCGACGACCATCGGCTCGCCGGTGATGCCGTTCGCGAGCTGCCGGATCTGATCCACGAAGCCGTGCCGCTTCGCGCCTTCGATCGGCTCGCCGAGGTTCTCGGCGACGGCGAGCGTCTGCGGCTCGTGCGGCAGTTCGTGCAGCGGCGCGCCGCCGAACGCCTCCTCGAAATCGACCGGCTCGACCCGGCCCGCGACGGGCGCGAGCGGGTTGTTCAGCACCATCGACAGCAGCCGCTCGCCGGGCAGTTCCCGCACGAAGCGCACGAGCCGCGCGGCCTCGTATGCGGCATGCACCGAGCGGTCGACCACGACATGAACGAGATCGGACGCGACGAGCGCGTCCTCGAGCAGCTTGCCGGCGCCGCTCCCGACGTCGAACAGCACGTAGTGGAAGCGGTCCTTCAGCATGTCGACCAGGCGCGCGACGGCCTCGTCGCCCACCGGGGTGTCGGCGCCATACGCCAGCTCGGCGGACAGCACGTGCAGCCGGTCGCCCTTCGTGACGAACATGCGCTCGAACAACGCGTCGTCGGGGCGCTGCCCCATGTTCAGCAGTTCGATCAGCCCGTTGTTGCTGGACAGCCCGAACATCGAGTTCGCGCCGCCGCCATGCAGGTTCAGGTCGACATAGGCCACGCGGCGGCGCTTCTCGCCCGCCAGGAAGCGCGCGAGGCTCACCGTGATCGTGGTCGCGCCGACGCCGCCGCGGGCGCCGACGAAGCTGACGACCTTGCCGGTACGCGCCTGGACGACCGATTCCGTGGCCGTCAGCGCGCGCCGCATCAACTCGACGGTCAGCGGCTTGACGATGTAGTCCTGCACGCCGATGCCGAGCAGGTTGCGAAACAGCCCGACGTCGTTCTGCGTGCCGATCGCGATGACGCGCACCGACGGGTCGCACACGTCGGCGAGCCGCATCAGGTCCGACACCGGCAGCACCGAATCCGACACGTCGATGACGAGCTGGCGCGGCGAACGCTCGTACTGCTGCAGCAGCCGGATCGCATCGTCGCAGGTGCCCGCCTGCAGATGGGTGCGCGTGATCGACAGCTCCTGCGCGACGCGGCGTATCACGTCCTCGCTGCCCGGATCGGCGACGACCGCGACGAGATCGGCCGCCCCCGCGGACGCGGCGCGCCGGGTGTGCTGGCGATCGAGGAGGTTCATGGGCGGCATCGTGATGGCATCCGGGTCGGTTCAATGGCCGGGCGAGCCGGTCGTCAGCGTCTTGCCGGGCGTCGGCTGCTTCACGCGGTCCTCGACGTAGCGGCGCACTGCGTCGGCCGCGGCCTGCGCGTCCGCGCCGCCGTACGGCACGGGCGCGACGAGATCCTCCGGCCGCGCGAGCATCGCCGCGAGGTTCGAGTAGGTCGCGCAGCCGAACGGCACGCCGGGCCGCGCGTACCCCGCGTCGACGAGATGCGACGGCTGCATCAGCGTCGCGCAATCGGGCGGCACCGCGCGCGCGCCGTCGAAGCCGATCGTCCGCGCATCGGGCAGGTTGACCGGCGGCGGCGCCGACAGGCAGCCCGCGAGCCCCAGCGGCAGCAGTGCGGCAACGATCGATCGGGTTCGCATGGGCGCGCCTCCGGTTCAGTACACGAAGCCCGCGGCGCCGACGAGGCGCGGCGTATCGCCCGACAGCAGGTCGAGCCCCAGGTTGCGCTGCACCGCGAACTCCAGGTCGCTGCTCGGCCGCGCGACCGTGTCGATCGCCTGCTCGAGCTGGCCGGGCCCGGCCGGCTGCACGATGTACGGCGTGACGATGACGACCACCTCGGTCTTGTTGTCCTGGAAGTTCTTCGACGAAAACAGCCGGCCGATGATCGGCAGCCGGCCGAGCCCCGGGATCTGCGACACGGTGTCGGCCGTCTGGCTCTGCAGGAGCCCGCCGATCGCGAAGCTCTGCCCGCTCGACAGCTCGACGGTCGTCTCGACGCGCCGCACCGTGAGCCCCGGCACCTTGACGCCGCCGGTCGTCACGCTGTTGTTCGCATCGACCTCGCTCACTTCCGGCCGCACCTTCAGGCTGATCCGGTTGTCGGCGAGCACGGTCGGCGTGAAATCGAGCGACACGCCGAACGGCTTGAACTCGACCGTGATCGCGCCGGTCGACGAGCCGGCCTGCGCGACCGGGATCGGAATCTCGCCGCCCGCGAGGAAGCTCGCGGTCTCGCCGGACATCGCGGTGAGGTTCGGTTCGGCGAGCATCGTGATCAGGCCCTCCTGGTCGAGTGCGTCGAGCACCACGTCGATCGACCAGCGTCCCGCGCGGAACCCGCCGAGCACCGAGAACGCGCCCGTCGGCGACAGGTTGAACAGGCTGGTCGTCGGATCGAACAGCGTGCGCCCGTTGAACAGCCCGCCGACGAAGTTGCCGGCCCCGCCCAGCGAGCTCCAGTTGATGCCGAGCTGCTGCGTGATGTTGCGGCTCACCTCCGTCACCCGCACGCGCAGGTTCACCTGGATCGGGCGCGACAGCGTGAGCCGGTTGACGATCTTTTCCTTGTCGTGCAGGTACGGCGTGAGCGACTGCATCACGGCGTCGGCGTCGGCCGCGCTCGGCACCTTGCCCGACACCATCAGCGAGCCCGGCGCACCGGACACCGACAGCTTCAGTTGCGGGAAGCGGCTGTCGAGCACGCCCTGCAGCGATGCCGTGTCGACCTGCACGATCACCGTCTTGCGCAGGATCGGACGATGGTTCGCGCCGAGCGCGATCAGCGTGGTCGTGCCCGCCTTCTTGCCGAACACGAATACGGTACGCGGCGACGGCACCTGGATGTCCGCGATGGCCGGATCGGCGACGAACATCGCGGTTGCGGGCTCGGGCAGCGACAGCAGTTCGCCCTTGCCGGTCGCGATCGACAGCGCCGCGCCCGCGTCCGGCGCCCGCGCGACCTGCGCGGCGGCGCCCCCGCACGCGATGCCGCAAGCCAGGCCCAGGAAAGCGATCCAACGAACCATGCGCACCATGCGTGTTCCCGTCAAATGCCGGCCGCCGGACGGACGGCCCGAATCGTCAATCCGTCACTGCACCGTCGCTCCCGGCGGCGGCGCACCCGCCTGCGCCGCGACATTGGCACCGCCCGGTGCCGCGGGCATCGCCGGCCACGACGGCAGCCCGGACGGCAGCGGCGGCAGGCCCGGCGTGCCGGTTCCGCCGCCGTGCGATCCGTCGTCGACCGACGAACCGCGATAGATCACGACGGCGTTGTTCCGCCACGCCGGCCGCGCGCCCGCTTCCGGCCCGGCGGACGGCTCGCGTGCGGTCTCGCGCGCCGCGCGCGACACGTCGCCGGCCCACACCGGCTGGGTATCGGCCTCCTGCTCGTCGCCGCCCGCCGGCTGCCGCCGGTCGCTCGTCGCGAAGCTGCGCAGCGCGAGCGACAGCGAGCCGAGGCGGGTCGCCACCAGCACGACCTGCGCGGTGCGCGGCGCGACCTCGAGCGTGACCGTGCGCGCGCGCGCCGTCGCGTCCGGCGCGCTCGCGGGCGCCTTCGCGCGCTGGAATTCGGAACCGACCGCGAGCACGCGCGCACGCCGCACCACCGTCTCCGCTTCGAACGTGCCCGGCGACGTCGCCGAGCCGCCGATCTGCTGCGTCAGCAACACGTCGACGAAGTCGCCCGGCTGGATCAGCCCCGCGTTGCCCGACACGTCGTCGACCGGCACCGAGATCGCGCGCATGCCGGGTTGCAGCGCGGCCGCGAGAAAATCCGGCGCGCCGGCCGGAATCACGTTCTCGACGCGAATCGGCGCGCCCGCGCCCACGTGGTTGCGCAGCAGCGCGCCCTTCAGGTCCGCGCCCGGCTGCGACTCGACGAACGCGCCGGCCGGCACCTGCGCGCGCGGCATGCGTTTCCACGCGAGATCGTTGTCGCGCAGCAGCAGCCCTTCCGGCAGGTCGGCGGCGGCGACCCGCACGCGCGCCTGATCCGTTTCGGCGGGTACCGACGGCGTCGATGCGGCGACGTAGAGTTCGCGCAGGATGAACGCACCGATGCCGGCGGCAACGACGAGCACGGCCATTCTCAGCGGTTTGGGCATGGCGGCGTGCGTCCCCCGGGCTAGGTAAGCGAAACCGTGTGTGGAAACGACGCCCAGACGGCCAGCGTGCCGCCGAGCGCCAGCGCCACGCCGTACGGCACGCCGCGCGCGTCGATCGCGTGCACCGGCGTGGCGCGCCGCGACCGCGATACCAGCAACGCGACGCCGCACAGGGCACCGCCCGCGCCGACACTCGCCAGCACCGGAAACACCAGTGCCGGGCCGGCCCACAGGCATACCGCCGCCGCGAGCTTGACGTCGCCGCCGCCGATCCAGCCCGCGTGACGCATCGCGCCGAACAGCACCAGCGTCGCCGCGCCGATCGCGACATGCCCGGCCAGCGGCGCGAAGCCGTCGCGCGCCAGCGCCGCCGCGACGAAATACAGCGCCGCGAACGCGAGCACCACGCGATTGGACAGCCGCCGGTCGCGCAGATCCTGCGCGGCGAGCGAAGCCAGCAAGACCGTGGCCACCGACTGCACGAGCGTGAGCATGGGAGAGCCGTCCGTCGACACGCACCGGCCGCGGATACGTTCTACCGCTGCGGATCCCGGTGTTCGTCGGTGGCGCGCGGGTTCAGCGGATCAGATCAGGCTCGTCACCTTGTTGATCAGCGTCGTGAATATGCTCGGCAAGCCGCCGGTGTTGCTGCTGAGGATCACGCCGACCGCCGCCAGCGCGACCACGACGATGCCGGCCAGCACTGCGTATTCGAGCGAGCTGACGCCGCGTTCGTCACGCAGCAGGGACTTGACGTATTGCAGCATGGCAACCTCCGTGTAACGGGTCGGTGACCGACCGTTGAACGCAAAGACGCACCCTTGCTCCGGCGGTTGCGCAGGACCTTCGCCCATTGCGATGCCTGCGGGCGACCCTGGCACTGGGTCGTTCGCATCCCCCGGAATACTCTCGATCACGACAACACGCGGCGCGCAACGATGACTTCGACCGTTGCATGCCCGCATCCATGGTGCGGTCTTCCCGCACGATGCAACCACGCTGATTCGTCTAGGGTATAGACAATTTTTCAGGCGAATTCAAATGATTTGGCGTCGGAGTGCATTTATGGATTTCATGCTGCAACGATGAATGCCATATCGCTCATTTGCCTTCATTTTTCTCGCGGCATTTCGCATGATTCATGTATCGGAACAGGCATTGCCACTGTTGCGGCGCATGATTTTCCGGCCGGCCGCCGAACCGTTTCCATTCGATTTATCAGCATGCCGGATCGATCGACAGCGGCTCGCTTCTCCTTATCCGGCCTGACTTCCCGGCAAAATTGACCGGCCCGCATCGCATTTCCCCGATTACCGGCCTCCGTCTTTCCGCCCGGATTCGGCCAGCGCCCCTTACGCGATTCCATCCACGCCGCCATTGCGATTTTCAAATCGACGATTGCCCGATTCGGCATCCGGCCGCAATCGACATGATGGGAATCCTGAATGAATCTCCAATGCATGTGAATGCGGTTCTCCGCCGCAAAGAACGGAGCGCGCGGCGCGGCAACCCGCAAGGCGGCGATAAGCATAGTTCAAATCGTTTCTTGTCCGGCCCCGGCACGTCATCGAGAATGCCCCGACGGGCTGCGGCCCGGCCTTGTTCCTCAACGTTCCGGACCCGTCGATTCATGCTTCCACTGCGCCTGCTGCGATCGCTGTTCATTGCGTCCCTCATTGCGTTGCCGGCCGCCGCCGCGCACGCCGACAAGCCCGCCACCATCCGCATCGGCGTCGCCCAGCAAGGCGCCGGCGATCCGCCGACGTTCGGCGGCTCGAGCCCCGCCACCGCGCAGTTGCAGCAACAGGTCGAAAAGGAGTTCGCGGCAGACGGCATCAAGGTGGAATGGCTGTTCTTCAAGGGCGCGGGGCCTGCCGTCAACGAGGCGATCGCCAACAAGGCGCTCGACTTCGCGTACCAGGGCGACCTGCCCGCCGTGCTCGCGCGTGCGAACGGAATCAAGACGCGCCTGCTGCTCGCCGCGAGCGTGCGCTCGGGCGTCAAGATCGCGGTGCCGCCCGACTCCACGATCCGCTCGATCAAGGACCTGAAGGACCGCCGCGTGTCGATCTTCCGCGGCACCAACCTGCAGCTCGTCGCCGACAACGCACTCGCGAAAAACGGCCTCGGCGAACGCGACCTGCGCGTGATCAACCTCGACGCCGCGAGCTCGCTCGCCGCGCTCGCGTCGAAAGGCATCGACGCGTCGGTGGGCGACTACCAGCTGTACAAGCTGCGCGACGCGGGGCTCGCGAAGATCATCTACGAATCGCAGAACGACGGCCCGCAGTTCACGCGCCAGACGCACCTGCTCGTGCTCGACGATTTCGACCGCGCGCATCCGGACATCGTGCAGCGTGTCGTCACCGCGATCGTGAAGAGCGCGCAATGGTCGTCCGACGAGGCGAACCGCGATGCGCTGTTCAAGCTGTGGGCGAAGAGCGGCGTGCCGGTTTCGTCGTGGCAGGCCGACTACGCGAACCAGCGCCTGAAGGACCGGTTGTCGCCGCTGATCGATCCGTTCTTCGTCGCGCGCTACAAGTCCGTCGCGCAGGATGCGCTCGCATTGAAACTGATTCGCCAGCCGGTCGACGTCGACGGCTGGTTCGAGCCGAAGTATCTCGACAACGCGCTGCGCACGCTGAAGCTCGAAAACTACTGGCAACGATACGACGCGGCCGGCAAGCCCCTTTCCTGACCCGGACTTTCCCGATGAGCGACACCGCGTTTTCCGTCCCGTCATCCGACACTCGCCCGCCCGCCGCGCTCACCGCACAGCCGCACCCGGCGGCACACGTGAAACGGTGGTCGTGGCGGCTCGCGCCGTGGCTGCTGCCCGCGCTGCTGTTCGCGCTGTGGAGCGTCGGCAGCGCGCGCGGCTGGATCGCGCCGCAGATCCTGCCGCCGCCGGAACGCGTGTTCGACGCGCTCGCGGATCTCGCGACGAGCGGCGATCTCGTGCGCCACACGCTGATCAGCCTGCAGCGCGTGCTGGTCGGGTTCGCCGCCGGCACGCTGCTCGGCTTCGCGACCGGCGTCGCGCTCGGCCTGTCGCGCACGCTGGAAGCCTACGTGCTGCCGAGCTTCAACGCGCTCGTGCAGATTCCGGTGCTCGGCTGGCTGCCGTTCCTGCTGCTGCTCGTCGGCGTGGGCGAACCGCTCAAATACCTGCTGATCGCGCATGCGGCGCTCGTTCCCGTCACGCTGAGCACGCTGCAAGGATTTCGCCAGACCCCGCCCGCGCTCGACGAAGTCGCGCGCGTATTCGGCTACACGCGCCGCCAGCGCATCGTGCACGTCGTGCTGCCCGCCGCGATCCCGACGCTCGCGACCGGCGTGCGCCTCGCGTTCACGAAATCGTGGCTCGCGCTCGTCGTCGTGGAGCTCGTCGCATCGTCCGAAGGGCTCGGCTACCTGATCGTGTACGGGCGGCAACTGTTCCAGCTCGATCTCGTGATGGCCGCCGTGATCGTCGTCGGGGCGGTCGGCCTGCTGATCAACCGGCTGCTCGACGCGCTCGAGGCGCGCCTGCGCCGCGGCGTGCCGTCCGCCTTCCGGGGCTGAGCCACGCACCATGCCCGCCCTGCCCGTGCAACCGAAGGAGATTCTCCCGTGACGCATTCCGCTTCGCCGGACGCCGCACCGCCGGCCGCCACGGCCGCCCGCCGCCTGCGTGCGCCCGACTGGCGCGGCTTCGTCCTGCCGCTCGTCGCGCTCGCGCTGTGGTGGGCCATCGCGTCCGCGCACCTCGTGAACAGCGGGCTGCTCGTCGGCCCGGCCGACGTGTTGCGCACCGCATGGGCGCAAGCCACGAGCGGCGCGCTCGGCCGCGCGCTGTCCGCGTCGCTTGCGCGCGAAGCCTGCGGTTTCGCGATCGGCGCGGCCGGCGGGCTGCTGCTCGGCACCGCGCTCGGGCTGTCGCGCCTCGCCGCGCGGATGGTCGGCCCGAGCTTCGACACGTTCAAGCAGATCTCGCTGTTCGCGTGGATTCCGCTGATTTCCGTATGGTTCGGCCTCGGCGACGTCGCCAAGGTCGTGTTCCTGTCGCTCGCCGCGCTGCTGCCCGTTGCCGCGCACACCTGCGACGGCATTCATGCGGTGCCGCGCGCGTATGTCGACGTCGCCCGCGCGCTGCGCTACTCGCGGCTCCAGCTCGTGCGCCACGTGATCCTGCCGGCCGCGCTGCCGTCGATCTTCACCGGGTTGTATCTCGGCCTGATCTATTCGTGGCTCGCGACGCTCGGCGCCGAATACCTGCTGGTCGCCGGCAGCGGGATCGGCAACACGCTGATCGACGGCAGCGAGCAGTTCCGGATGGATCTCGTGCTGTTCGGGATCATCGTCGTCGGCGTGACCGGCTGGGCCCTGAACGCGATCGCACGCGCGATCGAGCGCAAGGTGCTGGCCCGGCGCGGCGACCTGCCGCGCTGATCGCCCTTCCTTTCCCCCTTCCTCACACCGCCATGACGACCCTCGCCTCCGATTCGCTCGACATCCTCCACGTGAGCAAGCACTACGCGCAACGCGGCGCCGCGCTCGCCGTGCTCGACGATGTGTCGCTGCACGTGCGCGCCGGCGAGTTCGTCACGATCGTCGGCGCGAGCGGCTGCGGCAAGTCGACGCTGCTGCGCCTGATCGCCGGGCTCGACACCGACTACGCGGGCGAGATCCGTGCCGGCGCCGAGCGCGTACGCGACACGTCGCTGCAGCGCGGGATCGTGTTCCAGGATCACCGGCTGTTCCCGTGGCTGACCGTCGCGCAGAACATCGAGGCCGCGCTGCGCAACGCGCCGCTCGACGCGGCCGCGAAGCGCCGCGCGGTCGCCGATCACGTCGCGCTCGTCGGGCTGAACGGCTTCGAGCATGCGTATCCGAACCAGTTGTCGGGCGGGATGGCGCAGCGCGTCGCGATCGCACGCGGCCTCGTGAACCGCCCGCGCGTGCTGCTGCTCGACGAGCCGTTCGGCGCGCTCGACGCGCAGACGCGCGCGCGGATGCAGAACGAGCTGCTGCGCATCTGGGAACAGGAGCGCATCACGATGATCCTCGTCACGCACGACGTCGACGAAGCCGTGTATCTCGGCGACCGTGTCGTGACGATGGCGCCGCGCCCGGGCCGCATCGAGCGCATCGTCGACGTCGCGCTGCCGCGCCCGCGCCGGCGGGATTCACCGGAATTCGCGCGGCTGCGCGACACCGTGCTCTCCGGTTTCGACGACGGCGAACCGCCGGGCGACGATCACCCGCGCGGCAAGCGTATCGACCCGCCGCGCCCGCACCGGATCGGCGAATGGCGGCTTGCGTGGTAGCACGCATGGCGCTTCGATTTGCTCAGCATGACGACGCATATCGATCGTCGCCGCACGCACGCTAAGGTTGTGACGATTCATCGGTTCCGGTTGCGCACGGTCCCTGCTTGAATGGAGACTCGACCGACCCGACTCCAGGAGACTCCCGATGTCCGAAGTCCAGCACGCCGCTCACCCGTCTTCGCATGCTTCGCACGCCGCGCCGCGCACGGCCGCCACCCCGCTCCAGCTTCGCCAGGTCGCTGGCCGGATCGGCGCCGAGATCGCCGGCGTGCGGCTGTCGGGCACGCTCGACGACGCGACGTTCGACGCGATCCAGGCCGCGCTGCTGCGCCACAAGGTGCTGTTCTTCCGTGGCCAGCACCACCTCGACGACACCGCGCAGGAAGCGTTCGCACGCCGCTTCGGCGAGACCGTCGCCCACCCGACCGTGCCGTCCGTCGACGGCAGCGCACACCTGCTCGAACTCGATTCCGCACACGGCGCGCGCGCCAATTCGTGGCACACCGACGTGACGTTCGTCGATGCGTACCCGAAGGTCTCGATCCTGCGCGCGGTCGTGATTCCGCCGTTCGGCGGCGATACCGTGTGGGCCAACACGGCCGCCGCCTACGCGAACCTGCCCGACCCGCTGCGCGCGCTCGCCGACACGCTGTGGGCGCTGCATACGAACGCGTACGACTACGCGTCGACGCACGTGCATGCCGACGCTGCGCAACTGAAGCGCTACCGCGAAGTGTTCACGTCGACCGTCTACGAAACCGAGCACCCGGTCGTGCGCGTCCATCCGGAAACCGGCGAACGCACGCTCGTGCTCGGGCATTTCGTGCAGCGGCTCAAGGGGCTGTCGGCGCAGGATTCCGCGCACCTGCTGCAGGTATTCCACGAGCATGTGACGCGTCTCGAGAACACCGTGCGCTGGAACTGGCAGGAAGGCGACGTCGCGATCTGGGACAACCGCGCGACGCAGCACTACGCGATCAACGACTACGGCGATGCGCGCCGTGTCGTGCGCCGCGCGACCGTGCACGGCGACGTGCCGGTCGGCATCGACGGCCGCCGGAGCGTCGTGCTGAAGGGGCCGGGCGCGACGCTGCAATAACGCCCGCGTCACGCGGCGGCGCCGTTCCGTGCGCGCCGCCGCACCTGCCTCCTTCGCCACCGGACACCCGACCATGCCCTTCCCGCCACCGGACCGACGCACGCACGCGCAACGATGTCGGCCCCGCACCCCGTTCACTTCCGCCAGGAGCGTCGCATGAGCGCCTTACTCGAACCCGCCGCCGAGCCGATCGACGTGATCCCGCTGTCCGCCCATATCGGTGCGGAAATACGCGGCGTCGACCTCACGCAACCGTTGACCACGCCGCAGATCTCGGCGATTCGCGCCGCGCTGCTGAAATGGCGCGTCATCTTCTTCCGCGAGCAGTTCCTCACGCACGAGCAGCACGTCGCGTTCTCCGCGCAGTTCGGCGAGCCGACGGTCGGCCACCCGGTGTTCGGGCACGTCGACGGGCATCCCGCCGTGTACTCGATCGCGAAACACCGCAAGGCCACCCGTTTCGAAGGCGAACCGGTGCGCCGGCCGTGGACCGGCTGGCACACCGACGTGACGGCCGCCGTGAACCCGCCGTGGGCATCGATCCTGCGCGGCGTGACGATCCCGCCTTACGGCGGCGACACGCACTGGACCAACCTCGTGCGCGCGTACGAAACGCTGTCCGTGCCGCTGCGCGGCTTCGTCGACGGCCTGCGCGGCATTCATCGCTTCACGCCGCCGGCCGGCGCGCGCGCAACCGATGCGTTCGACGACGCGGTCGAACGCCGCCCGCTCGTCACCGAGCATCCGCTCGTGCGCGTGCACCCGGAGACCGGCGAACGCGCGCTGTACGTGAGCCCGAGCTTCCTGAAATCGATCGTCGGGCTGACGCCGCGCGAGAGCCAGGCCTTGCTCGAACTGCTGTGGGAACACGTGACGCGGCCTGAATTCACGATCCGCTTCAAGTGGGAGCCGCGCAGCATCGCGTTCTGGGACAACCGCGCGACCGCCCACCTCGCGCCGGTCGACATCTTCGATCTCGACTTCGACCGCCAGCTCTATCGCACGACGCTCACCGGCGACGTGCCGGTCGGCCCCGACGGCCGGCCGTCGGTCGCGCTCGAAGGCTCGCCTGTCGAGGCCGCGGCGGCGGTCGCGCTCAACTGAACCGGCGGCAGCCGGCGCACCGCGGCGCGCCGGCCTTTCCGTCACTTCCGTCACGTCACGCCGATGAATGCGCGGGCCGCGCGTGCGCGCGGCCCGTCCGTCAATCCAGCCAGACCCCGTCGAAGCGGTGCCCGCCGAGCGGCGAGAACGTCAGCCCGTGCACGCGCTTGGACACGGGCAGCGACACGATCGACGTCGCGATCGGCGTGAACGGCACCTGGTCCTTGAACACGACCTGCGCCTGTTCGTACAGCGCCGTGCGTTTCGCGACGTCCGCATTGGAACGCGCGGCGTCCACCAGCCGTTCGAAATCCTGGTTGCACCATTTCGCGAGATTGCTGCCGTGCACCGCGTCGCAACCGAGCAGCGTGCCGAGCCAGTTGTCGGGATCGCCGTTGTCGCCCGACCAGCCGTACAGGATCGCGTCGTGCTGCCCTTCGAGCTTCGCGCGGCGGTTGTATTCGCCCCATTCGTAGCTGACGATCTTCGCACGCACGCCGATCTTCGCCCAGTCCTGCTGGATCAACTGCGCCATCAGCTGCGCATTCGGGTTGTACGGGCGCTGCACGGGCATCGCCCACAGCGTGAGGTCGAAGCCGTTCGGGAAACCGGCCTGCGCGAGCAGCGCCTTCGCGGCCGCCGGATCGCGCGGCGCATCCTTCAGGCGCGGGTTGTACGACCATTGCGCGGGCGGCATCGGGTTCGTCGCGATCTTCGCGTCGCCGTTGAACACGGTCTTCACGATCGCCGACTTGTCGATCGCGATGTCGAGCGCGCGCCGCACGTCGACGCGATCGAGCGGCGCATGCTGCGTGTTGTACGCGACGAAGCCGACGTTGAAACCCATCCCCGAGAACAACGACAGCTTCGGGTCGCGCCGCACCGTGTCGAGGTCGGCCGGCCGCGGGAACACCGACACCTGGCACTCGCCGGACACCAGCTTCTGCAGGCGCGCGGCCGGATCGGGCGTGATCGCGAACACGAGGCGGGCGAGCTTCACGTCGTCCGGCTTCCAGTAGTCCGGATTCGCGTCGTAGCGGATCAGCGCGTCCTTCTGGTACGTGCGCAGCAGGAACGGCCCCGTGCCGACCGGGAACTGGTTGATGTCGGCCTCGCGGTGACGCGCCGCGAGCTGCGACGCGTACTCGGCCGACAGGATCGACGCGAACGCCATCGCGAGATTGCGCACGAACACGACGTCGGGCGTCTTCAGCACGAAGCGCACCGTGTAGTCGTCGACCTTGTCGATGCGTTCGATGTTGCGGTCGAAACCGAGGTCGCTGAAATACGGGAAGCTGACCGGATAGGCCTTGCGGAACGGATCGTCCCGATCGAGCATCCGGCGGAACGTGAACACGACATCGTCGGCCTGGAACGGCCGCGTCGGCTTGAACCACGCGGTCGTCTGGAACTTCACGCCGCGCCGCAAATGGAACGTGATCGTGCGCTGGTCGGGCGACACGTCCCAGCTTGTCGCGAGCGACGGTTCGAGATCGAGCGTGCCGCGCTTGAACTGCACGAGCCCGTTGTAGATCGTGAACGTGCTCGCGTCGAAATCGGTGCTCGTCGTGTGCTGGCCCGGGTCGAAGCCGGCCGGGCTGCCTTCGGTGCAATACACGAGCGTCTTGCCGGCGGGCGCGGCCAGCGCCTGCGTGGCCGCGCCGGCGAGCAGCAGCGACGCCGCGATGCAGCGCAGGGCCGTCGCGGCGCGCGGCGGTTTCCGCACACGGGGCGCGGCGGGCGAAACGAAAGAGGTCTTCATGGTGGCGGAATCGGTGGCTGTCATGCAAATGACGACGGCCGATCTTCGCGCGTCGCCCGCCGATCGCTTACCAATTAATTTCGCGTTGCTTATCGCTGGATCGGCATCCCGCCGCCGCGGCACGGGGATGTCCGTGCGAGCGTCGGGCACGTGGCGCGCGTGGTCTCTTCCGGCCCCGTGCAGGTTCGCCGAAATGGGCGCATCGTATCGGCTGGCCAACGCCGGCGCGCATCCCGTCGCGCCGCCGATTCCAGGAGGACACACCATGCCTGTCAGCCCCGATACGCCTGCTCGCCCGGTGAAGACGCCGGGCCCCGATCACCCGATCACGATCGAATCGCACCCGCGGCGGGTCGTGGTCAAGGCGGCCGGCCGGATCGTCGCGGACACGCGCCGCGCGCTGGCGCTGCGCGAAGCCGCCTACCCGGCCGTGCTCTACATCCCGCGCGAGGACGCCGACCTGACGCTGCTGCTGCGCACCGATCACGCGACCTACTGCCCGTACAAGGGCGACTGCGCGTACTACTCGATCCCGGTCGGCGGCGAACGCTCGGTCAATGCCGTCTGGACCTACGAGGCGCCCTATCCGGCCGTCGACGCGATCCGCGGGCACCTCGCGTTCTATCCGGATCGCGTCGATTCGATCGAGGAAAGCACGACCGGCTCCGATTGAGCGTCGCGGCAGCGGTTCAGGCAGCGGCTCGTCGCGCGTCGCGCGCCGGGCGGCCGCGCGTGCGAGGCGGCGATTCCTCCGGGGCGGCCTGCCATGCCGCCCCGTTCCGGCCGCGTTTTGGCTCGTCGCTGCGGGTTTCTGCACTGATCGCCGGATCGGACGCCCGCAACGCGTCCACCGCTGATTTGCATATGCGCATTCGTTGGTTGGCCGCCAACGCAGGCGGACGTATCGTCACGAGTCCGGCGCGGGCCGGCCCGTGGCGTGCAGCGCCCGCATCCGGCCCCGCCCTGCGCCGACCGCGTCGCCTTTCGCGCGCGGCCCGCTCCTTCGCCCGCAGGACGCTTCGATGAACGACACACCGCACGCAGACGTTGAACCGACACCGGCGAACCCGCAGCGCCGCCAATGGCTGCAAGGCGCGGCCGCCGGGCTGGCCGGGCTCGCGCTCGGCCCGCTCGCCGGCCTGCCCGCGCACGCGCAAGACAGCGGCACGCGGCTGCGCGTCGGCTTCCAGAAATACGGCAACTTCGTCGTGCTCAAGGCACGCGGCACGCTGGAAAAGCGGCTCGCGAGCCAGGGCGTCACGGTGCAATGGCTCGAATTTCCGGCCGGCCCGCAATTGCTCGAGGGCCTGAACGCCGGCGCGATCGACGTCGGCACGGTCGGTGAGACGCCACCGATCTTCGCGCAGGCGGGCGGCGTCGATTTCGTCTACATCGGCAACGAGCCGCCCGCGCCGCAGGGCGAGGCGATCGTCGTGCTGCCCGATTCGCCGATCCGCAACGTCGCGCAGCTGCGCGGCAAGAAGGTGGCGTTCAACAAAGGCTCGAACGTCCACTACCTGCTCGTGAAGGCGCTCGAACACGCGGGCCTGACGTATGCCGACATCCAGCCGATCTACCTGACGCCCGCCGACGCGCGCGCCGCGTTCGTGCAGCGCAACGTCGATGCGTGGGTGATCTGGGATCCGTACCTGGCCGCCGCCGAGCGGCAGATCGGCGCGCGCGTGATCGCGAACGGCGAAGGGCTCGTGCGCAATACGCAGTACTACCTCGCCGCACGAAAATACGCGGCCGCTCACCCGCAGGTGCTGCGCGCGCTGCTCGACGAGGTCGACGCGGTCGACCGCTGGGCACGCGACCACGTGGCGGAAGTCGCCGCGCAACTGTCGCCGCTCGTCGGCCTCGACGCGCCGACGCTCGAAGTCGCGCTCAAGCGCGCCGGTTATGGCGTCCAGCCGATCAGCGACGCGACGCTCGCGTATCAGCAGAACATCGCCGACGCGTTCAGCGCGCTGAAGCTGATTCCCGGCAAGCTGTCGGTGGCCAGCGCACGCTGATGCACTGCCGCCGACGCACGACGCGGCACGCGTGCGTCAGCGCGCAGGGGCCGCGCCGATGCGCCGCCATTCGTCGTAGTCGGTGACGAGGCCCGCTTCGTCGACCGCGATATCGGCCGCATACGTGCCGCTTTCGTAGCGGTACACGTGCTCCGCCGTGCGGGTATAACGCTGCTCGCCGCGCACGAACTCGAATTCGGGGAAGCGCAGCCACGCGGTATGGATCACGGCCGCCTCGCCGACGGCCAGCCCGAGCCGCCGGATCGGCAACGTGTTCGTCGACGGGCTGAAACCGAGATCGATATCGGTCGCGCCCGCGAGCGCCGGTACGTCGACGCCGTCGATCGTCCAGCGCCCTGCGTCGCACGCGATATCCCGCTGCCGTGGCGGCTGCGCGCCGCCCCACTGCGTGATGCGCGCCGCGCGCGTGAGCCAGTCGGCGCCGCACGAGACCGCGTAATCGACACGAAACGGCGCGCCGTCGATCGCGCCCGACACCGACCCCGACAAGCCGATACCCGTTCGCGACTCGACGAGCCTGCACCATTCGGCCGCCTGCCAGGTCTGCACGATCTGCCATGCGACGCAGCGCGTGCGCACCGCTTCATCCTGTCGCGTCATGTCATCGTCTCCAGTCGATCGCACGGAAGCCGATTGTCGCCCATCGCTCCGGCGAACACACGCGGCTTGCGCAACCGATGGTCAGTATCGGGTCGCTCCACACCTTCAGTCAGCCGTGCTTTGGTACCATCCGTCGATCGGCATCAACCGGAACCGGACAAGGGGCGCGACTTCATGGATTTGCTGGCGACGATGCGCATCTACGTCAGGGTCGTCGAGCGCGGCACGATGTCCGGCGCGGCGCGCGATCTCGACATGGGCCAGCCGGCCGTCAGCGAGCGCATCGAACGGCTCGAGAAGCATCTCGGC
Source organism: Burkholderia sp. LS-044 (assembly GCF_004803625.1). Taxonomy (NCBI): domain Bacteria; kingdom Pseudomonadati; phylum Pseudomonadota; class Betaproteobacteria; order Burkholderiales; family Burkholderiaceae; genus Burkholderia; species Burkholderia sp. LS-044. The sequence goes on from NZ_SSWO01000001.1 coordinate 573,198, forward strand.
ACACGGCTCCTGATGCGCAGTGCGCGCACCCTCGTGTGCACGGAAGAAGGCCGGATCTTCTACGACCGCAGCAAGGCGCTGCTCGAAGCGGCCGACGATGCGGTCGCATCGGTCTCGAAGACGGAAACCGCGCTCGACGGCACGATCCGGCTCGCGGCGCCGCAATGCTTCGGCGAGGTCGTGCTGCCGGGCGTGCTGATGCATGTCCGCACCGCGTATCCGGGCCTGCACATCGATCTGGTCCTGAACGACGACATCGTCGATCCGGTCACGGAAGGCGTCGACATCTCGATCCGCGTCGGACAGCTCGGCGACGGCGGGTTCGTCGCGCACCCGGTCGGCACGGTGGGCCGCCGGCTCGTCGCCGCGCCGTCGTATCTCGACCGGTGCGGCCCGATCGACACGGCGGCCGATCTGGCCAACCATCCGTTCATCCGCGTGAAAGGCGTCTTCGCGAGCGAACGGCTGCCCGTGCAGCACGACGGCGGCCCGCTCGAATACGCGCGCATCCGAACGATCATGACGACGAGCCACTGGCGGCCGATGTTCGACACGATCGCGGCGGGCGGCGGCATCGGCGTGGTCCAGCACCCGGCCTGCGCCGATGCGCTCGCGGCCGGCACGCTCGTCGAGCTCCTGCCGCGCTACGCGATTCCCGACTTCGCGCTCAACGTGCTCGTCCACGCGCAGCGGCCGCTGCCGCCGCGCGTGCGGGCCGTCGTCGACCTGCTGAAGCAGGACATCCCGCCGCTGCTGGCCCGCCCTGCCCGCTGACGACGGCAGCCGCCGTCAAGCCTGCCGCGACTTCCCCGGTTCCTTCACGTGCGCGTCGAACATGACGCATTGCTCGTCACGCCGCGGGCCGGATGCGGGCTCGCGGCCGTTGCGCTCGCATGCGCATGCGGCGCGGCACGGCCCGCGCGGCGGGCGGCGCGCGCATCGCGACGTGAATGCATGGCGGGCGGCGCGCCACGCACGCCCGCCCCGTCACCACGCCTGCCGGTAAATCTCCAGCGCGTCGGCCTCCGTCACCTCGCGCGGATTGTTCACCAGAAGGCGCGTCTGCAGCATCGCGTCCGACGCCATCCTCGGCAGGTCGCCCTCTCCGATACCGACCTCGCGCAGCGTGCGCGGAATGCCCGTCGCGGCGATCAGCCGGTCGATCTCGCCGATCAGCGCGTGCGTACGCGCTTCGTCGCTGCCCGTCGCCGACGGCGCGACGATCGCCGCGAGTTCCGCATACAGCGGTGCGGCGGCCGGTGCGTTGAAACGCAGCACGTGCGGCAGCACGAGCGCATTCGACAGCCCGTGCGGCACATGGAAGATCCCGCCGACCGGATAGGCCAGCGCGTGCACGGCCGCGACCGGCGCATTCGCGAACGCCTGCCCCGCGAACATCGCGCCGACCAGCATCGCCTCGCGCGCGTGGCGGTCGTGGCCGTCGTCGCACGCCGCGAGCAGGTTGCGCGACAGCAGCGTCAGCGCGTGCACGGCCAGCATGTCGGACACCGGGTTCTTCAGCCGCGCGGACGTGTAGGCCTCGATCGCATGCACCATCGCGTCGATGCCCGTCGCGGCCGTCGCCGCGCGCGGCAGGCCAAGCGTCAGTTCGGCGTCGAGGATCGCGACATCCGCGAACAGGTGCGGCGACACGACGCCCATCTTGCGCGCCTCGCCGACCGTGACGATCGACACGGCCGTCACTTCGGAGCCCGTGCCGGCCGTCGTCGGCATCTGCACGAGCGGCAGCCGCGCGCTCGTGACCTTGTCGACGCCGTACATGTCGGCCAGCGCCTGCTGCCCGGGCACGAGCACCGCGATCAGCTTCGCGACGTCCATCGACGACCCGCCGCCCAGGCCGAGCACGATCTCCGCATCGGCCGCGACGGCCCGCTCGGTCGCGTCGAGGATCACCTGCTCGGGCGGATCGGCGATCACGTCGTCGATCACGGTGACCTGCCAGCCGTGCGCGGCGAGGCTCTCCAGCGCCGGCGCGAGCACGCCGCTGCGATGCAGGAACGCATCGGTGACGACGCACAGCCGCACGAGCGCCGGAAAGCGTTCACGCAACAACGCGCCGAGCCGGCGCGCGGCGCCGAATTCGACGACCTGCGTCGGCACGGTGCGGAATTGAAACGGGTTCATCAGGCACCTCCCGGCGACGTCGCCGTGCCGGTGTCCGGCTGCACCATGAAGCGCAACACGTCGCGGCGATCGAGCAACGGAAAGATCGCGCCGACACCGATCCGCTGGAAATGCGGCGTATCCCGATGCACGTCGAGGCCGTCCGCATAGCGGTAGCGTTCGAGGATCACGATATGGTCGGGGTCCTCCGCCGACCGGAAATACGCGTAGTCGAGGTTCTGCGGCTCGGTGCGCGTCGCTGGCGCGAGTTCCGCGAGCAGTTCGAGCACGCGGTCGCCGTTGCCCGGTTTGGCGAAGAAATGCGCGATGACCTGAAGGTAGGGTTCGTTCATGTTGCGCTCCGTGTTCGACTGGGGGCCGTCACGACGGGGACGCACACGATGCGCGGCGAACCGGGGGATTCGAACGCGACGGCGCAACGCCGTGTCACTGGCTTGTCGTCGCATTGTATTGAATCCGCACGGTCTTCGCAGAGCCGGCATCGGGCCGCAAAAAGCCCGGCGAAACCCGTGCCCCGTTCACGGCACGGCGGATCGCAACGGGCCGCCACCCGCGCGCTGCATCGCCGCAACGATTACCACGGCACCGTCCGCCCCAGATAGTCGAGATACTCGAGCCCCGGGCGCGTCCGCTTGGCGACCAGCACGTCGACGAGGCTCGGCACGCTTTCCTCGATCGTCAGGCGCGCATCCGGCCCGCCCAGCTCCGTGCGGACCCAGCCGGGTGCCATCAGCACCATCGCACGCCGCGTATCGGCCTGGCGCGCCGCGAAGCTGCGCATGAACTGGTTCAGCGCGGCCTTGCTGCCGCGATAGACCTCGCGCATCCCGCTGACGTTGTTCGCGACGCTGCCCTGCCCCGACGACATCGCACCGATCAGGCCGTCCGCGGTCACGCGATCCTGCAGCGTCTCGATCACGCGCATCGGCGCCAACGCATTCGTGACCATCACGCGCACGAATTCGTCGGTCGTCACTTCGCCGATCGTTTCGGTCGGCTCGTTCGTCGTTCCCGCATTCACGAACAGCATGTCGAAGCGCCGGCCCGACAGCCGCTCGCGCAGCGCCGCCAGTTGCGCCGGCTCGCAGATGTCGAGCGTCTCGATGTCGAGCCGGCCGTCGAACCGGTCGGCGAGGTCGTGCAGCCGCGTGCGCCCCGATCCTTCGCGCACGGTGCCCGTGACGCTCCAGCCCATGCTCAGGAATTGCTCCGCCATCGCGAGCCCGAGGCCGCGCGAGGCCGCGACAAGCAGGATCGTCGGTGCGTTTTTACTCGATACAGTCGATTGCATGGTGTCCGCCTTTGCCGGGTTGCGTCATGCAGCCACTATAGGTGCGTATCACGACAGGCACCAGACGCACCCGATTCAAACCATAGTTGCACCGAACGCCATGTCACATCGTGCCGTGGCGTATCCTGTCGCCATGGAAGACATCGACCTGAACCTCGTCACCGCGCTCGACGTGCTGCTGTCGGAAGGCAGCGTGACCGGCGCCGCGCGCCGGCTCGGCCTGAGCACGTCCGCGATGAGCCGCACGCTCACGCGGCTGCGGGTGTCCACCGGCGATCAGCTGCTCGTGCGCGCCGGGCGCAAGCTCGTGCCGACGCCGCACGCAGCCGCGTTGCGCGACCGCGTGCACGCGATCGCAACCGATGCGCGCGCGGTGCTGCGGCCGGCGACGGCCGACGTGGATCTGGCGACGCACGCGTCCACGTTCACCATCCGCGCGGCCGCATCGTTCATGGAAATGCTGTCCGGCCCGGTGGTCGCCGCACTCGGCGAAATCGCGCCGCAGGTGCGCGTCCGCTTCGTCCCGAAGCCCGACCGCGATCCGCAAGCGCTGCGCGACGGCGCCGTCGATCTGGAAATCGGCAAACGCGGCGACGATGCCCCCGAACTGCACACACGCATGCTGTTCCACGACTGGCACGTCGCGGTGGCACGCGCCGGGCATCCGCTGTTCGCATCGGGCAGGATCACACCCGCGCGTTATGCGGCCTGCCGTCACGTGATCGCGTCGCAGCTCGGCGATTTCGGCGGGCCGGCCGACGACCCGACCGACAGGGCCGGCCAGGGCGACGCCGTGCGCGTCGTCGTACCGGGCTACCCGGATGCGATGCGTGTCGCGGCCAGCACCGACCTGATCGCGCTCGTGCCGCGCTCGAGCCTCGGCAACGCATTCTCGCCGGGGCTCACGGACGCCCTCGGGCTGCGCAGCTTCGAGATCCCGGTGCGCCTGCCCGGGATCCTCGTTTCCGCGCTGTGGCATCCGCGCATGCACGGCGACCCCGTGCATCGCCGGCTGCGCGATGCGGTCATCGCCGTCTGCCAGCGCGCGTATCCGGATACCCGCACACCGCACACATCGCGCCCGCCGGCGCGGCGCACCGGCCCGCGCGCCGCAGGCTGACACGCGGCTCAGACCAGCCGGCCGCCGCCGTCGATGTGCAGGATCTCGCCGTTCATGAAGCCGTTGCCCAGGAGGAACGCGATCGCCTCCCCCACTTCATCGGCGCGCCCGACCCGGCCGCCGGGCAAAGCCGACGCCGCACCCGCGAGAATCGTGTCGCGCGATTCCGCGCCGAACGCATCGTACAGCGGTGTCTCGACGAATCCGGGCGCGACGACGTTCACGCGAATCGGCTTCAGTTCCAGCGCGAGCGACTGCGCCAGCGCCTCGACGCCGCGCACGGCGGCGGCTATGACGGACGTGCCGTGCGCGGCCGGACGATCCGACAGTTGCCCGCCGGTCAGCACGATCGAGCCGGTCGCCGGCATCAGCGGCAACGCGGCACGGATCGCGTAGACCGGCCCGGCGATACGTTCCTGCAGCGCGGCGAGCAGCTGATCGGGATCGGTCTCGTTCAGCTTGCCCGCAATGAACCGGCCGGCCGTGACGACCAGGTGATCGACGCGCGCGAGCGAGTCGAATACGGCCTGCACCGCCTGCCGGTCCGCGATGTCGGCCACCGCGATGCGCGCGCCGCCGATCGCTTGCGCGGCGGCCTCGAGCTTCGCGCGGGTCCGGCCGACCAACGTGACGCCCGCGCCTTTCGCCTTCGCGGCGGCCGCGGCCTCGAGGCCGATTCCGGAGCTTCCGCCGAATACCACGACGTGCGCACCGTCCAGTGCCGAAGATTGCGTTGCCTCGTTCATGTCGACTCCTCGTCAGGGATTGAAGGTTCGCGAACGTTAGGTCATTCTCCATTGCGCAGGAACGTGGGAGACTTGAATAAGGTTCATTCCCCGAAGGAATAAGATGGAATCGCTGCGATCCATGCGCGTGTTCGTCCGCGCCATCGAGCTCGGCAATTTCTCGGCGGTCGCGCGTGAGGAAGGCACCGGCCAGCCGACGATCAGCAAGATCGTCGCCGCGTTCGAAAAGGAACTGGGCGTCCGCCTGCTCGAACGCTCGACCACGAGCCTCGCGCCCACCGACGAAGGCCGCCGGTTCTACGATCGCTGCAAGCGCGTGATCGACGAATACGCGAGCGCGGTGGCCGAGGTGCGCGGGCAAACGGTGCGGCCGGTCGGCAAGCTGGTCGTCAATGCGCCGATGGGGCTGGGCGAGCTGAGGCTGAACGCGCTCGTGCTCGAATTCCTCGCCGCATGGCCGGAGATCGAGGTCGAGCTGCAATTGACCGACCGTGTGATCGACCTGGTCGAAGAAGGCGTCGACGTCGCCATCCGCCTCGGCCATCTGCTGCCGCCGGATGCCGTGGCGCGCCCCATCGCGTCGTCGCCCCGCCTGCTGGTCGCCACGCCGAAGTACGTCGCGCAGGCACCGAGGCTCCGCCGGCCGGAAGACCTGACGCGGCACGAGTACGTCGGCTACGCACGCGCAGACATCGGCAACGAACTGGCATTCGCCCGCGGCGACAAGCAGGTCGCCGTTCCGGTGCGCGGCCGGTATCGCGTGAACAGCTCGATGGCGCTGCGGGAATGCTTTCTCGCCGGGAACGCGGTGGGCAGCGGGCCGGCGTGGCTGGTTCAGGACCTGATCGACAGCGGGCAGCTCGTCCGGTTGCTGCCGAAGTGGGACATGGTGCCGCCGCATGCGCTGCACCTCGTGTATGCGTCGCGCCGGTATCTGCCGCTCAGGACCCGGACGTTCCTGCAGTTCATGGAGCAGCGGATTCCCGGGCTGCCCGGGTTCCATGCGACGACCGCCGCGACCGCCAACCCGGCCGCGCGCGCATCGCGGCAGCCCCGCTGACCGGCGGGCGTCGCGATCACGGCCGGCCCGGGCGCCGATCCGCCACCGTTTTCCCGATCCGCCGAATTCCCGCTATTGCGGCGCCCCCCGGCAGCGGCGGCAGGCCGTTCGGCTAAAATGCCGCACTTTCCACCTTGTCCGGCCCGCTCGCCATGCAACCCGCCTCCTCCGCCCAACCCGCCGCCCATGGCGCCGACGCCGCAGATGCGGCCCGCGACCTCGTCTACGGCCCGAACGACCGGCCGGCGCCGATGGTCGCCTTCGTCGCAGCCCTGCAGCACCTGCTGGCGATCATCGTGCCGATCGTCACGCCCGGCTTGCTGATCTGCCAGGCGCTCGGCGTGTCCAGCCGCGATACGACCCTCATCGTGTCGATGTCGCTGGTGATTTCCGGCATCGCCACCTTCGTCCAGTGCAAGCGCTTCGGCCCGCTGGGCGCCGGCCTGCTGATCGTCCAGGGCACGAGCTTCAACTTCGTCGGCCCGCTGATCGCCGGCGGCAGCCTGATGGTCAAGCAAGGCACGCCGGTCGAAACCGTGATGGCCGCGATCTTCGGCGTCGTGATTGCGGGGTCGTTCGTCGAAATGGGCGTGTCGCGCATCCTGCCGTTCGTGAAGCGCCTGATCACGCCGCTCGTCACCGGCATCGTCGTGCTGCTGATCGGCCTCACGCTGATCAAGGTCGGCCTCATCAGCATGGGCGGGGGCTTCGGCGCGATGGCCAACGGCACCTTCGCGAGCGCGGAGAACCTGACGCTCTCGGGCCTCGTGCTCGGCACGATCATCCTGCTGAACCGCGTGCCGATCGTGTGGGTGCGCAGCACCGCGCTGGTCATCGCGCTCGTCATCGGTTATCTCGCGGCCGCGTTCCTCGGCCGCCTCGACTTCACCGGCATGCACCAGGCCGCGCTGTTCCAGGTCCCGACGCCGCTGCACTTCGGCATCGGCTTCTCGTGGTCGCTGTTCGTGCCGATGCTGATCATCTACCTCGTCACGTCGCTCGAAGCGATCGGCGACGTCACGGCCACCAGCAAGATCTCGAACGAGCCGGTCGAAGGCCCGGTGTGGATGCAGCGGATCAAGGGCGGCGTGCTCGTCAACGGCGCGAACTCGCTGCTGGCCGGTGTGTTCAACACGTTCCCGAGCTCGGTGTTCGCGCAGAACAACGGCGTGATCCAGATCACCGGCGTCGCCAGCCGCCACGTCGGCATCTGGATCGCGGGGATGCTCGTGGTGCTCGGCCTGTTCCCGGTCGTCGCCGGCGTGCTGCAGGCCGTGCCGGAACCCGTGCTCGGCGGCGCGGCGATGGTGATGTTCGGCGCGGTGGCCGCATCGGGCATCAACATCCTCGCGGGCGTCCAGCTCGATCGCCGCGCGCTGCTGATCATCGCGGTGTCGCTCGCGCTCGGCCTCGGCGTGTCGCAGGTGCCGGACATCCTCAACAGCCTGCCGCACGCGCTGAAGAACGTGCTGGAATCGGGCGTGGCGACGGGCGGCATCTGCGCGCTCGTGATGAACTGGTTCCTGCCGGAAAAGAAGTAAGCGGATGATCCGCACGATGCGCGGTGCGCCCGACTGGCCGCACCGCGCGTCGTACCGGCCGGCACCCGCGGCGCCCGGTGCGGACAACTCGATCGGCGTATCGCCAACCGGCCGATTCCGCTCGCACCAACCGTTGCCCTGATTCCACGCGGCGCCGCGTCACACCTGGAACCGCCCGTCCGCTATCGCCGGCATCACCGGTTCCCGTACGAACGCGGCATCGGACAATTGCAGCAGCGTACGCACGACAGCCACCACGTCGTGAACCGGCACCAGCCCGCCATCGCGAGGGCGTCCGGCGCGGCACAAGCCACACGTCACACGCCACGAGACGCGCACGCCGAACTGCGCTTTCGACGTGCCCCGGGGTTATCGACCCCGTGTCGGCGGCGATCAAAGGTCAAACCCGGTCATGCCGCCTTGGCCGATCGATTTGTGCTGGTTAGAATCACGACATGCCCCGAGTTCCCGCCCCCAACAACACCCCCGAGACGCCCGCCGTCCCCGTCAAGGAACGCGCGACCGTCGTCTGCTACCGCGGTGAACGCGTCCTGCTCGTCGCCCGCGCGGCGTCGCGCTGGGCCCTTCCCGGCGGCACGATCAAGCGCGGGGAATCGCCGCTCGAAGCCGCGCATCGCGAGTTGTCCGAAGAAACCGGCATAACCGGCCAGACGCTCGTCTATTCGATGCAGTTCACCGGGCTCGCAAAGATCCATCACGTGTTCTTCGCGGAAGTCGGCCCGGACCAGACGCCGCAAGCGAACAACGAGATCGAGAAATGCAAGTGGTTTCCGATCGACGGCGTCGACGGATTGCGCGCAAGCATTCCGACGAAGCGAATCGTCGAACTCGTCCATCAACACGAAATCCGCAAGGCGTAGCGCGCGACGGACGAGCGCATGCCCCGGCCGGCGGCCGGCTCGCGTCGCTGTTCGTGAACCCGCGACGCGCGACCGCTCAGTGCATGCGCTTCCTGCGCAATTCGCGCGTGGAATAGACGACGAGGAAGATGCCCAGCATCGCGGCACCGGACGCCATGAAGTCGTTTGCGCTACCCGAACCGTGCAGGGACGTCGGGAATATGCCGAGACTCAATCCTGCGGCCGCGAGAAGCAATCCTGCAGCCACGCCCCAGATCGGCCCGGCGGTCTTGTCGATGTTATTTTTCATGCAGCACCCGTCTACAGTCATTACCTGAACGGTATCGGCAAAGCACGCCGCGTCTACCTTCAGTGATTCCACTATAGCCCGGAAAAAAATCATTGAAGCTTTAGTGCTTCTACCGATCAAGTTTTATCGATCGCGGCCGCCTGGGTGGGCTGATCGGCAATCCGGCTCGGCCGAGCCGACGCCGGCCACCGAAGAACGCATATGCCGCACGCCCATATGCATTCCACGATCGCTTGTTTTACCGCGCAACGTCGCGGCGCTAAGCTCGGAACCCGCCGTCGACTTCCCAATGGCTTTCCCGCCTTCGCCCACCATGCCGAACTCCGCCGAACAGGCCGCCGACTGGCTGCTCTCCGGACTCGAACTGCGCAGCACGCTGTTTCACGTGGGCCGGTATTGCGGCGTCTATCGCGCATCGACGGCCGGCCATCAGCGCGCGAGCTTCCACCTCGTGCTCGAAGGCGCATGCTGGTTGCACCTGCCCGCCCGGAACGGCCGTGCCGCGCAAAGCACGCGCCTCGTCGCCGGCGACGCGGTGTTCCTGATGCACGACATGACGCATTGCCTGACGCCCGACGCGGTTGCGCCGTCCGACGACGAATACACGGTACGGATCGGCACGATGACGCCGCTTGCCGAGCCTGCGTCGTCACCGGGCGACGTCGCGCTGGCATGCGGTTTCTTCGAGTTTCGTTCCGATCTTGGCGACGCGATCGCCGGCCTGATGCCCGATCACCTCCTGGCGCGCCACGACGACGCGAAGCTGGCGGGCGCGCGCACGCTGTTCGACCTGATCCGCACCGAAGCGGCGCGTGCCCAGGATGCACCGTCGCCGCTCGTCAATCGTCTGACGGATGCGCTGTTCTTCTATGCACTGCGTGCCGTCGCGAGCAGCGACGATTTTGCGCCGGGCCTGTGGTCGGTCATGCGGCGCGCCGAATTTACGCCGCTCGTCGGTGCGATCATCGAGAAACCCGGCGACGACTGGACCACGCACACGATGGCCGCGTTTTGCCACATGTCCCGCGCGCGCTTCTGCAAGCGGTTCGCGCAGGCATGCGGACAGCCGCCTGCGCAGTTCCTTGCGCTGCTTCGCATGAAGGTCGCGGCCGAGATGCTGCGGCAGGGGGCATCCACGCTCAGCACGGCCGAGCATGTCGGCTATCAGTCGGAATCCGCCTTTGCGCAGGCATTCAAGCGCGTCACCGGCCTGCCGCCCGGCACCTGCCGCCGCGCCCCGGAGCGCACCGGCGCGACACCCGTGCATTGACGCAAGACAAACGCGCATGAAACAGAGACGGCCGCGCATTGCCGGCTCGACCGGCGCCGCCAACAATGACGGCTTTCCGATCGAGGATGCCATGAGCCGCCTGCCCCTCCAAACCGTCGAAAGCGCGCCCGAAGCCAGCCGCCCGTTTCTCCAGAAGTCGCAAGCCGCCAACGGCTTCCTGCCGAATCTCGTAGCCTCACTCGCCAATGCACCGGTTGCGCTCGAAACGTACCTGACCGTCGGTGAAATCAATTCACGCAGCGGCCTCACGCTGGCCGAGCGCGAAATCGTGCAGATCACCGCCGCCGCCGTTCATGGCTGCGGTTTCTGCGTGGCCGGCCATACGGCCGTCGCGCTGAAGAAGGCGCAATTGCCCGCCGCGCTCGTCGACGAGGTCCGCGCCCAGCGCCCGCTGTCCGACGCGCGCCTCGATGCGGTCGCCACGTTCACGCGCGACGTGATAGCAACCCGCGGCGCCGTGTCCGACGAAGCGCTCGCCGCGTTCAAGGCGGCCGGCTACAGCGATGCCGGCGCGCTTGAAGTGGTACTCGGCGTGAGCCTCGCGACGCTTTGCAACTTCGCGAACAACCTGGCGCGCAACGAACTGAATCCGCAGCTCGAAGCGTATCGCTGGGAGCCGACGGCGCGCGCAGCATGACCGCGCCGGCGAGCTCCGATGCGTTCGACGCATGGCTCGAAGCAAATGCCGACGCGCTCGACGTCGACCCGTCGCGGGCGGCGGACATCCTTCCGCAGCTGGTGCGCTCGCGCACCGTCGCCGTCGGTGTGCCGGAGGTCATGGGCGGCACGGGCGGCACGATCGCGGACGCGATCGACACGGTGGCCGGCGTCGCGCAACGCTCATTGACGGCCGCATTCGTGCTGTGGGGACATCGCACCTTCATCGAATACGTACTGCAGAGCGACAACGACGCGCTCCGTGCGCGCTGGCTGACGCCGCTGCTCGACGGCGAAGTGGCGGGCGCCACCGGTCTTTCGAACGCGATGAAGTATCTGTCCGACATCGAGCCGTTGCAGATGCACGCGGCCCGCAGCGGCAACGCGTTCGTGCTGAACGGCAGCCTGCCGTGGATCACGAACCTGCGGCGCGAAGGCTTCATCGCCGCGGCCGCATTCGATCACGACGACGGCACGCCGCCGTCCGTCTTCGCGATTCCGCACGACGCGCGAGGCGTCGAGCGCAGCGACGATCTCGACCTGATCGGCCTGCGCGCGAGCAATACGGCTGCGCTGCGCGTGAGCGATACCGTCCTCGACGAATCGTACCGCCTCGCGGCCGACGCACCGGCCTGGCTCGCGCGCGTGCGCCCGGCGTTTCTCGGCTTGCAATGCGGGATGTCGATCGGGCTGGCGCGGCGCGCGTTGCTGGCCACGCTGGATGCCAGCGAGCCGTCGCGCGCGTCGATCGGCGCGGAAATTCGCGAACTCGAAACGACGCTCTCCGATCAGGCCGCGCAGTTGAAGCGAGGTGTGCTCGACGGCACCTTCCTCCACGCGCCCGCGAAGATGTTCGAACTGCGCATCGCGCTCGTCGAGACCGTCTCGCAGGCGGTCTCGCTCGAAGTGCAAGCCACCGGAGGGCGCGGCTATCTGCGCGGCCAGAGCGGCAGCGCGCGGCGCGTGCGCGAAGCGTCGTTCATCCCGATCGTGACGCCGAGCCTCGTGCAGTTGAAATCGCAGCTCGCGCGGCATCGACGGGCGGCGGCAGCATGACGCAAGGCGCGCACATCGTCGCGAACGGCGTCACGTTGCGGTACGGATCGCGCAGCGTACTGAACGGCGTCGACCTGTCGGTTGCGCCCGGCGAACTCGTTGCGCTGCTCGGGCCGAGCGGTTGCGGGAAGTCGTCGCTGTTGCGGGCCATCGCCGGCCTGACGCGAACCGCATCCGGCACGATTCGCGTCGATGGCGAGCCCGTCGACGGCCCGCGCCCGGAGGTCGCCCTCGCGTTTCAGGACCCATACCTGTTGCCGTGGCTCACGGTCGAGCGGAACGTGGGGTTCGGGTTGACCTTCGCGCGTCAACCGCACCTGACACGTGCAGACCGCAAGGAACGCGTGACGAACGCATTGGCCGCCGTCGGGCTCGACCATGCACGGCACGCGCTGCCGTCGCAGTTGTCGGGCGGCATGGCACAGCGCGCGGCGCTGGCGCGCTGCCTGGCGCGGGCGCCGCGCGCGCTGCTGCTCGACGAACCGTTCGGCGCGCTCGACGAAGTGACCCGCGCCGACATGCAGCAGCTCCTGGTTGCCGCGGTGCGCAACACCGGCGCGTCTGCGCTTCTCGTCACGCACGATATCGACGAAGCGCTGCTCGTCGCCGATCGGATCGTGCTGCTCGGCAAGCGCGGCACGCTGGTCGGACGCTGGACCGTCGAACTGCCGCAGCCGCGGCACACGCAAGTGCGCTCGCTCGGCGAGCTGCGCATCTCCATTCTCCAGGCGCTGCAGAACTCGATTTCAGCAGCCGCCTGAATCCGGCCGATACCCGCGGGGAATCCTCATGTGCAATGTACCGATGTCACGACGCGAATGGCTGAAGCTCGCGTCGCTCTTTACCGTCGCGGGCGCGGCGCCGCTGCTGAAAGCATCCGGCGCGCGCGCGGCAGCCGATCCGAATGCGCCCGTGCGCATCGGCTACCTGCCGATCACCGATGCGGCGCCGCTGCTCGTCGCACACAACAACGGCTACTTCGACGCGGCCGGCATCCAGGCGGAGAAGCCGACGCTGCTGCGAAGCTGGGCGCAGCTGGTCGAGGCGTTTCTGTCGGGACAGGTCAACGTCGTGCATCTGCTGTCGCCGATGACCGTGTGGGCGCGCTACGGCAGCAAGGCGCCCGCGAAGGTCGTCGCATGGAATCACGTGAACGGCTCGGCGCTGACGGTTGCGCCCGACATCAACACCGTGGCGGACCTCGCTGGCAAGACGGTTGCGGTGCCGTTCTGGTATTCGGTGCATAACGTCGTGCTGCAGGACCTGCTGCGCGCGCAGGGTCTCGCGCCCGTGCTCAAGCAGTCGGGGCAGCCGGGGCCGAAGGAAGTCAACCTGGTCGTGATGGCGCCGTCCGACATGCCGCCCGCGCTGGCGTCGAAAAAGATCGCCGGATATATCGTCGCCGAGCCGTTCAACGCGGCCGCCGAGCAGTTGAACGTCGGCAAGATTCTCCGCTTCACCGGCGACGTGTGGCGCAACCACGCGTGCTGCGTGATCTTCATGCACGAGCAGGACCTGACGCAACGCGCGGCGTGGTCGCAGAAGGTCGTCGATGCGATCGTCAATGCCCAGCTGTGGACGCGCGCCCATCCGCAAGAGGCGGCCAGGCTGCTGTCGAAGGAAGGCCCGAACCGCTACACGCCGCATCCTGCGCAACTGCTCGCGCGCGTGCTCGCGCCGCAAGCAGCCGATCAGGGGCGCTATCTCGGCGATCGCGCGATCCAGCACGCGAGCTGGGGCGTGAAGCGCATCGACTTCCAGCCGTATCCGTATCCGAGCTACACGGAAGAACTCGTGCGCCGGTTGAAGACGACCCAGGTGGAAGGCGCGAGCCAGTTCCTCGCGTCGCTCGATCCGAAACGGGTCGCCGGCGATCTGGTCGACGACCGGTTCGTGAAGAAGAGCATCGAAGCGCTGGGCGGCTTGTCCGCGTTCGGCCAGGATGGCGGCTATGCACGCAAGGAGACGATCGTTGTCTAGCGTGCTCGTTCGGGAAACGTCGGCGGCGGCGCGGCGTCCGGTGCCCGCGTCCACGCATTGGCGCAGCATCGTGCTGGGCGGTGCGGGACTGGCGGCCGCCCTGGCGCTGTGGTGGCTCGCCGTCACGCTGCTCGCGGGCCACAACGCGATGGCCGCGCAGTTCGCGCCGCAGCGTGCGTTCGAAGCGCTGCCGTCGCTCGTCACCGAGGACCAGCTGCTCGTGCATGCGGCGACCAGCCTCAGGCGCATCGCCGTCGGGCTGGCGTGGGCGCTCGAGGTCGGCGTGCCGTTGGGATTCGCGATCGGCCGTCTGCGCTGGCTCGAACGGACGCTGTCGCCGACGCTGCAGTTTCTTCGCATGATCTCGCCGCTTTCGTGGATGCCGCTTGCGGTGATGTCGCTCGGCGTCGGCGATCGCGCGGTGTATTTCCTGCTCGCTTTCGCCGCGGTGTGGCCGCTGGTGATGAGCACCGCATCGGGTGTCGCGCATCTCGACCGGCGCTGGGTCCAGCTTGGCGAAAGCCTTGCCGCCACGCGCGCGGAAATGCTCTGGCACGTCTACGTGCCGGGCATCGCCGCGCATGTGCTCACCGGCGTGCGCCTCGCGATCGGCATCTTGTGGATCGTGCTGGTCCCGGCGGAAATGCTCGGCGTGAGCGCGGGGCTCGGCTACCTGATTCTCGACACGCGCGACCGGCTCGCGTATTCGGAGCTGACGGCCGTGATCCTCGTGATCGGCGTGCTCGGTTTCCTGCTCGATCTGGCCGCGCGCGCGGTCGCGGCCCGGCTGTCGAGCGATATGTCGGGGGGTGATCGGTAGGTTCCGGTGAGTCGGGGATGCGTTGAATGGCGGAAGGCAGCAGGAGTCGAACCTACCCGGGAGTGTCTGACACCCCCAACTGGATTTGAAGTCCAGCCGTACCACCGGATACGAATGCCTTCCGTCGTGGGAAAAAACAAAGAACAACGAGCGCCTACGCCTGAATACCCGCCCAACCGCTGTCAGGCCGCAGGAAGTGGAGATCGCGGTGGAAGCGAGTATACCCAACCCGGTCGAAGAACTCGAGAATCTGGATCGCACGCTTGCGGCCCAGCCCCGTCGCGTCGCGGAACGTCGCGGCATCGAGCCCGCCGTCGCGCGACGGCGCGAGATGCGCAACCAGTTCCGCGAGTTCGCGCACGACGTCCGCGTGATAGAACAGGTCGCGCACGACCTGGTGCACGTCGCCGCGCCGTGCGAGCTTGCGCAGCAAGGTGCGCACCGCGTCCTCGGCCGCCCCCGTGTCGCGGGCCAGGTCGCGCACCCACGGCGGATCGAAGCGCCCCGCATGAATCAGCGGCAGCAGTTGCTGCGCCAGCGCTTCCTCGCGCGGCTCGAGGCTCACCGAATGCGACGGCAGGTGCAGCCACGGCCCGCTTCGCGCCACTTCGCCGCCGGTCACCAGCGCATCGACGAGCGCGCGCCACAGCGCATCGCCGGCGAGCGGCGCCGCCATCCGCCGCAGCCGCGCGGCGTCGAGCCCCTGCTCGTCGGGCATGCGTTCGTGATACGCACGCAGCGTATCGATCGCCCGCGTCTGCAGCGCACGCCAGTGCGCATGGGCAATCACCGCGCCGTCATTCGACGCGGCATCGCGCTGCCCGATTGCCAGCGCGTCATCCGGCAAAACCAGCGCGTTCGGCGCAAAACCCGTCAGATGCGTGAGCATCGCGCGCGGGACGCCGAGCGGCGCCTGCGCGAGCAGCGCATCGAGACGTCCTGCGTCGAGCCATTCGGCCAGCGCGTCGAGCCACGCGCGGCGCTGG
Organism: Burkholderia sp. LS-044; assembly: GCF_004803625.1. NCBI lineage: Bacteria > Pseudomonadati > Pseudomonadota > Betaproteobacteria > Burkholderiales > Burkholderiaceae > Burkholderia > Burkholderia sp. LS-044. The sequence goes on from NZ_SSWO01000001.1 coordinate 589,061, forward strand.
GGCGTACGACGCTTGCGCGCCGGCCCGAACGGGTCGAGCACGCGGCCGCCGCCGACCGTGCGCGTCGCCTGCGGATTCCGGACGATGAACCGGTCGCCCGGCAACGCAAACACCGGCTCGTCGAATACCAGTTGCACGCGCATCCGCTGGCCGGCCGCAAGCGTATCGCCGTCGAGCAGCGCGACATGCGCGACGCGATGCAGCGTGCCGAGATGCACGTGCAGCGGTGCCCAGTGCGTGAGCGTCAGCCCCGCATCCGCGAGCAGCGTCAATTCGACGTCGAGACGCGGCGACGTCGCGACGAGCCGCGCATCGGCCACGGTATCTCCGCGCTCGACATCGGCCTTGTCGACCCCGGCCAGGTTCAGTGCGCAACGCTCGCCCGCGCGGCCGGACTCGACCGGCCGGTTCTGCGCATGGATGCTGCGCACGCGCGCCGCGCCGCCCGTGCGCACGATCGCGAGCGTATCTCCGGTCGCGACGCGGCCCGCGAACGCGGTGCCCGTCACGACGGTGCCCTGCCCCGTGAGCGTAAACACACGATCGACCGCGAGCCGGAACAGCCCGTCGTCGCGGCGGGCGCGCCACGCGATCGCCGCATCGGCCAGGTGACGTTTCAACGCGGCGACACCCGGATCGTCCACGGCCGTCGCCCGCGTTTCGAAGATCGGTACGCCGGCCAGCGTCGAATCGTTCAGCCATGCGGCGATCTCGTCGCGCACCTCGGCCACGCGCGCGGTGTCGACGCGATCGCACTTCGTCAGCGCGACGGCGCCATGCGTGACGCCGAGCAGTTGCAGGATCGCGAGATGCTCGCGCGTCTGCGGCATCACGCCGTCGTCGGCGGCAATCACGAGCAGCGCGAAGTCGATCCCGCACGCGCCGGCCGCCATCGTGTGAATCAGCTTCTCGTGGCCCGGCACGTCGATCAGGCCGAGCACGTCGCCGTTGTCGAGCGGCGTATACGCATAACCGAGTTCGATCGAGATGCCGCGCGCCTTCTCTTCCTTCAGGCGGTCGGTATCGACGCCCGTCAGCGCGCGCACCAGCGTCGTCTTGCCGTGGTCGATGTGTCCGGCGGTACCGACGATCATGCAGCGGGCCCCGCGAGCGGTACGCATTGCGCGATGAACGCCGCCTCGTCGGCCGCTTCGAGGCAGCGCAGGTCGAGCCGCAGCGCGTTGTCGGCCACGCGGCCGATCACCGGGCGCGGCCATTCGCGCAGCCGCTTCTCGAGCTGCGCGAGCGCGCGGCCGCCGCGCTTGCCGTCCGCCGTGCGCACGACGAGCCCGGCGCTCGGCAGCTGGTCGACCGGCAGCGCACCGCTGCCGATCTGGCTGAACATCGGCTCGACCGCTACGTCGAAACCGCCGCCGAGCGCGGCCTGCAGCGCCGGACGCACGCGTTCGGCGGCCTCGGCGATCTCGCCGTGCGGGCGCGTCAGCAGGCGCAGCGTCGTGAGCCGGTCGCGCAGGAACTCGGGGGACTGGTAGAGGCGCAGCACGGGTTCGAGCGCCGCGAGCGTCAGCTTGCCGACGCGCAGCGCGCGCTTGAGCGGATGTTTCTTGATCTTCGCGATCAGCGCACGATCGCCGACGATCAGGCCGGCCTGCGGCCCGCCAAGCAGCTTGTCGCCGCTGAACGTGACAACGTTTGCGCCGGCGGCCACGGTTTCCTGCACGGTCGTCTCGTGCGGCAAGCCCCATTGCGTCAGGTCGGCGAGCGTGCCGCTACCGAGATCGACGGCGACCGGCAGCCCATGCTCGCGCGCGAGCGGCGCGAGTTCGGCGAGCGACGTCTCCTTCGTGAAGCCGCTGATCGCGTAGTTGCTGCAGTGCACCTTCATCAGCAGCGCGGTGCGCGGGCCGATCGCCTCCGCGTAGTCGCGCAGATGGGTGCGGTTGGTCGTGCCGACTTCGCGCAGCCTGGCGCCCGCGCGGCTCATGATGTCGGGGATGCGGAATGCGCCGCCGATCTCGACCAGCTCGCCGCGCGACACGACGACTTCCTGCTTCGTCGCCAGCGCCGACAGCGCCAGCAGCACGGCCGCCGCGTTGTTGTTGACGACGGTCGCGGCTTCCGCGCCCGTCAGTTCGCACAGCAGATCGTCGATCAGGTCGTCGCGATCGCCGCGGCGGCCCGTGGCGAGGTCGAATTCGAGGTTGACGGGGCGCGTAAGCGCGTCGACCACCGCGCGCACCGCGTCGTCGGGCAACAGCGCGCGCCCGAGGTTCGTGTGCAGCACGGTGCCGGTCAGGTTGAACACGGTGCGCACCGCGCCCGCGCTCTGCGCGGCCAGCGCGCGCGCGACGGCCGCGGCGATGCGCGGTTCGTCGAGCGGTTCGGCCCCCGCCGGATCGTGCTGCGCGGCGGTACGCCAGCGTTCGAGCTCCGCGCGCACGGCGTTCAGCACGCGCGTGCGGCCGTAGTCGGCGAGCAGCGGTTGCAGCGGCGCCGACGACAGCACGCGCTCGACCGACGGCACACGCGCCAGCACGGCATTCAGTTCATTCAAACCGGGTTCGGTCACGTCGTGGTGGCTCCAGTCTCATGCTTCGCAGTCGGCCGGCGCCGGCGCTCTCGCGCCGCCCCGGCCGATGTCGTCAATCCGCTTCCCGCGCGACATCCGGCCACAGCAGCGGGTTCGGCGAACTGCGCTGGTAACCGGCCTCGTTCATCAGCAGGTCGAGCGTGAGGCTCGCGAGATCGTCCGCCAGCGGCTCGAACTCGTAGTCCTTGTCCTGATAACCGATCTTGCGATAGGTCTTGCACTCGTCGCACGATTCGGCCTTGACGGCTTCGCTGCCGCCCTCGATCCCGTGATACGCGATGCCTTTCGTCGAATCGCAGTGCGAGCACTTCGTGCGCACCATGTGCCACTCGGTCGTGCACAGCCCGCACTGCAGGAAACGGTAGCCCTGGTACTGCCCGCCGACCCGCACGACGCTCGCGACCGGGTGCGTGCCGCACACGGGGCACAGCCCCGGCTGGTCGAGATACGGGACGTCGGCCGGCGCAACGCAGCTTGCGAGATCCGTCCAGACGACCTGCAGCGCGGCCATCAGGAACGGCGCGGTGGCCGGGTCGACTTCGGCGAAGCGCAGCGCGAGGATCGCGTCGGCCTGCGCGTCGAGTTCGGCGGGCGCCATCAGGCGCAGCCGGTCGAGCAGCTTCGCGAGCTGCGGGTTGACGAGTCCGGCGCCTTCGACGCGGTCGAGCAGTTCGTACAGCACAGCCCGCCATTGCGGGTTGCGCTCGCCGTCGAGCGCCGGTATGAGCGGCATCGAATGCTGCTGCGCGAGCGCGATCGCTTCCTTCGACGGCAGCGGCAGTTCCAGCGTCTGCAGCGTCGCATGCTGCGCATCGGCGACGGTGGCCATCAGCCGCAGGTAGCCGCTGATCGGGTTCAGGTCGGCCAGCTTGCGCAGCCGCGCGGCGCGCGCCGAAAACGCGGTGGCGCGCTCCGGCAGGCGAAAGCGCGGGATGGCCGAATGATCGAGTGTCGAGATCTCGGTCGGTTCGAGGATGCGTTGTGTCACAAAAATGTCTTCCAAATAAACAAGCGCCGACGCATCGGCGCTTTCGGGCGGCTCCGGCGAAGGAACGGAACGCCTCGCCGTGACCGGCGAGCCGCCCCGCTCCGGTGCGTTATTTCACGCTTTCACGGAACCACTTCGGGTGATGCTTGCGAGCCCAGCCCAGCGTGACGGTGCCGCGCACCATCGCGCCGATCGAGCCCTTCACCCACAACGCCGCGTAAATGTGCACGATGATGCTCGCGATCAGCACGAAGGCCGCCACGGCATGCACGACAGCGGCCGCGCGGATCACCCCGATCGGGAAGTAGAACGAGAAGTAACGCCGCCAGATCACGACTCCCGACAGCAGGAGCAGCAACAGGCACGCCACCAGCGTGAAGAATAGCAGCTTCTGCCCGGCGTTATAGCGCCCGACGGGCGGCAGCTTGTCTTCCTGGTTGGTCAGCACGTCGCCGATCTGCTTCAGCCATTGGCGATCGTCCGCATCGAGCGCGTTGTGGTGCCAGAAGCGCACGACCAGGATCGCGAACGACACGAACATCACGAGGCCGACGAACGGATGCAGGATCCGCGTCCACTGGCCGCCGCCGAACAGCGCGGTCAGCCAGAACATCGACGGATGAAACAGCGCGAGCCCGGACAGCGCGAGCAGCACGAACGTGATCGCGGTGATCCAGTGGTTCGTGCGCTCGTTCGGCGTGTAGCGGACGATCAGGTTGGGGTCGTCGTGGTTCATTTCGCGTCCTCCTTGATGCGTCGCGCCTCGTCGCGCGCGGCCGATTCTTCCTCTTCGCTCACCTCGTTCGGACCGACCCGGACATAGTGGAAGAACCCGGCGAGCGCGGTCAGCGCGATGCCGGCCACCGCGAGCGGTTTCGCAATGCCCTTCCACAGCTTCACCATCGGGCTGATCGACGGGTTGTCGGGCAGCCCGTGGTACAGCGACGGTTTATCGGCATGGTGCAGCACGTACATCACGTGCGTGCCGCCCACGCCCTGCGGGTCGTACAGCCCCGCATGCTCGAAGCCGCGCTCCTTCAGGTCCTCGATCCGCTCGGCCGCGTGCTGCTTCATGTCCTCCTTGGTGCCGAACACGATCGCGCCCGTCGGGCAGGTCTTCACGCAGGCCGGTTCCTGGCCGACCGCGACGCGGTCGGAACAGAGCGTGCACTTGTACGCGCGATGATCCTTCTTCGAGATCCGCGGAACGTTGAACGGGCAGCCGGTCACGCAATAGCCGCAACCGATGCAGTTCTCCTCGTGGAAATCGACGATCCCGTTGTTGTACTGCACGATCGCGCCCGGCGACGGGCACGCCTTCAGGCAGCCCGGGTCCTCGCAGTGCATGCAGCCGTCCTTGCGGATCAGCCACTCGAGGTCGCCCGCCGGGTTCTCGTATTCGGCGAACCGCATCACCGTCCACGAGTGCTCGGAGAGATCGGCCGGGTTGTCGTACACGCCGACGTTGGTGCCGACTTCGTCACGCAGGTCGTTCCACTCCATGCACGCCGTCTGGCATGCCTTGCAGCCGATGCACTTCGATACGTCGATCAGCTTCGCGACGCTCCCGGTCACCGGTTCGCGCACCGTGGGCGGTGGCGTCGTGGTGGCCGAGACGCGCTTGATATCCAGCGATTGCAATGCCATCTCTTTCCCCTTACGCCTTTTCGACCTTCACCAGGAACGACTTGAATTCCGGTGTATAGGAGTTGCCGTCACCCACGGACGGAGTCAGGGTATTCGCGAGATAGCCGGGCTTCGTCAGACCCTTGAAGCCCCAGTGCAACGGGACACCGACCGTCTGGACCTTCCTGCCGTCGACCATCAGCGGCTTGATCCGCTTCGTGACGAGGGCGACCGCGATGATGTAGCCGCGCTTGGACGACACCTTCACGCGCTCGCCATGCGCGACACCGACTTCCTTCGCGAGGTCTTCGCCGATCTCGACGAATTGCTCGGGCTGGATGATCGCGTTCAGCCGCGCATGCTTGGTCCAGTAGTGGAAATGCTCGGTCAGCCGGTACGTGGTCGCCGCGTGCGGGAACTCCGGTGCCTGGCCGAACGACGCCCGATCGTCCGGGAACACGCGGGCGGCCGGGTTGTTCAGCGCCAGCGGGTTGTTCGGGTGCAGCGGGTTCGTGCCGATCGGCGTTTCGAACGGCTCGTAGTGCTCGGGGAACGGGCCTTCGTTCATCCCCGCACGCGCGAAGAAACGCGCGACACCTTCCGGATTCATGATGAACGGCCCCATCCCGTTTTCGGGTGGTTCGTCCGCCTTGAAATCGGGGATGTCGGCGCCCTTCCACGCGCTGCCGTTCCAGCCGATCAGCTTGCGGGTCGGGTCGAACGGCTTGCCGCTCACGTCGCACGATGCGCGGTTGTACAGGATCCGCCGGTTCGCCGGCCAGGCCCACGCCCAGTTCAGCGTCTGGCCGATGCCGGTCGGATCGGAGTTGTCGCGCCGGCCCATCTGGTTGCCGGCCTGCGTCCACGCGCCGCAGAAGATCCAGCAGCCGCTCGCGGTTGTCCCGTCGTCCTTCAGTTGCGCGAACGCGGCCAGCTGCTCGCCCTTCTTCACGAGCGTCTTGGCCGGATCCTTCGGATCGGGCAGATCGGCGAGCGCACGGCCGTTGAACTCCATCGCGAGCTCTTCGGGCGTCGGGCTTTCCGGGTTCGCGTACGGCCACGTCAGGTTGACGATCGGGTCCGGATACTTGCCGCCGTCCGTCTGGTACATCTTGCGCATGCGCAGGAACAGCCCCGACATGATCTCGAGGTCGCTACGCGCTTCGCCCGGCGGCTCCGCGCCCTTCCAGTGCCATTGCAGCACGCGGCTCGAACTCACGAGCGAACCGTTTTCCTCCGCAAAACACGTGGTGGGCAGGCGGAACACCTCGGTCTGGATCTTCGACGCGTCGACGTCGTTGTAGTCGCCGTGATGCTTCCAGAACTCGGACGTCTCGGTCGCGAGCGGATCCATGATCACGAGCCACTTCAGCTTCGCGAGCCCTGCCGCCGTCTTCACCTTCGACGGCGCCGCCGCGAGCGGGTTGAAGCCCTGGCAGATGTAGCCGTTCATCTTGCCGGCATTCATCAGCTCGATCGCCTGCAGCAGGTCGTACTGCTTGTCCAGCTTCGGCAGGTAGTCGTAGGCCCAGTTGTTCTCGGCGGTCGCCGCGTCGCCCCACCAGGACTTCATGAAGCTGACGTGGAAGGCCTTGTAGTTCTTCCAGTAGCTCAACTGGTTCGGCCGCAGCGGCTGCTGCACGCGCTTCTTGATGTAGCCGTCGAAATCCTGCTCGGCCTGCATCGGCAGCGTCATGTAGCCCGGCAGCAGGTTCGACATCAGCCCGAGGTCGGTCAATCCCTGGATGTTCGAGTGGCCGCGCAGCGCGTTCATCCCGCCGCCGGCGATGCCGATGTTGCCGAGCAGCAGCTGCACCATCGCGCCGGTGCGGATGATCTGCGCGCCGATCGAGTGGTGCGTCCAGCCGAGCGCGTACAGCACCGTGCCGGCGCGGCCGGGAACGGCGGTGGTCGCGAGCATCTCGCACACCTTCAGGAACTTCTCCTTCGGCGTGCCGCAGACCTGCTGGACCATGTCCTGCGTATAGCGCGCGTAATGCTGCTTCAGCAGGTTGTACACGCAACGCGGGTGCTGCAGCGTCGGGTCGACCTTCACGAAGCCGTCGTCGCCGCGCTCGTAGTCCCAGCTCGATTTGTCCGGGTATGCGTGTTTCTCGGCGTCGTAGCCGGAATAGATGCCGTCGTTGAACGCGAAATCCTCACGCACGATGAACGAGAAGTCCGTGTAGTTCTTCACGTACTCATGCTGGATCTTGTCGTTCGTCAGCAGATAGTTGATCACGCCGCCCAGGAAGACGATGTCGGTGCCGGTGCGGATCGGCGCGTAGTAGTCGGCCACCGAGGCCGTACGCGTAAAGCGCGGGTCGACGACGATCAGCCGCGCCTTGCGGTGCGCCTTCGCCTCCGTTACCCACTTGAAACCGCACGGATGGGCCTCGGCTGCATTGCCGCCCATCACGAGAATCACGTCCGCGTTCTTGATGTCGACCCAATGGTTCGTCATCGCTCCACGGCCAAACGTCGGGGCAAGACCTGCCACCGTCGGGCCATGTCAGACACGCGCCTGATTGTCGAATGCGAGCATCCCGAGACTGCGGACCGTCTTGTGCGTCAGGTAGCCGACCTCGTTGCTGCCCGCCGACGCGGCCAGCATGCCGGTCGTCAGCCAGCGGTTGACCTTCGCACCGTCCTCCGCCGTCTCGACGAAGTTCGCGTCGCGGTCGGCCTTCATCAGCTTCGCGATCCGGTCGAGCGCGTCGTTCCACGAGATCGGTTCCCACTTGTCCGAGCCGGGCGCGCGATACTCGGGGTGCGTCAGGCGGTTCGGGCTGTGGATGAAGTCGATCAGGCTCGCGCCCTTCGGGCACAGCGTGCCGCGATTGACGGGATGGTCGGGATCGCCTTCGATGTGGATGATGCTCGGCTGCGCGTTCTTCGCGCCGTCTCCGAGGCTGTACATCAGGATGCCGCAACCCACTGAACAGTATGGACAGGTGTTGCGCGTTTCGACGGTGCGCGCCAGCTTGTACTGTCGGACTTCGGCGAGCGCTTCGGACGGAGAGAAGCCCATCAGGGCTAGACTCGATCCGGCAAGCGACGTAGCCGTCACCTTCAGGAACTGGCGCCGGGACATTTGGAGCATGGCTGGTCTCGGCGTTATTGTGGGGGTGAGGAAACTGAAAGGAATTATAGACAGTTCGCGCAACTATGTTCGAATCTTCGGATCAATACTGAATTGTCTGATTACCAACGATGACCCGCGTTCCGCGCGCCACCGAACCGTCATGAAACGACCGATCACCTCCGAAGCCACCCGTCTCGCGCAACAACAGGCCAACTGGGCCCTCACGGCGTTCAAGCGCTTCTCGGCCGACCGTTGCTCCGCGATGGCCGCGGGCATTGCATTCTTCTCCGCGTTCTCGCTCGCGCCGATGCTCGTGATGGTGATTGCCGTGGCCGGCTGGTTCTACGGCGACGACGCCGCCCGCGGCCAGGTATTCGAACAGGCGCACCAGCTGATCGGCGACGACGCGGCGGCCAGCATCCAGACGATCGTGCAGAACGCGCACCGCGCGGGCGAGCGCGGCGGCCTCGCAACCCTGATCTCGTTCGCCGCGCTGGCCATCGGCGCGTCGGCCACCTTCGCGTCGCTCAGCGCCGCGCTCAGCGTGATCTGGCCGGCCACCGAGAACCGCTGGTCGAGCATGCTCGGGCTCGTGCGCGTGCGGCTGATCTCGTTCGGGCTCGTGCTCGGTGTCGCGTTCCTGCTGATCGTGTCGCTCGTGCTCGACACCGCGATCACGTTCGTCGGCACCTGGCTGCTGGGCAATTCGCCGTACGTGGTCGTCACGAACCTCGTGCAGTTCTTCGTCGGCATCGCCGTGCTCGCGGCCGCGTTCGCATCGCTGATGAAGTTCCTGCCCGATGCGCGCGTCGCGTGGCGCGACGCCGCGATCGGCGGCATCGTGTCCGCGATCCTGTTCTCGGGCGGCAAGAAACTGTTCGCGCTGTACCTCGCGCACGCGGGCACCGCCAGTGCATTCGGCGCGGCCGGATCGTTCGCGGTCCTGCTGATGTGGCTGTACTTCTCCGCGATCGTGCTGCTGCTCGGCGCGGAATTCGCGGCGGCCCGCGGCAACGCGCATCGTCTCGCCGGTACCGCACCGGCCGCGTCCGCTCAAGCCGACCGGCCCGTCGATCGCATGCGCGACGACTGATTCACGCTGTTCGCAACGTCGCGGCGCGCCCCAGCACACCCGTCTGCCTTCCTGCAACCACCCCAGTCCGCCGCGCATTCGCGCGACGTTGATAAGTCCTTTGCATGCCCCGGCTTCGTTGCCGCAACCGCAAACGTTTGCAAGCATCCATTTCCGTCCGCCAACGTGCCAAAACAGGCTGCCGACCGCAATGTGCGTCGACTTTTGAAACAATCGCGCCGCAGCAAATGTCAACTATTTCAAAAATGGGAACAGTCGTTGATGTGCTTGATATATATGGACTTTTTCGCGCTGTTACCTTTTCGAGACACTTTATTTTTTAGGCTTTCTTGCGTCTATGGCACTGAGCTATTCTCCAATCCGCAACAAATAACGATGAATCACTTGCGTGGAGAAACTCAACGATGAAGAAACTTGCTCTCTCGACCCTCTCGCTCGCGCTGCTGGGCGCCGCCGGCGCTGCTCAGGCACAGTCGAGCGTGACGCTGTACGGCGTGATCGACACGTCGATCACCTATGTTCACGGTAACGACGGTCAAGGTAACAATTCGTGGTCGATGGGTAGCGGCAACCTGCAAGGCAGCCGTTTCGGCCTGAAGGGTTCCGAGGACCTCGGTGGCGGCCTGAAGGCGATCTTCCAGTTGGAAAACGGCTTCAACTCGGCATCGGGCGCACTGGGCCAGGGTGGCCGCATGTTCGGCCGCCAGGCATTCGTCGGCCTGCAAAGCGACCAGTACGGTACGGTCACGCTGGGCCGCCAGTATGACCCGCTCGTCGACCTGGTCCAGGCAGTCACGGCAGACAACTACTTCGGCAGCGTGTTCGCCACGCCGGGCGACGTCGACAACAACGACAACAGCCTGCGCGTCAGCAACGCGATCAAGTACACGTCGCCGGTCTGGGCAGGCCTGCAGGTCGAAGCGATGTACGCACTCGGCGGCGTCGCAGGCGCAACCGGCAAGGGTCAGACTTGGGCGGCAGCTGCAGCCTACAACAACGGCCCGCTCGGCCTGGCTGCCGGCTACTTCCACGCAAACAACTCGGCTCCGCTGAGCGCAGTTGGCCAGCGCACCGGCTGGGCCGGCACGTCGGACGAGATCTTCGACAGCCCGGGCAGCAGCTTCATCAACAACGCATACACGTCGGCTTCGTCCATCGGCATCGCGCAAGTCGCTGGCCAGTATGCATTCGGCCCGGTGACGTTCGGCCTCGGCTACAGCAACGCGCAGTACAAGGCGGATGCGAACTCGGCCTTCGGCACGAACCAGAAGTACAACACGGGTCGCGCATTCGTCACGTACCAGGCATCGGCACCGCTGCTGCTGGGCCTCGGCTACATCTACACGAAGGGTAGCGGCCAGACGGACGCCAAGTACCACCAGGTTTCGCTCGGCGCTGACTACTCGCTGTCGAAGCGTACGGACATCTACCTGGTTGGCGCGTACCAGCACGCAAGCGGCAAGAACGCGGACGGTACCGATGCGCAAGCGTCGGTCGGCTCGTACGGCATCGCCGGCAAGAGCTCGCAGGAAATCGTCGCACTCGGCCTGCGTCACAAGTTCTAAAAACGACGTACCCGGCGTGCATGGCGTCTCCGACGCCCTGCCGCCGACCTGGAAAGCCAGCCCCGGTTTCGGCCGCGGCTGGCTTTTTTTTCGTCCGTCGCCGGCTGGCCCGCACGGCCTGCACGGGCCGACGGCCGATGTCCGGGTACCCGACACTCGTCACCCGGCCGGCAGCGGCGCCTGACGGCCGCAATGCGCCGGAAACGCGGTTTCCTGATGACAGGCTCGCTCGCCACGGGTGCGCCGGACGACTACCATCCGCACTGTCGGTGCCACGGCCCCGGAGCGACGGCCGTTCGCCCCGGCGTGTCGATTTCGACGGCCTTCATCCGTCGTACAGAGGCCGGCACGCGATTTGCGCCCCGGCCAATCCATACAGACAGGAGATTCGTCATGACGATTCAGAAGATCACGCCGTTCCTCTGGTATTCGACGGAAGCCGAAGAAGCAGCGGCCTTCTACGCAGGCATCTTTCCGGATTCGCGCATCGTGCGCGTCACGGCGGTGCCCGGCACCGACGGCACGCGAATGGTCGAGTTCGAGCTGTTCGGGCAACCGTTCTTCGCGATGAGCCACCCGCGCACCGACACGTTCAACCACGCGATCTCGCTGCTGGTCAGCTGCGCCGACCAGGCGGAACTCGACCGCTACTGGAACGCCCTGCTCGACAACGGCGGCACGGCCGACGCCTGCGGCTGGCTGCGAGACCGCTACGGCGTCTCGTGGCAGATCGTTCCGGAAGCGCTGATCCCGATGATGTCCGACCGCGACACCGTCAAGGCCACGCGCGTGGCCGCCGCGATGATGCAGATGGTCAAGCTCGACGACGCCGTGCTGAAGGCCGCCTTTGCCGGTACGGCCGGCTGACGATGCACATCGCATAAGCGCGTGCGAATGATGCGCCGGGTCGCCGGGCAGGCGTCCGGCTCGACTGCAAACGCGTGCGACAGCGTCGCAAACGCCCATGGCCCTCGTCGGCCCCGTCCGCAAGCCGGCTACGTTCGCGGCATCGGCTGCGACGTCGACAGCATCGATTCGACCGTTCGCCGCGCGTAGCCGATGAATGCGGCGAGGGGTTCGCCCGACAGGATCGCCGTGTCTTCCTCGCCGCCGAGATAGGCGGCGCGCGCCGCCGCTACAACCGGACGGTACGTTTCCGGCAGACGCTCCAGCGCCCACGTCGCGGCGACGTCCTTGGGCGCGATCCTGCCGGTCGCGGCGCTGTACCAGATGCGCGCGAGCGCGAGCACCACGTTGCACTCATCGCCGCGCCAACTCGGTTCGGCATGCCACTGCGCGACGGTCGCCAGCAGTGCGGCCACAAAATCCCCCTCAGGCACCGGCTCGAGCAACGCAGCAGCCGGCGGGCCGGCCAGCGCGACACTGTGCTGTCGCACCTTCGTCAACAGGATCGCCAGATCGTGATCGACGAGCGCCGGCTCGGCGATGCCGGCTTCGAGATCGTGACGCAGCCACTCACCGAACTGCAGTTCGCGTCGCGCCGGATGACGCCACGGCACGATTTCGTCGTGCGCGACGACGGTCACTTCCAGTGCGCGCATGCCGCCTGCGCGGCCGGGCGGCGCCGACACGGCGAGCACGCCGAGCATCAGCGCACGCCGCGTCGGCTCGTCGGGCCGGGCCGACACCGTCGCCAGCAGGTCGATGTCGCTGCGCGGTTTCAGTCCGCCGTCGAGCGCCGAGCCGAACAGGTGGATCGCGTTCAGCGTCGCGCCGAGATGCCGCTCGATCGTGTCGCATGCGGCGGCGACCTGCGCCGCGATTTCGTCGGGAATGGTTTCAGTCACGATGCGCGTGTCTCGCGATGCGTACGCAACAGGCGCAACCGGCGCGGCGAGCGCGAGCCCCTGTGAGTGGATCGCCGTTCGTCATGGCGCATGCACGACTCGTCGTCCGGCGTGCATCACACGTCGAACCGGACTTTCCGCCATTTCGCTTCTGCACTTCTGCACTTCTTCGCGGCCGCGCGCTTTGCGCAGCGCAATAAAAATCCCCGCACGCTTTCGCGTACGGGGATCGTCGGACTTCGCAACGGCTGCCGAATGCATTCGGCAGCCGCCGCGCGGCATTACGCTGCCGCGTCCTTCAGCTTCTTCAGCGCACGTGCCTTCACGCGCACGCTGGCCGGCTTCGCCGGGAACCAACGCTCTTCGCCCGTGAACGGATCCTTGCCGAAGCGCTTCTTCTTCGCCGGCACGACTTGTGCCGTGATCTTCAGCAGACCCGGCAGCGTGAACTCGCCCGCGCCCTTCTTGTGGACCGAGCCGAGCACGACGTTCTCGAGTGCGACGAGCACTGCCTTGACCGCCTTCACTTCGACAGCTGCGCGCTCAGCGATGTGCGTTGCGAGCGATGCCTTCGTGAACTTGTCCTTCAGCGGCGTCGGAGCGGCCGGTGCCGCCTTCGCGACGACCTTCTTAGCCACTACTTTCTTCGCGGGCGCAGCCTTTTTGGCAGCCACTTTCTTGGTGGCGGGTGCGGCAGCCTTCTTGGCCACCTTTTTTGCGGAAGTCGCCATGTTTCTCCTACCAGGTGTGGTCGTTGGATACACGAAGCGTGCAACGCGCGCGCTTCAACGCCGGATTCTACAAGCGCCGTGACGCTTCGTGGAGTACTTTTGTGCGTTTTCGCGGGGTTTCCCGCAGGTTTTTTTGCATGCGGACGATTTCGTCGACGCTCCAGCATCAGAAAACGCCTTCACGTATGCATCCGAACGCGAATTACGTTCGATATTTGCGCACCTATACTGGGCGCGCTCAATGCCCGGATGCCTCCATGCGCGAAGCCCGATACGTCAAAGGACTCGACGGCCTGCGAGCCCTCGCCGTCATCCTCGTTTTCCTGTCCCACAAAGGCCACGTCCTTGCCGTCGACGTCGGCAAGCTTGGCGTGTGGACGTTTTTCCTCATCAGCGGATTCCTGATCGTCGGCGAGCTGCATCGCAATCGCCAGGCGGTCGAATGCGGCACCATGACGCGCCGCCATGCGCTCGCGCTGTTCCTCGCGAAGCGCGCGCTGCGGATCTTTCCCGTCTATTACCTGCTGCTCGCCGCGCTCGCGATCGCGCACGCGCTGTTCTACCAGCGCGGCGTCAATCTCGGGCTCGCGTGGCACGCGGTGTTCCTGTCGAATTACTGGATCGGCGTCGTGAAGGACGGCTGGCCGGGCTCCACGTCGCACTTCTGGAGCCTCGCGGTTGAACAGCAGTTCTATCTGATCGCGCCGCTCGCGCTGCTCGCGGTGCCGGCCGCGCGACACGTCGCGCTCGGCATCGCGGCCGTCGTGCTGTGCGCGCTCGCCCATCTCGCGCTCTACCTGTGCGACGCGTCGCCGGTGCTGATCTACGCATTTTCCCCGTGGAATTTCGCGCTGATCGCACTCGGCGGCGTCGGCGCGATGGCGCTTGCCGGACGCGGCGCGGCCGCCGTGCGCCGCGTGCCGCCCGGCTGGCTCGGCGCGGCAGGCGTCGTGTTCTTCCTCGTGCTGCCCGCATGCACGGCACTCCCCGACGCGATCGCGGGGCTCGCGGATCTCGGCCTGTCCGCGTCGCTCGGCGCCCTGCTGCTGTGGATCGTCAGCGAACCCGAGCATCCGGTCGTGGCGCTGCTCGACTGGGCGCCGCTCGTCTATCTCGGCACGATCAGCTACGGCTTCTACCTGTTCCACAACCTGATTCCGACACGCTTCGGCGTGCTGCCCGCGCACTTCGCGCACGGGGCAATACCGGAAATCGTCCGCGAAACGCTGCCCGAGATGCTGCAGTTCGCGCTCGCCGTGCTGCTCGCGCACCTGTCCTGGCGCTACCTCGAAAAGCGGCTGCTCGACCTCAAGAAGCCGGTCACCGCGATGCTGGCCCGGCGGTTCGTCGCACAGCCGGGCACGTCGGCACGTTGAACGCCGCACGGATGCGGATACGATCGAACGGGAAAACCGCGATTCGGGCCACACCCGGAAGCTGACACCCGGCCAGCGTGGCGTGGCGCCCCGTCATCGACCGGCGCCGGCAGCACCGCTGCGGCACCGAACATCGACGTGCAGCGCGCAATCGAATCGCGACAGAGGCCGCCCGGTCACCCGCCGCGGCACCGGTTTCAGGCGTGACACCCATGCTTGCCGGGGCGCCCGGCTTCACACGCGGCAACGCTCGCACGGCAAACCCGCCACCGCACTCACCTCGACGGTGCGCACCAGAATCACGCATCCGCTCGCCCGTATACGCAAAAAAGCCCCGGCGCGCGAGCGGCCGGGGCCAACGGAACAACCACCACCTGAAACAACGGAGCGCGAGGCTGCTTAGGCGACAGCAGCCAGCGCGGGCAAGCAGGTACGCAGGTAGGCCTCGAATTCGCGGCTCACTTCCGGATGCTGGAGCGCGAGCTCGACGGTGGCCTTGAGATAGCCGATCTTGCTGCCGCAGTCGAAGCGCGTGCCGTAGTAGCGATACGCGAGCACCTGCTCGTTCGCGAGCAGCGACTGGACCGCGTCGGTCAGCTGCAGCTCGCCGCCGGCGCCCGGCTTGAGCTTGCGCAGGTGATCGAAAATCGTCGGCATGAACACGTAGCGGCCGACCACGCCGAGATTCGACGGCGCATCCTCGGGCGCGGGCTTCTCGATGATGCCCGACAGCTTGATGATGTCCTCCTCCCATTCGCGGCCTTCGACGACGCCGTACGAACGGCTGTCGTCGCGCGCGATCGTCTCGACCCCGATCACCGAGCTGTGATAGTGGTCGAACACGTCGACGAGCTGCTTCAGCACCGGCTGTTCGCCGTGCAGCAGGTCGTCGGCGAGAATCACCGCGAACGGCTCGCCGTGCACCAGCTTCTCCGCGCACAGCACCGCGTGGCCGAGGCCGAGCGCTTCCGGCTGGCGCACGTAGAAGCAGTTGACGTGGCTCGGCTTGATGCCGCGCACGAGCTCGAGCAGCTTTTCCTTGCCGCGCGCCTCGAGCTCGGCCTCGATCTCGTACGACTTGTCGAAGTGATCCTCGATCGCGCGCTTGCTGCGCCCGGTGACGAAGATCATCTCGGTGATACCGGCGTTGATCGCTTCCTCGACCGCGTACTGGATCAGCGGCTTGTCGACGACGGGCAGCATTTCCTTCGGGCTCGCCTTCGTTGCCGGGAGGAACCGCGTGCCGAGACCGGCAACGGGGAACACGGCCTTGGTGACTTTCAACATGTTCGCATCCTGATTGCGTTGACTGCGCCGCGTCGACCAGCGACCCGGCGCGATTGTGTTCCGAACGGCATATCGAGAATCGACGGTACTGCCAATTCGACTCCGCTCATTATCGATATGGACTGATTGCCCAATGATTCCGGAAAAAATATAATCCTTTCAACCCGGTCGATATTGCCGAACCGAGTGCCGAGGCAGAAACAAATTACCGATTTTCCAGATACAAATTCTTACGATTCGAATTCCTCGATATAGGGCACGCCGCCCCGTTCGAGCCCCGGGCGAATCGGTTCGTTCTTCAGCGCCTCGCGGTACGCCGACAGCACGGCCATGACCAGCAGTACTGCAGCGCTCGCGATCCAATGCATGTCCATCTTGCCGCTCCTTGCATCAATCAACTGGAGCTTCAAACTATCAGAAAAAAATCGGTAAATAATTGACCTGCCTCGCGGAACCGCTTTCTGAACGCGATAAAACCATGATGTGGAATACCGATATTTCCCGGTGAGATTTTTTTATTCATTGATCGAATTCTTGCGCATTACGATTGGATGAAACTTCCCGTCAATCCGTCGCAAGGAATCGAATCGCATGCAAGCTTTCAGCGGATCGTCTCTGACCGCGCCGCCCGTCGCCGACCACAAGGAACACGTGATCGACGCGATGCGCGGTTTCGCGGCGCTGCTCGTCGCCTATTTCCACTGCCGGCAGGTCGTCTGGGTCGGCATGCAGAGCTTCCATCACGCTTACGGCCATGCGCTCACCCCGGGCGCGATCGCCGGCTACCTGACCTTTCCGTTCGCGTGGGGCTCCGCCGGCGTGCCGATCTTCTTCGTGATCAGCGGCTACTGCATCCACCGCAACGCGGCGCTCAAGCTCGCGGCCGATCCAGCGTACCGGCTCGACGCGCCGAACTTCTGGATGCGCCGGTTCGCGCGCATCTACCCGGTGCTGCTCGCCGCACTGCTGTTCACGCTCGCGCTCGACTCGGTCAGCCTGCAGATCGAGCCCGTCAGCCACAAGATCCGCGATGTCGGCCTCGTCGCGTTCCTCGTGAACCTGTTCTCGCTGCAGGGCGTCGCCGGCTACACGTACGGGTCGAACGGCGCGCTGTGGACGCTGTCGCTCGAAGTGCAGTTCTACGCGATCTACCCGCTGCTGTTCGCGGTACGCCGGCGCATCGGCATGCCGGCGGTCGTGGCCGCGGTCGCGCTCGTCAACGTCGCGTCGGCGTGGCTGCTCGAACGGCACGACCTGCAGTTCTTCACGTCGTACTGGCTGTCCTGGACGATCGGCGCGTGGATCGCCGACGTGCGCGCACAGTCGCCGCGCGACGCGGCCGCCGTGCCGTCGCGTGCGTGGTACGGCGCGGCCGCCGTGCTGCTGGCCGCCGGCTGCGGCGCGTTCCGTTTCGGCCAGTACGGCGCGTTCCAGCTCTGGTCGGCCGGCTTCGCGTGCTTCCTGTACCGCGCGCTCGCCCGCCCGCCGCGCACCACGCCGCCGTTGCGCGTGCTGAGCTGGTTCGGCGACTTCAGCTATTCGCTGTACCTGATTCACCTGCCGCTGTTCGTCTGCCTCGGCTCGGTGCTGTTCCATTCCGAACTGCAGTTGTCGATCTGGCCGTCGTTCGCGTTCATGGCCGCCGCGATCCCGGTCGCCTACCTGTTCTACCGGATGTTCGAACGGCCCGCGATGACGTGGTCGGCCAGCTTCAAGCCGTCCCGCCCCGCCCGCGTCGTCGCGACGGCGCCCGAACGGGCCGCCTGATCCGGCCGGCCCGGGTTCCCGAGCCCCCGCGCGGCACCCCGCCGCGCGGGGGCTTTATCGTGGGCTGAGCGCGTCGGCACGCCGGGTTGACCAGATGGGGCAGGCCTCCGGCGTCGGGCCGCGCCACGACCCGCCTGGGCCGTCCTCGGCCGGCTTTCGCTGCGCGGGGTGCCCTGGGTACCGTCTTTCTCGCATCACCTTCTCGCATCACCTTCTCGCATCACCTTCTCGCATCACCTTCTCGCATCACCTTCTCGCATCACCTTCTCGCATCACCTTCTCGCATCACCTTCTCGCATCACCTTCTCGCATCACCTTCTCGCGTCACCTTCTCGCGTCACCTTCTCGCGTCACCTTCTCGCGTCGCCCTCTCACGCCGTCCTCTCACGTCGCCCTATCCCGCTGCCGTCTTGCATCGCCCGCCGTCCCCCCAACGGCGATCGTGCAAGCACGCGCCCGCCACGCTACACAACGACCTGCCCGCCACTCGCCCGACCAGGCACCGCGCTGAAAAGCAAAGCCCCCACGCAGCGCATTGCCGCATGAGGGCTCGTTCCGGGGGGCGGCTCGCGCCGGTTACTGCCTTTTCGCCTTCGCGGCCTTCGCCGTATCCGCGAGAATCTTCTCGACCCGCTCCACGTAGGTTTCGGTGCCGAACCGGCGCACCGCCGTCGCCCGCCCGCTCGCGACGAGCCGCTCGCGCAGCGCACCGTCGCGCTTCAGCGTATCCAGCGCCTCGGCCAGCGCGGCCGCATCGCCCGGCGCGCAGAGCAGCCCGTTGTCGCCGTCCTCGATGATCTCGACGACGCCGCCCGCGCGGGCCGCGACGACCGGCCGGCGCGCGAGCATCCCCTCGACGATCACGCGCCCGAACGGCTCGGGCGTGATCGACGTATGCGCGACGACGTCGACCGCCGTCATGCACGCGGCCACGTCGCGCTGGAACCCGAGGAAATGCACGCGCTCGCCCATCCCGTGCCGGGCGACGAATTCGTGCAGCTGCGCGGCGTATTCGTCCTCACCGAACAGCGGCGCGCCGACCAGCACCACGTGCATGTCGGGATGCCGCGCGGCGGCCTCCAGCAGCACGTGCTGCCCCTTCCAGTGCGCGAGGCGGCTGAACGAGCCGACGAGCCATGCGTGCTCGGGCAACCCCAGCCGCGCGCGCAGCGCGGCCTGGCTGACGCCTTCCAGCGCATCGAACGGCTCGGCCGAAATGCCGTTGAACACGACGTCGACGTGCTGCGGCGTGAAGCCCGTCAGCGCGCGGAACGCCTGCGCGGACGCGTCGGAGTTCGCGATCACGCGCGTGACGCCGAACCGCGCGCAGTACTTGATCGCCAGCAACTGCTTGCTGCCGAAATGGTCGGTGCTGACGATGTCGCGCAGGTGCCACACCACCGGCTTGCGCGCGAGCCGCCCGGCCAGCGCGGCGACCACCATCGCGCGCTGCGTGTTCGCGTAGATCACCTCGGCGCGGCGCGCGCGCCGCGCCACATCGCGCACGAGCCGCACGAGCTGCTTCACCGCGCCGACCGACACGCCGCCCTGCTTGCGCACGCCCGCGAGCGCGCCCTGGTCGACCACGTCGACACGCGCGCCGATCTCGTCGAGCGCCGCACGGAACGGGCCGTCGTCGAACAGCAGCACGTCGGCGTTCGCGCGCATGTGCTTCATGATCTCGAGCAGCGACAGCTCGGCGCCGCCAAGCACGCCGCTCTGGTCGAGCACGAGCGTCGCCGGGCCGCGCGCGGCCGGCAGCGGCGCGACGGCCGTACCGCGCTGCGCGGTCGAGCCGGGCAGCGCGGCTTCCACGTAGTCGAGAAAGCGCCGCCGGAACGTATCGGCGGAAAACCGCTCCGCGTTCGCGCGGCATGCGTCCGGCGTGAAGCGCTGCGGCGCGCGCTCGAAATCGTCGACGGCCGCGACGATCGCATGCGGCGTCTGTTCGTCGAAGAAGAGCCCGGTCGGATTCCGGTTCGATTGCGGGTCAAGCACGGTTTCGAGCGCACCGCCCTTGCCGTACGCGATCACGGGCGTGCCGCACGCCTGCGCCTCGACGACCGAGATCCCGAAATCCTCCTCGGCCGCGAACACGAACGCCTTCGCGCGCCGCATCCGGTCGTGCAGCACCGCGAACGGCTGGTAGCCCATGATCTCGACGTTCGGGCCGGCTTTCGCGCGGATCTTCTGCATCTCGGGGCCGTCGCCGATCACGACGAGCTTGCGCTCGGGCGTCTTCGAGAACGCCTCGACGATCAGGTCGATCTTCTTGTAAGGCACCATCCGCGACGCGGTCAGGTAGAAATCGTCCTTCTCCGCGTTCAGCGAAAACGCGTCGACGTCGACCGGCGGGAAGATCACCGCCGCGTCGCGGTGGTAGACCTTCCTGATGCGCCGCGCGATGAACGCGGAGTTCGCGACGAAACCGTCCACCGCGTTCGCGGTGCGCGTATCCCAGTTGCGGATGTAGTGCAGGATCATCCGCGCGAGCAGCGATTTCGGCCCGCGCGTGAGGTTCGACTGTTCCAGGTACTGGTGCTGCAGGTCCCACGCATAGCGGATCGGCGAATGCACGTAGCTGATGTGCATCTGGTCCGGCCCCGTCAGCACGCCCTTCGCGACCGCGTGGCTGCTCGATATCACCAGGTCGTACTCCGACACGTCGAGCTGCTCGATCGCGAGCGGCATCAGCGGCAGGTAGCTGCGGTACTTGGTGCGCGCGAACGGCAGCTTCTGGATGAACGACGTCGTCACCGGCTTGCCGCGCACGAACGCGCGGTCGTCGAGGAAGTCGACGAGGCTGAACAGGTCGGCGTCGGGAAAACACGCGACGATCTGTTCGAGCACGCGCTCGGCGCCCGCATAGGTGACGAGCCAGTCGTGGACGATCGCCACGCGCAGCGCGCGCGACGGTTGCCGCGCGCTGGCGCGCTCGGCCGGCACGGGCCGGCGCAGTGCGGCGACATCGCCGGCTTCGGCCGCGGCGGCATCGGCCGTGGCGAGATTCAACAAGGCGTGTTCCGCCAGATCGCGATTCATGTTGTTCTCCTCGCATTGAGACGGACAAACAGGTCGCGCACGAGCGCGCGCAGCCCCGGCGTCATCGTGAGCGACCACGCGACGTTCAGCAGCAGCACGACCGCGCACATGCCGATCGACTCGACGAGCCCCGGCCATGCCTGCGCCAGAAACAGGCTCGCCAGCAGGAACGCGAGGTGCGCGAGCATGTCGAGCACGATCGCGCGCATCCGGATCGCCGACAGGTACAGCAGCACGCCGTAGTCGACGAACGCGCGCGCCGCGACGACCACCGCCGCGCCGATCAGCCCGAAGTGATGGATCCCGAACCACAGGCCGCCGACGAAGAACGGCATCTGGACGAGCCCGGCAAAGGCCGCGCGGGACGGATTGACCTGCGACTGGATCAGGATGCGCGTGACGCTCGCCTGGCCGACGAGCCACACGCTGATCACCAGCACGCGGCCGACCGGTGCCGAATGCGCGGCGAGATCCGCGCCGACCCACAGCGTGAGGAACGGCGCGAGCGCGAAGATCGCGACGATGCCGACCGGCGTGAACACCCCGTTCAGGAATTCGAGCGACTGGCGCGCGAGCGTGTCCGCATGGTCGCGGCCGACCGCCGACAGGCGCGGGAACAGCGTGCGCACGAGCGCGTTCGGCAGCATGTTCAGGCGCGTGACGAGGTTCTGCGGCACCGTGTAGTAAGTGACGAACTTCGCGCCCATGCCGGCACCGAGCATCACGCGGTCGAGCGTGTCGGCGATCATGCTCGTCGTGCTCGCGATCAGCATCCAGCCGCCGAAATTGAACAGCCCTTTCGCGGTGCCCCATTGCGGCGGATCGATGCGCCGGATCCCGAGCACCTTGATGCTGGCGTGGCCGAGCATCACCGCCGCGATCAGGCGCGCGACGACCGCCGCGGCGAGCACCGTCTGCAGGTTCGGCGCGATCCACCACGCGGCGCCGAGCGGCAGCAGCTGGAACAGGAACGTGCCGATCGTCTGGTTCGTGTTGAACACGCCGAAACGTTCGGCGCCGTTGATCGCGCCGGCGAACACCCACGACACGTTCGCCAGCGGAATCGCGAGCGCGAGCCACGGCAGCGCGAGATACACCTCGTGCTGCATCGCCGCCGACACCTTCGTGAAGTAGGCGGTGTAGATGAACGCGCCGAAATAGATCAGCAGCCCGCCCACGATGCCGGTGCCGAGGTTCAGCCAGAACGCGCTCCAGAACACGCGCGCGCTCTCGTCGTCGTTGCCGCTCGCGAGCGCCTTCGAGATGTGGTTCTGCGCGGCCATGCTCATCCCGAGATCGAGGATCCCGAAATAGCCGATCAGCGTCCACACGAGGCTGACGACGCCGTAACGTTCGACGCCGAGCGCGTGGATGTACGCGGGCACCGTCACCAGCGACACGAAGGTCGGCAGGATCAGCCCGATGAAGTTGATCGAAACGTTCTTGAGTATGCCTTTGTCCATGCTTCTGCCTTGTGTGACGTCGTCCGTCACGGTTTCCAGCGATACATCAGCACCTTGCCGCGCGCGTCTTCCTCGACGAACACGAGGTACTCGCCGTTCTCGCGCCGGAACGCGCTGATGCCGAACGGCACGTCGACCCAGCCGGATGCCTTGCCGACCTCGGCGCCCGGGCTCATCACGCCCACTTCCTTGCCGGTTTCCTTGTCGTACACGTGGATCTTGCCGACCGGCTCCACCCCGAAGAGGTAGCGGCCCTCGGCCGTGATCCCGATCAGGTCGAAGATCGGCTTCGCGTCGAGCTGCCACGGCAGCGCGACCTGGTAGCGCACGACCGGCGAGCCCGTCGACCACTTGTCGAAGCGGACCAGCACACGGCCCACTTCCTTGTTGATGCCCGGCTGCGCCGGGGCATCGGCCGTGTAACCGGTCACGTACAGCGTGTCCGTCTGCGCGTCGTAGATCGAGCGGCGCAGCTGCGTGAACGGCTGCGGCATCGGATAGGTCGTGACCTTGTCGTACGAGTAGATCGGGTTGCCGGCCTTGTCGACGCCGCCGTACTGGAAGCGGTGGATGCCGCGCACGTCGCTCGTGCGCCAGATGTCGCCCTTCGTGTCGACCCACCAGCCCCAGCCGCCCGCCTTCGCCTTGCCGGTGGTATTGATCTCGAACTCGTCGGCATCGAGCCGGCCGTTGCCGTTCGCGTCGCGCCACAGCCAGTCGCCGCCCGGCGGCTTGTTCGGCACGTTGTCGACCGGCCGCGCGCGGCCCGCGATCAGACCGGACGGAATCGCGACTTCGCCGTCGCGCTTCGCGTCGAAGCGGTAGATCTTCAGGTGATCGGCGTACATGTCCGTCAGGTACAGGAACGTGCGGCCGTCGAGGCGCCGCGCGATCGGCGTGCCGGGCCACTGGTCCGTATGGAACACGGGGTCGTCCGGATACTTGAAGCGGTTCGACAGGAAGCCGACGTATTTCCAGTCCCGGCCCGGCGGCTTCGACAGGTCGAGCTCGAAGCGCTTGTTGCCCGTGTACACGCTGTTCGGCCGCGCCGGGTCGAGCCATGCGCCGTCGACGAACAGCAGCCCCTGCACCTGCCAGCGCAGCTTGCCGTCAGGCGTATAGCTTTCGAGCACGGCGCCGAGCCCCGCACCGATCGTGTCGTGACGCGGCCCGATGCCGTTCATCGACACGTAAATGTTGCCCGCCCGGTCGACACCGACCCCCGTCAGCCCGTTGAAACGCTGCGGCCCGGGCCGGCCCGGCACCGGGCCCGCGAAGATGCCGCCGCGCTCGCCGAGCGTGCCCGACTGCGCATAACCCTTGCCGCCTTTCGAGAAGATCAGGATCTGCTGGCGCGGCCCGTTGTCCGCGACGAGCACGCGCCCTTTCGCGTCGACTGCCACGTCCACCGCGTCGGTGCCTTCCGGCAGCGCGGGGGCGTCGTCGAGCTTGCGGCCGTCGGCGCGCACGTGCGCGAGGTGCGCGGGCCCCTTGATCGTGTCCGTGAGCAGCCACAACGTGCCGTCGCCCGCGAGCGCGATGCGGCCCGGCTCGTGCGCGCTCCACGTGCCCTTCTGCTGCATCGTCTCCGCGTCGTACACGTCCACCGCGTCGCGCGTCGGATTCGTGGCGAACAGCGTCTTGTCGTCGGCCGCGAGGCCGCCGACCTCCGCCTTCTGCTCGCCCGTTTCCGAGCGCGCGGGCGCCGCCACCTCGTTCATCATCATGAAGCTCGCGGCCATCCGCGCGCGGCCGGCATCGGCGTGCCCGCCAGGAGCCACCTGCGGCGCCGCGCGGAACGGCGCCGGCTGCTTCATGTCGCCGATCGTGCGGCGCGAGATGCCGAACCACTGCTTGCCCTTGTCCGGCCAGATGCCGGGCGACTGCAGGTGGCCGCGCTCGTTGCCGACACCGATCGCGACGTACGCATATTTGCTGTTCACGGCGATCGCGCTGCCGCCGAGGTTGCCCCAGCCGTGCGTGCCGCCGGCGAAGCCGAGCATCTTTCCGTCCTGGTAGACGCTCGCTTCGGCGCCGCTCTCGTCCCATGGCGCATTCGTATACACCTTGCCTTCAGGCGTCACCGCGATCGCGCGGATGTCGATCTGCGTCCAGCTGCCGTCGCCATAGCCGAACGTATTGCCGATCCACGACGTCGTCGCGGGCAATACCGTTTCGGCCGGTACGGCGCTCGTCAGCAGCGTCGCGCATACCGTCATGCCTACCAGAATCAGACGTCGCAATGCGCTTCTCCAGACTTGATGCAACAGCGACCGGCACCGCTGCCGGCGCACCCTGTCGCTAAATGGGTTTCAAACGTCGCGATGCAGGTTACAAGCAAAAATAATCACAAGAAATTTGGAAATATTTGGGGATGTTTCCGCCTGAAATATCGAACCGGAACAGACGCGCAAAGACACCCGAAAACGGCAATTACGACCGTGTTTCGCTTTCCAGTCTGTAGAAAATGCCGCTTTTCACCGCCTGGCGGGGCCTCCCGGGCGGCGACCGTTCATCGCGCGACCGAAATAACCGGCATTTGAATGTTTGTCGTCGGATAAATGACGCGCGTTTTTTTGCCGATTTCTTTTCCCTAGAATCGATTTCGATTCGATATTTCATTTAATGGCATGCATTACGTTCACGTTTACGTATCGGATGTGCGACTCGCCCCGGCTCAGGCCGCGCGTCGCGAAGGAGCGGCGCGATGACGGGCCTCTCGCGACCCGCGGCCCCCACCCCGCCGCAACACGGCCGCATCGTGCAGCTCGACGGGCTGCGCGCGATCGCGGTGGGCGCCGTGTTCCTGCAGCATGCGCTGAAGGCGCCGCTGTGGATGGGCGTCGACCTGTTCTTCGTGCTGAGCGGGCTGCTGATCACCGGCATCCTGCTCGATCGCAAGGCGCGCGGGCAGTCGTACTTCAGCCACTTCTACGCACGCCGCGTGCGCCGCATCCTGCCGCCGTACGTGTTGCTGCTGGTGGTGTCGACAATCCTGTTCGGTGCGGGCTGGCTGCCGCACTGGCCGTGGTTCGCGTTCTTCTCGACCAACATCGGGCTGTCGCTCGGCAGCATCGGCCACGACAGCCTGAACGTGCTGTGGTCCCTCGCGGTCGAGGAGCAGTTCTACATCTTCTGGCCGTTCGTCGTGCTGTGGTGCTCGGAGCGCGCGCTGCTGTGGATCGCCGCCGCGCTGATCGTCGCGGCCCCCGTGCTGCGCGCGATCGCGACGCCGTGGTTCGACTCGTTCTGGCCGATCTACTACCTGACGCCGTTCCGGATGGACCTGCTCGCCGCCGGCGCGCTGCTCGCGATCGTGCTGCGCCGCGACCGGCGCGCGCTGGAACCGTTCTATCCGCTCGCGATCGTCGGCGCGCTCGTGTCGCTCGCGATCCTCGGCTGGCTGCACCTGTCGTTCCCGCGTTTTCGCGCCGCGAACACGCCGCTGTCGAACGCCGCGCTCTACAGCATCTCGCTGCTGCTGTGCACGTCGATCGTCGTGATCGCGCTGCGCGGCCGCGGCCTTGTGCAGCGCGTGCTGACGAACCCAATGCTCGTCTACGTGGGCACCGTCAGCTACACCGTGTACCTGATCCACCTCAGCGTGCTGTACGCGCTGTGGCCGCTGCACCTGAACCGCTTCGTCACGGCCGCGCTGGCGCTCGCGATCACGCTCGCGTACGCGACCCTGAGCTGGTACAGCTTCGAACGACGCCTGACGCGCGGCCCCGCACGCGGCGCGCTGCCGGCCGCCGCCGGCACGACCGCCTGACTTTCACCCTCCATCGTTTCTACCAGGACAACGTCATGAGCCAAACTCGCAAGAAGGCCATCATCACCGGGATCTCGGGGCAAGACGGCGCCTACCTGACCAAGCTGCTGCTCGACAAGGGCTACGAGGTCACGGGCACCTACCGCCGCACCAGCTCGGTGAATTTCTGGCGCATCGCCGAGCTCGGCGTCGACACGCACCCGAACCTCACGCTCGTCGAACACGACCTGACCGACGCCGGCTCGAGCCTGCGCCTGCTCGAACGCACGCAGCCCGACGAGCTGTACAACCTCGCCGCGCAGAGCTTCGTCGGCGTATCGTTCGACCAGCCGGCGACGACCGCCGAAGTGACCGGTCTGGGTCCGTTGAACCTGCTCGAGGCGATTCGCGTCGTGAGCCCGAAGACGCGCTTCTACCAGGCGTCG
Organism: Burkholderia sp. LS-044; assembly: GCF_004803625.1. Taxonomy (NCBI): domain Bacteria; kingdom Pseudomonadati; phylum Pseudomonadota; class Betaproteobacteria; order Burkholderiales; family Burkholderiaceae; genus Burkholderia; species Burkholderia sp. LS-044. Next base: position 615,640 of record NZ_SSWO01000001.1, read on the forward strand.
ACGTCGGAGATGTTCGGCAAGGTGCAGTCGATCCCGCAGACGGAAGCGACTTCGTTCTATCCGCGCAGCCCGTACGGCGTCGCGAAGCTGTACGCGCACTGGATGACGGTGAACTATCGCGAGTCGTACGGCCTGTTCGGCAGCAGCGGCATCCTGTTCAACCACGAATCGCCGCTGCGCGGCCGCGAGTTCGTCACGCGCAAGATCACCGACACCATCGCGAAGATCAAGCTCGGCAAGGCGACCCGCCTCGAGCTCGGCAACCTCGACGCGAAACGCGACTGGGGTTTTGCACTTGAATATGTCGAAGGCATGTGGCGCATGCTGCAGGCCGACGAACCCGACACCTACGTGCTCGCGACCAACCGCACCGAGACCGTGCGCGATTTCGTGCGGATGGCGTTCGCGGCGGCCGGCTACCAGATCGAATGGACCGGCAAGGGCGAACAGGAACGCGGCCTCGACGCGTCGAACGGCAACGTGCTCGTGGAAGTGAACCCGAAGTTCTATCGCCCTGCCGAGGTCGACCTGCTGATCGGCTGCGCCGACAAGGCCCGGTCCAAGCTCGGCTGGGAACCGAAGACGACGCTCGAACAACTTTGCCAGATGATGGTCGAAGCCGATTTGACGCGGAATCAACACCATGACACGTTCTGAAGCCGGACGCCCGTCGCGCCGTGCATTTGTCACCGGCCTGACGGGCTTCACGGGCCGCTACATGGCCGAGCGCCTGCAGGCGGCCGGCTATGAGGTCTGGGGCACGGTCGCGCCCGGTGCGGCGCGCCCCGACGATCCGGCCTTCGCGCACTGCACGCTGCTGCCCGTCGACCTGCTCGACGCACAGGCGCTGCGCGCGGCGGCCGCCGACGCCCGGCCCGATGCGGTCGTGCATCTCGCCGCGCGCGCGCATGTCGCGCAGGACGAGCCGTCGGAAACCTACGCGGTCAACATCGTCGGCACCCGCAACCTGCTGGCCGCGCTTGCGGGCCTCGACCGCCGCCCGTCGGCCGTGCTGCTCGCCAGCAGCGCGAACATCTACGGCAATTCGACCGCCGGCGTGCTCGACGAAACCGTCGCCCCCGCCCCGGCGAACGACTATGCGGTCAGCAAGCTCGCGATGGAATACGCGGCGAAACTGTGGGCCGACCGTCTGCCGATCGTGATCGCGCGGCCGTTCAACTACACGGGTGTCGGCCAGAGCGATGCGTACCTGCTGCCGAAGCTCGTCGCGCACTACGCGCGCAACGCCCCGCGGATCTCGCTCGGCAACCTCGACGTGAGCCGCGATTTCTCCGACGTGCGCGACGTGACGGCCGCGTACCTGAAGCTGGTCGAAGCCGCGCCGGCCGGCGAGACGTTCAACGTGTGCTCGGAGCGCGCGTATTCGCTGAAGGAAGTGCTGGCGATGCTGTCGCGTATCGCCGGATACGTGATCGACGTGACGATCGATCCGCGTTTCGTGCGGCACAACGAGGTGAAGAGCCTGTCCGGGTCGCGCGACAAGCTGCGGCGCGCGGTGGGCGAGTTGCCCGTCACGCCGCTCGACGACACGCTGCGGTGGATGGTGGAGGCGATGCGCAACGACACGCACGCCAACGCAGATCGCACCGGGTAAGCCGCGCGATTTCATCGGCACAAAAACGAAGGGCCGCTCGCTTGCGCGAACGGCCCTTCGTCCATCGTCACGTCAGATCACGTCACGACATGCGTGACGTGCCGCGCTCAGCCTTCCAGCCCGCGCGCGAGATCCTTGCGCAGGTCGCCCGCGTCCTCGAGGCCCACCGACAGGCGGATCAGCCCTTCGCTGATCCCCGCTGCCGCGCGCGCCTCCGGCGTGATGCGGCCATGCGTGGTGGTCGCCGGATGCGTGATGGTCGTACGCGTGTCGCCGAGGTTGCCGGTGATCGAGATCAGCTTCGTGTTGTCGATCACGCGCCATGCATTCGCGCGCTGCTGTTCGGGCGTGTCGCCCTTCAGCTCGAACGACAGGATCGCCCCGCCCGCCTTCTGCTGACGCTTCGCGAGCTCGTGCTGCGGATGCGATTCGAGGCCCGGATGAAACACGCGCGCGACGGCCGGATGCGAATCGAGCCAGCGCGCGATCTCCAGCGCGTTCGCCGATTGCTTCTCGACGCGCAGCGACAGCGTCTCCATCCCCTTCAGCAGCACCCACGCGTTGAACGCCGACAGCGTCGGGCCCGCGCTGCGCACGAACGGGAACACCTTGCCCATGATGAATTCCTTCGAGCCGACCAGCGCGCCGCCGAGCACGCGGCCCTGGCCGTCGAGGAATTTCGTCGCCGAGTGCATCACGACATCCGCGCCGAGCTTCAGCGGCTGCTGCAGCACCGGGCTGCAGAAACAGTTGTCGACGACGAACAGCGCGTTCGATGCCTTCGCGATCTTGCCGATCGCCTCGATGTCGGCGAGTTCGGTCAGCGGGTTCGACGGCGTCTCGAGGAAGAACATCTTCGTTTCCGGACGCACGGCTTCCTTCCACGCGTTCAGGTCGGTCGGGTCGACGAAGGTCGTCGTGATCCCGAACTTGCTGAAGATCTGCGAGAACATCCCGAGCGTCGAGCCGAACAGGCTGCGCGAGCTGACCAGGTGGTCGCCCGCCTGCAGCGCGGACATCACGACCGACATGATCGCGGCCATCCCGGATGCCGTCGCGATGCACGCCTCGCCGCCCTCGAGCGCCGCGAGGCGCTCCTGGAACATGGTGACGGTCGGGTTCGTGAAACGCGAATAGGTGAAATAGTCTTCCGAATTCGCGAAGCGCTCGGCCGCGTCGGCCGCGCTCTGGAAGCAAAAGCTCGACGTGAGGAACAGCGCTTCCGAGTGCTCGTTGAAGTCGCTGCGCAGCGTGCCCGCGCGCACGGCAAGCGTGTCGAAGTTGAGGGAGTCGTCCATGTTCCGTTTTCCGTATCCGATGGCCACGCGCATCGCGCAGGCCAGATCAAAACCAGGCCAAAAAACAAAAAGCCCGCTATGCGTCGGCATCAGCGGGCTTCGGTGCGGTACGACAGCGATCGACTCGGGCCGGTTGCCACCGGCCTTCGCTTTAGCTGTTTTGGGAAGTCGCCCCGCGTCCGCAAGCTGATATCAAATCGACGCAAGGCCACATCCTATCACGCCTCGATAAAAGCGTGCGCCGGTGTCACTCGACCGACAGTTGCAGGTTCATCTGCGAACGTTCGGTGTCGCCGGCCGTATCGCGATCGGCCTGCGACGCCGGCGTGAGGCGCGCGCGCTCGATCGCATCGAGATACTCGGGCGTCACGTCGCCGGTGATGTAGTTGCCGTCGAAGCACGACGCCTCGAAGCGTTCGAGCTTCGGGTTGATGTCGCGCACCGCGCGGCGCAGGTCGTCGACGTCCTGGTAGATCAGGTGGTCGGCGCCGATGATCTTCGCGACGTCTTCGTCGGTGCGGCCGTGTGCGACGAGCTCGCCGCGCGTCGGCATGTCGATGCCGTACACGTTCGGGAACTTCACGGGCGGCGCGGCCGACGCGAAGATCACCGACTTCGCGCCCGCATCGCGCGCCATCTGCACGATTTCATGCGAGGTCGTGCCGCGCACGATCGAATCGTCGACGATCAGCACGTTCTTGTCCTTGAACTCGATGCTCATCGCATTGAGCTTCTGGCGCACCGACTTCTTGCGCACGGCCTGCCCCGGCATGATGAAGGTGCGGCCGACGTAGCGGTTCTTGAAGAAGCCTTCGCGGTACTCGACGCCGAGCTTCGCGGCGACCTGCATCGCGGCCGGGCGCGACGAATCGGGAATCGGCATCACGACGTCGATCGGCACGTTCGGCAGTTCGCGCTTGATCTTCTCGGCGAGATAGTCGCCCATGCGCAGGCGCACGTTGTAGACCGGCACGCCGTCGAGGCACGAATCCGGACGCGCGAGGTACACGTATTCGAACATGCACGGGTTCAGCGTCGGGTTCTCCGCGCACTGCTGGCTGTGGAAGTTGCCGGCCTTGTCGATGAAGACCGCTTCGCCCGGCTCCAGGTCGCGCACGAATTCGAAACCGATGCCTTCGACCGCGACCGACTCCGACGCGACCATCCATTCGGTGCCGTGCTCGGTCTCGAGCTTGCCGATGCAGAGCGGGCGGATGCCGAACGGGTCGCGGAACGCGAGCAGGCCGTAGCCGGCGATCAGCGACACGATCGCATACGAACCCTGCAGGCGGCGATGCACGCCCGAGACGGCCTTGAACACCGAAGCCGGATCGAGCTCGAGGCCCGTGGTCGACAGTTGCAGCTCGTGCGCGAACACGTTGAGCAGCACTTCGCTGTCGGAATTGGTGTTGATGTGCCGGCGGTCGATCCGGAACATCTCGTCCTTCAGTTGCTGCCAGTTCGTCAGGTTGCCGTTGTGCGCGAGGATGATCCCGAACGGCGCGTTCACGTAGAACGGCTGCGCCTCGGCTTCGCTCGACGCCGAGCCGGCGGTCGGGTAGCGCACCTGGCCGATGCCGTAGGTGCCGGGCAGGCTGCGCATGTTGCGCGTGCGGAACACGTCGCGCACCATGCCGTTCGCCTTGTACATGTGGAAATTGCTGCCGTCCGCCGTCGCGATGCCCGCCGCGTCCTGACCGCGATGCTGCAGCAGCAGCAGGCTGTCATAGATCAGCTGGTTGACAGGGGATTGGGAGATAACGCCTACGATGCCGCACATGGCATGTCCTTCAGAATGACAAAATCGGTTCCGTCCTGCCCAGCCGCGTCGTCACACGCGTACGTACTGGGCCATGCCGTCGGGCAGGAGCTGCTTCAGCTCGTGCACGCCCTGTTCGGCGAAAGGACGCAATAGCGCATTGCGCCAGAAATCCTGTTTGGGCAGTTCGGTCAGCCCGGCCGCCGCGACCAGCAGCACCACCATCACGCAGCCGCGGACGAGCCCGAACATCATGCCCAGCGAGCGGTCGACGCCGCCCAGGCCACTGGCCTGCGCGATCCGCGACAGCAGCGCGTTCGCGACGCCGGCGACCAGCACCACGCCGATCACGACCAACGCGAAAGCGATCACCCACTGCGTCAGCGCACCGCCCGGCCAGTTCGCCGGAATATACGGTACGACCAATCCGACGTAGCGGCCCGCGATCACGATCGCCGCGATCCAGCCGATCAGCCCGAAAATCTCGGACACGAAGCCGCGCCACGCACCGCGTAGCGCCGACAACACGATCACCGCCAATACAGCGTAGTCGAAAGCCGTCAGCATCGTGCGTTACTGCGTGAGACCGGCTTCGCGCACCTTCGCGATCGCGGCGGAAGCCGCCGCGCGATCCGCGAACGGGCCTGCACGCAACAGTGTAGCCGTGCTGCCATCCGACTGCTTGCGATGCTCGACATATGCGGGCACGCCCGCCGATTTCAACTTGGTGGCCCACGAACGGGCCGTCGCGTCATCCTTGAACGACCCGAGCTGCACCGCGAAGCGCGCACCGGCCGGCGACGACGGCGACGACGCGTCGCCGCTGTCCGGGCTCGCGGCGTCGGCATTCGCGACGGCCGCGGGTGCGGGCTTCGGCGCAGCCGGCTTCGCCGCGGGCGCAGCCGGTTTCGGCGCAGGCTTCGGCGGCGTCACGCTCGCCGTGGTCGTGGTATCGGGTTTCGCGGCCGGCTTGGCGGCATCCTTCGGCGCGGGCGCCGGTGCGGCCGCAACGGCCGTGTCGGATGCCGGCGGTTCGTCATGCGCGACGCCGGCCTGCACGTCGGACACATCGTCGTCGCGCGGCGCGACCGCCTGGTGCGCGGGCCGGTTCGGGATGTCGATCGCGATGTCGTCGGTGACCGGCTTCGGGTGCGAATCGAGCACCATCGGCAGCACGATCACCGCGGCGACGACGAGCGCGATCGCGCCGACGAGGCGACGGCGCGCGCGTTGCTTTTCTGGAAGGGTCGGATCGAGGAGCAGTGCGTCCGATTCCGGACGCTCGGTGCGGCGCGAGCGTCGCTCGACGCGTTCAGTGCGCTCCGTGCGCACGTTCCGGGAGGCCCCGGTGCGACCGCCGCGCCGCGGGGGCGCGTCGTCGTCTTTCTTGCCGAACGAGAAAATTCCCATGAATGGCTGAGTCCGAAACTGCCCGTCAGTCAGTGTTGCTGCGATTTACGGTAGGCCAGCACGCCGGCAACCGTATGGAAACTGCCGAAAACCACGATTCTATCATTCTCGGATGCTCTTTTTAGTGCATCGCGAAACGCTTCAGCGGGCGACGTGTAACGCGTGACGCTCGAATCGGGCCCCTCCTCCACGCCGGCCTTGCGCAGCGCGGCTTCGAGCTGTTCGGCGGTGGCCGCACGCGGCAGCGGCAGGTCGGTCACGCACCAGTGGTCGATCTCGCCCTTCAGGTGCTGCAGCACGCCGTCGATGTCCTTGTCGTGCATCGCGCCGAACACCGCGTACGTGTACGGGAAGAAACCCATGTTGCCGAGGTTCTGCTCGAGCACGGCCGATGCATGCGGGTTGTGCGCGACGTCGAGCACGATCGCCGGCTTGCCGGGCAGCACCTGGAAGCGCCCGGGAAGCTCGACGTTCGCGAGGCCGAGCCGGATGTCCTGCGCCGACACCGGCAGCACCGGGCGCAGCGCCTCGAGCGCGGCAAGCGCGGCCGATGCATTGATCAGCTGATTCGCGCCGCGCAGCGCCGGGTACGCCAGCGCCGGATAGCGCTTCTCGCGACCGAGGTAGCTCCACTGCTGGCGCTCCGCGCCTGCCTGCGCCTCGTAGCGGAAATCGCGGCCGACGAGCCACAGGTCGGCGCCGATCGCTTCCGCGTGGTCGATCAGCGTTTGCGGCGCGGCCGGATCGCCGCAGATCGCCGGCTTGCCGGCACGGAAGATCCCGGCCTTCTCGAACGCGATCTTCTCGCGCGTGTCGCCGAGGTATTCGGTGTGGTCGATGTCGATGCTCGTGACGATCGCGCAATCGGTATCGATGATGTTGACCGCGTCGAGCCGGCCGCCGAGGCCGACTTCGAGGATCACCGCGTCCAGCCCGCGCGACGCGAACAGGTGCAGGATCGCGAGCGTCGTGAATTCGAAGTACGTGAGCGACACGGGCTCGGGCAACGACGTGCGTGCGGCTTCGACGGCCTCGAAGTGCGGCAGCAGCTCGTCATCGGTGACGTTCTGCCCATTCACGCGCGCGCGCTCGTTGAATTCGAGCAGGTGCGGCGACGTGTGGCAGCCGACCTTGTAGCCCGCGCGCACGAGGATCGTCTCGAGGAACGCGCAGGTCGAGCCCTTGCCGTTCGTGCCGCCGACGGTAATGACGGGGCACGCGAATTCGAGCTGCAGCGCCGCCTTGACCTGCCCGATGCGGGTCAGGCCCATGTCGATGCCGACCGGGTGCGCGCGTTCGAGATGCGAAAGCCACGCGTCGAGAGTGGGAAAAGTGCTCATCGGTTCAAATCTGGATCGGTACCGCCACTACGCCAAAAAACGAAGCGCGTCGCCTGACGCGGAAGCCAGGCGACGCGCAGAGTTCACAACCTTGCGCCGGTCAAGCCAGCGCGTCGGCCGGCTGTCGCTGCAGCAGCGCGAGCAGTTGCGCGATCTCGTCGCGCATCTTGCGACGGTCGACGATCATGTCGATCGCGCCCGTCTTGATCAGGAATTCGGCGCGCTGGAAGCCTTCCGGCAGCTTCTCGCGGACCGTCTGCTCGATCACGCGCGGGCCGGCGAAGCCGATCAGCGCCTTCGGTTCGGCGATCACGACGTCGCCGAGGAATGCAAAGCTCGCCGACACGCCACCCATCGTCGGGTCGGTCAGCACCGAAATGAACGGCAGCTTCGCTTCGGCCAGCTTGGTCAGCATCGCGGTGGTTTTCGCCATCTGCATCAGCGACAGCAGGCTTTCCTGCATCCGTGCACCGCCCGAAGCGGTGAAGCAGATGAACGGCACCTGCTGTTCGAGCGCGTTCTGCGCGCCGCGTGCGAAGCGCTCGCCGACCACCGAGCCCATCGAGCCGCCCATGAACGAGAACTCGAAGCAGGCCGCGACCACCGGCAGCGTGTGGATCGCACCGCCCATCACGACCATCGCGTCGGTCTCGCCCGTGTCGTCCATCGCTTCCTTCAGACGATCGGGGTACTTGCGGCTGTCCTTGAACTTCAGCGTGTCGACCGGCACGACTTCCTGACCGATTTCATAACGGCCTTCCGGATCGAGCAGCCCGTCGAGGCGCTCACGCGCACCGATGCGCATGTGGTGATCGCACTTCGGGCACACGTGCAGGTTCGCGTCCACGTCGTTGCGGTACAGCACGGCCTCGCAGGACGGGCACTTGACCCACAGGCCTTCCGGAATGCCCTTGCGGCTTTTCGGGTCGGTCTGCTTGATCTTCGGCGGCAACAGTTTGTCGAGCCAGCTCATCGTATGGTTTCCTGTTCCGTGGCGGGCCGGGCCGACCGGCCCGTTCCCGCTTCCTGTGTTGTGTTTATCGCGCCGTCTTGCCCGCGCCGTCCAGGGCGGCGCGCAGCTCGGCAATGAAAGTCTTCAGCGCGGCGGCGGCACCCTCCGGCGCAGCGCTTTCGAGCAGCTGCACGAGGCGGCTGCCGATCACGACCGCGTCCGACACCTCGGCCACCGCGCGCGCCGTTTCGGCGTCTCGGATACCGAAGCCGACGCCGACCGGAACCGGCACGCGCGACTTGATGGCCGGGATTTTACCCGCAATGCTCGAAACATCCAGATTTCCTGCGCCGGTCACGCCCTTGAGCGACACGTAATACACGTAGCCGCTCGCGATCTTGCCGACGTCGGCGATACGTTCGTCGGTCGACGTGGGCGCGAGCAGGAAGATCGGATCGATCTGCGCGGCGCGCATTTTCTCGGCGAACACGCCCGCCTCTTCCGGCGGATAGTCGACGACGAGCACGCCGTCGACACCGGCCGCCTGCGCTTCGGCCGCGAACGCGTCGACGCCCATCCGCTCGATCGGGTTCGCATAACCCATCAGCACGACGGGCGTTTTGGGGTCGGTTTCGCGAAAGCGCTTCACGTCGGCGAGCACGCTCTTCAGCGTGACGCCGCGCGCGAGCGCGCGTTCCGACGAGCGCTGGATCACGGGGCCGTCGGCCATCGGGTCCGAGAACGGCACGCCGAGTTCGATCACGTCCGCGCCGCCTTCGGCGAGCGCGTGCATGAATTCGACGGTTTTCGCGGGATCGGGATCGCCGGCCGTGATGAACGGGATCAGGCCCTTACGGCCTTGTTCGGCGAGCGCGGCGAAGGTTTGCTGAATACGGGACATGGCAATTTTTCCTCAATGCTTCGGCGAGGCGGCGGCGCGATTCACGCGCACGCCGGCACAGCGAGCGCGCTCACGCGCTCGTGCGCGATCGCACAATAGCTTTCGTTGATCTCGTAGCCGACGAAGTCGCGCCCCTGCCGTGCGCAGGCCACCGCGGTCGTGCCGCTGCCCATGAACGGATCGAGCACGCGGCCGCCCGGCGGGCAGCTTGCGAGCACCATCCGCTCGATGATTTCCAGCGGCTTCTGGGTCGGATGGTCGACGCGCTCCGCGTGCTGCCGGTGCAGGCGCGAGACCGACCAGACGTCCTTCGGGTTGTAGCCCATCTCCAGCCACTTGCTGCCCTCGAACAGCTTGCGCGAGCGGGCCTTCTTCGTGTCGGCGTCGTACGGGATGCGGACCGGATCGAGATCGAAGTAATACGCCCTGGAAACCGCGAAAAAGCCGATGTTGTCGTGCACCGACGTGAAGCGGCGCGTCGTGCCGCCCATGCTCGGCACGCGCCGGTCCCAGATGATCTCGTTGACCATCGTGAGCTGCGTCTTCAGGAAACTGAAGATTTCCGGCGCGTACTGCCATGTGCAGAAGATGTACATCGACCCGCTCGGCTTCAGCTTCGGAATCGCGAGCTCGAGCCATTCGCGCGTCCACGCGAGAAAGTCGTCGCCCGAACGCTTGTCCGAGTCGTTGCCGTAGTCCTTGCCGAGCCCGTACGGCGGATCGGCGACGATCAGGTCGATCGACGCGTCCGGCAGGTGCGCGGCATCGGTCAGGAAATCGCGGTTGTGCAGTTCGATCCCGGACGGCAGCGCGCGCGGCACGGCGGCGGCGGGCTGAACCGCCCCCGCCTCGCTCGCGGCACCGCCGCCCGGTTCTTCGATCAGGTCACGCATCGGTCGGGGTCAGAGCTCGATGCCCGATCGCTCGGCGACCGTGTGCATGTCCTTGTCGCCGCGGCCCGACAGGTTGACGAGCAGGATCTTGTCCTTCGGCAACGTCGGCGCGAGCTTCACGCCATACGCGATCGCGTGGCTCGATTCGAGCGCGGGAATGATCCCCTCGATCCGGCAGCAGTCGTGGAACGCCTTCAGCGCCTCCTCGTCGGTAATGCCGACGTACTGTGCGCGGCCGCTGTCCTTGAGCCATGCGTGCTCGGGGCCGACGCCCGGATAGTCGAGGCCCGCCGACACCGAATGCGTCTCGATGATCTGGCCGTTGTCGTCCTGCAGCAGGTAGGTACGGTTGCCGTGCAGCACGCCCGGGCTGCCGGCGATCAGCGACGCCGCGTGATGACCCGTGTCGAGGCCGTCGCCGGCCGCTTCGACGCCGATCAGCTGCACCGACGTGTCGTCGATGTACGGATAGAAGATGCCCATCGCGTTCGAGCCGCCGCCGACGCAGGCGATCACCGCGTCCGGCTGCCGGCCCGCGAGCTCGGGCATCTGCACCTTGCACTCGTCGCCAATCACGCGCTGGAAGTCGCGCACCATCATCGGGTACGGGTGCGGGCCCGCGACCGTGCCGATGATGTAGAACGTGCTCTCGATGTTCGTGACCCAGTCGCGCATCGCTTCGTTCAGCGCGTCCTTCAGCGTGCGCGAACCCGATTCGACCGGCACGACCGTCGCGCCAAGCAGCTTCATCCGGTAGACGTTCGCGGCCTGGCGGCGCACGTCTTCCGAGCCCATGTAGACGACACACTCCATCCCGAAGCGGGCGCAGATCGTCGCGGTCGCGACGCCGTGCTGGCCGGCGCCCGTCTCGGCGATCACGCGCTTCTTGCCCATGCGCTTCGCGAGCAGCGCCTGGCCGATCACGTTGTTGATCTTGTGCGCGCCCGTGTGGTTCAGGTCTTCGCGCTTCAGGTAGATCTGCGCGCCGCCGAGCGTCTCGCTCCAGCGCTGTGCGTGATAGATCGGCGACGGGCGGCCGACGAAATGCTTCAGCTCGCGCTCGAATTCGGCGACGAAATCGGGATCGTTCTGGAATTTTTCATACGCCGCGCGCAGTTCGTCCAGCGCGTGAATCAGCGTCTCGGCGACGAACACGCCGCCATACGGGCCGAAGTGGCCGCGGTCATCAGGAAGGTTGTACATGGTGTCTCTCTCGATCGGTCGGGGCGCCCCGCTTTCGGGGCCGCGCCGGCTTGCATCACCCGGCGTCCGCTTCGCGCACCGCGCGTACGAACGCCGCCATCCGGGCGTGATCCTTCACGCCCTTCGCGCCCTCCACTTCGATGCCACTCGAGACATCGACAGCAAACGGGCGCAACTGGCGAATCGCATCACCGACGTTTTGCGCGCTCAAGCCACCACTCAAAACGGCCCGATGCGCGAGCTCTGCGGGAATAAGAGACCAATCGAAGACCTTGCCGCTACCGCCGTAATCCGGCACCAGGGTGTCGAACAGGAGGCCGCGCGCTTTCGAATAATGAAGTGCCGATTCTACCAAATCGGCCGGCTGCGTCGAGGGGCCGACGCGCACCGCGCGCAACCACGGCAGGCGTGCCGCGCGGCCGAGGGCATCGCACTGCCCGGGCGTCTCGTCGCCATGGAACTGCAACAGCGTGAGCGGCACGTCGCGCACGACGGCCTCGATCTCGGCTTCGGTCGCATTCACGAACAGTCCGACCACCGACACGAACGGCGGCGCGAGGCGCGCCAGCTCGGCCGCCTGCGCGATCGTCACCGCGCGCGGGCTCTTCGGGTAGAACACGAGACCGATCGCGTCGGCGCCGAGCGCCGCCGCGTGCAGCACGTCCTCGGGGCGCGACAGGCCGCACAGCTTGATGCGCGTGCGCGGCGGCAGGCCGGCCGCGGCAGGAGTCGAAGGAGACACGGCGTGATCCGTCATGGTTGAGGGTCCAGGTCGGCCCAGACGCTGCTCCACGGCACGCTGCCGAGCTGCGCGGGCGGGACGGCGAATTCCGCCGGGTAGCCGACGTGGGCGAGGTACAGCCCGTCGGCCATGAACGTGGGCGCCGCGAGATTGCGGTCGCGCCCGGCCAGCACGTCGGCAAGCCAGTCGGCCGGATAGCGGCCGCGGCCGACCGCGACGAGGCAGCCCATCAGGTTGCGCACCATGTGGTGCAGGAACGCGTTGGCGCGGAACCGGAAATGAATGAAATGGCCCACGCGCCGCACGTCGATCTGGTACAGGTGTTTGACCGGCGTCTTCGACTGGCATTCCGACGACCGGAACGACGAGAAGTCGTGCTCGCCGATCAGGTGCGCGGCGGCGGCGCGCATCGCGTCATCGTCGAGCGGCGTATGGATCCAGCCCGCGCGCCCCGCCAGCATAGGCGAGCGCACGGGATGCACGTACAGCGCGTAGTAATAGGTGCGCTCGAACGCCGAGAAACGCGCGTGAAACGCCTCCGGCATCGGCTTCGCCCATTGCACCGCCACGGTCGGCGGCAGGAACGCGTTGGTCCCGCGCACCCACGAGAACACCTCGCGATCCAGGTCGGTATCGAAATGCACGACCTGCCCGAGCCCGTGCACGCCCGTGTCGGTCCGCCCGGCCACCGTCGTATGCAGCGGCACGCGCGCGAACTCGGCCAGCGCGTGCTCGAGCCGATCCTGCACGGTCTTGCCGTGCGGCTGCGCCTGCCAGCCGCAGAACGCCGCGCCGTCGTACTGAATGCCGAGCGCGATCCGCATCACGCCTCGTCCGCCAGTTTCGCGAGCAGCGCACGCGCATCGTCGCGCGTCGCGATGTCGTTCGCGTCGACCACTTCCTGCAGCAGCGTCCGTGCGCCGGACAGGTCGCCCAGCTCGACGTATTCGGTCGCGAGGTCGAGCTTGTTGCGCGCGATGCGGGCAAGTTCGTCCGGCGTCAGCGCCGGCAACGCGGCGCCCGGCGTCGACGGCAGGTCCAGATCGAAGTCGAGCTTCAACGCGCCGAACTGCGCGCCGCCGAGCGGCGGCAGCGACGACGTCGCGAACGAGCTGCCCGCCTGGCCGGCAGGCGTCGCCGCGTCCGGATCCCAATCGAACTCGTCGTCCTGATCGGCCGGATGTTCGGGGGCCGGAGCGATCGCGCCAATCGGAAGGCGTTGGTCGGCTTGACCGTTAGTTGCGACCTTATCGGTGTCGGACTGCCTTGCCTGCGCGGCAGACTCGTCCGTCGCCAGCGACGGCTCGTCCTGCGTGCGCGGCGGCAGCGGCATGTCGAGGCTGTTGAGCGCGCTGATCGCGTTCTGCATCAGCGCCTCGTGCTGCGTTTCGGTGGCCGCGGGGGCGATCGGCGTCTCGGCAGGCTGTTCCGCGGGCTGTTCGGCAGCGATCTTCTCTACCGGCTCTGTATCGTGCGGAGCCGGAGCCGCCTCGCTCGCGGTCGGCACTACGGCGTGCGCGGCCGGCAATTCGGGCTGCTCGTCATGCGGCGGCACCACTTCCGGCGCCGACGGCACATCCGTATCAAGCGTCTCGGCCGTCTCCGCCGCTGCGGCAGTGGCCGCAGCAAGGCTCAAATCGGAAGCCGCGTCGCGTGCGACCGGCATCTCGGGCCGGATCGGCAGTTCCGGCTCGACGGACGGCGCGGCTTCGGTTTCTGCCGCCGCAGCCGCGGACCCGCCCGCGACGACCGCAGCAGCCGTCGCGCTCGTACCCGCATCACCCGTTTCTTCCGCGCGCCGGCCCTTCCGGCGCTTGCGCCACGCAAAACCTGCGGCGAGGACGATCACGGCCGCACCGGCCACCGCGGCCGGACGCCAGTCCATCTGCCCGGTACTGCGCGCAGGTGCCGCCACCGGCGCGGCCGATTGCGCGGGCGCCGATACCGATGCCGGCTGCGCTGCGCTGGCAGCAACGCCGGACGCGGCTTCACTTGCCGCCGGCGCGGCAGCGGATGCGCCCGTATCGTTCGTGGCCGGACGCGGTGCGACAGGTGCCGGCACGGGCGCCGGCGCGACCTCGTTCGTCGTGGCCGGCTTGCCGATGCCGTGCTTCTGCAACTCCATCAGCACGCGGTTCTTCAGCGCCAGCAGTTGCTGCAGGCTCGACGGCCGCGGCTGCGACGCGCCCGTCGCGGGCGCAGCCGCGGCCGGTTCGTTCATGCCCGAAACCTGGCTGCCCGCAACAGGCGGAAGCGCGGCACCGCTCGCGGACGACGGCACCGACTGGATCGCACCGCTCCACACATGCGGACCGCTTGCACCGGCAACGGGCGCCGCCGGCTGCACGCTTTCGACGGCCGATGCGCCGTGTGCCGCCGAAGCGCCAAGCGACGCCGCCGCACCGGCGGCCGTCGCGACGCTCGCACCGCTCACCGGAGCCGCATGCACGGCCGGCGCCACCGGCGCGGACGGCACGGTCGCCGCCGGGGTCGAGCCCGGATGCGGCGCCGACGCACCATGCTGCGCGACCGCCGTGCCGCCGGATGCCGCCGCGGGCGCGGACGCTGCCGCCGTACCCGATGTGCCGGATGCAGCGGATGCAGCGGATGCAGCGGATGCAGCGGCCGGTGCGAGTGCCGCGCCTGTCGCATCGAGCGCCGGCACGGTCAGCGTCGCACCGACTTTCAGGCGGCTCGCGTCGTGCTTCATGAACGCCTGCGGATTGGCGTCGAACAGCGCGCGGCCGGCGCGCGCGAGCACACCGGGATCGCGCGACTGCGTGGCCGCTTTCGCGATGTCGTTCAGCGACTGGCCGGGCTGGACCGTCACGGTAAGCGGCACTGCACCACCGGCAGCGGACGCCGGCAGTTCGCCGGTGCCGGCCGCCCAGGCCGATGCGGTTGCGCCGAGCGCCAGGATCGCCAGCGCGCCACGCACGGCGCGCGACAGACGGGACTGACGCGGAAACAAGGAAATTCGGGACATCGTTGGCTCTATCGCCGCGCGTGGGCGCGGCTCGGATTCGCGGTTGAAAGCGTCAATAAAGTTGCCGCAGAAATGCAAAAGCGTCGCGTTGAACGCGACGCTTTCGGCGGGTCTGTGCGTCGTAACCGCGTAGTTTACTTCACGTGATCGGGTTCGGGCCGAATTCGTCGCCGATGGGTGCAACCGGCCGCGTTCGCGCGTCCGCGCGCCCGCCTGCCGGGCCGCTCCGATGCCCGGGTTCACACGGCGCGACCAGCGTTCCCGATCGATCGGAAGCACACCTCCCTCAACTGAAAGATGCCCGGCCGCATCCCGTCCCGAACGAATGGCGCGCCCCTTGCCGCTCACCCGGCGCCCTGCCCACTCCGGGGCTCGATGCCGCGCCACGACCGCGAAATCGGGCACGTTTGCTCAATAAATCGCGCCACCTGCCGTTAATGGATTAGCAATTTCCAATAAAGACAAATCCCGCCGATCACCAAAACAATTCAAATAAATTTCAATTGATCGATAAGAGGCCAATTCCCCTCTCTTATCGTTGAATTGGACATATCCATCCTCAAACACCCGCCCCACAAGGCTTTCAAGCCTCATCCCAGTTTCATTGCTCATACGAAATCAATCATTTCGACAACAATTCAATTACATTACACAAAATTACACAGATCGAATAATTGCCGTCGCTACGATCGTCTTCAAACAAGAATCGGCGCAGTTCGACCACCGCGTACACACCTGCCGGAAAGGCAGGCACGCGCCTGGCCAGGCTGACGTCGTGAGGTGCCAGGGAGGCATCGCGCAGTCGCACGACTGCATCTACTCACCAGCTCGTTACGGGGATCGAACATGGGCTATCAACAGGGTTTGAGCGGGTTGGCCGGCGCGGCGAACCATCTCGACGTGATCGGCAACAACATCGCGAACGCAAACACGGTCGGCTTCAAGCAGGGGCGCGCGAACTTCGCCGACATGTACGCGAATTCGGTTGCGACGTCGACCAACACGCAGATCGGCATCGGCACGCGGCTCGCGTCGGTGCAGCAGCAATTCGGCCAGGGGACGATCAACACGACGAAGTCGTCGCTCGACATCGCGATCAACGGCAACGGCTTCTTCCAGATGTCGAACAACGGCGTGACGACGTACTCGCGTGACGGCGTATTCCACCGGGACAAGAGCGGCGCCATCGTCGATTCGCAAAACCGCAACCTGATGGGCTATGCGGCAGGCCCGGGCGGCGCGATCAATACCGCGGCGACCGTGCCGCTGCAGGCGCCGACCAACAACATCGCCCCGCAGGCGACGACGAAGATCACCGGCCAGTTCAACCTGAATTCGCAGGACAAGGTGCCGGCCAAGACGCCGTTCAACCCGGGCGACAACACCACGTACAACTACAATTCGTCGATCCAGGTGTACGACACGCTCGGCGGCTCGCAGCAGGTGTCGATGTATTTCACGAAGAACGCGGCCGGCACCTGGCAGGCCTACGCGGGCGTGCAGGGCCAGACGCCGACGAATCTCGGCACCGTCACGTTCGACACATCGGGCCGGATCACCTCGACGACGTCGGCCGCCACCGGCCAGCCGACGCCGAGCCTCGGTCAGTTCGCGTTTTCGATCCCCAACGCGTCGGGCGGCGCCAATCCGCAGAACCTGACGCTCGACCTGGGCGGCACGACGCAGTTCGGCGGAAAGAGCGGCGTGACCAACCTCGCACAAGACGGCTTCGCGAGCGGCACGCTGACGACGTTCTCGATCGGCACCGACGGCAAGCTGACCGGCAATTATTCGAACGGCCAGAGCGCGGTGCTCGGCCTGATCGCGCTCGCGAACTTCAACAACCCGAACGGGCTCGAGAACATTGGCGGCAATCAGTATGTGGAAACCGCCGCGTCGGGCGTGCCGCAGATCTCCGCGCCGGGCAGCACGAACCACGGCACGCTGCAGGGAAGTGCGCTGGAAAACTCGAACGTCGACCTGACGACCGAGCTCGTGAACCTGATCAAGGCGCAGCGTGATTACCAGGCCAATGCGCAGACGATCAAGACCCAGCAGACCGTCGACCAGACGCTGCTGAACATGCGCTGACGCGCACATGAAAAACGCGCCGCGCCAGCCTTGATATCGTCAAGGCCGGCGCGGCGCGCCATCTTGTGCAACGCGGCCCGCGCATCGCGGGCCGGACACACGAGCTTACTTGTCGAGCAGGATGCGCAGCATGCGGCGCAGCGGCTCGGCCGCACCCCACAGCAGCTGGTCGCCGACCGTGAACGCCGACAGGTATTCGCCGCCCATCGCGAGCTTGCGCAGGCGGCCGACCGGCACCGTCAGCGTGCCCGTGACGTTCGCCGGCGACAGGTCGCGCATCGACGCTTCACGCTCGTTCGGCACGACCTTCACCCAGTCGTTCGCCGACGCGAGGATGCCGTTGATCTCGTCGAGCGGCACGTCCTTGTTCAGCTTGATCGTCAGAGCCTGCGAGTGGCAGCGCATTGCGCCGATCCGCACGCACAGGCCGTCGACCGGGATCGAACCGGGCTCGCCCATCGCCGGCTTGCCGAGGATCTTGTTGGTTTCCGCGCCGCCCTTCCACTCTTCCTTCGACATCCCGTTGCCGAGATCCTTGTCGATCCACGGGATCAGCGAGCCGGCGAGCGGCACGCCGAAGTTGCTGGTCGGCATCGCGTCGCTGTTCATCGCGGCCAGCACGCGGCGGTCGATGTCGAGGATCGCGGATGCCGGATCGGCGAGCTGCTCCTTCACCGCGCCGTTCAGCGTGCCCATCTGCGACAGCAGTTCGCGCATGTTCTGCGCGCCCGCGCCCGATGCGGCCTGGTAGGTCATCGCCGTCATCCAGTCGACGAGGTTCTCGCGGAACAGGCCGCCGAGCGCCATCAGCATCAGGCTGACCGTGCAGTTGCCGCCGATGAAGTTCTTCGTGCCCTTGACGAGCGCATCCTTGATCACGTCGAGGTTGACCGGATCGAGGATGATGACCGCGTCGTCCTTCATCCGCAGCGACGATGCCGCATCGATCCAGTAGCCGTTCCAGCCCGCCGCGCGCAGCTTCGGGAACACGTCGTTCGTGTAGTCGCCGCCCTGGCACGTGATGATCACGTCGCACTTCTTCAGCTCGTCGACGTTGGTCGCGTCCTTGAGCGTAGTCTCGTTTTTCGCGAACGACGGCGCTTTGCCGCCCGTGTTGCTGGTGCTGAAAAACACCGGTTCGATCAGGTCGAAATCGCCCTCTTCCTGCATGCGCTGCATCAGGACGCTGCCGACCATGCCGCGCCAACCTACGAGACCTACGTTCATGACTAACCCTTTGATGGAGCTTCCCCGCCATTTCCGTCCCCGGTGTGACCGCGCGGGGAAATAGGCGGGCACGACGGACGATCAGCGTTTAATGATCGTTTTCGTGGTAATGGTTTTCGTGATGACGATGGCGCGCGCACCCGCACGGGCAATGTTGCCGTGGAGTTTCAAGACCGGGGAGATCAGGGAAATTTGCGCCATCGTTCGAGTCTACACAAAGCCGGTTGCCCGCACAACGGCCAACCGCGCGCGAACCGGCCGATTTCGCGGCCCGTTCGCGCCCTTTCTACTTGCTTGCGTTACAGCGCCGCGACCACCGCGTCGCCCATCGCCGTCGTGCCGACCTGCTTGCCACCCGGCGTCGCGATATCGCCCGTGCGGTAGCCCTGTTCGAGCACCGTTTTCACCGCGCGCTCGATGCGATCGGCCTGCTCCGCACGATTCAGCGAGTAACGCAGCATCATCGCGGCCGACAGGATCGTCGCGAGCGGGTTCGCGATGCCCTTGCCCGCGATGTCCGGCGCCGAGCCGTGCGACGGTTCGTACAGGCCCTTGTTGTTCTTGTCGAGCGACGCCGACGGCAGCATGCCGATCGAGCCCGTCAGCATCGACGCTTCATCCGACAGGATGTCGCCGAACATGTTGCCGGTGACGATCACGTCGAACTGCTTCGGCGCCTTCGCGAGCTGCATCGCCGCGTTGTCGACGTACATGTGCGACAGCTCGACGTCCGCGTACTCCTTCGACACGTCGATCATGATGTCGCGCCAGAACTGCGACGTTTCGAGCACGTTCGCCTTGTCGACCGACAGCAGCTTCTTCGCGCGCTTGCGGGCCGCCTGGAACGCGACGTGCGCGATGCGGCGCACTTCCGGTTCCGAATAGCGCATCGTGTCGAAGCCTTCGCGTTCGCCCGCGAACAGGCCGTCCGGTGCGGCACGCACGCCGCGCGGCTGGCCGAAGTAGATGTCGCCGTTCAGTTCGCGCACGATCAGGATGTCGAGGCCCGCAACCAGCTCGGGCTTCAGCGGCGACGCATCGACGAGCTGCGGGTAGCAGATCGCCGGGCGGAAGTTCGCGAACAGCTCGAGATGCTTGCGCAGCCCGAGGATCGCCTGCTCGGGGCGCAGCGCGCGCTCGAGCGAGTCGTACTTCCAGTCGCCCACGGCGCCGAACAGGATCGCGTCGGCTTCCTTCGCGAGCGCCAGCGTCGCGTCCGGCAGCGGATGACCGCTTGCCTCGTAGCCCGCGCCGCCAACCGGCGCCTGTTCGAGTTCGAACTTCTCGTCGAGTGCGTTCAGCACCTTCACCGCTTCATTGACGATTTCCGGACCGATGCCGTCGCCGGGCAGCACTGCAATCTTCATGCGAAATTCCTGACTGGGTAGGTTTTATGAGGCAGGCCGGCGAGCGCGCCGCCGGCGCGCCCGCCCGAAAGGCACGTCAGCCGACCAGCTTGGTATTGAGCCACGGCTGCTTCACGAGGCGCTCGGCCTCGAACTGGCGAATCTTGTCCGCGTGGCGCAGCGTGAGGCCGATGTCGTCGAAGCCGTTCAGCAGGCAGTACTTGCGGAACGCGGTGATCTCGAACGGATACTCGCGGCCGTCGCCCGAACGCACGACCTGTGCGTCGAGGTCGATCGTCAGTTGAAAACCGTTGAACGCAACCGTCTCGTTGAACAGGTGATCGACCTGCTGCTCGGTCAGCACGATCGGCAGCAGCCCGTTCTTGTAGCAGTTGTTGAAGAAGATGTCCGCGAAGCTCGGCGCGATGATCGCGCGGAAGCCGTACTGCTGCAGCGCCCACGGCGCGTGCTCGCGCGAGCTGCCGCAGCCGAAGTTCTTGCGCGCGAGCAGCACGGATGCACCCTGGTAGCGCGGCTGGTTCAGCACGAAGTCGGGATTCAGCGGGCGCTTCGAGTTGTCCTGGCCCGGCTCGCCGTGATCGAGGTAACGCCATTCGTCGAACGCGTTCGGACCGAAGCCCGTGCGCTTGATCGACTTCAGGAACTGCTTCGGGATGATCGCGTCGGTGTCGACGTTCTCGCGATCGAGCGGCGCCACGACGCCGGTATGCACAATGAATTTTTCCATGATCCGTCTATCCGGTTGAAGGGCCGGCGTTCAGCCGGCGCACATCGACAAATTCTCGGCGGGAATCGTCACTCCGCGGCGCGCTTCAGCGCGTTGCCGGCGGCGTTGACGTCCTGCCCGAAGCCCTGGACGGTGTTGCAGCCCGCAAGGCCGAAGCCCAGCCCCGCAAGCGCCAGCGCGGCAACCAGCCGCGTTATGACCTTCGATGCCGTCACGCGTTACCCCAGCTTGCGAATGTCGACGAAGTGACCTTCGATCGCCGCGGCCGCCGCCATCGCGGGGCTCACGAGGTGCGTGCGACCGCCCGCGCCCTGCCGGCCTTCGAAGTTGCGGTTCGACGTCGACGCGCAGCGCTCGCCCGGATCCAGCCGGTCGGCGTTCATCGCGAGGCACATCGAGCAGCCCGGCTCGCGCCATTCGAAGCCGGCGTCCGTGAACACCTTGTCGAGCCCTTCGCGCTCGGCCTGCGCCTTCACGAGGCCCGAGCCCGGCACGACCATCGCGAGGCGCACGTTCGACGCGACACGACGGTTCAGCTTCTTCACGACGTAAGCGGCTGCGCGGATGTCCTCGATGCGCGCGTTCGTGCACGAACCGATGAAGATCTTGTCGACCTTGATCGACTCGATCGGCGTGTTCGGCTCGAGCGCCATGTAGGCCAGCGCACGCTCCATCGCGTCGCGCTTGACCGGATCCTTCTCGCGTTCGGGATCGGGCACGCGACCGTCGATCGACGTGACCATTTCCGGCGACGTGCCCCACGTGACCTGCGGCACGATCTCGGCCGCGTTCAGCTCGACCACGCGATCGAACTGCGCGCCTTCGTCCGACTTGAACTGGCGCCAGTATTCGACGGCCTGATCCCATTCCGCGCCGGTCGGCACGAACGGACGGCCCTTCAGGTAATCGATGGTCGTGTCGTCCACCGCGACCATGCCCGCGCGCGCGCCGGCTTCGATCGCCATGTTGCAGACGGTCATGCGGCCTTCCATCGTCAGCGCGCGGATCGTCGAGCCGCCGAACTCGATCGCGTAGCCCGTGCCGCCGGCCGTGCCGATCTTGCCGATGATCGCGAGCACGATGTCCTTCGCGGTACAGCCGCGCGGCAGCGCACCCTCGACCTTCACGAGCATGTTCTTGCTCTTCTTCTGCAGCAGGGTTTGCGTGGCGAGCACGTGCTCGACTTCCGACGTGCCGATGCCGTGTGCGAGCGCGCCGAACGCGCCGTGCGTCGACGTATGCGAATCGCCGCACACGATCGTCATGCCCGGCAGCGTCGCGCCCTGCTCCGGCCCGATGATGTGGACGATGCCCTGGCGCACGTCGTTCATCTTGAACTGCGTGATGCCGAACGCATCGCAGTTCGCGTCGAGCGTGTCGACCTGCAGCTTCGAGACGGGATCGGCGATGCCGTGGCTGCGATCGGTGGTCGGCACGTTGTGGTCCGACACGGCCAGGTTCGCGCTGATGCGCCACACCGGACGCTGCGCGATCTTCAGCCCTTCGAATGCCTGCGGGCTCGTGACTTCATGCAGCAGCTGACGGTCGATGTAGAGCAAAGTCGTGCCGTCTTCCTCGGTGTGGACCACGTGGGTGTTCCACAGTTTGTCGTAGAGAGTCTGTGCCATGGGTATGCGGGGTCGTTGTGACTACAAGCCTTGCGGATGCGGTCGATTATGCCACGCAGAACGCGTCACGGCGCGGGCCGCACGCGAAAAAACCCATTAAAAACAGTGGTTTGGCTGGTAGTGCCAATACCTGTATCGGCATTACCCGGCAAATGCGGGCGCAAACGGCGCGGCGGCGGTTGCAGCCGTCGCGTGGGACGCATGTCGCGGCGACACGCGACGGCTGGCCGCCTTCGTGGGGTCGGTATCGCGCTGCACGCAGAAGCGCTGCGCGTCCTTCGGCGAGTGGAAGCGGCCGTTGCGGAACAACACCCTTCGCTGCAACGTGTCGTGCAGCGACGGCGTCTTGAACGGCCGGCAGCTCGCGATTGCGCCGCACACCGGGCGCCCGGAACGTGAAGTCGTTCGGCGGCGGATGCCGCGAGTGCCCCGCAGCGTCAGCCGTTCGGGTATTCGCGGTTGATCAGGTCGAGCCGCAGCATCCCGAGTTGCACGCCGACGTTGCTCAGCAGGTAAAGATCGCGGCGCCGCAAGGCCGGCATCTGCGCGGACGCGTCGTAGAGCGACGGCAGCGTCAGGCCCGCCGGCACCGCGGCCTGCATCCCCGCGGTTTTCGACACGCGCACGGCAATCGAAGCCTGATCCGAATGCGTGACGACACCGACGTTGCCGAGTGCCGACGCCGAGCCGGCCTGCCTGACGATCGCGGTTACGACGCCGTCGGGCGTCGGTATCGGGCTGCCGGCGGCCGGCGCCGGTGTCGCGATCGACGTCACGCCGGCCGTCAGCCCGTATTTCGACGCGAGCACGCTCGCGACTTCCTGCTGCGCAAAGATCCGCGCGGCGACCTTCCGGCGCAGCAGGAACACGGCGTCGGCAATCGCCTCGTTCACGGGGCCGGGCACCGGCGCGGCGCCCGACGACGGCGCGGCGCGACTGCCGAAAGCGAATGCGGCAATCGTGTTGATAGCCGTGGCCTGGACGGCCGGCGGCATCCACGAGAAAAACGTCTCGAACAGGTAACCGGCCTCGTCGGCGGCGGCTGCGCGGTCGTTCAGTTCGTTCGTCAGCTTGCCGAGCATCTGGCGTTGCAGTTCGGCATCTGAAACGGGAGCGTCGCCGGCGAAGCCCGGCGTGCTGGCGGCACCGGTCACGGCAAGCGCGGCAGCGGAAGCGAGGAAATGGCGGCGGGTCTGCATGGTCATCGGAATCGGGAGAAAGAAAGTGCGTCAGCCCTTCGGGAACGCCTGCATCGTCGCGCCGACCGCGCGGGCGAGCATCTGCGCATACATGTCGTGCACGAGGTACAGGCTGCGGTTGCGCGTCCACGGCTGGCCCGACTGCGGGTCGTAGCGCGTCGGCAACGGCACCTCGGCAACCGCGGCCGCCTTCATGCCCGCCTGCTGCGAGGTCTGGATGCAGCGCTTCGCGTGATCCCGATGGCCGACCACCGCGACGCGGCCCATCGCGGCCACGCCGCCCGCGCGCGACACGGCCTCGGCGGCCACGCCGGCCGTGCTGAGGTACACGATCGTGCCGTCGCTCGCGATCACGGGCTCGATCGACGACAGCACGTCGGCGCCCATCCCGTATTTCGACACGAGAAAGCGGGCGATTTCCCACTGCGCGTAGACCTTGACCGGCTTCAGTTGCCGAATGCGGTAGACGGCGTCCGCGAGCGCTTCGTTGACGGGCCCCGGATCGGGCAGCGCGGACTGGTTGCCGCCCGTGCTCGACGTATTGCCGCTTGCCGCGTTCGGGCGATTGCCGAAGCTGTACGCAACGATCGCGCCGGCCTGGGCCGCCGGCATCGTCGGCAGGTCCCAGGCAAACCCGACGTCGGTCAGCGCCGGCTGGATCGCGCCGACCGTCGCGGCATCGCCGAGCTGCGCATTCAGCTTCGCGGACATCTGCGCGGCCAGCGCGGCGTCGGTAACGGGCATCGACGTGACGTCGTCGCCGCCGCATGCGCTCAGCAGCGGCACCGCCGCGACGGCCGGCGCGGCGGCCAGGAATTTTCTGCGTGAGGAAGCCAGCGGATTCAGTTTCATGAGAAATACGAAATGATGCGAATGACGTCGACGCGATACCTCGGCGTCGCATTCACGGTCACGGGAAATCGCAATCGGGCGAGTCGCGCAGGCGGCGACGGACGGCAGTACCGCAGCGCGGACCGAATCGCCGCGCTTGCGTCGATTGACGAGCCCGGATCGTAGTCGGCGTTTGTTAAATTGCGGTGAAGCTCGCGAGCCAATACGCGCAATCTCGTCGTTGTTTCGCGGATGAATGCCAGCGTTTCACATAAGGTGAGCGCCTGCGCGATTCGTTCCACGGATGGCGATCATGCGCCCCGCGCTCCGCGCGACTTCCCGGCATGACGCGCTACGATCGCGCAACGCACATGGGCAATCCCCACGCCCCGAACCCGGAGTACACCACGATGAAGCTCGGCCTGAACGAATCGCTCACCCGTCTCGACGAAGAAGGCACGCTGTTCACGACGCTGTTTCGCCACGGCACGCTCGACGTCGAGCTGTACCGGCCGCGCATTGAGGACAAGCAGAAGCCGCACACGCGCGACGAGGTCTACGTGATCGCCACCGGCACGTCGCACTTCGTCGTCGACGGACACGAATGCGCGGTCGCGGCCGGTGACGTGCTGTTCGTCCCGGCACACGCCGACCACCGCTTCACCGGCTTCTCCGGCGACTTCTCGACCTGGGTGTTCTTCTACGGCCCCGAGGGCGGCGAGCGCGGCGCGTAGCGCGCGATGGCGATGCGCGGCACTTTTCCCGCGATCGCCTAGACTGTCTATTCGCAGCGGGCGGCGCGCGACGCGCGGCCGCCCGATCGTCACGATGCCCGTGGCAGCCGCGTCAACAAACGGGAAAACAGCATGCGATACGAACTGTATTACTGGCCCGAGATCCAGGGCCGAGGCGAATATGTGCGGCTCGCGCTCGAGGCGGCGGAAGCCGACTACGTCGACGTCGCGCGCGAATCGGGGCGCGGCATGGGGGTGCCGGCGATGATGCGCATGATGGACAGCGCGAAGGCGGAATGCGTGCCGTTTGCGCCGCCGTTCCTGAAAGCCGGCGACCTGGTGGTCGGGCAGACCGCGAACATCCTGCTGTTTCTCGGCGCGCGGCTCGGGCTCGCGCCGGACGACGAAGCCGGCCGGCTGTGGGTGCACCAGCTTCAGTTGACCGTGGCCGATTTCGTCACCGAGATCCACGACACGCACCATCCGATCGCAAGCGGCCTCTACTACGAGGACCAGCAGGCGGAAGCCGCCGAGCGCGCGGCCGATTTCCTCGAAAACCGGCTGCCGAAATTCCTCGGTTACTTCGAGCGCGTACTCGACCAGAACCCGCACAAGAGCGGCTACATCGCCGGCCACGCACTCAGCTATGCGGACCTGTCGATGTTCCAGTTGATCGAGGGGCTGCGTTACGCGTTTCCGAAAGCGATGAAGCGCGCGGAGCGGAAAATCGCGGCGCTGGTCGCGCTGCACGACCGCGTCGCGGAGCATCCGCCGGTGGCGCGCTACCTCGCGTCGGAACGCCGCATCCCGTTCAACGACATGGGCATCTTCCGGCACTATCCGGAGCTGGACAAGTAACGCCGGCACCGCATCCGCGCCGCCTCAGGCAGGGCGGCCGATGCCCCGCTCACGCGACGACCGGCGTCTCGTGCAAATGGCGCCACACGATCAGCCCGTCCGCCTCGCGCCGGAACACGACCGTCGAGCGCCGCACCGTGCGCTGCCCTTGCGCGTCGGTCTGCGTCTCGCGATAGCCGATCGTCGCGCCATCGGACCACACGGCAAGCCCGCGCAACTCGTCGATGTCGATCACCAGCCCGGGGCGCGCGCCGTGCCCGTGTGAAAACAGCGCATCGATGCCCGCGTAATCGAGCACCGTGCCCGACATCGTGATCATCGAAAATCCCGGCGAAAAACGCGCCATCAGCGTCGCGAGCCGCTCGGGGCCGGCACGGCCGGACAACCAGCACGCGATGTCGGCAACGGTGTCGACGACTTCCTTGAAATACGGATTCGGCAAATTCATAAAGCTCTCAGGTTCTCACGAGTGGGATGAAACGGGTTGCGCGACCGGCGCACGGTATGCGGGAAGCCGCGCAATCAGGCCCAGCGGCAGCAACGTCAGCACGACCGCCAGCCCGAAGCACCAGCGGTACGGCGCGAGCGACGGCCCGCCCGCGTCGAATGCCAGCAACGCATTGAGTGCGCTGCCGAGCACGGCCACGCCGACGCAGAAGCTCAACTGGCGGTTGATGTTCCACAGCGCGCTCGCGTCGCCCATCCGGTCGGCAGGCACATCGACGAACGCCGCGCTTTGCGACGTGCTCGTGCACAGGCTCGCGCCGAACCCCATCGCCGCGAATGCCGCGATGCGCACGGCTTCGACGCCGGCCCAGGGGGTCGCGAGCAGTGCGATGCCGACGCAATCGATCACAATGCCGCTCGCGAACAAGGGCTTCGCGCCGTGGCGCGCGAAGCAGCGGCGCGTGGTCGCGATCGCGAAGCACGCCGCGATCGCCCACGGCAGCATCAGCGCGCCGGCATGCGCAGCGCTCAACCCGAGCGCGTTCTGCAGATAGAGCGACGCGACGAGGTTGACGCCCGTGAAGACGCCCGGCACGCACAGATAGACCACCACGCCGGTTCGCAGCAGCGGCTGGGCGAGCAGTCGCAGGTCGACGACCGGCGACAGGGCGCGACGCGCATGCGCCGCATAGCCTGCGCCTGCCGCGCTCGCGACGGCCAGCATCGCGAGCGGGAATACCGCGCCGCCGGGCTGCCCCGCGGCGGTCAGCCCGAGCAGCAGCGCGACGAGCGTGACCGCACTCAGGCCGAGCCCCGGCCAGTCGAGCCGCGGCGGCCGGTCGCGCGCGCCGTCGCGCGGCAGCCATGCGAACGCGAGCGCGCAGGTCGCGGCCGCGATCGGCAACATCACGAAGAAGATCGCGCGCCACGAACCGCGATCGACGATCGCCCCGCCGATCGCCGGCGACAACGCGGGCACGAGCAGCGCGACCATCATCACGACCGACGTGAGCCGCGCCCGCGCCTGCGGCGGATACGCGCGATAGGCCATCGTCTGCCCGACCGGAATCAGCAGCCCGCCGCCGAGCCCCTGGACCAGCCGCCACGCGAGCAGCGTCTCGATCGACGGCGACGCGCCGACGCCGGCACTGCCGAGCCCGAACAGCAGCAGCGATGCCGCGAACACGCGCCGCTCGCCGCAGCGGCGCGCGAGCCACGTGCCGAACGGAATCACGACGGTCAGGCCGAGCACGTACATGTTGCCGACCCACGCAAGCTGCGCGACCGACGCGTGCAGCTCGCGCTGCAGCGCCGGATACGCGGCGTTCAGCATGAACATGTTCGCGAGGTCGATCGCGAAGCCGAGCAGGTAGACGGCGGCGATTCTGGAACGGTCTGGCATGGCGGCGGGAACATCACGAAACGCCGCAGTGTAGAAGCCGGCACGCGCATCGGTAAGCGGCCGGATGCGACGAGTCCCGTCGAATTTTTTTGACAATCGGATCGCGCCGCCACGACGCCGTAGCGCCGCAACGCCGCAACGCCGCGCGGCCGCACATTCGGGTACCCTTCGAGCGATCCAACAGCCAGACAGGACCCACGCCCCAACCATGGTGAGCCTCGATCGTTTCGCCGTTTTCCGTGCCGTGGTCGAAGCCGGTTCGTTCACGGCCGCCGCCACCGCACTGAACCAGGCGCGGGCGGCCATCAGTTTCAACGTGAAACAGCTCGAAGCCGAGCTCGGCGTCACGCTGCTCACGCGCACGACCCGGCGTGTCGAGCTGACCGACGCCGGCGAGCGCTTTTACCAGCGCTGCCTGCGCGTGCTCGACGAAGCCGAAGGCGCGATCGACGAGGTGCGCGGCGAGCACGGCGGGATGCAGGGCATGCTGCGCGTGACGTCGACGGTCGAGTATGCGGCGCGCGTCCTCGCACCGATGCTGCATGCGTTCACCGCGCAGCATCCCGCGTTACGCGTGCGGCTCGAAACGCATACGTCGCAGGCCGATCTCGTGCGCGACCGCTTCGACGTCGCGATCCGGCTCGGACGCCACGAGCACTTTCGCGACCTGCCCTATCGCGGCGTCTGCCTCGCCACCTACGACGTACTCGCCGTGATGGCGCCCGACCTGCCGGCGAAGGCCGGGCGCCCGAAACCGGCGTCGCCCGACGACCTCGCCCGCCTGCCGCAGCTCGGCCACAGCCGGCTCGAGCGGATCGCCGAATGGACGCTCACCGATCGCGCGGGCAACGAACATGCATTTCGACCGGCCGCGAAGCCTCGCGTCGTCGTCGACAACGCATCGGTGTTGAGTGAACTCGCGCGCCAGGGCAGCGGCGTCGCGCTGCTGCCCGCATGGCTCGTACGCGACGATCTCGAAAGCGGCACGCTGGTCGATGCGCTGCCCGCGTATCGGTTTCCGCAGCAGAACGTCTACGCGCTGTACGTCGCGACGCGGCACGTGCCGCAGAAAGTGCGCGCGTGGGTGGACTTCATGAAGGCGCGGTTGCAGCACGCGCACTGAGCGCGGTTTGCGTGCGCCGCCGCGCGCGGGCCGTCGCAGCGAAGCCGGCCGTCCGACACGACCGGCTTCCGTTGCCGCGCTTTCGGTACCGCGCGTTCAATACCGACTAGTCAGTGCGGATGCCCGTGCTGCGTGGCCGCCGCATCGACGGCCTCGACCGAGCGCGTCAGCCACGGCCCGATGTCCATCTCCTCGTAGCGCACGAGCCGGCTCTTGCGCGCCCGGCGATATGCCCACCAGATCGCGACGAACAGCGGAATCCACACGTAGATCGACAGCACTTCCATCCAGTCGATGCGGGCCGCGAAGAACGCCTGGTAATCCTGCCCGAGCGAGATCACGATGCAGATCGCGATCGCGAACAGCGGCCCGAACGGGAACCATTTCGCGCGGTACGGCAGTTGATCGAGCCGGTAGCCCTGCTTCAGGAACCCCTTGCGGAACCGGTAATGGCAGACCGCGATGCCGAGCCATGCGATGAAACCCGTGATGCCGACCGTGTTCAGCAGCCACAGATAGATGCTCTGGTTGTTGGTCAGCGACGTGAGGAAGCACAGCCCGCCGACGGCCATCGTCGCGTACAGCGCGTTGCGCGGCACGCCGCCCGGCGACAGCGTCGCGAACATCGCCGGCGCGCGCCCTTCCGCCGCGAGGTTGTACAGCATCCGTGTCGCCGCGTAGGTGCCGGAGTTGCCGGCCGACAGCACGGCCGTCAGGATCACGAGGTTCATGGCGCCGGCGGCGAGCCGGAAACCCGCATGGCTGAACACCAGCGTGAACGGGCTCACGCCGATGTCGGTCACGTCGCTCTTCAGCAGGTTCGGGTCCGTGTACGGCACCAGCAGGCCGATCACGAAGATCGCGAACACGTAGAACAGCATGATCCGCCAGAAAATCTGCTTCACCGCGCGCGGGATCGTCTTGCGCGGATTCTCCGATTCGCCGGCGGTGATCCCGACCAGCTCGGTGCCGAGAAACGAGAATCCCGCGATCAGCGCGACGCTCATCATCGCGTGCACGCCGCCGACAAACGGCGCGTCGCCGGTCGTGAAGTTGCGCAAGCCCACCGGATGCCCGTTCCCGATCAGGCCGGCGGCGATCAGCAGCCCGGCCGCGATGAACGCGACCACGGTCACGACCTTGATCAGCGAGAACCAGTATTCCGATTCGCCGAAGCCGCGCACCGACAGCGTATTCAGCAGGAAGATCAGCACGAGAAAGCCCGCGCCCCACCAGATGCCGGGTATGGTCGGAAACCAGTAGCGCATCACGATCTGCGCGGCGACCAGCTCGATCGCGATCGTCACGGCCCAGCTGTACCAGTAGGTCCAGCCGAGCGCGACGCCGAAGCCTTCGTCGACGTACTTCTCGCCGTAGATCGCAAACGACCCCGACACCGGCATCAGCGCGGCCATCTCGCCGAGGCCCGTGACGACGAAGTACACCATCAACCCGATCGCGATATACGCGGCGATCGCACCGCCCGGCCCCGCCTGCGCGACCGACGCACCCGACGCGACGAACAGCCCCGTGCCGATCGAGCCGCCGATCGCGATCATCGCGATGTGGCGGCCCTGCAGACGGCGCTTCAGCGTCGTTCCCGACGGCGCGGCCGTCTCCACTGCCGCTTGCATAGCATCCATAGTGTTCACCCTGATTGGATTCGGGCCGGACAATTTGATTCGGAATACAAATCGTCAGGCCCGGTCATTCGCGTCGAAACCGGCCCTTCCCGGCCGGCCGCCTCACACGACGGTGCGCTTGATCGCCTGCAGTTCGGCCGTCGTCACGATCTTCTCGATCCGGAATCGCGGGCTTTCCAGCCACACGTTCGCGATCCGCCGGTACTCGTCGAGATCCTCGCACGCGAGCCGCACGAGAAAATCGAACGTGCCGCTGACGAGCCAGCAATCGAGCACGGCCGGATTCGCACGCATTTCGTCTTCGAACGGCGCCTGCGAACGCCCGTGGTCGGCCAGCACGATCTGCGCGATCACGACGATCGGCTTGGTCGCGCGCGGCGCCTTGATCACCGCACGGTAGCCCTCGATCACGCCGAGCGCCTCGAGCCGCTCCACGCGCGCCTGGCAGGGCCGCGGCGTGAGGTTCACGAGCTCCGACAGCTTCCGGTAGGAAATGCGCCCGTCGGTGCGCAGGATGTCGAGGATCCGGAGATCGATCTTGTCGAGCTGCATCTTCTTGTCGGTCATCCGCGTTCGCTCCGGTCGGGTCGTGGCTGGTGCGCGGAACGTTTCCTGTTCCGCGCGGGGGCCACATTATCGGGCCGAAGCGGCCGCGCGCCAATCGGCTAGAACCGCAGCGACAGGCAGGTCAGGCCGCCGTCCATCTTGCGGAACTCGCTCGTATCGATCACGTGCAGCGGCAGCCCGAGCGACGCGATCGCGTCGTGCACGCGCGGGTAGCCGGCCGGCGTGATCAGCGTGCCGTTCACGCGCAGCGTGTTGCCCGCGTATTCGTCGGCGGCCGAGATCGCGATCCGGCGATAGTCGGCGAATGCCGGATGCGCGGCCAGCGCTTCGGTCACGAGCAGCGTGTCGTCGCCGAGCGCGTTGACGACCGACTTCAGATGCAGGCCGGCGCCCACCGGCACCGCGACGACCGAATAGCCGTAGCGCGACACGAGCGATTCGAACGCGGCGATGCCTTCGGCGTCGGTACGGCCCGTCAGGCCGATGTAGAAGCGCTTGCCGACCAGCATCACGTCGCCGCCGTCGAGACGGCCGTCCTGCATCGGCAGCAGGTCGCGATGCGCGGCGAGCGCCGCTTCGATGTGCACCGTCTCGCCGCGCCGGGCGGGCGCACCGGGGCGCGTGATCACCGCGAATTCCGGTGTCACGACCGCGACGTCCTCGACGAAGTGCGAATCGGGAAACGCGTCCAGCGGCGGCAGTTCGGTCAGCTCGACGCCGAGCGTGCGCAGCGCGTCGCAGTATGCGTGGAACTGCGTGAGCGTCTTGTCGTAGTCGGGCGCGCCGAGCTCGGCAGTAGTCAGGCCCGCGCCACAGGACGGCGCGGGGCGGCGAACGATCGCTTGCGTGAATTGCATCGACTCCTCCATGGTCAGCGCCACACCCGTGCGGCACACGGGGCGGCTGCGTTGTGTCCGGACCATTATCGGAAGCCAAATTGCGCAATTCGCGTCGATTTCGGCTGCGCCGACAGCCGATTGCGTCGAATTGCACGCAGCCCGCAGCGGATTCGGCAGACGGCCGTTCACCGCGTGGCGAACGGCCGCTTTCCCGTGCGACGCGGGCTAAGCGCCCGGCCCGAACCCCATCTGCGAACGGCCGAGCGCCGAGAGATCGCCCTCCCCGCCACGTTCGTCGAATGCGACCTCGAAATGGTCGGCCGGGAAATCGGGCGGGCTCTCGCCGCGCAGGAACGCGGCCCGCTGGCGCAGCAGGTACGCGTCGTTCTTCGCGCAACCGGGCGCGGCCGCGATGTACATCACGTTGCTGTCGCCGCTGCCGCGGTGCGCATCCTCGACCGCGTGCACGACGTCGCCATGCCAGAACACCGCGTCGCCCGGCTCCATGTGCGGGATCGGCACCAGCGCATCGAGCAACAGTGCGTGCCATTCAGGCCGGATCGACAGCGCGCGACCCGGACGCGCGCCGCACAGGTCGTCGTCGGCGACATCGTCCTGCAGCGCGCGCAGCACGACATAGGCCATCGCGTTCGCAACCGGGATCAACTGCAGCGTGCCGTCGCCCGGCCCCTGCGGCGTGAGCGCGGTCCAGCCCTGGAACGTGCGGAACATCGAGCACACGGCCGGCGACGGAATCTCCTCGACGTCCGGACGGAACGCCGCATCGAACGGGTCGTAATCGCGCCAGCGGCCGGCCAGCACGTGACGGTAGACCTGGCGGAAGTTCGCGCCGAGCCAGCGTTCGACGGAACCGCCGTCGACATGCGGCGACAGCCCGAGCGACGTCGAGCCGGGCGGGCGGCGGCGAATCCGGTCCGCATAGGCCGGCACCTGGTCGGGATCGAAGTGCGTACGCCCGCTGTCGGCGTGCCGCCACAGGCGGTTCAGGAACACGCGCGCCTGCGTCAGGGCCGGCGACTGGCGCGCAACCACCTGCGGCTTCGACCAATAAACGCCGTAGATCTGCGGCTTGCCCGACGCAAGGTTGCCGAAATAGCGATCCTCGGCGCGCGCATCGAGCCGCTCGGTGAAGCGGTTCGCGTCCAGGTACGCGCCGATCTCGTCGTTCCAGTCGCGCGCCTGCCGCGCATCGAATACGCGACGAATCACGACCGCGCCATGCGTGCGGATCGCTGCCACCGCGCGCGGATCGACGGTCCCGCCCGCGATGTCCGCGAACGGCACCACCGGAATCACGTCGTGACCATGCGCATGCGCGCGGCGGATCGCGTCGACCTGCCGCGCGATGTCGCCCTCCAGCTCGCGAAACGTGGCCGCATAACCGGGCAGGTCGGCGCGCAGCCCCTTTTTCGCGTCGCGAATCGCGGCAGGCAGGTCGTCAATCGTCAATTGCATCGTGGTCTCCTCGCTGACAGGTGTCGTGATGTGCCATCAGCGTACGGCCGGTGCGCTGCCGAGATCACCGTTATCCGGCCAACTATCGATACAATCCCGACAACCCTGGATCACTCGGGACGATGACAGACCACGCACAGCTTGTTGCCGTCCGGATCGCGGAAATAGGCGCCGTAGTAATCGCGGTGATAGTCCGGCCGCAGGCCCGGCGGCCCTTCGCAGGTGCCGCCGTGGCGCAGCGCGAGCGCGTGGCAGCGATCGACGTGCGCGCGCGTCGGCGCGACGAACGCGATCGTGTGGCCGTTGCCCGGTTCGGGCGCGCGGCCGTCGAGCGGCTGGCCGAAGAAGAACAGCGGCCGGTCGGCGTCGGCCGGCATCCAGCCCGTCCAGCCGTCCGGCTCGCGAAATTTCAGGCGCAGCCCGAGTTCCGCGAACAGCGGCGCGTAGAAATCGTAGGCGCGTGAGGTGTCGCTGACGCCCACGCAAACATGTGAAAACATGGCATTGCTCCGTCGTGACGATCGCCCTCGATCATGCCATGGCGCGATGCCCGCCCTCTCCCGGAGGCCGCGATGAAACCGCAGTACGAGCACGTGACGTTCGCCCCCGGCTGTTCGATCCGTGTCTATCACCGCCAGCTCGCGCGCATTCCGTTCGAATGGCATCGCCATCCCGAGTACGAACTGACGCTGACGCTCAACAGCCGCGGCCGGCGCTTCATCGGCGATCACGTCGCGCACTACGCAGACGACGACCTGGTGCTCGTGCCGCCCAACCTGCCGCATACCTGGTCGTCGAACGCGCGCATCGATCGCGATGCGCCCGAGGTCGCGGTCGTCATCTGGTTCGACGGCGACTGGGTGCGGCGGCTGGCCGACTGCTGCCCCGAATACGCGCCGCTGCGTTCGCTGCTGCGGCGTGCCGCACCGGGCCTGCGCTTCGACACGGACACAGCCCGCGCGATGCGGGCGCGGCTGCCGCACTTGCTCGATCCGTCGCCGCGCACCAGGCTCGCGGCCGCGCTCGACACGCTCGCCGATCTCGCGGAGGCCGGCGGCGAGCCGCTCGCCACCGCGCACGCGTACGACCGGACCGAACGCACGACACCGCGCGCCGATACGGCCGCCCCCGAAGCGGAGCGCCTCGACCGCGTGCTCGACGCGATCGACCGGCACTTCCACGAACCGCTGCGCATCGACGCGCTCGCCGCCGCTGCGCATATGTCCGAACGCACGCTGCAGCGCCTGTTCGTCCGGCATCTCGGCGAAAGCGTCGGGCGCTACGTGCAGCGGCTGCGGCTCGCGCACGCGTGCCGTCATCTCGTCGGCACCGACTGGCCGATCGCGACCGTGGCCGCGCGCTGCGGCATTCCGAATGCCGCGAACTTCAACCGCCAGTTCCTCGCCGCACGCGGGATGACGCCCGGCGCCTACCGGCAGTTCTTCGTGCGGCACGGCCATGCGCCCGATGACGACGCGCCCGCACTCGACACACGCCCGCCGTCGCTGGAGCATCGCGCCGATCCGGCGCGCAAATGAAAACACCCCGACGGGATGACCCGTCGGGGTGTCGTGGCGTTGCGATTGCCCGACGCGAGCGGCCTGCCGGCCGTTCGCGCCACACACGGCTTAACGTGCGTTGAGCGGCTTCGCTTCGCGCGGCGTATCGCCGATGAACAGCTGACGCGGACGGCCGATCTTCTGCTCCGGATCGCCGATCATTTCGTTCCACTGTGCGATCCAGCCGACCGTACGTGCCATCGCGAAGATACACGTGAACATCGACGTCGGGATGCCCAGCGCGCGCTGAACGATGCCCGAGTAGAAGTCGACGTTCGGGTACAGCTTGCGCGACACGAAGTATTCGTCTTCCAGCGCGATCTTCTCGAGCTGCATCGCGAGCTTGAACAGCGGGTCGTCGTGCAGGCCCAGTTCGTTCAGCACTTCGTAGCACGTTTCGCGCATCAGCTTCGCACGCGGGTCGTAGTTCTTGTACACGCGGTGACCGAAGCCCATCAGCTTCACGCCCGAATTCTTGTCCTTCACCTGCTTGATGAATTCGGGGATGTTGTCCGGCGAACCGATCTGCTCGAGCATGTTCAGCGCGGCTTCGTTCGCACCACCGTGCGCCGGGCCCCACAGACACGCGATACCGGCCGCGATACATGCGAACGGGTTCGCGCCCGACGAGCCGGCCAGGCGGACGGTCGACGTCGATGCGTTCTGCTCGTGGTCGGCGTGCAGGATCAGGATACGGTCGAGTGCGCGGACGAGCACGTCGTTGACCTTGTACTCTTCGCACGGGTTCGAGAACATCATGTGCATGAAGTTCGCGCTGTACGACAGCGAGTTCTTCGGATACACGAACGGCTGGCCGATGCTGTACTTGTAGGCCATCGCGACGAGCGTCGGCAGCTTCGCGATCATGCGGATCGCCGACACTTCACGGTGACGCGGATCGTTGATGTCGAGCGAGTCGTGGTAGAACGCCGACAGCGCGCCGACTGCGGCGACCAGGATCGCCATCGGGTGCGCGTCGCGGCGGAAGCCACGGAAGAAGAAGTGCATCTGCTCGTGCACCATCGTGTGCTTCGTGACGGTATCGACGAATTCCTTCTTCTGCGCTGCGTTCGGCAGTTCACCCTTCAGCAGCAGGTAGCAGCTTTCGAGGAAGTCCGCGTTTTGCGCGAGGTTGTCGATCGGGTAGCCGCGGTACAGCAGCTCGCCCTTGTCGCCGTCGATGTACGTGATCGCCGAATTACAAGCTGCCGTCGACATGAAGCCCGGGTCGTACGTGAACTTGCCGGTCTGGCCGTACAGCTTGCGGATGTCGATCACGTCCGGGCCCATCGTGCCCTTGTAGATCGGCATTTCGACGCTCGGAGAGTTGTCGCTGAACGATAGCGTGGCTTTAACATCAGACGGAGTCATGGCACATCCTCAATCGAAATAAAGAAACGGGATTCGATAACGGGCACAACGTGTCACACCTTGGCGTTACACGTTGCGCAGCATCTCCAACAGCCGGTGAATGTCCGGGCTGTCTAGGTCGCCTTCTGGTTCCTTGCGCGCGAGGAGCAAGTCCATCAGGTCGTTGTCGCTCAGATCGAGCAGGCGCGACAACGCGCCTACGTCTGCATCGGTGAGGTCATGCTCGTATCTGCCGAAGAAACGCTCGAATACGATGTCGTTTTCCAGCAGACCCCGCCGCGCGCGCCAGCGAAGGCGCGCGCGACGGTGCGGGTCGGATTGATGCGAATCGTCGCTCATTGCAGCCCGGCCTTAAACCGCGCGGCGGACCATCAGTTCCTTGATCTTGCCGATCGCCTTCGTCGGGTTCAGGCCCTTCGGGCAAACGTCGACGCAGTTCATGATCGTGTGGCAACGGAACAGACGGTACGGGTCTTCCAGGTTGTCGAGACGCTCGCCGGTAGCGGTGTCGCGGCTGTCCGCGATGAAGCGGTAAGCCTGCAGCAGGCCGGCCGGGCCGACGAACTTGTCCGGGTTCCACCAGAAGCTCGGGCACGACGTCGAGCAACTCGCGCACAGAATGCACTCGTACACGCCGTCGAGCTCGTCGCGTTCTTCCGGCGACTGGAGGCGTTCCTTCTCCGGCGGCGGCGCGTCGTTGATCAGGTACGGCTTGATCGAGTGGTACTGGTTGAAGAAGTGCGTCATGTCGACGATCAGGTCGCGCACGACGGGCAGGCCCGGCAGCGGACGCAGCACGATCTTCTGCGGCAGGTCGTTCAGGTTCGTCAGGCACGCGAGACCGTTCTTGCCGTTGATGTTCATCGCGTCCGAACCGCACACGCCTTCACGACACGAACGGCGGAACGACAGCGTCTCGTCCAGTGCCTTCAGCTTCACCAGTGCGTCGAGCAGCATGCGCTCATGCTGGATCTCGAGCTCGTACGTCTGCATGCGCGGCGCTGCGTCCTTGTCCGGATCGTAGCGGTAGACTTCAAAAATGCGTTTTGCCATTTCGGATTCCTTTGACTCGGCTTAGAACGTGCGCGGCTTCGGCGGCACGGAGTCGACCGTCAGCGGCTTCATTTGAACCGGCTTGTAGTCGAGGCGATCGCCTTCGCTGTACCACAGCGTGTGGCGCAGCCAGTTCTCGTCGTCGCGGTGTTCGTAGTCGCTGTGTGCGTGCGCGCCACGGCTTTCCTTGCGCGCTTCCGCCGACACCATCGTGGCGCGGGCCACTTCGATCAGGTTCTCCAGCTCGAGCGCTTCGACGCGCGCGGTGTTGAACACCTTCGACTTGTCCTTCAGGTGGATGTTTTCCACGCGCGCCTTCAGGCCGGC
Source organism: Burkholderia sp. LS-044 (assembly GCF_004803625.1). Taxonomy (NCBI): domain Bacteria; kingdom Pseudomonadati; phylum Pseudomonadota; class Betaproteobacteria; order Burkholderiales; family Burkholderiaceae; genus Burkholderia; species Burkholderia sp. LS-044. The sequence continues at coordinate 653,208 of NZ_SSWO01000001.1, forward strand.
CATCTGGTCGACGCCTTCCTTCAGCAGCTCCGACGTGCGGAACACGCCTGCGTGCTTCTGCATCGTCGAACGGATGTCGTTCGCGACGTCCTGCGTGTATTCGCCCGAGGTCGACTTGTCCAGCTTCGCCAGGCGCGCCAGCGAGAATTCGCCTGCATCGGCCGGCAGCGGCTTGTGTTCCTTCTGGTTCTTCACGTGCTCGACGATGTGGTTGCCGGCCGCACGGCCGAACACCACGAGGTCCAGCAGCGAGTTCGTGCCGAGGCGGTTCGCGCCGTGCACGGACACGCACGAGCATTCGCCCACTGCGTAGAAGCCGTTGACCGGATCCTTGTGACCGCGCGACGTGCCGACGACCTGGCCGTGGATGTTGGTCGGGATGCCGCCCATCTGGTAGTGGATCGTCGGGACGACCGGGATCGGTTCCTTGATCGCGTCGACGTTCGCGAACTTCAGCGCGATTTCGCGGATCGACGGCAGACGCTTCATGATCGTCTCGGCGCCGATGTGCGACAGGTCGAGCAGCACGTGATCCTTGTTCGGACCCACGCCGCGGCCTTCCTTGATTTCCTGGTCCATCGAACGCGACACGAAGTCACGCGGCGCCAGATCCTTCAGCGTCGGTGCATAGCGCTCCATGAAGCGCTCGCCGTTCGCGTTGCGCAGGATACCGCCTTCGCCACGCACGCCTTCGGTGATCAGCACGCCCGCGCCGGCCACGCCGGTCGGGTGGAACTGCCAGAACTCCATGTCCTGCAGCGCGATGCCCGAACGCGCAGCCATGCCGAGGCCGTCGCCGGTGTTGATGAACGCGTTGGTCGATGCCGCGAAGATCCGGCCTGCGCCGCCCGTCGCGAACAGCGTCGTCTTGCCTTCCATGATGTAGACGTCGCCCGTCTCCATCTCGAGGGCCGTCACGCCGAGCACGTCGCCGTCCGCGTCGCGGATCAGGTCGAGTGCCATCCATTCGACGAAGAACTGCGTCTTCGCTTCGACGTTCTGCTGGTACAGCGTGTGCAGCAGCGCGTGACCGGTACGGTCGGCGGCCGCGCATGCGCGCTGGACCGGCTTCTCGCCGTAGTTCGCGGTATGGCCGCCGAACGGGCGCTGGTAGATCGTGCCGTCCGCGTTGCGGTCGAACGGCATGCCGAAGTGTTCGAGTTCGTACACGACGTTCGGCGCTTCACGGCACATGAACTCGATCGCGTCCTGGTCGCCGAGCCAGTCGGAGCCCTTGATCGTGTCGTAGAAGTGGAAGTGCCAGTTGTCTTCGCTCATGTTGCCGAGCGACGCACCGATGCCGCCCTGCGCGGCCACCGTGTGCGAACGCGTCGGGAACACCTTCGACAGCACGCCGACCGACAGGCCCGCGCGCGACAGTTGCAGCGCTGCGCGCAAGCCGGAGCCGCCCGCGCCGACGATCACGACGTCAAACTTGCGGCGCGGGAGATTAGTTTTGATTGCAGCCATTCTTTACACTCTCCAGAGAATCTGCGCGGCGTAGCCCGCACATGCGAGCAGCCAGACGATGGTCAGCGATTGCAGCAGCAGGCGCACACCGACGGGCTTCACGTAGTCCATCCAGATGTCGCGCACGCCGACCCATGCGTGGTAGAAGAGGGAAAGCAGCATCACGAAGGTCGCGAGCTTCATCCATTGCGCGGCGAAGATCGATGCCCAGCCTTCGTACGAGAAATCGTGCGCGCCGAAGAACAGGACGAGCAGAATGACCGTGTAGACCGCCATGATCGTGGCGGTGATGCGCTGCGCAAGCCAGTCGCGCAGGCCGTAATGTGCGCCGACGACGAGGCGCTTCGAGCCGATTCGGTTATTGGCTGCCATTTTCTTAGAATGCTCCGAACAGTTTGAGTGCCATGGCGATCGTCAGCGCGATCGAGACGACAAAGACGACGACTGCCGTCCGCTTGCCGCCTTCCTTCGTGACGGCGTCGTGGTTGACGTCCATCAGCAGGTGGCGAATGCCGGCGCAGAAATGGTGGAAGAAGGCCCACGACAGTGCGAGGACGATCAGCTTGACGATGATGTTGGAGAGGAAAGCCTTGAAGACTTCGAAGCTGAGCTCGGACGTAAGGCTCTGGTCGAAGAGGAACAGCAGGAACGGCAGGAACAAGAACAGCAGCGCGCCGCTGACTCGATGGAGAATCGACAATATCGCCGCCAGCGGCATGCGATATTTCATCGTGATATCGGCGAATCCGATGTTCCGGTATTCCGGCCTCGGCTTTCTTACTGCATCAGTCATGCTAGACCCCTACTATGTTGTCACACTAATCCGCGATTTTAGCGCCTTTTTATATCGCGCTGCAGCGAAAGTCTGCTCTGGATAGTTGCGCGAACTAGAACAAAAGGCGGCCCGAAACGTGCTTCGCGAGCGTGGGAAACGCGAACGCACTCGGCTTGAGCCGAAACTCCGTCAACTCAAGTCATTCTGATAGTAGTACCCGGTTGTGACATACCAGCCGCGACGCACCTCCACCGGCCGGTCACCATATGTATAGGACACGCGCTCGACCGACAGCAACGGAAAACCCGCCGGCACGTGCAGCAGGTCCGCCACCGCCGGCTCCGCCGCCACCGCGCGGATCTTCTCCGTCGCGCGAATCATTCGCGTGCCGAACTCCGTCTCGAACATCGCGTAGAGCGGCCCCTTGTACTCGCTCAGCCGCTCGAACGTGAGCCCGCGGAACATCGCGCCCGGCAGCCAGATCTCGTCGAGCACCGTCACTTCGTTCTCGAACTCCAGCAGCCGGCGCACCTGCACGACCGGATCGGCCGGCTTCAGGTCGAGCTGCCGCGCGATCTCGGCCGGCGCGCGCAGGCGCCGGCATTCGAGCAGGCGGCTCACGTGCGGATGCTCGGCACCGTCGTCGGCCAGCAGGCGCAGGAAGCGGAACTGCGCGCGATCTTCATTGTGCGTCGCAACAAAAGTACCCTTGCCCTGCCGCCGGACCACGAGGTTTTCCGCGGCCAGTTCGTCGATCGCCTTGCGGACGGTGCCCTGGCTGACCTTGTAGCGGGCCGCGAGCTCCACCTCGCTCGGGATGATCTCGCCCGGCTTCCATTCACCGGATTCGAGACTTTGCGTGATCAATGACTTAATCTGCTGGTATAACGGGCTGAACGTCGGCGACGGCGACGCCGCAGGCGAAGGTGCGGGATCGCTCGCGCCCGGCTGCCCTGGGCCGCCTGCGCCGGTCTGATTCGCGGTATTCGCCTGGTTCGATGTCATGGCGCGCATTTCATCACAAACCGCACTTTTTCGTCCACTCAATTTCCGCAAAACATCTGTCTTATATAAGACATATGATACCGTTTGACTTTGCGCGTGACGGCTCCTACACTCCCGGTCGAGCAAGGGTTCGCGGGTGCAAAAGCGCGTCCCCGGCTACGTGCCACGGCCGTCTCCAGGTTCACCGCGTCTGCCATCGCGAGTCCTCCGCCCTGCTTCAATGCAACGCTACGCACAACGCGCATAGAATGGCGTTTTCGCTAGCGTCCAACGCTTCACCCGTCCTGGAGATTTTCAATGGCTAAGCCCGCAAAGCGCGTTGCCGTCACCGGCGCCGCAGGTCAAATCGCTTACTCCCTGCTGTTCCGCATCGCGAACGGCGACCTGCTCGGCAAGGACCAGCCGGTCATCCTGCAACTGCTCGACCTCCCGCAAGCCCAAGCCGCCGTCAAAGGCGTCGTGATGGAACTCGACGATTGCGCGTTCCCGCTGCTGGCGGGCGTCGTGATCACCGACGATCCGAAGGTCGCATTCAAGGATGCCGACGTCGCACTGCTGGTCGGCGCACGTCCGCGCTCGAAGGGCATGGAGCGCAAGGACCTGCTGTCGGCAAACGCTGAAATCTTCACGGTTCAGGGTGCTGCGCTGAACGAAGTCGCCAGCCGCGACGTGAAGGTCCTGGTCGTCGGCAACCCGGCGAACACGAACGCATACATCGCGATGAAGTCGGCACCGGATCTGCCAAAGAAGAACTTCACGGCAATGCTGCGCCTCGACCACAACCGCGCGCTGTCGCAGCTCGCAGCGAAGTCGGGCAAGCCGGTCGCATCGATCGAGAAGCTCGCCGTGTGGGGCAACCACTCGCCGACGATGTACCCCGACTTCCGCTTCGCGACCGCCGAAGGCGAATCGCTGCTGAAGCTGATCAACGACGACGTGTGGAACCGCGACACGTTCATCCCGACCGTCGGCAAGCGCGGCGCGGCGATCATCGAAGCGCGCGGCCTGTCGTCGGCGGCGTCGGCAGCCAACGCGGCGATCGACCACGTGCGTGACTGGGTCCTCGGCACGAACGGCAAGTGGGTCACGATGGGCATCCCGTCGGACGGCTCGTACGGCATCCCCGAAGACATCATCTACGGCGTGCCGGTCGTGTGCGAAAACGGCGAGTACAAGCGCATCGAAGGCCTGGAAATCGACGCCTTCTCGCGCGAGAAGATGGACGGCACGCTGGCCGAGCTGCTCGAAGAGCGCGATGGCGTTGCCCACCTGCTGAAGAACTAAGCATCACGTGCCTTTGCCGGGCGGCTCTCGGGCCGCCCGATTCCGGCCCGGGCCGGCGCCAGCCGCCGGCCCTGCCGAACGATCCGATCCGCGCCCGTTTTGCCGCCCCGCGCCCGCCGCGCACCGGCCCAGAACGCGCCCGAATCCGATTTTCTCCACGTTGACCCGCTTCCCTGACGTAGACGAGATGGCTGCGCTCACTCCTGCACAAGTGCTGTACGACGGGGCGTCCCCGCCCGCGGTCCTGCCCTGTTGCGATCACTACGCGGGCAGCGAAAAGCTGATGCGCAAGTCGCTCGCGCTGCAGGCCGAAACGGGCCCCGTGTTCGACATCACGCTCGACTGCGAAGACGGCGCGGCCGTCGGCCAGGAAGCCGCGCACGCGGCACTCGTCGCCGACATGCTCGGCAGCGACGAAAACCGCTTCGGCCGCGTCGGCGTCCGCATCCACGACTTTTCCCATCCGCACTGGCGCGACGACGTGCGCATCGTGCTGCGCGCGTCGCGCGCACCCGCCTACATCACGCTCCCGAAGATCGCGAGTGCCGCCGACGCAGCCGAAATGACCGCGTTCATCGAAGGCACGCGCCGCGAGCTCGGCATCGCGCAGCCGATCCCGGTCGACGTGCTGGTCGAGACGCACGGCGCGCTCGCGCAGGCGGCCGCCCTCGCCGCGCTGCCGACGGTCGGCACGCTGAGCTTCGGGCTGATGGATTTCGTCTCCGCGCACCATGGCGCGATTCCCGATGCCGCAATGCGCTCGCCCGGCCAGTTCGAGCACCCGCTCGTGCGCCGCGCGAAGCTGGAAATTGCCGCGGCCTGCCACGCGCACGGCAAGACGCCGTCGCACAACGTGACGACCGAGGTGCGCGACATGAGCGTCGTCGCCGCCGATGCCCGCCGCGCGCGCGACGAATTCGCCTTCACGCGGATGTGGAGCATCCATCCCGCGCAGATCCGCCCGATCGTCGACGCATTCGCGCCGCGTACCGACGAGGTCGCGCTGGCCGCCGAGATCCTGCTGGCCGCGCAGGCCGCCGACTGGGGGCCGACGCGCCACGGTGATACGCTGCACGATCGCGCGAGCTACCGGTATTACTGGTCGGTGCTGCGCCGCGCGCGGGCCACCGGCCAGCCCGTACCGGCCGAGGCCGCGCCGCTGTTCGGCCCGGCCGCCGCGGGCAGCGCGCCGTAAGCGCGCGGCGCCGGCCGATACACGAGTTTCATGCATTCGACGACACGCGAACCGGATAGAGGTTTGCGAAACGACAAAAAACGTAACGGAGCCCGAAAACCTGATATGTACGCGGCCAAATAGGTGAAAATAGCGGCCGCTGCGCGCTTTCGGGGCGCGTGCAGTTTCAAACCGGCCGGCAATTCGATTGCCGGCCCTTGTCAACTGATTATCGAAAGGTTCTGACTCCATGAAGAAACTCCTGATCGCTACCGCCATCGGCGCCTTGTCCGCCACGATGCTGGTGTCGGCTCCGAGCGCGTTTGCCCAGGGTACGACCACCACGACCGCGAAGAAGGCAACGGCCAAGCGCCCGGCGCCGGCCAAGCGCATCATCCCGCGCAGCAAGAAGGCACAGGCACGCGCCGCAGCCAAGGTCGATCCGGTACCGGACGGCGCGGTCAAGTGGTCCTGCAAGGAAGGTCTGTCGTTCGACCTCGCCGGCGACATGAAGCGCGACCAGGTGGTCACGGTTCACTGGGCGAAGAAGAACTACAAGCTGCCGCGTCAGGCCACGACGACGGGCGCGGACACGTTCTACGATCCGGCAGCAGGCTTCAAGCTGATCGTGATCCCGACCAAGGCGATGCTGTTCTCCGACGCAAACGGCGGCGAGCGCCTTGCGGACGAATGCGTGACGCCGGAAATGGCACAAGGCACGCCTGCACCGACGCAGTCGAACGAGCTGAAGCCGGCAACGAACTAAGCGCGTTCCCATCGGCCCCTCGATGTCCGCCCCGGTCTCCAACGTCCGCCCTGCTCCGGATACGGTACTCGTCGATATCGTCGACTACGTGCTGAATGCCGGCATCGACAGCGCGCTTGCGCTGGAGACGGCGCGTCATTGCCTGATCGACACACTCGGATGCGGACTCGAGGCGCTGTCCTACCCTGCCTGCACCAAGCTGCTCGGCCCCGTCGTGCCCGGCACGATCGTGCCGAACGGCGCGAAGGTGCCCGGCACGTCCTTCCAGCTCGATCCCGTCCAGGCCGCGTTCGGCATCGGCGCAATGATCCGCTGGCTGGACTTCAACGACACCTGGCTCGCCGCCGAATGGGGCCATCCGTCCGACAATCTCGGCGGCATCCTGGCGACGGCCGACTGGCTCTCCCGCACGGCCGTCGCGGCCGGCAGGAAGCCGCTCACGATGCGCGACGTGCTGGTCGCGATGATCCAGGCCCACGAGATCCAGGGCTGCCTCGCACTCGAGAATTCGTTCAATGCGGTCGGGCTCGACCACGTGCTGCTCGTGAAGGTCGCATCGACGGCCGTCGTCGGCCGGCTGCTCGGGCTCACGCGCGACGAGCTGATCAACGCGGTGTCCAACGCGTTCGTCGACGGCCAGGCGCTGCGCACCTACCGCCACGCGCCGAACACGGGCTCGCGCAAATCATGGGCGGCCGGCGACGCGACCTCCCGCGCGGTGCGCCTCGCGCTGATCGCGAAAACGGGTGAAATGGGCTACCCGTCGGCACTCACCGCAAAAACCTGGGGCTTCTACGACGTGCTGTTCGACGGCAAGCCGTTCCGCTTCCAGCGCCCGTACGGCACGTACGTGATGGAAAACGTGCTGTTCAAGATCGCGTTCCCTGCCGAGTTCCACGCGCAGACGGCCGCCGAGGCCGCACTGCAGCTGCATGCGCAGCTCGCCGCCGCGGGCCGCACGACCGACGACATCAGCCGGATCACGATCCGCACGCATGCGGCCGCGATCCGCATCATCGACAAGCAGGGCCCGCTCGCCAATCCGGCCGACCGCGACCACTGCATCCAGTACATGGTCGCCGTGCCGCTGCTGTTCGGCCGGCTGACCGCGGCCGATTACGAAGACGCGGCCGCCGCCGATCCCCGCATCGACGCGCTGCGCGCGAAAACGGTGTGCGTCGAGGATCCGCAGTTCACGAAGGATTACCACGACCCGGACAAGCGCTCGATCGCGAATGCGCTGACGATCGAGTTCACGGACGGGTCGAAACTTGCCGAAGTGGCGGTCGAATACCCGCTCGGCCATCGGCGGCGGCGTGCGGAAGGCATCCCGCTCCTGGTCGAGAAGTTCAGGACCAACCTTGCCCGCCGCTTCCCGGCAAAGCAGCAACAAGCGATTCTCGACGTGTCGCTGGACCAGGCAAAGCTCGAAGCGATGCCGGTCGATGAGTACGTCGACTTGTATGTGATATAGCCGTCAGATACAGGACTATTTGTTTCCTAGCCTTAAACCCAGGAAAATCACCATGGCCCACAATCTCCACAAGACCCTCAAGGAATTCGACAGCGGTTCCGGCAAAGGCAAGTTCTACTCGCTGCCGCAGCTCGGCAAGGAACTGAAGACGAAGATCGAACGCCTGCCGGTGTCGATCCGTATCGTGCTCGAGTCCGTGCTGCGCAACTACGACGGCAAGAAGATCACCGAAGAGCACATCGAGCAGCTCGCGAACTGGAAGCCGACCGCGAAGCGCGTCGACGAGATTCCGTTCGTGGTGTCGCGCGTCGTGCTGCAGGACTTCACGGGTGTGCCGCTGCTCGCCGACATCGCGGCCATGCGCGGCGTCGCGGAGCGTACGGGCAAGAACCCGAAGAAGATCGAGCCGCTGGTTCCGGTCGATCTCGTCGTCGACCACTCGGTCCAGATCGACTACTTCCGCCAGAAGGACGCGCTCGACCTGAACATGAAACTGGAATTCCAGCGCAACAACGAGCGCTACCAGTTCATGAAGTGGGGCATGCAGGCATTCGACACGTTCAAGGTCGTGCCGCCGGGCGTCGGCATCGTCCACCAGGTGAACCTCGAATACCTCGCACGCGGCGTCCACAAGAAGGCGGACGGCGGCGACACCGTGTACTACCCGGATACCCTCGTCGGCACGGACAGCCACACGACGATGATCAACGGCATCGGCGTGGTCGGCTGGGGCGTGGGCGGCATCGAGGCAGAAGCCGGCATGCTCGGCCAGCCGGTGTACTTCCTGACGCCGGACGTCGTCGGCGTCGAGCTGAAGGGCAAGCTGCGCGAAGGCGTGACGGCCACCGACCTGGTGCTGACGATCACCGAAATGCTGCGCAAGGAGAAGGTCGTCGGCAAGTTCGTCGAGTTCTTCGGCGAAGGCACGAAGTCGCTGTCGCTGCCGGATCGCGCGACGATCGGCAACATGGCGCCGGAATACGGCGCGACGATGGGCTTCTTCCCGGTCGACGAAAAGACGATCGACTACTTCGAAGGCACGGGTCGCACGAAGGCGGAAATCGCCGCGTTCGAAAACTACTTCAAGGCGCAGAAGCTGTTCGGGATCCCGAAGGCCGGCGACATCGACTACACGAAGGTCGTGACGCTGGATCTGACGACGGTCGCCCCGTCGCTGGCCGGCCCGAAGCGCCCGCAGGACCGCATCGAGATCGGCAACGTCAAGTCGACGTTCACCGACCTGTTCTCGAAGCCGGTCGCGGAAAACGGCTTCGCGAAGAAGGCGGACGACCTGGGCACGCAGTACACGACGAGCAACGGCGTCGACGTGAAGAACGGCGACATCCTGATCGCCGCGATCACGTCGTGCACGAACACGTCGAACCCGAGCGTGCTGCTGGCCGCCGGCCTGCTCGCGAAGAAGGCGGTCGAGGCCGGCCTCACGGTCGATCCGAAGATCAAGACTTCGCTCGCGCCGGGATCGCGCATCGTCACCGAGTACCTGACGAAGACGGGCCTGCTGCCCTACCTGTCGAAGCTCGGTTTCGAAGTCGCGGCGTATGGCTGCACGACCTGTATCGGCAACGCGGGCGACCTGACGCCGGAGCTGAACGAAGCGATCACGAAGAACGACATCGTCGCGGCAGCCGTGCTGTCGGGCAACCGTAACTTCGAAGCGCGTATCCACCCGAACATCCGCGCGAACTTCCTCGCGTCGCCGCCGCTCGTCGTCGCGTACGCGATCGCCGGCAACATCACGCGCGACCTGATGACCGAGCCGGTCGGCAAGGGCAAGGGCGGCCGCGACATCTACCTCGGCGACATCTGGCCGACGAGCGACGAAATCCACGCGCTGCTCAAGTTCGCGCTCGATCCGAAGAAGTTCGAGGACAACTACTCGAAGCTGACCAAGAAGGGCGACCTCTGGAGCAAGATCGAGGGCGAATCGGGCCAGGTCTACGACTGGCCGAAGTCGACCTACATCGCCGAGCCGCCGTTCTTCGGCAACGACTTCTCGATGGAACCGGCTGCATCGATCCCGACGGTCAAGGGCGCGCGCGCACTGGGCATCTTCGGTGACTCGGTCACGACCGACCACATCAGCCCGGCAGGCTCGATCAAGGAAGACTCGCCGGCAGGCAAGTGGCTGAAGGAAAACGGCGTGCAGAAGGCCGACTTCAACAGCTACGGCTCGCGCCGCGGCAACCACGACGTGATGATGCGCGGTACGTTCGCGAACGTCCGGATCAAGAACCTGATGATCCCGGCGAAGGCGGACGGCACGCGCGTCGAAGGCGGCCTGACGATCCACCAGCCGAGCGGCGAACAGCAGTCGATCTACGACGCGGCGATGCAGTACGTCGCGGCCGACACGCCGACCGTCGTGTTCGCGGGCGAAGAATACGGCACCGGCTCGTCGCGCGACTGGGCCGCGAAGGGCACGCAGCTGCTCGGCGTGAAGGCCGTGATCGCACGCAGCTTCGAGCGTATCCACCGCTCGAACCTGGTCGGCATGGGCGTGCTGCCGCTGCAGTTCAAGGGCTCGGACAGCGTCCAGTCGCTCGGCATCACCGGCGACGAGACGTTCGACATCGAAGGCCTCGGCGACGACTTCAAGCCGCAGCAGGACGTCACGCTCGTGATCAACCGCAAGAACGGCGAAACGCAGCGCGTGCAGGTCCTGCTGCGCATCGATACGCCGATCGAAGTCGACTACTACAAGCACGGCGGTATCCTGCCGTTCGTGCTGCGCTCGCTGCTCGCAGCGTAAGCGCCCTGCCTTTGCAGGTGCCGCAGCCGCCTCGCGGCGGTTGCGGCCGATTTGGATGCCCGACCTCGTGTCGGGCTTTTTTTTGCCTGCGCGCGTTACGCAATGTTGCCGATTGTCAGGCTCGTCACGCCGCCTTGTCGCCGCGCGCCTTCGCGCCCGCTCCTCGTGCGTTCTTCTTCAAGTGCGTGCGGTTGTACTCGATCGCCGCGCGCACGAGATTCTTCAGCGCCCGCTTGTCGAGCCGGTCGCCTTCGAACAGGTCGATCGCGCGTCGCGCATTGCCGTCGAGGCCGTCGTTGAACAGCTTGTCGGGATCGGGCAACTGCGCGCCGTGCATGAAGGTCAGCTTCACCTTGCCCTTGTGCGCGTTCGCCACCGCGATCATCCCGTCGCACGACCATACGGGGCTGCCCATCCACTTCCATTCCTCGACGATGCCCGCTTGCGCGGCGAGAATCGTCTGGCGCAGGTCGGCGAAGGTCTTGCCGCGCCAGTCGGCGATGCCGGCGATCAGCGCGTCGATGCGCTCCGACGGCGTGAGGTCCGTTGCGTTCATGCGCGGGCCTCCGTGCCTTCGTCGGGGCGTGCCAGCACCTGTTCGAGCGCATCGAGGAACCGCACCCAGCCGTGCTGCGCACCGCGGTATGCCTGCTCCTGGTCCGTGCGGAAGCCGACCTGCTCCATCCGCAGGTGTGTGCCGGCCGGCGTCGGCGTGAGCGTCCACGTGACGACGCTTTCGAGGCCGTACGCGGCCCACGTATAGGACAGCGTGCGCGGCGGCTCGATCGTCAGGACCTTGCAGTCGACCGAGCCCCAGTCGGCGCGGAAGCTGAAGGCGCGGCCCGCGACGGGTTCGAAGTCGCTCTTCATCAGCCAAGCCTCGATCAGGTGCGGTTGAGTGAGCGCGCGCCAGATCTTCTCCGGTGGATGAGGCAGTTCCCGGTCGACGACGACGGAGCGCGTTTCGGTGGTGGCCTGGTTCATTACTGGTCCATCCTTTTCAGAAGATCTTCGAGGGCATCGAACCGGTTCTGCCAGAAGCCGGCCATCTGGCTCGTCCAGTCGATCAGCGGGGCCAGCGCTTGCGGCTGCGCGCTGTAGTGCGTCTGCCGGCCTTCGTGACGGTCGTTCACGAGCCCGGCCTGCTTCAGTACGCCGAGATGCTTCGACACGGCCGGCTGCGAGACGCCCGCATGGGCCGTCAGCGCGGCGACCGTCAGCTCGCCGTCCGCGCACAGCCGCTCGAAGAGCGCGCGGCGGGTGGGATCGGCCAGCGTCCGGAAAAGCATGTCGTGATCGGTCTGCATGTCGTTCAAAATCCATAACCCGTTGGTTATGGATTGAAGAATAGCCGCCGGTCGACGCGCGTCAAGGCGGAATTTCACGAACGGCGTCGTGCAATCCGGTGCGGGCCTGCCGCCCACCCATCGGCGCGCGCCTGCACCCGGATTCGAGCGTTTCCTCTAATCCGCATGTGCGACACGCGATCCGAAAGCCGCCTGCAAGACTGCCCGACGTGCTGTTCCACAGTTCGGGAAACGTTTGCGTTCGACCGGCCCCTTTCTTGTGCACGCGCGAATCCGTTCCTGCCGCATCGCTTCGTTTGACCACATAGTGCGACGCGGCATGCGGCAACGACCGGTCGCGCGCCACGCGTTCACGCGTCGATCCACTCCGCGATCGCGCATGTTCCGACGCCGTGACGAGCGACGCGTGCGTGCGAACGTCGCGCATTGCCGCGCCGTCGTGCCGCGAACCGGTTCCGTTCGCCTCGCCCACGATCGCCTGCGCATACGACGCAACGCGTGCACGCTCACACCCCGATGTCAGAACTGACAGCTATGGAAACTGGCAGCTACCTGAACGGTAGCGACGCCCTACGCTCGTCACCGCTCGCGACCCCACAAGGGTCGAGGGCTCCAGCAACGTCGTCTCTCCTAAAAAGGACTCCCGATGAAAAGGAACGCCTGGTTTGCCCTGCCCCTGCCGTCGCCCCGCCGCCTTGCGTGCGTGGCACCCCTCGTGTTCGCTGCCGCTGCGGCGCATGCGGCGACGGACTGGGTCGATACCCATACGAAGGCCTTTCTGACCGGCCCGCAGTTGATGGCGCGCAGTGCGGCGCCGTCGCTCGAACTCGCGGCCGGCGAAACGACCGACGTCGTCGTCAGCCTGAAGCTGCGCAATGCCGCGCAGCTCAAGCAACTGGCGCGCGACGTGAACCGGCCCGGCAGCGCGCATTACCGCCAGTACCTCACGCACGAGCAGTTCCTCGCCAACTACGCGCCGACCGATGCGCAGGTGAAGTCGGTCGTCGACTATCTGCACAAGAGCGGCTTCGTGAATGTCGAGGTCGCACCGAACCGGTTGCTGGTGTCCGCACGCGGCACGGCCGGCACCGTGAAGACCGCATTCAACACGTCGCTCGTGCACTTCGACTACGCGGGCCGCTCGGGCTTCGCCAACACGTCGACCGCGCAGGTGCCGCGCGCGCTCGGCGACGTCGTCGGTTCGGTGCTCGGGCTGCAGAGCGTCGCGCGCGCGCGGCCGCTGCTGCGCATCGGCAACGTGTCGAAGCCGCAGGCGCTCGCGGCCGGCACGGCGACCGGCCACTATCCGAAGGAATTCCCGGGCCTCTACAACGCGACCGGCGTGCCGACCGCAGCCGGTGTCACCGTCGGCATCATCACGATCGGCGGCGTGTCGCAAACGCTGCAGGACCTGAAGCAGTTCACGTCGAGCAACGGTTACGGCACGGTCTCGACGCAGACCGTCAAGACCAACGGCTCCGGCGGCAGCTACACCGACGACCAGGACGGCCAGGGCGAATGGGATCTCGACAGCCAGTCGATCGTCGGCTCGGCCGGCGGCCAGGTCGGCAAGCTCGTGTTCTACATGGCGGACCTCAACGCCAGCGGCAACACGGGGCTCACGCAGGCGTTCAACCGCGCGGTGTCGGACAACACCGCGAAGGTGATCAACGTGTCGCTCGGCTGGTGCGAGACCGACGCAAACGCGGACGGCACGCTCGACGCCGAGGAACAGATCTTCACGACGGCAGCGGCGCAAGGCCAGACCTTCTCCGTGTCGTCGGGCGACGAAGGCGTGTACGAGTGCAACAACCGCGGCTATCCGGACGGCTCGAACTACACGGTATCGTGGCCGGCTTCGTCGCCGCACGTGCTCGCGATCGGCGGCACGACGCTCTACACGACGTCGTCGGGTGCGTTCTCGAACGAGACGGTGTGGAACGAAGGGCTCGACGACAACGGCAAGCTGTGGGCAACGGGCGGCGGCGTCAGCACGATCCTGCCCGCACCGTCGTGGCAGTCGGGCAGCAACCGCCAGTTGCCGGACGTGTCGTTCGACGCCGCGCAAAGCACCGGCGCGTACATCTACAACTACGGCCAGCTGCAGCAGATCGGCGGCACGAGCCTCGCCGCGCCGATCTTCACGGGCCTCTGGGCACGCCTGCTCGCAGCGAACGGCACGGGCCTCGGCTTCCCGGCCGGCAACTTCTATGCGGACATTCCGTCGCGTCCGTCGCTCGTGCGCTACGACGTGGTGTCGGGGAACAACGGCTATCAGGGGTATGGCTATAACGCCGGCACCGGCTGGGATTACCCGACCGGCTTCGGCAGCCTGAACATCGCGAACCTCAACCAACTGATCAAGTCGGGCGGGTTCTAAGCGAAGCCTGAAGGCCGGTGCGCGGCGGCAGGTTGCCGCGCACCGGCGCGTGACTTGCCCTTGCCTATTCCGCCGCCCGCTCGCCCACGCGCTCGGACGCCGCCGCCACGCCGGCCCGATGCGACGGCGCAAAGAGCCGCAACCCGCTCGCGACACTCGCCGCCCCGGCGAACCCCGCACCGAGCATCAGCGCAAGCGTCGGCCCGTGGCGCCCCGCGATCCCGAACGACAGCGCGACGAGCGCAGCACCCGTCGCCTGCCCGATCAGCCGCGCGGTCGCGATGATCCCGCTCGCGCCGCCACTGCGCTCGGGCGGCGCGCTCGACATCAGCGCCTTCAGATTCGGCGACTGGAAGAAACCGAAGCCCGCGCCGCATAGCATCATCCGCCAGCCGATGTCGATCACGCCCGGCGCCGCCGGCAACGCGGCGAGCGACACCATGCCCGCGCTCAGCAACGCAAGACCGATCGCACCGAGCAGGCCCGGCGGATAACGATCCGACAACCGCCCCGCGATCGGCGCGGCAAGCGCGACGATCGCCGACCACGGCGTCATCAGGAACCCCGTCTCGACCGCGTTGCGATGCAGGACGGTTTCGAAATAGAACGGCAGCGACACGAACGCGAGCCCCTGCGCGGCGAACGCGCACACGGCGGTCAGCGCGGACAGCGTGAACACCGGCCGGCGAAACAGGTCGACCGGCAGCATCGGTGCCGGGTGCCCGGCCTGGCGGCGGATCAGCAGCCAGCCGAACGCAAGCGCGACCGCGGCCGACGCGAATACGATCGAAAGCGGCCCGCGCTGCGCGAATTCGCCGAGCGCGAAGATCAGCGACGCGAACGTGATCACGTTGAACAATGCGGCGACCGGATCGAATGCGTGCTTGCCGCGCGCCGTCTGCGGCAGCGACGGAATCGCCACGGCCAGCGCGAACACGCCGAGCGGCACGTTCACCGCGAACAGCCACGGCCACGCGGCGACCGACAGGATCAGCGACGCGATGGTCGGCCCCACCGCGAACGACACGCCGACGACGAGCGCGTTGAAGCCGACGCCGCGCCCGAGCCGGTGCGCGGGGAACAGGCCGCGGATCAGCGCGACGTTGACGCTCATGATCGCGCTCGCGCCGAAGCCCTGCACGATCCGCGCGGCCGTCAGCATCGGCAGCGTCGACGCGAGCGAGCAGCCGAGCGACGCGAGCGTGAACACCGCGAGCCCGGCGATATACACGCGCTTGTGGCCGACGATATCGCCGAGCGACGCGAACGGCAGCAGCGTCGCGACCATCGCGAGCTGGTATGCGTTGATGATCCATACGGACGCGGCCGGCGATGCATGCAGGTCGGCGGCGATCGCGGGCAGCGCGGTGTTCGCGATCGCGGTGTCGAGCGTCGCGAGCGCGACGGCCAGCAGCACGGCGGACATCGCGCGCCAGTTGACGGCCGGCTCATGCGCGCCGGCGGAGGAGGCGAATTCGGACAAGATGAGGCTCGGCTGACGAGCGACGCGATGCGCCGCGTCGCGGATTGGACTCGCGGCGGCGTTCCGGTCGCACCGCACGGAACGCGCGCCGCCGCGTCCCGTATTGTTGCAGAGCCGCATCGAACGTGCAGGCGGCCGCTTCGTCAGTCAGCGAAATGAAAGCAATGCGCGGCCACGCATGACACGTGGCGACTCAGGTGCCGGGGGCAAGCCCGCCCGCTCAGCTCACTGCGCGCCGCGCATTGCGTCCGCGCAGCCATTCGAGCGCAAGCAGCAGGCTCGTCGAGAAGATGATCAGGATCGTGGCGAGCGCGGCGATCGTCGGGCTGATGTTCTCACGGATGCCCGTGAACATCTGGCGCGGCAGCGTGGTCTGGTCCGCGCCCGCGAGGAACAGCGTGACGACGACTTCGTCGAACGACGTCGCGAACGCGAACAGCGCACCCGACATCACACCCGGTGCGATCACCGGCAGCGTCACGCGGAAGAAGGTCGACACCGGATTCGCGCCGAGCGACAGGCTCGCGCGCACGAGGTTCTGGTTGAAGCCCTGCAGCGTCGCCGCGACCGTCGTCACGACGAACGGCACGCCAAGCGCCGCGTGCGCGGCGATCAGCCCCGTGTAGGTGTTCGCGAGCCCGAGCGGTGCGAAGAACAGGTACATGCCGACGCCGACCACGACGACGGGCACGATCATCGGCGACAGCAGCACGGCCATCAGCAGCCCCTTGCCGCGGAAGTCGGCCTTCGTAAGACCGATCGCGGCGAGCGTGCCGAGCACCGTCGCGACGACGGTCGCCGACGGCGCGACGATGAAGCTGTTCTTCGCGGCCATCCGCCACTCGTCCGACGCGATCAGGTTCTCGTACCAGCGCATCGAGAAGCCCGGAATCGGATAGACGAGGAACGTGCTCGACGAAAACGACAGCGGCACGATCGCGAGCACCGGCAGGATCAGGTACAGCAGCGTCAGCACGACGAGCACGCGCAGCGCGACGTACCACGCGCGCTCGACGAACGACATGTGCGGCGCGAACAGCGGCCTGGCGAGTTTCATGGTCGGATTCCCCTTCCCGTTTCGTTGTGCGCGGCGCTCAGCCGAGGCTCACGTTGGTGCGCGTGAAGCGCCCGTACACCGCGTACAGCACCAGCGTCGCCGCGAGCAGCAGCCCGCCGAGCGCGCACGCCATGCCCCAGTTGATCGTCACGTTCGTGAAGTACGCGACGTAGTAGCTGACCATCTGGTCGTTCGGCCCGCCGAGCAGCGCGGGCGTGATGTAGTAGCCGATCGCGAGGATGAACACGAGCAGCGCGCCCGCGCCGACGCCCGGATAGGTCTGCGGCAGGTACACGCGCCAGAACGCGGCGAACGGATGGCTGCCGAGCGATACGGCCGCGCGCTGGTAGGTCGGCGGGATCGACTTCATCACGCTGTAGAGCGGCAGGATCATGAACGGCAGCAGGATGTGCGTCATCGAGATGTACACGCCGACGCGGTTGAACAGCAGCGTCAGCGGATGCGAGATCAGCCCGCTGCCGATCAGCGCCGTGTTGATGAGCCCTTCGCTCTGCAGCAGCACGATCCACGCGGCGACGCGCACGAGCACCGACGTCCAGAACGGAATCAGCACGAGGATCATCACGAGGTTCGCGCGGCGCTCCGACAGCGTCGAGATCCAGTACGCGAGCGGATAGCCGAGCAGCAGCGCGAACAGCGTGACGGCAACGCCGATCACGAACGTGCGGCCGAAGATCGCCAGATAGATCGACTGGTCCGGATCGGCCTGCACGATGTGGCCGAAGCCGTCCTGCTTGTGGTCGAGCGCGGCGAGCAGGTAGAACGGCGACACGGTGCTGCCGTTCTTCGCGATCGACTGCCAGTACGCGACGTCGCCCCAGCGTGCATCGAGGTCGATCAGTTTCGCGCGCGTCTGCGCGGGCGTCAGTGCCGCGTCGTTGTCGCCTTTCAGCGGCATCGCGCGCGCCGTCTTCGCGACGAGCGAGCGATAGCCGGGAATCTCGGTGTTCAGGCGCCGCGCGAGCGCCCCCATCGCCTCGCTGTCAGCCACCTTCGTCATGTCGGCCGCGAGCGCGACATACGCGGCGTCGGCCGGCGGTGCCTTGCGGTCCCAGCCCGACAGCGCGGCGACCGTGCCCGGCAACGCGGTCGCGATCTCCGGGTTCTGCACCGCGCGCGTGAGCAGCGTGCCGATCGGCACGACGAAAATCAGCAGCAGGAAAATCGCGAGCGGGGCGACCAGCAACAGCGCCATCGTGCGCTTGCGGGCTTCGGCGGCCTTCAGCTCGCGCTTGAGCGCGGCGGTCGACGGCGAGGAAGACGCGATCGTCATCGTATTCAACGTTTCTCTCCGGCCGGGGACGATCCGGCGGAAGGCCGCGCGACGCGATCGACGCGCCGCGCGGCAGGTTGCATCAGGACACCTTTGAGGATGCCTGACCGGTTACTTCGTCGCCCATGCTGCGAAACGCTGCTCGAGCTCGTCGCTGTGGTCGGTCCAGAAGCCGATATCTTCCAGTACGGCGTTCTTGCCGTTGGCCGGCGAGTTCGGCAGGTTCGCGAGCGTCTTCGCGTCGAGCGACTTGATCGCCGCGATGTTCGCGGGGCCGTACGCGATGTGCTGCGCATACCCTTGCTGCGGCTTCGGCGTCAGCGTGTACGCGATGTACTGCTCGGCCAGCGCCTTGTTCGGCGAGCCCTTCGGAATCGCCCAGTAGTCGAGGTCGTAGATGCTGCCGTTCCACACGACCTTCAGGTTCTTGCCTTCCTTCTGCGCAGCGTCGATGCGGCCGTTGTACGCGGTCGACATCACGACGTCGCCGGCGACGAGGAACTGCGGCGGCTGCGCGCCCGCTTCCCACCACTGGATATACGGCTTCAGCTCGTCGAGCTTCTTGAACGCGCGATCCTGGCCGGCCTTCGTGCCGAGCACCTTGTAGACGTCCTTCGGCGCGACGCCGTCGGCCATCAGCGCGAATTCGAGGTTGTAGCGCGCCCCCTTGCGCATGCCGCGCTTGCCGGGGAATTTCTTCACGTTCCAGAAATCGGCCCAGCCGGTCGGAGCCGACTTCAGCTTGTCCGCGTTGTACGACAGCGCCGTCGACCACACGAAGAAGCCGACGCCGCACACCTGCGGCGATTCCGGAATCAGGTCGGACTTCTTCGCGATCTTCGACCAGTCGAGCTTCTCGTACAGCCCTTCGTCGCAGCCGCGATTCAGGTCGCCCGACTCGACTTCGACCACGTCCCAGTTGACGTGCTTCGCCTCGACCATCGCCTTCACTTTCGCCTGCTCGCCGTTGTATTCGACGGCGGTGACCTTGTTGCCGGTCGCCTTCTCGAACGGCTGGTTGAACGCGGCCTTCTGCGCGTCGCCGTTCGCGCCGCCGAAGTTGACGACCGTGAGTTCGGCAGCCGATGCCGATACGCCGACGACGGCGAGCGCGAGTGCCAGCGCGGTACGACGCGCCGTAATGCTTGCTCGGTTCATGGTGGTTCCTCTCCTCTCGTGGTGGAAGTGGGCAGTTGTTGTTGACGACGTACAGCGGAAAATCGGGAAAACCCTGCTCAAGCGAACACGCGCAGGTGTTCGGGTGCGAACGCGAGCGCGACCGGCGCGCCGGGCGAGAACGCGTCGAGCGCGCCGGTGCCGAGCGGCACCTTCACGAAGCACTCGTCCTGGCCCGGCAGCGCGCAGCGCATGCGCACGTGATCGCCGAAATAGATGAGGCTGCGCGCCTCGCCGCTCAACCGGTTGGCGGCCGCGCCGTTCGCGTGCCCGTTCGCGCCGTGCGGGGCGAGGCTCATGCGTTCGGGGCGGATGCACGCGACGGCCGGCGCGCCCTCGGCCGCATCGCCGATGCGGCGGCCGACGAGCTGCGTGCCGTCGTCGAGCCGGAATTCGCAGAATTCGCCGTCGACGCGCGCGATGGTGCCGCGCAGCCGGTTGCTGTCGCCGATGAAGTTCGCGACGAATTCGTTGCACGGCGACTCGTACAGGCGGTCGACGGTGTCGAGCTGCTGCACGATGCCCTTGTCGAACACGGCGACGCGATCGGACATCGTCAGCGCCTCGCCCTGGTCGTGCGTCACGTACACGAAGGTCACGCCGAGCTTTTCGTGCAGCGCCTTCAGTTCGTACTGCATGTGCTCGCGCAGTTGCTTGTCGAGCGCGCCGAGCGGCTCGTCCATCAGCACCAGCTTCGGCTCGAACACGAGCGCGCGCGCCAGCGCGATGCGCTGCTGCTGGCCGCCCGACAGTTGCGCCGGGTAACGTTTCGCGAAGCGCTCCATCTGCACCATCTTCAGCGCATGCGCGACGCGTTCTACACGCTCGGCGGCCGGCAGCTTGCGCACGGTCAGCGGATACGCGACGTTCTGCTCGACCGTCAGGTGCGGAAACAGCGCGTAGTTCTGGAACACCATGCCGATGTTGCGCTTGTGCGGCGGCACGTTGTTCAGCAGTTCGCCGTCGAGGCGGATCTCGCCGCCGGTCGGGAATTCGAAGCCGGCCAGCATCATCAGGCAGGTCGTCTTGCCGGAGCCCGAGGGCCCGAGCAGCGTCAGGAATTCCCCGCGGTGGATATCGAGGTCGAGCGATTTGACGACCAGCGTTTCGCCGTCGTAGGTCTTCCGCACGCCGCGAAAGCTGACGATCACATCATCGGACTTCATCGTGGCTGTCCCCTTGCTTCGCGACAATTGATTTTGAGATGCGAGCCACTATACGGCGCCCACGGTTCTACAATAGGGAACCATTTCAATATTACTAGTAGGACCACTTTGGATACCGTGATCCTCGCCGACTGGCTCTCCGCCCGTCTCGACCGTAGCTCGCCCGAGCCGATGTACCGGCAGTTGCTGCAGCTGATGCAGCAGGCCATCCTGACCGGAGAATTGGGGCCAGGAACCAAGCTGCCGAGTTCCCGCACGCTCGCGGCCGACCTGTCGATCGCGCGCAATACCGTGCTGCACGTGTACGACCAGCTGACCGCCGAAGGCTACGTGCTGACGACCACCGGCAGCGGCACCTATGTGGCCGACACGCGGCCGGATGCCGCCGCGATCCACGTGCCGGGCGCCGCGCCGCCGCCGTCGAGCGCCGACGCAGCGCCGCAGCCGGACGCGCAGGGCGGCCTGTCGATGCGCGGCCGGCAACTGATCGAGCATGCGGGGGTATCGCGACGCCAATGGGGCGCGTTCATGCCGGGCGTGCCGGACGTGTCGGAGTTCCCGAGCCGGACGTGGAGCCGCCTGCAGGCGCGGCTGTGGAAGGAAGCGAACCCCGAGCTGCTGACCTATGCGCCGGGCGGCGGCTACCGGCCGTTGCGGCGCGCGCTCGCCGATTACCTGCGCGTCGCGCGCTCGGTCAAGTGCTCGCCCGACCAGGTGATCATCACGACGGGCATCCACCAGTCGATCGATCTCGCGGTGCGGCTGCTGTCCGACATCGGCGATCGCGCGTGGGTCGAGGAACCGTGCTACTGGGGTGTGCGAAGCGTATTGCAGGCGGCGGGCCTCACGCTGACGCCGGTGCCGGTCGACCAGGAAGGGCTCGACCCGCGTGCCAGCGACATGCAGCATCCGCCCCGGCTCGTGCTCGTCACGCCGTCGCACCAGTACCCGCTCGGGATGGTGATGAGCCTCGCACGGCGCCGGATGCTGCTCGAATACGCGCGGCAGCACCGCTGCTGGATCATCGAGGACGACTACGACAGCGAGTTCCGCTACGGCAGCCGCCCGCTCGCGTCGCTGCAGGGGCTCGACGACGGCGGCCGCGTGATCTACGTCGGCAGCCTCGGCAAGATGCTGTTCCCGGGGCTGCGGATGGGCTACATGGTCGTGCCCGAGCATCTCGTCGACACGTTCCGCACCGGGTTGTCGGAGCTGTACCGCGAGGGCCAGTTGATGCAGCAGGCCGTGCTCGCCGAATTCATCATGGACGGCCACCTGACTTCGCACGTCAGACGGATGCGCACGCTGTACGGCGAGCGCCGGCAGCTGATGATCGACGCGATCCGCGCGCGCTTCGGCGACGCGCTGCCCGTGATGGGCGACGAGGCCGGCCTGCATCTCGTGCTCGGCCTGCCCGACGCCTGCGATGACCGTGCGGTCACGCAGAGCGCGTTCGATGCGGGCGTGATCGTGCGCCCGCTCACCAGCTACTACAGCAACCTCGATACCGCGCGGCGCGGCCTGTTGCTCGGTTATGCGTGCGTCGCGCACGAAGGCATCCGGCCGGCATTCGACACGCTCGCGAATACCATCGAGCAACACCTGCCTCGCGATCTCACGCGCGCGGCATAACGGCCGTCATGCGCCGTGCCGCCAGCGCCGCGAGCGTTACCGCGCGCTGCCCGCCCCGCGATCGAGCGACGCCGCGCGCGCGGCTTCGCCGGGCTTCGTGAACACGCGCTGCCGCAGCGCGGCGATCTGCGCGTCGCGATCCTGCGGCGACAGGCCGGCCGACTCGATCTGTGCACGCTGCGTCGCGTAGTCCGCGTAGCGGCTCTGCCACGATGCGTCGTCCTGCTGCATCTGCGCGACGCGCGCGGCCGCTTCGGGGCCGAGCGTCTGCGTCAGTTGTGCGCGCATCGCATCGGGCGTCGCCCCGCTCTTCTGCAATTGCGCGATCTGGTCGATCGCCGCGCGCTGCCGGTCGACGCGCTGCTGCGCGGCGCGTTCGTCGGCCGGCATCTGCTGTTCGAGCGCCGCGAGCCGTTCGGCCTTCTGCGCATCCGTCAGCGCGGGGTCCTGCACGATCTTCAGCCGCGCGAGGTCGTAGCGCTGCCGCCATTGCTCCGCACCGAAGAACGGCTGGCTCCAGTCGCCGAGCGTGCGGTACGCGATCGACGCGCGCTGGTCGAGCGCGAGCTGCAATGCACCCAGGTCCGACTTGTCGGCCGCGCCGGCATCGCGCAATTGCGCGAGTGCGTCGAGATACGCGCGATACCGATGCCACACGTCGAGCGCCTCGGCCTGCGCAACGGTCCCGTCGAGCTGTGCGGCAATCTCGCGCACGACGAACGCATCGAGCCCGGCCGCACTCAGGTCGCTCTGCGCGGTCAGGCAGTAGTCGAAGAAATCCCGCACCGCGCGCGCCTTCGCGAGATGGCCGCCGGCATCGAGCGGCAAGCGGGGCGCGCTGGAGCCGGCGAGCGACGGCGGCAGGCCCGTGCTTGCCGGCACGGCGGCCTGCGGCGGTGCGGCAGCCGGTCCGCGTGCCGCCGACGCATCCGGCGGCTCGCCGGATGCGCCCGTCCCGCCATGCCGGCCCGCGCCGCTCCACATCGCCACGCCGGCAATCGCCGCCAGCCCCACGGCACCATAGACCACGGCGCGGCGCGCCAGCGGCGCGCGTCCTCCTCGTGCCGTCATCGATTACACGCCCGCCAGCTTCAGCCGGTTCGCATGCGTGCGGATCACCGCGACCGGATCTTCCGCATACGCGCCGCGCACGCCGAGCAGCTGGTTGATCTCGTCGAGGTGGTTCCACTTGTAGTTCGTGCTCAGCACCTTGCCGTACAGCGCACTGCACTTCGACACGAGCCCGTCGTTCTGCCCGGAGCCGCGGTTGATCATCACCGTGCCGGTGCCGAACAGCGCAAGCGTCGACAGGTCGAGCACGTTCGCCGGATCGACGAGCGGAAGGGTGCTCGTGTCCGTCGCGCCCGTGACGCCGAACACGGAGAGCGTCGACTGGATCGCCGTGCCGGCCCATGAATACAGCAGGTGCGTGTTGCCGCCGACGGTTTCGGTCGGCGCACCGGTCTGGCAACTGCCCGGCGCACCCAGGCCCGCGCTCGGATAGTTCTGGTTGTACGTGGCGGCCCGTGCGGTGGTCAGCGTCTGCAGTGCGGCAAGCGCGTCCTGGTTGGCGTTGTGGCTGCTGCTCGTCAGGATCCCGAACACATTGACGAACGCGGCGATCACCGATGACGAAAGCCCGGTCGGATCGTACGCGAGCACGTTCTGCACGAAGTCGGCGAATTCGGAGCCGCGATGAGGCGTGCCGATCGTCGTCACCGACGCAACGAGATCGGGCGCGACGGCAGCAACATAGCGCGACGAGAGGCCGCCCTGGCTGTGACCGACGAGATTCACCTTGGTCGCCCCCGTCGCCGCGAGCACCGTCTTCACGTAAGCGAGCAACTGTTCGCCGCGCCCGTTCGGGCCGTCGTCGCTCTGGAAACCCGACAGGTTCGCGACGTAGACGGTCGCACCGTTCTGTTGCAGGTCCTCCTGGATGCCGTACCAATACTCGAGCACGCCGGCGTACTTGTCGGTACCCGAGAGCCCGTGCACGAGGATGATCGGGTAACGCGTCGCCGCGTAGCCAGCGGCGGGCGCGGTGGCCGCCATTGCCGCGTGCGTCGTCGCGAGCGTCATCATCGCGGTCGTCCCCGCGAACGGCGCGATGCTCATCGCGCATGCCACTGCCCCTGCCACCACCCTGGAACGCATCGTCCTGGCCATGCATGTTCTCCTGATTATTGTGCTGCCGGTGCGAATGAAGCCGGATCGACACACACCCTGCATCGCGAACGTCGCGCGCACCGTGTGCGTCGAATGCGGGAGTGAATCACGACTCGCGAACGTTTGCGCCCTGACTAGACACGGTTCTCTAATCGGTTGACGCGCCCCGCCCGTTCAGGCGGGGCCGCGTTCATGCGTGCGCATGCTGCAACGCACACGCGCGACGCGTTACAGCTTCGCGCTCACGCGCACCCAGGCGGTCCGGCCCGGCTCCATCACCGGCGAGTTCGCCGGATAGCCGAAGCCCGCGTTGCCGGCGAGGTTCAGGTGCTCGGTATAGGCCTTGTTCAGCACGTTGTCGACGCCCACCGATACCTGCACGGTCTTGCTCACGTTGTACTGCGTATGCAGCGAGAGCACGCCGAATCCGGCGCTCGGGCCGAAGTCCTTGCCGACCACGTTGCCCTCGTTCAGTGCATAGCGATGCTGCGGCGCAACGATGCGCCACAGGCCCCCTGCCGACCACGCACCACGCGTGTATTCGAGCCCGATGCGTGCCTCGAGCGGCGGCATCTGCGGCAGCGGATCGCCGCTTGCCACGTTGCGCCCCCACGCATACGCGAGCGACGTCTCGACGCGCAGCGGCGCAACCGGCCGCCACGACACGCCCGCCTCGCCGCCCATGATCTGCGCATTGACGTTGGTCGCCTGCGTGGTCGGGCCCATCATGCCGGCCGAATAGTTGAACAGGATGAAGTCCTGCACGTAGCCCGCGTAGGCCGACACCCATGCATCGAGCCGGTCGCTCTTGTATTGCGCGCCGATGTCGAGCTGCGTGGTCTTCTCCGGCTGCACCGCCGAAAACGCGTTGACCGAACCGGCTGGCCCGCGCTTCGCGGAGAACAGCTCCCAGTAATCGGGATAACGCTCCGTATGGCCGATCCCCGCGTACCACGTGACGGGCAGCGACGCGAGATCGCGTTCGTAGCGGATGAAGCCGCTCGGCAGCACGCGCGTGCGATCGTCGTCGAAGGTCGGATTCGGCTTGCTCTTCATCATGCCGCTCGTCGTCGCGCGCTTGTCGCGTGCGCTCGCATAGTCGACGCGCGCACCGCCGATCACGCGCGACACTTCGCTCGCGTACCACGTCAGTTCGCCGAACACGCCCGCGTTCCACATCGTCGCCTGCGCATCCCACGGCTGGTCGCCGTAGTTCTGCCGCCCCATCGCCGAGCGCGAGTCGAGCCGGTTCGATTGCGCATCCACGCCCGTCACGAGCTTGAAGTCGCCGGCGAAACGGAACGTCGCGGCTGCGCGCGCGCCGACCGTGCGACGCCGCACTTCCGACGCCATCCGCATCGGCATGCTGCTGGTCGGGTCGGGTTGCCGCAACGTGTAGTTGTCCATCACGTGATCGGCTTCGTTGTAGTACACGCGCGCCTCGATCCGGTCGAGCACGTCGCCGATATGCTTCTTGTCGAACGACAGGCCGAACGTCTCGCGGCGGAAATGCGCGCCGTCCATTCCGCGCCCCGCGTAGCGCGCATAGCCGTCGCCGGTGCCGGCGGTCAGCTCGACGCGCGTGTGGTCGTCCGGCGTCCAGCCGAGCGCCGCATCGGCGTTCCATTTGTCCCACTGCGACGGCACGGTGTTGCCGTTGCCGTCCTTGTAGTCCTGCGAATGCGCGTGGTTCGCGGTCACGCGGCCATAGACGTCCGGCGTGCCGGCCGTCACGTCGATGTTCTGGTCGTTGCGGCCGAACGACCCGCCGACCAGGCTGCCCTCGAAGCGCATGCCGGGCTTGTCGAATCGCGGGGTCACGCGCTCGAACAGCACGGTGCCGGCCGATGCGCCGGGGCCGTACAGCACGGTCTGCGGCCCCTTCAGGACGGTGACCTTGTCATAGCTTTCGGGTGCGATATACGACGTCGGCGCATCCATCCGGCCCGGGCATGCGCCGAGCGTCGACATCCCGTTCGCCAGGATGTTCAGCCGCGAGCCGAACATCCCGCGCAGCACGAGGTCACCGTTGGTACCGCCGCTGCGGATCGACGTGAAGCCGGGGATCGTCTTCAGGTAATCCGCGCCGTCGCTGGCGGGCAGCGGCTGGCGCGGGGTCTTCGGATCCGTGACGACGACGAGCGGCGTCGTCAGCGGCGATGCGACGACTTCGATGGCCGGCAGCGGCGCGGCCGTATCGTCGGCCGGCGCGCCGGCCGCGCGCGCCGTTTCGGCTGCCGCGGCGCTCGCGGCCAGTGCGCCGGCTGCGAGCGCGGGAACGGTGAGTTTCAGCACGCGCGGCATGCGCCGCGCACAGGCATTGCGCGACGCCCGCGGCGCACGCAACTGGAAAATGGTCATGATCGAAAGCCCGAGTGACGCCCTCCGCACGGCCTCGACGGGCCGCACGGATATCGGCGGTGAAAAGAACGGAAAACAGCGCGTCAGGCGCGCTCGGGCGGTGCGCGCGGGTACGCGCGCGGATAGCGGTCGGCGCGCGCCGCGACGGCAGGCGGCGCGACGGCGGAGACGGAAACGACGGGAACGGAAGCGAGTGCCGCGGCGGCAGGCCCGCCGATCGCGGGACTGTGCGCGAAGAAACCGCAGTAGCCGCACGCATCGAGATGCAGCGCGTGATCGTGCATGCGGCCTGCATCGGGTGACCGATGCGCGCCATGCTCTGCACTGCAGACAATTGCGTCGGGCGTGGCCGCCTGCGCGACGCGCCACTGCGACACCAGCGGCGCCGCGATCGCGAACCAGATCGCGAGCACGCCAAACCAGGCGGTCAGGTGACGATGTCGGTGCAGCATGCGCGGCGCAGAGTAAGCGGAATGTAAAAACAGCCGAGATGTTACAGAATGTTTAACGCGCTGACCAGCGCAGATGGCGGTAAACGGACCGGGGGCGCATGGTTGTCAACACAACCATGCGCCCCCGCCTGCTGCATGCTTCCGGAACGAACGTGCCGTTCAGGGCGCCATGCGCCGCAGTACGTCGTCGCGCCGGATGAAATGATGGTAAAGCGCGGCCAGCGCGTGCAATCCGATCACGAAATAGAACGCGTTGCCAATCAGCTCGTGCGCTTCCTTGATCGTCGGCCGCAGCGCCTTGTCGGGGCCGAGCAGCGTGAACGACACGCCGAGCCAGTCGAGCGACACCGGCTTTCCGCCCAGGTTGATCGTCATGATCCCGAGCAGCGGCTGCGCGATGATGAACACGTAGAGCGCGAGATGCGCGAGCTTCGAGAGCCAGCGCAGCAGCGCCGTTTGCGGAACGGCCTCGGGCACGCGGCTGACGACTCGCCACAGCACGCGCAGCACCGACAGCACAAGCACGAGCGTGCCCGCGGTGAGGTGAGCGTTCATCCAGAACACCCGGCTGTCGCTGCCTTTCGGCCCGCGGATCTCGATGGCCAGGTAGGCCAGCGCCACCAGCGCGAACACGGCCCAGTGGAAGAAGATCGCGGGCGAGCTGTAGCGCGTCTGTTTCGCGAGGATGTTTCTCATGCTTCGTCTCGTGTTGTATGCGGGGATGGGCGCATGCCGCAATCGGTTCGGCAGCCCGGCAAGGCTGCCACGATTGTAGCCGCACGTGCGTCCGGTTTTGTGCGGCGAGGTCAAATATCGGATGAATCGTCAACGCACGCGCCGCGCGGGCCGTCATATGGAAAATCCGCATCGCGCCCGTAAACGGCTGTGGCACGATGAAGCTTTGGTGTCGACGTTGCGCGCGCATCATGAGCAAGGCGTTCTTCGTTGCGGCCTATCGGCTGACCGCCGCGTTGCTCGCGGTGTCGACGACGTTGCACAGCATCGCCGGCTACTGGGGCATGCCTGCATTCGAGCTCGGCAACTTTCTCAGCTACTTCACGCAACTGAGCAGCCTCTACGCGGCCGCGATGCTCGCCGCCGGGCTCTGGCGCATCGCCCGCCCCGGCTCGGCTCGATACGAATCGATGCGCGGCGCCGCGGTGCTGTACGTCCTGATCACCGCGATCGTCTACGAACTCCTGCTCGCGCGGCTCGATGCGCTGCGCCACGTCACGCCGGCGTTCAACAACTGGGTGCTGCACCGGATCGTGCCGCTCGTCGTGCTGTGCGACTGGCTGTACGTGGAGCCGCGCCTGCCGATCCCGCGGCGCAGCGCGTTCGCGTGGCTCGCATTTCCGGTCGTCTATCTCGGCTATACGCTCGTGCGCGGCGCGCTGGAGAACTGGTATCCCTACCCGTTCGTCGATCCGCGGCCGCATGGCTACCTGCCGGTCGCGATCCAGTGTTCGCTGATCGCGATCGGCGCGGCGGCGCTCGCACTGGGCATTCGCTGGCTCGGCAATCACGCGAGACAGTCGGGTGCAGTGACGCTCGGGAAAGGATGAAGGCGGGAAACGCCGGATCGTGTGCGCCGCCCGGCGCACACGGGGTGAGGCGGGCCGTCAGCCGCCGTTGCGCGGCAGGAAGTTCATCGGATCGACGACCTTGCCGTTCTGGCGCACTTCGAACTCGAACGTCGAACGACCGCTCGTGTCGGTGCCCATTTCGGCGACCGGCTGGCCCTGGCGCACCGCGTCGCCTTCGTTGACCAGCAGTTTGCCGTTGTGTCCATAGGCCGTGATGAGCCCGTTCTCATGCTTCAGGATCACGAGCGGGCCGTAGGCCTTGACGCCGGACCCCGCATAAACCACGCGTCCGGCCGCCGCGGCCCGCACCGAATGGTCGGGGCCGGACGCCGCGATCACGATGCCGCGCGTCCTGCCGGCCGCGAACGGCGTCGCCACGACACCGGTGGCCGGCCAGGCGAGCGAGCCCGGCTGCGCGGCCGCCGAGGGCGGCTGCCCGAGCGACGTCGCCGCAGGCGGCGGCGCGACGCGCAGCACCTGCCCGGGATACACGGCATCGGTCGGCGCCATGTGGTTCCAGCTGGCCACGTCCTGCACGCGCTGCCCGTACGCGTTCGCGACACCCGCGAGCGTATCGCCCGGATTCACGCGGTAATAGCCGGCGATCACGCCCGGCGTCGCGGCCGACGTGGGTGCCGACTGGCGCGCCGGCTGCCAGCTGTCGGTCCACGGCGTCATCGTGCAACCCGTCAGCGCGATGGCCGCGGCAACGAGTGCCGCCTGCGGCAGCCAGCGCGTCGGCGCATCGTGGATGGGAATAGTTTCTCTCAAGGGTCCTCCCGGATTTGCGTCGTTGCGCCGCCCACCGCCCCCCGGCGCGCGACGCACGATGTCCGGCCGGACGGCCGGACCAATCAGTATCCGACCGCTCTCGCGGCCGTCAGTTTCCACAGCGGAACATCGGCGCGATGGGCTCACCGGCCCCTTTTTCGCGCCGTTCCGATCGGCAAAGATACCATTTGTGGCGGTCAAGGCCGCGACCGATGCCTGATCCGGCAACAATCTTGCGGTGCCGCAGCAGCGTGCCGGCCGCCTGCGAGCCCCGCCGGGCGGGCCTGCCGCGGATCTTCCGCAGGCCTCGCCACCCGCGCCTGCCGTATCGATCCCGTCACATTCTCCCCTTCGATCGCCACCTATACTCGGTGATGCACTGCGCGACCCAACGACAACGAGGAGCATGACAATGAACAACGCGACGTTTCTTTCCGTGCAGCTCAACGCCGACGATTTCTCCGGTTCCAGCGGCCTGGTCGAATTGCTCAACCGGCACCTGCTGTTCGCAACCGACGTCGCCGAGGCGGCCGATGCGCTCGTCCAGCTGGCGAGCGTCGCGCACATGACCGGCGCCACGCGCCACAGCGTCGAGTTGCCGGTCCTCGCGATCGAGCGGCTGCGCGACGCGCTCGACACGCTGAGCGGCTACGACGAAACGTGGCTGCAGGTGCTGGAACCGGCCGAAGCGCTGTTCCGGGATATCGGGCGCGGCAGGCGCCCGCTGCACTGAACCGACGGTCGGCGCGATACGCGCGCCACCAATGAAAACAGCCCGTCGTTCCGCTATCCGGAACGACGGGCTGTTCGTACTTCAGGGGACGGATCAGGCCGCCAACGCGGCTGCACCGACCGAACCACCATTAACGACCCTTGTAGATCGGCGCGTCGTCAGCGATGCGCTTGACTTGCCAGCCGGTCTTGGCCTTGGCCGGTGCGCCGGATTCTTGCGCGGCAGCCGGTTGTGCGCCATAGCCGGTCGTGTCGGCAGCGGCGACGTTCTGTTGCGGGTTCAGGCGGGCTTCAGCGGCCTGAATGCTTTCCGGGTAGTTCGTACGGTCGCTGCCCAGCTTGTAGCCGGCCTGCTGGACGGCGACCAGATCGGCCTTCACCTGTGCACGGGTGACGGGCGCATTCTGTTGGGCGAACGAGACGGCGGGAACGGCGAGAACGGCAGCTGCGGCGAACGTTGCGATCAGCGATTTCATGATTACCTCCGGGATTTTTTTGCTCCGCCGCACACACCATGTCTGCAGCGATGGAACAGAGTTTAGTCCCGGGAACACCTAGGGAAAACCATGAAAGAACGAAAACACTGTTTCCCGGGAGCCAACAATGTCGGCATCCGGGATAGAAAAACCCTATTCAAAGAATAGATTTTCGCAACAATGCCGCCCCCTGCCAGCCGGTCAGGACCAGTTCGCGTGGAAGCTGCCCGGCTTGTCGGTACGCTCGAACGTGTGCGCGCCGAAGAAGTCTCGCTGCGCCTGCACGAGGTTCGCCGGCAGCCGCTCGGAACGATAGCTGTCGAAGTACGCGACGGCCGACGCGAACGCCGGTACCGGCACGCCTGCCTTCACCGCGGCCACCACGACGTCGCGCAGCGACGCCTGGTAATTCGCGGCGATGTCCTTGAAGTACGGATCGAGCAGCAGGTTCGCGAGCGCCGGATCCTTCGCGTACGCGTCCGTGATCTTCTGCAGGAAGCGCGCGCGGATGATGCAGCCAGCGCGGAAGATCTTCGCGATCGTCCCGAGATCGAGGTTCCAGCCGTACTCTTCGGAGGCCGTGCGCAGTTGCGCGAAGCCCTGCGCGTACGAGATCACCTTGCTCAGGTACAGCGCGCGGCGCACCGCTTCGACGAACGCGGCGCGATCGCCGTCGAACGGCGCGGCGGCCGGGCCCGACAGGATCTTGCTGGCCGCGACACGCTCGGTCTTCAGCGACGACAGCACGCGCGCGAACACCGACTCTGTGATGAGCGGCAGCGGCACGCCGAGATCCAGCGCGTTCTGGCTCGTCCACTTGCCGGTGCCCTTCTGCGCGGCGCGATCGAGGATCACGTCGACGAGGTGCTTGCCGGTCTCTTCGTCCTTCTTGCCGAAGATCTTCGACGTGATCTCGATCAGGTAGCTGTCGAGTTCACCCTGGTTCCATTCGGTGTACACCGCGCCGAGTTCGTCGTTGGTCAGGCCCGCGACGTCCTTCAGCACCGAGTAGCTTTCGGCGATCAGCTGCATGTCGCCGTATTCGATGCCGTTGTGGACCATCTTCACGTAATGGCCCGCACCGTCCGGGCCCATGTAGGCGACGCACGGCTCGCCGTCCGACGGCGCCTTCGCGGCGATCTGCTTGAGGATCGGCTCGACGAGGTCGTACGCGTCACGCTGGCCGCCAGGCATGATCGACGGGCCGCGCAGCGCGCCCTCTTCGCCACCCGACACGCCGGTGCCGATGAAGTGCAGGCCCGATTGCGCGAGCTCCTGATTGCGGCGGATCGTGTCGGTGAAATGCGTGTTGCCGCCGTCGATCAGCACATCGCCCTTCTCGAGCAGCGGCTTGAGCGATGCGATCGTCGCATCGGTCGCTTCGCCGGCCTTCACCATCATCAGGATCCGGCGCGGCGTTTCGAGCGACGCGACGAATTCCTCGAGCGTATAGGTCGGCACCAGGTTGCGGCCGGGGAATTCGGCGATCAGTTCGTCGGTTTTCTCGCGGCTGCGGTTGTACACAGACACCGCGTAACCGCGGCTCTCGATATTGAGTGCGAGATTGCGGCCCATCACCGCGAGCCCGATCACACCGATTGCTTGTTTGCCCATTAGTCAATTCTCCGGAAAAAACGGGGCGCGACCCGAACCGGGTCGCGCGCACAGGCGAAAGGATAGTGGAAACCCGGCGGCGATGCGCGCTTGCGTGTCACTGCTCCGCGTGCGGCAACCGCCGGAACACGACGCTCAGGTTGTTCGCCGGCATCTCGACCACCTCGATGCAGTCGAGCCCGCGATCGAGGCCGAGCGCGACGACGGTTTCGAGATCGCGCACGCCCCACGACGGGTCGCGGCTGCGCAATTGCAGGTCGAATGCCTCGTTCGACGGCGCCGTGTGCCGGCCCTCGCGGCGATACGGCCCGTACAGGAACAGCACGCCGCCCGGCCGCAGCAGGCGCGACGCGCCCGCGAACAGCGCGTCGGTGCAGGCCCAGGGCGAGATATGGATCATGTTGATGCAGACGATCGCGTCGAGCGCGTCGACCGGCCACGACGCGTCGCGCACGTCGAACGCCAGCGGCCCGGCAACGTTCGCAAGGCCCGCATGGGCAACCCACGCGGCGATCGAGCGGCGCGCCTGCGCATCGGGATCGCTCGGTTGCCAGTGCAGGCCCGGCAACGCCTGTGCGAAATGGACGACATGCTGGCCCGTGCCGCTCGCGATTTCGAGCACGCGGCCGCTCGCCGGCAACACGCGGCGCAAGACGTCGAGGATCGGCCCGCGATTGCGTTCGGCTGCCGGCGCCGACAGCCGCGCGGACGGATCGGGCGAAGCGGTCGGATCGGTCACGATGCGTGCTCCGGTGCGTGGCCCGCGAGGCCCAGCCGCGCGGTGAGCGCATCGAGCGCGGGTGCGCAGCGCGCCTCGACCTTCAGCGTCAGGATCGGATCGGCGCGCGTATGGCCGAGATTGAGCGCGGCGACCGGCTTGTGCTGCGCCTGCGCCCACACGCAGAAGCGGTAGCCGGAATACACCATCAGCGACGAGCCGACGACGAGCAGCGCATCGGCCGCATCGAGCGCCTGCGACGCGAGCGCCACGCGCTCGCGCGGCACGTTTTCGCCGAAGAACACGACTGCCGGCTTCAGCAGCCCGCCGCACGCGGGGCACGCCGGGATGCGGAACGTGTCGAGCGCCGCCCATTCGAGATGCGCGTCGCCGTCCGCTGCAGGCTCGGCCTGCGCGCCCAGCAGCTCGGGATTGTCGGCCTCGAGCATGACCTGGATCGTCGCGCGCGCATGATGCGCGCCGCAATCAAGACACGTGACGCCGTCGATGCCGCCGTGCAGCTCGATCACGTCGCCGCTGCCCGCGCGCTGGTGCAAACCGTCGACGTTCTGCGTGACGAGACGCTCGATCCGCCCCGCGCTGCCGAGCCGCGCGAGCGCGACGTGCGACCCGTTCGGCTGGGCGCGGCCGACGACGGGCCAGCCGATCATGCTGCGCGCCCAGTAACGCCGCCGCGCGGCATCGGAGCCGAGAAATTCATGGAGCTGAATCGGCGGCGAGCGCATCCACTGGCCGTTGCGGTCGCGATAGCCGGGAATGCCGGAGTCGGTGCTGATGCCCGCGCCGGTCAGTACCAGCAGGCGCGGATGACGTTCGACGAACGTCTGCAGCGCATCGAGTGCGGCCGGATCGATGCCGGCGGTTGAGGGGTCGTGCAGGGCTGTGTCGTTCATGTTGGCAACGCGTGATCGGGTGCGCCGGCAAGCCGTGCGCCCGCACGGGCAGCCAGGCACGCCAACACATGATACAGAACGCCGCGCGATCGGGCCGATGGCCCGCGTCGCAAACCGGCGCACAAAAAAAGACGCCCATCCGCCACTCGGCGATGGGCGCTTCAACAATTGATCCATCGGGGTAGTGGATCAACTGACAGCACAATTTCGCGGCGCCCGCCATGCCGCGGCCGGCGAACGCTTCCCCTGGACTGCATGTATTCCGCGGTGCCGGACACATCGATGCGCTGTTGGCTTTCCGGTGCGACCCGGTGCGTTCCGGTTCGGGCCCGTCGCGCCGACGCGATACGCGGCGCACGAACACCTGCGCCGCGCGACGACTCGCGTTGCGCGCGCCAGCATGACGATCCGGGTTCCGGGCCGGGCCATCCACGGATATTCGAAGTTCGTCCCCGACGGCCGACCGGCACCAGTCGGCCTCGTGCGTCACACCTGCACGTCGTCGTTCAGAACAAACCCGATTGCTCGGATGGAACGGAAAGCCGCGCGCTCACGTCGCCTCGATCAACGGCGAAGCGAATACCCAGGCAGGTCGGCGATTCATGTTTGCAACACGGCATGTTGCGATTCGGTCTGTTTTCATTCTCTTGTCCCCGTCTCCGATACGTCCGACCCACTGAAGCGATCGCCGGACCGACTGCGTCCGCGACCGCGCTCACGGCACGTACAGATATGCAAGGAGCGCACCATGCTTCATGCCGCAAGGCCGCGCGGGCCGAAGCGGGGCCATCGCGGCGAATCGCGCACCGGCAAGCAGCGCGAACGTTTCGAAACTGAAACGCGTGCCGGATCGGCGACCGTCGGCCGGGCATGCCGCGATGTCGTCATGCCGCGCCGGCACGGTCCGCGCCGATGTCGCGTCGTTGCATCCGCGCGCGATTGCCGACCGGCTTACAATCGCCCCACAGTGCCGCATACGCACGAACGGACGCGCGGGCCCGCCCCGGCCGGCTTCGCGCAACTCGCCGCCACCTGACGGGAGCCACCTGCCCGACCTATGCCTGACACACACGACTGGCTGGATATCGACTACCGGACGCTGTTCCGGCTGCATCCGGATCGCCGGATCGAACGCGAGAACGATCCCGACTGCTCGCCCGGGCCCCGCTTCTGGCTCGGCAGAGGCGCAAAACGCACCCTGGCGGGCGTACGCGCCGACGTGCCCTTTCCTGTCGCAGAAAAACTGGCGCGCCTGGCCGACAGCGAAACGCCGTCGGCGGACTGCACGCAGCCCGCGCATCTCGAACGCTATCTGTCGCTGCTCGCCCCCGTTCCGCACTGGAACATCGGTCTCGTCTACGCGCTGCCGCACGCACTCGGCTTCGACACCGACGCACACGTCGAACTGATCGACGGCGACAGCGACGCGGGCCGGCATCTGCTGCACGCGCTGTCGACACGCGGGATGCCCGAAGGCCTGTTCTCGATGGGGTTTCAAGACGCCGCCGATCTGTGGGCGCCGTGGTGCGCGGCCGTCGTCGACGGAGAAGTCGCCTCGGTCGCATTCGCCGCGCGGCTATCCGAAGTCGGTGCCGAACTCGGTCTCGCGACGGCCCCTGCATTCCGGGGGCGCGGCCTCGCGGCGGCCGTGACCGCCGCGTGGTCGCGGCTGCCGTCGCTTCGAACCCGCACGCTGTTCTACAGCACCGACAGCGACAACCGCGCGTCACAACGCGCGGCGGCGCGCCTCGGCCTCACGCTGCGCGGCACGACGCTGCGGGTGGCATAGCGCCGGGGCCTGCGCGACACCTCAACGAAAGGCCTCGATAACCTTCACGCGACGTTCGGTTTCGCCGACGAAGCAACTGTCAACCTCCACGAGCCCGAGCGTACCGCCTGCATCGGGCTGCCGCGATTCGGCGCAGGCAGCATCCCGCGCCTTGAGCCAGCGGCGCTCGTCGTCGCGCAACCTCGCCTTGCCCTGTGCATCCAGGCTCGCCATCTTCGTCTTGTAGACGGCATTCAACCGTCGGTCGGCCTCGTCGTATTTCAGCCGCAGGCAATTGCGGATGTCGGCCGTGTAGCCCGTTTCCTCGGCGGTCTTGCAGATAGCGGTACGCTGCGCATCGTCCGCGCGCGCGCCGGGCGCAACCGTGAAAAGCATCGCGCTCGCCGCCAGACCGATCATCGCGTGTTGAAGCGCATTCATCCGGATTCGCTGTTCTCGATGATTGAAGGCACCGATTATGCCCGGCCCGCTGCCCGCATGGCTCCCGTTACCTCGACGTCACCGGTCACGCCCGATCGGGCGCTGCGCATGCCGTGCCGCGCAGCCGGCGCGCAAACACGCTAGCATTCGGACACGCAACGTCGCACGCCCGCTTTGCCCCGCCTCCAAGGACCCGACATGACCACGCCCGCCCCTGCCCGTCCCGACGTCGCGCATCGCGTCTTTTCGGCCGGGCAGCTGTCGATCGGCCTCACGTTGCCGCTGCTTCGCACCGGCCATGTCGTCGCCGACTTCGACGAGCAACTCGAACTCGCGGCGCTGGCCGACACGCTCGGCTTTCGCGCGCTGTGGATTCGCGACGTGCCGCTGAACAGCGCCGACTATCCCGACCCGGTCGGCCACCTCGACCCGTGGGTCCTGCTCGGCGCACTGGCGTCACGCACGCGCCGGATTGCACTCGCCAGCGGCGCGATCGTGCTGCCGCTGCGTCATCCGCTGCATATCGCGAAAGGCGCGCTGTCGGTCGCGACGCTGTCGGGCGGACGCTTCATCCTCGGGCTCGGCTCCGGCGACCGGCCGCCCGAATATGCGGCGTTCGGCGTCGACGCGGAAACGCGCCGCGACCGGTACCGCGCGCACTGGGACGTCGTCGCGGCCGCGCTCGGCGTGCCATCGCGCGTGCTGCCCGACGAAGCGCCGCCCGATGCGCCCGACTTCACGCTGCTGCCTCGCGGCGCCGACGCGGTGCCGATGCTGGCGGTCGGCTCGGGCGGTCAAAGCGTCGACTGGATCGCGCGTCACTCGATCGGCTGGATGACGTACCACCGCGATCCGGACACGCAGCGCGCACGGTATTCGATGTGGCGCGCGGCGGTTGAAAGGCTCGCGTCGCCGGCCTTTCGCGCGTTCGGCGTGTCGATGCGACTCGACCTCGTCGAGGATCCCGATGCGCCGGCTACCGCATTGCCGCTCGGTTATGCAACCGGACGCCGCGCATTGATCGACATCCTGCGGAACATGCGCGCGGCAGGCACGCATCACGTCACGCTGAATCCGGGCTCGGACCGGCCCGTGCGCGACGTCATCGAAGAAATCGCGGAACACGTCCTGCCGGTTTTTCACGACGGGGAAGCGTGATTTGGCAGGATTCCGGATGAATTCGGCGCGATGCGCGCGGCGCTCGCCGTTGCCCGCAAGCGGGCATTACGCGAGCCTTACACGCCGGCAATCGAGTCGCCTCCCCGCTGCGTCAGCCACATGACCGCGGAAACGCGCCGCAAACGGCCGCGCCGCGTCGTGCATGCCCGATTCGAATGATCGTCGACGGAACTATTCGGTTCCGGGCGCGATCATGTTAACTTCCCGTCCATCGTTCAGCCCGGCGGGCCGCGCGCCGATGCGCGCCCGCATGCCCACTCCATGCGACATATCCTCCTCGGCTGGCTGCTTGCCGCCGTCGTCACGGCCGCTCACGCGGCCGCTCCCGCCCCGGCCGCCGCGTCGGCCGCTTCCGGCACCGCGCCCGCGCTGACGCCGCAACAGGCTCAGCAGGCACTCAACGTGCTCGAAAATCCACGCGATCGCGCGCAGGTCGAAACGACGCTGCGTGCGATCGCGGCCGTCGGCGCGCTGAGCGCACCCGCGGTCGTGGCCAGCGATGCGGCGGCGGCCAGCGGCGCATCGGCTGCCGCGGCCCCGGGCGCGCTCACGTCGAACGGGCTCGCGTCGATGCTCGTCCGGCAGGGATCGCGCTGGGCCACCGAAATCGGCGGCGCGCTGAAGGAGTCGCTGCGCTCGCTGCTCGATGTCGGCTCGGTCGGAAGCTGGTGGCACGACAGGCTGGTGCGAGCCGACGAGCGCGCGAATCTCGCGCACGCGTTCTGGATCATCGTCGCCGTGCTCGTGCCCGCGCTCTTCGTCGAATGGTTGGCAAAGCGGTTGTTGCGACGCGCGCTGGCCGCAGTGGCCGCACGGCGTGCCGACACGTCGCCACGCACCGCGCCGGACTCCGCCTCGCCCGATGACGACGACGCGCCGCCGGACACCCTCGCCAAACCCGACGCCGCCGATCCCGCCGATGCTCCTGACACCGCCCCCGCATCGTCACAAGGCCGAGGCCACGCGCGCCGCCACACCACGCTGCTGCACCGGATGCCGCGCGCGCTCGTCAGCCTCGCGTTGCGGGCCGTGCCGCTGCTCGTGTTCGTCGGTGTCGCGAGCCTGACGATGTCGGCGATCGGAGAGACGGGTACCCCGGTCGAATCCGCGCTCGAAGCGCTGATCGACATCTACGTGATCTGCCGGCTCGTCACGATCGTCAGCCGGCTGTTCTTCCAGCCCGATGCGCGGCAATTGCGGTTGCTGCACATCAGCGATGCGTGGGCCGATTTCGCGCAACGTTCGATCGCGCGGATCGTGATCGTGGTCGGCGCCTGCACGGCCGCTGTCGAGATCGCCGCGAGCTTCGGGCTCAGCGAGGCCGGTCATGTCGCCCTGCTGAAAGCCGTCGCGCTCGTCGGGCACCTGATGGTGTCGGCGCTGATCCTGCGGTGCCGCCAGCCGGTCGCCGCGCGGATCCGCGCGGCCGGCGACGACCGTGCGTCCTTCGAGATGGTCGCGAATGCGCTCGCGGACGCGTGGGCTCCCGTGTCGGTATTCATCGTGATGGCGCTGTGGTTCGTGTGGGCGCTCGACGTCCAC
Organism: Burkholderia sp. LS-044; assembly: GCF_004803625.1. NCBI lineage: Bacteria > Pseudomonadati > Pseudomonadota > Betaproteobacteria > Burkholderiales > Burkholderiaceae > Burkholderia > Burkholderia sp. LS-044. The sequence goes on from NZ_SSWO01000001.1 coordinate 692,144, forward strand.
AACGGCTATCGCGTGCTGATCACGCTCGGCGGCCGCTCGATCGCCGTGATGATCGGCATGCGGATGGTCTCGATCGTCGTGTTCGGCGCGCTCGCGCGGCTGTTCCAGGGCCGCGACGAAGACCGCACGCTCGTCCACCTGCACGCGTACCGCTACTACCCGCTGCTGCGCCAGATCGTGTCGGGCGCGATCGGCATCGTGACCGTCGTGTTGCTGCTGCAGATCTGGGGTGTGCCGATCTTCCGCGCGTTCGAAACCGGCACCATCGGCCACCGGCTCGCGTCGGCGCTGGTGACGATCGCGATTGCGGCCATCGTCGCGCTCCTCGTGTGGGAAGCCGCGAACATCGCGATCGAGCGCCGCCTGCAGCGGTGGACACGCGAAGGCAATCTCGTGCGCGCGGCGCGACTGCGCACGTTGCTGCCGATGTTGCGCTCGCTGCTGTTCGTGATGATCGCGCTCGTCGTCGTGCTGACGGGCCTCAGCCAGCTCGGCGTGAACGTCGGCCCGCTGCTTGCCGGCGCGAGCATCTTCGGTGTCGCGCTCGGCTTCGGCTCGCAGAAGCTCGTGCAGGATTTCATCACCGGGATCTTCCTGCTGATGGAAAACGCGATGCAGGTCGGCGACTGGGTCACGCTCGCGGGCGTGTCGGGTACGGTCGAGTACCTGTCGATCCGCACCGTGCGGCTGCGTGCGGGCGACGGGTCGCTGTACACGATCCCGTTCAGCTCGGTGACGACCGTCAACAACACGAACCGCGGGCTCGGCAACGCCGCCGTCAAGATCAGTATTGCCTACGGCGAGGATATCGATCGCGCGATCGCGACGCTGAAGGAGATCGGCGCGGCGTTGCGCGACGATCCGAATTACCGCGACGGCATCCTGTCGGACTTCAGCTACTGGGGGATCGACCAGGTCGACGGCGCGGCACTCGCGCTGTCCGGACAGATGCAATGCACGGACGCGACGCGCTGGAGCGTGCAGCGTGAATTCAACCGGCGGATCGCGGAGACGTTCCGCGAACGCGGCATCCGGATCGCCAATCCGCAGCGCAGCGTCGTCGCCTATGCGGACGGATCGCGGCCTGTCGTCGAAGGCGAAAACGGCGGCAATGGCAGCGACGGTGACAACAGCGGCAACGGCCATGCCGCAGAACCGGCGGCCCGGCCGCCGTCGCCCGCCGAACCGGAGCGCAAGCCGGGTTGACCAGCCGGGGGCGATGCCGCGCCGCGCTCAACGCGCGGCGGGCTTGTTCACGCGCCGTGTGCTTTTCGCGCCGGGCGCCGATGCCCCCGCCTTCGCCTTGACCGCACGTTTCGCCGCCGCGCCCTGCCCGCGCTTCGCGCCGGCTTCCGGATCGGCAGCCGATGCATCGCGCTGCGCATGCCATTGCTCGAGCAGCAGGCGTGTCTGGTCGGCGATCGTGTCGACCAGCAATGCCGCGCGCTCGCCCTCGAACGCATCCCATTCGAGCAACTGCAGCGCCGAACGCTGCGCGATGTGGAACACCGTGATCTGCCCGAACAAGCTCAGCGCACGCAATCGGGTGACGGGATCGTTGGCCGGCCGGCCCGAGATACGGCCGATCAGTTCGGCGCTCACGTCGTTGAGCGGCTTGCGCATGCGCTTCATCAGGATCTCGCTCGCGCTCGCCGGCTCCTGGCCGCCTTGCTCGCGTGCGAAGAACATCCGCTGGTTCATCGTCTTCGGCGCGGTGAACATCCGGTCCGACAGCGCGCGCAGCAGCCCGATGAACGCGTCGATCAGCACGTCGACGTCCGCGTCCGCATCGAGCATCGCCCTCGCATGGCCGACCGACGGTGCGAACACTTCCCTGCCATTCTCCGCGATCGCCTCGACGCACGCGCGGTACACGCCCTCCTTGTTCTCGAAGTAGTACTGGAGCGCCGGCGCGTTCACGCCGGCCATCGCAGCGATCTCGCGTGTCGATGCACCCGCGAACCCGCGCTCGCCGAACAGTTCGATCGCCGCCTCGATGATCCGCTGGCGCGTTTCGTCGCCGCGGGCGTAGCCGCCCGCCGACGTCCGGCGCAGCTTCTTCGCTTCGTTCATGCCTTCCCCGTCATTCGATCGATCGATATTCTACTTGACACAATTTTATCAACTGGAATAATTCTTCCACTTGGAATAAATTGGACACCGGAATGTCGACGCCGCAAGACCCGCCACAGCAAGCAGATCGTCAGGAAAACGGAACAACACCGCGAAACGGAAGCAAATCCGGAAACGGATCGAAACGGCGCATCCTGCTCGTCGTCGCCGTGCTCGCGGCGATCGGCGGCGCCGTCTGGCTCGGCCGCTGGTGGACGGTCGGCCGTTTCATCGAAAGTACCAACGACGCGTACCTGCAGGCGGACAGCATGACTGCCGCGCCGAAGGTCGCCGGCTACGTGACCGATGTGTATGTCCGCGACAACCAGGCCGTGAAGGCCGGCGATCCGCTCGTGCGACTCGACGTCCGCCAGTACCAGGTTGCGCTCGCGCAATCGCTTGCGACCGTCGATGCACGCCGCGCGGATATCGCACGCGCCGAGGCCGACATCAGCCAGCAGCGTGCGAATCTCGAACAGGCCGACGCGCAGGCGAAGGTGTCGCGGATCAATGCGCAGCACGCCGGCGACGAATACGCGCGTTATGCGCCGCTCGCGGCGACCGGTGCGGAGACGCACGAACGTGTGGCAGACCTGAAGAGCACGCGCGATCAGGCGGTCGCGACGCTCGCCGCGAACAATGCGTCGATCGCGGCCGCACGCACGCAGATCGCGTCGTTCACAGCCCAGCTCCAGCAGGCACGCGCGCAGCTCGAAGCCGCGCAGGCCAGTGCCGCGCAGGCGCAGCTCGACCTCGACAACACGATCGTGCGCAGCACCCTCACCGGCCGCGTCGGCGATCGCACGGTGCGCGTCGGTCAATACGTGCAGCCCGGCACGCGCCTGCTGACCGTGGTGCCCGTCGATTCGATCTACCTCGTCGCGAACTTCAAGGAAACGCAGATCGGCAACATGCGTATCGGCCAGCCGGTCGAACTGCATGTCGACGCCTTGCCGGACGGTGCGCTGTCCGGCGTCGTCGACAGCTTCGCACCCGGCACCGGCGCGCAGTTCGCCCTCCTGCCGCCCGAGAATGCGACCGGCAACTTCACGAAGATCGTCCAGCGCGTGCCGGTACGCATCCGCCTCGCCGCGAACGCCCGCGCGCAGCGCATGCTGCTGCCGGGGCTGTCGGTGACGGTCGACGTCGATACGCGCTCGGCCCGCGACGAGACGCATCATGGCTGAACCGTCCGCCACGATGCCCGTGCCGCCGCACGAAGGCCGCGCGAGCGTGACCGACTGGATCGCGGTCGCGGCCGGCGCGCTCGGCGCGCTGATGGCGACGCTCGACATCTCGATCACGAATTCCGCGCTGCCGCAGATCCAGGGTGAAATCGGCGCGACCGGCACCGAAGGTACGTGGATCTCGACCGGCTACCTGATGTCGGAGATCGTGATGATCCCGCTCGCCGCGTGGCTCACGCGCGTGTTCGGGCTGCGCAATTTCCTGCTGACGAACTCCGCGCTGTTCATCGCGTTCTCGATGATGTGCGGCTGGTCGCATTCGCTGCCGATGATGATCGCCGGCCGGATCGGCCAGGGCTTCACCGGCGGCGCGCTGATCCCGACCGCGCAGACCATCATCCGCACGCGGCTGCCGCTGTCGCAGTTGCCGGTCGGCATGACGCTGTTCGGCCTGATCGTGCTGCTCGGGCCGCTGTTCGGCCCGGTGCTCGGCGGCTGGCTCGCGGAAAACGTGAACTGGAGCTGGTGCTTTTTCCTGAACCTGCCGGTGTGCCTGCTGTTGATGGGGCTGCTGTGGTTCGGGCTGCCGTCCGACCGTCCGCAATGGAGCACGTTCTTCAACGCGGACTGGCTCGGGATCGCCGGCCTCGCGATCGGGCTGAGCTCGCTCACCGTCGTGCTCGAGGAAGGCCAGCGCGAACGCTGGTTCGAATCGCAGATGATCGTCACATTGAGCCTGGTGTCGCTCGCCGGGATGATCCTGATCGCGCTGTCGCAACGCTTCGCGAAGCGGCCGATCGTGCGGCTGTCGCTGATGCGCAATCCGCGCTACGCAAGCGTGATCGTGATCGTGTCCGCGGTCGGTGCCGGCCTGTACGGCGTGTCCTACCTGCTGCCGCAGTTCCTCGCGATCGTCGCCGGCTACAACGCGGAACAGGCGGGCGCAATCATGCTGCTGTCGGGGCTACCGGCCTTTCTCGTGATGCCGATCCTGCCGCGCCTGCTCGGCAAGGTCGATTTCCGCATCCTCGTGATCTCCGGGCTGCTGCTGTTCTGCCTGAGCTGCATGCTCGACATCAGCCTGACCGCGCAGAGCGTCGGCCACGACTTCGTCTGGTCGCAACTGATTCGCGGCGTCGCGCAGATGCTCGCGATGATGCCGCTCAACCAGGCATCGATGGCGGCCGTCGCACGCGAAGACTCCGGCGATGCAGCCGGGCTCTACAACATGGCACGCAACCTCGGCGGCTCGATCGGGCTCGCGATCATCGGCACCGTGATCGACCGGCGCACGACCTTCCACACGGCCGCGCTGCGCGAATCGGTGACGGCGAACTCGCTGATCGGGCAGGACCGGCTGTCGGCCTACGCGGCCAACTGGTTCGCACACACCGGCGATCTCGCGTATTCGAACATGCGCGCGCTCGGACAGCTGGCGCAGCAGATCCAGGTCCAGGCCGTCGTGATGACCTATTCCGAAACCTTCTATCTGCTGGGCCTTGCACTGCTCGCCTGCGTGCCGCTCGCGCTGCTGCTGAGAACGCCGCGCGGGCCGCAGCCGATGTCGTCCGGCCACTGAACCGTCTTACGCGATGAAACCCTTCTCCCTGCCCCGCCGCCCCGTGCTCACGCTGTGTGCGGCCGCGTGCCTGCTCGCCGGCTGCACGGTCGGCCCCGACTACCGCGGCGCGCCCGCCGCACCGGATGCGCCGGTCTTCGTGCGCGCGCCGGCCTCCGGTGTCGACACCGCCGCACCCGCGCCAAGCGCGTGGTGGCACGCGCTCGACGATCGCCAGCTCGACGACCTGATCACTGCGGCGCTCGCGTACAACCCCGATCTGCACGCTGCGCAGGCACGCTTGCGCGCATCGCGCGCGCAGCTCTCGCAACAGCGCGCGGCGCAGTTGCCGAAATCGTCCGCCACCGTCGCCGCCATCCGCATGCGCGAGCCGGACGTCAGCGCGCTCGGTTCGCTGCTGCCGTCGAACGGCTCGAACCAGTCGGGCGGTGCATCGCCGTCGCTGGGCGGCTCGGGTCCGCTGCAGCTCTATTCGGCAGGCTTCGACGCAACCTGGGAAATCGACCTGTTCGGCGGCACGCGCCGGGCGGTCGAAGCCGCTTCCGCTCAAGCGGAAGCAGTCGACGCCGATCTCGCCGACACGCAGGTGTCGATCGCGGCAGAAGTCGCGAACGCGTATGTCGACCTCCGCGACCAGCAGCAGCGGCTTGCGCTGTCGCGACGCACCGCCGAGTTGCAGCAGAAGATGCTTGAACTCACGCAGCAGCGCCGCGCGCGCGGCGTCGCGGCCGATGCCGACATCGAACGCCTGACGACACAGGTCGAGAACACGCGAGCCTCGCTGATCCCGCTCGACGCGCAGGTGACGGAATCGCTCGACCGGCTCGCGATCCTGACGGGGCGCGCGCCGGGTGCGCTCGACGCGACGCTGACGACACCGGCCGCGCCGCTGCCGACGCTGCCCGGCAGCGTCGCGATCGGCGATCCGGCCACACTGCTGAAACAGCGCCCCGACATTCGCGCGGCCGAGCGCCGGCTCGCATCGAGCAATGCGCAGATCGGCGAGCATGTCGCCGATTACTTCCCGAAGGTGACGCTGCTCGGCGATCTCGGCTTCAGCGCGGCGGACCCGGGCCACCTGCTCCGCAAGCAGAACTTCACGTGGGTCGGCGCGCCGTATCTGCAATGGAACATTCTCGACTTCGGGCGCACGCGTGGCGCGGTGCGCGCGGCCGAAGCATCGCGCGACGAAGCGGAAGCGAACTATCAGAAGGCGGTGCTCGGTGCGTTGCAGGACGCCAACACGGCATTGCAGCGCTACGGACACCAGCGCGAGCACGTCGTTGCGCTCACCAAGGTTCAAACCTCCGCCGTGCATTCGCGATCGCTGATGGATGAACGCTATCGCGCGGGCGTCGCATCGATGATCGACCTGCTCGATACGCAACGCGAAGCACTTTCCGCGCAGCAGAACGTGATCGCCGGGCAGGCCGAACTGATCAAGGACTACGTGTCGGTGCAGAAGAGCCTCGGGCTCGGGTGGCAGGCGGGTGCGGGTTGATGGTGAGTCGAGCAGTGCCGTACGGGCGGGTTTGTCGCGGCTGCAACGCATCGACAACAGCGATGCGCGGGACAGAAAAACGTTTCGCGCGCCGCCCGTGACCACCCGATGAATCAGAAAAACTCGTCGAGCAGCCGGTAGAAAGCGATCCGGCCCGGATCGGGCTGCCCGACTCCGTACCGGTCGAAGAAAGGCGCGACCCATTCACTGACGAGATCGGCTCCGATATCTCACACCGGCGATTCGAGTCGCGCCTCGAACACGATCGGGCAATCGCGCCAATTACGCATCGAACCGGAAACGATCGGCGAACCGCATTCAGCATTACTTTCTTCGTTGGCGTCGAATATTACAAATTACTGCCAAAATTTTCAAAAACATTGCATTTATTCGCTTTAAATTTGTTTCATATAACCAAAAAAAGTTTGACACCCCGCTTTCGTTCTTGATACCGTCCGATGCAAGCAATCTGACAAATTGCTCACTGCGCAATCGCTTCCGCTCCACGTTTTTTCGCTTCCGCCGCACCGAAGTGCCAGCCGCCGGCCGTATCGTTCGCGCGCCGGCCATGCAACATCCCGATGCATTTCATTGGACGACTGCCATCCGGCAGCGGGCCGAAGGATCGAATCAAATGAGAAGGACAACGAAACTGTTGCTCTAGCAATCCCGCCCGCGCCCAGTCCGCGCGACTGCGCCGTATCGCGACGCAGCCCTCTCGCTACCGCATTTTCCGAATTTCGCCCCCGGAGAAAAAACACCTTTCCGGATCGGGCGAAAGGCCCTGTCGCGTCCGCGCCATCCGCACGCATGCGACAGAAATCGGCGGTGCACGATCCGCGCCGCTGTCGACCGTTGTTGTTCGTGCCGTTCGATGTTCAACCGGAGGGGTAATTCAAATGAATCAGGTTGCAGACAAGAATCAAAAGCACAATCGCTTCATCAAGCTCGCCTTCGCCGCCGCGGCAGCCGCATCGTTCGGCATCGCGACCGTCCACGCCGCGCCCGCGGCCGGCTGGACGGAAACGCGCACCAAGGGCTTCCTGCCGCTCGTGCAGCAGAACGAAGCCGGTACGGCCGGCGCGCCTGCCGCAAGCACGGCCGCCGCTGCCACGGCAGCCATCGAGATGGCACCCGGCGAATCGGTGGACATCGTGCTCGGGCTGAACCTGCGCAACGAAGCACAGCTCGACCAATACCTGCACGACCTGCATACGCCCGGCTCGCCGCACTACCGGCAGTTCCTCACGCCGGCGCAGTTCGCCGCGCAATATGCGCCGACCGACCAGCAGGTCGCCTCGGTCGTCGCGCACCTGCGCAAGGAAGGCTTCGTGAACATCGTGGTCGCACCGAACCGCCTGCTGGTATCCGCGTCCGGCACCGCGGCGACCATCAAGTCCGCGTTCCGCACGACGCTCAAGCGCTTCACGCGCAACGGCCGCAGCGTCTATGCGAATACCGACGCCGCGCAAGTGCCGAACGCGATCGGCGGCGTCGTGGGCGCGGTGCTGGGCCTGCAGAACGTCGAACTGATGCACACGGGCGCGGGCAGCAAGCCGCAAGGCAACACCAGCAACCTGACGATTCCGGCCGGCGCATCGGCGGTGCCGCACAACCCGACCGAGTTCTCGTCGATCTACGGCGGCAACGGTACGCCGACGGCCTCGCAGACCACCGTCGGCATCATCTCCGAAGGCGACCTGTCGCAGACGGTGAGCGACCTCAACACGTTCGCCGCAAACAACAGCCTCGGCACGATCAGCAGCAGCATCGTGAAGACGGGCCCGTCCGGCAGCTCATACACCGATACCGACGGCACCGTCGAATGGAACCTCGACAGCCAGTCGATCGTCGGCGCGGCCGGCGGCAGCGTGAAGCAGGTCGTGTTCTACGTCGCACCGTCGATGACGCTCACGGCGATCACCGCCGCATACAACAAGGCCGTGACCGACAACGTCGCGAAGGTAATCAACGTGTCGCTCGGCGTGTGCGAATCGTCCGCGAACAGCACCGGCTCGCAGGCAACCGACGACACCATCTTCAAGCAGGCGATCGCGCAGGGGCAAACCTTCTCGGTATCCGCCGGCGACCACGGTGCATACGAATGCGCGGGTGGCACGCCGTCGCGCTCGACCTACACGGTGAGCGAGCCGGCAACGTCGCCGTACGTGATCGCAGTGGGCGGCACGACGCTGTTCACCAATACGTCGACCAACGCTTACAACAGCGAGATCGTCTGGAACGATCCGAGCTGGCAGCCGGGCACCGTGTGGTCGACGGGCGGCGGGTACAGCAAGTACGAAGCCGCGCCGTCGTGGCAATCGTCGAGCCTCACGGGATCGACCAAGCGCGCGCTGCCCGACGTCGGCTTCGATGCCGACCTGCGCACCGGCGCGATTCTCGTCGTGAACGGCCAGACCTCCGACACGCTGTGGGGCTCGGGCTACCTGAACAACGAAGGCGGCACGAGCCTCGCCGCACCGATCTTCACGGGCATCTGGGCGCGGCTGCAGTCCGCTAACAACAATGCGCTCGGGTTCCCCGCGTCGAGCCTCTACAAGTACTTCCCGAGCAACGCGGCGCTGCTGCACGATGTCACGTCCGGCAACAACGGCAGCGGCACCTACGGCTACAAGGCGAAGGCCGGCTGGGACGCGACGACGGGCTTCGGCAGCGTGAACATCTCGAAGCTGAACGCGTTCATCCAGAGCACGCCGGATTTCGCACGCTGATGAACCGATGACCGCCCCGGTTCCGCGTGTGCTCCGAGGCGCACGCATGGAACCGGATGCGGTCGTTCAAATCACCCGCGATGACCGCCAGGCCGTCGCGGGTTTTTTTGCGTTCCGCGCAATCTCGCGGGGCAGCAGCCGGTGCGACGACGCACTCGCCGGCCTTTCAATCGTTGCGCAAGCGACTTTAACGTCCAATACCCGTGCATGAGCATCGCACCGAGTGAAACGCACCCCGCCACGGCAGCGCGGTATTCGCGCTGCCTGCCGACGAAACGCGCGTCGTGCCGCCATGCGACGCGAGCACGACTCAAACGCCGTACCCCGCCGTCTTCCACGAAGCCGCGCGGCCTTGCCGCACAACTCACTCGGCCCAGTTCCGGACGTAGTCCGGCACCGGCATGTTGCCGTCGGCATGAACCGGTGCGCCGCGCGTCGTCTTCAGCGGCAGGATCCCCGTCCAGACAGCAAGCGCGAGATCTTCATCCTTGTCGGAAGGCAGCGAATCGCTGACTTTCACCGCCGCTTCCGCAAGGGCAATCCGCAGCACGCTGGTCGCATTGATTTCCTTCTCGTTGCCGGGCCGCGCGTCATGCTTGCGACCGGGTGCGATCTTGTCCATCAACGCATCCAGCGCCGCCAGCTTGTCGTCACGGCTCTCCACGACGTCGAACCGCCCGTAGATCACCGCGGATCGATAATTCATCGAATGGTTGAAGGCCGACCTGGCCAGCACGAGCCCGTCCAGCAACGTAATCGCGACGGAGGCCGGCGCGCCCGCCGACAGCGCCTTGATCATCCGGCTACCGTTGGACCCGTGAATATAGAGGTCATCGCCCCGTCTCCAGTGCGCGGTCGGGATGCAATGCGTGTCGTCGCCTGCACCGAACGCGATGTGGCAGACGTAGGCTTCGTCCACGATGCGATGAAGCATCGTGCGATCGCGATTCGCCAATTCCGGCAGGCGGCGAATGGTGGTGCGGGGTGTGGAAGCGATGACGGTCTGGTCTTTCATGTTTCGTTTTCCTGTTCGCGCGCCCTTGCGCACATCGAGCGACCCGCGTTCCGGCAGGGCTCAATGATCCGCCCGGAATATATTTGTACTGCGAATTTAATCGAATTGAACACGTGCGACTTCCACGCCTGAACGACCGATCGATCGCCCCATCGACAGCCGCGCTTCAAATCGATCAAAATATGCGCGTGCCGCAATCGGGGACGATCGCCGGAAGGCCCCGCGCACCGGCCGGCACCGCGAGAACTGAACGATACGATGCGCGCCGAATCTTCAAAAGAACCAGCTCACCGAAAAATTCTGGAACCAGCCCATGGATCTCGCGCTGCTCATCTCGTCGCTTTCCAGACAGGAGGGCACGACGCGCCACAGCCAGCAGGAAGCCCTCTACCGGAGCCTGCGCAACATGCTGCTGGACGGGCACATCCCGTCCGGCACTCGGCTCGTGTCGACCCGCGTGCTCGCGGCGGAATTGGGCATCGCGCGTAATTCGGCCGTCTATGCGTACGAGCGACTTGCCGAGGAAGGCTTCGTGGCGGCCACGCGCAACGGTACGATCACGCGCTGGGACGGATGCGGCCGTTCGAGCACCGGGCTCGAGAGCGGGCCGGCCACGGTTCGCTTGTCCGAGCGCGTGCACGGGCTGGAGAACGCCGATCCCGAACCCGAACGCATGCTGCCGTTCGTCCCCGGTCTTCCGTCGCTCGATGAATTCCCGGTTGCCCAATGGCGCCGTTGCATCGAGCGCGCATGGAAAGTCATCAAGCCCGCGCAGCTCGCATACGGTCCGGTCGAAGGGCTGCCCGAATTGCGACATGCCGTGGCGGCCTACATCCGCGTCTCGCGAGGCGTGCGCTGCGAAACAGGCCAGGTATTCATCACCGACGGCACGCAAGGCAGCCTCGAACTGTGTGCGCGCATGCTGGCGAATCCCGGCGAACCCGGCTGGCTCGAGAACCCCTGCTACAACGGCGCCCGTACCGCATTCCGCTCGACCGGCCTCGATATCGTGCCGATCGAGGTCGACCGCGAAGGAATGGCGCCCACCGACGAACAGTGGCGCTCCCGGCCACCCCGGCTGATCTATACGACGCCATCGCATCAATACCCGCTCGGCGCGCTGATGAGCCCCCGGCGGCGAGCGGCGATCGTCGAGCACGCACGTGCGTGCGGTGCGTGGATCATCGAGGACGACTACGACAGCGAGTTCCGCCACGACGGCCAGCCGCTGCCCGCGATCCAGGGCCTGCATGCCGACGCACCGGTCTGCTATCTCGGCACCTTCAGCAAGACGATGTTTCCCGCCCTTCGGCTCGGCTTCATGGTGGTTCCGCCGGTTCTGGTCGAACGCTTCACCCGGACGCTGCGCGAACTCGTTCATCGCGGCCACTCGGCCGATCAACTCGCGATGGCCGAGTTCATCGACACCGGCCTCTTTGCGCGGCACCTGCGCAAGATGAGGGCGCTGTATGCCGAGCGGCGGAACAACCTGGAAACGGCACTCGCCCGCCACCTCGGCACCGCGCTGTGCGTTCGGGAAAGCCCGGGCGGCATGCATCTGTCGGCGGACCTCGCGCTCCCGCTGCGCGATACCGACGTCGCCCGCGCCGCAGCCGCGCGTGGCCTGCTGCTTCAGCCGCTGAGCAGCTACCGGGTCGGCGACGGCCGGCCGTACAACGGCTTCGTGCTGGGATACTCCGGGCTGAGCGATACGACGATCGAGACCGCGACGATGCAGCTCGCTGCCGTCATCGACGCGCAGGGCTGCACGCGCGGCTGAGCGTCACACGCGGCATCGTCGCTTACAGTTGCGACTCCAGCGGAAACAGCCCGAGAAACCAGACTTCCATCCGCCGCCCGGCCGACACTTCCGGTTCGTGATCGAGCTCGGTGACCTTCCCGTTCGAATCGGTCTGAATCCACTTGAGCTGCCCCTTGCCCGCCGCATCGGTCCTCGGCTCGACGCGCCACGCGATTAGATCGAGCCGCGCTTCCAGATCGTTCGCCACCTGCGACGCAATCGCCGGGCTCTCGCAGTAAACGCCGATCTCCGTATTGAGGTTCAGCGAACGCGGATCGAGATTCATCGATCCGATGAAAATGCTCTTGTGGTCGAACACGTAGGTCTTCGCATGCAGCGACGCACGCGACGATCCGATGATGACCTGCTTCGAGATGCTCTTGTCGCCCGACGGCCGCCGTTCGTAAAGCCGCACGCCGGCTGCCACGAGATCGCTCCGGTAATGCCGGTAGCCCGCATGCACGGCCGCCACGTCGGTCGACGCGAGCGAGTTGGTCAGCACCGTGACGCGCACGCCGCGCGCCGTGAGCGCGCGCAGCCGCTCGACGACATCCTTGCCCGGCACGAAATACGGCGACACGATCAGCAGGTCATGTTCGGGCTGCAACGCGAGCGCCCGCAATTGCGGCATCAAATGCCCGTCGCTGTCCTTCGGCGCGTGCGCGATCTTCGACGGATCGTCGTACAGCACCGTTGCGCGGCCCCATGACAGTTCCGTGCCCTGCCCGTGAACGATCCGGTCGAGTCGCTGCCTGGCCTCGAGCACGTACGGATTGTCCTCCATGGCCCTCAGGTAGTCGCGCAACCGTTCACGCTCGCGGTCCAGCCCGCCCGGTGCCGCCTCGTGCCCGACCAGCGCGCTGATCGGATACGCGTACGGGGAATTCCAGAACGTGTCGAATTCGGTCGAGATGTCCTTCACGACCGGGCCGTGGACGACGACATCGAGATCGCCGAACTCCAGCATCGACGATGCGCCGAAATACTCGTCGCCGATATTGCGGCCGCCGATGATCGCCGCCTGGTTGTCCGCGATCATCGCCTTGTTGTGCATGCGCCGGTTGACGCGCGCGAACTCGAACACCGTGCCGATCTTCTTGAACCGCCGCGTGGCGACCGGATTGAACAGCCGGATCTCGATGTTCGGGTGCGAACTGATCTCGAGCAGCTTGCGGTCGTCCGCGTTCGTGCCGAGATCGTCGAGCAGCGCACGGACGCGGACGCCGCGATCCGCCGCGCGAATGATCGCATCGGCCAGTTCGTGCCCGGTCAGGTCGTCGTGCCAGATGTAGTACTGAAGGTCCAGCGAGCGATCGGCGCGGTCGGCGAGCAACACGCGCGCATCCAGCGCGTCGACCGGATCGGTCAGCAGGTGAAACGCGTCCTGCCCGGGATGGGCGCTGGCTTGCTGCCGGAACGCTACGCCCAGCCGCGTGTTGTCCGTATCGGTATACGCGTGCGTCGGCGCGCGATCGGCCTGCGGCGGCAGGCTCGCGCATGCGACGAGCGCCAGCAACGAAAGAATCGCACCCCACGAACGCAGCATGGTCATGATTGCCGTCCCGCTCCCGGCCGAAGTCTGTTTGTTCTCGCCGCCGGATGGATCGCGGGGCTGCCTGGTTTTCGTTCGGCCGTACCTGGTGTCGCGTGTGGAACGGCCGCGCTACAGCATACTTCGATTGACAGCGGCGCGGCACCCTCTCGGTACTTTCCTGATCGCGGCACGCGTCCATACAAAGAAAAACCCGCGATGCATGAAGCCATCGCGGGTTTTCGGCATGCGGCGCGAGCGCGCGCATGAAATCTGGTGGGCCCGGCGGGGTTCGAACCCGCGACCAATCGATTATGAGTCGACTGCTCTAACCGCTGAGCTACAAGCCCTGAAAAGAATCGAAGCGTGTCACACGCTGCCCCGGCAAAGAAGCCGGGCCGGCATTGTAACAACAAAGGAGACAAACGCCACCGGCATCACGCGGATACCGGCGGCGTTCGCAGGAGAGACGCTGGAAATCAGTTCCCTTCGAGGAACGACTTCAGCTTGTCGGAACGGCTCGGGTGACGCAGCTTGCGCAGCGCCTTGGCCTCGATCTGACGGATCCGTTCACGCGTGACGTCGAACTGCTTGCCGACTTCCTCGAGCGTGTGATCGGTGCTCATCTCGATACCGAAGCGCATCCGCAGCACCTTCGCCTCGCGCGGCGTCAGCGAATCGAGCACGTCCTTCACGACGTCGCGCATGCTCGCATGCAGCGCGGCATCCGCCGGCGCGACCGTGTTGGTGTCCTCGATGAAGTCGCCGAGATGGGAATCGTCGTCGTCACCGATCGGCGTTTCCATCGAGATCGGCTCCTTCGCGATCTTCATGATCTTGCGGATCTTGTCTTCCGGCATCTCCATCTTCTCGGCGAGCGTTGCCGGATCCGGCTCGAGACCGGTTTCCTGCAGGATCTGCCGCGAGATGCGGTTCATCTTGTTGATCGTCTCGATCATGTGAACCGGAATACGGATCGTGCGCGCCTGGTCCGCGATCGAGCGCGTGATGGCCTGGCGGATCCACCACGTCGCATAGGTCGAGAACTTGTAGCCGCGACGGTATTCGAACTTGTCCACCGCCTTCATCAGGCCGATGTTGCCTTCCTGGATCAGGTCGAGGAACTGCAGGCCGCGGTTCGTGTACTTCTTCGCGATCGAGATCACGAGACGCAGGTTGGCCTCGGTCATTTCGCGCTTCGCCTGGCGCGCCTTCAGTTCGCCGGCCGCCATCTGGCGGTTGGTTTCCTTCAGGTCCTTCAGCGGCAGCACGACACGCGCCTGCAGGTCGAGCAGGCGCTGCTGCTGTTCGCGGATCGCCGGAACGTTACGCGACAGCACCGCGCTGTACGAATGGCCTTCGGCCATGATCTTCTCGGCCCAGTCGAGGTCGGTTTCGCTGCCCGGGAAGCGCGCGATGAATTCCGAACGCGGCATGCCGCACTTGTCGACGACGATGTGCAGGATCTGGCGTTCGACCTGACGCACTTCGTCCACCTGCGCACGCAGCGTGTCGCACAGGCGTTCAACGGTACGCGCGGTGAAGCGGATCGTCATCAGTTCGGTCTGGATCGTTTCCTGCGCCTTCAGGTAGGCCTTCGACTTGTAGCCTTCCTTTTCGAACGCGCGGCGCATCTTGTCGAACCACTCGCTGATCTGCGAGAACTTCTCGAGCGACGCACGCTTGAGGGCTTCGAGCTGGGCGGCGTTGGCCGATGCCTGTGCGGCACCGTCGTCTTCCTCCTCTTCCTCTTCTTCCTCTTCCTCTTCGGCTTCCTCGTCCTCGTTCTCGATGGCTTCCGCTTCCTTCGCGGAGAAGCCGTCGGTATCGGCGGAGTCCGAAGCATTCGGATCGAGCAGGCCGTCGACGAGCTCGTCGACGCGGATCTCTTCGTTCGCGACGCGTTCGGCCATCGCGAGGATGTCGGCGATCGTCGTCGGGCACGCGGAGATGGCCATCACCATGTGGCGCAGGCCGTCCTCGATCCGCTTCGCGATCTCGATTTCGCCTTCACGCGTGAGCAGTTCGACCGTGCCCATTTCGCGCATGTACATCCGGACCGGATCGGTCGTGCGGCCGAATTCCGAATCGACGGTGGACAGCGCGACTTCCGCTTCCTCTTCGACTTCATCGTCCGACGACGCGGCGGGCGCGTTGTCGTTCAGGAGCAGCGTTTCCGCGTCCGGCGCCTGCTCGTAGACCGCCACGCCCATGTCGTTGAACGTGCCGATGATGCCTTCGAGGGCTTCGGTCTCGGTGAAGTTGTCCGGCAGGTGGTCGTTGATTTCGGCGTACGTGAGGAAGCCGCGCTCCTTGCCGAGCTTGATCAGCGCGCGCAGCTTCACGCGGCGCTCTTCGAGCTCCTCGGCCGTACCCGGCGTGCTCGTCGCGAACGCTTCCTTCAGCAGCGCCTTTTCCTTGGCGCGACGGTCGCGCACCTTGGATTTGCCCGGTGCAGCCGCTGCTGCTGCTGCGGGCTGCTCGTCGCTCTGATTTGCGTCGTCTTCGACGGATACTTCGTTCAGCTTTTTGGTCATGGAGTTCGCCGTACCGGCTATATCGACTCGCGGCTGCTGGACGACAGCCGGTTGAACCGTGGGTGCATGAGTAGTACGTACTGCCGTTTCGTCCGCGGCGGCAGTCGTGTCCCTTGCGCTTTTCGCACTTGCCCGCTTCGCCGCCGGCTTGGCCGGCCCGGAGTCGGGTCTGGCGGCAGCCCGTGTTCTGGCTGCCGGCGCCGGCGCAGCCTGAGCAGTGCCGGCCGCGGTTTTTTTTCCTGCTGGGGCTGACGTGGCTGAAGACGTTGTCCTGGTGGAAGAAGCAGACTTGGCCGCTGTGACCTTCTTGGTCGGCTCCGTCGAGCCCTTGCCTGTTGCTTTCTTTCCGCCTGTCGTCTTTGCCATCGCGATTCTCGCCTCTGCTTAGAAAACAAACCGCTGGAAACCTTATATTATAGCACGCTGGGGAACCCTCTCTAAGCTCCCCGGCCGCCTACAGCCCGAGCCGACGCTTCATGTCGGTTCGCTGCTGGTTCAATTCCGTCAATTCGGCCAATTCCTCGGGTGTGAAGGTGGATTGCCGCGCCAGCCTGTCAAGCCGGTCGCAGCAAGCGTCGTAACGCATCTTGAGCACCGCGGCCTGCAACTCCTCCCCCGCGATCCGTTCCTGCTCACGCTGCCGCTCGGGCACCGTCTCGTCTTCCGGATTCTGTAACAGCAAATCGCGGACGTTTTCATCATAGTCCAGAATTTCGCGGAAGATTTCCTCGTAAGTCGCTCCATTCGAGGACGTCCGCAGGACATCGGAAAGCAGCCGGAACTCTGCGCCGTCGCCCAGCGCGCGGGCATGATCGACGACCTCCGCGAACAGTTCGCCGATGCGCGGCAACGCACGCAGGGTCGCAAGCTGTTCATCGTCGAGCTGGGACGCGATGCGCGGATGCATCACCAGCGTGCGCAACGCACGCTTTTCGCTGTCCGTCACGCGGCGCCGCTCGCTGCGTGCAGGCGCCTGGCGCGGCGGTGCCGCGATCCGCGTATCGACATCGGACAGCCCCGCAACCTCTTCGAACGGGATATCGAGGCGGTCGGCGAACATGTGCATGATCTGCGCGCGCAACGCGTTCGCGGGCAGCGCCTGCAACATCGGCTTCGCATCGAACAGCGCCTTCGCACGGCCTTCCGGCTGATCGAGCGCCTTGCCGGCAATTGCTTCGTTCAGCAGAAATTGCGACAGCGGCATCGCGCGCTCGACCTGTTCGGAGAACGCATCCGCGCCGAATTCGCGCACGTAGCTGTCCGGATCGTGCTCGGCCGGCAAAAATAGGAACCGGATCGTACGGTTGTCGCCGGCATGCGGCAGGCATGCCTCGAGCGCGCGCCGGGCTGCCCGCCGTCCTGCCGAATCGCCGTCGAAACTGAAAATGACCGTATCGGTCTGGCGCAGCAGCTTCTGCACGTGAATCGGCGTACACGCTGTGCCGAGTGTCGCAACCGCGTTCGGGAACCCGAGCTGCGCGAGCGCGACGACGTCCATGTAGCCTTCGACGACCAGCACGTACTTGCGCTCGCGAATCGCGAGCCGCGCCTCGAACAGGCCGTACAACTCGCTCCCTTTGTTGAACAACGGGGTTTCAGGCGAGTTCAGGTACTTCGGCTCGCCGCTGCCGAGCACGCGGCCGCCGAAGCCGATCACCTGTCCCTTCACATTGCGGATCGGGAACATGATCCGCTCGCGGAACCGATCGTAGCGGCGCGCGACGCCCTGCGCATCGGTCTTCTCGCTGACGATCACGAGCCCCGACTCGACGAGCGACTCGTCGCGATAGTCGGGGAACGCAGCTTCGAGGTTCTGCCAGCCGTCCGGCGCATAGCCGAGCCCGAAGCGTGCGGCGATCTCGCCGGTCAGGCCCCGGTTTTTCAGGTACTGGATCGCGACGGTCGCGCCACGCAACTGCTTGCGGTAGTAGTCGCACGCGGCGGTCATTGCATCGGACAGCGCGGTCGCAACCGATTTCGACACCGGCGCCGGATAGTCGCCGCCACCGCCACCCCCACCGCCGCCGCCACGCATCGACGGCTCGTGCGGCACGGTCAGGCCGACCGACTGCGCGAGCTCCTGCACGGCTTCCGGGAACGTGAGCCCCGCGTGTTCCATCAGGAAGCCGATCGCCGTGCCGTGGGCGCCGCAGCCGAAGCAGTGATAGAACTGCTTGGTCGGGCTGACCGTAAACGACGGGCTTTTCTCGTTATGGAACGGGCACAGCCCCATGAAGTTGGCGCCGCCCTTCTTGAGCTGCACGTACCGGCCCACCACGTCGACGATATCGACGCGGTTCAGCAAATCCTGCAGGAACGAATGCGGAATCACCGTGGGATCGAGCGAAAAAAGACAATACGACACCCCGGCGCACGCACCGCGCGCACCGGGGAAACGGGTGTTACTTCGAGAGCGCGGCCTTGACCAGTGCGGAAATGGCCGTCATGTCGGCACGGCCCGCGAGCTTGCCCTTCAGGACGCCCATCACCTTGCCCATGTCCTGCGGGCCCGCGGCGCCCGTCTGCGCGACCGCGGCCTGGACTTCGGCGGCCACCTCGGCCTCCGACAGCTGCTCGGGCATGTAGCCGCTCAGCACGACCAGCTCCGCCTGCTCCTTCGCGACGAGGTCGTCACGGCCGGCGGCCTGGAACTGGCTGATCGAATCCTTGCGCTGCTTGATCATCTTGTCGATCACGGCCGTGATGCCCGCGTCGTCGAGGGTGATCTGATCGTCGACTTCGCGCTGCTTGATCGCGGCCATCAGCAAGCGAATCGTTGCCAGGCGCTCGCTTTCCTTCGCGCGCATCGCGGCCTTCATGTCTTCGCTGATCTGCTCTTTCAAACTCATCTTTCACCCAGGAAGGAAACGTGAATCCGACGCCCGCCATACGGGCGTCAACACAAAAACCCGCTTGGGACTGTGTCTCAAGCGGGTTGCTCGAATCCGGCATCGGCGGCTCGCCCGATCGGTCGCACGATCATGCTCGATCTTCCGCGATCGCCCGATCGCACGGAGTCGCCGGTGCGCCGCTCAGCGAACCGCGCGGCGCCCAATCGTTCAGTACAGCTTCTTCGGCAGCGTCTGGCTGCGGATACGCTTGTAATGACGCTTCACCGCTGCCGCCTTCTTGCGCTTGCGCTCCGCGGTCGGCTTCTCGTAAAACTCGCGCGCGCGAAGTTCGGTCAACAGCCCGTTCTTCTCGATCGTGCGCTTGAAGCGACGCATTGCAACTTCGAACGGCTCGTTCTCTTTAACGCGAATGATCGTCATGATCCGACACGAATAAAGGTTTGCAGGGAAAGACTACCGAGTATAGCAGAGCGATTGCCCAAAGGCACGGGGCCTGGTCCCGCCAAAACGGCGTCGGCCCGGCATGTCAGGCGCCACGCGAATACTCCGCGGCAGCCTGCCCGGCCGCCGTGCCGGACGCCCACGCCCACTGGAAGTTGTAGCCGCCGAGCCAGCCCGTCACGTCCACCGCCTCGCCGACGAAAAACAGCCCCGGCACACGCGTGCTCATCATCGTCGCCGACGACAGGTCGCGCGTATCGACCCCGCCCTTCGTCACTTCGGCTTTCTTGTAGCCCTCGGTGCCGTTCGGCGTCAGCGTCCAGCCGGACAGCGCGTCGCCGATCTGGCGCAGCGTCTTGTCGGGCAGGTCCGCGAGCCGCGCGTCGGCTGCAACGCGATGCGTGTCGAGCCACGCATGCGCGAGGCGCGACGGCACCCAGTCCGCGAGCAGCGAACCGATCTGGCGCTTCGACGTGCGCTTCGCGTCGAGCAGGTCGGCTACCGTATCGCGTTGCGGCAACAGGTCGACGCGGATCGGGTCGCCCGGCTGCCAGTAACTCGAAATCTGCAGGATCCCTGGCCCGGACAGGCCGCGATGGGTCAGTAACAGGTCCTCGACGAATTCTCCGCCGCGCTTCTTGTCGCCGGTCGATACACGCACTTCGAGCGATACACCGGACAACGCCGCAAACGGCTCCCAGTCCTGCTGCGCGAACGTCAGCGGCACGAGCGCGGGCCGCGTGTCGATCAGCTTATGGCCGAACTGCTTGGCGAGCCGGTAACCGAAGTCGGTCGCGCCGATTTTCGGAATCGACAGGCCGCCGGTCGCGATGATCAGTGCACGCGCGCCGATCGTCCCCGCCTGCTGCGTGTCGAGCGCGAAGCCGTCGGCCGGCGCGTGGCGCACCTCGTCGACGACGACGGGCCTGCGCCACGCGATGCCGCCCGCGTCGCACTCGTGCTTCAGCACGTCGATGATCGCGTCGCTGCCGTGGTCGCAAAAGAGCTGGCCCTTGTGCTTTTCGTGCCAGGTCACATGATGGCGCTTGAGCAGCCCGAGGAAGTCGCGCGGCGTATAGCGCGCCAGCGCCGAGCGCGCGAAATGCGGATTCGCCGACAGATAGTTGTCGGGGCCTGCGTAAAGATTCGTGAAGTTGCAGCGGCCGCCGCCCGAGATGCGGATCTTCTCTGCGAGCCGCGGCGCGTGGTCGATCAGCACGACGCGGCGGCCGAGCTGCCCGGCAACCGCGGCGCTCATCATCCCGGCGGCGCCCGCGCCGATCACGGCGATGTCATAAGTTTCCATGGCGCGGATTGTACCCGCCCGGCCTCCGGCCCGGGCTGCCTGCGGCGGCGACCTGCCCCCGCCTGCTATAATTTCCGGTTACGTTGACCTTCCCGCGGCGCGCTCGATACGGCGCGCCCTGCCCGCACCCATGCTCGTTCTCGGCATCGAAAGCTCCTGTGACGAAACCGGCCTCGCGCTCTACGACACGCAGCGCGGCCTGCTCGCGCACGCGCTCCATTCGCAGATCGCGATGCACCGCGAGTACGGCGGCGTCGTGCCCGAGCTCGCATCACGCGACCACATCCGCCGTGCGCTGCCGCTACTCGAGGAAGTGATGGCGCAAAGCGGCACGCGCCGCGACGACATCGACGCGATCGCGTTCACCCAGGGCCCCGGCCTCGCGGGCGCGCTGCTGGTCGGTGCGAGCATCGCGAATGCGCTCGCGCTTGCCTGGAACAAGCCGACCGTCGGCATCCATCACCTCGAAGGCCACCTGCTGTCGCCGCTGCTCGTCGACGAGCCGCCGCCGTTCCCGTTCGTCGCACTGCTGGTGTCCGGCGGCCACACGCAACTGATGCGCGTGACCGACGTCGGCGCGTACGAGACGCTCGGCGAAACGCTCGACGACGCGGCCGGCGAAGCATTCGACAAGACGGCCAAGCTGATCGGCCTCGGCTACCCGGGCGGCCCGGAAGTCTCGAAGCTCGCCGAAACCGGCACGCCGGGTGCGGTCGTGCTGCCGCGCCCGATGCTGCATTCGGGCGATCTCGACTTCAGCTTCAGCGGCCTGAAGACGGCCGTGCTCACACAGATGAAGAAATTCGAAGCGGCGAAGCTGGAGGGCGAAGCGCTCGAACGCGCGAAGGCCGACCTCGCGCGCGGCTTCGTCGACGCGGCCGTCGACGTGCTCGTCGCGAAGTCGCTCGCCGCGCTGAAGAAGACGAAGCTCAAGCGCCTCGTGGTCGCGGGCGGCGTCGGCGCGAACCGCCAGTTGCGCGCCGCGCTGTCGGCCGCCGCGACCAAGCGCGGCTTCGACGTGCACTACCCCGACCTCGCGCTCTGCACCGACAACGGCGCAATGATCGCGCTCGCGGGCGCCTTGCGGCTCGGCCGCTGGCCCGAGCAGGCGAATGCCGACTACGCCTTCACGGTGAAGCCGCGCTGGGATCTCGCGTCGCTCGCACGCTGAGCGACGCCCCGCGACACAACGCCACACCGACAAACGAAAAGGCCGCTCATACGAGCGGCCTTTTTCATCGGCGCGGCAAAACGACGCAGCGTTATGCAGCCTGCCGCTTGTCGCGTTCGATCAATGCATACGCGCTGTGATTGTGGATCGACTCGAAGTTCTCGGCTTCGAGCACATACGCGACCACGCGCTCGTCCGCGTCGAGACGCTGCGCGACGTCGCGCACGAGATCCTCGACGAACTTCGGGTTCTCGTATGCGCGCTCGGTGACGAACTTCTCGTCCGGACGCTTCAACAGGCCCCACAGCTCGCACGATGCCTCTTCCTCCGCGATGCGGATCAGCGCCTCGACCGGCAGGTCGGCCGCGAGCTCCGCGTCGATCGTCACGTGCGAGCGCTGGTTGTGCGCGCCGTATTGCGAGATCTTCTTCGAGCACGGGCACAGGCTCGTCACCGGCACGAGCACCTTGAGGAACAGGCGCGTGTCGCCGTTGCGGCTTTCGCCCGCGAGCGTCACTTCATAGTCGAGCAGGCTCTGCACACCCGACACCGGCGCCGTCTTGTTCACGAAGTACGGGAACGTGACCTCGATGCGGCCCGCCTCGGCTTCCAGCTTCTCGAGCATCGACGCAAGCATCGCGCGAAAACGCTCGACCGTCAGCGGCGCACGGTTCTCTTCGAGCAGCGCGACGAAGCGCGACATGTGCGTACCCTTCTGGTCAGCCGGCAGGCGGACGTCGAGATTCCAGACGCCGACGGTCGGCTGCACGTCGCCGCCTTCGGTACACACCGTCAACGGATGCCGGACCGCCTTCACGCCCACGCGCTGAATCGGAATCTGGCGGGTATCCACCGTGCTCTGCACGTCGGGCATCACGAAGGCGGGATTCATCTGGTTCATCTTGTTCAATCCTTGTAAGCCGCGCGTTCGATGACGCGCACGCCGCGTCATGCGGCAGCCGGAAAAGCAACATGGGCCCGCAGGCCCATGTTTTCCGCATCAATGAAGACCGGTCGCGCCAGTCGCACCGGCACCGCCCGCGGGCGGCGCCAGCTTATGCGACGCGCTTCGCCTGACCGGCGACATCGGCCGCCGGATTCAGAAAGCGTTCGCGAATCGATTTCGCGATACCCGCGCCGTCGAGGCCGCATTGCGACAGCAGCTTCGCGGGGTCGCCGTGATCGATGAACAGGTCAGGGAGGCCCAATTGTAGTACGGGTCGGATAACCCCACTCTCCATCAGGGCTTCCACGCAGGCCGAGCCCGCGCCGCCCATCACGCAACCTTCCTCGACCGTGACGAGGTAGTCGTGCGTCTCGGCGAGTTCACGCACGAGCGCAGCGTCGACCGGCTTCACGAAACGCATGTTCGCGACGGTTGCATCGAGTTCCTCGGCGGCGGCAAGCGACGGTGCGACCATCGTGCCGAACGCGAGGATCGCGACGCGCTTGCCTTCCGGCTGCGACGTGTGGCGACGCACTTCACCCTTGCCGAGCGGGATCTCGGTGAACTCCTTCACCGTCGCCACGCCCGTACCCGCGCCGCGCGGATAACGCACCGCGGTCGGGTTCGGCTGTTGCAGCGCCGTGTGCAGCATCTGGCGGCATTCGTTTTCGTCGGATGCGGCCATGATCGTCATGTTCGGGATGCAGCGCATGAACGCGAGATCGTACGCGCCCGCATGCGTCGCGCCGTCCGCGCCGACGAGGCCCGCGCGGTCGATCGCGAACACGACCGGCAGGTTCTGCAGCGCGACGTCGTGGATCAGCTGATCGTACGCACGTTGCAGGAACGTCGAGTAGATCGCGACGACCGGCTTGAGCCCTTCGGTCGCGAGGCCGCCCGCGAACGTCACCGCGTGCTGCTCGGCGATGCCGACGTCGTAGTAGCGATCCTTGAAGCGCTTCTCGAATTCGACCATGCCCGAGCCTTCGCGCATCGCCGGCGTGATGCCGACCACGCGCGTGTCGCGCTCGGCTTCATCGCACAGCCACTCGCCGAACACTTGCGTGTACGTCTTCTTCGCGGGCGTGGCGGACGGCTTGATGCCTTCGGCCGGATTGAACTTGCCCGGGCCGTGGTAGAGCACGGGATCGGCTTCGGCGAGCTTGTAGCCCTGGCCTTTCTTCGTCACCACGTGCAGGAACTGCGGGCCGCGCAGTTCGCGGATGTTCTGCAGCGTCGGGATCAGCGAATCGAGATCGTGACCGTCGATCGGGCCGATGTAGTTGAAGCCGAACTCTTCGAACAGCGTGGCCGGCACGACCATGCCCTTCGCGTGCTCCTCGAGCTTGCGTGCGAGCTCGAGCACCGGCGGTGCAACGCTCAGCACGCGCTCGACGCCCGCGCGCGCAGCCGCATAGAAACGGCCCGACATCAGGCGTGCGAGATGGCGATTCAGCGCACCGACCGGCGGCGAGATCGACATGTCGTTGTCGTTGAGGATCACGAGCACTTTCGCGTCTTCCGACACGCCCGCGTTGTTCATCGCCTCGAACGCCATGCCGGCCGTCATCGCGCCGTCGCCGATCACGGCGATCGAGAAGCGGTCGTCGCCGTTCAGCTGACTGCCGATCGCCATGCCGAGCGCGGCCGAGATCGACGTGCTCGAGTGCGCGGTGCCGAACGTGTCGTATTCCGACTCCGAACGGCGCGGGAAACCCGAGATGCCGTCCTGCTGACGCAGCGAATGCATCTGGTCGCGACGCCCCGTCAGGATCTTGTGCGGGTAGGTCTGGTGCCCCACGTCCCAGACGATGCGATCGTTCGGCGTGTTGAACACGTAGTGCAACGCGATCGTCAGCTCGACCGTCCCGAGATTGGACGACAAATGGCCGCCCGTCTTCGACACACTGTCGAGCACGAACGCGCGCAGTTCATCCGCGAGCGGTTGAAGTTGGCGACGATCGAGGCGGCGCAAGTCCGCCGGGTCGTCGATG
This sequence comes from Burkholderia sp. LS-044, assembly GCF_004803625.1. Taxonomy (NCBI): domain Bacteria; kingdom Pseudomonadati; phylum Pseudomonadota; class Betaproteobacteria; order Burkholderiales; family Burkholderiaceae; genus Burkholderia; species Burkholderia sp. LS-044. The sequence goes on from NZ_SSWO01000001.1 coordinate 716,849, forward strand.
GTTTTCAGCAAGTCGTACATCGTCGTTCCATTGTAGGAAATCAAACGCGCCCGCATTCTGTTGCACGCACCGTAGCATGTGCGCGGCGGCGGGCTTTCGCGTCAGCTGACCCGGTTCACTACCAGGTCGGCAAGTTCGGCGAGACGCTGAGCGCGTGCGCCGAACGGTTTCAGCGCGTCGTGCGCTTCGGCGCGCAGTTGTGCTGCGAGCTCGCGCGACGCCTCGAGGCCGAGGATCGATACATAGGTCGGCTTGTCGTTCGCTGCATCCTTGCCGGCCGTCTTGCCGAGCGTCGCCGAATCGGTCGTGACGTCGAGAATGTCGTCGACGACCTGGAAGGCCAGACCCACGGCCCCTGCGTACACATCGAGCGCCGCCATCGTTTCCGCCGACGGCGTCTCGCCGGCCAGCGCGCCCATCCGCACGGCCGCGCGCAACAGTGCGCCCGTCTTCATCCGGTGCATCGTCTCGAGCTGCTCGCGCGTCAGCTTGAGGCCGACGCTCGCCAGGTCGATCGCCTGCCCGCCGGCCATGCCGATCGAGCCGCTCGCCAGCGCCAGCTCGCGCACGAGCGCGGCCTGCTGCACCGGCGACAGCGCAGCGGCGTCGGTCAGCGCAACGAACGCCTGTGACTGCAGCGCGTCGCCGACCAGCAGTGCCGTCGGCTCGTCGTACTGCACGTGCACGGTCGGCTTGCCGCGACGCAGTGCGTCGTCGTCCATGCACGGCATGTCGTCGTGCACGAGCGAGTAGACATGGATCATCTCCAGTGCCGCCGCCGCCGCATTGCGCGCCGCTTCCGTCGCGCCGGTCAGTTCGCCTGCTGCATGGCACAGCAGCGGGCGAACGCGTTTGCCGCCGCCGAGGACCGCGTAGCGCATCGCCTCGTGGAGTTTCGCCGGCACCGCGGTTTCAGCCGGCAAATAGTGGCCGAGTGCGTCCTCGACACGGTCTAGCACGGACCGCATCCATTGTTCGAATGTCATAGATCGTCGTCTTCGCCGTCCGTGGCGGCCGTTCCGGACGAAAGCGGCTTCAGCGTCGCGCCGTCGAGCACGCGAACCTGCTGTTCCACTTTCTCAAGCTGCTGTTGGCAAAACGCAACGAGGGTCGCACCGCGGCGATACGCCGTCAGCGAATCCTCGAGGCTCAACGCGCCGCCTTCCATCCGGGCAACCAGCGTCTCGAGCTCCGCGAGCGCCGTCTCGTAATTGTCCGGCAACGGTTCGGTGCCATTGCCGGGCGGCGTGGCGCCTGGGGATGCGGTTTTCGCCATGGACGAGGGTGTCAAATTTCAAAACAAGTCGGACATTCTACGGCAAAAGAGAATTTTCCGACCTGCCGTCTTGGGCACCCGGCTACATATTCCGGCCCCACCTTCGACGCACATTGTGCGCCTTCCGATTCCCACCCGACAAAAAATTGACACAAATCAGGCACTTAATCCTGGCCTTGCGAGGCGAACCGGGTATAATTCCGCGTTTCCCTAAATCGATTTTTCGATGGTTGGGTTGTTCACTGCTTTCACGCTAACACCGGGAGTGGGAATGTCCAATCTGAGCGATGCGCTTCAGTTGAAGTCGGCCCACAGCCAGCTTCCAGTCACTGCATACTTCGATGAGGCGCTACTCGAGCGCGAGATCGAAACCCTCTTCAAGAAAGGACCTCGTTACGTCGGGCACGAGTTGATGGTGCCCGAGGCGGGGGATTATTTTGCGCTGCCGTCCGAGAAGGAAGGTCGCGTGCTGGTCCGCAACCCCGCGAACCAGATCGAACTGCTGTCGAACGTCTGCCGTCACCGGCAGGCGATCATGCTCAACGGGCGCGGCCACACGCAGAACATCGTGTGCCCGCTGCACCGCTGGACGTACGACCTGGACGGCCAGTTGCTCGGCGCGCCGCACTTCCCCGACAAGCCGTGCCTGAACCTCGGCAAGAGCCCGCTGCAGAACTGGCAGGGGCTGCTGTTCGAAGCCGAAGGCCGGAACGTCGCGCGCGATCTCGCCCATCTCGGCACGAAGCATCACTTCGACTTCTCCGAATACCACTTCGATCACGTCGAAGTGCACGAGTGCGATTACAACTGGAAGACGTTCATCGAGGTCTACCTCGAGGATTACCATGTCGTCCCGTTCCATCCGGGCCTCGGCAGCTTCGTGTCGTGCGACGACCTCAAGTGGGAGTTCGGCGACTGGTACAGCGTGCAGACGGTCGGCGTGCACAACGCCCTCGCGAAACCGGGTAGCGCGACTTACCAGAAATGGCACGAGCAGGTGCTCAAGTTCCGCAACGGCGTGCCGCCGGAGTTCGGCGCGATCTGGATGGTCTACTACCCGGGCCTGATGATCGAGTGGTATCCGCACGTGCTCGTCGTGTCGTGGCTGATCCCGCGCGGCCCGCAAAAGACGACCAACATCGTCGAGTTCTATTACCCCGAGGAAATCGCGCTGTTCGAACGCGAATTCGTCGAGGCGGAACGCGCCGCCTATATGGAAACGGCCGTCGAGGACGACGAAATCGCGATGCGGATGGACGCAGGTCGCCGTGCGCTGATGGCACGCGGCGAGTCGCAGGTCGGCCCGTACCAGAGCCCGATGGAAGACGGCATGCAGCACTTCCACGAGTTCCTGCGCCGCCACCTCGGCGACATCTGAAAGCCGGTGCGGCGCTTTGACGCCGCACGGCATCCGGCAGACGAAAAGACGGGCTTCGGCCCGTCTTTTTTTGTTTAGACTTGGAATGTCAGGCCATTCGCACTCCAGGGAGCCGTCATGCCACACACCCACTACACCACACTCATTTCCGCCGCCAATCTCGCCGAGCGCCTGGCGGCGGCGCCCGGCAGCGTCGCACTGTTCGATTGTCGCTTCGATCTCGTCGATCCCGCCGCCGGCGAAGCCGCGTATGCGGCCGGTCATATCCCAGGCGCACAGTATCTTCATCTCGACCGCGACCTGTCCGGCCGCAAGACGGGCACCAACGGCCGCCATCCGCTGCCGACCCGCGACGCACTCGCCACGCTGCTCGCGAGCCGAGGCCTCAAGCAGGGCCAGCAAGTCGTCGCGTACGACGCACAGGGCGGCGCCTATGCGGCGCGCCTGTGGTGGCTGCTGCGCTGGCTCGGCCACGATTCGGTCGCCGTGCTCGACGGCGGCCTGCAGGCCTGGGAAGCAGCCGGCCAGCCTCTGGCGACCGACGTGCCGCACCCGGCCGCCGGCGATTTCCGCGCGGCTGCGCCGCTCGAATCGACGGTCGACGCGGCAGCCGTGCTCGCCAACGTGAGCACACCCACGCGCGTCGTGATCGATGCACGCGCACCCGACCGCTACCGCGGCGAAAACGAAACGATCGATCGTGTGGGCGGCCACATCCCCGGCGCGCGCAACCGCTTCTTCAAGGACAACCTCGCCGCGGACGGCCGCTTCAAGACCGGCCATGAGCTGCGCGAAGCGTTTTCTGCGGTGCTGGCTGGCACCGAACCGAACCGCGTGATCCTGCAATGCGGCTCCGGCGTCACCGCCTGCCACAATGCGCTTGCACTGGAGGTGGCGGGCCTGCACGGCGCGTCGCTGTATCCAGGCTCGTGGAGCGAATGGAGCGCCGATCCGTCGCGACCGATCGCAACCGGCCCGACACCGTAAGCGCGGTCGCAACGCAGCGGCGGCATGTGCCGCCGCTTGCCGGTTACATCACGCCGTACTTGTGGAACCACGCGATCGCGCGCTTCCAGCTCTCCTCCGCATCAGCCTTCACATAGCTCGGCCGGTAATCGGCAAAGAACGCGTGGCCGGCATCCGGATACACGACGATCTCCGATTCGCGCGCGAGCTTCGAATCGCTCGCCTGGATCGCCTTGCGCATGTCGGCGAGCGATGCCTGCGTGATGTTCGCGTCCTTCTCGCCGTAGAGCCCGAGCACGGGCACCTTCAGCAACGATGCATGATCGACCGGGTTGAACGGCGTCATCTCGTCGGTCTTGCCTTCGACGAACCCGTACCATGCAATGGCCGCACGCACGTGCGGGTTGTGCTCGGCATACAGCCAGCTCTGACGGCCGCCCCAGCAGAACCCCACCACGCCGAGACGCGACAGGTCGCCGCCGTTCTTGCCGGCCCACGTGACGGTCGCATCGAGATCCTCGGTCACCTGCCGGTCAGGCACCTTGCTGATGATGTGCTCGGACAGATCCTTGATCGTCGGATACTTCGCCGCATTGCCCTGCCGTACGAACAGGTCGGGCGCGATGGCGAGATAACCGAGCTTCGCGAAGCGGCGGCAGACGTCGGCGATGTGCGCGTGCACGCCGAAGATCTCGTGAATCACGATGACGATCGGCAGGTTCGTCTTGTCCTTCGGCTGCGCGCGATACGCGGGCACGCTCGCGTCTCCCGAGCGGATCTCGACGGTGTCGACGTCCAGCCCTTCGCTGTCGGTCGTGACCGTCTGCGCCGACACAGGCAGCACCGCCGCTGCGAAGGCACCGCCCAGCGCGGCCTGCATGAACTTGCGGCGCGAGAACGGAACGTGGGGGACCAGGCTGTCGACTTCGGGTTTCAACATGAATGCACTCCTCGATTGGGCGCCGCCGTCACGATCGCGGATACGGCATGACGTGGCATCGCGCCGGTATGCGGCGCGGATGTCGCGGCGGTTGGCACCCCGCCGCAAACGGAAACCCGGACAAGATGCCCAATAATCCGTTGTCACGTCAACTGTCGGATATGTAAGACTCGATTACGGCGTGTTGCTTCGACACGCCGATCGCCGCGCAAAAAACCGCAGGCGCCCCATCGAATCGCGATGCAACAAGCCGCATGTCGATCGCAGTCGAGCGATCGGATGCTGGCGAATTGAAACGAAAAACACGCGATCGATGTTGCCCGTCACACGCCGGCACGGCAGCCCGCAAAGAACGACGGGCAGGGACTACGCACGACGTGCGCTCCCCGCCCGCTTCCCGCGCGAACGCGCGCTCAGTGCAACTTGACGCGCGGCAGCGTCGTGCGCCGCAGCCAGTGCGCAACCGTGTCGAGCATCATGCGCGGATAGCCGTGCAGCGCGGCGATGTGCATCCGGTACAGCGACATGTACATGAAGCGCGCGAACAGCCCTTCGATCAGCATGTTGCCGCCGATCAGCCCGCCCATCAGGTTGCCGACCGCGCTGAAATGGCCGAGCGACACGAGCGAGCCCAGGTCGCGATAGGTGAATTCGGGCAGCGGGCGCCCGTCGAGCCGACAGCCGATTGCCTTCAGCAGGAAGCTCGCCTGCTGGTGCGCAGCCTGCGCGCGCGGCGGCACGTTGCGCTCGTTGCCGGGCCATGCGCATGCCGCACAATCGCCTAGCGCGAACACGTTGTCGTCGGTAAAGGTCTGCAGCGTGCGGCGCACGTCAAGCTGGCCGAGCTTGTTGACCTGAAGGCCATCGAGATTGGCGAGCACGGACGGCGCCTTGATGCCTGCGGCCCAGACCGTCAGGTCGGCACGCACCGTCTTGCCGCTCGCCGTATGAACGGCCCCGGGCGCCACCTCGGTCACGCGCTCGGCAAGCATCAGCCGCACGCCGATCTTTTCGAGCAGTTCGGCCGTCGCCGACGACACGCGCTCCGGCAACGCCGGGAGAATTCGCGGCCCCGATTCGATCAGCACGATGCCGACGTCGTGCCGCGGGTCGAGCTTGTGCAGCCCGTAGGCCGACAACACCTGCGCGGTGTTGCGCAACTCGGCGGACAACTCGACGCCCGTCGCGCCGCCACCGACGATCACGACCTGGATGCGCGGCTCGGCCGCCTCGCCCGGCGCGGTCGGCGCCGGCGCCTGATGTTCCGCACGCATGCACGCGGCGATCAGCCGCTTGCGGAAACGCTCGGCCTCGCCGACCGTATCGAGCGCGATCGCGTTTTCCGATGCACCCTGCACGCCGAAGAAGTGGGTCGTGCTGCCGATCGCGATCACGAGCGTGTCGTATTCCAGCTCGCGCGCCGGCAGCAGTTCCTCGCCGTCGCTGTCGTTGATGGGTGACAGCGTCAAGCGTTTCGCCGCGCGGTCGAGTCCGGTCAGCTCGCCCTGCTGGAATTCGAAGCCATGCCAGCGCGCCTGCGCCGCATATTCGAGCTCCTGCGTGAACGGATCCATGCTGCCGGCCGCGACCTCATGCAGCAGCGGTTTCCAGATGTGGGTCGGATTGCGGTCGACGAGCGTGACAAGCGCACGCGCGGGACGATTGCCGCGCGCGCCGTAACGGTCGCCGAGCCGCGTCGCCAGTTCCAGGCCGCCCGCGCCTCCGCCTACGATGATGATCCGATGCATCTGTTCCCCCTTTGCGATTCGAAACTGCTGCCGCCGGACAGTGCGAACGCGATGCATTCGCGCCACCCGTTGGATTAACCGGTTCGGACATCATCGATGTGCAGTTCGAAGCACTTCGATGCGACCGCTCCGGGAACGCGGGGCGCGCAAGCCCCCGTGTCCATGACATGCATTGTCCGGGAGCTTGCGCGTTGACCACAAGCAAACCATCTCGATATTCAGCATCCCTGCAACAATATGCCGCAGGAATCGGGAACCGCGTGGCGGTGCGTCAGTGTGCCTCTTCCCAGTTCGCGCCGGCACCCACTTCGGCGACGAGCGGCACCTTGAGCTTCGCCACGCCGCACATCATTTCCGGCAGTTTCTCGCGCACCAGCGACAACTCGCCGTCGGGTACCTCGAGCACCAGTTCATCGTGCACCTGCATGATCATCCGCGACGCAAGCTTGTCGCGCGTGAGCCAGTCGTCAACCGCAATCATCGACAGCTTGATCAGGTCGGCCGCCGTGCCCTGCATCGGCGCATTGATCGCCGCGCGCTCGGCTGCCTGGCGGCGCGGCCCGTTGCCGCCGTTGATCTCGGGCAGCCACAGGCGGCGACCGAAAACGGTTTCGACGTAGCCCTTCTCCTTCGCCACCGAGCGCGTGTCTTCCATGTACTGCGCGACGCCCGGATAACGGGCGAAATACCGGTCGATATAGAGCTTCGCCGCATCACGCGTAATGCCGAGGTTCGATGCGAGCCCGAACGCGCTCATCCCGTAGATGAGCCCGAAGTTGATCACCTTCGCGATCCGGCGCTGGTCGGAATTGACCTCCAGCGGCGTCACGCCGAACACCTCGGCGGCCGTTGCACGGTGAATGTCCTCGCCCTGCGAGAACGCGCGCAGCAGCGACGCATCGCCCGAGATATGCGCCATGATCCGCAGTTCGATCTGCGAATAATCGGCCGACACGATCCGGTGGCCCGGCGAGGCGATGAACGCCTCGCGGATCCGCCGGCCCTCGGCCGTGCGCACCGGAATGTTCTGAAGATTGGGATCGTTCGACGCGAGACGGCCCGTGACCGCGACGGCCTGCGCGTAGTTCGTGTGCACGCGGCCCGTGGACGGGTTCACCATGCGCGGCAGCTTGTCGGTATAGGTCGACTTCAGCTTCGACAGCCCGCGATGCTCGAGCAGCAGCTTCGGCAGCGGGTAGTCCTCGGCCAGTTTCTGCAGCACTTCCTCGTCGGTCGACGGCGCGCCGCTCGGCGTCTTTTTCACGACCGGCAGTTGCAGCTTCTCGAAGAAAATCTGCCCGATCTGTTTCGGCGAGCCGAGATTGAATTCGCCGCCGGCCAGTTCGTACGCCTGCCCTTCGAGCTCGATCAGGCGCGTCGCGATTTCGGTGCTCTGCGCCTGCAGGCGCGCATCGTCGATCAGGACGCCCGTGCGTTCCATCTTGCGCAGCACGAGCGACACGGGCATTTCGATCTCGCGATACACGCGCTCGAGGCCCGGTTCGCGTGCAACCTGCGGATACAGCACGTGATGCAGCTGCAGCGTGATGTCCGCATCTTCGGCCGCGTATGCGGCGGCCTCCGCAAGCGCCACTTCGTCGAAACCGATCTGCTTCGCGCCCTTGCCGGCCACGTCTTCGTACTTGATCGTCTTGACGCCCAGATGACGCAGCGCGAGGCTGTCCATGTCGTGCGTGCGGTGCGATTCGACGACGTACGATTCGAGCAGCGTGTCGTGCTCGATGCCGTTCAGTTCGATGTCGTAGTTCGCGAGTACCTGCGCGTCGTATTTCAGGTGCTGGCCGACCTTCTTTCGATCGGCCGACTCGAGCCACGGCTTCAGGCGCGCGAGCACTTCGTCGAGCGGAAGCTGTTCGGGCATGTCGGGGCCGCGGTGCGCAACCGGCAGGTATGCCGCCTTGCCCGGCTCGATCGAGAACGACAGGCCGACGAGCCGCGCGAGCATCGGGTCGAGCGAAGTCGTCTCGGTGTCGAACGCGGTCAGCGCGGCCGTGTCGATCTTGGCGAACCACGCGTCGAACTGCTCCCAGGTCTGGATCGTGTCGTATTCGCGGACGATGTCGGCTGCCACCACCGGCGCCGGCTCGCCTTCCGGCGCATCGGCGCCGCCGCCTTCGGCCGGCGCGCTGTCGACTTCGCGCAGCCAGGTCTTGAAGCCGTAGCGTGCGAAGATGTCGCGCATCATGTCGCGGGCTTCGCCGTCCGTCTTCAACGACGCCTCGATCGATTCGAGGTGCGGCGCGAGATCGCAGGCCGTCTCGACGGTCACGAGCTTGCGGCCGAGCGGCAGGAAGTCGAGCGCGCGGCGCAGGTTGTCGCCGACCACGCCCTTGATGTCGCCCGCATGCTCGATCACGCCGTCGAGGCTGTCGTATTGGGCCAGCCATTTCACGGCCGTCTTCGGCCCGCACTTCTCGACGCCCGGCACGTTGTCGACGGTGTCGCCGATCAGCGCGAGGTAATCGATGATGCGCTCGGGCGGCACGCCGAACTTCGCGATCACGCCGTCGCGATCGAGCGTCTCGTTGGTCATCGTGTTGACGAGCGTGACGCGGTCGGTCACGAGCTGTGCGAGATCCTTGTCGCCCGTCGACACGATCACGTTCATCCCGTGCCGCTCGGCTTCGCGCGCGAGCGTGCCGATCACGTCGTCGGCCTCGACGCCTTCGACCATCAGCAGCGGCCAGCCGAGCGCACGCACGGCGCCATGGATCGGCTCGACCTGCAACGCAAGATCGGGCGGCATCGACGGACGGTTTGCCTTATAGTCGGCATAAAGGTCGTCACGGAACGTCTTGCCCTTTGCATCGAACACGCAAGCGCTATACTCTGCACTGACTTCCTTGCGCATACGGCGCAGCATGTTGATGATTCCGTAGAGCGCTCCGGTCGGCTCCCCGCCAGGGCCACGCAAATCAGGCATCGCATGGTAAGCCCGATACAGATAGCTCGAACCGTCAACCAATAGCAGGGTCTTACCTTCCAGATTTCGTTCTTCAGGCATTATGAACAAGAGAAAAGTGATTCCGAGTCTGCGTTCGCTCGCAGATCAAGAACGCGCGACGGCCAAGAAGGCGCGCGCATCGTGGCAGATGTTCACGATTATGGCAGAGTTTATCGAGGCGACCGAGTACCTGTCGGAGATCCGCCCGGCCGTCAGCATCTACGGTTCTGCCCGCCTCAAGCCCGACACGCCGCACTACAAGCTCGCCGTGCAGATCGCACGCAAGCTGTCCGACGCCGGCTTCGCCGTGATCTCCGGCGGCGGCCCCGGCATCATGGAGGCTGCGAACAAGGGCGCGCACGCCGGCAAGGCGCCGTCGGTCGGCCTGAACATCGAGCTGCCGCACGAACAGGCCGGCAACCACTACCAGGACATCTCGCTGCGCTTCCGCCACTTCTTCACGCGCAAGGTCACGTTCGTGAAGAATTCGGATGCGGTGATCGTGATGCCGGGCGGCTTCGGCACGCTCGACGAGCTGTCGGAAGTGCTCACGCTGATCCAGACGAAGAAGTCGCGCCTCGTGCCGATCATCCTCGTCGGCAGCGAGTTCTGGAAGGGGCTGCTGCAATGGTTCCGCGACCAGTTGATCCCGATGGGCCTCATCAATCCGGAAGACATGAACCTGATGCAGGTGATCGACGATCCCGACCAGGTGCTCGACGCCGTGCTCGCGTTCTACGAGGACAGCGGCGAGGAAGAAGGTTCGGACGACGATGGCCATCCGCCGCGCCCCGAAGAAGACCGGATGTTCTACCTGTAACCGGTCGATGAAGACCGCCGGCCCGAGGGCCGGCTTCCCGCTTTCCGCGCGGCAGGCGTGGCGATCCCGCCACCTGCCGTGTGTCAGTTTGTAACGCGCCATTAATCGCGCTTGGCGTGCCATACGCCGTCGAATGTCAAATTCGCAAGGCCGGTGCCGTGCGACGCGCGCAATCATCCGCAAACGCGGGCCGCCATTGTCAAATGACGCGACCCGGCGCCCGTACCCTGCGCCTGCCGGCCGCCAATCCGCCGTAACAAACCCGCCTCGCGTTTTCCGTCGCGCACCAGCACACTGCATGTGTCGGTGCGGCGTTTCCCCCGGTGGAACGATCCCCCCTCGCTTCCATCGCGTCGCGCCGGCCTTTTACAACGACATCACGGAAAAGAACATGCAACGCTCGCTGATCGCCCTTGCCTTCGCCGGCCTCGGCCTTTCGCTGTCCGGCCTCGCCCACGCCGTCAACGTCGACGTCAACATCGGCACGCCCGCACCGGTCGTCGTCGCGCCCGCACCCGTCGTGGTCGCCCCGGCGCCCGCAGTCATCGTCGGCTGGCACGGCGACCGCTACTGGGACGGCCACCGCTACTGGGAACGCCGCGAATGGGAAGATCACCAGCGTTATCGCGGCCGCGAACATGGCCCGGATCGCCGCGGCTATCACTGCCCGCCGGGGCACGCGAAGAAGGGCGAGTGCTGAGCGACAGCGCATTCGCCTGACCGGCAAGGCCGCCCGTGCGCTTCAGCGCCGGGCGGCCTTGTCGCTTTCAGCGGCGCGCTCCGCGCCATCCCTGCCCCCACCGGCGATGCGAGCGGCAAGCCCGACTGTCGCGCACGCCGCGGGCCGGTGCAGCGCGTGCCTGCAACCGCCCGCACGACCGTGGGAACCAATGGTAGGATCGGCCCTGTCCATGGCCATTCCCGCCACCCATGCCACTCATCCGGATCTGGGCTGTCGACCATGCCCTTGCGTCTGGCATCGCCGCGCCGACCGACATCTTCACGGCAGCCAATCATCTCGCCCCGTCATTGCGTATCGGCCGGCCGCAAGCCCCGTTTCGCTGGCGCATCGAATCGATCGACGGCAAGCCGGTACGCACGGCTTCCGGCCAGGCCGCCGCGGTCGACGGCACGATCGACGGTCACGGCACCGCCGATGCGATCTGGCTCACCGCTCCGTTCGTCGCCGATCTCGAGCGGCTGCTCGCCCGGCCGGCGTCACTCGCGCCGCTGTTCGACGCGCTGCGCCGGCAACATGCGCGCGGCACACTGATCGCAACGTACTGCACGGGCGCGTTCCTGCTCGCGGAAGCCGGGCTGCTCGACGGCCGCGTCGCCACGACGCACTGGTCGAAAGCATCGAGCTTCCGCGTACGCTATCCGGACGTGGCATTGCGCGCGTCGGACGTCCTGACCGAACAGGACGGCATATTGTGCGGCGGCGCCGTCACGTCGTATCAGAATCTCGCGTTGCGGGTCGTCGACAAACTGGCGAACGCGCGCCTTGCCGCAGCCGTCGCAAAGGTCATGCTGATCGACGTGAACCGCGTGTCGCAGGATTCATTCATCGATCTCGGCCGGATGGGGCATGACGGGCACGACGATGCGGCCATCGCACGCGCCCAACGCTGGATGGAAAAGCACCTGCGCGAGCCGTTCAGCCTCGCCCGGCTGAGCGATCACGTCGCGATGAGCGAGCGCACGCTCCATCGCCGCTTCAGGGACGCCGTGGGCGCGCCGCCGCTCAGGTATCTGCAGACGCTCCGTATCGAAGTCGCGAAGCGGCTGCTCGCGGAAACGACGCTCGCGATCGACACCATCTGCGAGCGCGTCGGCTATGCGGACATCAGCGGCTTCCGGCAACTGTTCAAGCGCGAGACCGGCATTTCCCCCGGCGAGTATCGCCGTCGCTTCACGCGATAAGCGCGCGCAACCGTCGTCGGGTGCAGTGTCGGAAATGGCATCGTCGAATGGCGGTTTCGCCACTCCGCGTGGCGGCATGCGGTTCGTACACTGGATTCACGTCGCCCGGCATCGGAGCGACGCCATCCTCACCGAACCAGGACACCATCATGCCGATGATCGACGTCTACATTCCCGAAGGTGCGCTCGCACCGCAGGCCGAAGCCCAACTGATGGAAGAACTGACCGGAACGCTGATCCGTCACGAGGGACTCGATCCCGACAATCCGCGCACGCGGGACGTGACCTGGATCTTCGTCCATCGGCCGGCAGCCGTGTATCGCGCAGGGGCTGTCGCGCCTGCGCCGATCTACCGGATCGTGCCGACCGTGCCGGAAGGTCAGTACACGGATGCCGCGCGTGCCGGGCTGATCGCGGACGTGACCGCTGCCGTCGCGCGCGCGGAGGGCCTGCCGGTCGATGCCGTCGCGACGCGCGTGTGGGTCTTTCCAACGGAAATCGACGACGGCTGCTGGGGCAGCCGCGGCGTCGTGCGCCGCCTGCCGGACATCATGGAATATTTCGGTGGCGCCGAACTGCGGGCGCTCGGGGAATGGCGGCTGGCGATCAAGCGACAGGCGGATGCGGGTCGGGTCGTCGATGCGGTGCGAGATTCGATGTTGGAAACGGCTCGGAGTGGATCGCACGAACCGGCCGCCAAAGCCGCGCGCTGACCCCGGCGCGCAGCTGCTTGTCCGACACGCACAGCAGCGTGCCGGACGGCACGAAAAAGCAATACACGGACGAGATGCGCCCAAGGGCGAGCGCACCTGTTCAATCACTTATTCGGTCAATAGCACGGACACTTTTTGACAGGGCCGGGACCAATCACCGCGACGGGTTTGCAGGGGTTGGACGGACCGATTACTGCGACGGGTGCACAAGGATTGGACGGGCCGATCACCGCGGTTGTGGCCATTGCCGACAGAGATGTGGTGAACATCAGGGAAGCCAGCAAGAGATTGATTTTCATCAGGTATGCCCTCTTTCATTTTGATAGGAATCGATCGGATCGACTGTTCGCCGTTCCTTCGTACGGGCGTCGAATAACGCCGCGCAGGAGAGCATATTCTCGATGACAGGGGCAACCAATAGGACAACTTCCAAATTGCAGAAAATGATCGAGTTCCAGTACTAAGGCCGCGACGCGCGCCACCGCGAGTGGCTACGCACGGCCAGACGGAGCGGTACAAGTGCACGCCTGCCGCCTTGAAGCCCGTCATGCCCCGGGTCGCGATTGCGCCTGACATCGCGACGCGCACCGCACCCGGGGCCGCCGTTCACATCACTGGAACGCCACTTCCGCAAAGCTCCGCAGCTTCCGGCTATGCAGCTTGTCGAGCCCGTTCGTGCGCAGGATCTCCATCGCCTTCACGCCGATCTGCAGATGCTGGTCGACCTGCCCGCGATAGAACGTATCGGCCATGCCCGGCAACTTGAGCTCTCCGTGCAGCGGCTTGTCCGACACGCAGAGCAGCGTGCCGTATGGCACGCGGAAGCGGAAGCCGTTCGCGGCGATCGTCGCGCTTTCCATGTCGAGCGCGATCGCGCGGCTCTGCGACAGGCGCTGCACAGGTTCGCGATGATCGCGCAGCTCCCAGTTGCGGTTGTCGACGCTCGCGACGGTGCCCGTGCGCATCACGCGCTTCAGTTCGACGCCATCGAGCCGCGTGACGTCGGCCACCCCGCGCTCGAGCGCGAGCTGCACTTCGGCGAGCGCCGGAATCGGCACCCACAGCGGCAGGTCGGCATCCAGCACGTGATCCTCGCGCACGTAGCCGTGTGCGAGCACGTAGTCGCCGAGACGCTGCGTATTGCGCAGCCCCGCGCAGTGACCGAGCATCACCCATGCGTGCGGACGCAGCACCGCGATGTGATCGGTGATCGTCTTCGCGTTCGACGGACCGACGCCAATGTTGACCATCGTGATCCCGCTGCCGTCCGCGCGCTTCAGGTGATACGCGGGCATCTGCGGCAGGCGCGGCGGCGCGGCGCCCTCGGCCGGCTCGCTGCCGAGGTTCGCGTTGTAGGTCACGACATCGCCCGGCTCGACGAACGAGCTGTACTGGCTGCGATACGCGCGCACCTCGGGATCGTCGCTCTCCGTCATCACCGTGCGGCCCAGCTTCACGAACTCGTCGATGTAGAACTGGTAGTTCGTGTAGAGCACGTAGTTCTGGAAATGCGTGGGCGACGTCGCCGTGTAGTGGCGCAACCGGTGCAGCGAGAAGTCGACGCGCGCGGCCGTGAACAGCGCGAGCGGATGCGGCTCGCCCGGCGCCGGCTCGAACGTGCCGTTGACGATGCGATCGTCGAGATACGACAGGTCGGGCGTATCGAAGATGTCGCGCATCGCGAGCAGGCGGTCGCGGTCGAGCTCGCCCTCGAGATGGATGCCTTCGGGAAACGCGAAATGGATCGGAATCGGCTGCGACGACACGCCGATCTCGATCTTCACATGGTGGTTCTTCGCCAGCAGGCGCAGTTGCTCGCGATAGTAGTTCGCGAAGAGGTCGGGGCGCGTGACCGTCGTCTCGAACACGCCGGGGCCCGCGACGAAACCGTACGAGCGGCGCGAATCGACGTGCGTGTTGACATCGGTGCGGATCCGCACGAACGGGTAGCACGCTCGCACGTGCTCGGTGATCGGTTCGTGGCGGCGATAGCGCGCGAATGCGTCACGCAGGAAACCCGTGTTCGTGTCGTAAATGGCGGACAGCCGCGCGACGGCGGCGACCGGATCGTCGAAAGCCTCGACCGACGGGCTCTCGGGCGTCAGCACACGGTGCCGGCGGCTCAAATCGTTCTTCATTTTCATCACCTCGTCTGATCCGACGACATTACCACGGAACCCGGTCGCCCTTGTGGCTGCCCCCACGCACGCGAGGGCCGGATGGTGCGCAGTATTTGCTAAAATCGGTGGGTTCACTGGAGACTCATCATGAAGCCGCTCATTCTCGTCGTCGCTGCCGCCGCGTTTGCCGCCGCCAGCGCCGCTTACGCCGCCGGCGGCACGCCTGACGCCGACGCGCAGGCACGGGCCGAGGCCAACGAGGCCGCCGGCCTGCCCGATCTCCGCAAGATCAACCGGCCGGGCGCCGAAGTCACGTCGAAAGTCGACTTCGCCGACATCCGCCGCACGCCGAGCTTCCACGAAAAGAGCAAGAACGGCACCGAAGTCACCGAGTACCGCGATCGCGGCAAGCCGGTCGAGATCGACGTGAAGTCGAACTTCGGCACGCGCTACCAGATGAGCTCGACGCCCGACACGTCGCCGAAGCCGCACGACGCGGGCATCCCGATCACGCGCCTGCCGTCGCTGAACCTGCGCTACTGATTCCGTGGCGCGCCGCACCGAACGCCGCGCGCCGCTTCCCTTCACCTGCTGTCGCGACGCACGCCGCCCGCGTGCCGACACCCTGACCTGACGCATCCCGCATGGCCGTTTTCACAGCTGTTTCCGACTCCGATCTCGCGCAATGGATGCGCCACTACGAACTGGGCGACGTGCTTGCGTTCCGCGGCATTCCGTCCGGTATCGAAAACAGCAATTTCTTCCTGACGACGACGCGCGGCGAATACGTCCTCACGATCTTCGAAAACCTGACGGCGCAGCAACTGCCGTTCTACCTCGACCTGATGCGCCATCTGGCCGGCCACGGCGTACCGGTGCCGGATCCGATCCCGCGTGACGACGGCGCGTTGTTCGGCGAGCTGCACGGCAAGCCGGCCGCGATCGTCACGAAGCTCGACGGCTCCGCCGAACTCGCGCCGGGGGTCGAACACTGTATCGAGGTCGGGCAGATGCTCGCGCGCATGCACCTCGCCGGCCGCGACTATCCGCGCAACCAGCCGAACCTGCGCAGCCTGCCGTGGTGGCAGGAGAACGTGCCGGCGATCTCGCCGTTCATCACCGACGCGCAGCGCGCGCTGCTGGAAAGCGAACTCGCGCATCAGGCCAGCTTCTTCGCGTCGGACGATTACGTGGCGCTGCCGGCCGGACCGTGCCATTGCGACCTGTTCCGCGACAACGTGCTGTTCGCGCACGCGGCGCCCGGCACCGGCCATGACGTGCGGCTCGGCGGCTTCTTCGACTTCTATTTCGCGGGCTGCGACAAGTGGCTGTTCGACGTCGCGGTCACGGTCAACGACTGGTGCGTCGACCTCGCGACCGGCGTGCTCGACGTCGCGCGCGCCGATGCGCTGCTGCGCGCGTACCAGACCGTGCGGCCGTTCACGGCCGAGGAGCGCCGCCACTGGAGCGACATGCTGCGCGCGGGTGCGTACCGCTTCTGGGTGTCGCGCCTGTACGACTTCTACCTGCCGCGCGCGGCCGAGATGCTCAAGCCGCACGACCCCGGCCATTTCGAACGCATCCTGCGCGAGCGTATCGCGCATACGCCCGCGCTTCCCGAGATCCAAACCGCATGCAACTGATCGAAGTGCCCGCGAAAACGGGCTATGTCTGGTTCCGCCAAGGCATCTGGCTGTTCCGCCGGAACCCGCTCGCGTTCATCACGCTGTTCTTCACGTACCTGCTGGCGATCACGCTGGTGTCGCAGGTGCCCGTGATCGGCTCCGCGCTGCCGCTGGTGTTCATTCCCGGCATCGCGGTCGGCTTCATGGCCGCATGCCGCGATACGGTGGCCGGGAAGCCCGTGATGCCGACGATCCTCATCGACGGCTTCCGCTCGTACGGCACCGTCGCGACCCAGCGGCTGCTCGTGCTCGGCGTGATCTACGTCGCGTCGATGGTGCTCGTGTTCGCTGCCTCGTCGTTCGTGGACGGCGGCGCGCTGTTCCACGTGATGATGGGCGCGGCCGACGAAGCGAGCGCGACGCCGGAAACGCTCGCCGCGCAAGGCACGTTCGGCGCGCTGATGTTCGCGACGCTGCTCTACCTGCCGGTCGCGATGCTGTTCTGGTTCGCGCCGGTGCTGGTCGCGTGGCATGACGTGCCGCCCGCCAAGGCGCTGTTCTTCAGCGTCGTCAGCTGCTGGCGCAATCGCGGCGCGTTCGTCGTGTACGGCGCGCTGTGGTTCGGCGTCGCGCTCGGCACGTCGCTCGCCCTGTCGCTGCTGCTGCAGGCGCTCGGCGCCGGCGCCTATGCGCTGACGATCATGATGCCGGTGACAATCGTCATCGTCACGATGCTGTACTGCTCGTTCTACGCGACCTATCGCGGCTGCTTCGGCATCCAGGAGCCGGGCGCGACGACCACCACGTCGGGTCGCTGAAATCTCCCCGGCCGGCGCGTGTCGCCGGCCCGCCGCGCTCGCGCCGGGTTACCGCCCGGCGCCTCCTCCGTTCCCCCGCCTCCGTCGGCCACCGCCCCGCGCCGGCCGCCCCCTGTTCATCCCGATCTTTTGCGCGCAAAATGATTTGCGTACAAATTGTTCGCGCGTTCGACGCGCCGCCCGAATGATGGACCGCCCGCCCCCGTTGCCCCAGACGCTCGACGAGCAACTCTGCTTCGCCCTCTATTCGACTTCGCACGCGATGACGAAGGCGTACAAGCCGCTGCTCGACAAGCTGTCGCTGACCTATCCCCAATATCTCGCGATGCTCGTTCTGTGGGAGCGCGACGACATCGCCGTGAAGGACATCGCCGCGCGGCTAGACCTCGACCCGGCCACGGTCACGCCACTGCTGAAGCGGCTGGAGGCGCTCGGCTACGTCGAGCGCGTGCGCAGCGCAGCTGATGAACGCGTCGTGAACGTGCGCGTGACACAGGAAGGCCGTGCACTGAAGGAGCGCGCGCGCTCGGTACCCGCCGATCTGTTCTGCGCGATGCAGCAGTCCCCCGAGTTCCTGGTCAGGCTGCGCGCCGATCTCCACCAGTTGCGCGACGCGCTGTCGGCCGCCAACGAACGCTGACGGGAAAAGCATCGACGAACCGGCCCGGCACCGTCGGGCCTTTTCTTCAAAATTTCATTTGCACACTAATCATTTGTGTTCTATATTTTTCTCGTGGCCGGCGACACCCCGTTCGACCGGGCCGCTTTTCCTCCCTTTTCCCGACAGGAGCTGCACGATGAACATTCTGTACAAGACCAGTGCCACGAGCACGGGCGGCCGCGACGGCCGCGCGGTATCCGCCGACAACAAGCTGGAAGTGAAGCTGGCCGCGCCGCGCGAACTCGGCGGCACGGGCGCGGAAGGCACGAATCCGGAGCAGCTGTTTGCCGCAGGTTACTCGGCCTGTTTCCTGAGCGCGATGAAATTCGTCGCCGGCCAGGACAAGAAGGCGCTGCCGGCGGACACGCAGGTCACGGCGGAAGTGGGCATCGGGCCGAACGACGCAGGCGGCTTCGGGCTCGACATCGAGCTGCGCGTGTCGCTACCGGGGCTCGACAAGGCCGACGCGCAAGCGCTGGTCGAAAAGGCGCACCACGTGTGCCCGTATTCGAACGCGACGCGCAACAACGTACCGGTGCGCCTGACGGTCATCTGACGCGACGCACCGCCACGCATGCAAAAAGGGCGCGTGCGGCATGTAGCCGCACGCGCCCTTTTCTGCTGCGTGACTCGCCGGAATGGCGGACCGGCCGGCCCGCCCTGCGCTGCTTAGCGCGCGCCGAACGAATACGGGCGGTTCATCGCCGATTCGCGATCGATCTTGCGCATGCGGAATTCGAGATCGTAGATATCGGTGGCTTCGGACAGGTACGCCTCGGCGCGCTCTTTACGGGCCGTTTCAGCGTTCTTGGTCAGCATCAGGAAGAGGTGGCTCAGCAGGTACATGGTCGATCTCGCAATCCAAGGGTTCTTTGACTAGGGTTTTCCCGGATTATAGGGAAAACCCTAGTTCTTGGCCAGCGTCGATCAGACGATGCGTCGTTCGGTCGCCACAGTGCGCCGCTGTGCCTCGAAAAAGGCCCAGATCATCGCGCTCGCATCGGGGCCGACCGCCGCATGAAACGGCACGGCTTCATCGCCGCCGGCCCACGCATGATCGAGCCCTTTCACATGACAGAGCCGCACGACAGGCTGGCCGTCGCGGCAGACATCGGTGATCTGCGCGCCCGCGTCGCGCGTCTCGACCCGCTCGCCGCCGCGCAGTGCGCCGCGGCTGTCGGCAAGCCCGTTCAAGCGCATGAATTGAACCGTCAGCTGGTCGGCATTCTTCGGGGCGACCACGTGGTCGCCGTCGCCCTGGACGATCAGCGCGGGCATGCCCGGATACGCGGCGGCATCGACCAGCGCATCGACGGCTGCAGCCGGGTTTTGCCGCACGCCGCGCCGCATCACATCCATCGCGGTAATGCCGGAATTCGCCTCGCCGAGCGCGGGGCCCGAGTGCAGCGCCACCGCCGCGAAGCGGTCGGGATGATGCAGTGCAAGAAGCGACGCAAGGCCCGCGCCGGCCGACAGTCCCGCGACATAGACACGCGATGCGTCGAAACCGTGTTCGTCGACGAGCGCGTCGACGAGCGACGCCACCGCGTTCGCCTCGCCGCGGCCCGCGCGGTCGGTATCTTCATACCAGTGCCAGCAGCCATGTGCATGCGCGCGCAGCGACTGCTCCGGATACAGCACCGCGAAACCATGCTTGTCGGCCAGCAGGTTCATCCGCGTGCCTTGCGCGAATTCGTCGACGGACTGCTGGCAGCCGTGCAGCATCACGACGAGCGGCATCGCGCCGCGCCGGCGGCCGGGCGGCACGTAGAGCCCGTAAGCGAGATGCTGGACGAGGCGCCCGAGCGCGGGTGCCATCGGATGTTCGCCACGCGTCCATTCGCCTGCCGCCCATGCGGCCGCGCGCGGGCGCACGCGCGATTCGCGCGGCGGGGACAGATCGGATACGGCGGGAGACGCCGCTGCCTCGAGTGCGTCGCGTGTGATGCGCTGCGCATCGCGCGCCGCGCGTTTGGCGGCCGGAGACAGCATGCGTTTCATGCCGCCCAGCCACACCTTGGTCAGACTTTTGGTCATCGATCGGGCTCGCAGTCAGGAAAAATAGGGGCACCACAGCGGATGCAGCGTTCGACTTTGTGCAATGCACCATAACATTGTTTCCGGGATTTTTCCTGCACGCGGATATTTCCCGGCCGCGCAAAAAACGGGGCTCGGGCGCACGCGGCGCTATACTGGGGCTTCGCCGCTTGTATCCGTTGTAGTCGTTCTTTCCGGCTCGCGCGTTGATTTAAGCATCTTCCCCGCCTTCGTTCGTCCCCTTCCCGATGTTCGACCTGTCGTCTCACCTGTGGATCATGATCACCGCGTTCGGCGGCGCCGGCCTGACCTTGCCGCTCGCGATCACGATCGCCGTCTGGCTCGCGCTCGGCTACTCGTGGCAGCGCGCGGCCGCATGGCTCGGCGTGCTCGCGGCCGCGATCGGCGTGGTAGCGCTGACGAAGATCGCGTTCCTCGGCTGGGGCATCGGCATTCGCAAGTGGGATTTCACCGGGTTCAGCGGCCATGCGATGCTGTCGACGTCGGTTTATCCGGTCGCGATTTTCCTGGCGCTGATCCGCACGCGCACGCCGGTGCGGATCGCCGGCATCGCGCTCGGGCTCGCGGCCGGCGTCGCGGTCGGCGTGTCGCGCGTCGCGCTCGACGCGCATTCGCCGTCCGAATCGATCACCGGCTGTATCGTCGGCGCGATCGCCGCGCTCGCGTTCATCGCGGGTTCGTGGCGCGCGGTGCCGCACCGCTGGTCGGTGCCCGCGGTCGTCGCGAGCCTCGCGCTCGTCACCGTGGCGCTGCACGGCATCACGGTGCCGTCGCATCGCTGGGTCACCAAGGTGGCGCTGCAGTTGTCGGGCCACGAGCGCCCGTTCGTCCGCGCGCGCTGGAAGGCCAACCCGAACTACCGCCCCGCATCGCAGCCGTCGTCGCTGCAGCGCACCCAGTCGTCGTCGCAGACGCTCCGTACGTGACCGGCCGCCCGGCCGGCCCTCCTTTTCAGGTCTGACCATTCCATGCGCGCCGTCGCATGTGCGGTATGTCGAGCGTTATAACCCGCCCTATATTACGATTACGGTTTCCACCCATTCGAACGAACTCGCCATGCGCTCAACCGTCCGTCCGCTTCGCCGCACCCTGCTTCGCCTGCTGCCGATCGCCATGCTTGCCGCCGGAGTCGCGTTCAGCGCGCCCGCTTCCGCCGCCGATGAACTCGTCGTGTCGGCCGCCGCCAGCCTGACGAACGCGCTCAAGGCCGTCGGCGATGCGTACGAGAAGCAGCATCCGGATACCAAGGTGCTGTTCAACTTCGGCGCGTCGGACGTGCTGATGCAGCAGATCGCCAAGGGCGCGCCGGCCGACGTGTTCGCGTCGGCCGACCAGAAGGCGATGGATCGTGCGGCCAGCGAAAAGGTGATCGTGCCCGGCACGCGTCGCGATTTCGCGGCGAACTCGCTCGTGCTGATCGTGCCCGCGGACAGCCACGCGGCCGCGCCGACGTCGCTGAACGACCTGACCGCATCCGGCGTGAAGCGCATCGCGTACGGCGACCCGGCGTCGGTGCCGGTCGGCCGCTACACCGAAGGCGCGCTGCGCGCGGCCGGTGTGTGGGACGCCGTCAGCGCGAAGGGCGTGCTGGCAGCCAACGTGCGCCAGAGCCTCGATTACGTCGCACGCGGCGAAGTCGACGCAGGCTTCGTGTTCGGCACCGACGCGGCAATCATGCCGGACCGCGTGAAGGTCGCACTGACGGTGCCGACCAAAACCGCCATCACCTACCCGATCGCCGTGGTCAAGGACAGCCGCCACGCCACGCAGGCGCAGTCGTTCATCGACTTCGTCGCGTCGCCGCAAGGTCAGGCCGTGCTGTCGACGTTCGGCTTCAAGCCCGCGGGCAAGTGAGCGTAACGCGATGCAAGACGCCTGGGTCCCGCTGCTGCTGTCACTGAAGGTTGCCGGCTGGGCGACCGCGCTCGACATCGTGCTCGGCGTCGCGGCCGCGTTCATGCTCGCGCGCTGGCGCTCGCCGCTGCGCGACGTCGTCGATTCCGTGCTGACGCTGCCGCTCGTGCTGCCGCCGACGGTGCTCGGGTATTACCTGCTCGTGCTGCTCGGCCGGCGCGGCGTGTTCGGCGCGTGGCTCGACAGGCTCGGCATCGAGCTCGTCTTCACGTGGCAAGGCGCGGTGATCGCGTCGATGGTCGTCGCGTTTCCGTTGATCCTGAAATCCGCGCGGGCGGCGTTCGAAGGCGTCGATCCGCATCTCGAACGCGCCGCGCGCACGCTCGGGCTCGGCGAAGCGGCGGTGTTCTTCCGCGTGACGCTGCCGCTCGCCACGCGCGGCATTCTCGCGGGCGCGCTGCTCGCATTCGCACGCGCGCTCGGCGAGTTCGGCGCGACGCTGATGATCGCGGGCAACCTGCCCGGCCGCACGCAGACGCTGTCGGTCGCGATCTACGCGGCCGTGCAGGCCGGCGACGACAGCACGGCCAACTTCCTCGTGCTGGTGACGTCGATCACCTGCGTGCTCGTACTGCTCGCGACCGGCTGGCTCGTGCCGTCGCGTGCCCGGCGGAGCCAGCTGACATGACGCGCCTGCCTCGCCCATCGTCTTGCGTGGCCGGCCGGCTTCCGCGGAGGCCCGCATGAGCCTCGTCGTCGACATCCGCAAGACCTACGCGAATGCCGAGCGCCGCTTCACGCTCGACATGTCGTTCACCGCGACGATGCAGCGCGTCGTGCTGTTCGGGCCGTCCGGCGCGGGCAAGAGCATGACGCTGCAGGCGATCGCCGGCCTGTTGTCGCCCGACGAAGGCACGATCGTGCTGAACGGCGAACCGCTGTTCGACGCCGCGCGCCGCATCGACGTACCGACCCGCGAACGCCGCGTCGCGTACCTGTTCCAGGACTACGCGCTGTTTCCGCATCTGAACGTGCGCCAGAACATCGCGTTCGGGCTCACGCCGGGGCTGCGCAACCCGCGCGCGAAAGCAGTGCCGCCGGAAGTCGCGTACTGGCTGCAAGCGTTCGATCTCGAGGCGCTCGCAGGGCAGTATCCGTCTCAGCTGTCCGGCGGGCAGAAACAGCGCGTCGCACTCGCGCGCGCACTGGTCGCGCAGCCGCGAATCCTGCTGCTCGACGAACCGTTCGCCGCACTGGACGGCGCAATGCGCCAGCGCATGCGTCACGAGCTCGCCGAGCTGCAGGCGCGGCTCGACATCCCGATGGTGCTGATCTCGCACGATCCCGACGACGTCGCCGCGTTCGGCGACCAGGTCGTGCAGTTGAGCGAAGGACGCGTGCAGGCGGCGACGCCGCACGCCGAGTGGCCGACGCGCGTCGCTTGAGTGCGCGTGGCCGTGGTCGTCGTGGCAAGCACGTTGGAGCCTGAGAGAAGCCGCCAGCAGCGGCACAAGCGGAAAGCGGAAACGAAGCCGGCGCCGTACCGATACAGCGGCGACGCCGGCTTCGCTCCGTCCGTCACACAACGGCCGATGCGCGCCGGTACGCCGCCGCTCAGCCCGTCACCGCAAGAATCACGCTCGACGCCTTGAACAGCGCGATCGCGCGCCGGCCGGCACCGAGCTGCAGCGCATCGACGCTGTCGTTGGTCACGACGGCCGTCAGCGTCCCGCCGCCGTCGAGCGCCAGTGTCACCTCGCTGTTCACCGCGCCCGCTGCGACCGTTTCCACGTGGCCGCACAGTTGGTTCCGCGCGGACACCTTCAATGCGTGCTCGCCATCGTCGGCCGCGAGCACGACCCAGGACGCCTTCACGAGCGCGCAGGCATCCGCGCCAACCTGCAGGCCGAGCGCATCGGCGCTCTCGTGCGTCAGCACGGCAACGACCGGCTGTCCGCCGGGCAGCGTGAGCGTGACCTCGTCGTTGACGGTGCCGCGCACGATCGCCGCGACCTTGCCGAACAACTGGTTGCGCGCGCTGGTCTTCATCCCGATCCTGCCGATCAGCGCCCAGTCGACGTCGAACCCGGCCACGGCCGCGCTCGCGGCCTCGATAAACCGGCGATGCTCGCGCTCGATCGTGCGGAACGCGGCGATCAGCGACGTCGCGCGCGGCGTCAGCGTCGTGCCGCCGCCGCCCTTGCCGCCCGTCGAACGCGCGACGAGCGGTTCGCCCGCGAGATTGTTCATCGTATCGACGGCATCCCACGCGGCCTTGTAGCTGAGGCCGACGGCCTTCGCCGCGCGCGTGATCGACCCGGTGTCGCCGATCGCCGCGAGCAGCGCGATGCGCGTGGCGCCGCCGAGCGTCTGCTCGCCGGCGCGCAGCCACAGCTCGCCGCCCAGTTCGAGCGGTTCGGCGGACGGGGAAGAATGCGGTGCGTCGGTCATCGGGATACGTGCGGGAATTGGACCGGAGCCGGAATCGGGCCGGAATCAGGCGGCCATTATAGTCGGCGCGTGCCGCTCAACCCGGCTTGCCGTCGAGCTTCGGCGGCCGCAGGCTGGCAAGCAGCGTCTCGGCGTCGCGCGCCGCGCGCTGCTCGAGCGCCGCGCCGTAGCCGCGCACGAAACCGAGCTGGTACGGCGGCGCCGCCAGTTTCTCGAGATGATGCAGCGCGACTATCGTGTCGTTGGCTTCGCCGAGCACGCTCTGCACGCGCGCGAGCGTCTTGACCGTCTCGGTGCGCGTGCGGCGCGATGCCAGCGACGCGAAGAACTCGAGCGCATAGCGCAGCCGCTTCGCATCGATCCGCACCTGGTGGCGCGCAGCCGTGTCGAGCGACGTGAGCGACGGCGACGCGTACAGATGGCCGAACAGCCGCCGCACGCGCTTCGTCGCGTGGCGCCGCAGCGAGGGTGCGTCGCCGTCTTCGGCGTGCGGCAGCGCAAGCGAGCCCAGCCATTCGAGCCAGCCGAGCGTCAGCCGCGCGTAGCGGGCCGAATGCAGCGCCTGCCGCAGCTCGCCCCGTGCCGCGACGCACTGCGCGCGCGCGGCGTCGAGCGTGCCGTTCCATTCGCCGTCGCCGCCGTCGGCTGCGATCAGCGCGGGCAGGCTCTCGATCGCGAACACGTCCCAGTCGCGCACCGTGCCGAGCAGCGCGGCAAGCCAGTGCATGTCCGCGCCGAGCGTGTCCCGCCACTGGCGGTCGGCAAAGCGCGGGAAGAAGCGCATCAGCGTACGCAGGCGGCGCAGCGCGACCCGCATCTGGTGCACGAATTCGGGATCGTCGTACTCGAGCACGCCGCCCTCGTTGCCCAGCCATTGCGCGGTGATGTCGCCGGACAACGCGAACAGCGCGGCGCGCTGCGTGCGCACGCCGGTCAGGTCGACGGGCTGCGCCTTGACGGGCCCGCTGGCGGCCGGCTCGTCCGCACATGCGCGATCGATCACGCTCGTCAGCTGGACGAATGCGGGCCACGCGCCGCTCAGTTCGCGCGCCGCGGCAAACAACGCGTGCAGCGCGGCCGTGCGCGCGG
Organism: Burkholderia sp. LS-044; assembly: GCF_004803625.1. Taxonomy (NCBI): domain Bacteria; kingdom Pseudomonadati; phylum Pseudomonadota; class Betaproteobacteria; order Burkholderiales; family Burkholderiaceae; genus Burkholderia; species Burkholderia sp. LS-044. Next base: position 742,254 of record NZ_SSWO01000001.1, read on the forward strand.
CCCGGGTTTCCCAGTCCGGCGCGGCAAGACGCAGTTCGACATAGCGGCGCGGCGGCTCGCCGCCGCGATGCAACGTGACGTCGTCGAGCGTCATCTCGACCACGACGCCGCTGTCGTCGGCCCACCGCCCGCGCCGCCGCTCGCTGACGAGGCGCAGCGCCGACGATTCCGGCTGCATGCCGGCCTCTGCGCGCCCGGTCGTATCCGGCGCGACGCCGTCAACTTCGCCTGCCGCCTCGGGTACGGGCAACGGCATCGCGACGACGATGCCCGCATGCTCCGCGTCGAACAGTTCGCGCGTCGTGACCCCCGGCGCAAACACCTTCGTGCGCGACGCGACGACCCGCCTTCCATGCGCGTTCGACTCGACCCACGTCCACCAGCTTGTGCCGGGGCTCGGCTCGGCCTCCTCGATCTGGCACGGCTCGATCGTCACGCGCTCATGGCCGCGGCGCATCCGGACCTGCGGGCAGATCCGCCACGCGCGCACGAGTTCGGCACCGAAATCACGCTGCGTGCCGCGGGCGCGACCCGCAGCCTTGGCCGGCCACCCTTCCAGCGACAGCGACAACACGATTTCCAGCACACGCGACATGGAGGCTCCTGCACATGAAGAAGCGCCGGCGGGTCTTCCGATCGCGCCGGCGTCGTCCGTGAAGCTGCTTCCATAGTACACGCCGCAAAAACGGGCAGGCAACGATCTGGCCCTGTCGCCCTGTCACAGGTCAAACGGCGTACTGCGCGAGGCCGTTGCCGAACGACCAGTTCTCCTTCAGCACCTCGACGAGACTGATGAAGACGTCCTGCTGCCGCACGCCGGGCTGCTGCGCGAGGTTGTCCGCGATCGCCCGGTACAGCGCGCGCTTCTGCTCGAGCGTGCGCGTATTGTTCGCGGTGATCTGGATCATCACGAGATCGTCGCTGCGTTCGATGTCGAGGTAGTGGCGGCCGTACACGAAGTTCTCGGCCGCATGCTCGGTGACGACCATGAAGATGTCGTCCTCGGGCACGTTGAACGCGTGCATCAGCGCGCGATGCACGCCATCGACGAGCGCCGCGCGGTACGCGGCCGGTTTGCCTTCGCGGACTGCGATACGGGTGAATGGCATGGTCCTGCTCCTGTCGGTGAAGTTGACGTTGACGAACGGAAACACAGCGTCAGGTTAGGCGCGCCGAACTATAATGAACAGTCATTGATGAATATTTCATCCATTTACATCGAAAATGAAAGTCCTCGACCTCGATGCCGTACGCGCGTTCGTGCTGGTCGCCGATCTCGCCAGCTTCACGCGCGCCGCCGACGCGCTCGGCACCACGCAGTCGGCCGTGAGCCTGAAGCTGAAACGGCTGGAAGCGCACCTCGGCAAGCCGCTGCTCGCGCGCACGCCGCGCGTGGTCAAGCTGGCCGCCGACGGCGAGAATTTCCTGCCGGCCGCCCGCGCGCTGCTCGACGCGCACGACCACGCGCTCGGCGCGATCTCGGCCGGCACGCACCGGCTCGCGCTCGGCGTCAGCGAGCATGTCGCCGTGCCCGACCTGCCGGCCGTGCTCACGAGCCTGCATCGGCAGGACCCGGGGCTGTCGCTCGAAATGCATCTCGGAACGTCGACGAACCTGCTCGCGCAATACGACGAACGCCGGTTCGATGCGGTGATCGTGCGGCACGAGCCGGGCGAAGACCCGCCGCGCGAAGACGGCACGTTGCTGTTTTCCGAGCCGCTGGCCTGGCTCGCCGCGCCGGACTGGGCACCGCGTGCAGGCGAGCCGCTGCCGCTCGCGGTGCTGGCCGGCCCGTGCGGCGTGCGTGCGGCCGCGCTGCGTGCACTCGATCACGCGGGGCGGCCGTGGCGAGAACGCTTTACGGGAGGGGGTGTCGCGGCGGTCACGGCCGCCGCTGCCGCGGGGCTTGCCGTCTGCCCGCTCGCGCGGCGTGTCGCGCCGCGCACGCTGGTCGACGTCGGCGCGAAATTCGGGCTGCCGCCGCTGCCGCTGTCGCAGGTCGTGCTCTACTCGCGCGTGCGCGACCCACGCGCGGCCGCCGCGCTGCGCAGGTTTGCCGACAGCCTTGCAATCTCGGCGTAAACTGATGGGTTTCGCCGCCAGCAATCTTCAGAAGAATTCCAATGAAGCCCGAAGCCCGCAAGCACCTCCGTGCCAACCTGCTGATGCTCGCCGCCGCCGCGATCTGGGGTTCGGCTTTCGTCGCGCAACGCCTGAGCCTCGACGTGATCGGGCCGTTCCTGTTCACGGGGCTGCGCTTCCTGCTCGGCGCGCTGGTGCTGGTGCCGCTGCTGACGCTGAACACGGCGTCGCGCGCGCAGCTCGCGGCGATCCGCCGTGCGCCGGCGCTGCTGCTGCCGGGCCTCGCGCTCGGCGGGCTGCTGGCGGTATCGATATCGCTGCAGCAGATCGGCCTGCAGTACACGCGCATCGCCAACGCGGGGTTCATCAGCTCGCTGTACGTCGTGATCGTGCCGCTGATGGGTGTGTTCGCCCGTCACCGGATCGGCGCGGGCACGTGGTTCGGCGCGCTGCTCGCGGCGATCGGCCTGTATTTCCTCAGTATCGACGAGCACTTCTCGGTGCTGTACGGCGACTGGTTCCAGCTCGCCGGCGCCGTGATCATTGCCGCGCACGTGATGGCCGTCGGCCATTTCGCCCGGCGCCACGATCCGCTCGTGCTCGCGTTCCTGCAATTCCTCGTGTGCGGCGTGGCGTGTCTCGCGGTCGGTCTCGCCGTCGAGCCGGTCAGCGGCGCCGTGCTGCGCGGCGCACTGCCGACGCTGCTGTACGGCGGCCTGTTGTCGGTGGGCGTCGGCTATACGCTGCAGGTCGTCGCGCAACGCGACGCCGCGCCCGCGCACGCAGCCGTGATCTTCAGCATGGAAGGCGTGTTCGCGGCGATCGCCGGCTGGGCCGCGCTCGGCGAAACGCTGACGCTACGCGCGCTCGTCGGCTGCGCGCTGATGCTGGCCGGCCTGCTCGCATGCCAGTTGCTGCCGAACGGCGACGCCCGGAAAAAGGACGAGGACGCACTGCCGGCGTGACACGCACCGTCCCTATAATGGCGGTTCGCGTGATAACCACGCCAACCGCTTCCGACAGGCCCGCTCCGTGACGTCCACTTCCGTCGATCCCGCCGCCGACCTGCTGCGCGAACGCGCAGCGCACTACGCCACCCAGGCGGCGCTGTTCCTGCGCGACCAGGCGCTCTCCACCGCGTCGCACGACCTGCGCAGCCCGCTGAACGCCATGCATAGCTGGGCATACGTGCTCGAGCGCCAGCTCGCCAACGCCGATCCGAACCTGCAGCGCGCGCTCGCGGGCATCCGCACCGGGATCGACCAGCAGGTCGCGCTGATCGACGACGTGCTCGATGCGCCGCGCGCGGAAACACGCACGCTCGCACTCGCGCCGCAGCCGTTCGCGCTGCGCGCGTTGCTCGACGACACACTCGCACTCGTCCGTTTCGCGCTCGCCGACGCACGACAGGTCACGCTCGACGCGACGCTGCCGGACGGCGAACCGTCGCTGACCGCCGACCGCGAACGCATCGCGCAGGCGCTCTGGACGATGCTGACGATCGCGGTCGAAGCCAGCGCCGCCGGCGGCCGCGTGACGTTCGCGTGCGCGCGCGACGGCGTGCAGTTCACCGCGCGCGCCACATGCACCGTCAACGCCGACACGCTCGCCGATCCCGCGCAGCCGCACGCGTTCGAATCGTTCGCACGACGCGAGCTGCTGCGCGAGCGCGACGCGAAGCGCGTCGCGTGGGCGCTTGCGCTCTGCCAGCGCGTCGCGCTCGCACACGGCGGCACGTTCTCGCACGACGCGTTCGCCGATGGCGCAACCGCCACCGTCACGTTCTCCGTCCCCGGCGAGGCGCCGGTGTAAGCCAGCGGCCGCCCGATACATTACGAATTCCTTTCTGGCTCTATACTGACGGGCCTGTCATAACCGGAGTGATTCTTTGTTACAGATCTTCGCGCTCATCGGCGCGTTGTTCCTGGTGGCCCTGAACGGGTTCTTCGTCGCGGCCGAATTCGGCCTGGTCAAACTGCGCGCCACGCGCGTCAAGACACTGGCCCGCAAGCACGGCCTGCGCGGCCGCATCCTCGGCATCGTGCACGGCCGGCTCGACGCGTATCTTTCCGCGTGCCAGCTCGGCATCACGCTCGCGTCGCTCGGCCTCGGCTGGGTCGGCGAACCGGCGTTCGCGCAACTGCTCACCCCGCTGCTCGACCTGATCGGCGTGCAGTCCGAGCGCGTCGTGCACCTGATCTCGCTGGTGTTCGCGTTCTCGCTGATCTCGTTCCTGCACATCGTCGTCGGCGAACTGGCGCCGAAGTCGATGGCGATCCGCCAGTCGGAGAAGGTCGGCCTGTGGGTCGCGCTGCCGCTCTATGCGTTCTACTGGGCGATGTACCCGGCAATCTGGGTGCTCAACAACAGCGCCAACGCGGTGCTGCGGCTCGCCGGGCTGTCGGCCGACCATGGCGGCGACGCGCACTACTCGACCGACGAATTGAAGCTGATCCTGCGCAGCCGCCGCAGCACGGCCGGCAACACCGCGCAGCCGGCGCGCGGCACGTACAGCAACGACGAGTGGAACACGCTCGCGCATTCGCTCGATTTTTCGTCGATGACCGTATCGGACCTGATGCGGCCGGCCCACGAAATGATCGGCCTGCGCCGCGACCTGCCGCTGCCCGACAACATGGAGATCGTCGCGCGGCACCGCTTCAGCCGCTATCCGCTGTTCGAGGATGCGTCGCGTGAACAGGTGAGCGGACTGATCCACCTGAAGGACCTGCTGCTCGCGCGTCACGCGGGCGCCGCGCTCGAAGACCTGTCCGACTACGTGCGCCCCGTGCAGTACGTGAAGCCCGACACGCCGGCCCTCGACCTGTTCCGCCGTTTCCGCAAGGGCGCACCGCACTTCGCGCTGGTCGGCAACAAGGGCGAGAAGCCGATCGGCTTCCTGACGCTCGACAACCTGCTCGGCGCGCTGGTCGGCCAGATCCACGACGAGTTCCGCCAGGGCGACGCCGATTGGAGCCGCCTCGACGACGGCACGCTGATGGGCAAGGGCAGCCTGCCCGTCGTGTCGCTCGAACAGGCGCTCGGCATCGACATCGACGAAGGCCGCGCGGAATCGGTCGGCGGCCTCGTGATCCAGGCGCTCAGCGACCTGCCGACCGAAGGGCAGCGCGTGTCGTTCGACCGCTTCGACGTCGTCGTGAAGAAGATGAACGGGCCGCGCATCGTGCTCGTGCGCGTCTACCCGAAGATCGCGAAAGAGGCCGACGAATGACGGCCGCGCGTGGCTGCCGCCGGCGCACGCGATGAACGCGACGCTGCCGCACTGCTGCGTGATCACGCCCGAGCCGGCGTCCGCGTCGGCCGCCGATTGCGCGGCGTTCCTCGACCGGCTGTCGGCCGTGCTCGCGCGCGGCGAGACGCTCGTGCAACTGCGCGTGAAATCGCTCGACGCAGCCGCGTTTGCGCGGCTCGCCGCCGCGGCGCTCGCACGCTGCGACGCGGCCGGCGCACACCTGATGCTGAACGGCCCGATCGATGCGGCCGGCGTGATGCGCCTCGACGGCGCCGGCTGGCATCTCGACGGCCCCGCGTTGCGCGCCGCCACGCAGCGGCCGTTGCCGGCCGGAAGATGGGTGTCCGCAGCCTGCCACACGCGTGACGACCTGCTGCTGGCCGCGCGCGCCGGCGCGGATTTCGTCACGCTGTCGCCCGTGTTGCCGACGCTCAGCCATCCCGGTGCGCCGACGCTCGGCTGGACGCAGTTCGGCACGCTGGCCGCCGAGGCCGCGATGCCCGTCTTCGCGCTCGGCGGCATGAAACGCTCCCACCTCGACGATGCACGCCGCCACGGCGCGCACGGCATCGCGGGCATTCGCGGGTTCTGGTAGTCCGGGGATTTCCTGCGACGCAACCGGGCGCAGATGCGCCCGGCCGTTCAGACATTACCGCCTCACGTCGTCATGCGTTCAGGTTCGGGCGCCTTCCGCGCCACGCGCCGTCGTCGATGCGACGCGCATCGTGCGTGAGCGCATACCGGTTGACGTCACCCGTCAGCCACGCGACGAGCGAGTACGGCGGCAACTCCCCTTCATCGACCCGGTCGCGCGCACGCGCCGGCGTCTCGAACACGACCCGCCCTCTCGGCGCATCGAACGGCACCGCCTCGGGCGACAGGTTCAGCGCGATCGTCAGCGTCTCGTCGTCGGCGAGCCGCCACGACGCAAGCAGCGCGTCGGCATCGCCGTCGCCGTCCGACTTCAGCGCACGCGCATCCTGCGGCCGGCAATCGGACAGCCTCGGCGCGATCAGCTTCGCGCGCACCGCCAGCGCCGACTGCACGAAATGCGCGCGATCGGCGTCGCGCGCGGTTTCGTCGAAGATCAACGGGATCTGCGGCGTGAGCAGCGACAGCGCAAGCGCGGCCAGACCGGCCTCCTGCCCGTGGTCGCCCTGCCCGCTGTCGCGCCACGCGCCGTCGGACAGCACCAACGACGTCAACGACAGCCCGCTGTCGGCAGCCATGCCCTCGCCCGACCCGGCCGGCTGGAATGCGGCCCCGGCCGCGGTCAGCGCGCGGGCGAGCGTGTGGATCGACTGGTGCGCGGAAATGCCTTCATGAGCCGACGTGTCGCGGCCCGTCAGCCGGTGCAGCGCGCGTTCGCCGCACCCGTTCCACTGCGCATCGAAATGGGTATCGGCAAGATGCGCGGGATGCCGCTCGCTGCCGAGTACGAGATGGATGAGCCGGTCGGCCGGCACCGCCGCGCGCACGCGGTCCGCGATCTCGCGCAGCCACGACACGCCGATCCGGTCGGCTTCGCGCAGGCGCAGACCGTCGCAACGGTACTCGTCGATCCAGTACAGCGCGTTGTCGCAGAAGAAATCGCAGACTTCCGGATGATCGAGCGCGAGCGGCGACGCCTGCAGCGGATCGTCGCGCGTATGGAAGAACGGCGCCGCGTAGTGGCGCAGCGCATCGGTGCCGCTGCCGAAGCGCGCGTAGTCGAGTTCCAGCAGCACCGCGAGACCGTAGCCGTGCACATCGTCGATCAGCGCCTTCAGCGCGTCGGGGCCGCCTTCGGCCGCGAGCGGCGCGAACGGCAGGCTGTCGTGCGGCGACGCGAGCAGCTCCAGCGCGGTCACGCCGAGGCGCGCGAGTTGCGGCAGGCGCCGGCGCACGCCGCCGAAGCCGCCCACCGCGTGCGGGCGAATCGCATAGAGCGAGATGTCTTCCCATGCGCGCCCGCGCCAGAACGTGTTGCGCCACGTGAACGCGCGCGGATCGACGACCTCGCTCGGGCCGTTGAGCCCCTCGGGTTGCGAGCGCGATGCGGGATCGGGAATCGATACCGTATCGTCGAGGCGATAGCGGTAAAGCGCACCCGCGCCGCAATCGGCAAAGACTTCGAACCAGTGCGTGCCGGCGGCCGTCATCGGAACGAGCAACGGGCCGAAACCGGTATCGAGTTCGAGCTGGACCTGCGTGCTGCCCGGTGCCCACACGCGAAAATGCGTGCGCGGCGTCGCGCAGAGCGCGCCACAGGGCTGTGCGCCGAACGGCAGGCAGTGAATGTAGTGCTGCGCATACGGGTCGTGCGGACAATCGGACATCATGCGCTCCTCGTGCGTACCGAGCGGCATGGCCGCGCCAGCGGCGCGGCACATCGGGGCCCGGCATGCGACGGCCAGGCGGGGGGGGAGAAACGAGTATGCGCCGGATTCGCCATCGCGATGCAACGTCCCCGGACATTATTAAATGCGAATCGACCCCTGGAAAACCCGCGGTCCGGCAAGCGCCGGCGAGGCAGGTAGCCCGCATACCGGAATGCCTGCTCGCCTTGTTGCACCGGCCGTGCACGCTTACGCTCTGCGCGATGCTCGTGGACACACCGTCCGCGCCCGACCCGAGGAACCCGTCATGTCGCTTCCCGCCAGCGCCGCCAAATTCGATCCGGCACGCGCACACGAATACGCCGAGCAATCCCGCATCGCACTCGCCGGCTACGATGCCTGCCATGAACTCACCGCGTGCATGCTCGCGTCGGCAATCGCCGCACCCGATGCGCGGATCCTCGTCGCGGGCGCGGGCGGCACGGGGCAGGAAATCTGCGTGGCGGCCGCGCTCGAGCCGGGCTGGCGGTTCACGGCCGTCGACCCGTCCGGGCCGATGCTCGCGCTCGCGCGCTCGAACGTCGAGGCCGCGGGCTGCGGCGCGCGCACGGCGTTCGTCGAGGACGGCGTCGATGCGTTGCCCGATACACCTGCGTTCGACGGCGCGACGCTGATCGGCGTGCTGCATCACGTCCCGGGCGACGAAGCGAAGGCGGCGCTGCTGCAGGCGATCGCGCGGCGCCTGAAACCCGGCGCGCCGCTCGTGCTCGCCGGCAATCATCGCCGCTACGCGGATCACCCTCGCCTGCTCGACGCATGGCAGCAGCGCTGGCGCATGAAAGGTGCGACGCCCGACGCGGTGCGCGCGCAACTCGCGAAGATCCTGCAGGGCGCCGATCCGCCCGCGTCCGAGGAAGCCGTGTTCGCCCTGCTGCGCGACGCGGGCTTCGATGCACCGCTGCGCTTTTTCGCGAGCCTGTTCTGGGGCGCGTGGATCGCCGTCCGGCGCGCGTGATGGATCGGGGCGGTTGGCCAGACGCGGTCGGCTAGACGCGGTCGGCCAGACGCGTCGCGCCACGTCGCGTGACGCGTTTCGCATGCGCGCCACCCGCGCTGGGTATGATGTCGTTCCCGCCCCCACTTCCGGCGTCGACATGCTCACCGTCCATCACCTGAACAACTCGCGCTCGCAGCGCGTGCTCTGGCTGCTCGAAGAACTGGAGGTGCCGTACGAGATCGTGCGCTACGCGCGCGACCCGAAGACGATGCTCGCACCGCCCGAGTTGCGCGCAATCCATCCGCTCGGCAAGTCGCCGGTCGTCACCGACGAGGGCCGCACGTACGCCGAATCGGGCGCGATCATCGAATATCTGGTCGAACGCTACGGCAACGGGCGCCTGGCGCCGCTGCCCGGCACGCCCGAGCGGCACGACTACACGTACTGGCTGCACTACGCGGAAGGATCGGCGATGCCGCCGCTGCTGCTCAAGCTCGTCGCGCTGCGGATCGCGCATGCGCCGATGCCGTTCTTCGCGCGGCCGATCGCGCGCAAGATCGCCGAGACGCTGCAGTCGGGCTTCGTCGATCCGCAGATCGCGCTGCATCTCGGCCATGTCGACGGTGTGCTGCAGCGCACCGGCTGGTTCGTCGGCGACAGCTTCAGCGCGGCCGACATCCAGATGAGCTTTCCGCTCGAGGCCGCGACCGCGCGCGGCGGCGACGGCCGGCATCCCGCGATCGCGCGCTTTCTCGACGCGATCCACGCGCGGCCGGCATACCGGCGCGCGCTGGAGCGCGGCGGCCCGTACGAGCTTCTCAAATGACGCGGCGCACGACCTCGGCCCGCGTCAGCTCAGCAGGCCGGCTGCCACGTTGATCGACAGCCCGAGCACGGCCATGTTGAAGTAGAACGACAGGATCGACTGCGCGAGCACCGAGCGCCGCGCGGAGCGGCTTGCCAGCGACACGTCGGCCGTCTGCGACGCGACCGCGAGCGTGAACGCGAAATACAGGAAATCCCAGTAATCGGGTTCGGGATTGCGGTCGGGGAAGCGCAGCGCGCGGTCGTTGGATGGCGAGCCGTAATAGAGGCGCGCATAGTGCAGCGTGAAGATCGTCGGGATCAGGAACCACGCGCCGAACAGCGTCGCGCCCGTAATCGCGTAGTGGCTGAGCCCCGCGCTGAAGCCCACGCTCTTGGCGGTCGCGAGTTCGATCGCGATCGCAGCCACGCTCGCCACGGTCGCGAAGCACACGACGGTCAGCACGGTCGTCGCGTTTTCGTCTTCGCGGATCGCGACTTCGCGCACCTTGTGATGATGCGCGGTGACCATGCGCACCCACATCAGCACGAGATACAGCCAGACCGCGCAATCCCAGCCGATCAGCGCCCGCGCGGCCGGACGCAGCGGAAACGGCAGCAGTACCGCGCACAGCACGCCGGCGATGAACGCCGCGACCATGCGCGGCCGGTTGCGTAATACTTGGGGATAGAACGTCATCGTGTGATTCCGAAAGCAGATGGAAAGGGTTCGGCCGACGCGCGGGACGCCCCGCCGCGCCGCACCGGCGGGTAGCGCCCCGATTATCGTCATTCCGTCGTGACGTGGCGATGGGCGCGAGCGCCTAAGATAATGGGATGACTGCCACCGCCCCCCTCTGCCACCATCCCGCGAATACGGCCGGCCGTGACTTCGTCGTCGGCGACCTGCACGGCTGCGTGGATGTGCTGCGCGCGCTGTTGCACGACATCCGCTTCGATCCGGCTCGCGACCGCCTGTTCTCGGTCGGCGACCTCGTCGACCGCGGCCCTGCATCCGAAACCACGCTCGACCTGCTTGACCGCCCGTGGTGCCACGTCGTGCGCGGCAATCACGAGGAAGTGCTGAGCCTCGTGGCGCGCGGCAAGCTGTCGCCCGACGCGTGGCGCGGAATCGGCGGCGACTGGGGCGCCGACCTGCCGGCGGAACGGCTTCACGCGCACGCGGCGCGCGTCGACGCGCTGCCGCTGGTGCGCGTGATCGGCGACGGCCCCGGGCGCTTCAACGTGCTGCATGCGGAATTCTTCGGCTCGGACGCCGATCTCGACACGGGCAGCTATTCGCACGACGTGCGCGAACGGCTGATCTGGGGCCGCGATCTCGTCCAGGGGCTCGCCGATCCGGGGCGGCAGGCCGGGCTGTCGCTGACCTGCACCGGGCACACGCCGGTGCGCACACCGCAGCGGATCGGCGCGCAGTGGTTCATCGACACCGGTGCGTTCGCACCGGCCGGGCGGCTCACGCTCGTCGAGCCGCGCACCGGGCGCACCTGGTCGATGACGCAGGCCGAGGCGCGCGAACGCCACGCGGGCGACTGGCCGCTGCCCTGATGCCCGCGAGCGCCCACTAGCCGACCTGGTTCAGTTCGAACACCGCATCGACGGCCGAGCCGTTCCAGTTGTATTCGAGGTAGGCCGCGTGATGGCAATCGCGCAGCAGCGCGGTGCGGAACGCCGCCAGGCACTCGCCGCGCGGGTCGCGCACCGACGGATAGACGATCCCCGCACCGCCGGCATTGCGCACCGCGCGGCCGAGCGCCTGCCCGGCGCTGTAATCGAGCGGGTGCAGCAACGCCGGATCGCGTTTCGGCCACATGCGCACGTCAGCCACGTCGCCTTGCGCGATTACCGTATAGAGCCGCATCTGCTGGCGCATCGGCGGCTCCTTCGTCGCCGCCAGGAACAGCGCGCTGTGATAACGCGTTTCGGCAATCGCCGTATCGCGCGAGCGCGCGCAGTAGAACACGCCGTAGCTGCCGTCGGAAAAACGGCTGCCCTGCGGATTCAGGTGCGTGAACGCGGCCATGATCGGCCCCCAGCCCTGCCCGTAGCGACGTTCGGCGGGCGGGACGAGGTCGAGCGTGCCGACTTCGTTGCGAATGCGGTCGTTGGTCAGCGATTCGAGCGCGTACAGCGCGTCGAAATCGTCCGCCGACGCAACGCGGTCGAACAGGTTGATTGCCGGAAAACGGGTGGGGATCACGCGATAGGCAGGCGCCCAGTCGACCGCGGTCGTGGGCCATTGTTGTGCTTGGATCGGCATCGTCACGCCCAGCCACCTCGCATCGCGTCGAGATATTGGCGGACGGCGACCAGATCGCCGACGTTGCCGGCGAGCATCCGGTCGAGTGCGCGCTTGCCGCCGAACGGCGCCGCGTCGTTGGGCCGCTTGACCCACGCATCGGCCGCGGCCGGCTGCGGCAGCAGGATCTGCAACGCCTTGTAGATGCCGAGCAGCAGCGATAGCCGCTCGAGCGTATCGCGCGGCAGCCGCGCCGATTCCGGCGTGGCCTTCCACTTGAAGAACGTCGAACGGCCGGGCGACCCGAGCAGCACGATCTGTTCGTCGATCGTCAGCTCCCAGTCGCGTGCGATGTTGAAAAACGCACGCAGGCCGGCCGCCGACATCTGCGCGACCGAGGCCTGCGGCGGGGAGGAATGCGATTCGTAGGCGGGCTGTGACATGATCGTTAGTCTCGAAACGAATTTACTAACAAGATTAGTCCATTTTCGTATTTTTGCAAGGGTCGGCACCCGGCGACCGATTCACGTATCCGGCAAAACGATATTTTTTGTCCATTCTGGACTCTGATTTTATTTTCTGCGTTAATGGCCGTGCGGACACCGCGCGCAGATGCGGCTCGGGTCCGTGAAACCGTGTCGCACAGAACCGGAAGCACCCCGCCAAGGAACGCACCATGAAGAGACTGATTGCCGCTGTTTCGATCGCCCTGCTCGCGGTATCCGCAGGCCCCGCCGTCGCGAAGGACTGGACCACCATCCGCTTCGGCACCGACGCCAGCTACGCGCCGTTCGAGTCGAAGGCGCCCGACGGCAAGCTCGTCGGCTTCGACATCGACCTCGGCAACGAGATCTGCGCGCGCCTGAAGGCGAAGTGCGTGTGGCTCGAGAACGATTTCGACGGGATGATTCCGGCGCTGAAGGCGAAGAAGTTCGACGCGGTGCTGTCGTCGATGTCGATCACGCCGCAGCGTGCGCAGCAGATCGGCTTCACGACGAAGATCTACAACCAGCCGACGCGGCTCGTCGTGAAGAAGGGCTCGCCGCTGCAGCCGACAGCCGAATCGCTGAAGGGCAAATCGATCGGCGTCGAGCAGGGCACGACGCAGGAAACGTACGCAAAGGCGTACTGGGGCAAGCAAGGCGCGAACGTCGTGTCGTACCAGAACCAGGACGGCGTGTACGCGGACCTGACCTCGGGCCGCCTCGACGCGGCGCTGCAGGATGAAGTACAGGCCGCGATCGGCTTCCTGAAATCGTCGCGCGGCGCGAACTACACGTTCGTCGGCCCGGAGCTCGTCGACGAGAAGGTGCTCGGCATCGGCGCCGGCATCGGGCTGCGCAAGGAAGACACCGACCTGAAGGCGAAGATCGACGGCGCAATCCTCGACATGGTCAAGGACGGCACCTACAAGCGGCTCGCGTCGAAGTACTTCGACTTCGACATCTACGGCGGCTGAAACGGCGTCGCGCGCGTACGGGCGCCACTCCCGTCGCGCGCGTCCGACCGCCCCTCCCCTCACCACCGGACGGCAACGGCGTGACGCCGTTTGCCGTCGCATCGAATGCATCATCCGTCGCGCGCGCGGCAAGACCCTCGCGCCTCATTCGGATTGCAGATCAATCGTTCGCGGCGACGATGCCCGGCGCGAACGGATATCGTGCGGCTTCGGTCAATAGGCGAAGACCGGGCGTCGAGGTACCGGCGCCCGAGCGCACATGCCCTTGCGAATCGGGTTCGCGTGCAGGAAAGTACCGACCCGGCGCGGATGACCGGCAATCAGCCGGATCCGCCTCGCACCGGGCGCGGAGAGATGGCCTGTCGATGCATGCCGGCCGGCCGAGAGAACGACATGCGACCGGCGATGCTCCACATCACTGCGATCGCGGCCTGCCGGCCGCGGCGTGTGGCGATCGATCATTTTTCTACCCCGTATCAGTCTGATGGTTGTTCCGGCAACCGGACGAGGCCGGTGCCCCGACGATCAGGCGACGACGCTCCGTGCTCGCCGGAACGCGGCTGTTGCGCCGCGCTCCGCCGCCGCATCCCCGCGGACCGTGTCCTGGCCGGTACTGACAGGGTTCGCTGCCGAACCGGACGGACCGTGCATCGTCGACCTTCGCACGCCCACTTTCGCAAGGAGCGGGCCAGCTTCGCGCGAGCCTGTCCGGACAAGGGGCCGGCCGGGCAGCGTGGCGGCCGGAACGGGTGCCGAATGCGGGAAGTTGCGAAACTGAAACACGCGGCGCGCGGCACGCGCGGGCCCCGTGGCGGCCCTGGCTTGCCGGATAAGGCTGAACAATGAAGCACGGCATTTTTACCGATGGACGGCCGGCCATTCACGCCGATTCACCACGCAAATTCGCATGGCCGCCGACGCGAAATGTTTCATGCGCTTTACATGCCGCAGGCAGCACGCGGGCCGCGGGTTGCCCGCGCGATCCATCCGCCGGTACCGGGCCGGCCGGGCGCACGGCTATACTGCGAAACCGGCGTGCGTCGTGTTCGCATCGGCGCCTCCGGCCGGCGGATGCCGTGCCGCACGACGACGCCACACACACCGCCCCACCGCCCGAACGATCGCCCCGCCGATGATCCGTACCCTCTATATCGCCGAACGCGCCAGACTGATTCGCTTCGGTGTGTCGGGCCTCGGTTCGACCGCGCTGCACGCGTTGATCGCGGCCGCGATGTTCGCGCTGTTCGACGCGACGCCCGTGACCGCGAACGCGGTCGCGTTCGCCTGCTCGACCGCGTTCTCGTATCTCGCCAACACGCTGTGGAGTTTTTCGTCGCCCGTGACGTGGGGCAACTTCATGCGCTTTCTCGCCGTCGCGATGGTCGGCCTCGTCGTGACGATGCTGCTTGCGCACGGCGCCGTGACGCTCGGGCTGGCACGCGCGTGGAGCGTCGTCGCGGTCGTGCTGTGCGTGCCGCCCGTCACGTTCGTGCTGCACCGGCTCTGGACCTATCGCTGAACCGGCTCACGCGTCGCGCGTGCGCTGCTCAGCCGACCCGCTGATGCCCCGCGTCGCCCGACGGCGCGCCGTCGTGCCCGCCGTTGTCGCCGTTGTTGTCGTGGTCGTTCAGCCCGTGCTCGATCATCATCCGGTAGAGCGTCACCCGCGAAATGCCGAGTTCGGCAGCGGCCTTGTTGATGCGGTGATCGTTGCGCAGCAGCGCATTCTCGATCGCGGTGCGCTCGGCGAGCGCCCGCGCCTGTTCGAGCGTCACGGGTTCGGTTTCGCCCGGCGTATCGAGCCCGAGATCGTGCGGCGTCAGCAGCCGGCTCTCGGCCATCACGATCGCGCGCCGCACGCGGTTGATCAGCTCGCGCACGTTGCCGGGCCACTCGTAGCGCCGCATCGCGTCGAGCGCGGCCGACGTGAAGCCGCTGATCTTGCGACCGCTATCGGCCTTGTACTTCTGCAGCACGTAGTGCGCGAGGATGTCGATGTCCTTGCCGCGCGCGCGCAGCGGCGGCTCGTGGATGCGCAGCACGCACAGGCGGTGATACAGGTCGGCGCGAAAGCGCCCGGCCTCGACCGCGCCGTCGAGATCCACGTGGGTGGCCGAGATGATCCGTACGTCGACCGGAATCGATTCCTGCCCGCCGAGCCGCTCGATCTTCCCTTCCTGCAGGAAGCGCAGCAGGCTCGCCTGGCTTTCGACCGGCATGTCGCCGATTTCGTCGAGAAACAGCGTGCCGCCGTTCGCCGATTCGATCCGGCCCGCGCGACGCTGGTTCGCGCCGGTGAACGCGCCGCGCTCGTAGCCGAACAGTTCCGACTGCAGCAGGTGATGCGGAATCGCGCCGCAATTGATCGCGATGAACGGCCCCTTGCCTCGGCCGGAACGCTCGTGAATCGCAAGCGCCGTCAGCTCCTTGCCGGTGCCCGACTCGCCCGAGATGAACACGCTCGCGTCCGTCTTCGCGACCTTGCGGATCGTGCTGAACAGCTGCTGCATCGCCTCGCAGTTGCCGATCATCCCGTGTTCGCCGATCGACGCCGCGTAGGCCGCGCCATCGACGCGATCGAGCGCGGCCATCCCGCGCGCGTGGCCGAGCACGTGCGAAATCCACTCGTACGGCAACGGAAGGGTCACGTAGTCGAAGCAGTAGCTGCGGATCAGCTCGCGCACGGCCGGGCCGATCGTGATACCGGCCTGGGCGATGGAAATCCAGCCGATCGACGGCTGGCTCAGGCACGCCTTCAGCGCGGGATACTCGCGCGACGTGAACCCGGAGAAATCGACCAGCCCGGCAGCGACGCTCACGCCGGACGTCATGTTCTGCGCGGCGCCGGCTGTCTTCGCGACGGAGATTTCCCAGCCCAGCCCGCGCAGTTGCGCAAGCAACGGCTCGTCGGGCGAACGCATGATCACGAACAGCTTGCGTCCATCCTCGGGCGCGGTGACGGACACATGCGTCATCTCGGGCGCCGTGTGCCCGTTTGCGTCAGGTGACCTAGCAACCATCGTTGTTCCCCGCTTGGCATTGGTATCGCGCGCCCGGCTCGCCGCCGCGTGCGACGAACCTCGATCGAACCGACATATTGGCCGCATTTCCGTCCGAATAAAATCCCCCCGTGCATGAATCGCGCGTGAGGTGGACAGCGTCATCAACGGTATATCGATGTGGCCGGCGCGCGACTAGATGGGTGTTATCCCGGTGGCGTGCGCGGCGCGGGCGGTCCACGGGTGGCCGCGCGACGCGCAAAGCCGCGCCGGTGCTGGCGCACGGAGTTCGCGGGCGATGCGGCACCGACAGGATCGGCCCGCCCGCGCATGCGTGCGCGGCCGGTCGACCGGCCGCCGGGATGCCCGCCCGGCCGGTTCGAATTGATTTCGGTCAATCGTCAGAGGAAGCCGGCTGATGCAGGAACGCAACATGCTCGGCCCGATCCCGCGCACGCCGGCGCAGCGGAGGGGTCAACGGCCCGATGCGAGCGGCGCAGGCGCGTTCGCACGGCCACGGCCGGCCGGCGTGCCGCCGTGTTCGCCGTAGGCGGCGGCAAGCGCGTCGACGCGCGCGAGATGGTGATGATTGTCGTGATCCCACGGATGGAAGCCCGGTCGGAAGAAGCTCAGCCATTCGCCGGCGATGCGCGGGAACAGCCCGCGGCGCGGCCCGTACAGGAACGCGATCATCCGCAGCATGCCGCGCACGTGATGGCCGGCGCCGCGATCGCGCCACAGCAGCGTCGCGTGCATCAGGAACACGGTCGGCCAGAACGTCAGCGTCGTCAGCAGATACACGCCGATGCGGATCAGGTAACGACGCAGCCCCGGCGCCATCACGGTGTTCCACACGTCGAACGACACGGCCTTGTGCTCGGTTTCCTCGAGCGCGTGCCAGATCCACATCTGACGGTAGCCCTCGACCGAGCCTTCCAGGCGCGTCGGGTCGCGCAGCAGCCAGTCGGCGAGCATCGCCGTGTAGTGCTCCGCCGCGACCGTGTGCGCGAGCTGCACCGAATGCGGCAGCTTGCGCTTCATGTAGCCGAGCACCGCCCACACACGCTTGTCGAGCTTGCGCGCGGGCAGGTGGTTCGCCTGCATCAGCTCGTTGTACTCGATGTGCTCGCGCGTGTGCATCGCCTCCTGGCCGATGAAGCCGAGCACCTGCTGCTTCAGTACGGGATCGTCGATCCGGTCGCGATAGTTGCGCACCGAATCCATGAAGAAGCGCTCGCCGGCCGGGAACAGCAACGACAGCGCGTTGAAGAAATGGGTCACGTGCGACCCGAGGCCATGCCAGTCCTTCGCGCGTTCGACCGGCAGGTCGAAGCGCAGGTCGCGGCGCACCGGCATGATTCCGGCTGCGGTGGCGGAAGCGGCTGACTTCATGTTCATCGTTCTCCTGGTTCCGGAGCGGCCCGGCGCGTCGTCCGACGCGGCCGGCGCGGGCCCGGGCGGCGCATCGCGCACCGCCAAAATCTTGACATCGACAGCTGTAAAGATAGGCCGCCCGCGGCGGCGCGCGCAAGCCGCGCGGTAGATGCGCGCTTCCAAACAGGGCACGGTCGAAAAGGCGGAAAAAACGGCGTTCGAACGGCGTCCGGACACGGCGGGATTCGAACGCACGTGACCGCACGCGAGCCATTCGCGGCAGCCGGCACCGCATCGCTGCGGTGACCCGGAAGCCGCGCGTGGCGGGGCATTTCACGGAATCCGGCAACCCAGCGTGGCATGCGGCCGAGCACCCCGGTAGCACCGATTCATACGCGCGTCGCACTCGCGCGGTGCAACCTCGGTCGCGGGGTGGGCCGGAAATTCAAACGCGCGTTCCATTTGTGTTCCGCGCAATCGCGGCCGCGACGGCCCGCCGCCGTCCGCGATACGCGTGCGACCGGCCGAAAGCCATGAGCGGCGGCCCGCAGCGCGCTCGCCTACAATAGCGGTTTTACCCATCCTTTTTCAGGAGAAGTCATGTCTGTCATCACGACCGAATCGGGCCTCAAATACGAAGACCTGACCGAAGGCACCGGCGATGTAGCGCAAGCCGGCCGGACCGTCAGCGTCCACTACACGGGCTGGCTGACCGACGGTCAGAAATTCGATTCGAGCAAGGATCGCAACGACCCGTTCGCGTTCGTGCTCGGCGGCGGCATGGTCATCAAGGGCTGGGACGAAGGCGTGCAGGGCATGAAGGTCGGCGGCGTGCGTCGCCTGACGATCCCGCCGCAACTCGGTTACGGCCCGCGCGGCGCAGGCGGCGTGATTCCGCCGAATGCGACGCTCGTGTTCGAAGTCGAACTGCTCGCCATCTGACACGGCACACGAGCCCCCGGCTGACGCCCCGCCCCATGGCACACCTTCCGTCCCCCACCGTCGAGCTGCAACGCTACGACGCGCTCGAAGCGTCGGACGTGCACGACTTTCACCAGATCGTGCTCGGCATCGACGGCGCGATGGTGATGGCGGTGAACGGCGTCAGCCAGCGCCTCGACCGGCACCGCGCCTGGCTGGTTCCAGCCGGCGCGCGCCACGATTACGCGGGCCTCGGCGAGAATCGCCAGCTCGTGCTCAATCTTCCCCTCGCGTCACTCGCGGTGCCGCAGCGGCTGTTCGACAGCGCGCGCGCCGTGGCAATCGATCCGGCCCTGACGTCACTGGTCGCGCAGATCGCGGCGGCGGCCGCGCAATTCGAAGCGCCTGCCGCCGACGCGCCGCACGCGGCCGCGCACCGTTTCCAGTGGCAGGCCGCCGCCCGGCTGTGCGGCGCACTGCTCGACGAACGCGACATCCCCGCGCCCGCATCGGGCCTCGATTTCGCGCGCATCGACCGCTGGCTGCGCGCGCGGCTCGCCGAGCCGCTGCGCATCGCCGATCTCGCCGCGCACTGCGGCTACGGGATGCGCCGCTTTCATCAACTATTCGTCGATGCGTTCGGCGAAACGCCGCATCGCTACCTGCAGCGGCTGAGGCTCGACGCGGCCGTGATCCTGCTCGCGGATGGCCGGTATCCGCTCGTCGATATCGCCGGGATGGTCGGCTTCGCGGATCAAAGCACGTTTACGCATGCGTTCACGAAGCGCTTCGGCGTTGCGCCGGGTCGCTGGCGCGGCGAGCGCCATTGAACGCAGCCAGGGTTCCGCGCTGAGCGCGCGTCGACACGGGTCGTAGCGGCACGGTCGGGCACACGGCGCTCACGTCGGCCCGCGCAGCATTCTTCGCTCCTGCTTCGTCCCGCTCGCCGCCCTGCTGCTTCGTCCCCGGCGCTTCGACGCTTCACGCCCCACTGAAACATCGCCGGCCGGCCACGCCCTACGATTGGCGCATGGACACGACCATCCCCTCCTCCACCTTCCCGCCTGCGCTCGCCCGCGTCGTCGCGACCGTCAGCACCGGTTTCGTCGTCACGCAGCTCGACGTGACGATCGTCAACATCGCGCTCGCGCATCTCGCCGGCGACCTGCGCTTGCCCGTCGCCGGCCTGCAATGGGTCGTCGATGCGTACACGCTCGCGTTCGCGGTACTGATGCTGTCGGGCGGCGCGCTCGGCGACCGCTTCGGCGCGCGCCGCCTGTACATCGCCGGCCTCGTGCTGTTCGCGCTTGCGTCGCTCGCATGCGGCGCCGCGACCGCGCCCGCGATGCTGATCGCGGCGCGCGCACTGCAAGGCGTCGGCGCCGCGGCGATGCTGCCCAATTCGCTTGCGCTGCTCAACGACGCGTGCCGACACGACCCGCGCCTGCGCGCGCGGGCCGTCGGCTGGTGGACGGCGGCCGGGTCGATTTCGATCGCGGCCGGCCCGGTCGTCGGTGGCCTGCTGATCGCGGCGTGGGGCTGGCGCGGCATCTTCCTCGTGAACCTGCCGCTGTGTGCGGCCGGGCTGGCGGCCGCCTTTGCATGGATACCTGCGTGCCGTGCGGCGGCAACGCCGGCCGCGCCATCCCGCTCCGTCCGCGCACTCGACCTGCGCGGCCAGTTCATCGCGATCGCGATGCTGACCGCGTTGACCGGCGCCGTGATCGAATGGCGTCCGCTCGGCTTCACGCACCCGGTCGTCGCCGGCGGTTTCGCGCTGGCGGCGCTCGCCGCGCTCGCATTCGTCGCGGTGGAAACGCGAACGGCCACGCCGATGCTGCCGCTGTCGCTGTTCCGCCATCGCACGTTCAGCGCGGCCGTGCTGTTCGGGATCTGCGTGAACCTCACGTACTACGGCACCGTGTTCGTGCTCGCGCTGTACCTGCAGCGCGCACGCGGCGAATCGGCGTTGCAGGCCGGCCTCGCGTTCCTGCCGCTGACGGGCGGCTTCCTGCTGTCGAACCTCGCGAGCGGCCGCGTCGTGGCGCGTCACGGCCCGCGCGCGCCGATGCTGGCGGGCGCGCTCGTCGCCGCGCTCGGCTACGGATCGCTGCACCTCATCGACGCGTCGACGCCGCTGGCCGTCCTGCTCGTGCCGTTCCTGCTGATTCCGTCGGGCATGGGTTTCGCGGTGCCGGCGATGACGACCGCCGTGCTCGCGTCGGTCGCGCCCGAACGGGCCGGCATCGCGTCGGCCGTGCTGAATACCGCGCGGCAGGCCGGCGGCGCGATGGGCGTGGCCGCGTTCGGCGCACTCGCCGGCGGCGGCGGCGCGGCGCAGGTCGTGGACGGGTTGCGGATCGAAACGGCCGTGTCGGTCGCGCTGCTGGTCGCCGCCGCACTGCTCGCGACGCTGGTGCGGCCCGATGCGCATCGCGGCGCATCGTCCGTGCGTCAGGCCGTGCCGGCAGCCGATTGAACGGCTGCGGTCATGCGTCGCCGGGGTCCCGCTGGATCAGGTGACGCCACGGAAACACGTTGTCCTTGAAGTGACTCACGTAACCGCCGCTGCCGGCCTGGATCACCATGAACGACAGCCGCGGATGCAGCGCCTGCAGCGCCTCGAGCGCTTCCCGGTCGAGACAGGTGTTTCTCAGCGTCAGCGTGCGGAGCCGCTGGCCCGCACGGCTCTTCAGCAGGCGCTCGTAGGCGTCGAACGACGTCACGCTGCCGGCGGCGCGCTCGCGTTTCCACGTCGAATGCAAGGCGGTCGACTCGGAGAAATCGAGCCAGCCGAGCGACGGCAGGTTGTCGCAGTCCGCCAGATGGTCGATGAACTGCTGCGTGTCGTCTCCGCCGCCGATGCGCAGCCGCTCGAGATGCGCAAGCGGCACATCGAAGAATCGCGCATCGGGCGCGTTCGGCACCGTCAGCTCGGCGAGAAATGGCGCCTTCGCGGCAAAGCGGGCAATCTCGCCGCCCTCCTGTATGATCAGGTCGCGACGCACGATCATCGACTGGTTGTGATCGGCCGGCTCGGTCGGCCGCACGTACAGCGAGCGCAGCATCGGAAAGCGCGCATCCGAATCGAGCAGCGGCCCGAAATCCCATTCGCGCGTGCCGTTCGCCCCTTCGTCGATGCCGCTGAACGCGAGGTCGGTCACGAGATCCGCGACGTCCCGC
Source organism: Burkholderia sp. LS-044 (assembly GCF_004803625.1). NCBI lineage: Bacteria > Pseudomonadati > Pseudomonadota > Betaproteobacteria > Burkholderiales > Burkholderiaceae > Burkholderia > Burkholderia sp. LS-044. The sequence goes on from NZ_SSWO01000001.1 coordinate 763,904, forward strand.
AACGCCAGACACTGCAGCGTCCAGTCGAACGGTTCCTCCCAGGCGCCGCCGAAGTACCGGACGTGCAGCCCCGCCCGCATCGGCGCGACGGTGACATGGTTGAAATCGGTCTGCCACAGCGGCTCCGCGGGATCGGCATGGTCGCGCCCGTACTCGGCGCCCTCGCGCTCGCAGAAGTCGTGAATGCGCCGCTGCAGGTCGAGCAACAGCCGATAAGCGGCGGAATCCAGCGGATGGGACATGGCGATGCAGTTCCGGTCGGCAACGATCGCGACAGTCTATCCGACCGTGCAGCCGTCGCGCACGACGCTCATCGCCGCCGTGCGCCCGTTTCGTCGCCGACCTTCTTCACGACCGTCTCGCCCGCCTTCACCGGCCGGCCGTCGTCGTGGCGCAGCGCGAGCTTGCGGATCGCGCGCCCCGTCTGGCGGTCGACCAGCACCGAATGCGGCTCGCCTCGCGCGAACAGGTTCGCCTCGCCCCACTGTCGCAGCATCACGATCACCGGGAACAGCCCTTCGCCCTTCCTGGTCAGCACGTACTCCTGATACGCGCTGCCGTCCGACGCCGGCACGACGTCGAACACGCCCGCATCCACGAGCATCCTGAGCCGGTCGGACAGGATATTGCTCGCGACGCCGAGGCTCGCGCGGAAATCGCCGAACCGGCGCACCCCGTCGAACGCATCGCGCACGATCAACAATGCCCAGCGATCGCCGACGATTTCGGTCGCCCGTGCCACCGGGCACGGCGAATCCGCAAGACTTTTTTGCCTGGCCATATGCCTCTCCGCAATCGTGCCGGCCGCCTTCGCGGCAACGCCGGCCATCCGTGCACGGACGTCTCGCCCGCCGCACAACAGGTTGCATTTTAAAACCACTTTTCCTACACTCACACCAGTTTCAATTTGCAACTACTTTGCGCGAGGAAATCCATGGCGTCTTCCTGTCGTTCCGGCACCGTTGCATCGAACGCATCCGCGCCTGCCGCGCATCCGGCCGCGGTCGGCACCCTGTCCACGGCGCGCGTCGCGGCGCTGGCCGTCTGCTGCGCGGCCAGTGTCGCGAATGTCTACTACGCGCAGCCGCTGCTCGATTCGATCGCGCGGGATTTCGGCATGTCGCAGGCGGCCGTCGGCGGCGTCATCACCGCGACGCAGCTCGGCTGTGCGCTCGCGCTGCTGTTCGTCGTGCCCCTCGGCGACCTGCTGAACCGCAAGCGCCTGATCGCCGTGCAGCTTCTGCTGCTGACGGCGGCCTGCATCGGCGTCGCCGCATCGTCGACGCGCATTGCGCTGCTGGCAGGGATGGTCGCGGTCGGACTGCTCGGCACCGCGATGACACAAGGGCTGATCGCCTGCTCGGCCGCGCTCGCGGGCACCGGCGAACGCGGGCGCGTGGTGGGTGCCGCGCAAGGCGGTGTCGTGGTCGGGTTGCTGGCCGCACGCTCGCTGGCCGGCGTCGTCACCGACATCGCGGGCTGGCGGGCCGTCTATCTGGTATCCGGCGCGCTCGCGATCGCCATGCTCGTCGTGCTGTCGCGACTGTTGCCGGACGAGAACGGGCCGAGCGAGCGCATCGGCTACGCGGCGCTGCTGCGATCGATGGTGTCGCTGCTGCGCGACGAACGCGTGCTGCGCGTGCGCGGCGCGATCGCGCTGCTGATGTTCGCGGCATTCAGCATCTTCTGGAGCGCACTGGTGCTGCCGCTGAGCGCGCCGCCGCACGCGATGTCGCATACGCAGATCGGCGCCTTCGGCCTCGTCGGCGCACTGGGCGCGGCGGCCGCCGCCCGCGCGGGCCGGCTCGCGGATCGCGGGCGCGGCGAAGCGACGACCGGCGCCGCGCTCGCGCTGCTCGCGTGCTCGTGGCTGCCGCTCGCGTTCGGCGATTCGTCGATTGCATGGCTGGTGGTCGGCATCGTGCTGCTCGACGTCGGCGGGCAGGCCGTCCACGTCGTCAACCAGAGCATGATCCTCGGCACGCGGCCCGATGCGCACGCGCGCCTCGTCGGCTGCTACATGCTGTTCTATTCGGCCGGCAGCGGGCTCGGCGCGATTGCATCGACGATGACGTATGCGCGCGCCGGATGGACGGGCGTCTGCGTGCTCGGCGCGGTCGTGAGCATGGCGGCGCTCGGCGTCTGGGCCGCGACGCTCAGGCGCGCGTGAGACGTGCCGGCGTCGCGCATCGGATCGGGAGAACCAGCCGGCCCTGCGCAGGCGGCCGGCACGCGAACCGGCCGCGCATGCGCACCGGTTCGGCTTCCCGTTCGGCGCGCAGATCGCGCGCCACGGGCGCTCAACCTGCCGCCCGGATCGCCTCTTCGTACACGCCGGCCACGCGCCGCGCGATCACCGCGTTGTCGAAATGATCGCGTGCATAGCGCTTGCACGCGGCCTCGTCGGGCAGCGTGATCGCGCCCGACAGCGCGGCACCGAGCCCTTCCGCGATCGCGTCCGCGCCGGTGGACGGCAGCACGAGATCGTCGGACAGCCCGGCCACCGCCTCCGGCAGCCCGCCGACTGGCGTGACCAGCACGGGCGTGCCGGACGCGAGCGATTCGACGGTGATCAGCCCGAAGCCTTCGAGCGCGACCGTCGGCACGACGCTGACCGTCGCCGCGCGGTACAGCGCGGCGAGATGGTTGTCCGGCACGAAGCCGAGCAGCTTCACGTTGTCCTGCAGGCCTGCCGCATCGATGCGCTGCTGCAGTTCCTCGCCGATCTTGCCCTTGCCGGCGATCAGCAGCAGCACGTCCGGGTGACGGTGCTTGAGGAGGCCGATCGCGTCGATCAGGTCCTCCAGCCCCATGCGCCGCACGAGCCGGCGCACGGCCAGCACGATCGGCCGGTCCTGCGGCAGTTGCAGCTTGTGCCGCGCCTCGGCGGGCGTGAGCGGCGTGTCGAACTGCGCGGTATCGACGCAACCGGGAATCACGCGCACACGCGACGGATCGATCCCGTAGCGGTTCGTCAGGATCTGGCCGAACGCCTGCGACAGCACGATCAGCCGCGACGAACGCGTATAGACGGCCTGCTCGAGATAACGCTTCGCGCGCTGGCCGAGCGACGCGGCGCCCTCGACCTGGCTTTCGTCGGCCCACGGCCCCTGGAAGTGCGACACCTGCGGAATCCCGCGCGTGACGTCGAGGCCCGGGAACGTGTACAGCGCGAAGTGCGACGAGATCACGTCCGGCCGCTCGCTGCGGATCTCCTCGCGCAGCGCGCGCCGCGCGGCGAGCATGCGGCGCGCGAGCGGCTCCGATGCGGGGCCGAAGCCCTGGATCGCGCCGCCCGTGTCGTCGGCGACCTTCTGCGAGCCGGCGACGAGCCCGCGCACCTCGACGCCCGCGCCCGGCAGCGCGCCGACGAGCGAGTAGTACATCCGGTCGAGGCCGCCCGCGCGTTCGGGGAACCAGTGCATGCCGATCTGCAACGATTTGATCGGCCGGGAAGAGTGGGACATTACGATTGCTCCTGCGTCACTGCATGCTCGACCCGCTCGAAGGCGGACGGCTGCGTGGGTTGGCCGATGCGCCGGTAGAGCGCGACATACTGGGCGCCCATGTGCGCCCAGCCGAAACGGGTCATCAATTCGCGGGCCGCGTCGCCCATCGCGCGGCACGTGTCGCGCGACGCCGCGAGCGAGCCGATCGCCTGCGCGAGCGCGGCCGGATCGTCCGGGTCCTCCAGCACGATCCCGCATTCGCGCGTGATGATTTCGGCGCCGCCCGCCGTACGCGCGGTGACGACCGGCAGCCCGGCCGCCATCGCCTCCAGCAGCGACAGGCTCATCGCTTCGTAGCGCGACGGGAATACGTAGGCGTCGACCGAGCGCATCAGCGTCGGCATGTTTTTCACGAGACCGAGGAAATGCACGCGCGCATCGATGCCGAGCGCGCGCGCCTCTTCCGGATACGGGCTGCCGGGCAGATAACCGGCCACCGCCAGGTGCACGTTCGCGGGCAGCTTCGTCAGCGCCTTCAGCACCGTGCCGAGGTTCTTGCGCGGCGTGCGCAGGTCGCCGACGAACAGCAGCAGGAACGCGTCGTCCGGCAGCTTGAACGCCGCGCGGTCGGCCTGCGCACCGGCGAACGCGCTGCCGTCGACGCCGTTGTAGATCACGCTGATCTTGCGGCTGTCGATGCCTAGCCCGGCGATCTCGTCGGCCACCTTCTGCGACACGGCGGTGATCGCGCGCGACCGCTTGTACGCCCAGCGCTCGAGCGTGGTGTTCACGCGCGTATAGACGTACTGATAGGCCGACCACAGCCCCTTCGTCGGCCCGAACGGATAGTACGGACTCTTGAACCAGCCGCCGTGCACGAAGTGCGCGGTATTCACGTCGGCCTTGATCCACGAGATGAAGCCGTTCACGTGCAGCACGTCGTATTCGCTGCGGTGCGCGCGCAGCCAGGCCGCGCTCTTCAGCGCGAACACCTGCTGCTTGACGAGATTCGACGGCCAGAAGCCGCCGACCTTCACCGGCACCCAGCGCACGCGCGGGTCGGCCAGCAGCTCGGGCGCGACGTGCGACGCGACCAGCGTGACCTCGTAGTTCTCGGCCAGCGCCGCGCGCGCGATTTCGTAATTGACGCGGCCCTGGCCGTCGTTATGTCGCACGACGTGCGTGACGATCGCGATTCTCAATGGTCGCCTCCCCGTGAATGCGCGGCGGCCAGCAGGCGTTGTGCCTTTTGCCAGTGCGCCGCGGCTAGTATCGAAAAAATGGCTGTGAACATCAGCAGGCCGCCCGTGCCGATCAGCGAGTTCGTGAACACGAGCATCGCGAAGGTCGACAGGCACAGGCTCAGGCACGCGCCGACGAACTTGTCATTGCGCAGCTTGAATGCCGCACGCAGCGTGCGGCCGAACAGCATCACGACGCCGGCGAGATACAGCAGCGTGCCGGGCCAGCCGAGCACGAACGGCACGTTCATCACGCCGCTGTCGAAGCTGCCGTACTTGCCGAGCTCGCCGCTGTCGCTCGACAGCTTCGTGGATGCACCCGTCGCGCCCATCCCCTCGCCGGCGACGTCGGTGAACGCCGTCTGCGCGAAGGTGGCGTAGAACTTGTTGCGGTCGTCGTAGCTGCGGTCGTCCTTCAGGTTCGTGATCGACTGCAGGCGCGCGCCGAGACGGTCGGCCACCGGCCCGACGGTCAGGAGCGGCACGCACAGCCCGACCAGCACGACGCCGCTGATCAGGATCCGCATCCGCACGCGGTTGCTCGACTGCACGAGCTGGATCGCGAGCGCGATCACCCAGCCGCCCCAGGTCGAGCGCACGAGACACAGCGCGAACGACACGAAGCCGGCCGCGCCCGCGAACCAGCGGATCTTCTGCGGCGCGGCGAACACGAACACCAGCGCGCCCATGATCGCGAACGCGAACGGCCCGGACGAGTTCATCGTGCTGAACACGCGCACGCCGTACGGCACCGGCTCGCCCTGCGAACCCATGTCGGAGCCGATCATCCACAGCACGTCCCACTGCGGCATCACGAAGTACTGCACGACGCCGTACAGGCCCATCACGAGCATGCCCCACATGAACGTGGACAGCAGCACATCGCGGTATTCGGGATAGTCGCGGGCGTTGACCATGATGTGAAAACCGATCAGCACCGGGTACACCCAGTTCGCGAGGTCGTAGGTCGCGGCCATCACGCCGCTCGATACGATCCCGACGAGGTACGCGTACGCGAGCCCGAACAGCATCAGCAGGATCGGGATTCCGCGCCGCTGCGCGAGCACGCGGTAATGCCGGATCAAACCCAGGCCGGCGATCATCGTCACCGCGAGCGGCGCGACCTGGATCAGGCTCGTCGGCGTGAACGCGCCCTTCGACCAGTCGGCGAGACGCCGCACTTCCGGGCTCAGGAACCACACCCACCACATGAAGCCGACGTAGCGCGCCGGACTCTTGAAATACAGCCAGATGCCGACCGCGATGGCCAGCACCGGAAACGCGAGCGTCAGCACCTTGCCCTGGTGAATGGCGATCAGCGCGGCGGTGAAGGACCACAGCCCGGCCTGCCCGACCCAGTGCTTCCTCTCGGGCAGCCAGTTGCGGCGGCGCGACGGTGCGCGTTCGGCAGCAATCGTACTCATCGATCCGCTCTCACCGCGACGACGGGCGCGAATCTGCGAGCGGCATCGCCAGGCCCGCCGCCGCCGGCGTCCGACGCCGGCGCAGCATGTCGCGCGTGATCCGCACGTGCTGCTCGGCGAACGCCTGCGTGGTCAGGTCGCGCTCGCGCAGGCACGCGGCGGCGGCCCGCGCGCAGCCCAGCGCCGCGACCGGATCGGCCGCGAAGCGATCGGCGGCCTGGCGCATCGCCTGTGCGTCGAAGGCCGGCACATAGGCGGCCGTATCGTGCGGGAAATAGTCGCTGAGCCCGCCGACGTCGGACACGATCATCGGCTTGCCGACCGCGGCCGCCTCGAGCATCACGGTGATGCCCGACGCGTGGAAATTCGGCCGCAGCGGCACGACGATCACGTCGGCCCATGCGTACAGTTCGTGCTGCTTCGCGAGCCCCGACGCCGAGCCGATCTTCACGTTCGGTGCATGCCACTCGCGCGGCACGCGGCGCCGGGTCGCCAGCCGCACGTCGTAGCGCGCGTCGCCGCCGAACGCGGCGAGGAACGTGCGCCAGTCGCGGTCGCGGTCGTTGCCGATCGCCGCGATCCGCAGCGGCCGGTTCGGTTGCCATTGCTGCGGCTCGACGATCGGGAAATCCTGCGTGTTCAGCCCGTAGTAGACGAACTCGGCTTCGCGGCCCAGATAACGGCGGCACAGGTCGGCGTTGTCGCGGGCCAGCGTGGTCAGCGCGTCGGCGCGCGCGATCAGCTTGCGGTACAGCCAGCGGCGCGGGCCGCCGAAGCTGCCCCACTTGTCGAACAGCCACACGCTCTGCGCGAGCAGCAGCGGACGCTTGCCCTGCTCGCCGGCCAGCTTCAGGATCAGCGACGCCGCAAGGTGCTCCTGCTCCGTATGCGTCCAGATCACGTCGGTGTTCAGCAACGCGGCACGGTTGCGCCATGCATGCACGACGTCGAAGCCGAGCGCCGCCTTCAGCGCGCGGCGCACGAGGCTGGCGACGCGGCTCTCGCCGCCGTCCTGCGAATAGGTCAGCCGGAATTCGTCGGATTCGGCGTGGTGATAGCCGTACAGGCAGCCGATGTTCTCGCCTTTCCGGTAGGTACGCGGATCGGCGCCGTGGAACAGATGGACATGGACCTTGGTTGCAGTCATTCGAGCCCTTCTCCGGGTTCGGCCGCGCGGCGTTGCGCGCGCGGCTCGTTCAAGACGTCACCGGCGGCATCGCCGCACGGTGGGGGGCAAGGTTCGCGCGGCGGGCATCGCGCGCGCCGCGGCGTACCGCGCGCCAGTGCTCGCGGATCCGCTCGCGCTTCGCCGTATGCAGCGACAGCAGCACGTGCGCGAGGCCCGGGTAGACGCGCGTACCGACCAGCGTCCACCACCACCACGCGATTTCGCGCCGCACGGGCGGCAGGTGCTCGCGCAGGATCAGGTGCAGGTTGTACGCGCCGTTGCTGATCGCATTCAGCGACGCGGCATCGCGCCGGTCGTCGTCGAAGCGTTCCGCCGGAAAATGATCGACCGCGATCGCCGGGTCGTAGACGAGCTTCCAGCCGTTGCGCTGCACGTGCATGCTGAAACCCATGTCGTTGTGCACCTGCGCACCGGCGCCGCGCAGCCGCGTGTCGAAGCGCAGCCGCTCGATCGCGGCACGGCGGTAGCTCATGTTCGCGCCTTTCAGCATGTCGACTTCGCGCATGCCGCCGACGCCCAGGTGATGATTGCCGACGATCTTGCCGGACAGCGTGAGCTGGCCCACGAGCTCGCGCGATTCGTCGAGCACGCGGCCCTTCTCGTGCACCCAGTCGCGGCCGCCGACCGCGCCCACGCGCGGGTCGGCCTCGAACGCCGACTCGACGCGGGCGAGCCAGTCGGGATGCGGCGCCGCGTCGTCGTCGGTGATCGCGACGATGTCGCCGTTCGCCGAGTCGAGCCCCTTGTTCAGCGCGGCGACCTGGCCCGGCACATCGACCGGCACGATGCGCAGCGGCAGCGCGCCGCCGACCGCCGGATCGGCGAGCCGTTCGTGCGTGGCATCGTCCTCCGGGCGCGCGACGACGATCACCTCGTCGGGCAGCCGCTGCTGCCGCTGCAGCGCCAGCAGGCAGCGCGCGAGGTCGGCGGGGCGCCGATAGGTCGGAACGAGCACGGAAATTTTCATCGTTGGTTCTCCTGTCGGCCGGGCAGGCGGCACGCGCGGCCCGCCCGGTTACGTGCGATTCGGATCAGGCGCTCAGGTATTCATGCACGGCCGCATAACCGCGGCCGTAGCCGCGCGCCTTCGGCGGCACGCCGTTGAAGATCCCGCCTTCCAGATCGACGCCCGCGGTACGCAGGCGCTTGATCGCGTCGGCGATCTCGCCTTCGGTATGCATGCCCGAGCGCAGCACGAGGAACGTCGAGCCGGCCATGCGGCCGATGATGGTCGCGTCGGTCACCGCCAGCACCGGCGGCGAATCGATCAGCACGACGTCGTAGCGCTTGCCGAGCCCTTCGAGGTATTGCGGCAGGCGCGTCGACATCAGCAGCTCCGACGGGTTCGGCGGGCGCGTGCCGGCCGAGATGAACGACAGGCCCTGCACCGGTGTCTCGCGCACGGCGTCCTCAAGCGCCGACTGGTCGCTCAGCAGCTCGGACAGGCCCGGCTGCGAGGTGAGGCCGAAGTAGCGGTCGAGCAGGCCGCGGCGCATGTCGGCGTCGATCAGCAGCACGCGCTTGCCCGAATGCGCGAGCAGCACCGCGAGGTTGACCGTCAGGAAGCTCTTGCCGATGCCGGGCGTCGGGCCCGTCAGCACGATCACGCGGTTCTTCGCGTCCATCATCGCGAACTGCATCGCGGTACGCAGGCTGCGCAGGCTCTCGACGCTCAGATCCTTCGGACGCAGGCTCGCGAGGATCGGCCGTGTGCGGCTGCCGCTCTTCTCGGCCGCCGCGTCGAGCTTCACCTGCTCGGCGCTTTGCGGCACCAGCCCGTACAGCGGCAGGTTGAACGTGCGCTCGATGCGGTCGGGGTCCTCGATGCCCTGGAACAGGTTGCGGCGCAGGAACACGACGCCGGTGCCGAGGATCAGCCCGAGGAACACCGCGGCCGACAGGATCAGCACCTTCTTCGGCTTGACCGGGGCGCCCGGACGCAGCGCGGAGTCGACGAGGTGGATGTTGCCGCCCGTGCCGGCCTTCTGCACCGACAGCTCCTGCACGCGGTTCAGCAGCAGCACGTAGATGTCCTCGGCGACCTTCGCGTCGCGCTGCAGCTGGACGGCCTTCACTTCGGTGGCCGGCAGGCTGCGGAAGCGGTTGCTGAACTTGTCCTTCTCGCCCTGCAGCTCGGCGAGCTGCTGCTTCGCGGCGATCACCATCGGGTGCGAATCGGTGAAGCGCTGCGCGAGCGACGCGAGCTGCAGGCGCTGCGCGGCGATCTGCTGCTCGTACTGCACGCTGCCCTCGAGGTAGACCTTCGCCTCGTCGCTCGCGTTGATCGAGCCCGACGTGCGCTGGTACTGCGTCAGCGCGGCTTCCGCCCGTTCGAGGTCGGCCTTCAGGCGCGGTTCCTCGCCCTTCAGGAAGTCGAGCATCTTGGTCGCTTCGGCCTGCTTCGCGACCACGTGCTGGTTCAGGTACGACTGCGCGAGCGCGTTCGCGATCGCGGCGGTCTGGTCCGGGTCCTTGCCTTCGAGCGAGATCTGCACGACGCCCGTCTGCTTGCCCTGCTCGGTCACCTGGATGCCGGCCTGGAAGCCGCTGATCGCGTCGAGATCGTTGTAGCGGACCACCGTGAACTGCGTGCCGGGGCGCGCGACGAGCTTCGACACGAGCAGCGTCACGCCGCCGCCCTGCGTCGATTCGCCGACCTGGCCCGACAGCAGCCGCGTGCCGTTCTGGTCGACGAGCGAATAGGTGCCGTTCGGGCCGGCCGTCAGCGTCAGCTTCTTGCCTTCGAGCGCGGGCACGACGCTGATCGAATCGACGTCGGCGACTTCACCGCCCCATGCATACGATTGCAGGCCGAGCCACGGCCGCGACGGCGTGCCCGGCGTCGCGACACGCGCGGCGAGGCTGCCGATCAGCGGCAGCGTCTTCGGCACGACCGAGAAATTCAGCTTGAACTGGTCGACCACCGGCGCGACGACGCCGCGGCTCTTGATGATCTCGATTTCCGCATCGGTCTGCGCCTGCTGCGGACCGGAGTTGATCGTCGCGCCGGTCTGCGTCTGCGTGAGCGCCTGCGACGTGTTGTCGTTGCTCTCGACCCGCACGTGCACGTCGGCCTGGTACACCGGCTTCGCGACGTAGCAGTAGAGGCCGGCGAGCGCGACGACCGTCACCGCGATGCCGAGCAGCAGCCAGATGTCGTCCATGATCACCTGGAGCAACTGGCCGAGGACGACGTCCTCTTCCTCGGTTTTCACGGACAGATCCGCGTAGGAGTGTTTCGCTTGCGTGTTCACCATTCGTTCCCGCTTGAGTGGTGCCGGGGCGGAGGTGCCGCCCCGGCGGGCTATCAGCGCGTGATTTGCCGCATGTAGAAGATCGTCTGGATCGTCGGCAACACCTGCTGCAGCACTCGGTTGAACTGCACCGAGCTGGCCGTGCTGACGTAGACCACATCGAGCGGCTGAAGCGGGAAGCGGCTCGACAGCATCAGCGCATCGGGCTGCGTCATGTCGAGACGGAACACTTCAGGCTTCGTCGGGTTGTCGCGCATGCCGCGCATCACGTAGATCTTGCGCGGGTTCGCGTCGGTGTCGAGGATGCCGCCGCCGGCCGTCAACGCGTCGGCGATGGTCAGCTTGCCCTTGAGCATCGGCACCGTGACCGGCGTCTTGACCTCGCCCATGATGAACACGCGGCTGTCGCTGCGGTCCGGCACGTTGATGATGTCGCCCTGCTGCAGCATCACGTTCTGCCGCACTTCGCCGCGGTCGAGCACGCCGTTCGCGTCGAGCGTGTAGAGCTTGCCGTCGCGCGTCAGGCGCACGCGCTGCAGATCGGCGTCGGTGGTCGAGCCGCCCGAACGCGAGATCGCGTCGACCAGCGTCAGCGGCACGTCGCTCATCGCGAGCGGGCCCGGCGTCTTCACCTCGCCGGTCACCTGCACCTTCTGGCTGCGGAACGACAGCACGCGCACGTCGAGCTGCGGATTCTTCACGTAACGCGCGAGTCGCGTGGCCAGCTCGTCACGGGTCTGCGCGATCGTCTTGCCCGCCACGTGGATGCGGCCGACGAACGGGAAGAAGATCGTGCCGTCGGCGGACACCGTCTGGCCATAAGGATCGGCCTGGCCCGGCAGCGACGACGAATAGGGTTGCTGCAGCGCGCCCGCGATCGTCTGCGTCGTGTTGCCGCCGCTCGAGAACGACTGGCCCTGCGGCGTCGTCAGCTCCGGGTGGTCCCAGACGGTGACGCCGAGGATGTCCTGCGGCCCGATGCGGTACACGTATTGCGACGGATCGGTATAGCGTCCGGGCGGCAGCGGATGGTCGACCTGCGCCTTCTGCAGCTGGTCCATCACCACTTTGGCGTCGATGTAATGAACCGGATAGGTCTCGGCCGCTTGCTGGCGGCCTTCGTCCTTCAGGTTCGACGAGTCGAGGTAGTTGCCGGGCGCGGTTGCACAGGCTGACAGGAAGGTCGTCAGCGCGACGGCAAGCGCCACCGGGCGCATCGGGCGTTTCAGCATAGTTTCTGTAGCCATCCTTGAACCAGACGTTCGATCAGTGAGTAGCTCTCGCGGTAATCGGCCTCGGGGCCGCCGTGCGGATCGGCAATCTCGGCCCCTTCCCACTTGCCGAGCAGGTGGACCTTGCCGCGCGCGAACGGATCGACCTTTTCGACGGCCGCGATCTGTCCGCGCTCGCTGACGAGAATCAGGTCGGCGTCGCGCACGATCCGGCGCGACAGCCGCCGCGAGCGGTGGGTCGTCGCATCGACGCCCCGCTCGGCGAGCAGCTGCCGCATCACCGGATCGATGCCGTCGCCGTCGTTCGCATGCACGCCGGCCGAATGGAACGTCGGGCGCGGGCCGCCGCGCGACGCGGCGTGCGACTTGAACAGCATTTCCGCTGCCGGGCTGCGGCAGACGTTCGCGTGACAGACGATCAGGATGTTCCGGAACATGGCGTCTCGTAACGAGTGACGGGAAACGGGTTACGCGCTCGCGGGCGCGGTGCCCGGCACACGCGCGGCGACGGCCTGGCGCGAGCCCGGCCGGCCGATCGGGTGGTATTCGATGCCCAGCTCGGTCATCGTCTCCGGCTCGTACAGGTTGCGGCCGTCGAAGATCACCGGCGCTTTCCACAGGCGGCCGAGCGCGACGAAGTCGGGGCTCTTGAAGATCTTCCATTCGGTGACGATCACGAGCGCGTCGGCATCGCGCGCGGCCTGCGCTTCGTCGTCGACGAAGCTCAAGCGCTCGAGCCAGCTCGGGTGATCGGCGAGATCGAGCGCGATCACGCGGCGCGCTTCCTCCTGCGCGACCGGGTCGTACGCGGCGATGCGCGCCCCGCGCGACAGCAGCTCGGCGATCAGCTCGCGGCTCGGCGCTTCGCGCATGTCGTCGGTGTTCGGCTTGAACGCGAGGCCCCAGATCGCGAACGTGCGGCCGGTCAGGTCCTCGCCGAAGCGGGCGACGATCTTCTCGGCAAGCACGCGCTTTTGCGTGGCGTTGACCGACGACACGGCCTTCAGGATCTGCAGTGCCTGCCCGTGCTCGTCGGCCGTGCGGATCAGCGCCTCGACGTCCTTCGGGAAGCACGAGCCGCCGTAGCCGCAGCCGGCATACAGGAAGTGATAGCCGATGCGCGGATCGGAGCCGATCCCGCGCCGCACGGCCTCGATGTCCGCGCCGAAGCGGTCGGCGAGGTTCGCCAGCTCGTTCATGAACGAGATGCGGGTCGCGAGCATCGCGTTCGCCGCGTATTTCGTGAACTCGGCCGAGCGCACGTCCATGTACAGCGTGCGTTCGTGGTTGCGGTTGAACGGCGCATAGAGCTTCTTCATCAGCTCGCGCGCGCGCTCGCCCGGCACGTCGTCGTCGCAGCCGATCACGATGCGGTCCGGCCGCGTGAAATCGTCGACCGCCGCGCCTTCCTTCAGGAATTCCGGATTCGACACGACCGAGAACATCTGGTCGCCGCCGCGCTTCGCGAGCTCTTCCGCCACCGCCGCGCGCACGCGCTCGGCCGTGCCGACCGGCACCGTCGACTTGTCGACGATCACCTTGAAGCCCGTCATGTAACGGCCGATGTTGCGCGCCGCCGCGAGCACGTATTGCAGGTCGGCCGAGCCGTCCTCGTCGGGCGGCGTGCCGACCGCGATGAACTGCACGTCGCCGTGCGCGACCGCGGCCTCGATATCGGTCGAGAAGCGCAGGCGGCCCGCCGAGCGGTTGCGCGCGATCACTTCCTTGAGGCCCGGCTCGTGGATCGGCACGCCGCCGTTGTTCAGGATGTCGATCTTTGCCTGGTCGACGTCGAGACAGAACACGTCGTGCCCGATGTCGGCGAGACAGGCGCCGGTGACAAGACCTACGTAACCGCTGCCGATGATAGTCAGATTCATGATGTGTCGGACCTCTTGACCAATGATTCGAAATTCGTAAAACCGCGATGCCTGCGTGGCGCGGCCTCGGTACTCAGTACGCGTTGCTGCCGGTGAAGCCTTTCCAGAGCGTCAGCACGACGATCTTGATGTCGAGCCAGAACGACCAGTTCTGCATGTAGTACAGATCGAGCTTCACGCGCCCCATCATCTTCTCGATCTGGTCGGTCTCGCCGCGAAAGCCGTTGATCTGCGCCCAGCCGGTGATGCCCGGCTTGATCCGGTAGCGGAACATGTAGCCCTTGACGAGATCCTTGTAGATGTCGTCGTGCGCGAGCGCATGCGGGCGCGGGCCGACGACCGACATCTCGCCCTTCAATACGTTGATGAACTGCGGCAGCTCGTCGAGGCTCGTGCGGCGCAGGAACCGGCCGACCGGCGTCACGCGCGAGTCGTTCTTGGTCGCCTGCGTGACCTGCCCGGCCACTTCCTGATGCACCTTCATCGAGCGGAACTTGTAGATCTCGAACTCGTGCCCGTCGATGCCCTTGCGTTTCTGGCGGAAGAACACCGGCCCGCGCGACGTCAGCTTGATCAGGCCGGCAATCAGCACCATCACCGGCGCAAGCGCGGTGAGCGCGGCCAGCGCGAACAGCCGGTCGAACACGAACTTCGGCAGGATCCGCACGTCGGTGATCGGCGACGCCGCGAGGTTGATCGCCGGCACGCCGAGCACCTCGACCACTTCCTGGTTGAAGAACGACAGCGTGCGCACGTCCGGGATGAAACGGATGTTGACGAAGTCGTGGCGGAACACGGTCACGATCTGGTGAATCCGGCGTTCCTCCGTGATCGGCAGCGTGAGCCACAGCTCGCTGATCGCGCGGCTGCGCACCAGCCACACCAGCGATTCGAACTGCCGCTCGATGCGCACGTCGTCGAGCGCGACCTCGCCCGGCGCTTCGCTTTCGTCGTATACGCACACCGGGTTGAAGCCGGCCTCCGGCCGCGCCCGCATCTGCGCGATCAGCCGCCGCGCCGCCGGCGTCCCGCCGACGATCGCGACCGCCTTCAGGTTGTAGCCGCCGCGGCGCAGCTGCCGCAGCACGACGTGCACGCAGGTTTTCGAGCCGGCGAGCAGCGCCATCGTCGCGAGCGCCCAGTAACCCAGCCACAGCCGCGACAGGTCGCCCGACTGGTGGAAGCTGAAGCTCATCAGGATGCCCGCGAGCTCGACCACGAGCCATGCGAACGCAACCCGGCCCACCAGCCCGACGAGACGCTTGCCGCGCCACGACTGGTAAATGCCGATGGCCGGAAAGAACACGACGACGAGCAGGCAGTCGAACAGCACCGTCGTGCGCTGCAGGTCGTTGAGCCAGATGCTGCCGTCGTGCAGTGCGGCGGCGATCAGCGCCCCCGCTACGACCATCGCGATATCGATGACTCTCGCCAGCACGCTCAACATGTCTGCTTCCTCTTTGAACAGGCGTTTGCCGAACAGCTCCTTGTGCGACCCGTGCCGCACATTCGATTCAAACGTTGCATGACGCTATTGAAGCGGTAAGAAAATTCCGCCTCAAGCGCACAAGTATTTCGAAAAATAATCGGAAATTCTTGCTGCGTAGTTTTTGAATTAAATCGGCAGCTTTTCCCGAAATGATCGCGAATCGGGAATTTTTCGGAAGCTTTACGGTTTCCGCTCACCCTTTGCGGACGGTCAACACCAGCCGATTCACCGATTTATTTTTTACTTTTTTATTTGCACCGGATGCTGGCGAGGAAAATTCTTCCCGGTGAATGCCCGGCGAATATCAGGCAATGGGCCCGGTTTTATTGTCGATTTACTTCATGCTACAACGGCAGGCACTGACTTCAACCGTGGAGAGTGTCAACATGAATGCTCCGGCCGTGGCTGCCGAAACGCGCCATTCCCCTTCCGCCGCACCCGCCGCCGGCACGCGCGTCGCCGTGCAACCGGTGATTCTCGCCGGCGGCTCCGGCACGCGCCTGTGGCCGATGTCGCGCGAACGCTTTCCGAAACAGCTGATCGGCTTGCTCGGCGAACATTCGTTGCTGCAGTCGACCGCGCTGCGCCTCGACGGCCTGGCGGGCGATCATCCGCTGACCGACGACGTGCTGATCGTATGCGGCGAGGATCACCGCTTCACGACCGCCGAACAGCTGCGCCTGACCGGCAAGTCCGCGTCGATCATGCTCGAGCCGATCGCCCGCGACACCGCGCCCGCACTGACGCTCGCCGCGCTGCGGCTCGTCGCCGACGGCAACGACGCGATCATGACCGTGATGCCGGCCGACCATGCGGTGGCCGACCTGCCGCGCTTTCACGCCGCGGTCGCAGCCGGCGTGCACTGCGCGAAGCAAGGCCGGATTGCGACGATGGGCATCGTGCCCAAGCACGCGGAAACCGGCTACGGCTACATCCGCGTCGGCGCGCCGCTCGGCGACGCCGCGACGGGCAGCCTCGACGTGCGCCGCCTCGATCGTTTCGTCGAGAAACCGCATCTCGAACTCGCTCGGCAGTACGTCGCATCGGGCGAATACTGGTGGAACAGCGGGATCTTCATCGTGCGCGCATCGGTGTGGCTGAAGGCGATCAGCCAGCTCGAACCCGCGATCTACGCGGCCTGCGAACAGGCCGTCGCCCAGGGCAAGGCCGACGGCGATTTCTTCCGCGTCGATCGCGATGCATTCGCCGCGTCGCCGTCGAACTCGATCGACTACGCGGTGATGGAGCCGCTCGCGAGCCTGCCGCAACTGTGCGAGAGCGTCGTCGTGCCGCTCGACGCGGGCTGGTCGGACGTCGGCTCGTGGGATGCGATCTGGCAGATCTCGGAGAAGGACGAAGCCGGCAACGTCGGCCGCGGCCACGTGCTGCTCGAAGACGCGGAATCGACGTTCGCGCATTCGGAAAGCCGGCTCGTCGCCTGCGTCGGCACGCAGAACCTCGTCGTCGTCGAAACCCCCGACGCCGTGCTCGTCGCGGACAAGTCGCGCGTGCAGGACGTGAAGAAAATCGTCGGGCGCATCAAGGCGCAACGCGGCGCGGAAGCGTCCGATCACCGCAAGGTGCATCGCCCGTGGGGCCACTACGACTCGGTCGACATGGGCGAACGCTTCCAGGTGAAACGCATCGTCGTGAAACCGGGTGCGCGACTGTCGCTGCAGATGCACCACCACCGCGCCGAACACTGGATCGTCGTGCGCGGCACCGCGCGCATCACGCGCGGCGACGAAACGTTCCTGCTGTCCGAAAACGAATCGACGTACATCCCGCTCGGCGTGTCGCATCGCCTCGAGAACCCGGGCAAGATGCCGCTCGAGCTGATCGAAGTGCAGTCGGGCGCGTATCTCGGCGAGGACGACATCGTCCGCTTCGACGATACCTACGGCCGCCAGTAATACACGTGCGCCCGGGGCGCCGCTTCGACGGCGGCGCCCCGGGCAATGCAGGCAGGCATGGAAAGACGAGGCTTCCGCGCGGGCGTCGTGGCACACGACGGCCCGCCCGTTTCACCGGTGCGGCGATCAGCCTACGCGGTACACGTATTCGCGACGCTCCTGCTGCACCGGATCGTTGCGGCTTTCGGACAGCGCGCCCGTGTGACGCTCGGCGATGAAGCGCTTGATGTCCGACTCCGCACGCGCGAGCGCGGACAGGCCGGCCAGCACCTCGCCTTGCGGCGCGCGTGCCGGTTCGTCGCTCGCGCCATGGCGATCGATCCACTGACGTGCCCAGTCGAGCGCGAACTGCTCGGCTTCCTCGGCATCGGTGAAGCGCGGGCCGATCAGGCCCGAACGCTCGACGCGCCGCTCGTCCTGCGAGATCTCGGCCCACGCGCGATACATCAGGTTCTGCACGGGCTGCGCGATGCCGCGGATCGTATAGCCGCGATACTCGTCGACTTGCGGTTCGGCCGCGGCGAAGCTCGCCGACGACGCACGCGCATGGCGCAACTCCCCCGACCGCGCGCCCGGCACCACGAACGACGCGTCGGACGGCCGCGCTTCGGCGTCGTCCTGCATCGACGACTGCGACGCGCCCTCGCCCTCCCAAACGTTTGCGTGCGCGACCGGCAATTGCCACGACTCGGGGTTTTGCCAGAACACACCGCGCAAGCGATCGTTGTCGGGCACGGGCTCGGCACGGCGTGCGGGCACGACCGGCACCGGCGGCGGCGGGATATACGCGAACGTGCGCCCGCTGAACTGGGTCAGCACGTCGATCATCTGCAGCAGCGTGCCGGACGCCAGCCATTCCTCGTAACGGCGACGGCACGTCGGCCCGGACGGATAACGACCGGGCAGCTTCGACCAGGCTTCACCGGTCGTCAGGATCCAGAGCACCGCGTTGGCGACGACGCGCGGTTCGGCACGCGGACGCCCACGACGGTTCAGCCGGATGGGTTCATCGGCGATCAGCGTTGAAAGACGAAACCACTCTTCATCGGTAAGCTCATCGAAGAACATAGTAGATCTCTCCACGCAGCCAGGCCGGGGCTGCGATTGGCGGCGCCATCGCGACACATCGCGTCGCGGGGCGGCCAGGTTGCACATTATGCTTATCCGGTGTTGTGCATGCCGGTGCGACACCGCACTTTCACGGTGCCGCCATTCCCGGCAATGGCGCACAAATCACGGTCTCACTCCAATGTGGGAATTTTTGTGCACGAAGCATACCATCCCTAGGGTTTATCTCAATATGACAATGACTTAATGTTACGCACTGAAACAACCTGCCAAGGGTGCGTAATGTATTTACGCTTGAATTTTTTTGCGGGATCTTTATGCCCGACGCTGCAAAGGCCCGTCTGGCGGGGCTCTACAGCGTATGAAGAATGCCCGCGAATGGGCATTTTCGGGTCGCTCCGACCCCTGCCGGCAACAATCCCGCGCATTGCTGCCCAACATCGGTAAATCAGGGAAAAAAGCGTAACAAGATATTCACGAATCGGTAAATCATTCAAATTTCGCCGATTTTAATTATCTCCGTGCACAATCTTTTTATTGTTTCTCTGCGAGTGATGAAAGCCCGGTGACGTGCGATGCACGTCTTTCGCTGCATGCAAGTTCGTGACGCCTGTTACATCTTCGCGGCGGCAGGCGAGCGAAACGCGCCGCGTCGCGTGCGGAGATCGCGTTTCGGGTCGGAACGGAAAATGGAAACCGGTGCGCGGGACGCACCGGACGTGCGGCTGACGTGCGGCGGATGCGTCAGCGCAGATCGCCGGCCAGCGATGCGGTCACGTCCGCGTCCACGCGCTGCGCCGGCATCGTGTAGGCCGGGTGATCGCAGCCGATCGACAGCGCCGCCCCGCCCTTGAGCGCCGCGCGCATCGGCGCGTCGAGCTCGAAGCGCACGAAGTGCACGGCCGACGTCTTCTCGGCGTTGTCGCGCTCGAGATCCTCGTCGGCGATCGCGTAGATGCGCGCGTGCCCGTCGACCTGCAGGTACACGCGATCCTCGACACCGATCAGCCGCGCGAGCGCCGCGCGCCGTTCGACCTCGTGCTCGTACTCGATCTGCATCGTCGCCTTCAGGTTCGTGCCGTCGGGCACGAGCGGCAGATACGCTTCCAGCTCCCCTTCGATGCCGGCCTGGTCGAAGATCTTCTCGATGTGCAGCATCTCCTGGATCTGATAGCGGATCGTCGTCTCGTCCTCGAACAGGAAGCGCAGGTGGTTGCCGAGGGCCACCGCGCGGCGGCGCTTGTACGCGACCAGCCGCGCATGTTCGGCCTTGCGGATCTTCGCGTACGCTTCGAGCGTCAGCAGGGAATCGCGGGTCAACGTCATGGGATGTCCTCGTGGGTCGGCCGGCGGCGGCTCAGATGCCGTATGCGCGGCGCAGCAGCGTGAGCGGATGCGCGAGCGGCGCGGACGGCAGCCCGTTGTCGTCGATGCCCTGCACGATGTGATGGCCGGCCAGCGCGCAGTCCGACGACACGAAATCCGGCTGCGGCTCGGCCATCGCCTTGAACACGGGCCCGCCGATCCGCATCGCGTCCGCATGAAACTCCTTTTTCACGCCGAACGTGCCCGCGTGGCCCGAGCAGCGCTCGACGACGTTCACGCGCGTATCGGGCACGAGCGACAGCGCGTCGGCCGTCTTGCGACCGATGTTCTGCACGCGCGCATGGCACGGCACGTGATACGACACGGTGCCGAGGCCCGTCTTGAAATCGGTCTTCAGCAACCCGTCGCGATGCCGCGCGATCACGTATTCGAACGGATCCCAGAATGCGTCGGCCACCGCGCGCACCGCGTCGTCGCCGGGGAACATCAGCGGCAGCTCGCTCTTGTACATCAGCACGCAGCTCGGAATCGCGCCGATCAATGCATAACCTTCGCGCGCATAGCGTTCGAGCACGGGCAGGTTCACGTCCTTCTTCGCGGCCACGCCGGCGAGATTGCCCTGCTCGAGCAGCGGCATTCCGCAGCAGGCTTCTCGCGTGACGAGCTCGTAAGGGATGTCGTTGTGCGCGAGGATCGCGAGCAGGTCGTGGCCGATGCCCGGTTCATTGAAATTCACGTAGCAGGTCGCGTAGATCGCGACCTTGCCGGGCGTGCGTTCGCCGTCGCGCACGGGCAGGCCGTCCGACGGTTTCGCCGCGCGCCGGAACTTGCGCGGCGCGAATTCCGGCAGCCACGCATGGCGATCGACGCCGAGCGTCGCTTCGAGCGCATGACGCGCGGGCGGCGTACGGTTCACCGTGTTCACCGCCTGCGTGACGATCGGAATGCCGGCAAAGTGACCGAGTGCGTCGGTGTTCGACAGCACCTTGTCGCGCAACGTCGCTTCGCCGCGCTTGTAGCGCGCCGCCTTGCCGCGCAGCATCAGGTGCGGGAAATCGACGTTCCATGCGTGCGGCGGCACGTACGGGCATTTCGTCATGTAGCAGAGGTCGCACAGGTAGCACTGGTCGACGACCTTGCCGAACGCCGCCTTCGGCACTTCCTCGATATCGCCCATCGGCGTGTCGTCGACCAGGTCGAACAACGTCGGAAACGCGCCGCACAGCGACACGCAGCGCCGGCATCCGGCACAGATGTCGAACACGCGCGTCATTTCCGCATCGATCGCGGCCTGGTCGTAGAACGCGTCGGACTGCCAGTCGAGCGGATGCCGGGTCGGGGCTTCGAGACTGCCTTCCTTGTGGGGCATGGGGCGCTCCAGCGTGGCGCGCATGCGCGCCAGCGCCGCCCGCGCGATGCGGGCAGCGATGAACGAACAGCCGGCCGCTTGCCGGTCGCACGGCCTGCCGTGCGGCCCGCGGCGGCCCGTCAGTCGACGAGACTGTCCAGCGCCTTCGTATAGCGGTTCGCGTGGCTGCGTTCGGCCTTCGCCAGCGTCTCGAACCAGTTCGCGATTTCGTCGAAGCCCTCGTCGCGCGCCGTCTTCGCCATGCCCGGATACATGTCCGTGTATTCGTGCGTTTCGCCGGCGATCGCCGATTCGAGATTCTGTCGCGATGAACCGAACGGCAAGCCCGTTGCCGGATCGCCGACGGCTTCCAGGTATTCGAGATGGCCGTGCGCATGGCCGGTTTCGCCTTCGGCGGTCGAGCGGAACAGCGCGGCGACGTCGTTCTGGCCTTCGACGTCAGCCTTCGAAGCGAAATACAGATAACGCCGGTTCGCCTGCGATTCGCCCGCGAATGCGGCCTTCAGGTTCTCTTCGGTTTTGCTGCCCTTGAGTTGAGCCATTTGCGCCTCCGTTCGAGTCGGCGCGGCCGCGTGCGAAGCCGGGCCGATCAGGTATGTGGGGAACGATGCGTGCGCTGCGGCGCGGCGCGCGCATCGTGCTCTTCAATCTAGGCGCTCGCGTTCGCATCCCCCAATAGGCTTTTTCAATCCGGACGATAGTCGGCGCGTTGCGCGGCGGGGCGCGATGCGCGGCGGGGTGGTGCGCGGGGTACGCGTGTGCGGGGTACGGTGTGCGGTGTGCGGTGTGCGGTGTGCGGTGTGCGGTGTGCGGTGTGCGGTGTGCGGGGTACGCGTGTGCGTGCTGCGTGCTGCGTGCTGCGTGCGTGCCGCGTGCCTCACGCGTCGGTCGCACGCTTCAGCAGCAATTCGCGCTCGCGCTCGTTGCGGGTCAGTTCCGCCGCACGCCGGAACTCGATCTTCGCCTCGTCGGCGCGGCCGAGCTTCGCGAGCAGATCGCCGCGCACGCTCGGCAGCCAGTGATAGCGCGCAAGCGCGGGATCGTCGCGCAGCACGTCGACGAGTTCGAGCGCCGCGGCGGGCCCGAACGCCATCCCGACGGCCACCGCGCGATTCAGTTCGACGACCGGCGACGGCGCAACCTCGGCGAGCGCGTCGTACAGCGCGACGATCTGCGCCCAGTCCGTGTCCGCCGCCTGCCGCGCACGCGCATGGCATGCGGCGAGCGCAGCCTGCAACGCATACGGCCCGCGCACGCCGCCGAGCTTCGCCGCCTGCTCCAGCGCCGCGAGGCCGCGCCGGATCAAGAGCTGATCCCAGCGGCTGCGATCCTGGTCGAGCAGCAGGACGGGCCGGCCCTGCGCGTCGGTACGCGCGTGCATGCGCGACGCCTGCAGTTCCATCAGCGCGACGAGCCCGAGCACTTCGCTCTCGTCCGGCGCCAGCCCGGCCAGCACGCGGCCGAGCCGCAGCGCCTCGTCGCACAGCGCCGGGCGCGTCCAGTCGTCGCCCGCGGTCGCCGCGTGGCCTTCGTTGAACACGAGATAGATCACTTCGAGCACCGACGCGAGCCGCGCGGGCCGCGCATCGGCGGCCGGCACCTCGAACGGCACGTGCGCGGCCGCGAGCGTGCGCTTGGCGCGCACGATCCGCTGCGCGATCGTCGGCTCGGGCGTCAGGAACGCGCGCGCGATCTCGCCCGTCGTCAGCCCGCCGAGCAGCCGCAGCGTCAGCGCGACGCGCGCATCGGTCGACAGCACCGGGTGGCACGACGTGAAGATCAGCCGCAGCAGATCGTCGCCGATGTCGTCGTCGCTCGCGTCGGCGAGCGCATCCGCGATGTCGGGCACGACATGCGATTCGAGCGCGTCCATCTCGTGGCCGAGCTGGTCGCGCTTCGCCGCGTGGAGCGACTCCTGCCGGACCCGGTCGAGCGCGCGGCGTTTCACGGCCGTCATCAGCCACGCGGCCGGGTTGTCGGGCACGCCGTCGACGGGCCAGTGCTCGAGCGCCGCGACGAGCGTGTCCTGCGCCAGTTCCTCGGCCACGCCGACGTCGCGCACCACGCGCGCCGCGCGCGCGATGATCTTGGGCGCCTCGATCCGCCAGACCGCTTCGATCGCACGGTGAGTCGCCTCGAGCGTCACGACGCCTGCCCCTGGGCGGACGCATCCAGCGGCATGGCCATCAGCTCCCATGCATGGCCGTCCGGATCGTCGAACCCATGGCCGTACATGTTCGGATACTCGCGCGGCGCCTGCGGCGCGGACCCGCCGGCCGCGAGCGCCTTCGCGACGATCGCGTCGACCTCGGCGCGGCTGTCGCACGACAGGCACGTCAGCGCCTGCACCTGCGTCGCCGGATCGACGATGGTCTTGGCGGTGAAGGTCTGGAAAAACGGCCGCACGAGCAGCATCGCGAAAATCGTGTCGCTGATCCTGATGCAGGCGGCCTGTTCGTTGGTGTAGGCCGGCACGACCTCGAAACCGAGTGCCTGGTAGAACGTCTTCGCGCGCGGCAGATCGGCCACGGGCAGGTTGATGAAAACCATCTTGTGCATGACGGATGCTCCGGTGAACTTGGATTCGGGTGGATTCAGGCCTGGGTGCGGCCGACGTGGAGATCGCGGAACCGCTCGACCGCGTCGCTCGGGGTGAGGTCGTCGAGCTCGAACAACGGCCGCACCTCGATCTCGCAATCCATTTCGGCGCCGAACGGCGCGGGGAACCGGCGCGTCCATTCGAGCGCCTCGTCGCGCGAACGCACCTGGATCAGCGTATAGCCGGCGATCAGCTCCTTCGTTTCGGCGAACGGGCCGTCGATCACCGTGCCCTTGCCGCCCGTGTAGCGCACGCGCCAGCCGCGCGCGCTCGGCCGCAGCCCGTTCGCGTCGAGCAGCACGCCGGCCCTGGCCAGTTCCTCGTGGTAGACGGTCATGGCTTCGACCAGCCGGTTGTCCGGCAACGCGTCGGATTCGCTGACGGCGTTCGCCCGGATCATGATCATGAATCGCATCGTTTACTCCTTGTCATCGGTGGAAGGCGGCGCCCGTTCGGCGGCGCCTTATCCGGACGACGGCCGGAAGACGCCCGGATCGACACGTTCCGCGACCAATCAGGGTAAATACCGAGTCGCGGCATTCACAGGAAGCACGGGCCGACCGCGCGCACCTCGACCGTGCACCACTGCGCGGCCGGGCACTGGCGCGCGATCTCGATCGCTTCCTCGCGGGTGTCGACGTCGACGAGGAAGAAGCCGCCGACCATCTCTTTCACCTCCGCGAACGGGCCGTCGAGCAGGCGCGTCTCGCCGTCGCGCACCTGCACGCGCGTGCCGCGCTCGGAACGCTCCAGCGACTCGACACCGCGCAGCACGCCGCGCGCCTTCAGCGTCTCGGCGAAATCGACCATCCGCGCGTACAGCGCCTGGCCTTCGTCGAGCGTGCGCTCGGCGCGCTGGTCGGTCGGCTCGACAATCAACAGCATGTAAGACATGGATTTCTCCTGTGGGAACGGGGCGCGGCAGCGTGTGCTGCGCGATCGGGATGCGCCGCCGATGCAAAAGCGTAACAGCCGCCGTGCGCCTTGCATCGTCGGCCGTTCGGCACACTGGCCGGACGGCCAATTTGGCCGCTTCCTGACATTTTGCCGTCAAGATGCTTTCCCGAATCGTCGGATTTTCTTCCTGTGGACCGCCCCATGTCACGCCTGCTTTCGCCGCCTGCCGTTGCAGCGTTCGTCGTCCTCTTCGCCCTCTTCGTCCTCCTCGCCGGGCCCGCCGCGGCCGCGCCGCCGGTCAGCGCCGGCTGCGGCGGCGCAACCACGCCGATTGCCGACCTCCGCGGCGCCGGCGGCCCGTCGCCGCTGGCCGGGCAAACGACCTCGATCGAAGCGGTCGTCACCGCGGCATTCGCCGGTGCCGACGGCCTGGGCGGCTTCTTCGTCCAGCAGGCCGACGCACAGCGACGGCACCGGCCGGGCATCCCCGAAGGCGTGTTCGTGTACGCACCGAACGCACGTGCGAAGGCCGGCGATCTCGTGCATCTCACGGGCCGCGTCGACGAGCGATACGGCCGAACGCAATTCACGCTGTCGGGCGGCATGACCGTCTGCGCACGCGGGCAGACCGTCACCCCGGCGACGCTCACGCTGCCGGTCGCCACGCTATCGGTGCTGGCCGCGCATGAAGGCATGCGCGTGCGCCTGCCGCAAACGCTGACGGTCAGCGATACCCACGCACTCGGCCGCTACGGCAGCGTCGTCCTCAGCCACGGCCGGCTGCGCACCCCGACCCACATCGCACCGCCGGCCGAGGCCGCCGCGCTCGCGGCAGCCAACGCACGCAACCGCATCGTGCTCGACGACGGCTCGACCCGCCGCGATCCCGCAACCGTGCGCTATCCGCCCCCCGCGCTCAGTGCCGCCAACACGCTGCGCGCGGGCTACACGGTGCGCGGCGTCGAGGGTGTGCTCGAACTGCGCTACGGCGCATGGCGGCTGCAACCGGTGGCCGGCGCGGCGCCGGTCTTCGATGCCGCCTCGAACCCGCGTACCGATGCGCCGGCCCGTCATCCCGATGCCGACGCGCGCATCGTGTCGTTCAACGTATTCAACTATTTCAATGGTGACGGGCACGGCGGCGGATTCGATGCCCCGGCCGGCCGAGGAGCGAAAACGCCCGCCGCGTTCGCGCGGCAGGAGGCGAAGATCGTTGCGGCATTGCGCGCGCTGCGTGCCGACGTGATCGGGCTAATGGAAATTGCGAACAACGGCCACGGCGACGCGAGCGCCGTGCGGCGTCTCGCCGCGCGGCTTGGCGAAGGCTGGCGCGCGGTCGATCCCGGCACCGCGCGGCTCGGCCGCGATGCAATCGCGGTCGCGCTGCTGTACGACAGCCGCACGATCGAGCCGGTCGGCCGCGCCGCAACCGTCTCGCTCGGCGGCCGGCATCGCCCGCCGCTCGCGCAGACATTCCGGCGCATCGGCGGCACGCGCGCGTGGACGGTCGCGGTCAATCACCTGAAATCGAAAAACTGCCCGGACGCGACCGGCGCCGATCTCGACCGGTCGGACGGCCAGGGCTGCTGGAACGCGGCGCGCACGCGGGCCGCCGTGCGCATCGCCGACTGGCTCGCCGGATCGCCGACCGGCGCCGCGGCCGATGGCGTACTGCTGGTCGGCGACCTGAACAGCTACGCGAAGGAAGATCCGGTTCGCGCGCTCGAGTCGCGCGGCTACGCGAACCTGGTGGCGCGCTTCGTCGGCAATGCTGCGTACAGCTACGTATTTCGCGGCGAGGCCGGCAGCCTCGATCACGCGCTCGCGACGCCGGCCCTGACCGCGCGCGTCAAAGCCGTACACGTCTGGCACATCAACGCCGATGAGCCGTTTGCACTGCAACCCGTGCCCGATTACAAAACGGCCGCACTTCGGTCGTCCTATTACGCACCCGACGCGTATCGATCGTCGGACCACGATCCCGTCGTCGTCGACCTCGCACTGGACAACGGCTCGCGAATGCCGGTCGCAGGCACAAACCCTGCTCGCCCGTACGGCGTCGATTAGTGCATTTGCATCAGCCCATCGCCTGCAATGGCACTATTTACCTGGTACCCCGGGCGACGCCATATTTACCGGGCATTCACTTCATATCGCTTCTTGTTGCACGCGTTTCGCCCATTTGAGAATTTTTTTCAATCTTCGCGCGGCCCCGCGTGGCGGGGCTTTCAGGCAATTCCGCCAACGAATTGAAAATTTGTCTCGAAACTCAACCGGGCCAAGCGAATCACATTAGTTGCTGGGATTCGTCTTATCTTCAAATTGGCCTTGAATCGAAGGAGGATAAACACCATGGCGCTCACTGACTCGATCGAACACAAGCTGGACCGCGGCCTGTCCGACATTCGTCGCACGGGCCGGCGCGTGGGACGCACGACGCGCTCTGCCGCCCGCGACCTGCATGCCGACGTCACCGACGATCTGCGCGGGCTGGTCGATGAACTCGAGGATCTGCTGAAAAACGACGGCGACGGCGATATCGCCGCGCTGCGCAAGCGTGTGCAATCCAGGCTCGATGAAGCACGCGGCGCGCTCGACCATGCGTCGGGCAGCGCAGCCGCCCGGCTGCGCGATTCCGCCGAACGCGTGTCGCAGGTCGTGCAAGACAACCCGTGGCAAACCGCCGGCGTCGTTGCCGGCCTCGCGTTCGTTGCGGGCCTGCTCCTTGCCCGCCGTTGAACGGAGCCGGCCGTCCCGCCGCCCGCCCCGTCCGTCATCAATCAGACAAAGAAGGAGAAACGCCATGCAGAAGACCTTTGCCATGAAAGCCGCCGCTGCCGTCCTGCTCGGCAGCCTCGCGCTCGCCGGCTGCACGACCACCCCGGACAAGCCGGAAGGCGCCGCGGCCAGCGCGTCGAAGCGCCAGTCGATCGACGCCAGCGTCAACGCGACGCTCTCGCGTCTCTATTCGACGGTGCCGGGCTCGCGTGAACTCGTCGCGAAATCGCGCGGCGTGCTCGTGTTCCCGAGCGTGCTGCAGGCCGGCTTCATCGTCGGCGGCCAGTCCGGCAACGGCGCGCTGCGCGTCGGCGGCAGCACGGTCGGCTACTACAACACGTCGTCGCTGTCGGTCGGCCTGCAGGCCGGCGCGCAGTCGAAGGCGATCGTGTTCCTGTTCATGACGCAGGATGCGCTCGACTCGTTCCGCAAGTCCGAAGGCTGGTCGGCCGGCGCCGACGCGTCGGTCGCGGTCGTGAAGGTCGGCGCGAACGGCGCGGTCGACTCCAACACGGCCACCGCACCGGTCGAGGTGCTGATCCTGACCAACGCCGGCCTGATGGGCGACCTGTCGGTGAACGGCACGAAGGTCACGAAGCTCAACATCTGACGATGCGGCACGCGGCGTTGCGCCGCGTTTGCTTCCCGGCAGCGCCGCGGCCCCGGCCGCGGCGTTTTCGCATGTGCCGCGCGTAGCCGCTATGATGGCGGCACCTTTGCGGGCATACTCCGGTTCGGGCCGCCCGGCGGATGGCCGCCCGCAGCGCGTTGCGCCGGGAACCCGTGACGATCGCGAACCGATCGCGCACGGGGCAACGAGATTCAATCAAACCACGCATCAATCTGCGCGAATGTCATCCATGGATAGCGGACACGACCACCAAAAATTCTTCTATTTCCTGCTGGCCGCGGTCACCGTCGGACTCTGCTGGATTCTCACGCCGTTCTCCGGCGCCGTGTTCTGGGGCACCATACTCGCGATCCTCTTCCAGCCCGTGCAGCGGTGGCTCGCCGCACGCTTCGGCAAGCGGCGCAACCTGGCCGCGCTCGTGACGCTGTCGCTGATCGTGCTGATCGTGATCCTGCCGCTCGTGTTCGTCGCCGCGACGCTCGTGCAGGAAATCGCGTACGTGTACCAGGAAATCAAGACCGCGCAGCCGAACTATTCGCAGTACTTCCAGGACATCATCCACGCGCTGCCTACGTCGATCCAGCACCTGCTGCAGAAATACGGCCTGAGCAACCTCCCGGGCATCCAGAAGAAACTGACCGATGGCGCCGCGCAGATCAGCCAGCTCGCGGCAACCCAGGCGCTCAGCATCGGCCAGAACACCTTCCAGTTCGTCGTGAGCTTCGGCGTGATGCTGTACATGGTGTTCTTCCTGCTGCGCGACGGCGGCGAGATCGGCCGCCGCGTGCGCCGCGCGCTGCCGCTCGACGACGAGCACAAGAACCTGCTGCTGGCCAAGTTCACGACGGTCGTGCGCGCGACGGTGAAGGGCAACATCGCGGTCGCGCTCGTGCAGGGCGCGCTCGGCGGCCTGATCTTCTGGATCCTCGGGATCGAAGGCGTCGTGCTGTGGGGCGCGCTGATGGCGTTCCTGTCGCTGTTGCCCGCGATCGGCGCGAGCCTCGTATGGGTGCCGGCCGCGCTCTACTTCCTGATGATCGGCGCTGTGTGGAAATGCGCGATCCTTGTCGCGTTCTGCGTGGGCGTGATCGGCCTCGTCGACAACCTGCTGCGCCCGATCCTCGTCGGCAAGGACACGAAGATGCCCGACTGGGTCGTGCTGATCTCGACGCTCGGCGGGATGGCGCTGTTCGGCATCACCGGCTTCGTGATCGGGCCGCTCGTCGCCGCGCTGTTCATGGCGAGCTGGGACATCTACGCACGCGCCGAACAGGGCGAATGACGCAACGCGTGGCCGCGTGCCACGCCCCTGCCGACACGCGCCGTCACGGATGACGAATGCGGATCACGACGGGCGCCACGGCGCCCGTCGCGTCATCCGCCGCGAGCGTCATCACGCCGCCATACGGACCCACGCGATACGGGCGGCCCGATACCAGCGGCACGCTTCGATCTTCGCGCGCATCGCGCCACGTTGCGCGCACACCCGACGCGGCATCCGGTACGAACGGCGCGCCGTCGGGCCCGACCAGCGCCACATGAGCCCCCGGCAAGCGCCGGCCATGTGCATCGAACCGCAGTGTGGCCACCGCCCCGCCGCTCTCCACCTCGCGTCCCGGAACCACCACGCCCGACCGCGCGTCGAGCGTCACGTCGTAGAGATCGACGAGCGCGCCGGCAAACCGCACGATACCGCCCGGCGCGGCATGCCCGGCCGCCATTGCGCTCGACATCGCAAGCGCAACACCAAGCCCGATCGCCATCCTCGGCACAGTACCGGCGCGCCACACCGTTCGATTGCGCGTCGCCGCCGATGCCGCCCGCTTCGCGTCGTTTCGCATGTTTACGCTCCTCTTCCGTGTAACCAGAAAAAAAGGCGACGTGACGCGTCGGTCACGCCGCCATCTGCTGGCAATCACTTTAGGGAGACACGCCCCGACAATATATGAGACAAGTCCGAAACTTAGGCCCGGTTGATCGAACGCATCATGGTCGACACCCCCTCGCGGCAGCGTGCGAACGACATCGCACGCCGTGCCGCGGGCCGGTCACGCGTCCGGATCGACGCGCAGCACGAGCTTGCCGCGATGATCGCCGTCGAACAGGCGATTCAGCACGTCGGGCGCGTTTTCGAGACCGTCGGCGACCGTCTCCTCGGCCTTGAGCCGGCCGTCGCGCAGCCAGCCCGAGAGCGTCTGCACGGCCTCGCGGCTCTTGCGATAGTCGAGGATCAGGAAGCCGCGCATCGTCAGCCGCTTCGAGATCAGCACGCCGACGTCGTCCGCCGCACGGCCGCTGTTGTAGTTCGAGATCACGCCGCACAGCGCGACGCGCCCGCCGATCACCATCCGCGACAGTACCGCGCGCATCACCTCGCCGCCGACGTTCTCGAAATTCACGTGCACGCCGTCCGGCGTCGCGGCCTTCAGCTGCTGACGGAAATCGTCGGCCTTGTAGTCGACGGCCGCATCGAAGCCGAGCGTCTCGGTCAGGTAGCGGCACTTGTCCGCGCCGCCCGCGATACCGACCACGCGCGCGCCGTGGATCTTGCCGATCTGGCCGGCGATCGAGCCGACCGAACCGGCTGCCGCCGATACGACGAGCGTCTCGCCCGGCTGCACCGGCGCGATGTCGGTCAGCCCGTAATACGCGGTCAGTCCGCTCATCCCGCACGCGCCGAGCAGCGTCGGCAGCGGCAGGCCCGACTGCGCGGGCAACTTCACGAGCTGCGCGGCCTGGTCGGCCGGCACGACCGCGTAGTCCTGCCAGCCGACGAGCCCCTGCACGAGATCGCCTTCCGCGAAACCCGCGTTGCGCGACGCCACCACGCGCCCGATGCCGAGCGCGCGCATCACCTCGCCGATCGCCACCGGCGGCAGGTATTGCGGCACGTCGCTCATCCACACGCGGTTGGTCGGGTCCATCGACAGGTACAGCACGCGCACGAGCACCTCGCCGTCCGCGAGCGCCGGCACGGGCGCTTCGACGAGCGAGAAATGTTCACGGCCGACCCGCCCTTCCGGGCGCGTCTTCAGCAGCAGTTGGCGGTTCACGGGTGTGGACACGATGTTCTCCTCCGGTCGTTGTTGTTCGGGATGCGCGTCAGACCGCGCACATGCCGCCGTCGATCACGAGTTCGGCGGCCGTCACGAAGCGGCTCTCGTCGGACGCAAGATAAACGGCCGCGTGCGCGACGTCGTCCGGCTCGCCGAGCCGGCGCAGTGGAATGCCGCGCGCGAGCTTGCGCGTCGCGTCGCGTTCGCCGAGCGTCTGGAACAGCGGCTCGACGATGCCCGTGCGGATGAACGCCGGGTGAATCGAGTTGCAGCGCACGTCGAGCTCGCGGCGTGCGCAGTCGATCGCGACCGACTTCGTGAGCGACGCGACGGCCGCCTTCGACGCGTTGTACGCGGTGAAATCCGGCTCGACCTTGAACGCGGCGACCGACGAGATGTTGATGATCGATGCGGGATGGCTTTCGGCCAGATACGACAGCGCATGCTTGCAGCCGAGCACGATGCTCTCGACGTTGATCGCCATCACGCGCCGCCATTCGTCCAGCTCGATTTGCGCGGGCGAGCCGATCGAGCCGACGCCCGCGTTGTTGACGAGCACCGACAGCCCGCCCATCGCGTCGACCGCCTGCGCGAGCAGCGCCTGCCAGCGCGCCTCGTCGCGCACGTCCTGCGTCGCGGCGAACGCGACCGGCGTCGCATGGCCTGCATTGAGTTCCTGCGCGAACGCGTCGAGCACCGCCGCGTCGGCGATGTCGGTCACGAACACGCGCGCGCCCTGTTCGACCATCCGGCGCGCGATCGCGCGGCCGAGGCCGCCCGCGGCGCCCGTGATGTATGCGCACTTGCCGGCAAGGCGCGAAGAAACGACTGTCATGTGACCATCTCCTATCGTGAATCGTCGTCGCGGAACGCTGCCGCGACGGATGTTCCGTGCCGGTTCCCGCCAGCGCGGGCCGGTTGACCATGCGTCGCCATCACGAGGCGCCGCACGGTTTCCGCGAGTATATCGAGATGAGCGTGACGCGCGCCGGACACGCCGGGCAGCCTGCCCCGGTTGAACGACAGCCAGCGTACGCGAATGCCGCCGATCGATGAAATGAATATTCGTTATGCCCGGTCATAGGCTCGACTCATGACCTTCGCGTGCCGTCACGCACGCGCAAGCCGGCGCGGCCGGTCACGCAGACCGGCCGGTTCGTCGAATCGTGTCATGGCGAGGGTCGCGTTCCGCGCAGGCGAGGAAGCAATCGGGAAAACGGGCGGCGAGGAATCGCGCGACCGCCGGGCGAATGCGGAAGGAAATCGACAGGAAAGCGGCGCCGGCGCACCGCGGCCGGCGACCGTCAGAAACCGTCGCCCGACGGCGCGCGCACGAACGCGCAGAGTTGCGGCGAATGCGTGTCGATCATCTGCTGGAACGGCGCGCGGTGCCCGTACGCGATGCCCGACACGAGCAGCAGGCAGACGGCCGCGACGCGCGGCGAGAATGCGCGCTGCCGCGCACCGTCGTAGCCGCGCAGGAACACCAGCGCGACCAGCGCGCCGAGCATCCAGCCGACGATCACTTCAGGAACGGTATGCGAATGATCGAACACGCGTGCGACGGCCGTGACCGCGCCGATGGCCAGCCCGGCCGCGATGCCGGGCACCTTGCCCGTCCGGAACGCCTGCCACAGCATCGACAGCGCGACGGTCCACACCGACGTCGACAGCATCGTATGGCCGCTGATCACGCGGAAATCGAATTGCGGAAGCTCGATGCCGCACCCGGCATACAGGATCTTCGTGGCGCCGACGACGCCCATGCCGGCGGCGAGCAGCACGCCCCAGCGGGCGGCGAGGCGCCAGTCGGTCAGCGCGAGCCAGGCCGCGCAGGTCAGCGCGATCGGCAAGGTCAGCGCGGCATCGCCGATGTTGCTGATTTCACTCCACATAACGGACTTCGGACGACGATCGAAAGGCCGCAGTTTACCGCATGCGCGCCGCGCGACTGTGTCAGCCTGTGACAGGCTGTATCAGCCCGCGACACCGGTAATCAGCAGCAGGTTCGTGCCGGTGATGACGACGAACAGCGCCCACGCGGCGGCCTGCATCCCGCGCCCGATCGTGTGCTCGCCCATCGTGTTGCGATCGCTGACCGAGCGGATCAGCGGCCACATCGCGAACGGCAGCTGCAGGCTCAGCAGCACCTGGCTCCATACCAGCAGTTTCCCGACCGAGCCGTCGCCGAGCCACAGCACGCCGATCAGCGCGGGCACGAGCGCGAGCCCGCGCGTGATCAGCCGGCGCTGGTAGCACGGAATCTTCGTATGCAGGAAGCCGTCCATGATCACCTGGCCGGCGATCGTGCCGGTGAGCGTCGAACTCTGCCCCGACGCGAGCAGCGCGATGCCGAACAGCAGCGCGGCCGCGCCGCCCGCGATCGGCGTAATCAGGTTGTAGGCCTGCTCGATGTCGGTCACGTTGTGCTGGCCCGTCGCATGGAACGCCGCGCCCGCGACGATCAGGATCGCCGCGTTGACGAGCATCGCGACGAACAGCGACACGCAGGTATCGATGCGCACCAGCGCGAGCGTGTCGCGGATCACCCCGCGCGCCCCGCCGACCACGCGCCGCGTCTGCACGACCGACGAATGCAGGTACAGGTTGTGCGGCATGATCGTCGCGCCGACGATGCCGAGCGCGAGCACGATCGCGTCCTTGCGGTCGTGGCCCGGATCGCCCGGCACCAGCCCGCCGGCCACCGCGTGCCAGTCGGGCGGCGTGATCGCGACCTGCGCGACGAAGCAGAACGCCATCGTCGCGATCAGCGCGAGCACGATCGCCTCGATCTGCCGGAACCCCTTGCCCTGCAGGCCGAGCACGATCACCGTGTCGAGCGCGGTCAGCACGATCCCCCACGCGAGCGGCACGCCGAGCAGCAGCTTGAACGCGAGCGCGCAGCCGAGGACTTCCGCGATGTCGCACGCGATGATCGACACTTCGGCGGTCACCCACTGCACGATGCGGCCGAACCGCCCGTAGCGGTCGTAGCTGGCCTGCGCGAGATCCCTGCCCGCCACGAGGCCGAGCCGCGCCGCGAGCATCTGCAGGAAGATCGCCGCGAGGCTCGAGAACGCGACGACCCACAGCAGCGAATAGCCGAACTGCGAGCCGGCCTGGATGTCGGTCGCCCAGTTGCCGGGATCCATGTAGCCGATCGCGACCAGCAGGCCGGGCCCGAAGAAGCGCTTGAGCTTCTGCCAGCGCGGCGCGCCGGCATCGATCGTGATGCTGCCCTTTACTTCCGACGGGCAGAAAGGGGCGGTGGCAGTGGTGGGGAGGAAGGACATGGAAACCGGGAATCGAAATCGCGACAGGACGATTCTACGGGTATCCGTCCGGTTTTTTCCCGCGCGGCGGCGCACGGGGCGCATTGCCCCCCGGCGCCGTCGCAGGCCTCCCCGTGCGCATCGGCCGGCGGGGCGCCGCGAGTGAGGATCCTTTCACGCTCGGAGACGCGATATTCGGTCGGCGACATCAGCATGCGCTGGCGGAACAGCTTCGCGAGCCGCTCGCCGCTGCCGAACCCGGTGCGGCGCGCGACCTTGTCGGCCGGCAGCGTCGTGTGAACCAGCATGTGGCAGGCGCGCTCGAGCCGCACGTGCTGGACGAATTCGGTCGGCGTCACGCCGATCTCCTTCTTGAAGCGCCGCAGGAAATTGCGCTCGCTCATCGCGGCGGCCTGCGCGGCGTTCGCGATCGAGATGCGGTTCACGCTCTGCGCGCGCAGCCGCTGCGCCGACATCCGGATCGACGGGCTCGCGCTCAGCTCGCGAAAGGCCCACATCGACTGCGCATAGCGCTGCTCGACCGGCCGCAGCATGTTGCTGGCGATCTCCTGCGCGGCGCCGTCGCCGAGATCGACGCGGAACATGTCGAGCACCGCGGCGAACACGTCGGCTTCCCCGACCTGCAACTCGACCGTCGTGGCGACCCGGCGGCCGGCCCGGCCCGGCCGCCCTTCGATCGCCGCCGACGGTCGCTGCATGGCCGCGAGCGTCGGCAGGTCCATCGCGTCGACGATCCAGCGCGCATGGCGGCGGATGTCGGTGAGGCGACGCTGCAATGCGTCGTCCCAGTTGACGGCCGCACGGTCGCCGTGAAGATGAAAGAACGCGAGCGCGCGGCGACCGTGCTCGTCGCCGAGCGGATCTGCCGCGATGCTCACGCCGGACGACGACTGCAACAGCCCCCCGCTTTCGGATACGTACTTCAACTGATAGTCGGCACTGTGTGCGTGCAGGCGATTCGCCAGATTGAAAGCCTCGCCGATACGCGCGGCCTGGGCCAACGAAAACCCCGTACTCAAATAGATAACGACCCACCTCTGATCTGCTGCATTCACTGGCCAAGCCCCCGACTTGTTTCGACTTCTTCTAATACCGTCGAACTGTCAGGCTTATATTTGGTTTGAATGCGTGCGACAGGACGGCTATCCCGAAATATGAAGCGACGGCATCTTAGCCGAACGGGTCGCGGCTTTGGCGCGAAATGGCCGACGTGGACAGCATGATGGCGGATTACTACAGGCTGCCAGGGGTTGCCGGCGGGCCGGTGCGGAATTGCACGGGCCGATATCGCCAATTGTTACGATTGTGTACATCGAAATCCGTGCATTTTCACGACGACGAATTGCGTCGGGTATCCGGATAAATGCACAGCCGAATATCGGCGCAAACGATATCCCCATGTATTCAATACCGTCGATCGCCACGCAGGAAAGCCCGCGTATCCGTTGCCTGCGCATCCTTTAGAATCGCTCCACCATTCACCACGCCACCCGCGCCCCGTGCCCGCCGACCATCGTCTCGACCTGAACCTGTTTCGCGTGCTCGACGCCGTCTACGTGCATGGCGGCATCGGCGCGGCCGCCCGCGCGCTGCATCTCACGCAGCCGGCCGTCACGCACGCGCTCAACCGGCTGCGCGCGCATTTCGACGATCCGCTGTTCGTGCGCCAGGGCAACCGTGTTGTCGCAACCGAACGCACGCGCTCGATCATCACGGACGTGCAACTGCACCTGAAGGGCCTGCAAGGCACCGCGCGCGCGCCGTCGGCGTTCGATCCCGCGACGCTCGACCTGAGCATCGCGGTGGGCATTCGCGACGTGCTCGAATCGATCGCGCTGCCGCGGATCGTCGCGGCATTCGCCGACGAAGCGCCGGGCCTGCGGCTCGTGAGCCGTCGCATCGCGGTAGCCGGGATCGAACGCGAACTTGCATCGGGCAATCTCGATCTCGCCGTCGATCGCCGCGTGCCGACCTGCCCGCGCATCGCCACCGAACACCTGCTCGACGATTCGCTCGTCGTCGCACTGCGACGCGATCATCCGCTTGCGCGCGAGCCGTTGCGGCGCGGCGACTATTTCGCGGCGCAGCATGTCGCGGTGTCGTCGCTCGGCGAGCCGCAATCGCTCGACGTGCTGCTCGGCAACGACGGCCGCTTTCGCGATATCCGGCTCACCTGTCAGCACTATTTCGCCGCGTGCCAGATCGCCGCGACCGGCAACCTGCTGGTCACGCTGCCGCACACCTATGCGTTGCGGATGGCCGCGATGCTGCCGATCGTCGTGCGGCCGCTGCCGTTGCGGCTCAAGCCGTTCCCGCTCCTCGCGTACTGGCACGAATCGCGCGACGCCGATCGCGCGCACCAGTGGGTACGCGAGCGCATCGCCGCACTCGTGCGCAGCAGTGCCGGCGGCGCGGACGCGTAGCCGCATCGCCGTCGCCGTCGGGGCGGTATGCTGACGGCTGCGCGCCGCCGCGCGGCGCCCACTTTCCGCTTCCCGACTCCCTTTTTTCTTTTCCCGCTGACCGGAGACTTGCCATGTCGCTCATCCACGCCGCCGCCGTCCTCGACGCCGATGCGCCCGATTACGTCGTCCAGCTTCAGGCCGGCACCCACGCGCTGACCGGCGACGAAGCCCCACGCGAGGGCGGCCAGGATCGCGGGCCGGCGCCCTATGAATTCGTGCTGGCCGGCCTCGCGCAATGCACGGCCGCGACGCTGCGCATGTACATGCAGCGCAAGGCGTGGCCCGCCGCGCGTATCGACGTGCGCACCGAGTTGCATGCCGATCGCGAAGGCACGCAGTACGTGCGCCGTGTCGTGACGCTCGACGGCCCGCTCGACGATGCGCAACGCCAGCGCCTTGCCGAAATCTGCGAGAAGACGCCGGTCACGCAGTTCATCAAGCGCGGCACGCGGATCGACACGACGTTGAACTGATACGCAACGCACACGACACACGATCACCGCGCAAATCGCCGCGCAAAAGGAAACGGGGGGCCGCGCACGATGCGCGGCCCCCCGTTCGTCGATCCCGTCAGGCGCTTACAGTCCGAGCGCGGACAGGTCGAGCTTGCCGTCCTTCATCGGCGGGCACCAGAAATACGCGCCCGTCAGCGGCCGCGTGAAGCGGAACAGGCCGTCGACGATCCCGTCTTCCGCGCCGCTCATCCGGCGCATCTGCACGTCGAACGCGCGGAACGAGCAGCCGAACGCCACGAAGTAGAGCCCCGCGCGGCGCGCGTCCGACCACGGCGACGAACGGCGCAGCATGAACGCTTCGGGCTCGAAGCTTTCCTGCGCGGTACGCTTCACGTGCGCGAACTCGGGTGCGTCGTCGAGTTCTTCATTGTCCGAGCGGCGGCGCCCGATGATGTTGTCCATGTCGCCCGACGGAATGCGCTCCATCTGCTCGAAGTCGTGCAGCCATTGCTGGACCGCGACGAAGCTCGCACCGTCGAGCCCCGCGCCCTGCCCGGTCACGATCGCCGCGGCCACGGCTTCGTCGCCTTCGGGGTTCTCGGTGCCGTCCTCGTAGCCGGACAGGTCGCGATCGTTCGAATAGCGGAAACCGTCGACCGCATCCTGCAACGCGAACGCCGGCGCCAGCGCGCGTTCGATCGCCCGCGCGCGCAGCACGATCTCGCCGCGATCGCCGCCGCGCAGCCAGACCCACACGTCGGCCGGCGTCGCCGGCAGCGTGCGGTCCTTCACCGCGAACGCCGGGAATCCGGTCAGGCCCGGCACCGGGTGCCCGAGGTGCGCCGCCAGCGCATGTCCGAACCCGACGACCGTGTCGCGTCCGTCGACGATCTCGCGCAACGCGGCCAGCGCCGCCGCCACATTGCCGTCGTTCGACATCGTGAAAGTGAGGTATCGGGCCGCCGTATCGATCGGGGTCAGGATGCCTTGCTGAACGTCGCTCATCGTTTCCTCAGGAATGTATCGTGGTGAATCTGCGAGGGCCGCGGCGCGGTGCGCCGCAAACGTCGAAGTGTAATCGATGCGTGTGCCGGCCCCTGCGCTGCCGCACTGTGGAAGGCCCGCAAAAGCAGGGCCGAAGCCCTGAATACTAACCGTATCGACGCTGCAACGCCGCATTCGTCAGACGTTGCGGGGCGCGCGGCACTGCTGATAGAATCTTTCCACGTCTTTTCGGCGTCCTTTCAACCGTTCACTTCAGGGGAGGTGCAGATGTTCCGAATGCCAGCAACCTTCCCGAACGTGGTCCCACGGCGCAGCTGATCCAGCCCGCCGTCCGCGCCGGCTCCCGAGTTTTCCACTAACCCGTCAGCCGCGCCGTTTCCCGACAGCCCGTTTCGTTTCGCCGCACGGTTTCCGCGCGGCCCGGCTGTTGCGTTTTCGATGTTCGCCCAACCGGAAAGCCCCGTCGCGCGATGCGCCGGGCAACGATAAATGACCAGAAAAACCACCCTTCTGGGCGGCCAGGCATTCCAGGCCGTCTTCGGCTTCACCTTCCGTTACTGGCGCAAGCAGCCGGCCCGCACCGCCACGGTCGCGAGCCTCGCGCTGCTCGCCGCGCTCGCCGACGTGCTCACGCCGCTGTTCGCCGGCCGCCTCGTCGACGCGCTGTCGACCGGCCTGACCGACCGCGCCGCCGCGTGGCATGCAGCCCTCGTCGCGTTCGGCACACTCGCCGCGCTCGGCCTCGGCGCGACGGTGCTGCGACAAGGCGTCTACCTGAACATCATCACGCTCACGCTGAAGATGATGAGCGAGATCGCGGCCGCATCGTTCCATCGCGTGCAGCGCTTCTCGACCGACTGGCACGCGAACAGCTTCGCGGGCTCGACCGTGCGCAAGATCACG
The DNA here is from genome assembly GCF_004803625.1 of Burkholderia sp. LS-044. Taxonomy (NCBI): domain Bacteria; kingdom Pseudomonadati; phylum Pseudomonadota; class Betaproteobacteria; order Burkholderiales; family Burkholderiaceae; genus Burkholderia; species Burkholderia sp. LS-044. The sequence continues at coordinate 802,820 of NZ_SSWO01000001.1, forward strand.
CGCGGCATCTGGGCGCTCGACCTGCTGAACGACACGGTGCTGATCGCGCTGTTGCCGTCGGTCACGATGCTCGTCGGCGCGACCGTGCTGCTCGGCACGCACTGGCCCGTGATGGGGCTCGTCGTCGGCGCGGGTTCGCTGCTGTACATCACGGTGACGGTTGCGGTGTCGCTCGGCATCGTCGCGCCGGCCGCCCGGCTCGGCAACCTGTGGGATACGCGCATGGGCGGCGCGCTCGCCGATGCCGTGAGCTGCAACGCGGTCGTGAAGGCGTTCGGCGCGGAAACGCGCGAGGAAGCGCGGCTCGCCCGCGTGATCGGCAAGTGGCGGCAACGCACGCGCCGCACGTGGGTGCGCGGCACGCTCAACGGCGGGTTGCAGGGCGCGATGCTCGTCGCGATGCAGGCCGCGATGATCGGCGTCGCGCTGCGGCTGTGGGCGAACGACGAGGCGAGCGTCGGCGACATCGCATTCGCGCTGACGATGTTCTTCATGCTGCAGGGCTACCTGCGCGACGTCGGCATGCACATCCGCAACCTGCAGCGCTCGGTCAACGACATGGAAGAACTCGTCGCGCTCGAACGCCAGCCGCTCGGCATCGACGATCGTCCCGGCGCGCCGGCCATCCGGATCGGGCAAGGCGAGATCCGCTTCGAGCACGTGACGTTCCGCTACGGCAACCATCCGGTGCCGCTGTACGACGATTTCTCGATGCGCATCGCGCCGGGCGAGCGGGTGGGCCTCGTCGGCCACTCGGGGTCGGGCAAGACGACGTTCATCAAGCTGATCCAGCGCCTGTACGACGTGTCGGGCGGCCGCATCACGATCGACGGCCAGGACATCGCGCAGGTCCGGCAGGATTCGCTGCGCAGCCAGATCGCGATCGTCCAGCAGGAGCCCGTGCTGTTCCACCGCACGCTCGCCGAGAACATCGCGTATGCACGCCCCGACGCGAGCCGGGCCGACATCGAGCGCGCCGCGCGGCTCGCCAGCGCGCACGACTTCATCGCCGCGCTGCCGGACGGCTATGACACGCTGGTCGGCGAACGCGGGATCAAGCTGTCGGGCGGCGAACGCCAGCGGGTCGCGATCGCGCGCGCGTTCCTCGCCGATGCGCCGATCCTGATCCTCGACGAAGCCACGTCGAGCCTCGACAGCGAAAGCGAGCTGCTGATCCAGCAGGCGATGGAGCGGCTGATGGTCGGTCGCACGACGCTGGTGGTCGCACACCGGCTGTCGACCGTGCGCGCGCTCGACCGGCTGCTGGTGCTCGACCGCGGCAAGGTGATCGAGGAAGGCAGCCACGACGCGCTGATCCGCATCGACGGCGGCATCTATCGCCGGCTGTTCGAGCGGCAGGCGCTGGAACTCGCGAAGGGGCTCGCCGATTCGCCGCGGCGCACGGCGGACAATCATGCCGGGCCGCTCGGCGAGCCGGCCGAGGCGTGACGCAAGAAAGGCGCGACGCGCGCCGGTGGTGCGGTCATCACCGCCGGCACGCGTCGACAAATGGATCCGGATCGAGGCCGTGCCAGGTGCACGGCCTTTTTTCGGCCGCGAATTCCGCCCGCCCCTCCGCAAGCCGCGCGCCGCCAGGCCGCCTCTTCCGGTATCCCTTATCATGTGGGCCAGCAAGTTTGCGACAAGGGATCGACCATGTTTACAGGAATTGTCCAGGGCGTTGCCACCATCAAGACCATCGCCGACCACGGGGAACTGAGAACCTTCAGCATCGAATTCCCGGAACGGTTTACCGACGACATCGAGATCGGCGCCAGCGTCTCGGTCGACGGCGTCTGCCTGACGGTGACGACCATCCATTCGCCGGAACTGATCGACTTCGACGTGATGCTGCCGAGCCTGAAAATCACCACGCTGGCCGACCTCACGACAGGCGCGCGGATCAACGTGGAGCGGGCCGCGAAGGACGGCGCGGAGATCGGCGGGCATCCGCTGTCCGGCCATGTCGACTTCACCGGGACCATCCGGCACATCGCATCGTCCGAGCATAACCGGATGGTGCGCATCGGCGTGCCGGACGCATTCAAGCGGTACGTGTTCGCGAAGGGCTATATCGCGATCAACGGCTGCAGCCTGACGGTGTCCGACGTCAACCGCGACGAAGGCTGGTTCGATGTCTGGCTGATTCCCGAAACGCGTCGCGCGACGACCTTCGATGCGAAGGGCGTCAACGACACGGTCAACATCGAGATCGAGCGCAGCACGCAGGTGGTCGTGGACACGATCCGGGAATCGGTCAAGGAAACGCTCGGCGAACTGAACGGTGTCGTCACGGCGTTGCTGGCCGAAAAGGGCATCGATATCGAGGAATTGCTGGCGCGCCATGTCGCGCGCCTGCCGAAGCAGTAACGGTTGCCGGCGCGCTAGGTGATCCGCTGGATCACCGAGTACCGGTCGCCGTCGCAAAACACCTCGACCCACGGCTCCGCTTCCTCGAACGTCCAGAGGACGAGATCGAGATCGACCGGTTCGTCGTCGTCGGGCCAGCGCATGTTCCACCCGCCCGCGACGGCGACCGCCCCGCCCGTGTAGAGCGGGCATTGCGCCATCCACTCACGCTCGTAGTCGTGCGCCGCGATGCCCTTGAAGTTGCTGTTGAATCCCCAGTCGCGTTGCCAGCCGTGCGCGTCGAGATAGGCGTCGATCGCGGCTGAGCCGAAGCGGAACACCGCTTCGACCGGCGGGAGCGACGTAGCGTCGGATCGGCACAGCGGGCGGTCCGACCGGACGGGTTGCGCGGCGGTTTCCGCGCGGCCCGATGTCCCGCCCTCGTCGAGATACACGTTCAGCCAGGTGCCGTCCCGCTCGACGGAGACGCACGGCGCGCCTGCTTCAACGCCATGCCAGTAGCCGGTGACGGGTTCCCCGCCACTCGCGAAGCGATATTGACGGCATGGCCTGGCAAGGCGCCGCGCTTCGATCAGAAAGTCTTCCAGCGTCATCGAATGTCGTGCTCCCGGTTTCTGGCACCGCGGGTGCCGCATGGATGCGTCGGGCCGCCGCCCGCGACCGGACACGGATCGTGTTCACTCGACGGCATCGACGCCACGATGAAGCGTTCGATATCGCCCGCCACGCGGTCGGGCGTGCCGTCGCTCGAGAACCGCCTGCAGTTCAAGCGCATGAAGGCGGGAAACCGGTCGCGGATCTTGCGCATCTCGTCGGCTTCGTTCGCGTTCAGATAAGGCCGGGACATTTGCCGGGCCACGACCGTTTTCGCGCAGCGTTCGAGATCGAACGAAGGCAACAGGAGCGCGGTCAAGCCGTCCTCCTCGATGTCACGGCGAAGTGCCGGATAGGCCGGCGCGACATCGTCCGGATACAGCATGAACCCGGACGACACCGCGCAGATCGCAGGCGCCGACAGGTCACGCTTGAGTTGCTCGTACAGCCGGACGTTGTGCGACGCATATTCGGCATAACCGCGCTCCCGGATGAAATCGGCGATGTTCCCGTGCTCCGCCAGGAAACATCGATCCACATCGACGAACCGCCAGTTCAGGCGCTCCGCGACGATCGCGCCGACCGTGGTCTTGCCGGCGCCGCCCGGGCCGATCAGATGTACCAGCAACGACACCTTCCCCCTCCCGCAAGCACCGCGACGCATTGCCTCGCCCGCATCATTCGGCTTCGGCCTGCGCACCCTTGCCCACCGCCACGCGCTGCGCGCGATAAATCCCAGCGTGCCCCGAGAACAGATACGCAACGACACACGCGACGATCGCATACACGCCGATATCCGCCCCGAACAGTTCGATCGCCATGATCGTCGACGCGATCGGCGTGTTGGCCGCGCCCGCGAACACCGCGACGAAGCCGAGCCCCGCGAGCACGGGCACCGGCAGCGCCAGCACCTGGCCGAGCGCGTTGCCGAGCGTCGCGCCGATGTAGAACAGCGGCGTCACTTCGCCGCCCTTGAACCCCGACGCGAGCGTGACGACGGTGAACGCGAACTTGCCCGCGAAGTCGTAGAGCGGCAACGGGCCGTGAAACGCGGCCTCGATCGTCGGGATTCCGAGGCCGAGATACTGCGGCACGTTCAACGCGGCGGCAGCCGCGGCGACCAGCAGGCCGCCGAGCACCGGCTGCAGCGGTGCATAACGGATGACGCGGCGGAACCACGCGGTCAGCGCATGCGTCGCGAACGCGAACAGCCGCCCGACCACGCCGAACGCCACGCCCGCGACGACCGTCACGGCCAGCCCCGTCGCCGACACGGCCGGCACGAACGGAATCGCATAGGCCGTGTGATGCACACCCCACGCGCGGCAGACGACATCCGCGACGATCGCGGATGCGACACAGGTCAGCAGCGCGTCGTACCGCACGCGCCCGATCGCCAGCACCTCGAGCCCGAACACGGCGCCCGCGAGCGGCGTGCCGAACACCGATGCGAAACCGGCCGCGATGCCGCCCATCAGCAGCACGCGGCGATGTTCGCGATCGAGACGGAACACGTGCGTGACGCGATCGGCGAGCGCGCCGCCCATCTGCACGGCCGTGCCCTCGCGGCCGGCCGAGCCGCCGAACAGGTGCGTGACGACGGTCGCGACGAGCACGAGCGGCGCCATCCGTTTCGGCACGAGCGCCTTCGGGTCGTGGATTTCGTCGATCAGCAGGTTGTTGCCGCGCGCGACGGACTGGCCGAAGCGATGGTAGATCCAGCCGGTCGCGAAACCGGCCGCCGGCAGCCCCCACAGCAGCCACGGATGCGCGACGCGCGTGCCGGTCGCCCAGTCGAGCGCGATCAGGAACAAGGCGGAAGCCGTGCCGGCCAGAGCGCCAAGCAGGGCCGAGAGCGCGAGCCAGCGGCACACGTAGCGCACGGTCGCGAGAAGATCGGCAGAAGTCGTGAAGAACATGATTTCCAGATTCGACGGAACATCAAAACCTGGGCGGCAGAATACCGCATCGACGGCCTGCGACCTCCTGACGACCCAGGAACACGCAGGCATCATCAGCCGGGCTTACCGGCGGTTGAGGGCCGCACCGTGCGCAACGCGCCGCGTACGACCGCAGGGAGGCATGCCATCTCCGCAGGCCGCCATTGTACGCGAGTGCGCGCCGCCCGCAATGCGGCCGCCGGCGCAACGGGATGGGACGGCGCCGCCGGCCCGTTGAACGCCGTCAGTCGCGCAGCGGACGCGTGATGCGCGAGATCAGCTGGGGCGCGATCCGTTCGAGCGGCAGGATCGCCGACGCCGCCCCGATCGCGGCGGCCGCCTTCGGCATTCCGTACACGGCGCTCGTCGCTTCGTCCTGCGCGATCGTGTGGCAGCCCTTCGCGCGCATCGCCTTCAGGCCGAGCGCGCCGTCGCGCCCCATGCCCGTCAGCAGCACGCCGAACGCTTCGCCCTGCCAGCCGTCGGCGACGCTGTTGAAGAACACGTCGATCGACGGCCGGTACGGTGTCTCGACCGGATGCCGCGTATAACCGAGCACGCCGCGCGGCGACAGGTAAAGGTGATCGTTGGTCGCCGCGAGCAGCACCTCGCCGGCCTGCGGCACGCTGCCCTGCCGCGCGACGCGCACCGGCAGCCGCGTATAGCCGTCGAGCCACTCGGCCATCCCGAGCGCGAACGCCTGGTCGACATGCTGGACGATCACGATCGCCGCCGGAAAGTCGGCCGGCAGCGCGCGCAGCAGCGCGGTCAGCGCGGTCGGCCCGCCCGCCGACGCGCCGATCGCGACGAGCGTCGGCTGGCCGCGCTCGGGCGCCGGCCCCGGCGGCACGAGCGCCGCGGAACGGCTTTCGAGCAGCCGGCCGATCTGGTCGATCTTCGCGAGCAGCGCCTGCGGCGACGCGTCGGCCGACAGCCCGAGCGCGAGCGTCGGCGTGTCGACCGCATCGAGCGCACCCGCGCCCATCGCCTCGTAGACCGACGACGTGTTCGCGCTGACGCTCGCCGTCACGATCAGGATCGCGCAGGGCGCGCGCGCCATGATCCGGCGCGTCGCCGCGACCCCGTCGACCTTCGGCATCACGAGATCCATCAGCACGAGATCGGGCGGATGCGCGACGCAGAAATCCACCGCCTCGTCGCCGTCGGTGGCGACCCACAGCACGCGATGGTCGGTGCGCAGCGCGATCACGCGGCGCAGCGCCTCCACGGCCAGCGGCAAGTCGTTGACGATGCCGATGTTCATCCTCGCGCGTCCCCGATCAGGTCGTGCACGGCGTCGAGCAGCGCCTCGTCGTGGAAGCTGCTCTTCGCGAGGTAGTAGTCGGCGCCCGCATCGAGCCCGCGACGGCGATCCTCGTCGCGATCCTTGTACGACACGATCATCACCGGCACGCGCTTGAGCATCGGATCGCCCTTGATCAGCGTGACGAGTTCGATGCCGTCCATGCGCGGCATGTCGACGTCGGTGACGACGAGATCGAACGCATCGCTGCGCACCGCGTTCCAGCCCTCCATCCCGTCGACCGCGACCGTCACGTCGTAGCCGCGCTTTTCCAGCAGCTTGCGTTCGAGCTCGCGCACCGTCAGCGAATCGTCGACGACGAGCACGCGGCGGCGCCGGTCGGCCAGCGCCAGTTGCGGGTCGCGCGTGAGCCGCGCGAGCTGCCCGCCGCGCACGAGCTTGTCGACCGAGCGGATCAGGTCCTCGACGTCGACGATCAGCACCGGGTCGCCGTTCTCGAGCAGCGCGCCGGCCGCGATGTTCTGGATCTTGTGCAGGCGGCTGTCGAGCGGCTGCACGACGAGCATCCGCTCGCCGAGGAAGCGGTCGACCGCGACGCCGTACAGCTCGGGTTCCCCGCCGACGACCACGACCGCCGTGCTCGTGCGCGCGACGTCGGGCTCACCCGCGTCGAGCAGCTGATGCGCGGCGACGAGGCCCGCGCGCCGGCCGTCAAACGGGAAATGCGGCTGCCCTTCGAGCACGTCGATATCGTCGTGCGAGAGTTCGAGCGTGCGGCGCACGTGCGCGAGCGGGAACGCATACGGCTCGCCACCGACCTCGACGAGCAGGCTGCGGATCACCGACAGCGTGAGCGGCAGCTGCAGCACGAAACGCATGCCCGCGCCCGGCTCGTTGAAGATCCGCACCGCGCCGCGCACGCCGCGCACCATCTCCTGCACCGCGTCGAGGCCGACGCCGCGGCCCGACACGTCGGTCACCGCGTCGCGCATCGAGAAACCCGGCAGCAGCAGGAATTCGAGCAGTTCGGGATCGGACAGCCGCGCGGCCGTCTCGTCGTCGGTCAGGCGCTGGCGCACGACGGCCGCGCGCAGCGCGTCCATGTCGACGCCCGGGCCGTCGTCGATCACGCTGACCAGCAGCGAGCCGGCACTGTGGCGCGCCTCCAGCGTCACGCTCGCCTCGGCCGGCTTGCCGCGCGCGCGCCGCGCCTCCGGCGAATCGACGCCGTGGTCGATCGCGTTGCGCAGCAGGTGGCCGAGCGGCGCGTCGAGCAGGTCGAGGATGTCGCGGTCGACCTGCGTGCCCTCGCCGACGATCGAGAAACGCACCTGCTTGCCGAGCGAGCGCGCGAGATCGCGGACGATGCGCGGATACGCACGCGTCGCGTCGCCGAACGGCCGCATCCGGCATTGCAGCGCCTCGTCGTACAGCTGCTCGGCGATATGCGTGCTGCGCCGCTCGAAGCGGTCGAATTCGTCCATGCGCTCGGCGAGCGAGCGCTGCAGGTCGTTCAGCATGTGCCGGACTTCGTTCATCGACGCGAGCATGCCCGCGTCGAGATCGTCGGCGAATTGTTCATACATCAAATCGAGCGAGCGGGCTGCGTCGCGCTGGGCGCGCTTCACGCGCAGCATCGATTCGGCGAACGGCTTGAGCCAGCGCGATTCGACCAGCGATTCGCCGGACAGGCTCAGCAGCCGGTTCAGCGTATCCGCGCGCACGCGGCGCATCGCGCCGGCGCCGGCCACGCGGCCGGCCTGGGCCGGATCGGGCACCGCGCTCGAGACCGCAAGCGGCGGCACCGCGGCACTCGCCCCGACGGGCTCGTTCGCGGCACCGTCGTGCTCGCGATACGGCACGACCGTCGGCGGCGCCTGCGGCGGGACGACGCCCGACACCTGCATCGTCTGCGCGCCGTCGGCACCCGTGAGCGCCGCGGCGAACACGTCGATCTCCGTCTGCGTCACGGGCTGCGCCTGCGGATCGCCGACGCGCACCAGCAAATCGACGCCCGCCAGCAGCACGTCGACGTGCGTGGCCGTCAGCGCGATCGTGCCGGCCTGCGCGGCGACGAAGCACTCCTCCATCCGCCCCGCGATGTCGACGCCGAGCGGCACGCCGACGATGCGCGCGGCCCCCTTCAGCGAATGCGCGGCGCGCATGCATGCCTCGAGCGCGACGGAATCGGGCTCGCCCGATTCGAGCGCGAGCAGCCGTTCGGACAGCGCCTGGGTCTGCGTGCGCGTCTCCTCGCGATACAGCTCGAGCAGCGACAGGTGGCTCAGGTCGTCATCGCCGCTCATCGCATGCTCCGTGTGACTGCGTCGAACAGGCGGTCGTCGTCGAGCAGGCCCACCGACTTCCCGCGCCACGACAGCACGCCGCGCGACAGGCCGGCGCTCGCGCGCCCGACCGTGGCCGGCACGGGCACCCAGTCGGATGCGCCGAAACGCAGCACGCCCTCGACTTCGTCGACCGGAAACACGACCGGCTCGCCCTGGTGCGCGGCGACCAGCAGCCGCGTGAAGCGGCCGTCGTCACCGCCCTTGCCGCCCTTGCCGACATCGAGTCCGAGCAGCGCGCCGATCGAGATCGCGATGCGCAGCGTGCCGCGGATGTTGACCACGCCGCGCACGGCTGAATTGCGGCGATGCGGCAGCGAATGGATCGGGCGCGTGCCGGCGATCTCGCGCAGCACGCCAATCGGCAGCGCGAGCCATTCGTCGGCCACGCGGAACGCCAGCGCCGCATGGCGCGTATCGGCGTCGGCGTCGCGCACGTGGGGCGTGCCGGGCGCGCTCATCCGGCGCGTGGCGTCGGCCATCTCCGCCCCGTCGAGCGGGCGCTCGAGCAGCTTCGCCGCGTGATACGCGTACACCGGGCAGTTCAGGCAGCGCAGGCACTCGTTCAGTCGCTCGCACGTGCGGTCGCCGCGCGTGCCGATCCGGTTCCAGCAATCGTCGACGTCGATCGTCGTCTCGTCAATGGCAGCGGCGGCGCGGTTCATGAATTCCTCTGGTCATCGCGGTGTCGGTCCCCAACCCGTAGTCTTGTCAGCCGGCCGAGCGCCGTGCACGCTCGAGCAGCCATTGCGCGCCCGCACGATCGCCGCCGACGTCGAGCAGCGTCGCGAGATGGGTCAGCGCTTCGTGATGCGTGGGCCGCAGGTACAGCGCCTTCCTGTAGAAGTCGCCGGCTTCCGATGCGCGCCCGCGCGCATCCGCGATCAGCCCGTTCAGGTAGAACGCATCGGCGTGCGGCCCGACGCGCGCCGAGAACTGCGCGAGCACGCGCTCGGCCTCGTCGAACGCGCCGGCATTCGCCAGCGCCTGTGCGTCTTCCAGCGTCGGCGCGGGGCCTTCGGCCACCGGTGCGACCGTTGCAACAGGCGCAACCGGTTCGGCCGCCGCTGCCGGCAGATCGGCCCGCGCGTCGAACGCGGCCGCATGCATGGCCGGCGGCGCTGCCGCGAACGGCTCGCGTGCGTCGCCGAGCCAGGCCGGCGGCGCGACCGCCAGCACCGGGCGTGTCGCCGCGGGCGGCGCGACCGTGAAACGCTCCGCGCGCCGGTACGGCGCCGCCGCCACGGACAGCGGCGCCGCCGGCCGGGCCGCATAGGCATCGGGCGCCGCGCCGGCGGGCTCGCGATGAAACGCGAATGCCAGCGGCACGCGCGCCGAGCGCATCCCGTGCCGCATCGCGACCCCCGTCTCGGCCGGCCCGACGAACAGCACGCCGTCGTCGGCAAGACGCTCGCCGAGCGCGCGGATCACGCGATCCTGCGCGTCGCGATCGAAGTAGATCAGCACGTTGCGGCAGAACACGAAATCGTAGCGAAGGCCCGTGTCCGCCGCCGGTTCGACGAGGTTCGCCTGACTGAACTGCACACAGGCGCGCACGCGCTCGTCGAGCAGCCAGCCCTCGCGGGTCGGCGTGAAGTGCCGCGCGCGAAACTCCGTCGCGGTGCCGCGGAACGCGTTGCGCCCGTAACAGCCGAGCCGCGCCTGCTCGATCGCGCGCGTGCTGAGGTCGATCGCGTCGATCGTGAAACTGGCCGGGTCGAGCCCCGCGTCGAGCAGCGCCATCGCCGCCGAAAACGGTTCCTCGCCCGTCGAGCACGGCGCGCTCAGCACGCGGATCACGCGGCCGGGCAGCGCCGCGAGCCGGTCGGCCGCGAGCCGCGCGAGCGTCGCGAAGGCCTCGCGGTCGCGGAAGAACCAGGTCTCGGGCACGACGAACAGCTCGATCAGCGCACGCCGTTCGTCGGCCGACGCGTTGAGCTGCTGCCAGTAGGCGTCGAGCGCGTCCTGCGTCACGGGCGGCCGCGCCGCCGACGACAGGCGCTCGCCGTCCGCCTGCAGCGCGTGCACGCGCTCCGTCAGCGCGCGGGTCAGGAAATCGTTGCCGAGCGAATCGGGGTCGATGCCGGTCTCGCGCAGCAGCCAGCCGCGAAATCGCGATTCGGACTCTTTCATGCGGACTCTCCCCCGTGGCCCGGCAGGCCGTCGTCGAACAGATACAGGCGTGCAACGTCGTCGATCAGGTCGGCAACCGATACTTGCTGCACGACGCCGTCGGGCGTATTCGCGACGGGCCCGAGCCAGCGCGTGCGCGCGGTCGAGATGCCGCTCGCGCGAAACGCCGCGCGGTCGATCCGCATCGTCTGCGTCGCACGCTCGACGATCAGCCCGATCGTGCGCTCGCCGCCCGCCTCGTGCGCCCGGTAGCGGACCATCACGAGCCGCGTCGAGCGCAGCGCATGCGCGCGGCGCCCGAGCGCCAGCATCGGCACGTCGATCACCGGCACCGGCTGGCCGCCGCGCATCAGCAGCCCGGCAATCCATTCGGGTGCGCCGGGCACGGCTTTCGTGACCGCGAGCGGCAGCACCTCGTCGATGCCGGCCGCGTCGAGCGCATAGCGTTCGCCGTCGAGCTCGAACATCAGGAACAGCGCATGCGCGCCGTTCTGCGTGTCCGCGCGCATCACGCGTCGACCTTGAAGCGCGACACGCTGGTGCGCAACTGGTTCGCGACGAGCGTCAGGTCGTCGATCGCCTGCGACGACTGGCGCAGCGACTCGGCCGTCTGCTGCGCGGCCTCCGACAGCTGCGACAGCGCCTGCGTGATCTGCTCCGCGCCGTTCGCCTGCGTCTGCATCCCTTCGTTGACCATCTGGAAGCGCGGCGAGAGCGTCTGCACCTCGGCGATGATCTGCGACAGCTGCCCGCCGACCTGCTGCACGTCGAGCATCCCCCTGCGCACTTCCTCGGAGAACTTGTCCATCCCCATCACGCCCGCCGATACCGCCGACTGGATCTCCTTCACCGTCTGCTCGATATCGTAGGTCGCGACCGCCGTCTGGTCGGCGAGGCGGCGGATCTCGGTCGCGACGACCGCGAAGCCGCGGCCGTATTCGCCGGCCTTCTCGGCCTCGATCGCGGCGTTCAGCGACAGCAGGTTGGTCTGGTCGGCCACCTTGGTGATGGTCGCGACCACCTGGTTGATGTTCAGCGCCTTCTCGTTGAGGATCGCGAGCTTCGCGTTCACCGAGCCGGCCGCGTCCATCACGCTGCGCATCGTCTCGCCCATCCGCGTGAGCCCGCTCTGGCTCACGCCCGCGAGTGTGGCCGACTGCTCCGCCACGCCGGCCACTTCGTTCATCGTGCGCACCAGGTCGCGCGACGTCGCGAAGATTTCGCGCGAGGTCGCGCCGATCTCGGTCGTCGTCGCCGCGGTTTCGTTCGCGGTCGCCTGCTGCTCGCGCGACGTCGCCGCGATCTCGGCGACCGACGTCGTCACCTGCAGCGACGACTGCTGCGCACGCGCGACGAGCTCGGTCAGTTCGTCGGCCATCCGGTTGAAGCCCGTCTCGAGCGTGCCGAATTCGTCGCGGCGGCGCAGGTCGAGGCGGCGCGTCAGGTTGCCGGTACGCATCACGTCGTGTACCTCGACGAGCCGCGCCATCGGGACGGTGACCGAACGGTACAGCATGTAGCCGAACCCGAGCGCGGACAGCAGCATGATCGCCAGTGCGGTCGCGAGCACCACCTCGGTGTCCTGCACGGATTCACGGATCAGCTTCGCCGACTGATCGGCGAACTTGCGGTTTTCCTGCACGAGAATATTCGCATTGCGCACGACCTCGGCCCATGCGGGCTGCACCTTCACATACCCGGCGACCGCGTCGTCATGCGATTGACGGTGCCGCTGCACCGCTTCGTTCAGCAGCGGCAGGTAGTGGTCGTAGGTGCCCCGGAAGGTCGCGAAGCGCTGCCGGTCGTCGTCGCGAAATATCGAGTTCTGGTACTCGACCGACAACGAATCGATGTCCTTCGCCACTTCGGCGATCTTCGCGAGATCGCGCTGGACGCTTTCGGGATCGGTCTCGACGAACGTCGCCTGCTGCAGCAGCATGAACGATTCATTCACTGCGCCGCGCAGCGACGACGCGAGGTAGACGCCGGGCAGCGAATCGCGCTCGATGCTGACGGCTTCGCTGTTGATCGCACGCAATCGCTCGTAGGACACGCCGGCTGTCACCAGCATCAGCACGAACAGCACGCCGAAGCTGAGCAGGATGCGATTGCCGAGCGTCAGCCGGGCAGCGCCGATCGTCGGATGCAGGCTTTCATTGGTCGCGCGGGGCGTCACGGTGGCCATGTTCGTTATGGGCTTTCTAATATCAGCGTTGAAAAAATCCGCGCCCGCCTGCGCGCCGGACGGCGCGCCACGAGCGCATCAGGGCTTGCAGGCGGCGCGGCGCCGGCAGGCCGCGCCGCGAAATCACCGCTCCGCTTGCGCCGGCAGCCGAAGCGCGACCATGAAGCCGCGCGCCGTATTGCGCATCAGGATCTGGCCGCGATGCCGCGCCGCCGTCGCGCGGACGAACGCGAGCCCGAGGCCGAAGCCGCCGCGCGCCGCGCCATGCGCGGTCTCGAGCTGCACGAACGACTCGGTCGCGGCCGTGCGTTGCTCCGGCGCGATTCCCGCGCCGGTATCCTCGACGCCGATCAGCCATGCACCGTCCTCGCCGCTCAGCGTGCAGTGCACGTCCGTGCCGGCCGGGCCGTACTTCAGCCCGTTGTCGATCAGGTTCGCGACCGCGCGCGTCAGCATCATGCGGTCGCCCATCGTCACGCACTCGGTATCGGGCACGTGCGCGGTGACCCGGCTGCCGAGCCCGGCCGCCTTCTCCCACAGCTGGTCGACGGCGTCGAGCACGATCTCGTTGAGGCTCACGACCTCGTGCGCGCGGCGCTCGGACCGCGCGCGGGTCAGGTGGATGAAGCCGTCGGCAAGCGCGAGCGCGCGCCGCGCATGGCCGGCAATGCGTTCCATGATCGCCGGCATCTCGCCGTGCTCGGCGCGGTAGACGTCGAGCAGCGCGAGGATCGACGTCTGCGGCGAACGCATGTCGTGCGACAGGAAGTCGAGCGCCTCGTCGCGCTGCCGGGACATCAGGTACGAATTCGAGTGATAGCGGATCCGTGCGGCCAGCTCCATCGCGTCGGGGAGCTTCACCAGATAGTCGTTCGCGCCGGCGATGAACGCCTCGCGCTTGACGATCGGCTCCTCCTTCGCGGACAGCACGATGATCGGCACGCGAGCCGTGCCGGCGTCCGCGCGCCACGCACGGACGAGATCGAGGCCGTCGATCTCCGGCATCACGAGATCCTGCAGGATGACCGTCGGCTTCACGTCGCGCGCGACCGCCATCGCCCGGTGCGCGTCGGTGCACACGTGCAGGTCGATGTCGTGTTCGCTGCGCAAAGCGCGGCGGATCACCTCGCCGACGAACGGTTGATCGTCGACGAGAAGGACCGATAACCCCGATTCAAGACAATCCGAGGCATTATCAACGCTCGATTCTTTCATAAATACAGTTTCAAACGCCGATTCTCCAATCGATTCTTTCATAGGAGTTGTTTATCAGACTTGGGACGCTATCTTAATTCGGCGGTTGAAAAAACCGCCCGATTCCGCCGATTTGGCCTGTCGGCATTGGCCTTGCAGGGCTCCGGACGCCGATTTCTCCCCGTTGGCGGCCGCATTACCTCCGCATCCTTTCTCTCAATAAACATAACCGGCTGATTCTAAATGAAATTAGAACACAGCATCTATCTCCTTCCGGTTTAGTTTTGCCAAATATGCAGAAAGAGACGGAATCAGTTAAATCAGATCATTTCCGGATTCGAAAGACGATAACGTTTGCGAGACCGGCGCCATAAGGTTTGCATGCGCTGCAAGGCTGGTTGTCCGCCTCATTTGGGGCCGGATGGAAATGCGCCGAATCGGCGGGCGCGAGGAAGAAAAAAAGCGCGCCGGGCAACGATCTGCCCATGCGCGCTTCCGGTCGGCCGGCACCGGCCGCCGGATGACGGCATGACGGTGCCGTGCAGCCTTATCCGCGCGCGTGCTGCGCGGACACTTCCTGCAGGTCGAGGTCGCGTTCGAGCGCGTGCAGCATTTCGTCGTGGATGCGGCCCGAACGGTGCAGGCGCAACAATTCGGCGCGCCCGGCCCTGATCGCGGCCAGCACGACGTCGTAGTGCGCGGTGCGCACTTCCGCCGGGTACGCCGGCTCGTCCTTCGCCCGTTCGGTCAATTCCGCGCGATACGTGTACTGCTCGAGCAGGCGCGGATGGATCACGACCCCGTTCTCGTCGCGCACGAGCGGCTGGATCGCCGCGAGTTGCGCGGCCTCGACGTACGCCCACGTCTGCGGCTCGGTCAGGTGGTGCGCCGCGCGCTCTTCGCGCTGCGGCAGGCGCAGCAGCCGGATCAGCGGCCCGATCGTCGTGCCCTGCAGCAGCACGGTGACGAGGATCACCGCGAACGACGCGACCAGGATCACGTCGCGGCCGGGCATCGCCTCGGGCAGCGACAGCGCGATCGCCAGCGTGACGACGCCGCGCATCCCGGCCCAGCTCATGATCGTCGCGGCCTTCCAGTCCGGCGCCTCGCCGCGCCGCGCGATCCCGCGCACCGGCCACTTCAGCGCCTCGACCGCGTAGATCCACACGAAGCGCGACACGATCACCGCCGCCAGCACCGCGAACATCGGCGGCACCATCGTCGCGAGCACCTGCTCGAAGCCGCCGAGCCGGTGGATCGCGCCGCGCAGCGACAGCCCGATCAACACGAACACCATCGCTTCGAGCAGGAACACGATGACCTGCCAGAACGCGGTGCCGCGCGTGCGCACGGCCGCCGAGAACACCTCGTGCTGATGCCAGCCGACGATCATGCCGGCCGTGACGGTGGCGATCACGCCGGATACCTCGACCATTTCACCCGCGATATAGGCGATCCAGCCGGTGATCACCGCGACGGTGATCACGAGATAGTCGTCGTCGAGCTGCTTCAGGAACCACACGACGAGCTTGCCGACCACGAAGCCGATCGCCACGCCGCCGAGCCCGAGCTCCGCGAAGCGCACGACCGCGTGCTCGAGGCTGAACGCGCCGGTGAGCGCGGCCGCGACCGCGAAGCGGAACAGCACGAGGCCGGCCGCATCGTTCAGCAGGCTCTCGCCTTCGAGCAGCACCATCAGCCGGCGCGGCAGCGCGACGCGTTCGAGCACGGCCTTCGCCGCAACGGCGTCGGGTGGCGACACGATCGCGCCGAGCGCGAAGCACGCGGCCCACGGCAGCGACGGCGCCACCCAGTGCACGGCGAAGCCGACCGCGAACGTCGTGAACACGACCGCGCCGATCGCCAGCAGCAGGATGCCGCCGACGTTGCGCTTGAACTCCTCCCACACCGAGAAGTACGCGCCGTCCATCAGCAGCGGCGGCAGGAACACCAGCAGCACCAGTTCGGGATCGAGATCGATCGGCGGCAGGCCGGGGATGAACGCGATGCCGATGCCGCCGATCAGCAGCGCGGCCGCGGGCGGCAGCCGCAGCCGCTTGGCGACGCATTCGAGCGCGACGATCGCGAGAAATGACAACAAAACCAGCTTGAATGCCGAGACGGGAGACATGAATCGACCTCATGAAGAATGAATTCGCGCTTTCCGGCGTCGTACCCCGGTCGGCAGTTTCGCGCGATTACATCACGAGGCGAGTCCCGTAGTCGAGCGCGTTCCGGCAGCCCGCCACGCGACGCCACTCGGGCACGATACGGGCCCGGCGGGGCCCGGCGCCGGCCCGCTGCGCGCGACGCCATGAAAAACGGCACGCGGGCCGGCCTTGCGCCCGCCCGCGTGCCGTCGCGGCACCGCGCATCCCGCCCCGCGTTACCGGCGCCGCACGACCATCAGCCGCGGCTCGGTCATGTCCTCGATCGCGTAGCGGATCCCTTCGCGGCCGAGGCCCGAATCCTTCACGCCCCCGTACGGCATGTTGTCGACGCGGAACGACGGCACGTCGTTGATCACGACGCCGCCGACCTCCAGCTCGTCCCACGCGCGCTGCGCATGCGTGAGCGAATCGGTGAACACGCCGGCCTGCAGCCCGAAGTCGCTGTCGTTCACGCGGGCGAGCGCATCGTCGAACCGGTCGAACTTCTCGAGGATCGCGACGGGGCCGAACGCCTCCTTCCGGTACAGGTCCTGCTCGTGCCCGACGTTTTCCAGCAGCGTCGCTTCGAACATCGCGCCGTCGACCTTGCCGCCCGCAACGATCTTCGCGCCCGCCGCGACGGCCGCGTCCATCCATCCCGACAGCCGGCGCGATTCGGATTCGGAAATCATCGGCCCGACGAACGTCGACGGATCCTTCGGATCGCCCATCTTCAGCGAACGCGTCTTTGCGATCAGCTTCTCGCGCAGCGCGTCGTACAGATCGGCATGGACGAGGATCCGCTGCACGCCGATGCAGCTCTGGCCCGACTGGTAGTACGCGCCGAACGCGAGGCGCTCGACCACGTAGTCGAGCCGGTCGCGTTGATCCGCATCGACGATCGCGGCCGCGTTGCCGCCGAGCTCAAGCACGACTTTCTTCTTGCCGGCCTTCTCCTTCAGCGCCCAGCCGACGGCCGGCGACCCCGTGAACGACAGCAGCTTGAAACGCTCGTCGGTCGTGAACAGGTCGGCGCCGTCGCGATGCGCGGGCAGCACCGAGAATGCGCCCTTCGGCAAGTCGGTTTCGGCGAGTACCTCGCCGATGATCAGCGCGCCGATCGGCGTGCGGCTCGCGGGCTTCAGCACGAACGGACAGCCGGCCGCGAGCGCGGGCGCGACCTTGTGCGCGGCGAGGTTCAGCGGGAAGTTGAACGGCGAGATGAACGAGCACGGGCCGACCGGCACGCGCTTCGTGTAGCCCGTATAGCCCTGCGCGCGCGCGGAGATCTCGAGGTTGATGATCTCGCCGTCGATGCGCACCGACTCCTCGGACGCCACGCGGAACGTGTCGATCAGCCGCGTCACTTCGCCCTTCGAATCGTTGATCGGCTTGCCGGCCTCGATGCACAGCGCCTCGGCCAGCTCGTCGAAGCGCTCGCGAAAACGCGCGACGCAATGGTCGAGCACGGCCTGCCGCTTGTAGGCCGGCAGCTCGCGCATCGGCTTCGCGGCGGCGACCGCCGCGCCGATCGCCGCATCGATGGCCTTCGCGTCGGCCAGCGCGACGCGCGTCGCGACCTTGCCGCTGAACTTGTCCGTCACGTCCAGATCGGTGTTCGCGTAGACGGCTTCGTTGGCGAGGTAGTACGGATAGGTTTCCTTCAACATGGAACGACTCCTTCCTGTGGACGGGACATTCAGAGTTGCGCCGACAGGCGCTTGATCTCGCGGTTCAGCACGCGCTCGTTGTCCGAATAGTCGATCGGCACGTCGATCACGTGCACGCCCGGCGTCGAGAAACACTCGCGCAGCAGCGGCTCGAGATCGTCGGCCGATTCGACGCGGTGCCCGTGCGCGCCGTAGCTTTGCGCATACGACACGAAATCGGGGTTCTGCAGCGTCATCGCGAAATCGGGGAAATTCATGTTCTCCTGCTTCCAGCGGATCATCCCGAAGGCATCGTCGCGCAGGATCATCACGACGAGGTCGAGCTTCAGCCGCACCGCCGTTTCGAGCTCCTGCGAATTCATCATGAAGCCGCCGTCGCCGCACACGGCGATCACCTTGCGCTGCGGGTGCACGATCTTCGTCGCGATCGCCGACGGCAGGCCGGCGCCCATCGACGCGAGTGCGTTGTCGAGCAGCAGGGAATTCGGCTCGTGCGCGCGCCAGTAGCGCGCGAACCAGATCTTGTACATCCCGTTGTCGAGACAGACGATGCCGTCGACCGGCAGCGCGTTGTAAAGATCGTTGACGATCCGCACCGGGTACATCGGGAAGCGCGGATCGTGCTGGCCCTTCTCCAGATGGGCGTCGAAATGCGCCTTGATCATCGTGAAGCGCGAGAAATCCCAGTGCGGCTGCGGCGTGAGCGCCTCCTTCATCTGCCACACCGCGTTCGCGATGTCGCCGACCACCTCGATCTGCGGGAAGTAGACGGGATCGACCTGCGCGCCGAGGAAGTTCACGTGGATCACGGTCTTGTCGTCGGTACGCATGAAGAACGGCGGCTTCTCGATCACGTCGTGGCCGACGTTGATGATGCAGTCCGCATGCTCGATCGCGCGGTGGACGAAATCGCCGTCGGACAGCGTCGCGTTGCCGAGCCACAGCGGGTGCGTCTCGTCGATCACGCCCTTGCCCATCTGCGTCGTGAAGAACGGGATGCCCGTCTTGTCGACGAATTCGAGCAGCATCTTGCAGGTGGTCTTGCGGTTGCCGCCCGCACCGATCATCAGCAGCGGATGGCGCGCGGCCTGGATCGCGTCGACCGCATGCGCGATCGCCTTTTCCTCCGCCACCGGCCGCCGGCTGTAGCTGCGCGGGATCGGCTTGCCGTCGCCCTCCTCGTGCGCGATGTCTTCCGGCAGCTCGAGGTGCGCGGCGCCCGGACGCTCCTCCTCCGCGCGGCGGAACGCCTCGCGCACGGCCGACGGGATGTTGCCGATCGACACGATCTGCCGCGTGAACTTCGTGAGCGGCTGCATCATGTCGACCACGTCGACGATCTGGAAGTGGCCCTGCTTGCTGGACTTGATCGGCTTCTGCCCGGTGATCATCAGCATCGGCATCCCGCCGAGCTGCGCATACGCGGCGGCCGTCACGAAGTTCGTCGCGCCGGGCCCGAGCGTGGCGATACACACGCCGGTACGGCCCGTCAGGCGGCCGTAGGTGGCGGCCATGAACCCGGCCGCCTGCTCGTGCCGGGTCAGCACGAGCTTGATCTTCGATCGCCGCAGCGATTCGAGCAGATCGAGGTTTTCTTCGCCGGGAATGCCGAACACGTACTCGACGCCTTCGGCTTCCAGCGCCTTCACGAACAGATCCGATGCTTTCATGGGGGACTCTCGGTTGATGCCGCCTGCCCGGCCTACGGACACGCAGCGTTCAGAACGCGCGCCGGCCTACGGCACGCGGACGCTTTACCTACTGGACACAAACCACGGCACTGCCCGCCGCGCAACGAGCGATGCGCGGCGGCGCCTCCGGATAGCGGAGGACAAACGGATCCGCCCGCGCGCGGCAAGCGCGCACGGGCGGCAAAGACGTGATTGATTGTAGACGGATTCGCAGAACTCCGACTTCGGCCGAACGGCCATTTGGCACGCAAACGAAGCGGGCAGCCCTAATGTAGCGGCTACCGAATAACCCGACCCGGCCCGACCCATCTGTGAACCATGGTTGACATACCGCAATCAATGCCCTACAGTGCGCCTACGTTCAGCATCCGGACCACCGACGTCTTCGACGCATGGTTTGCCGGCCTGCGCGATCGCGTCGCGAAGCGCCGCATCCAGGCACGCATCGACCGCCTGTCGATGGGCAATCCGGGCGACTGGAAATCCGCGGGCTCGCCGATCGTCGAAATGCGGATCGACCACGGCCCCGGCTATCGCGTCTACTACGTCCGGCGCGGAACGATCTGGGTCATCCTGCTCGGCGGCGGCGATAAATCGACGCAACAGGCCGACATACGCGCCGCGCACGCGATGCTCGCGCACCTCGACATGGAGTAATCGATGGACAAGATCAACACCCGGCCGTGGGATTCGGCCGACCATCTGAAGACCGAAGACGACATGGCCGACTACTTCGAAGCGTGCCTGCAGGAAGCCGGCGACGATCCGGCCTTCATCGCGCACGCGCTCGGCGTGATCGCACGCGCACGCGGCATGTCGCAGGTCGCGCGCGACGCGGGCCTGTCGCGCGAAGGGCTGTACAAGGCGCTGTCGCACGACGGCAACCCGAGCTTCGGCACCATCCTGAAGGTCATCAAGGCGCTCGGCCTGCAACTGCACGGCGCGAAAGCGCATGCATGACGCGCGGGCGCGGCCCGTCGCACCCTCCGCGCCCTCCCGCGATACCCGTGGCCGCGTCAGTGCAGCCAGCCGGCCGCCCAGCGCGGCACCAGCGCCACCAGATACAACCCGAGCCCGATCAGCCCGCCGACCAGCGTGCCGTTGATGCGGATGTATTGCAGGTCCTTGCCGATGTTCAGCTCGATCTGCCGCGACATCTCGCGCGCATCCCAGTTGCGCACCGTGTCGCGGATATGGCGCATCAGGAAATCCGCGAAATCCGGCGCCATCTCGTGCACGGCCTTCTCGACATGCTCGTTCAGCGATGCACGCAATGCCGGACTCTCCGCCAGCCGCGCACCGAGCCAGCCGCCAAGCGTCGCCGCCTGCCGGTGCAGCGCCGAATCGGGGCGCGCGAGATCGGCCTTCAGCCACGCGCGCAACTGATCCCACAAGTCGCGGACATACTCGTTGAACGCGGCGCCGTCGCGAACGTAACGCTTGATCTCCTCGCCCTTCGCGATGAACGCGGGATCGTGCTTCAACCGCTCGGTCAGCCGCACGACCGTCCGGTCGAAGCGCTGCCGCAGCTCGTGCTCGGGGTCCGCCGCCACGCCTTCCAGCACACGGCTCACCGCGCTCGCGAGCATCCGCGCGCCGTTCTCGCCGAACCACTGCGTCGGCATGATCTTCTCGACCTTCGGGTACTGCGTCTTCAGCCATTCGACGATGAAACCCGCGATCACCTCGCGGTTTTCTTCCTTGTCGAGCACGTCGACCACCTGTTCGATCGCGTCGTCGAGCAGCACCTGGTGGCGGCCGTCCTTCGTCAGCGTGTCGAGGATCGCACCGGCCGATTGCGACAGGTCGACCCGGTCGATCACCGCGCGAAACGCATCGTGGACGAACGACTGGATCCGCGCGTCGTCGGTCATGTCGAGCGCGAAACTCATCAGCTTCGTCACATAGCCGCCGAGCGCGTCAGTGTTTGCCGGCTCGCCGAGCCACGCGCCGAGTTTCTGCGCGGGATCGTGCTGGCGGATCTGCGCGGCGAGCGCGTCGGGACCGAGGAACTTCTCGCGCACGAACACCGCGAGGTTGTCGGCGATCTTGTCCTTGTTCTTCGGAATGATCTCGGTATGACGCGATACGAACGGGATCGGTACACGGCGGAACAGCGCGACGACCGCGAACCAGTCGGCAAGCGCGCCGACCATCGCGGCTTCGGCCACGGCCTTGAAGCCGTCGACCCACGGGCCACGCGGCAGCAGGATCGTCGTGACGAACACCGCGACGGCGGCCAGCAGCAGCCACAGCGCGCGGCGCTTGCTGCGTTTCAGTTCGAGGGCTTTGTCTGGCGTCATGGCGGCAGGCGAATCGGCGATGCCGCTAATATCCCCGATTTCGCACCGGCCGACAAACGCGCGGCATGAAACGCAACGGCCCCGCGCGATCGCCGCCGGGCATGACGTCACCCGCCGCGTCGCGCAATCGTCCGGCAAGCGCGCGGCCGGCGACGTCGTCGCCGACGCCATCCGTCCGCCGCGCCTGCCATACTCGCCGCGCCTGCCGCCGTTACAGGAACGTCTTCAAATTCACCGTCGGATCGGCGAGCTTCACCGGATCGGGCACCGCCCCGGCCGCGATCAGCCGGCGCGATGCGCCGATGTCGCGCCCCTGGTTCGCCGCGGCCACCGCGACGATCCTGCCGTCGTCCCCCAGCCCGAACACCGTGAACGGCCCGTTCGCCGGATCGCCGCGCACGACGATCGTGCGTTCGCTGCCGAACAACCCGAGCATCTGCAGGTTGCAGTCGTACTGATCGGACCACAACCACGGCAGCTCGGCATAGGTTTCGTCGGCACCGAGCAGGTTCGCCGCCGCGACAGCCGGCTGGTTTTCGGCCACCTGCCACGATTCGATCCGCACGTGACGCCCGAGCAACGGATTGAAGTGCATCGTCACCTCGCCCGCCGCGAAGATCGCGGGATCGACCGTACGACAGCCCGCGTCGACGCGTATCCCGTTGTCGACATCGAGCCCCGCTGCGTGCGCGAGCTCGACATTCGGCACCACCCCGATACCGACCACGACGAGATCGGCCGGCACGTCGCCACGATCGGTCTCGACGATCGCGCCGCCACCCGGCGCGCGACGGATCGCGCGCGGCAGCGTCGCCATCCGGAAGACCACGCCGCGTGCGTCGTGCAGCCGATGCGCATACGCGCCGACGACTTCCGGCAACGCGCGCTGCAGCAGGCGCGGCGCCGGATCGATCACCGTCACGTCGCAACCGAGCTGGCGCGCCGCCGCCGCGACCTCGAGGCCGATGAAACCGCCTCCGAGCACCGCCACGCGGCGCCCCGGCGCGAGCTGCGCGCGCAACGCACGCGCATCGTCGACCGTGCGGACGTAATGCGGCGTAACGCCTTCGTCGATCTCACCGCCGAACGTACGCACCCGCGAGCCCGTCGCCAGCACGAGCCGCGCATAAGGCAGCGTCGTGCCGTCGTCGAGCCGCACGCGCAACGCATCGCGCTCGATCGCCTCGACGCGCGTGCCGAGCAGCAGCTCGATGCGCTGCGCGTCGTACCACGCGGCATCGCGCACGAACGCGCGCTGCTCGCCACCGTCGCTCAGCAGCGCATCCTTCGACAGCGCGGGCCGGTCGTACGGCAGCTCGCGTTCCGCGCCGATCATCACGATGCGCGCCGCGGCGTCGCGCTCGCGCACCGCTTCGGCCGTGCGCCGCGCCGCGTGGCCGGCGCCGACGATCACGAACGGATCAGCCGACATTGACTTCCACCTGCCCGTCGACGATCCGGATCGGATAGGTACGCACCGGCTCCGTGATCGGCGCGCATTTCGGCGCGCCCGTGCGAATGTCGATCAGCCCCTGGTGCAGCGGGCATTCGACGCAGCCGTCCTCCACATACCCCTCGGACAGCCGCGCATGGCCGTGCGTGCAGAGATCGTGCATCGCGAACAGTTCGTCGCCGATCCGGAACACGGCGATCGGCTTCTGGCCGGCGACGCGCGCCGCCGGTTCGTCTTCGGAGAATTCGTCGAAAGCGCCGAGCGGATGCCACTCGGCGAGCGTTGCTTCAGTCATGACTGTTCCTTGCTTCCGTATCAGATCGGGGTCGCGAGCAGCGTCTGCACGCGCGACGTGTCGTAGATCACCCGCTTGGTCTTGTAGCGCAGCCCGTCCGGCGTGCGCACGACCGTGTCGTAGTACTTGCCGGCCTGGTACACGTTCGACTCGCCGTTGCTGCGCGTCTGCACGACGACGTAGTTGCTCTCGGTGTCGATCTCGCCGTCACGTTCCGCGACGATCGTCAGGCCCGACGTCATGTGCCGGTACGTATGCTCTTCGTAGATGTTCGCGTGCCGCAGCGACACCACGCGGTCGCGCAGCATCCGCTGGTTCGTGCAGTGGACGATCCCGACCGGCAGCCCGAGGTCGGCATTTTCCTTCGGCACGATTTCGTACGTGCAGTCCTCGGTGAACATCGTCGGCCATTCCTCGAGCCGGTTGTTGTCGAGGTGCCCGATATAGCGGTTCTGGAGCATGTAAATCTCGAACCACGTCTTCATGTCTTCCGTCAGGTTTTCCATCGTTCCGCGCTCCCGCTTCAATAGCCCATCAGCTTCTGGTAGCCGCCCCAGAACTTGCGGATCAGGCTTTCGGTGATCACCGTGTCCTGCTGGTCCGGATTGCCGCGCGACATCTCGATCACCGACGTCGCGTCGCCGTCGCGCACCGTGCCGCGCTGCACGAGCTCGGTCGCCTCCGTGTCCTCCATCGAGATATAGCCGGCCGGCCCGACGAGGTTCGCCTGCTTGATACGCAGCGCGCGCAGCTCGGGCGTATCGTCCGCGTAGCCGAAGAAGTGGAAGATCAGCTCGAAGTTGTCGGGGCCCTTCGGCAGGATCTGGCGGGCGACCAGCGTGTTGTGGATCTGCTGGATCACGAGCTGCGGAAAGATCGGCTGGATATGGTTCGTGCAGTCCTCGTCGTATTCCGACACGAGATCGAGAATCGATTCGTCTTCCAGATGGAAACCTTCGTCGAACGAGCGAATGTTCTGCTGCTTGTACGCGGCCGACGTATCGTCGCCCGTCTTCGTCACCGTGATGATGCTGTGCAGCCCGTGGTTCGCATCCGGAATCGAGCGCGCCTTCATCCCGACGCGGAAGATGTTGAAGGTCGTATGGAACAGGTGCAGCATGCTCGCGTGATACGGGTCCTTCACGTTCTCCATGTACAGCTTCCAGTTCGACTTCGAATACTGGCGCGTGCAGCCGAGATACTCGATCGGCTTGTGGAAGATCCGGTCGATCCACGGGCGCATCTGCTCGCCGAGATAGTCGGGCAGCGGCATCACGTCGTCGCTGAAGGTGGCGAACACGAGCCCGCGATAGCTGTCGACACGCAGCTTGCGCAGCCCGTGCTGCTTCGGGTCGAAGTCGGCCGGCATCCCGGACATCCCCTTCTGGCCGCGCCGGAACGGCACGCCCAGCAGGTTGCCCGTATTGTCGAAGCTCCACTGGTGATACACGCACGTATGCGAGCTCGCGTTGCCGCGCGACTTGCGGCACACCTGCGCGCCGCGGTGCGCGCAGCGGTTCACCCACGCGGAAAGCGCGCCGTCCTCCGTGCGCGTGACGACCACCGGCGTATCGCCGACGAACGTGCTCTTGAAATCGCCGGCGTTCGGGATTTCCGCTTCCAGCGCGACGAAGTTCCACGTCGGGCCGCGAAAGATGCGTTCCTGCTCGCGTTCGTAGACGGCCTGCGAGCTGAACACCTTGTACGGCACGCGCGAGCCGTCGTCGTGCGGAAAGCTCACGTCGGACGCGTCGTCGCGCGAGGCGAACACGACGGGCGATTCTGTCTGCTCCATGTCGGACTCCTTGTGGTTCCGTTTCATTAACAAGATGGAGTCCATTTTTGAAAGGCTAATATTCCCCGTCTATCCGGAAAGTGCGATTGCGGCGGCGCAATATCCACTTTCGGCGGATTTCTGAGCTAGCATGACGGCACACACGACCCTGCGCACGATCGCGACCCATTCATCGGATCGAAGCGCGCGTCGCTCATACAAAGGCTGAGGCCCATGTCCCCAACGTCGTTCGAGCCGCTCGCGCTGCGCGCGCACCGGCTGTTCGAATCCCGCGATCTCGACGAGACGCGCGAGCGGATCTCGCGCGTGATGCAGCCGCATGCGCTGCTGCCGAACGGCCGCACGCATGGCGCGTCGCACATGGATTTCGTCCGGCTCGGCGGGCTCGGGATCGGCACGATCGCATTCGGCGACGCGATGCGCGTGCAGGTCGACGCGGTCGACGGCTACTACCTGCTGATGTTCTGCCTGTCCGGCCAGGCCGAGGTGCGCGCGATGGGGCGGCAGCTCGGCGTCGACGGCCAGACCGGCGTGCTGTGCGCGCCCGGCGAGCGCTTCGACGCGGTGCTGTCGGCCGATTGCGAGCAGTTCGTGCTGCGCATCGACGCGGCCACGGTCGGCTCGCTGACGGGCGACCCGCGCGCGACGCTCGACCCGGTGCTGCATGTCAGCGACGCCGCGCTCACCGCGTGGCGCCAGCAACTGATGCTCGTCGCCCGCTCGCCCGAGCTGCTCGAGCGCGCGAACGCGAACCCGCGCGTCGCGTCGCAGCTCGAGCACCTGCTGATCGACCTGCTGATCGAAGGCCACCCGCCGTCCGTGCTGCACGCCTCGCACCGCGACCCCGCGCCGGGCTTCCTGCGGCGCGCGCAGGAGTTCGTGGACGCGCACTACGCGCAGCCGCTGCAACTCGCCGATATCGTCCAGGCCGCCAACGTGCCGGAACGGACGCTGCGCGACGCGTTCCTGCAGTTCCGGGGAATGAGCCCGATGCAATACCTGCGCGCGACGCGGCTCGACCATGCGCGCGAGCTGCTGCGCGGCGCGGCGTCCGACCGGCGGATCGCCGATGTCGCGCTCGATTGCGGGTTTACGCACCTTGGCCGGTTCGCGATCGCCTATCGGGAAAAATTCGGCGAGTCTCCGTCGGAAACGCTCGACGTGAAGCGATAGCGACGCGTTCGATGGCGCGGCCGGTGGCATGCGGCTTGTGGCCTGCGACCCGCAAAACCAGCGCGGCACTTGCATCGACGCGCGTGGCATTACGACACCCCCTCCGCATCCACCGGCGCACGCCAAAACAGACCGTTAGTTGCGATACTTGAAGGCGGCGACGCCCGTCAGGCCGACGCCCCGATCATCTCCCGCGCAATCGCGCAGAACGCGGCCGTGGCGGCGCTTTCGCCGTGCAGCCGGCGGCTCATGATGATCGGCGACGTCGCGGCCGGCTCCGGCAACCGCCGGTAGACCACGCCCTTCACGCGCACGCCCTCCACGCTCTCCGGCACCAGCGACACGCCGACCTGCGCGGCCACGAGCCCGAGCGCCGTCTGCAGCTCGCGCACCTCGTGCACGGCCGCCGGCACCAGCGCGCCGTCGCGCAGCGCCGACAGCTGCTGATCGGCGAAGCTCGGCCGCGGCGTGCTCGGATAGACGATCAGCGTCTCGTTCGCGATATCCGCGAGCGCGAGAGGCCGATCGGGATCGGCGAGCGGATGCCCGACCGGCAGCGCGGCGATCAGCTTTTCCTCGATCAGCGCCTCGCGCACCAGCTGGTCGTCGTCGAACCGCAGGCGGCCGAACCCGACGTCGATCCGCCCGCCCTTCAGCGCGCCGAGCTGTTCGAGCGTGAACATTTCGATCAGCGACAGTTCGACGTCCGGCTGCGCCTCGCGAAACGCGCGGATCACGTCCGGCAGCGCACCGTACAGCGTCGACGGCACGAAGCCGATCACGATCCGCTCCGACAGCTGCGCGAGCCGCCGCGTCAGCGGGCCGAGCTCGTCGGCCTGGTCGACGAGGCGCTTCGCCTGCGCGTAGAACACGCGCCCCGCATCCGTCAGCTTCAGCGGCCGCGCGCCGCGCTCGAACAGCGGCAGCCCGATCTCGTCCTCGATCGCCTGGAGCTGGCGGCTCAACGGCGGCTGCGTCATGTGCAACCGCTCGGCCGCCCGCGTGATGTTCATTTCCTCGGCGACGGCGATGAAGTAGCGGAGCTGGCGCAATTCCATTTCATGCCTCAAAGGTATGGAAGTAGTCGGAAAGAGTGTTGGACGACGCGGGGCGGGAATTCCTACCATGTGCACCAACAGGAGGAATCGCATGATAGCAACTGCCGCCACCATCGAACGCATCGAGACTTTGCTGGTCGACGTGCCGACGATCAGGCCCCACAAATTGTCGGTCGCCACGATGAATTGCCAGACCCTCGTGCTGGTTCGCGTTCGATGCACGGACGGTATCGAAGGCGTCGGCGAGGCGACGACCATCGGCGGCCTCGCCTACGGCGAGGAGAGCCCTGAAAGCATCAAGGTCAACATCGACACCTATTTCGCGCCACTGCTGCAGGGCATGGACGCGACCCGCCCGGGCGCCGCGATGGCGCGCGCCCGCAAGCTGTTCCAGGGCAACCGCTTCGCGAAGTGCGCGATCGAGACCGCGTTGTTCGACGCGCAGGCGCGCCGCCTCGGCGTGCCGCTGTCGGAACTGTTCGGCGGCCGCCGGGCCGACGCGGTGGACGTCGCATGGACGCTCGCGAGCGGCGACACGCAGCGCGACATCGCGGAAGCCGAAGCGATGCTCGACGCGCGCCGCCACCGCGCGTTCAAGCTGAAGATCGGCTCGAACGCGGTCGCCAGCGACGTCGCACACGTCGTCGCGATCAAGCGCGCGCTCGGCGAGCGCGGCGACGTGCGTGTCGACGTGAACCAGGCATGGAGCGAAACCGACGCGATCTGGGCCGGCGCACGGCTCGCGGAAGCGGGCGTGAGCCTCGTCGAGCAGCCGATCGCCGCGACCAACCGCGCGGGGCTGAAACGCCTCACGCAGCTCGCGCAGGTGCCGATCATGGCCGACGAGGCGCTGCACGGCCCCGTCGATGCGTTCGCGCTCGCGCAGGATCGCGCGGCCGACGTGTTCGCGGTGAAGATCGCGCAATCGGGCGGCCTGCAGGGCGCGGCGAGCGTCGCGTCGATCGCGGCGGCGGCCGGCATCGAGCTGTACGGCGGCACGATGCTCGAGGGCGCGGCCGGCACGATGGCGTCCGCGCAACTGTTCAGCACGTTCGACTCGCTGAATTGGGGCACCGAGCTGTTCGGCCCACTGCTGCTCACCGAGGAAATCCTCGTCGAGCCGCTGCGCTACGAGGATTTCAAGCTGCACCTGCCGGCGACGCCCGGCCTCGGCATCACCTTCGACTGGGCCCGCATCGAACGCATGAAGCGCGACGCCCGCTGATCCCCACACGACAACCGAAACCGGAGACACACATGGACAAGCAAGCCATCGACGCCCTGCTGAAGACGTTCGACGACGCCGCGGAGAAGCCCGGCAACCCGCGCGTGCGCGCGATCGTCAACCGGATCATGAAGGACCTGTGCTACACGATCGAGGATTTCGACGTGCAGCCGAGCGAATTCTGGACCGCGCTCAACTACCTGAACGAAGCGGGCAAGGAGCTCGGCCTGATCGCCGCGGGCCTCGGCCTCGAGCGCTTCCTCGACGTGCGGATGGACGAAGCCGAAGCGAAGGCCGGCATCGAGGGCGGCACGCCGCGCACGATCGAGGGGCCGCTGTACGTTGCCGGCGCGCCGGAATCGGTCGGCCATGCGCGCCTCGACGACGGCACCGATCCGGGCCAGACGCTCGTGATGCGCGGCAAAGTGCTCGGCCACGACGGCGCGCCGATCGCGAACGCGCTCGTCGAGGTGTGGCATGCGAACCATCTCGGCAACTACTCGTACTTCGACCAGTCGCAGCCCGCGTTCAACCTGCGCCGTTCGATCCGCACCGACTCGGAAGGCCGCTACAGCTTCCGCAGCGTGGTGCCGGTCGGCTACAGCGTGCCGCCGGGCGGCAAGACCGAGCAACTGCTCGACCAGCTCGGCCGCCACGGCCATCGTCCGGCGCACATTCACTTCTTCGTTTCGGCGGACGGTTATCGTAAGCTGACGACGCAGATCAACATCGAAGGCGATCCGCACCTGTGGGACGACTTCGCATTCGCAACGCGCGACGGGCTGATCCCGGCAGTGAAGCAGGCCGAAGGCGCGGAAGGCAAGCCGTACGGCGTCGACGGGCAGTTCGCGCTGATCGACTTCGATTTCTCGCTGCTCAAGGAAAAGCAGGACGTGCCGGCAAGCGAAGTCGAGCGAGCCCGCGCGCAGGCGTGAGCGGCCTTCCCGTTCGACGAATCGACAATGCAAGGAGTGCAGGATGCTGTTTCATGTGGAAATGACCGTCCGTCTGCCGACGGACATGGATCCGGTCAAGGCGGCCACGCTGAAGGCGGAAGAAAAGGCAATGTGCCAGCGGCTGATGAACGAAGGTATCTGGCGTCATCTGTGGCGGATCGCCGGGCAGTATGCGAACGTCAGCATCTTCGACGTCGAAAGCGTGCAGCAACTGCATGACCTGCTGAGCCAGTTGCCGCTGTTCCCGTATATGGAGATGGAAGTGCGCGCGCTGTGCCGGCATCCGTCTTCGGTGCGGGAAGACGATCGGTAAGCAGGCGATCGAGTTCCGACAAGACGGGCGGCCCGCGATTGCATCGCGGGCCGCCCGTTTCGTTTCGTCATCCGCCGGGGTGGATCGGGTTGCCGCGCGGCCGGCTTCCGCGCATCCGTCGCGCCGATCTCCGGAAACGGCTCGATTCGCGCGCAGGTGTCGATATGCCCGCGCGCCGCTTTCCCGAGCGGGCCCGCCATGCGTCATCAATACGCGTGCGCCAGATGCGCGGCAAACCCCACCGTCCCCGGCACGATCTCCTCCTTCAGCGTCAACGCCGGAATCTCGTAATCGCCCGCGTTCTGTCGCCGGAACGGAATCGGCTGCGCGGTCCACAACGCATCGAGACGCTTGCCGAGCGCCGCACGCGTTTCGTCGAAGCGCGCGTCGTTCATCTTGCCCGTCCGGTAGATCACGAACGGCGGCAGCACGTCGAACCCCGGGTAATACAAGATCCCGTGCTGGATCGGAAACAGCACGTCGTCGATCGGCCCGTTGATGCCGCGCGGGCTGTAGTGCGATTCCCACCCGCCTGCCGTGACGATCAGCATCGCCCGCTTGCCGGCCAGCGCCCCTTCGCCGTAGCGGTTGCCCCAGCGCGTCTCCGAATGCTCGCCGACGCCATACGCAAAACCGTACGCATACACACGCTCGACCCAGCCCTTCATGATCGCCGGCATCGAGAACCACCACAGCGGAAACTGCAGGATCACCGCGTCGGCCCACTTCAGCTTCTCCTGCTCGCGCGCGATATCTTCGCTTTGCGTGCCGGCCGCGAATGCGTGCTTCGAGTCGAGCGACGGATCGAACCGCGCGTCGGGTGCGCGACCGGTCACGTCGTTCGCGTCGAACGCCGCCTTCCAGTTCATCGCATACAGATCCGTCACCTGCACCGCGTGGCCGGCTGCTTCGAGATGCTCGACGGCAAAGTCGCGCAGCGCGCCGTTCAGCGAACGCGGTTCGGGATGGGCATAAACGATCAGCACATTCATGTTCGTCACTCCTTTGATTGAATGACTACAGGATGCCGCCGTCGAAGGTATATTTGAAATGAATTCCTGATATTCCAGGTATAGCCATGAATAATCTCAGACGACTCGACCTGAACCTGCTCGTCACGCTGGACGTGCTGCTCGCCGAGCACAACGTCACGCGCGCGGCCGAGAAACTGAACATGTCGCAGCCGTCGGTGAGCGTGCAGTTGCAAAAACTGCGCGACCTGTTCGGCGATCCGCTGCTGTTGCCGGGGCCGCGCGGGATGCGGCCGACCGCGCGCGCGGAAACGCTGCGCGAGCCGTTGCGCGATGCGCTCGAAGCCGTCGAGCGCGCGGTGGTTCCGGCCACACCGTTCGATCCGGCGACCGCGACGAACACGTGGCGCGTGGCCGCGACCGACCACGGCGAATCGACGATCGTGCTGCCCGCGCTGCACACGCTGCGCTCGGCCGCGCCCGGTACGCGGCTCGCCGTCGTCGAACTCGCGCCGCCGCGCATCGAGCAGGATGCCGAACGAAACGGCATCGACCTCGCCTTTCATACGACGGAAGGGTCGCCGGCCGGCATGCGGCGCCTGCCGCTGTTCGTCGAGCGTTATGTGCTCATCGGCCGCGCCGGGCATCCGAAGCTGAAGCGGCGCCCCACGCTCGCGCAGTTCGGCACGCTTGAACACGTGATCGTGTCGCCCGATGGCGGCGGCTTCTTCGGCGTGACGGACGAAGCGCTCGCAAAGGTCGGTGCCGTGCGGCGCGTCGTGCTGTCCGTGCCGCACTTCCTGTTCGTGATGTCGGCGGTCGCGAGCACCGATCTCGTCGCGATGCTGCCCGAGCGACTGGTGCGCGACGTGCCTGCGTTGCGTGTGGTGGACGCACCGGTCGAGGTGCCCGGCTATGAAATGTCGATGCTGTGGCACGAGCGCGTGCATCGCGACCCGGCGCACCGGTGGCTGCGGGAGACCATCGCGGCAGCGGTCTGACACGGCCCGGTTGCCGGACGGCTGCCATCTGCTGTCATCGGGGGCTTGAAAGTGCGCCGATCACTGTATATATTTACAGTGTTTCTGCGTCATTTGACCCGAATTCCGTCCCCGAGGCGGTCTTTAGTGAGGCGACCATGTTCCAGTCATCCGCATTCGATCCCGAGCAACCCGGCTTCAATCCCGTCCACTTCGAGCGCGCCGCGCGGCAGGCGGTCGTCGATCTTCAGCGTGTCGTCGGCGGCCCCGCGCAGCGGGCGCTCGGCTTGCGGCGCCGCAGCCATCCGGCCGCCGTCCGCACGATGAGCTGGCAGGCGCTGCTGAATGTCGAAGAACTGGCGTTCTCGAACTCCGGCTTCCTGAACCGCAACGATCCGACGGTCGTCGACGCCTTCATCCGGCTGCGCGACAGCCGGATGGTCGCCGCGGACGTCGAGGAAGCCGTCGACTGGAAGCGCGACGACGACGATCTGCCCGCCGTTTATCTGATCGTCAAGGCGATGCTGGAAGCGGAAGAGCGCGAGACGCAACACGCCGAGATGGAGTAACGGCGGCGACGCGCGGCCGTCCCGTTACAGCCGTGCCGCGAGGCGCGCACCCTGATCGATCGCGCGCTTCGCGTCGAGTTCGGCGGCCAGTTCCGCGCCGCCGATCAGGTGCACGGAACGCCCGGCCGCCTGCAACGGCGCGAGCAACGCGCGCTGCGGCTCCTGCCCCGTGCAGAGCACGATCGTGTCGGCTTCGATCAGCTCGTGATCGGTGCGCTGCTCGCCGTACGACACGTGCAGCCCGCGCGCATCGATCAATTCGTAGTTCACGCCGCCGATCATCTTCACTTGCTTCATCTTCAGCGTCGCGCGGTGAATCCAGCCGGTCGTCTTGCCGAGCCCCTTGCCGAGCGGCGCGGCCTTGCGCTGCAGCAGCGTCACTTCACGCGCCGGCGCCGTGACCTGCGCACGCGTCACGCCGCCACGCGTCGCGGCCGGGTCGGTCACGCCCCACTCGGCCTTCCATTCTTCCAGATCGAGCGCCGGCGATTCGCCGTCCTGCACCAGATACTCGGCGACATCAAAGCCGATCCCGCCCGCCCCGACCACCGCGACACGCCGACCGACCGGCTGCCTGCCCGCGAGCACGTCGATGTAGCTGAGCACGTTCGGCCCGTCCTGCCCCGGAATCTTCGGGTCGCGGGGAGCGACGCCCGTTGCGAGCACGATTTCGTCGTAGCCGCCCGCGATCAGGTCGCTTGCGTCGACGCGGCGGTTCAGGTGCAGGTTCACGCCGGTCAGCTCGACCCGGCGGCCGAAGTAGCTCAGCGCTTCGTGAAACTCCTCCTTGCCCGGAATCCGCTTGGCCATGTTGAACTGGCCGCCGATCTCGGCCGCGCCGTCGAACAGGTCGACCCGATGGCCGCGCTGCGCGAGCACGGTCGAGCACGCGAGCCCGGCCGGCCCCGCGCCCACCACCGCGATGCGCTTCGGCTGCGGCGCGGGCGTGTATTTCAGCTCCGTCTCGTGGCATGCACGCGGATTCAGCAGGCACGACGCGATCTTGTTCTTGAACGCGTGATCGAGACACGCCTGGTTGCAGCCGATACAGGTGTTGATCTCGTCGGCGCGGCCCTGTGCGGCCTTGATCACGAACTCGGCATCCGCGAGCAGCGGGCGCGCCATCGACACCATGTCCGCGCAGCCGTCCGCGAGGATCTGCTCGGCCACTTCGGGGCGATTGATCCGGTTGGTGGTCACGAGCGGAATGCCGACCTCGCCCTTCATCTTCTTCGTCACCCACGCGAACGCGCCGCGCGGCACCGACGTCGCGATCGTCGGCACGCGCGCCTCGTGCCAGCCGATCCCCGTGTTGATGATCGTCGCGCCCGCGCGCTCGACGGCCTTCGCGAGCTGCACGGTTTCGCTCCAGTCGCTGCCGTCCGGAATCAGGTCGAGCATCGACAGCCGGTAGATCAGGATGAAATCGCGGCCGACCGCTTCGCGTGTGCGTTCGATGATCTCGATCGGCAGCCGGATGCGGTTCTCGTACGACCCGCCCCACTGGTCGGTGCGCTTGTTCGTATGTATCGAGATGAACTGGTTGATCAGGTAGCCTTCGGAGCCCATGATCTCGACGCCGTCGTAACCGGCTTCACGCGCGAGCTTCGCGCAACGGACGAACGCGCGGATCTGCCGCTCGACCCCGCGCGCGCTCAGTTCGTGCGGCGCGAACGGCGAAATCGGCGACTTGATCTTCGACGGCGCGACCGCGAACGGGTGATAACCGTAGCGGCCCGTATGGAGGATCTGAAGCGCGATCTTGCCGTCCTCTGCGTGCACGGCGCCGGTGATCTCGCGATGGCGCCGCGCGGCGGCCGACGTCATCAGCGTGCCGCCGAACGGCTTGGTCCAGCCGGCCACGTTCGGCGCGAAGCCGCCCGTCACGATCAGGCCCACGCCGCCGCGCGCGCGTTCGGCGAAATATTCGGCGAGCCGCGGCAGCGTCTTGCGGCTGTCCTCGAGGCCCGTGTGCATCGAGCCCATCAAGACGCGGTTCTTCAGCGTCGTGAAGCCGAGATCGAGCGGCGCGAGCAGGTGGGGAAAGGGTGTCGTCATGATGATCGTGCCAGTAAGCGATGCGTGACATCGTAGGCGCGCGCCGCCTTGAACGTGAGGGGGCAAACAGCCATAATGCTTGTCATTTCCGGCCAAAACGACATGACTTCCCCTCTCGCCAAGGATCGCCTCGGGCTGCGCCGGCCGACGATTCCGGTCGCCTACACGCGCCTGCTGCTGCAGGCGCTGGCCGCGCGCGGTGTCGACCTGGCCGCCGTGCGCGCCGGCACGGGCCTGCGCGATGCGGTGCTGGCCGAACCGGACGCGCGTGTCGCGCCGTCGCAATGGGGGCGGCTCGTGCTCAATGCGATCGAGATCGGCGGCGATCCGGGCATCGGGCTCGCGTTCGGGCTGCTGCTGAAGCCGACCGTGCACGGCTTTCTCGGCTACGCGACCCTGACCGCGCGGGACATCCGCGAGGCGCTATCCGTCACGCAGCGCTACTTCCGGATGCGCAACCGCCAATATCGCCTGACCTATGAAGAGGACGAACGCGGCGCGACGCTCGAACTGCACGGCGTGCAGGCGAGCCCCGTGCTGCAGCATCACGTGATGTTCGAATTCGTGCTGACCGGGCTCGCGCAGAACATCTCGCAATGGGCCGGGCGCGCGTCGCCGCCGATCGCGCTGCAATTCACGTGGCCGGAGCCGCCCTATTTCGCACGCTATCGCGACCAGTTGCCGCCGGTCGAATTCGGCTGCGCGGCCAACGCGCTGTGGATCGCGCGCGACGTGCTCGACTGGCCGCTGCCGCTCGCCGACGAAGTCGCGCACCGGCAGGCGCTCGTGCAGGTGGAGCGTGAGTATGCGCAGGTGCGCCAGGAGGAAGGCGATCTGGTCGAACGCGTGCGTGCGGAGCTGGCACGCGGGGCCGGCGATTACCCGGGGCCGGAGACGCTCGCCGATGCGCTGCTCGTGTCGACACGCACGCTGCGGCGCCGGCTCGAGGAAGCCGGGTCGAGCTATCGGCAGTTGCTCGACGAAGCGCGGTTTCGCGACGCGAAGCAGTTGCTCGCCGCGTCGGATCTCGACCTGAAGACGATCGCCGAGCGGCTGCAATTCACCGACCCGGCGAATTTCACGCGCGCGTTCCGGCGCTGGGCCGGGCAGACGCCGAGCGCCTATCGGGAGGCGGCTGCGGGCACGGCACGCGACTGATGCAGGGCCGCGACCGGCACGAGGTGCCGGCCCGCGATTTCATCGGTATGATCAATCCCACGCCCAAGCGGCGCCGACCGGCGCACTCTCCCGCCCCATGCCCAATCACACCACGCTGATCGAGTCGACGATCGACCGTATCGATACGAACCTCGTCCGGATCAAGGCCGACATCAGGAAGGCGCCGCTTTATCGCCTGACGATGCCGAACGCCTGCTACTTCATCGCCGCCGACGATATCGACGCAGAAGCGTTCAAGCAGATCGATCGATTGAAGCCCGGGATGGCCGTGCGCGCGTGCATCTTCGACGATCGCGGCCGTCACCGGATCGCGTGGCTCAGAAGCAGCGACCTGGCGATCGCGCCTTACGATGCGCTCGGACAAAAGAGCCGCAACCTGACGCTGCTCACATGGGCGTCGATCGTCTTCGTGCTGAGCCTGCTGATCGGTGGCGCCGTGTTCAGATCGGGCTGGGCGTTCGTCGGCGCCCTGGCCTTGCTCGCGAGCATCATCAGCCTGCTGGGCATCCTGCTCGCGATCGCGGGGCTGTCCGATCTGGTGTTCCGGCCTCAGCGTCGCGAGGCGCAGGAAAAGTGGCGGTACGAACCCGCCGGGTTCACGATGGAACGGAGCAACGGATGACCGGTCGCACCATGCAAATCGCATCCGGCCGCGTGACGTCCGTCAGCCAGAAGACGATCACTACGCAGGTCTGGAGCAACAATCTCGGCTGGACGACGCAAGGCATCGAGGAGATCGCGCTGCAGCTCGACACGTTCGACGCGCCGCTCACGCTCGTGACCAGCGCCACGCGCAGCCTGTTCCTCGTCGCGGGCGATCGGCTGGAGGTGGCGTACGCCGAAGGCCCGGATCGCCCGGCCATCTACGGCATCCACAACGCGACCGACGCCTCGGTGTATCTGGTTCGACCCGCGAAAGTCGCCGCGGCCCGCATCGATGTGTTCGCGACGCTATTCCTGCTGGTCGCCTCCGTCTTCATTCTCGGCATCATGTCCGCGGTGTCGCGCAGCCTCGCCGGGATGCTCGACACGTTCGCGTGGTTCGCCGGGGGTGCGATCGGGTTCTTCCTGCTGAGCACGATCCTGCGCACCGTGTTCGGCGTGATCGTGTGGCCCGAGATCCGGCGGCTCAGGCAGCCCGGCGGCAAGCGCGAGATGAACGCCGCAAGGCAGGCGCTGTCGCTCGCGAACGACGATACGCCGAACATCCGTTTTCTCTGACGCGATACGCACGCGACACGTCAGCAGCCGACGACGATCCGCGCCCCACCGTCACCCTCGCCCGCCTCGATCCGCACCTCGCCCGTCGCGGCGACGATCGCGTCGTACACATCATCGGTCACGCACACCACCGGCACCGCGATCGCATACAGCTCGGCCGCCACGATCGCGCCGATCGAGATGATCAGGTCGCGCTCCTTCAGCACGATCCCGACCGGCCCCGTGCCGTTGCGCACGGCTTCCGCGAGCACGCTGCTGCTCGAACTCGAGCCCTTTGCGTGCGGCATCACCATCACCTTGCCGGCGAGGCTCGCACCGGCCTGCGGATGCCCGCGATCGACGATCTTTCCCGCGCCCGAATCGTAGCCGCCCCAGAAACTGAGCGGCTTGTCGAGCACGAACGCGCGCGCGCATGCGCTGCCCGGCACGAGCGTGTCGCCCGTCAAGCCCTTGCCCGTCGCTTCAGTCATCGAATCGCACCTTTCCTTCGAACGCCGACCGCACGCATTCGCGCATGCTGCCGTACGCGACCGTCACGCCGATGTTCGCGGGCGCATACGACGCCCATTTCCCCGAATTGGTCATCACCAGCCCTGACAGTTGCTTCATCACCGGCGTGATGTACGTGCAGGTGTCGACGACGATCTGAATGCCGCGTGCGGCGAATTTTTCCGCGAGGCCGACTTCCTCCAGCTCCCACAAGATGAAGCGGCTCGTGTTCACGTAGAAATCGCAGGCCGGCTTGCCGTCGAACGCGTCGAGCAAGGTGCCAAGCGTGCGGAATTCGGCCAGCGAGAAATGCGGCGTGCCGAGCGCCACCGCGACGAGTGCGTCGCCGGCCGCGCCGTGGTTCAGCGTGCGGCGAATCTCGTCGAGGTCGGCCATCGCGACGTCGACCGTGCGTTGCGCCGCTTGCCCGTGCAACGCGGCGTCGAGCGTCGGCGCCTCGGGTGTGATGCCCACCGCATGGAACAGCGCGACGGCGCCGCTCGATGCGGCCGCCGCGCCCAGCGCCTTGAGTTCGTCTTCGGTGGTATCCGCCGGCAGCCCGACGATCGCGGGCACGATCGCGCCCGCGATCCTGCCGATCAGCAGACCGAGCGCGGCGAAATAAATGTCGCGCGACGGCAGGCGGTTGAAGTCCGGCGCGTTGAACACGATCCGCGCGGCGCGGTTCGCTTCGACGTGCAACCCCGCATACGGCGCGCGCCCGGTGATCGCGGCAGCCAGGTCGAGAAAATCGCCATACCGGCTCGTGCGCGCGCCGAGCACCGAGTTCGCGAACACGATCGCGTTCGATTCGGCCCACGCGATCTGCTCGCCTTTCGCGGGACGGTTCTTCAGTTGATACGGCGCGCACGTGAAGCTCGATTCGCAGCCGAGTTGCAGATGCGCGTCCATCAGGCGCTGCGCGTCGCGCTGGATCGTGCGGTCGCCGTGGTACAGCTCGGGATGGATCAGGTCGAGCGACCCGACGTTCAGCGTGGTCGGCACCGCGACCTTCGCGCCGGTGTCGACGAAATATTCGACGAAGTCGAGGCTCGTCTGGCCGTGGTACAGGCAGCCGTCGATATGCGCGGACGTGATGTCGATCAGGTGCGGCGCGGACATCACCTGCGCCGTGCGTGCGACGATCCGCATCGCGCGCGCGACGCCATCGCCGTAATCCCCGCGCAGCATGGCGCTGTCGCGGTCACTCAACTGCAGCATCGGTTGCTCCTCTGACGCGTGCCGGCGGCGCCGGCCCGTGAAATCCGTCAGGGGACTCTACAACTGGAAATAAAAACTGTCCAGATCCGCGCCGATCCGGACAGTTTAAAAACCAATTTCAGCCATATAGCGTCACCGAAGTGGGCAATGGCTCGAATTTCGCTCCAGTTTGCCGCCGGTTCGTCTACCGTTCCGCGGTCACGCTGAACAGCTCGTCGCGCAGCGCCTTCGCGCGGTCGCGTCCGAACTGCGTCTCGAACTCGTCCTGCGCGGCCTGCCACGCAACCAGCGCCCGCGCGAACGTGCGCTCGCCCGGCTTCGTGAGGCTCAACGCGTGCGCACGCGCATCGTGCTCGGACGCGGCCGTCGCGACGAAGCCGTCGCGCTGCAGCGGCTTCAGCGCGCGCAGCAGCGTCGTGCGGTCCATCACGAGGCTATCGGCGAGTTCGCTCATCAGCAGGCCGGGCCTGCGCGTCAGGTTCGACATGATCGAGAACTGGGCGGGCGTGACGCCAACCGGGGCCAGATGGCGTTCGTACAGTTGCGTGACGAAGCGCGCCGCCTGACGCAGCGCGAGACAGTTGCACGCCTGGGCAATCGAGGTGTCGTTCATGCCTCGCAATTTATATGTGCATATGCATAAAGTCAATGTACACTCCGCCGTAACCAGGCCGGCGGCCGGCCCTCGCGTCAAGGAGACGGACATGGACTACATCGACAAGCTGCGGATCTTCCGGTCGGTGGTGGAGCTGCGCAGCTTCACGCGCGCAGCCGACATGCTCGGCCTCGCCCGGCCTGTCGTGTCGCGCGCGGTCGCGGATCTCGAAGCGCGCTTCGGCAGCCGGCTGCTGCACCGGACCACGCGCCAGGTGTCGCTGACCGAAACCGCCGAGCGCATCTATGAGCGCTGCGCGGCCGTGCTGGACGAGCTCGACTCGCTCGAAGCGGAAGCGCAGGCGCCGACGCGCGAGCCCGAAGGCCTGTTGCGGCTCGTCGCGCACACGACGGCCGCGCTGAACCGGCTGGTGCCGCTGATCGCCGGCTTCAAGGCCGCGCACCCGAAGGTACGCCTCGACGTGACGCTGACCGAGCGCCCGGTCGATCTCGTCGGCGAAGGCTACGACATCGGCATCGTCGTGCCGTACATGCTGACGAGCGAAACGACCGTCGTGCGGCTGGTCGAACGCATTCCGGTCGTGATCGTCGCGACACCCGCGTACCTGCGCGCGCATTCGCATCCCCAAACGCCGGCCGATCTGGCCGACCATCCGTTCGTGCCGATGTCGCCGTCGCTGCGGCGGCCCGCCTTGTCGTTCCGCATCGACGGCGACACGCTGACCGTGCCGTTCCGCTTCGACATCTCATCGAACAGCCCCGTCTTCAACCGTGAAATGGTGATGCACGACTTCGGCATCGGCGTCGTGCCGAAAACGCTCGTCGGGGACGAACTCGCGTCGGGCGCGCTCGTGCAGCTGCTGCCGGACGCCGATCTCGTCGATGCCTTCGTCGAGATCAAGCTCGCGTACGCGAACCGCGCGCTGCTGCCCGCGAAGGTCAAGGCGTTCATCGACTACACGGCCGCTTACTGCGACCGCGAAGGCTGGATCGTTCCGGCTGCGGCCTGACGCCGATTGGTACAGCCGTGACAACAATCTGATCCCGCGCCTCCGCTCGCTTCACGCCGTATTGCCACCTAACATGTGCACATGCACAAGACCACGCTCACCGACGATGATTGCTTCGCGGTCCGGCAAGCCGCCCGGCGGATCTCGCAGTTCTACGAGCGTTACCTGTCGCGCGCGGGCGTCACGCCATCGCAATACAGCATTCTCGCGCTGCTGCGCGACCAGCCCGGCCTGACGATGGCGACCTTGTCGAGCGTGCTGGTGATCGAACGCACCGCGCTGCTGCGCGCGCTCAAGCCGCTCGTCGGCGCGGCGCTGGTGACGGGCCGGATCGAGCCGCCGTGCCGCGGCCAGACGTTCGCACTCACCGAGCACGGCGAAACCAAGGTCGCCGATGCGCACGTGCACTGGCTCGCCGCGCAGGAAGCATTCGAGCGGTGTTTCGGGTCGGCGCAGGCGGCCCGCCTCAGAGACGAATTGTTCCGGATCACGCACAACCTGCCGGAACGCTGATTGACGACTTCCCCGACGGACGGCACGCCGTCTTTCGTTTTGATACGTGCATATACATAGGTGAATCGATGGAAACGACCCAAGCCGCTGCCGCGTCACGCGAAGCAGCCACAACCGACCAACCCGCGAAGCAACAGCGCCGCGTGCCGTGGATGCGCATCGCGGTGGGTGCCGTCGTCGTCGTCGTGGCCGCCGCCGCGCTCGACTGGCTGTTCGTGCTGCGCTTCCAGGAAAGCACCGACGATGCCTATGTCGGCGGCGACGTGACGGTGCTCGCGCCGAAGGTCAACGGCTTCGTCGACAAGATCCTCGTGACCGACAACCAGCGCGTGAAGGCCGGCGACGTGCTCGTGCAGCTCGATGCACGCGACTACGACGCGAAGCTCGCGCAGGCCAGCGCCGAAGTCGACAGCGCGCGCTCCGCCGTGACCGAACTCGAGGCGAAGCAGCAACTGCAATATGCGGTGATCGGACAGCACGCAGCGGACAAGAACGCTTCGTCGGCCGAGCTGACGCGCGCCGCATCGGATCGTGTGCGCTATCGCGAGCTCGTGAAATCCGACGCGGTGTCGAACCAGATCGTCGAACGCGCGGACGCCGATTACTCGAAGGCCGGCGCCGCCGTCGAACGCAGCGACGCCGCGCTGCTCGCGTCGAAGCGGCAACTCGACGTGCTCGGCGCGCAGCTCGCCGACGCGCGGGCGCGCGTGAACACCGCGCTCGCCGCGCAGCGCGTCGCCGCGCTCAACGTCGAATACACGACGATCCGCTCGCCGGCCGACGGTTACGTCGGCAATCGCACGGGCCGCGTCGGGATGCTCGCGAACGTCGGCGTGCCGCTGCTGACGATCGTGCCGGCTTCCGGACTGTGGATCGACGCGAACTTCAAGGAAGACCAGCTTCGCAAGATGCACGCGGGCGATCGCGTCGACGTGTCGCTCGATGCGTCGAGCACGCGCCTGCACGGCCGCGTCGACAGCCTCGCGCCCGCGACCGGCGCGACCTTCAGCGTGCTGCCGCCCGAGAACGCGACCGGCAACTTCACGAAGATCGTCCAGCGCGTGCCCGTGCGCGTGCATCTCGATCCGCAGCCGGGCCTCGAGCACGTGCTGCGCCCCGGCCTGTCCGCGGTCGTCACCGTGCATACCGGCCGCGCGAGCTGAACGGGAGACGACGATGACCACCGCGTTTTCCGGCGACCCGGCGTCGCAA
Organism: Burkholderia sp. LS-044; assembly: GCF_004803625.1. Classification (NCBI taxonomy): domain Bacteria; kingdom Pseudomonadati; phylum Pseudomonadota; class Betaproteobacteria; order Burkholderiales; family Burkholderiaceae; genus Burkholderia; species Burkholderia sp. LS-044. Next base: position 844,965 of record NZ_SSWO01000001.1, read on the forward strand.
CCGACGAAGCAGCGCGTCTTCGCCTTCGCGCTGATGTGCGTCGGCTTCTTCATGGCGACGCTCGACATCCAGATCGTCGCGTCGTCGCTGCGCGACATCGGCGGCGGCCTGTCCGCCAGCCAGGACGAACTGTCGTGGGTGCAGACGGCCTACCTGATCGCCGAGATCATCGTGATCCCGATGTCGGGCTGGCTGTCGAAGGTGATGTCGACGCGCTGGCTGTTCGTCGCGTCGGCCGTCGGCTTCACGATCACGAGCATGCTGTGCGGGCTCGCGTGGGACATCAACTCGATGATCCTGTTTCGCGGGCTGCAGGGCGCGCTCGGCGCCGCGATGATCCCGACCGTGTTCACCACCGCGTTCGTGCTGTTCCCGGGCCGGCAGCGGCTGATCGCGTCGACGACCATCGGCGCGCTCGCGTCGCTCGCCCCGGCCATCGGCCCCGTGATCGGCGGCTGGATCACCGATCAATGGTCGTGGCACTGGCTGTTCTACCTGAACCTCGTACCGGGCATCGCGGTGGCCGCACTCGTGCCGCGCTACGTGCATATCGACGAACCCGACCTGAGCCTCATCAAGCGCGGCGACTACCTCGGCATCGTGCTGATGTCGGGTTTCCTCGGCTGCCTCGAATACGTGCTGGAGGAAGGCCCGCGCAAGAACTGGTTCGGCGACGATGCGATCGTGATCTGCGCGTGGATCTCCGGCATCTGCGGCTTCCTGTTCCTCGTGCATGCGCTGACCGCGAAAGATCCGATCGTCGACCTGCGCGCGCTCGCCGTGCGCAACTTCGGGATCGGCAGCCTGCTGTCGTTCGTGACCGGCATCGGGATCTTCGTGACCGTGTTCCTGACGCCGCTGTTTCTCGCGCAGGTGCGCGCGTTCAGCTCGCTGCAGATCGGCATCGCGCTGCTGTCGGTCGGTGCATTCCAGTTGGTCGCGCTCTGCGCGTATGCGTTCGCCGCGCGCTTCTTCAGCCTGCGTGCGCTGCTCGTGTTCGGGCTGATCTGTTTCGGCCTCGGCTGCTACCTGTACACGCCGATCACGCACGACTGGGGCTGGCGCGAATTGCTGCTGCCGCAGGCACTGCGCGGCATCGGCCAGCAGTTCAGCGTGCCCCCGATCGTCACGATGGCGCTCGGCTCGCTGCCGCAGTCGCGGCTGAAATCGGCGAGCGGCCTGTTCAACCTGATGCGCAATCTCGGCGGGGCGATCGGCATCGCGGTGAGCGCGACGATGCTCAACGACCGGCTGAATTTTCACTACCTGCGGCTGAACGAGCACGTGAGCGCCGGCGAGCCGCAAATCGCGTCGCTGCTCGATCGACAGGCCGCGTACTGGGGCTCCGTCGCAGGCAATACGCTGAATACCGCGCAGGCCGGGCTCGCGAACCTGCATCGGCTGATTTATCGCGAGGCGCTGACGCTCACTTATGCGGATGCGTATTACGTGCTGTCGCTGTGTTTCGTCGTCGCGCTGTTTGCCGTTGTGTTTTCCAAACCCATTACGTTGAACGCGCCGCCGCCGGACGCGCACTGAGGCCAGGGTCATCATCATGAAAAAGCTACTCGTCGCGCTGGCTGTCAGCGCATTTGCCGCCGGGTGCGCGGTGCAGCCCGCGCAGCATCCGGCGCTGTCCGAATCCGTCCAGACGCTCGCACCCGCCGCATGGGATACCGACGTGCCGCGTGCGGACATCGACGCCGCCGCCTGGTGGGCACAATTCCACGATCCCGTGCTCGACCGGCTGATCGCGGTTGTGCTCGACGGCAACCTCGATCTGCAGGCCGCCGCCGAACGCGTGAAGCAGGCGCAGGCGCTGACCGTGCAGAAGCGCGCGGTGCTGCTGCCCGAACTCGACGCGACCGCGCATGCGGCCGACGCACGCCAGAACACGCCACCGCCGCTCGGCTATGTGCGGCAGGCCGGCGCGGGGCTCGCACTGAGCTGGTCGCCCGACGTGTTCGGCGGTGAACGGCTCGACCTGCTCGCCGCGCAGGCGGAACTCGTCGGCCAGAAGCATGCGGAAGATGCGATGCGGCTCGCGCTCGCAGCGGATGCGGCGTCCGCGTATGTCGATCTGCGTTGGGCACAGCAGGAACTGAAGATCCTTCAGGACAACGCGAAGATCCGGCAGCATGCGCTCGAACTCACGCGCAAGCGACAGGCGTTCGGGCTGTCGACGGAACTCGACGTCACGCGTGCGCAGAACCAGCTCGACGCGCTCGAAGCGCGGATTCCGCCGACGCAGGCGCAGATCTCGCATCAGCTCAATCTCATTGCCGTGTATTCGGGGCGCACGCCGGAATCGGTCGATCGGCTCGTGCTCGCGCAGGCCGGCGACATTCCCGCGCCACCGGTTGGCGCACCCGGTACGTTGCCTTCGCAGGCGTTGCTGCGGCGGCCCGATGTGCTGACTGCGTATGCGCAGGTCGAGCGGCGGGCGGCGCAAGTCGGCGTGGCGAAGGCCGAGCGGTATCCGAAGTTTTCGTTGAACCTGACGGACGGGATTCTCGCGGCTTCCTATCTCGGGTTGCCGACGTTGACCGACAACCTGTTCAGCGCGGCGCTAAGTGCGACGAGCCCGATCTTCAATGCGGGGCGGATTACGGCCGATATCTCGCAGAGCGAAAGCCGGATGCGCGAGTCGGAACTCGGGTTACGGCAGACGATGCTGCAGGCGTTGCGGGAAGTCGAGGATGCACGCGCGAATCTCGTCAGCGCCGATGAGGCGACGCGGCGGCTCGATAGTGCGCTCGCTGCGTCGGACAAGGCGCTCGGGCTGGCGAATCAGCTCTACAAGGGTGGCGCGACGGATTTTCTGGATGTGCTGTCGGCGCAGGAGGTGTATCTGCGGGATTCGGATTCGCTCAACCAGGTCAGGCGCGAGCATGCGCTGGCGGCGGTCGCGCTTTATCGGTCGCTTGGGGGCGGGTGGAGCAGGAACGACGCGACGGGTGGGCCGACGGTGGAGGCGGTGGCGAAGAACTGAACGTGATCACGATACGACGCCGGCCTCAACACTTGCCGGCTTACTCTAGCACGCCGATTCTGGTTGCATGCGGGACGATCTGAAACGCGGCGTGCCGGCAGCCGCATACTTTCCCTCGTGCCGCCGCCGCGGGCCTTGCAACCGCGTATTACAGGGGCGGGCGCGTCGGCAGGCTCCGCGTGGATCGATACGGCGTGTGCGACAAATTAGCCGCCGCTGGAAAGGCGATGTTCGAAGTTTTGTCTGCGCTGCAGCGGTTGGTCAGACGGCCTCGGGCCAGCGGTAGCCGATCACTTCGTTCAACGGGTACGCGAGTTCGCGCACCTCTTCCAGTTGATTGCCGCCGAACAGATGTACGTGCTCGTCGTCGTGACGCAGGTAGAAACCGACATGCCCTTTCCAGCTCGCGGGATCGTCGCGCGTCAGGATCGCGATGCAGCCGTACACAGGGCGCTCCAGCGGCCGGCCCCATTCGAGCCACGAACGCGCGAGCGCGGAGCCCGTCCCGCGAATGCCGGCGTGCGTCATGCACCAGTTGACGAACGACGAGCACCAGGAAATCTTGTCGTCGTAGCCGACCAGGTTCGTCTGGTTGTTGTATTCGACGATGCGCGGATTGATGCTGCCGGGCGGATGGCGGCGGATGCCGAGTTCCGCCATCGCGACGGGCATCCAGGGCGGGTGGGCGGTGTCCGGTTTGCTCTCAGGGTTGAATGCGGTCACGTCGTTCTCGAGCGAGTGTGATGTGCGGTCAATCTTCGCACGAATGATGCGAGGCGACGAGCACCTGTACGCGTGGCCTCGCGTTGTACGAGCGCGTTCAAGTGCCTGACGACCATGCTCGGCGACAGGCCAGCTTCGGAACCGGGAGAGCGTGGTGCGCCGATCGAATCGAAGCGTAACGAATCGATCGCGCGCGAGGGTTGGACGCGCGTTGTCGTGCGCGCCCGGGTGACTCATCTGCGTTGGGTGTCGGGTACCGCGGCGCTACCTTTAACCGCGTGTGTCGATCCAGCGACGTGCCCAGCGAGCCGAGTGCCGCAGTGCCTGCGCTTCGCTCGCGAAGTAGTCGAGCGAATAGAACTGGTAGCGGCCTTCCGCGGGTGTGCTGTCGGTACGTTCGAGCACCAGGTTGGATGAAAAACTACCGTCGGGCAAACGATGCGCCGAGGGTTGGACGGCATAGCCGTTGTATTGTTGAATTCGTTTGTTTTGCATTTTTAATTTTAATCATGTTCGAGTGCGCGCATGCCGTGCGCAATATGCACGGACGCGCCGATTCAAAGCTATTGCAAGCTGAATCTGAAGCTTTCGGAAAGCGAAAGTGAGGCGTTGCTGCCGGAGGGGGGAATGAAGTGCAACGAGGCGTGTGGCGCTTGGCGAGCTGCTGAATGAACAGATGCAGCTAAGAGCAATCGCGCCAACTTCAGGAGACGAAGCTCCGTGGGGGTGTCGCTGCGACCCGGCGTCCGTCGTGGGAGGCCGGGCCCTTCAAACTTTACAGCGGCGTGATGTTGGCCGCTTGCAGACCCTTCGGGCCCTGCTTCGTTTCGAAGCTCACTTTCTGATTTTCAGCCAGCGTCTTGAAGCCGTCGGCACGAATTTCGGAGAAGTGGGCGAACAGGTCGTCACCGCCGTTATCCGGCGTGATGAAGCCAAAACCCTTGCTGTCGTTGAACCACTTGACGATACCGGTATCCATGAAGATTCCTTGAGAAAAAAATAGAGAGATTTGCGCCGTTGAAGAGCGCGTGAAGCGTCAAGGAGGGAGAGGACAACGAATACCGCTGTGGAAAGCGAGCAATTGATGAACAGCAATCGGACTTCTTGGACTTCGATCCGTACACTAACCGCCGGGCTGGCGCGCGTCAACTGCTAACTTGTAACTGTTTTACCTCGCGATCCGCTTTTCGGGCGAATCGATGTGGCCCCAACCGGCTGCGCGCGTTACCCGGCCGGGCGCGCGTTGCGCACAATCTCCGGACGAATACGCTGATCGGCAACGCCCTTCTCTCCTTGTGATTTCCGTTCGCTCAGTCCGTATCATGTCGGTAGCCCCTTCCGACTACCCGTCTGCCATGCGCATCACGCCTCTTCCGCCTCTACAGTGCCTGGTCGCGTTCGAAGCCGCCGTGCGACATGCGAGCTTCACGAAAGCCGCCGCCGAACTGCACCTGACCCAAAGCGCGATCAGCCGTCAGATTCAACAACTGGAAGAATTCCTCGGCCGCTCGCTGTTCGTCCGCGAGCATCGCTCGCTGCGGCTGACGATCGCCGGCGAGCAATACGCGGCGCAGGTCCACCATCTGCTCACCCAATGCGCGGAAGCCACGCACGACGTGATGAAACCGTACGGCGATCTCGAGCTGACGATCGCGTGCTCGTCCGGCGTTGCGGTGCTTTGGCTGACGCCGCGGCTGCCAGACTTTCGCGCCGCGTATCCGAACGTCAAGCTGCGCCTGATCGTGCGCGACGGCCTTGCGTCGATGTCGCCGGCGGAATTCGACGTCGGCGTCTACTACGTGCGCCAGCAGGCACCGGCCGAATACACCGCGCGCAAGCTCTTCGACGAGGAAGTGTTTCCCGTCTGCGCGCCGGGTTATCTGGCCGGCCGCACGCTGAACGCGGCCGACCTCGCGAACGAAACGCTGCTGCGCCTCGAAGACGGGCAGCGTCAATGGATGTCGTGGTCCGAATGGTTCGACATGAACGACGTCGACCGGCAAAAGGCGCAGCCGCAGGACATCACAATCAATTCGTATCCACAGATCGTGCAGATGACGATACTCAGCCAGGGCGTGTCGCTCGGCTGGCGCTACATGATCGACGCATGCATCGAAGCCGGGCTGCTCGTGCGCGTGACGGACGCGTCCGCAAGCCACGGCGGCGGCTATTACGTGATCTCGCCCAACGACCGCGCGCAGAACCACGCCGCCCGCCTGTTCACGCGTTGGCTGTTCGAACAGGCGGAGAAGCAGACCGCGCCCTGAGCGCGATGCATGCGTACAGCGCATGCGTGCATGCGAATCTTTCGTTTCAGAAAAAAACCCGGCTGTCCTTAGCATGAGATTCATGCGGGGCAGCCGTCCCGGCTTCTGACAAAGGAAGAGACCATGCAAGGAACGCTTTCCCCGCGCGCCGCGCCTGCCGTTGATGCGGCCGTGCAGCAACGCCGCCGCGCCATCGTCGCGACCGTGATCGGCAACGGCCTCGAATGGTTCGACTTCACCGTCTACAGCTTCTTCGCGGTGATCATCGCGAAGCTGTTCTTCCCGACCGGCAACGAACTGACGTCCGTGCTGCTGACCGTCGCGACGTTCGGCGTCGGCTTCTTCATGCGGCCGGTGGGCGGAATCGTGCTCGGCGTGTATGCGGACAAGGTCGGACGCAAGGCCGCGCTGTCGCTCACGATCCTGCTGATGGCGGCCGGCACCGCGCTCATCGGGATCGCGCCGACCTACGAACAGGCCGGCATCGCCGCGCCGATCCTGATCGTCGTCGCGCGGCTGCTGCAAGGTTTCTCGGCCGGCGGCGAGATGGGCGGTGCCACCGCGTTCCTCACCGAATACGCGCCGCCGGAGAAGCGCGCGTATTACTCCAGTTGGATCCAGTCGAGCATCGGCTTCGCGGTGCTGCTCGGCGCGGCGACCGGCACGTTCGTTACCACGTCGCTTGATACGCAGGCGCTGCACAGCTGGGGCTGGCGGCTGCCGTTCCTGCTCGGGATCATCGTCGGGCCGGTCGGTTACTTCATCCGCAGTCATATCGACGAGACGCCCGCGTTCAGCGCCGTCGAATCGCAGGCGAAGGAAAGCTCGCCGCTGAAGGAGGTGCTGTCGACCTACCCGCGCGAAACCTTCGCGAGTTTTTCGATGGTCATTCTGTGGACGGTCTGTACCTACGTGCTGCTGTTCTACATGCCGACGTATTCCGTGCGCACGCTGCATCTGCCGCAATCGACCGGCTTCGCGGCCGGCATGGTCGGCGGACTGATGATCATGTGCTGCTCGCCGATCGTCGGTCGGCTCGCCGACGTGTGGGGACGGCGCGTGTTCCTGTCCGGCTCAGCGCTCGCGATCCTCGTGCTGGCGTGGCCGATGTTCGCGTGGATCAACCATGCGCCCGGGTTCACGTCGCTGATCGTGTTCCAGGCCGTGTTCGGCGTACTGATTGCGACTTATACCGGGCCGATCCTCGCTGCGTTCGCGGAGCTGTTCCCGACCAAGGTGCTGTCGACCGGGCTTTCCGTCGCGTACAACTTCGCGGTGACGATCTTCGGCGGGTTCGCGCCGTTCCTGATCACATGGCTGATCGCCCGCACCGGCAGCAACATGGCGCCCGCGTTCTACGTGATGCTCGCGGCGGCCGTCAGTTTCGTCGGCACGCGCTTCGTGAAGGATGCGAAGCGTGCGGCCTCAACGACTCGATAAGGACATTTCTCCCATGACCATTACCGTGCTTCAAGGCGGCAACGTGCTCGACCTCGAACGAGGCGTGTTGCTCGAACATCATCATGTCGTGATCGAAGGCGAGCGGATCGTCGAAGTCACCGATCGGCCGGTGGATTTTCCGAATGCGCAGGTGATCGACGTGCGCGGCAAGACCGTGATGCCGGGGTTCATCGATTGCCATGTGCATGTGCTGGCTTCGAACGCAAACCTTGGCGCGAATGCGACGCAGCCGAATATTCTCGCGGCGATCCGGTCGCTGCCGATTCTCGATGCGATGTTGTCGCGTGGGTTTACCAGCGTTCGGGATGCGGGGGGCGCGGATTGGAGTTTGATGCAGGCGGTCGAGACGGGACTGATTCCGGGGCCGCGGATTTTTCCGTCGGGGAAGGCGTTGTCGCAGACCGGCGGGCATGGGGATTTTCGTCCTCGGGGAGATTTGCTGGAGCCCTGCTCTTGCTGTTTCAGGACGGGGGCGATTGCGCGGGTTGTCGATGGGGTCGAAGGGGTACGGCTCGCCGTGCGTGAGGAGATTCAGAAAGGCGCGACGCAGATCAAGATCATGGCGTCAGGTGGCGTGGCCTCCCCGACCGATCCGATCGCGAACACGCAGTATTCGGAGGATGAGATTCGAGCCATCGTCGATGAGGCTGAGGCTGCGAATACCTACGTGATGGCGCACGCATATACGGGGCGGGCGATTGCGCGGGCGGTGCGATGCGGTGTGCGGACGATCGAGCATGGGAATCTCGTGGATGAAGCGGCCGCGAAGATCATGCATGAGCATGGGGCGTTTGTGGTGCCTACGCTCGTGACTTATGACGCGCTGGCCAAGCATGGCGCGGAGTTCGGGATGCCCGCCGACTCCGTCGCGAAGGTGGCTTCCGTGCAGCAGAAAGGACGCGAGTCGCTGGAGATCTATGCGAAGGCCGGCGTGAAGATGGGGTTCGGGTCGGATCTGCTCGGCGAGATGCACGCGTTTCAGTCCGGTGAGTTCCGGATTCGGGCGGAGGTGCTCGGGAATCTGGAAGCGCTCAGGTCAGCGACTACGGTGGCGGCGGAGATTGTGAATATGCGCGGGCTGCTCGGGGTGGTTGCGGCGGGAGCGATTGCCGACCTTGTCGTGCTGGATGGCAATCCGCTTGAGGATATCGGGGTCGTGGCCGATGAAAGAGCACGGGTCGAGTATGTATTGCAGCGGGGAACGATCGTAAAGCGGCGTGACAGCGGGCGTTGATGTGGCGCCGTGCGGCTATTTCGGCAAGCGCAGTGCAGCCTCGCGGGCCGTGCGACCGTGACAGTTCTTGAAGGTGGCAGTGGGTGTGAGGCGCGGCGTTCGCGGCTTGGCTTCGCCCTTCTCGTAGCCCAAGTGGTGGATCGGTTCACCGCCCAGCGCGCTCGAAGATCGCCTTCTTGAGCGCCGCGAGCTGCTCGTTGATCGTCGCCCGATCCAGCGTTCCGGGCACCAGTTGCTTGATCAGTTCCGAGTCCAGGTTCAAGCCTTTGCCCGGCTCAACCCACGGCAGCCGTCCCTCAGAAACGCTCCATTCTAAATCGCGAATCAGCCTTTATTCATCCACCTTGAAAGCCGACACGAGCCTCGTCAGTTCCGCCGCCTGCTGTTTCAAGCTCGCCGCCGCCGCTGCGCTTTCCTCGACCAAAGCCGCATTCTGCTGCGTCATCTGATCCAAAGACTGCACCGCATCGCCGATCTGATCGATCCCGGCGCTCTGCTCCAGGCTGGCTTCGGCGATCTCGCTCATCATCGCGCTCACGCCCTGCACCTGCGACACGACATCGCTCATCACCTTCCCCGCCTCGCTGACCAGCCGCGATCCGGTATTCACCGTGCCCGCGCTATGCTCGATCAGCGCCTTGATCTCCTTGGCCGCCTGCGCGCTGCGCTGCGCCAGATTCCGCACTTCCGAAGCCACCACCGCAAACCCGCGCCCCTGCTCCCCGGCCCGCGCCGCCTCGACGGCCGCATTCAGCGCGAGAATGTTCGTCTGGAACGAAATGCTGTCGATCATCACGATGATCTCGGAGATCCGCTGCGACGCGTCGCTGATCTGCTCCATCGTCGTCACGACCTCCCCCACCACCCGGCCGCCGCGCGCCGCCGTATCCGACGCGCCGTTGATCATCTTCGCGGCCGTCGTGGCCGTCTCGGTGTTGTTGCGCACCACGGCCGTGATCTCTTCCATCGACGAAGCCGTCCGCTCCAGGTTGCTCGACTGCCCTTCGGTACGTTCGCTCAGGTCAGCATTCCCCGACGCAATCTGCGCCGAACCCGTGGCAATCGACGCGGACGCCGCGCGAATGCTGTGCACCAGCGTCGACAGCGACGACACGAACCGGTTGAACGCGTCCGACAACTGCCCGATTTCGTCCTGGCTCTCGACCGTCATCCGGCGCGTGAGGTCGCCCTGGCCGCTGGCGATCTCCGACAGCAGCGTCGCCGCGCGGCGGATCGGCGCGGCAATCGCGCGGCCCACCAGCCAGATCACGAGCAGCGCGACCGCGAGGCCCACCACCGCCGCGACCAGCGCCGCGCTGCGGATCGCGCGCGTCACCGGCCCGAGCAGTTCGGCCTGCGGCACCTCGACGACGACATACGCGTTCAGCTCCGGAATGAACGACGTCGCGATGAAGCGCGCGCCGCCGTCGCCGTCGTAGCTCAGGTACGCATACGGCTTGCCGGCCAGCAGCGTCGACGACGCATCGCCGGGCAACCCCTGCTGGTCCTTCATGAAATGCTTGCCGTCGATCAGCGACGAATCGCGATGCATCATGATCGCGCCGTCGGGACGCACGAGATACGCGAACCCGGTCTCGCCGATCCGGTAGGCGGCGATCCCCTTCGCGAGCGCGTCGACGGACAGGCTCATGCTGGCCGCGCCGATCGGCACGCCGTCGAGCTCGACGCGGCTGTTGATGAACATCATGTAGCCGCCGACGGTCACCTCGCGGTCCATGTTCACGTCGAACGCCTTGCCGGACGACAGGAAGCCGGTCAGCCACTGATCCTTGTCGGTCACCTTCCGTTGCAGGCCGGATTCGTTGTAGTAGTTGCCGCTCTTCACGGACACCCACTGCACCGACGCGGCCTTCTGCTCGTCCTTCACGTTCTTCGCGAGCTGGATCCAGTTGCGCGTGCCGGCGTCGGGTTCGCCGTCGGCTTCCCATTGCAGCAGGAACGCGTCGCGCGCGAGAATCCGCGACGCGGCGATCGGCCCGGCCATCTGCCGCTGCACGTCGGCGCGGATGCCGTTCACGGCCGTCGGCAGCTCCTCGCGGACGACGCGATCGCGCACCGCGTTGCCGATCAGACGGATGCTGAGTCCGCTCGAGATCGCGACGAACACGAGCAGGCAACTCGTCATGCTGAGAATCAGCTTGTTCTGAATGGAAAGCTTGCGCCAGAAGTGCATGGGGAACCCTCGGTAACCGCTCGGTCTGAGCCAGTTTGGGTTATCGGCACGCACGCGCGGAACCGCATCGCGGATTTCAGATGTTCATCATGCGAGATTCGTTATGTTGTTGCCAGGCGGGCATAGCCGGCCGCCTGTCGACGCGCGATCAGCGCAAATCAGTATGCGACGAAGATCGTGACACGCCGATTCCGCGCCCGCGAAGCCGCATCGTCGCCCGCGACGAGCGGCTGCGTATCGGCCCGCCCGATCGCCGCCAGGCGATGCGGCGCCACGCCGCGCTCGGTCAGGTAGCGCACGACGCTCCCCGCACGCGCCGACGACAGCTCCCAGTTCGATTCGTATTTCGCGTTTGCGATCGGCAGGCTGTCGGTATGCCCTTCGACGAGGATGTCTCCGGTCGCGTGCTCGCTCAGCGCCTGCGCAATCTGGTTCAGCACCGGCGACGAATCAGGCAGCAAGCGCGCATCGCCGACGTTGAACAGGATCTTCGCGTCGATGCCGATCTCGACACCATGCGGCGCCTTCACGAGCGAAATCCGGCCGTTCGACTTCAACGAATCGAGCAACGCGAGCCACGGCGGCGCACGATCGGGCGTAGCCGCATCGGCCGCACTCGCGGCACCACCAGCCTGCCGCGCAAGCGTCTGGTACCGCGCGTCGAGCGCGTTGTATTTCGCGAGCTGGAGCACGTACAACGCGAGGAACAGCACCATCAGCGTCGTGATGAGATCCGCGTACGAAATCAGCCAGCGGCCGGACTGCGCGCCTTCGACTTCGTGGTCGTCGCGATCGGCGGCGGAGGCACCGTCAGTTCGAGCAGTCATGCGATTGGAAATCCCGGTTGGTCGTCCGACACACGCTCGTCACGCAAGCGATTCCGCCGCGCGCCCGCGCACGTCGCCGGTCAGGCGCGTTTCGATCGTATGCGGCGATTCCTTGCGCGATATCGCCAGGAAACCGTCGAGATACAGCTTGCGAAACCGCAGCTCGCTGTCGATCTGCGCACGCAGCTTGCCGTAAAGCGGCAGGAACACGAGGTTCGCGAACGCCAGCCCGTACAGCGTCGCGATGAACGCGACCGCGATGCCCGGCCCGAGCTGCGCCGGTTCGAGCATGTGGCTCGTCACCTGCACGAGCCCGAGCACCGACCCGAGAATGCCGAACGTCGGCGCATATCCGCCCGCCTGCTGCCACACGCGCGCGGCCGCCAGGCGGCTGCGTTCGTAGGCATCGAGTTCGCGCTGCAACGCGTCCTCGAGCACGGCGGTCGACACGCCGTTCGCCAGCAGTTCGAGCCCGCGGCGCGCGAACGGATGGATGCCGCTCACGTCCATCGATTCGAACGCGAGCAGCCCGTCGAGCTTCGCGCGGTCGCCCCATTCGAGCAGGTCGGACAGGTTCTTGCGATCGACCTCGCGCGCCCGCACGAACGCGAGCCGCAACTGTTTCACCGCGTCGAAGAAGCGTGCCCAGGTGTTCTGGATCATCACCGCGCCGAGCGTGCCGCCGAGCACGATGACGAGCGCCTCGAACTGGAACAGCATCGGGAAATGCCCGCCTTCGAGCGCGAAGCCGAACACGATCGCCGCGCCGCCCAGCACCACACCCGCCAGGGTCAACAGATCCATGCGCGCCCCCTTGGTCATGCATCCGATGCCGATGCGACGGGCGCGGTGCCCGCCGCCAGCGCCTTCGCCGCGCGCACGGCATCCAGCACGCGCCGCTCGATGTCCTCGATCTCGACCGGATCGAGCTTGAGCTCGCGACGCATCACCCACGACACCTCGTTGCGCCGTGCCTCGGTCATCACGGAGAACAGCTTGTCGGCCACCGCGCGATCGTCGAGATTCGCGATCAGCTTCGCGAGATCGTAGGTGTCGAACGCGCTGATGACGTCGAACAGCGTGCGCTGGTCGATCCACACGAGATCCTCCAGCGCGCGCACGTCGCCGCCGCGACGCGCGTTGCGCCGCGAGAAGTACGCGACGCCCTTCTGCTCGACGTAACTGAGCACCTTCGATTTGCGGAACGCGAACACCTCGTCGGCAATCTCGCCGTTCGACAGCTTGTTGAGCAGCATCGTCTTCTCGACGCCGATCAGCGATTCGAGATCGGCGAGCTCGATGAGCTCGAGTTCGCTGTTGATCGACAGGTCGAGATCATGATCGGCCACCTGTTGCGCGCGATCGATCACGCGCGCGGCGTCGAACGTGACGACCTGGCGCGCATCCGACGACGCCGCGTAATCGGCCGCCCCGCCGGCGTGGTCCGCCTGCGCTGCTTCGATCGTGACGAGATTGAGCTTCTCCATGCGTCGCAGCATCGCGAGCACGTGCGGCCGCGAGTGGCCGGCGATCGCGCGGCATTTGCGGATCACTTCGGCGAGCGGCACCGACGTTTCGGCCGCATGCGCCTGCATCGGCCGGCGCGTCCACGCGTCGCCGGTTTCGCGCGCATCGGCGCCCGCCATCAGCGCCAGCACATGCGCATACGACAGCACGCCCGGCATGAAGTCGGCATGCGTATAGGTCGCGAGCTGGTCGTCCTTGCGCTTCACGCGGCGGATCATCGTGCGCACGATATGACGCAGCAGCGCCGACACACGCTCGATTTCCTCGTCGAGCATGCCGGCCGGCACGACCGTCAGCTGACAGAATGAAAGCGCCTTCGCGGTATGGGCACGCGGCTCGGCCGCGAGCAACGCCGATTCACCGAAGAACTCGCCCCGACCGAGCGTCGCGACGACGACACGCTTGTCGTCGCATCGCGTGGACAGTTCGACCTTGCCGTCGGTGATCAGAAAGATGACGGGCTCGCCCGCAAAACCCTCGGAATAAATGATTTCCCCGGGCGCCGCCGTACGCGTCCACGATTGCTGACGATTCAAGTCGATTCCCCTGCTGCGCTGATTGTTGCGGACTGCGCGTCGCACGTCGGAAGCATGCGATCGCGAGTCGTCCCCGTGACTCGTTTACGTCATCGCGCTCAACATCCTTTAGGGCATTCGTCCTCGCGTCGAACCGAAATCAAGGTAAAACGTTTGCGCGTTACGCCGCCGGATCGAAACGTCCGTTTCGATGCCGGTGCGTGTAGTGCAATTGAAAGCGACGTGCGATCCCGCGCGTCAGAACTCCATGTCGAGTTCGTCGATGTCTTCGTGCTCCGCCTTCGCCGCATCGATCCACTCCGTCACGAACGGATGCGCGAGCACCTGCATGCAGTACTCGGCGATATCGGGCTCCAGCTTCACGTCGTAGGTCAGGAAGCGCGTGACGACCGGCGCATACATCGCGTCGGCGATCCCGATCTCCGCGCCGAACAGCCAGGGGCCGCCGTACGCGGCCAGGCACTCGCGCCAGATCGTCACGATCCGCTCGATGTCGTGCTGCGCGCGCGACCAGATCCGGAAGCCGGGGAAATGCGCGCGCAGGTTCATCGGCAACGCGGACCGCAATGCGCTGAAACCGGAATGCATCTCGCCGCAGATCGACCGGCAATGCGCGCGCGCTCGCCGGTCTTCGGGCAGCAGCCGCGCCTGCGGCCGAATCTCGTTCAGGTATTCGGCGATCGCGAGCGTGTCCCACACCGTGTTGCCGTCGTGCGTCAGGCACGGCACGAGAATCGACGGCGACAGCAGCAGCAACTCCGCGCGCGACGCGGCATCGATCGGCACGCTGACCGTCTCGAACACGAGCCCGCTCAGCTTCGCGAGCAGCCAGCCGCGCATCGACCACGACGAGTAATTGCGGCTGCTGATGGTCAGCGTCGTCTGTCCGGTGACTTCCATGTCGCTCCCCTGTCCAAAACCGTTCGTGCCCCTGCACCGAAAACGGACGCCACGCGGCTCACCCGCACCATGCCGGTGCCGCGGATTCGCCGAACCGGCGCGGCAACGCACGCTGTCGCGGCGCCAGACCGGCGCCGCAACGCATCGCACGCGCCTGCCGGTTCTCGCGTGCCGCCTGCGGCGCCGCGCTTCCGAACCGCGTGCAACGCGCGTGCCAGCCGCGGGCTGGCACATGGCTTGCCTCGTTCGATGCAACGCGGCACAACGAGCAACGGCCATGAATCTGCTTGCCTATCCGTTCTATCAATGGTCTGCCGAATGCGTGCGCCCGGCGCGCGCTTGGGCCGCGGCCGCCCGCGCGACGATGTCGCTGTGGCCGCCCTCCACCGCGACGCCGACCGGCCGCATGCTCGACGCGCTGTGCGAACTGCTCGAATGCTGCGCGTTCTCGCACCGGCGTCCGCCGTTCGGCATCGCGTCGGTCGTCGTCGACGGCAAAACGGTGCCGGTCGTCGAGGAAGCCGCCGCGGCCACCCCGTTCGGCACGCTGCTGCATTTCCGCAAGGCGCTGCCGGTCGCGCCCCAGCCGCGTGTGCTGATCGTCGCGCCGATGTCCGGGCATTTCGCGACGCTGTTGCGCGGCACCGTGCATACGATGCTGGCCGACCACGACGTGTACATCACCGACTGGCACAACCCGCGCGACATCCCGCTGACGGCCGGACGGTTCGGCTTCGACGAATACGTCATGCACGTGATCGACTTCATCCGCCAGATCGGGCCGGACGCGCACGTGCTCGCGGTCTGCCAGCCGACCGTCGCCGCGCTCGCGGCGGTCGCGCTGATGGCCGCCGGCGGCGATCCGGCGCAGCCCGCGAGCCTGACGCTGATGGCGGGGCCGATCGACTGCCGCGTGAATCCGACCAAGGTCAACGCGCTCGCGACGAGCCAGCCGATCGAATGGTTCGCGCGGAACCTGATCAGCGTCGTGCCGGCGGGCTTCGTCGGCGCGCAGCGATGCGTGTATCCGGGTTTCGTGCAGGTCGGCGCGTTCATGTCGATGAATCCCGATCGCCACGCGGCGTCGTTTGCCGACCTGTATTACGAGCGCGCGAAAGGCGACCCGGCGAAAGCCGACACGCTGCGGCACTTCTACGACGAATACTTCGCCACCGCCGATCTCACCGCGGAGTTCTATCTGGAAACGGTCGAGAAGGTATTCCAGCAATACGCGCTCGCGCGCGGCGAGCTGACGGTCGGCGACCGGCTCGTCGAGCCGGCGGCA
Source organism: Burkholderia sp. LS-044 (assembly GCF_004803625.1). NCBI lineage: Bacteria > Pseudomonadati > Pseudomonadota > Betaproteobacteria > Burkholderiales > Burkholderiaceae > Burkholderia > Burkholderia sp. LS-044. The sequence continues at coordinate 860,911 of NZ_SSWO01000001.1, forward strand.
ATTCATCGCACCGCGCTGTTGACGATCGAAGGCGAGAAGGACGATATCTGCGCGGTCGGCCAGACGGTCGCCGCGCAGGAGCTGTGTTCGGGATTGCCGCCGTACCTGAAGACGCACCACGTGCAGACCGGGGCGGGCCACTACGGCGTGTTCAACGGCAGCCGCTGGGAAACGCAGATCTATCCGATCGTGCGCGCGACGATCCATGACAACGAGCCGTACGATCGCACCGCGGGCGCGGAAGGCGACGCGGACGGCACGCACTACGTGACGCTGCGCGCGCTGCTCGATGCACGCGCAGCGGCGCACGACGGCGCGACCGATACGACCGCCGCGGCGTCGGATCAAGCCCGCTGAAACCGGACGGCGCTGAAAACGAATCGCCCCGCCGAGGTTGGCGGGGCGTGAGTAGCCGCAGCGTGCGGACGACGCGCGACGAAGCGGGCTCGCGCGTCGGCCTGCGTTACGAACAGGCCTTGCCGTGCGACGCGTGGTAGCCCTTCGCCTTCGCATCGGCTTCCGACATGTAGCTGCCGTGCTTCGTCTTGCCGTAATACTTGTCGGTCGAGCAGTGATAGACCTTCGTGCTGTCGTTGACCCACACCTTGCCCGGGCCGCCGCCCGGCGCTGCCGCCGCGGTCGTCGCGGCCGCGCTCTTCGCCGGCGCGGTGCCGGATGCAGCAGCAGCGGAGGCCGCCGTTGCGGGCGCCGCGGCCGGTGCGCTCGCGGCTGCCGCCGACGAGGCGCCGTACCAGGTCTTCACGCCCTTGTGGCCCGCGCATGCGCCCTTCTTCGACGCGCCCGAGTAGAACGAGCCGTCCTTGCACAGACCGGTCGTGCCGGCCGGCGCGCTGGCCGGCACCTGCGCGAACGCACCGATCGACAACCCCATGCCGGCGACCAGCGCGGCGATCAACATCGTTTTTTTCATGATCCTCTCCTGATTTGCCTGACTGAAGAATGCGTTCCGGGTCGCCCCGGAAAATTCGCGCTTACCGCACCCAGCGGCACACGCGATGGTGGTGATGATCGACGTGGCACACACGATGCGAATGCGCTTCGGCAAGCGCCGGAACAAGAACCGCACATGCCACTGCGGTAGCCGTCAGGATCTTCGCGATGCGCTTCATGAAACTCTCCCGGGTAGGTCAACCGGCGATCCGGCTGGTACCTCCTTAACGCCGGTCGTCGGCAGACCGTGCACCGCTTCCACGCGCAATTGACGATCTTTGACATCGCGGCGCGGCCAGCGCGTCGAAGCTGACGAATGACTTTCTTTTCTTTCCGGATCTTCAGCTTCTCGACCGTTCGGAATTCGAAAGAACGTTGCCGAGGAAGGGGAAACGTGTCGCAGGCGTGATCGGTACGCACGGAAGCTTCCAGGAAGCGCGCAACAAAAAACCGCCCGAAGGCGGTCTGATGCAAGCGTGCGCGTGATGCGCGCCCAGGGCAACCGGGCAGCTACGCGCCCGCCTCCCCCCAAGGCGTCGGCGGCGGCACGGCGCACGGCCCGTCGACGTCGATCGACTTGAAATCGGCGGGCCCGACGATCTCCAGGTATTCCATGTCAGGCGAGTAGTCGAACAGATAGTGGACGATCCCCGGCGCCTGATGCACGCAGTCGCCGGCCGCCACCAGCGTCTCCCGTTCACCGTACATGAAGCGCGCCCAGCCCTTCAGCATGATCACGATATGGAACTCGGCCTCGTGACGGTGCCAGCCGGTGCCCACCTCCGGTGCATGATTCGCCCTGACGAGTTGCGCGACGACCTTGCCGTTCGTCGCAGCCGCGATGCCGAGATCGCGATACAGGAAGAAGTCGCGCAGGCCTTCGCCGCGATACGCGGTGTCCTGCGGCTTCACGTGGGAAAAAGCGGTGGTGGTCTGCTCGCTCATCGCAGTGCTCCTTCATCGAAAGGATCCCGCGTGACAAGCATTTAGCGTTCCACCCTGCACCACCGCCCGCCTGCTTACTTCAGCCGCCCCGACAGGAACTGCCCGAGCCGTTCGCTCTTCGGATTCACGAGAATCTCCTGCGGATTCCCTTCCTCCTCGATCTTTCCCTGATGCAGGAAGATCACGTGATTCGACACGTTGCGCGCGAAGCCCATCTCGTGCGTGACGACGACCATCGTGCGGCCTTCCTCGGCGAGCTTCTGCATCACCTTCAGCACTTCGCCCACCAGCTCCGGATCGAGCGCCGACGTCGGCTCGTCGAACAGCATCACTTCCGGCTCCATCGCGAGCGCGCGTGCAATGGCCACGCGCTGCTGCTGGCCGCCCGACAGGTGCGACGGATACATGCCCTCGACGCGCGGTGCGAGGCCGACCTTCTCCAGGTACTTGCGCGCCCGCGCGATCGCCTCGTCCCTGCTCACCCCGAGCACGGCCATCGGCGCTTCGATCACGTTCTCGAGCACCGTCATGTGCGCCCACAGGTTGAAGTGCTGGAACACCATCGACAGCTTGGTGCGCATCCGCTGCAGCTGCTTCTGGTCGGCCACGCGCAGCGAGCCGTTGCGGTCGCGCGTGGTCTCGATCGGCTCGCTGCCGATCGTGATCTGCCCCGAGCACGGCTGCTCGAGGAAGTTGATGCAGCGCAGGAACGTGCTCTTGCCGGAGCCGCTCGAACCGATGATGCTGATCACGTCGCCGGCCTTCGCCTTCATCGACACGCCCTTCAACACCTCGTTGTCGCCGAACTTCTTGTGCAGGTTGTCAACGGTAAGCTTGTACATGCTGGGTCCTTCCTTGCGAATCTTGCGAATGCGTTAATGGCCGCGCGGCGAGAGGTACGCGAGCCAGCGCGTCTCGAGCTTGCGGAACGCCCAGATGAGCGTGAACACGACGACGGCATACAGCACGGCCGCGATGCCGTAGGCCTGGAACGACATGTACGTCGCCGAATTGACGTCGCGCGTGACCTTCAGGATGTCGGGCACGGTCGCGGTGAACGCGAGCGTCGTCGCGTGCAGCATCAGGATCACTTCGTTGCTGTAGCTCGGCAGCGAGCGGCGCAGCGCGGACGGCAGGATGATCCGCGTATAGAGCTTGAAGCGCGACATCCCGTAGGCCATGCCGGCCTCGATCTCGCCGGCCGACGTCGCCTTGATCGCGCCCGCGAAGATCTCCGTCGCATACGCGCATTCGTTCAGCACGAACGCGAGCAGCGTGCAGTTCATCGCGTTGCGGAAGAACGTGTCGAGCAGCACGTGGTTGTGCACGACCTGCAGGCTGTAGATGCCCGTGTAGCACATCAGCAGCTGCACGTAGAGCGGCGTGCCGCGGAACACGTACGTATAGAGCCACACCGGGCCCGAGATCCAGCGGTTCGACGACGCGCGCGCGATCGCGAGCGGCACGGCGAGCGCGAAGCCCAGCGCGATCGACACGACCAGCAACCACAGCGTGATCGCGAGGCCGCTGAAGCGGTAGCCGTCGGTGTAGAGATAGCTTTGCCAGTACTGGCTGACGAGTTCGATCACAGTGCGAGCCTCCGGACGCCGACGGAATAACGCTTCTCGAGGTGATGCAGCACGACGTTGGACACCGTCGTGATCGCGAGGTAGATCGCGCCTGCCGCAAGCGTGAAGAAGAAGAAATCGAGCGTGCTCTTGCCCGCGTCCTGCGACGCCTTGACGACGTCGGCGAGGCCGATGATCGACACGAGCGCGGTGGCCTTCACGAGCACCTGCCAGTTGTTGCCGATGCCGGGCAGCGCGAAGCGCATCATCTGCGGGAACAGGATGCGGCGGAACACGCGCCAGCCGCTCATCCCGTACGCGAAGCCCGCTTCGAGCTGGCCGCGCGGCACCGACAGGAACGCACCGCGGAACGTCTCGGTGAAGTACGCGCCGTAGATGAAGCCGAGCGTGATGACGCCCGCCACGAACGGGTCGATGTCGATCTGGTCCCAGCCGAGCATGTCGGTGAAGTTGTTCAGCAGGATCTGGATCCCGTAGAACAGCAGCAGCATCAGCACGAGATCCGGCACCGCGCGGATCAGCGTCGTGTAGAAGGTGCCGATCGACTTGAGCACGCGGTTCGTCGACAGCTTCGCGCTCGCACCGATGAGGCCCAGAACGAGCGACGCGGCCAGCGACAGCACCGCGAGCTTCACGGTCTCGACCGTGCCGGCCCACAGAAGCGGGCCAAATCCTTGGAAGATCATAGAAGGGATCCAGAACGAAGTGGCTGGATTGTCAATAGCCATTAACCGCGCATCAAACGATATCTGCGCACTACCTGATGCGACCCGCTCATCAAGCCGGACGCATCCCGCGACGCGGATTGCACCCGGCAACGGATGCGGCGCGCGCCGCACGGACGGTCAGCCGCCGTAGACGTCGAATGCGAAGTACTTCTTCTCGAGCTTCTTGTACGTGCCGTCCTTGATGATGTCGGCGATCGCGCGGTCGATCTTCGCCTTCAGGTCGGCGTCGTCCTTGCGCAGCCCGATGCCGGCGCCGTTGCCGAGCGTCTTCGGATCGTCGATGTCCTTGCCGGCGAAATCGAAGCTCGCGCCGCGCGGCGTCTTCAGGAAACCGATGTCGGCCTGCACCGCGTCCTGCAGCGCCGCGTCGAGGCGGCCCGACATCAGGTCCTGGTACACGCCGTCCTGGTTCTGGTAAGGCACGACCCGCACGCCCTTCGGCGCCCAGTACGTCTTCGCGTAGGTTTCCTGGATAGTGCCCTGCTCGACGCCGACCGACTTGCCCTTCAGCGATTCGGCCGTCGGCTGCAGGTTCGCGCCCTTCTTCGCGACGAGGCGCGTCGGCGTGTTGAACAGCTTGTCGGAGAACGCGATCTGCTCGGCACGCGCCGGCGTCATCGACATCGACGACAGCACGCCGTCGAACTTCTTCGCCTTCAGCGCGGGAATCATCCCGTCGAAGTCGTTCTCGATCCACACGCACTTCGCCTTCAGGCGGGCGCAGATCTCGTTGCCGAGATCGACGTCGAAGCCGACGACCTTGCCGCTTGTGTCCTTCGATTCGAACGGCGGATAGCTGGCGTCGACGCCGAACCGGATCGTCGACCAATCCTTGGCGTGGGCACCGACCGCGATGCAGGCAAGGGCAATACTGAGCGCGAGTTTCTTCATGGCGTTCCTGTCGTGGACGAACTGGGCAAGGGTCCCGTCGGACAGCCCGCACCGGCGCGGCCGGCACGGCGCCCCGCCGTGAACCCTTCCAACCCGGGCATCGCCTCGTCCGGCGACCGCCCAAGTTGTACATACAACTTTGCCCGCGCAGGCGCACCACCAGCAATCCGTGTTTATCTCTAATTGTCGGCGGATTATGGCCGTGGGTCGTAAATTCCCTTCAATTTCAATTAATTACGAATTACAGCGAGCTAAACGACAGCTTTCTCCGCGCGCAGGCTGGTGGCCGGGAGCGGGTTTTCACCTGTCTAGACCTGTCGACGCCGCATCACGCTGCCCGTCCGTCATGCCGACCGTTTCCAGACCGACCAGCCGGTAGCCGAACTGCAGTTCCGTCAACAGGTGCCGCGGGCGTGCCGGCACCGGTTCGAGCTTCTGCCGCAGGTTCGTCATGTACACGCGCACGTAGTGCGCGCGTTCCGCGTCGTGGATCCCCCACACCTCGGCCAGCAATTGCCGCGCGGCGACCACGCCGCCGCGCGCGCGAATCAGCGCGGCGAGCAGCCGGAATTCGAGGCGCGTCAGATGAACCGGTTCGCCGCCGCGGGCGACTTCGTGCTTGCCGAGATCGACGGTCACGTCGCCGAAGCGCACGATCGACGACGATTGCCCGTCGGCCGACACGAACGCCGCGCGCCGCAACTGCGCGCGCGCCCGCGCGAGCAGTTCGGGCACGCCGAACGGCTTCGGCAGGTAATCGTCCGCGCCCGCGTCGAGCGCCGCGACCTTCTCCACCTCCTGCTGCCGCGCCGACAGCACGATCACCGGCACCGTCGACCATTCGCGCAGTTCGCGGATGAACGTCTTGCCGTCGTCGTCCGGCAGCCCGAGATCGACGATCACGAGATCGGGCTTGCTGCTCGACGCGTACATCCGCGCCTCGCGGGCCGTCGACGCCTCGCAGGTGTCGAGCCCCTCCTGTTCCAGTGCCATCCGCACGAAACGGCGGATGTCCGATTCGTCCTCGACGATAAGTACGCGCGATCTGATCATGTCCGGCTCTCGTGTTCGATGTCGGGCGGCGCACCCAGTGGCAGGCGAATCTCGAACCGCGCGCCGTGCGGATCGAGCGGCACCGCGCGGATCGAGCCGCCGTGCGCGTTGACGATGCTGCGGCACAGCGCGAGCCCGAGCCCCACGCCGCTGATCGACGATTCCTTGCGCTCGCGCTCGAACGGCTCGAACAGCGGCTCGGTGTTGCGCGCGACGAAGCCGGGCCCGTCGTCCTCGACGAACACGTACAGCGTTTCGCCGAACACGCGTGCGCGCACCGCCACGGCCGCATCCGCGCCCGCGTACTTCGCCGCGTTGTCGAGCAGGTTCATCAGCACGCGCTCGATCAGCAGCGCGTCGACGTCGATCAGCGGCAGGTCGGCCGGCAGGTCGGCGCTCACGTCGCGGCCGGCCAGCACGCCGGCCGAATGCGCGAGCGCGCTGCCGACGATCTCGTCGAGCATGTGCCACTCGCGATTCAGGCGCACGCCCTCGCTCTGCATGCGCGCGAGGTCGAGCAGGTTCACGACGAGCCCGTGCAGCGCCTCGGCCTGGTTGCGGATGCCGTGCGCGAGCGCGGCCGGCTGCCCGTCGGCCAGCCGCTCGGGCCGCTCCAGCGTCTCGGCGAGCCCGCGGATCGCGGTCAGCGGCGTCTTCAGGTCGTGCGACACGGCGGCGAGCAGCGCGTTGCGCAGCCGCTCGCCTTCGATCCGGACGAGCGTGTGCTGCGCGACGCCGACGTAGTGCACGCGTTCGAGCGCCATCGCGATCGACGAACACAGCGCGTCGATCAGGCGGCGATCGTCGGGATCCGTGGGTACCGGCTGCGCGTCGCCGAACAGCACGAGCACGCCGCGCACGCGCATCGGCGCCTTCAGCGGCAGGTACTGCGCAGCCGCGCGCTCGAACGGCGGCAGCCCGCAACCGGCGCCGCGCGCATGCTCGTAGGCCCAGCGCGCGATCGGCGCTTCGACGAACGCGGCGTGCGGCGCCGGCATCAGACGGTCGTCCGCATCGGGCAGCACGAGCGCGACGCGCACGCCGAGCAGCGGCGCGATCGTGCCGGTGCAGATCGATGCGATCTGTTCGGTTTCAATCGCCGCCGACAGGTCGTGCGCGACACGCGCGAGCGCGGCCGAGCGCTTCTCGTTCGCGCGCGCGGCCCGCGCCTCCGCGCGCAGGCGTGCCGCGAGCTGGCCGATCGCGAGCGCGACGGCGAGCATCAGTGCGAACGTGAACACGTACTGCGTATCGGACACCGCGAACGACAGCCTCGGCTCGACGAAGAAGAAGTCGAAGCAGCCGACGCAGACGAACGCGGCCCACGCACCGGCCAGCCGGCCGAGCCGCAGCGCGATCAGCACGACGGTCATCAGGAACAGCATCACGACGTTCGACAGGTCGAACACGCGCAGCAGCGCGCTCGCCGCCAGCGTCGCCAGCGCGCACACGAGCGTGGCGAGCAGCAGCGGCACCGCGTACTGCGACATCCACACGTGCGTGCGCGGGCGCGCCTCGCGCACGGCCAGCGCCGGCCGCGTATCGGGCCCCGCGCCCGCGATGCGGTCGGCCAGCGCCGCGCACGCGCGCAGCACGGCTCGCCAGCGGTCGCGGCACGCGCCGGCCCCGCTGCGGCGGGCAGCGATGTCCCGCCGCCTCGTTGCCCGTCGATTCGCATCCTTCACGTTCACATTCACATCCATGATCGCTTCCGGCAATTGAAACGCCGAACGGCCCCGCGCACGCCGCGAAGGCGTGAGCGGGGCCGCGACGGCGCGTTCGGTCAGATAAACGGCGTCAACAGCATGTCGATCAGCTTGATGCCGATGAACGGTGCGACGATTCCGCCCACGCCGTAGATCAGCAGGTTGCGCCCCAGCAGCTTCCCGGCCGGTTCCGCGCGATACTTCACGCCCTTCAGCGCGAGCGGGATCAGCGCGACGATGATCAGCGCATTGAAGATCACCGCCGACAGGATCGCCGACGTCGGGCTGTGCAGGCCCATCACGTTCAGCGCGCCGAGCGCCGGATAGGTCGCGACGAACGCGGCCGGGATGATCGCGAAATACTTCGCGAGATCGTTGGCGACGCTGAACGTGGTCAGCGCGCCGCGCGTCATGATCATCTGCTTGCCGACCTCGACCACCTGCATCAGCTTCGTCGGGTTGCTGTCGAGGTCGACCATGTTGGCCGCCTCCTTCGCCGCCTGCGTGCCGCTGTGCATCGCGACGGCCACGTCGGCCTGCGCGAGTGCGGGCGCGTCGTTGGTGCCGTCGCCCGTCATCGCGACGAGATGGCCCTTCGCCTGGTGCTCGCGGATCAGCCGCAGCTTGTCCTCGGGCGTCGCTTCGGCCAGGTAGTCGTCGACGCCGGCTTCCGCCGCGATCGCGGCCGCGGTGAGCCGGTTGTCGCCGGTGATCATCACGGTCTTCACGCCGACCTTGCGCAACTCGGCGAAGCGCGCGGCGATCCCGTGCTTGACGATGTCCTTCAGCTCGATCGCGCCGAGCACGCGGGCGCCGTCGGCGACGACGAGCGGCGTGCCGCCGCGCCGCGCGATTTCGTTGACGGCCGTCTCGACCGCCTGCGGAAACGCGCCGCCGAGCGCATCGATGTGTGCGCGGATCGCCGACGCCGCGCCCTTGCGCACCTGCCGCCCGCCGATATCGAGGCCGCTCATCCGCGTGCGCGCGCTGAACGGCACGGCAATACCGTCGTCGATCGTCTTGCCCTCCAGCGAGAACCGCTGTTTCGCGAGTGCGACGATCGAACGCCCTTCGGGCGTCTCGTCGGCAAGCGACGACAGCTGCGCGGCCTCGGCCAGCGCACGCTCGTCCACGCCGGGCGCCGGCCGGAACTGCACGGCCTCGCGGTTGCCGAGCGTGATCGTGCCGGTCTTGTCGAGCAGCAGCACGTCGACGTCGCCGGCCGCCTCGATCGCGCGGCCCGACGTCGCGAGCACGTTCGCGCGCATCATGCGGCTCATCCCCGCGATGCCGATCGCCGACAGCAGCGCGCCGATCGTCGTCGGGATCAGGCAGACGAGCAGCGCGATCAGCACGGTCAGGCTCACCGCCGAACCCGACGCGTTCAGCAGCACGCTGAACTGCGAGAACGGCAGCAGCGTCGCGCACACGAGCAGGAAGATGATCGTCAGCGCGACGAGCAGGATCGTCAGCGCGACTTCGTTCGGCGTCTTGCCGCGCTTCGCGCCCTCGACCATCGCGATCATCCGGTCGAGAAAGGCCTCGCCCGGCTGCGCGGTGATCTTCACGACGATCCAGTCGGACAGCACGCGCGTGCCGCCCGTCACCGACGAGAAATCGCCGCCCGACTCGCGGATCACGGGCGCGGATTCGCCGGTAATCGCCGATTCGTCGACCGACGCGACGCCGTCAATCACTTCGCCGTCGGCGGGAATCGTGTCGCCGGCCTCGACGAGCACGATGCTGCCGGCCGCGAGTTCGTCGCTCGGCACGCGATGGCTGGTGCTGCCGTACCGCTTCGGCTCGTCGAGCACCTTCGCGTACACGCGCTTGCGCGCCGCGCGCAGCGCGTCGGCCTGCGCCTTGCCGCGCCCTTCGGCCAGCGCCTCGGCCGCGTTCGCGAACAGCACGGTGAACCACAGCCAGCACGCGACCGCGAAGATGAAGCCGGCCGGCGCATCGCCCGTGCCGGTCAGCGCCTGCAGCCACAGCACCGTCGTGACGATGCTGCCGAGATAGACGACGAACATCACGGGATTCTTCAACTGCACGCGCGGCGCGAGCTTGCGGAAGGCCTCGCGCAGCACGGCCGTCCGGCGCATCGGCGGCACGGCGCCGACCGGGATCGCCGCCGGATTGATCGGGGTTTCGATATGGGACATGAGTGACTCCGTGGTTCCTGCCATTACTTCGCGCCGGCCGCCTGGCCGAATGCGCGATCCAGCGCGAGGTTCAGGTCGAGCACGCGCACGCGCGGTTCGCCGAGCACGCCGAGCTGGCGCGGCGATGCGACGCGTTCGACCAGCGCCGCGACCTGTGCGGCATCGACGCCGCGTGCCTGCGCGACGCGTGCCGCCTGCAGCCGCGCGTTCGCCACCGAGATCTCGGAATCGAGCCCCGATGCCGACGCGGTCACGGCATCCGCCGGTACCGGCGTGCCGGCGGCGAGCGCGTTCTCCTGCCGGTACGCGCGTACCCGCTGCGCGATATCCGCGAGCAGCTTCCTGCTGGTTGCCCCCTGGTTGCTGGCGCCGCTGCCGGCCGCGTTGTACGGCTGTTCGACCGTCTTCGACGGATCGGCCGGATCGGTGCCGGTCGTCGCGCTCGGCCGCCCGTGGAAGTAGCCGGCGCGCGTGAAGGACTGCCCGATCACCGTCGAGCCGATCGTCGTGCCGTTGCGCTCCACGAGACTGCCGCGCGCCTGCGACGGGAACAGCGCGTTCGCGACGCCCGTGGTGAGCAGCGGATACGCGATGCCCGTGACGAGCATGAACAGCACCGACGATGCGATCACGGGCCGCACGAGGCCGCGCGTCGCCGCGCCGAACGAAGAACCGGGTGCCGGCGCGGCGGCGGCCGCTGCCTGGCGATTGCCTTGCATCATGATGTTTTCCTCAGAACAGTTGGCCGCCCGACATCAGCAGGTGCTCGACGACCGGGCCGAGCGCGAGCGCGGGCAGGAACGTGAGGCCGCCGACGACCAGGATCACGAAGACCAGCAGGCCGGCGAACAGGCCCGTCGACGTCGACAGCGTGCCCGCGCTTTCCGGCACGCTCTTCTTCGCGGCGAGGCTGCCCGCGACCGCGAGCATCGGCAGCAGCGTCAGGTAGCGGCCGATCAGCATCGCGAAGCCGATCGTCGTGTTGAAGAACGGCGTGTTCGCGTTCAGGCCCGCGAACGCGGAGCCGTTGTTGGCGGTGCCCGACGTGTACGCGTACAGCACCTCGCTGAAGCCGTGCGGGCCGAGGTTCGCGAGGCTGTCCATCGTCGAGTGCAGCATCGCGGCCAGCGCGGTGAAGCCGAGGATGCTGAACGGATGCGCGAGCACCGCGAGCATCACGAGCTTCATCTCGCGCGCCTCGATCTTCTTGCCGAGGAATTCCGGCGTGCGCCCGATCATCATCCCGACCAGGAACACCGTGAGGATCGCGAACGTGAACAGGTTGATCAGCCCGACGCCGTCGCCGCCGAACACGTTGTTCAGCATCATCTGCGCGATCGGCACGAGGCCGCCGAGCGGCGTCAGCGAGTCGTGCATCGCGTCGACCGAGCCGGTGGTCGCGGCGGTCGTGACGGTGGCGAACAGGCTCGTCTGCGCGATGCCGAAGCGCATCTCCTTGCCTTCCATGTTGCCGCCCGGCTGCGCGGCGCTCATCTGCTGGTCGACGCCGAGCCCGGCCACGAGCGGATTGCCGTGCTGCTCGGCCGAATAGATCACGGCGAGGAAGCCGACGAACATCACGACGAACGCACCGAGGATCACCCAGCCCTGGCGGCGCCGGCCGATCATCGTGCCGAGCGTGTACGTCAGCGCGGACGGAATCAGCAGCATCGACAGCATGTGCAGCGTGTTGGTGAGCGGCGTCGGGTTCTCGAACGGATGCGCGGCGTTCATGCTGAAGAAGCCGCCGCCGTTCGTGCCGATGTGCTTGATCGATTCGAGGCTGGCAACGGGCCCCGTCACGATCTGCTGGCGCGCGCCTTCGAGCGTGGTCGCCCACGCATCGGACGCGAGCGTCTGCGGCATGCCCTGCCACACGTACACGAGCGCCATCGCGAAGCTGAGCGGCAGCAGCACGCGATAGGTCACGCGCGTGAAGTCGACCCAGTAGTTGCCGATGTCCGCCGCGCTCTTGCGGCTCAGCCCGCGGATGAAGCCGCCCGCGGCCGCGACGCCGGTCGCCGCGCTGGCCACCATCAGGAACGTGATGACAGCCATCTGCGAGAAGTTCGACAGGCTGCTCTCGCCCGCGTACGCCTGCCAGTTCGTGTTCGTGATGAACGACGCGGCGGTGTTGAACGCGAGGTCGGGGCTTTGCGCGGCGCGCTGCAGCGCATCGAACGGCAGCGTGTCCTGGATGCGCAGCAGCAGATAGCCGAGCAGCATCATCCCGGCATTGCTGAGCAGCAGCACCATGCCGTAGCGCTGCCACGACATCGCTTCGTCGGGATTCACGCCGAGCAGCGCATAGGTACGGCGTTCGACCCACGCGTGGCGCGGGCTCGTAAAGGCGTGCGCGAGCCATTTCCCGACGACGGGCACCAGCGCCAGCATGATCGCGAGAACGATCGCGAATTGAATGAGATTGTTGAACATGTCGACGCTCGCTCAGATCCGGTCAAGGCCGGTGATGAAACCGGCCGTCAAGGCAAAGAACGCGAGCGTGAACAGAATGAAAAGCAGATCGCTCATGACATTCACCGATATTTTTCGAATTCCTGTTGAATCGCGCCGATCAATACCGCTCGGGTTTGATCAATGCATGAAACAGATAGATAAAGAGCGCGAGCGACAGCGCGCCGGTGATCCACAACATGGCTTTCCCCCTTTTTTCATATGCGCGGCGACACCGCGCGATCGTCGGCGTGGCGGGCCTTGCCTTGCCGGCGCAGGCCCGTGTGACGCCCCCATGCTCGTCTGGCGAATGGGATGCGACAGTGTAGAAATCCGCGTATCAAAGCGGTGTTCAATTTCTTTACAAGGAATAAAAAAGCCGTAAAGAAGAAAGCCGGCCGACGGGGCATTTTTATGCGTTCTTTTCAGGGCCCGCGCGAGTCTATACACCGTATCGTCACCGCGATTCCTAGAATGGGCGGCATGTCAAAGACGAGATCTCCGCGGTGCGGAGCACGATGCGACCGGGGTGCCAGCATGAAACCGACCAGAACCGAAATCGCCGCTTCACGCGCTCTGTCGCCCGCTCGTTCGCGGCGCCGGTACCCCGCCGACGAACGCGTGCTGCTGTCGATCCGCGTCGAATCCGACAACCTCGCCGTCGTGCGGCGCCTGCTGCACCAGGCGGTCGGCGCCGCGCTCAATTTCTACACGGCCGCGATCGACAAGCGCACCGGGCGCGCCTGCATCGAGCTCGAGGTCGCACGGTCGCAGGCATCGCCGGCCATCCTGTCGATCCTCCGCCTGCTGCCGGCCGCCGAGTTCGGCACGATCCGCCTGTTGCAGCACTAGCGGCGTTCGCCGCGGCCGCGCGTGACACGCGTCACGCGCCGCCTCCCATTTTCAACGATTCATCGATTCATCGATTCGAACGCGTGTTCCGGCGCGAACGCGCGACGAATCGTCGTTCCCGTCGCGACGGGCCTTTCCAGGAAGCACTCGCAATGAAAAAAGCAGTCGTCGGTACCCTTTCCCTCGCATTCTTCGGCGCCGCCGCGCATGCGCAAAGCAGCGTCACGCTCTACGGGATGCTGGATGCGGGCATCGCCTATACGAACAACCAGTCGGGCAAAAGCGCGTGGCAGCAAGGCAGCGGCCTGCTGTCGAATACGGTCTTCGGCCTGAGCGGCAACGAGGATCTCGGCGGCGGCCTGCATGCGCTGTTCCGCCTCGAGAACGGCTTCAACCTGAACAACGGCACGCAGTCCTACCGGAACACGATGTTCGGCCGCCGCGCGTACGTCGGCCTGCAGAGCGACCGGTACGGTGCGGTGACGCTCGGCCGCCAATACGATGCCGTGGTCGACTACCTCGGCCCGCTCGCGATGGCGAACAACGGCGACGGCAACAATCTCGCGTCGCATCCGTTCGACAACGACAACATCGACGATTCGTTCTACATCGACAACGCGGTGAAATACACGAGCCCGACGCTCGCCGGCTGGCAGTTCGGCGGCCTGTACGGGTTCAGCAACGCGGCCGGCGGCTTCGCGAACAACCGCTCGTACAGCGCGGGCGTGTCGTATGCGAACGGGCCGGTCAGCCTCGGCGCCGCGTACCTGCAGCTCAACCGCGGCGGGCTGACGGCCGGCGGCGCGCTGTCGACGAACGACGGCCCGAACTTCCCGGCCGTGCGCCAGCGCGTGATGGGCGCGGGCGGCAGCTACGCCTTCGACCGGCTGACGGTCGGCGCGCTGTGGACGCACTCGATGTTCGACGAAACGGCCGCGTCGTCGCTGCCCGGCGCGCTGAACGCGCTGCGCTTCGACAACTTCGAGGTCAACGCGCGCTACACGCTGACGCCGGCCGTCTCCTTCGCGGGCGCCTATACGTTCACCGACGGCCGCTACGACGACGCCACCGGCAGCCACCGGCCGAAATGGCACCAGGTGACGCTGATGGCCGACTACGCGCTGAGCAAGCGCACCGACGTGTATGCGGAGACGGTCTACCAGCACCAGTTCGGCGTGCCGTCGGGCGCGACGCTCGGCTTCGCGAACGTGACGGGGCTCGCGGCTTCGTCGACCAACACGCAGGTGGTCGCGACGGTCGGCATCCGGCATCGGTTCTGACCGCGCGGACTGCCGCGGGCCGGCCGCTCTGTGCAATCCCGCATGGACGCGCGCCGGCCGAACAGGGATCATTCGGGAAATCCGGGCCCGCACGCCCGCGAAACCGGTACACTCGGCGCCGGGCGCGCGCCGGATCGGCATTCGGCGGCGGGCCGCCGCCGACTCTGGAACCGTGATCCCATGACCACACCGATCTATCAGGAAATCAAGGACTTCATCCTCGCGCGCATTCATGCCGGCGAATGGGCGGAAGGCGACCAGGTGCCGTCGGAGAACGAACTCGCGCGCGAATTCAACGTCGCGCGGATGACCGTGAACCGCGCACTGCGCGAACTGACCGCCGAGCAGGTGCTCACGCGCACGCGCGGCTCCGGCACGTACGTCGCGTCGCCGAAGTACGAATCGACGCTCGTCGCGATCCGCAGCATCTCGGACGAAGTCGCCGCGCGCGGCCACGGCTATCGCGCGCAGGTGCTGCTGGTCGGCGCGGCCGTTGCCGACGCGAAGCTCGCCGACGAACTGCAGCTCGACACGGGCAGCCCGATCTTCCATTCGCGCGTGCTGCACTTCGAGAACGACACGCCCGTGCAGCTCGAGGAACGCTGGGTCAATCCGGCCTGCGCGCCCGAATACGCATTGCAGGACTTCACGACGACGACGCCGAACCAGTACCTGACGCGCGTCGCGCCGCTGCAGCGCGTCGAATACCGGATCGAGGCCGCGATGCCCGACGCCGAAACACGCCGCCACCTGACGATGGACGACCGCGAGCCGTGCCTGCTGCTGCATCGGCGCACGTGGTCGCAAGGGATGGTCGCGTCGGTCGCCAACCTGTGGCACCCGGGCAGCCGCTATCGCTTCACCGGGCATTTCTGACGTCGACGCGCGGGCTCACCGCGCGCCCGGCCGTCCCCAGCGCTCGATCGCACTGACGGCCAGCGTCAGGCCTTCGTCCCGCGCGATGCGCGCGCCGAGTTCCGTTGCGCGCGCCTTCGTGTCGCGGCGCTCCGCGAACGCGATGGCCCGCGCAAGCGCGGCGGCGTCCACGCGCCGCCCCGCGACCGGCGCATCCGCGACGCCGAGCCGCTGCAGCCGGTTCGCCCAGAAGAACTGATCGCCCGCGAACGGCACGACGACGGACGGAATGCCGGCCCGCGCAGCCGAATGCGTGGTGCCCGACCCGCCATGATGGATCGCCATCGACACACGCGGGAACAGCCGGTCATGCGGCGTATCGCCGATCACGTGAACGTGCGCGGGCAGCATTGACGCGTCGATGCCGCTCCAGCCCGGATGGAACAGCGCACGCCGGCCGGCGAGCGCACGCACGAGTGCATCGGCCATCCCGGCACGATCGAAGCCGGCCATGCTGCCGAAACCGATGTACACGGGAGGATCGCCCGCATCGAGAAACGCCGCGAGATCAGGCGGCGGTTCCCATGCACGTGCATCGATTCGCCACTGGCCGCAGGCCAGCGCCTGCGACGGCCAGTCGGCCGGGCCCGACAGCAGTGCCGGCGACACGCCGTACAGCATCGGATGATCGGTCCACACCCGCCTGCGCGGCGGCACCCCGCACACGCTCGCGCGCGCCGCGTTCGTCGACTTCCTGAACGCCTGCCACAGCAGCGCGTTCACGAACCGGTGGCTCGCGCGGTTCAGCCAGCGCGGCACCTTCCCCGGCGGCAGGAACGGCGACGCGAATGCCGCGGTGGGCGTAATCGGGATCATGCCGGCGCCGATCGCCGGCACGCCGCGATACTCGGCAACCGACAAGCCGACGAACGATACGAGCCCCGACACGAGGATCGCATCGCACCCGGCTGATGCCTCCGCAACCTGCCGCATCCACGCGGCCGTGTTCGCATTGGCGATCGCCGCGAGCGCCTTCGACGTGTCGTTGAAGCCGCCGCGCCCGCGCACCGCATCGGCCAATGCGCCCTCCGGCGCAATCGCACGGCGGATATCGCCGGACAACGCCGCCGACGGCACGCCGAGCACGGCGGCCGAGCCGAGCGTCGCCGCGTCGGCCAGCAGCCGGACGTCATGGCCGGCATCGATCAGCGCACGGCCGAGCGCCGCGAGCGGGCGCGTGTCGCCTTCAGTACCGTAGGTGGCGATGACGAGTTTCATGCGTGACTCCTTGCGCCCGACGGAGGCAGGTGGATTCATAAAAGTGCACGTCGTATACTAATGCAATTCGTACACTTTTATCCGATCCCTCGCCATGCCGACTCCGACCGACGATCCGGGCCGCCGCGCGCGCAAGCGCATCCAGATGCTCGCGCACCTCGCCGCCACCGGCGCACGCTTGTTCGACGCGCACGGTTACGATGCCGTCACGATGGAGCAGATCGCCGCGCAGGCCGATGTCGCGAAGCGCACGCTGTACAACCACTTTGCGACGAAGGAAGCCGTGCTCGCGCACTGGCTCGAAGGCGAGCTCGCGCGCGATCTCGCCCATCTGCAGCGCGACGTCGCGCGGCGCAAGACGTTCGTGTCGCGCATCGGCTGCGTGCTCGATGCATCGGCCGCGTGGTGCGAGCAGCATCCCGCGTACCTGCTCGCGTATCTGCGCCATCGCTTCCTGAGCATCGGCGTGGCCGAACCGGAAAGCAGCAACGAGAACGGCAGCGATATCGCGCTCGTATGGCAGCAACTGATCGCAGCCGGGCAGCAATCAGGCGAACTGAACGGCACGCTGCGGGCCGACCAGCTCGCGACGTGGTTCCATCACCTGTATCTCGCGGCGATGCTGCGCTGGCTGACCGTGCCGGGCCTGTCGCTGAAACGGGAGTTCCAGGCGGTCGCGAAGCTGTTTGTCGAAGGCGCGGAAGCGAAACGCTGAACGGCGCCGGTGATGCATCGAGCGACGCAGAACCGGCCAGCGCAGCGCCTCCGGTGAATACGGTGCGATGGCGCGCGTCGCGCGGCGCATACGCATTTTTACGACGAACGCATGCATCGCATGCCAAATTTCCCGCGCGGCAGTATGCTGGCGACGTACGGCTGCGCACGACGCTTCGGGTAATCCCTGTATCGGCACATCGTCGCGCGGCCGTCGCGACCGCAATCATGCGTTGCAAGGAGGGATTCGTGATGGCAACCACGCATCAGCACTTCCACCTCGAACTACGGCACGCCACCGCGCCGACCTATTTCATCAGCTACCTGTTTCCCGCCTTGCTGTTCGTCTACGAACTGCTGCGCGTCGGCCAATGGATCCGCGATCACGGGATGCAGTTCGCCGCGTTCAAGCAGATGGGTTACGAGTATCTGCTGATGCTGCTGTTCGTCGGACTGCAGATTCTCGTCGAGGCGATCTTCCTGCTCGGCGCCGCGATGCGCCGCGACAATCGCGACTTCGAGCACCGGCTGCCGAACGTGATCCTCGGGATCGGCTGTTCGATCGCGTTGCTCGCGATCGACCTCGCGATCCAGCTCGCCTTCTGACGGCCGGCGGGCCCGCGCCCGCCGACGGCAGCCGCGCTCAGGCGAGCGCGTCGCGCAGGAACGTCGCGATGGCGGCCAGCACGTCGTCGGTCCGCTCGCGGTGCGGCATGTGCCCGCACCGGCCGAGCAACAGATACGACGACGGCCCCGCGACGCGCGCGGCGATCCGCTTCGGATGCACGTCGGATCCGTATTCGTCGTCTTCGCCGTGAATCGCGAGCGTCGCGCATTGCACGCGCGGCAGATCGTCGTCGAGACTCCAGTGGCGAAACGCGGGCGACAGCCACGTGTCGACCCACGCGCGCAGCACCCATTCGGCCTTGTCGCCGTGATAACGCGCGAGCCGGTCGAGCTGGCCCGGCTCGTCGAACTGCTGCCCCGCGTCGCGAATGCCGGCCAGCGTGCGATCCTCGACGAATGCCTGCGCGGCGATCGTCACGAGCGCACGGCAACGCGCCGGATAGGCGGCACACCCGACCGCCATCCCGCCGCCGACGCTGTGCCCCAACGCGACGAACGCATCGATATCGAGTTGGTCGAGCAATGCGGCGAACGCATGATCGGCCTCGTCGCGCACGAACGTCGTGCCGAGTTTCCCCGGGTGCCGATCCGAACGGCCGAAACCGAGGCGGTCGTAGGCGATCACGTCGCGCTGCGTGGCGCTCGCGAGCTGCGCGGGGAAGTCGCGCCACAGGTCGACGCAGCCGAGCGAATCGTGCAGCAGCACGATCGGTGCGGCCGGCTCGGGCGCGGCCGGCTCGCCCGTACCCGCTGCCCGTTGCGCCGGGCCGCCGCGCCAGCGTTTCGCAAAGAGGCGCCCTTGCGGCGTCTCGACGCTTGTCTCCTCGATCGGAATGTCGGTCATGTGCCTGTCGTCTGCATGAAAGCGGCCGCACCTCGGCGGCCTTGCCGGATCCGGCGATGTTGGCCCGCGCCCGCGCCCAGCGTCAAGCAAGCCCCCACCGCCCGCGCGTTCATTCGGGCTGCGGCGGCAGATACTCCATCTGCGCCTCGTCGTACAGCCGGTAGATCAGCGCCTGCATCGCGCGAATGTCCTCCGATTCGTCGAGCATCCGCATGCTCATGATGATCGGCGACACGAGGTTCGGATCGTCGAGCGGCTTGTAGCTGATGTCGTCGCGCTTCAGCCCGTACACGCTATGCGGCACCACCGACACGCCCTCGCCCATCGCGACGAGACCGAGCGCGATCTGCAGTTCGCGCGTCTCGTAGATCTTGCGCGGCTGCAGCGCGCGATCGTGAAAGGCCGCGAGCACCTGGTCCGCATAGCTCGGGCGCGGCGCCTTCGGAAAGATGATCAGCGTGTCGTTCACGAGATCGTGCAGCGACAGCACGGGCTTCGCGCTGTCGAGCACATGGCCGACCGGCAACGCGACGATCATCCGCTCCTCGCGCAGCACGACGCGCCGCACGCTCGGGTCCTCGTGGCGGATGCGTCCGAACCCGACGTCGATGCGCCCTTCCTTCAGCGCCTTGATCTGGTCCATCGTCGACATCTCGTGCAGGCTCAGCTCGACGGCCGGATACTCGCTGCGAAAGCGCCGGATGATCTTCGGCAGCATCCCGTACAGCGTCGAGCCGACGAAGCCGACCGACATGCTGCGTTCGATCTTGCCGACCCGCTTCGTCATCGATTCGAGCTCGGTCGTCTGTGCGAGCAGCTGCACCGCGTGCGAATAGAAGAAGCGCCCCGCGTCGGTCAGCTTCAGCGGCCGCGCGTTGCGCTCGAACAGCGGCACGCCGAGCGCTTCCTCGAGCTGCTGGATCTGCCGGCTCAGCGGCGGCTGCGCGATATGCAGCCGTTCGGCCGCCCGCGTGAAATTCCGCTCTTCGGCAACCGCGACGAAGTAACGGAGGTGTCTCAACTCCATGTTCGATGTCTCCCGGACAGCGATCCGGCGGTCAACCCTGGCCGGACGATGTCGTCACGATACCGCAGGCGGCGCAATCCGCCACGCGCGGCCCCGGCGCCGTGCCGCCCAAAGCAAAACGGGAAGCCCGCGAGCTTCCCGTTGCCTGATCGGCGCCGCGGCATGGCGGCGTCACGCGCCGTCCGTCACACCTCGGTCGCGTAGAGCGCGTCGCGCTGCGCGTCGCTCAGCGAGTCGAGCGGCACGTCCGGCAGCTGGTAGCAGATCATCGTGCCGTACAGCTCCGCGAGGCAATTGCTGCCGGCGTCGAGCGCGTAGCCGTCCTCGCCGTCAGGCGCCGGCGGGTACACTTCGCGCCACGCGTTGATCGCGGCTTCGATTCGCACGATGGAAACGGGTCCGGCCTTCCGCTCGGCGGGTGATGCGCTCATGGATTCCTCTGGGTTGCGCGCTCCGCGGGCCGTATCGGCCCGGATGGAACGATGAAAACGCCGGGCATCTCGCCGGCCGCCGCACCGCGCGCGCGCCGGATGCCGATCCGCGCTGCGCGCCCCGCGCCGGCCGGGCCGTGGCCCGGTAGGGTCGGGCAATATAACCGGCTTTGACCCCGTGCAGGCAAAAGCCGGGCAAAAAAAACGGGAAGCGCGCGGCTTCCCGTTTCGTCGCATGCCGCGCGGCTGTACGCCGCGCCCGCGTCAGCCCGCGGTTTCGCGGTTCGCCACCGGCTGCCGCTGCGCGCCGCGGCTCGCGGCGATCCACGGCGCGATTTCCATGTCCTCGTAGCGCACGAAACGGCTCTTCTTCAGGAACCGGAAGCCGAGCCACACGACGAGGAACAGCGGAATGCCGATATAGGTCGCGGCCACGCCGGCCCAGTCGATCCGGTTCGCGAGGAACGCCTGATAGTCCTGCCCGAGCGCGATCACGAGGCACAGCACGAACGCGAACAGCGGGCCGAACGGGAACCACTTCGACTGGTACGGCAGCTGGTCAAGCGCGTAACCCTGCTTCACGTACCCCTTGCGGAACCGGTAGTGGCTGACCGCGATGCCGAGCCATGCGATGAAGCCCGTCATCCCCGACGTGTTCAGCAGCCACAGGTACACGGTCTTGTCGCCGTACAGCGACGTGAAGAAGCACAGCGCGCCGACGGCCGTCGTCGCATACAGCGCGTTGCGCGGCACGCCGCCGCGCGACAGCTTCGCGAAGATCCTCGGCGCACGGCCTTCGGTCGCGAGGTTGTAGAGCATCCGCGTGGACGCGTACATGCCCGAGTTGCCGGCCGACAGCACGGCCGTCAGGATCACCGCGTTCATCACGCCGGCCGCGAATGCGAGGCCCGCGTGGCGGAACACGAGCGTGAACGGGCTCACGCCGATGTCGGTCACGTCCGTCTTGAGCAGGTTCGGGTCGGTATAGGGAATCAGCACGCCGATCACGAAGATCGCGAACACGTAGAACAGCAGGATCCGCCAGAACACCTGGCGCACCGCGCGCGGGATCGTCGTGCGCGGGTTTTCCGATTCGCCGGCCGCGACGCCGATCAGCTCGGTGCCCTGGAACGAGAAGCCGGCGATCATCGCGACGCCCATCAACGCCGGCAGGCCGCCCGCGAACGGGGCGTCGCCGATCGTCAGGTTGCCCCAGCCGTTGCCCGGCGCGCCCTTCAGAATGCCGAAGATCATCAGCAGGCCGACGCCGATGAACGCGACCACGGTGACGACCTTGATCAGCGCGAACCAGTATTCGGCCTCGCCGAAGCCGCGCACGGTCAGCGCGTTGAGCAGGAACATCACGCCGAGGAACGCCGCGCTCCACCACACGCCCGGGACGTCCGGAAACCAGTAATGCATCACGAGCTGCGCGGCGACGAGCTCCACCGCGATCGTCACGGCCCAGTTGTACCAGTAGTTCCAGCCGAGCGCGAAACCGAAGCCCTCGTCCACGTATTTCGCGCCGTAGGTCGCGAACGAGCCCGACACCGGCATGAACGCGGCCATTTCGCCGAGGCTCGTCATCAGGAAGTAAACCATCAGGCCGATCAGCATGTACGCGACCATCGCGCCGCCGGGGCCGGCCTGCGAGATCGACGCGCCGGACGCGACGAACAGGCCCGTGCCGATCGAGCCGCCGATGGCGATCATCGTCAGGTGGCGCGCCTTCAGCGCGCGATGAAGCTTGGGTGGGTTCGCGGACGAACCGGGTTGGTCGGATTTCGGAAGTGCGGACATAAACGAGACGAACGTTGAGCGGGCCGGCATCCGTAGCCGGCGCATGCGGAATCGGAGCGCGGGGCGCGTCCTACGATGCATTCGATGCGGCCCCGATACGCGTTGCGCGGCGGGCGCCTGCGGCGAAGCGCGGATTCTACCTGATTCGTCACGGGGACAGCTCGGGTGCCGCCGCCCGCGGCCGCTCCGGAGATTTCGCAGAATCAAGGGGTTGGCCGCGTCGCGACCGGTCAGGCCGGGCCGGCCGGGCCGTCGCCGCGCTCCGGTGCAAAAACCATGTACTCCGGGCGGTCATCCCGTTTTCCTCTCCCAGGTGTTTCTCCACTGCCTTGTCGCAATCCGCCAGCTACCACGCCGGCATACATAATCGCCGGGTAATTACGGGATTATTCAGACAAAATGACCGATATCGGCAATTGATTCAAATCAAATCACCCGCACCTAAAGCGGTAACGATGCGTAACCGTTTTGAATCACCGCCCCGGCATGCATGTTTTGCATGCGCACACGAATGCCTGGAATTCGCGAGATAATGCGGCCCGATTCGAAATCAACAGCGAGCGGAATCGCCAACGACGCGAAATCCGCCGCCCGCCACCCTCGAGGATGAAGTCATTCACGCTGCCCGCCACGCTGCGCCGCCATACGGCGTCGATCGTGGCACGCATTCTGTCGCCCCGCGGCGTACTCGTTGCGGGGATTTTGCTGCTGATGTTCAGCTGGGGGCTTTCCACGGCGCTTTTAATCGAGGCGCGGCGCGATGCATATGACCATGCGGTCGAAAATGCACGCAACCTGATGCTGCTGATCGAACGCGATATCGCGCGCAATATCGAGCTCTACGATTTGTCGCTGCAGAACGTCCTCGACGGCGTGGCCGATCCGGAACTGACGACATTGCCGCCCCGCCAGCGCCATCGGCTGCTGTTCGACCGCGCCGCCACCGGCGAATATCTCGGGTCGCTGTTCGTGATGGATGCGCACGGCAATATCGTGATCGATTCGAGCGCGTCGCCCGCGCGGCAAGGCAACTTTGCGGATCGCGACTATTTCACCGTGCACCGCAACGATGTCGCGCAGGGTCTCTATATCAGCCGGCCGTACGCATCCCGGCTGCGCGGCGGCGCGCTGACGATCGCGCTCAGCCGCCGGATCACGCTGCCCGACGGCTCGTTCGGCGGCATCGTCGTCGGCACGCTCAGCATCGACTACTTCCGCGCGCTGCTCGACGGCCTCGCGGTCGGCAAGCACGGCAGCGCGGCAATCGCCGAGCTCAACGGCACGCTCGTAAGCCGCCTGCCCTACGACGCGCGCGTGGTCGGCATCGACCTGCGCAGGTCGCCGCTGTTCATCGAGGCGCTGCGCAGGCGGGAAGGCGTGCTGTCGGGCGTCGGCAGCATCGACGGCGTGCGGCGCGTCTATGTTTACAAGCATCTCGCCGGCCTGCCGCTGATCGTCGACGTCGCGCCCGCCGAGGTCGACATCTACGCGTCGTGGCACCACCGCGCGATCTGGACCGTCGTGCTGATGTGCCTGTTCACCGGGTTCATCGCGTGGGGATCGCTGGCGCTGTCGCGCGAACTGACGCGCCGGCAGGTCGCCGAATCGAAGCTGTACCGGCTCGCGCACACCGATGCGCTGACGGGCCTCGACAACCGCGGCACGTTCGACACGGTGCTCGCGAAGGAGGCGCAGCGGGCGTCACGCAGCGGCCGCCCGCTGTCGGTGCTGTTCGTCGACGTCGATCACTTCAAGGCGTTCAACGACTACTACGGCCACCCGGCCGGCGACGACGTGCTGCGGCGCGTCGCGCAAACCGCGTCGCGCTGCCTGCGTCGCGACGGCGATCACGTCGCGCGCTACGGCGGCGAGGAATTCGTCGTCACGCTGCCCGACACCGATGCGCAAGGCGCGCTGACCGTCGCCGAAAGTATCCGGCGCGCGATCGCGGAGCTCGGCATCGAGCACGTGAAAAGCCCGTACGGGCGTGTCACGGCGAGCATCGGCGCGGCGACCGCCGCCGACGGCCGCCTGAACGCCGCGACGCTGCTGCGGCGTGCCGACGAGGCGCTGTACCGCGCGAAGTCCGGCGGACGCAACCGCGTGCTGGAAGCGCAGCCGGGCACCGCGGACGCATGACATCGCGCTGACGTGACGCGAAGCCGCGCGGCGGCCGACCCCGCCGGACGACCGCGCCGTGGACAGCCCTGCCGCGTTCGGCTAGCGTTACGTCTGCTGCGCATGCGGCGCGGCGCCGGCCCGCGCAGGCCGCGATGCGCGTTCCGGCCACTCCAGCTCCGTCATGACCACCCCGTTCCCTGCCCGGCTGCCTCCGCTCCTGCGCAACGCGCTCTGCCCGCTGCTCGACCCGTACCGCCGCTACCGGCACGCGAAGCTGATCCATGCGGCGCGCGTCGCGCTCGCGATTCTCGTGTCGATCGCGCTGTCCACCGGCCTGAACGTGCCGCACGGCGAGTGGTCGACGATTACCGTGCTGATCGTCGTCGGCGGGCTGCAGCATCACGGCAACATCCGCAAGAAGGCGGCCGAGCGCGCGCTCGGCACGTCGATCGGCGCGCTCGCGGGGCTCGGGCTGATCCTGCTGTATTCCGCCGCGCACGCACCGATCGCGATCTACCTGCTGATGGCGCTCGCGTGCGGCATCTGCGCGTATCACGCGATCGGCAAGGCCGGCTATATCGCGCTGCTGTCGGCGATCACGATGGTGATCGTCGCCGGGCACGGCGACAACGAGATCGTCGACGGCCTGTGGCGCGCGGTGAACGTGCTGATCGGCATCGCGATCGCGCTGGCGTTCTCGTTCGCGCTGCCGCTCTATGCGACCTACTCGTGGCGCTACAAGCTCGCCGACGCGCTGCGCGCGTGCGCGGCCGTGCATGCGCGGGTCGCGGGCGACCGCCAGGTGAGCGACGACGCGCACCTGAAGGAAATGGCCGCGCTGAGCGCGCTGCTCGTGCAGCTGCGTTCGCTGATGCCGTCGGTGTCGAAGGAATGCGAGACGTCGATGACGCAGCTCGAGGCGATCCAGCGCAGCCTGCGCCTGTGCATCGGCTATCTGGAGATCCTGTCGAGCGCGGTGCCGGCCCGCGACGACGCCGCGGCCCGCGAATACATGCGCGTCGACATGAAGGCCGTGAACCGGCGCATCCGCGATACGCTGGTCGGCGCGAGCCGCGCGCTCAAGTTCGGCACGCCGAGCCGGCTTGCGCCGCGCCGCCGGCCGGCCGACCCACCGCACGACGCACCGCCGCCGCAGCTGTCGGGCTACGTGTCGATCACGGCCAAGCTGGCCGTGGAAGTCGACCAGTTGCGCGAGAAGCTGCTCGACACCGCGCAGTCGTGGAACATCTGACGCTCGCGGGCATCCGGGCTTCACGCAGCACCTTTCATATTCCTTTCGGATCGGCGCGCCGGCATCCTGACCGCTGCAGCCCCGCCATTCGGCCGATCCGGCCCCGGAAACACGGCCGGCGTCCGGGCTCATCGGCGCCTGATTTGCCGTGATTTCGCGCCGCCCCGGGCGGCGTTCTCCACCCGGTTAACCGCCCGTCAAGCCCGCCGCGACAGGCCCGGCGACGGTTCCGGACGAAAATCAACCCTTGCCCCAACCTCCCGGACAGCCGATACTCGCATATTCCGCGAAATACGATCCCACCGGCTTCAATCCACGGTAATTCCTATGAGCACGATTCTCGAAAGCCTCCCGACCGGCCAGAAGGTCGGTATCGCCTTCTCCGGCGGCCTGGACACCAGCGCAGCGCTGCACTGGATGAAACTCAAGGGCGCCGTCCCGTACGCATACACGGCGAACCTCGGCCAGCCCGACGAAGACGATTACGACGCGATCCCGAAACGCGCGATCGAATACGGCGCAGCCGGCGCCCGCCTGATCGACTGCCGCGCGCAGCTCGTCGCAGAAGGCATCGCGGCGCTGCAAAGCGGCGCGTTCCACATCACGACGGCCGGCGTCACGTACTTCAACACCACGCCGATCGGCCGCGCCGTGACGGGCACGATGCTCGTCGCCGCGATGAAGGAAGACGGCGTCAACATCTGGGGCGACGGCAGCACGTACAAGGGCAACGACATCGAGCGCTTCTACCGCTACGGCCTGCTCGTGAACCCGGATCTGAAGATCTACAAGCCGTGGCTCGACCAGACGTTCATCGACGAGCTCGGCGGCCGTGCCGAAATGTCCGAATTCATGAACCAGGCCGGCTTCGCGTACAAGATGTCGGCCGAAAAGGCCTACTCGACCGATTCGAACCTGCTCGGCGCAACGCACGAAGCGAAGGATCTCGAAAGCCTCGAGAGCGGCATCAAGATCGTGAACCCGATCATGGGCGTCGCGTTCTGGCGCGACGACGTGAAGATCGCCGCGGAAGAAGTGACGGTGCGCTTCGAAGCCGGCCAGCCGGTCGCGCTGAACGGCGTCGAGTTCACCGACCCGGTCGAGCTGCTGCTGGAAGCGAACCGCATCGGCGGCCGTCACGGCCTCGGCATGAGCGACCAGATCGAAAACCGGATCATCGAGGCGAAGAGCCGCGGCATCTACGAAGCCCCGGGCCTCGCGCTGCTGTACATCGCGTACGAGCGTCTCGTCACCGGCATCCACAACGAAGACACGATCGAGCAGTATCGCGAGAACGGCCGCCGTCTCGGCCGCCTGCTGTACCAGGGCCGCTGGTTCGACCCGCAGGCGATCATGCTGCGTGAAACGGCCCAGCGCTGGGTCGCGCGCGCGATCACCGGCGAAGTGAAGATCGAACTGCGCCGCGGCAACGACTACTCGATCCTGAGCACGAAGTCGCCGAACCTCACGTACCAGCCGGAACGCCTGTCGATGGAGAAGGTGGCATCGACGTTCTCGCCGCGCGACCGGATCGGCCAGCTGACGATGCGCAACCTCGACATCACCGATACGCGCGACAAGCTGCGCGTGTATTCGCAAGTCGGGCTGCTGACGCCGGGCGAAGCATCGGCGCTGCCGCAGATCAAGGGCGACGACAAGTAAGTCGCCTCGCTCGACGCCGTGCCGCATCGCTGGATGCGGCACGGTCAGGCAGGCTGCGCGGGTTGATCCTCTTCTTCACGCACGCAGCCTGCCGCTCCCTCCCTCTCCCCCGCCTTTCCGCTTCCCCTTCCGCAATTGCATCAGGCCGCGTAGCGCACCGGCGGCACGGCACCGCCGCGCCAGTCATGGCAAGCTGCGAGTCATCTCGATGCATGAAGCCGGGCGTGCTCACGATACGCGCCGGCCCGGCGTCCCGGCGCACCGGCCGCGCCTACGAGTGATGCCGCACGCCCGGCACGGCCGCTTCCCTCGCACCCTTGCGGCTCAGCATCAGCGTGACGACCGCCGACACCGCGAGCGTGCCCGCCACCACGTAGAGCCCCGCGGCATAGCCGCCCGTCACGTGCTTCAGCCAGCCGATCGCGAACGGCCCGACGAACCCGCCGAGGTTGCCGATCGAGTTGATCATCGCGATGCCGGCCGCCGCGCCGGCACCTGACAGGAACGCGCTCGGCATCGCCCACAGCGGCGCCTTCGCGGCACTGATCCCGATGTTGACGACGACCAGCGCGAGCACGGTGAGCAGCGCGGTGCCCGCCTGCCCCGCAAACACGAAGCCGATACACGCGAGCACGCACGGAATCACGACGTGCCAGGTGCGCTCGCCGCTGCGATCCGAATGCCGCGCCCAGGCGATCATCGCGACGACCGCGGCGATGCTCGGGATCCCGGTGAGCAGGCCCGTCTGCAGCGCGGTGAAGCCGAACTGCTTGACCATCAACGGCGCCCACAGGCCGAGCGTATACAGCCCCGCCGACGTGCCGAAATAGATCAGCGCAAGCGCCAGCACGCGCGGATCGCGCAGCGCCTGCCACGCGCCGGCGGTATGTCCGGCATGCGTGTGGCGCGCATCGGCTTCGGCTTTCAGCTTCGCGACCAGCCAGTCGCGCTCGTCCGCCCGCAGCCATGCGGCCTTCGACGGCGAATCGGTCAGGCACCTGAGCACGACGAAGCCGAGCACGACCGCCGGCAGCGCTTCGACGATGTACAGCATCTGCCAGTCGGCGAGCCCGAACATCGGCGGCATCTGCATGATCGCGCCCGACAGCGGCGAACCGATCGCGGTCGAGATCGGCGCGGCCGCCATGAACCACGCGGCGGCCACCGCGCGCTGCTTCGCGGGAAACCACAGGCTCAGGTACAGGATGATGCCGGGGAAGAATCCGGCCTCGGCCATGCCGAGCAGGAAGCGCAGCACGTAGAAGCTCGTCGGCCCGGCCGCGAATGCGGACACGGCCGACACGATCCCCCACGTGATCATCACGCGTGCGATCCAGATGCGCGCGCCGACGCGATGCAGAATCAGGTTGGACGGCACTTCGAACAGGAAGTAGCCGATGAAGAACAGGCCGCCGCCGAACCCGAACGCGGTCGGCGACAGGCCGATCGCCTTGTTCATCGTCATCGCGGCAAAGCCGACGTTGACGCGATCGAGAAAGCTGACGAAATAAAGCAGCATCACGAACGGAATGATGCGCCACATCAGTTTCCGCGCGACGCGCGTTTCCAGATCCGCTTGCATGTGTCTCCTCCTTCGAGGTCGAGCCGTGCTCTGCCGTGAATGCTCGCCGGCGCCGCCGCGAAACGGGCGCCGGGGCGCCCGGGCGCCCGGCTCGCGTCGGATGCGCGAGTCGCGGGCAGGAAAACGGGGAGACGATGAACGGGCGACAGCCGGTGACCGGTTGCGCACGCGCGCCGCCGCTACGTCGCGGCCCGCCCGCCCATCGCCGCCCGTGTCATCAGGCGGCGATCGCCGCGTTCGCGACACGCTCGCAGACAGCCGCCGTCACCTGCGCGGTCGTCGCGCTGCCGCCGAGATCGCGCGTGTGCAGCGACGGGTCGGACGTCACCGCCTCGATCACCCGCATCACGCTTGCGGCGGCCTCCGCTTCGCCGAGGTGGTCGAGCAGCATCACGACCGACCAGAACGTGCCGACCGGATTCGCGAGCCCCTTGCCCATGATGTCGAACGCAGAGCCATGGATCGGCTCGAACATCGACGGATAACGGCGCTCGGGATCGATGTTGCCGGTCGGCGCGATGCCGAGGCTGCCGGCGAGCGCGGCCGCGAGATCGCTGAGGATGTCCGCGTGCAGGTTGGTCGCGACGATCGTGTCGAGCGACGCCGGCCGGTTGACCATGCGCGCGGTCGCCGCGTCGACAAGCTCCTTGTCCCACGTCACGTCGGGAAACTCCTGCGCGACCTGCTTCGCGATCTCGTCCCACATCACCATCGCGTGCCGCTGCGCGTTGCTCTTCGTGATCACGGTCAGCAGCTTGCGCGGGCGCGACTGCGCGAGCCGGAACGCGAAGCGCATGATGCGTTCGACGCCGGCGCGCGTGAGGATCGACACGTCGGTCGCGGCTTCGATCGGATGGCCCTGGTGCACGCGGCCGCCGACGCCCGCATATTCGCCCTCGGAGTTCTCGCGGACGATCACCCAGTTCAGGTCGCCGGGCCCGCAGCGCTTCAGCGGCGCGTCGATACCGGGCAGGATGCGCGTCGGTCGCACGTTCGCGTACTGGTCGAAGCCCTGGCAGATCTTCAGGCGCAGCCCCCACAGCGTCACGTGATCGGGCACGTCGGGGTCACCCGCCGAGCCGAACAGGATCGCGTCCTTGCCGCGCAGCGCGTCGAGGCCGTCGGCCGGCATCATCGCGCCGTGCTCGCGGTAGTATTCGGCGCCCCAGTCGAAATCCTCGAACTCGAACGCGAAGCGGTCGCTGCCGCGGGCCAGCGCCTCCAGCACCTGCTTGCCGGCCGGCACCACTTCCTTGCCGATCCCGTCGCCGGGAATCGTTGCGATACGGTAGGTCTTCATGCGCACATCCTCGATTGATCGTCAGCGTGGAGGCACTTTACCGAACCAGGAGTGCAGGAACCGGTGCTAGACTCAAAGCATCTTTAACTTGAATTCATGAATCCCGTCATGGCGGATACCGTCCAGCCGGCCGATCTCGGCTTCTTCTCGACGCTCGCCGCCTCCGGCAGCCTCAGCGCGGCCGCGCGCGAACTCGGGCTGACCGCGGCGGCCGTCAGCAAGCGGCTCACGCAGATGGAACGGCGCGCGGGCGTCACGCTGGTGAACCGCACGACGCGGCGGATGATGCTGACGCCGGAAGGCGACGTGTGTCTCGACTACGCGCGCCGGATCCTCGACCAGATGGACGAACTCGGCGAGTTGCTCGGCAGCGCGAAGCAGCGCCCGAAGGGGTTGCTGCGCGTGAATGCGACGCTCGGTTTCGGCCGCAGCCACGTCGGCCCGGCGATTTCACGCTTCGTCGCGCGGTATCCGGAAGTGTCGGTGCAACTGCAGTTGTCGGTGATGCCGCCGCCGCTCACCGACGACGCGTTCGACGTGTGCATCCGCTTCGGCGAGCCGCCCGATTCGCGCGTCGTCGCGCGGCGGCTCGCGCCGAACCGCCGGCTGCTGTGCGCGGCGCCCGCGTATCTCGCGCGGCACGGCACCCCGGGCACGCCGCACGACCTGACGCGGCACAACTGCATTGGCATCCGCCAGGGGGACGAGGGTTACGGCGTCTGGCGCCTGACGAGCGGGCGCGGCACGGCGCGTTATACGGAAGCCGTGCGGATCAACGGCAACCTGACGACGAACGACGGCGAGATCGCCGTGAAGTGGGCGCTCGACGGGCACGGGATCCTGATGCGCGCGGAATGGGATCTGCGCGACTACCTCGCCGACGGGCGCCTGGTCGTCGTGCTGCCCGATCACGAAACGCCGGGCGCCGACATTTATGCGGTGTATGCGCAGCGTCACCAGATGTCCGCGCGGATTCGGGCGTTCGTGGATTTTCTGGCGGAGGAGCTGGGGCGGTTGAGGACGGTGCAGGGAAAACCGTAAGGCCGAGGCAAGCCGCCGTCGCCATATGCGTGCGGCACGACGACGCTCGACGGCCGAATCGCCCCGCACGTGGCCACGGTTCGCTCCGCATGCGCATGGGCTTGTCTCGCCAGGCTGGGCATCAAAAGGCAAATATTCTGGCGAAACACGGCTCACGATCGCCAGAATATTTGCATCTCGATGCACCGCCCCCATCCTGCGACGCGGCTCGCACTGCCCGCCCCCGAGCAGGCGCACATGGCCGCCGCGTTTCGCCTCGCGCACGATTGACCGCCCTTCGTTCAGCGCTCCCCGTTCACGCCACTGCGACCTGACTCCCCTCGCGATCGTTCATCTCGACGACTTCCCGCACCAGCTGTCGCGCCATGGCCCCCGCGACGGCCACGCCCTCCCGATCCCGTTCAAACCGCTCGACGATCCAGTCGACGAACGCGCGCACGCCGGGCGACACATGCGGGCGCTTCACATACACGGCCGACACCGCGATCGCACCCGGCCGCCAGCGCGGCAGCACTTCCCGCAACCGCCCCGCGTCGATCAGCGGCTGCGCAGCGACGCGCGGCGGCTGGATCAGCCCGAGGCCATGCACGCCGCACGCCAGGTACGCCTGCTCGTCCTCCACACTGACGATCCCGTCGAGCCGCACCTTGCGCACCGCGCCATCGACGAGGAAATCGAGTTCGGCCGTACGCTGCCCCGGAACCGACGACGCGCCGACCGCACGATGCACGGCCAGATCGTCGAGCGTGCGCGGCGCGCCGTGGCGGTCGAGATACGCGGGGCTCGCGCATGTCACGCGCTCGAGCGTGCCGAGCCGGCGCGCAACGAGCGACGAATCGGGCAGTTCGCCAAGCTGGACGCTGCAGTCGATCGCGTCGCCGATGCGATCGGCCGGGCGCCCGGATACGCCCAGCGTCAGCGCCAGATCGGGATGCCGTGCATGGAACTCGCCGAGCGCCGGCAGCACGATCGCATCCGCGACCGCCGCCGGCAGCTCGACGCGCAGCGGCCCGCTCGGGTGCAGCGCGGCGCCGCGAATGCTGGCCTCGAGCTCGTCGACGTCGGCCGTGATGCGCACGCAGCGCCGGTAATACGCGTCGCCTTCGGGCGTCGCCCGCAGCGCGCGCGTCGTACGCACCAGCAACGGCATGCCGAGCGCCGTTTCGAGTTCCTGCACGGTCCGCGTCGCGGTGGCGCGCGAAATGCCGAGCGCCTGCGCCGCGCGCGTAAAGCTGTTCATTTCGACGATGCGCGTGAAGATGCGCATCGCGCGGATCGGATTGTCCACCGGACACCCCTGCATGTTTGCCGCATGCCGCGGCGCACACTTGCGCGCCCGCCGTGCATGCGTATCGAGGAACGCCGCGCCGTCGGCGCGGCAGACGGTTCAGCCGTTCGCCGCCGCGGCGCCGCGCGCCGGGTCGTCGAGCAGCCGTTGCGCCAGCGCGAGTGCGTCGTCGCGGGTGGCGGCCGCGTTCAGCGGATAACCCCAGACCTTCTCGAACGCGCCCGAGAACGCGTCGAGCGCCGCGCGCCGCGCGGCGTCGGGCTCGATCGCGATCATCGCGGGGATCCATTCGTGCGACTGCGCGCGGTTGGCCTTGCTCCACTTCGCGAGCTGCTTGCGCAACTCGTGATCGTCGGCGCCGCGGTCATTGCCGGACGGCGCATCGTCGGTCAGAAGAACGAACGGTTCGCGACGCGCGAGCAATGCGTCGAGTTCGGCGATCAGGCTGGCGGGGTCGGTGTGCGTCGAACCGGTGTAACGCAACCAGACAAACGGGAATTCGGTCGTGGTGATGTGCATGTCGGCCTCCAGATGAGAACGATTCTCATTTTATGGATCGAGGCCCACGGCGTCATTTATCGTCCCGGCCAACCGCTTGCCCGATCCGGCCAATCGCGCCCGGATGGCGCGAGTCGCGCGGTTCAGCGTTGCCGGTCGGTCAGGAATTGCGTCGGCGACTTGCCGGTCGCCTTGCGGAACATCGTCACGAAGCTGCTCGCGCTCTCGTAGCCGAGCTCGATCGCGATCTGGTGCACGCGGCGGCCGGTCGTCAGCATCCGCAGCGACAGCGCGACGTGCAGCCGCCGGCGCCAGTCGCCGAGGCTCATCCCGAGCTCCTTCGCCGCGAGCCGCGTCAGGCTGCGCTCGCTGATGCCCGCGCGCCGCGCGAGCTCGGCCAGCGGCGACTTGTCGGCCGGATCGGCGAGCAGATGGTCGATCAGCTTGCGCAGCCGGCGATCGGCAGGCATCGGCAGGTACAGGTCCTCGACCGGTGCGGCGACGAGTTCGTCGAGCAGCGTCGCCATCAGCCGCCCCTGCGGCCCGTCGACGTCGTACAGGTTCGGAAAGCTCGCCGCCTTCAGCAGCAGTTCGCGCAGCAGCGGCGACACCGACAGCGTGCAGCAGCGCGCGGGGAGGTCGAGGGCGGCATCCGGTTCGACCAGCACCGCGTAGAACGTCGCGCCGGCCGAGCCGCGCGCCGCGTGCGGAACGTCGCCCGGAATCCATACCGTGCATTGCGGCGGCGCGCTCCACACGCCACCGTCGATCTCGCAATAGATGACGCCGCTCAACGTGTAGAGCAACTGCGCCTGCGGATGGCTGTGCCACTCGAGCCGCCATTCGGGCTCGACGACCGAGCCGCCGAACACGACGAGCGGACGCGGCACGTGGAAGACTTCGTCATCCGCTGCGGGATCGGTGGTCGGAGGAAGCTGGCGCATGAAACGGTGGACGATGGAGGAAGCCGGACGCCCTGCCCGCGCGTCCTTTAGTGCTTATACCAGAAAGGCGCCGGCGCGGCCCTGCCGGCCGGGCGGGTGCCCGTGCGGCGTCTGCAGCCGCCTGCCGATGCGAATACAATGCCCCGATCCCCCGCCGCCGCCGCACCCACCTGCCGGAGCCGTCATGTTCGACCTGACCACGCTGACCACTTTCACGGCCGTCGTCCTGGGCCTGTTCCTGATTCCCGGCCCCGCCGTGCTGCTCGTGCTGAGCCGCACCGTGCAGGGCGGCCGCAAGACCGGCATCCTGACCGGCCTCGGCGTCGCCAGCGGCGACTTCGTGCATACGCTGTTCGCGGCCGTCGGCCTGTCGGCGCTGCTGATGACGTCGGCGCTCGCGTTCAATGTCGTGAAGGTGATCGGCGCCGCGTACCTGATCTATCTCGGCGTGCGCGCGCTGCTGGAGAAGCCGTCCGATCCGTCGCTGCCGAGCGTATCGCCCGTCACCCCGCTCAAGGCGTACCTGCAGGCGATTCCCGCCGAGGTGCTGAATCCGAAGACCGCGCTGTTCTTCCTCGCGTTCATGCCGCAATTCGTGCATCCGGAACGCGGCTCGACGTTCGTGCAGTTCGCGGTGCTCGGGCTGATCTTCGTCGTGCTCAGCTCGCTCTACACGACGCTGATCGCCTGCTCGATCCGTCCGCTCGGCCGCATCGTGAAGCGGCTCACGTGGCTCACGCGCTGGCAGGGGAAGATCATCGGCTCGATCTTCATCGCGCTCGGGCTGCGCGTGGCCGTGCAGCAGCGCTGACACGCGCGGCCGCATGACGTCCGCCGCCACGCCCGCCGGCGAAGCGCTCTACACCGACCCGCGCCTCGTCGCGGTCTACGACCTGTTCAACGCGGGCGATCGGGATTTCGCGTTCTACGCGTCCGTGATCGGCGCCGCACGCCGACGCATCCTCGACCTCGGCTGCGGCACCGGCACGTTCGCGCGCCGGCTCGCGGCAGCCGGGCACGACGTCGTGGCGATCGATCCCGCGCCGGCGATGATCGAATACGCCCGACGCCAGCCGGGCGCCGACGCGGTCCACTGGCTTGCGTGCGGGCTGGACGGCCTGCCGCCCGACGCGCCGCCGTTCGATGCCGTCGTGATGACCGGGCATGCGTTCCAGTGCCTGCTGACCGACGCCAAAATCGATACGACGCTGCGCGGCGCGCGGCGCGTGCTCGCCGACGGCGGCCGCTTCCTGTTCGAGACCCGCAATCCGCGCATCGCGCCGTGGCATGCATGGACGCCGGCACATTCGGCACGCAGCGTCGAATCGCGCGAATCGGGCATCGTCGACCTGCATCATGCGGTGCGCTCCGTGGACGGCGCAATCGTCACGTTCGACACGCACTACCGCTTCCGCCGCGACGACACGGTGCTGACGAACACGAGCCGGCTGCGCTTCATCACTCAACCCGACTTGCGGGAGCGCGTGATCGCGGCCGGATTCTCGTCGGCCGAGTGGTACGGCGACTGGCAGCACGCGCCGTTCGACGCTGCGACCAGCGCGGAGATCATCGCGATCTGCCGCGCGTGAGTGCGCGTTCCCGGTCGCGTCAGCCCGCCACCGGCAGCGTGTCCACCGCATACACGTGCCGCAGCGTGCGGCCCAGCACCGGATCGTCCAGCTCGACCTCGAACCGCTCGGCCGGCCGAATGCCGCCGATCGCCGCCAGCGTGCCGCACAGCATCGCGGTGCCGTCGACGAAGCGGCCGTCGTGGCGTGCGAACTGCGCGAGCAGGTCGTCCGGTGCGCGCATCGTGCTCACCTTGCCTTCCTGGTACAGCACGCGCTCGCCGCCGATCGTCGCGTAGGCGCGCAGCACGAGCTGATCCCAGTGCCCGGCCACGTCGTCGAGCTTCCACAGCGTGTTCGCGCACGGCTTGCCGCACATCTGCTTCGACACCGTGATCCCGTACGTCTCGACCTCCCGGTCGGTGTGGTCGGACGCGATGCCGACGAACGTCTCGCCGCCGTCGCGCACCAGCACGAATTCCGCTTCGCCGCTGCTCTGCCCGCCCGACACCTGGATTGCGGGCGACGGATCGAGGCGGTCGGCCGCGACGCGGTAGAACACGGGCGTCGTCGCCGGGCGCTTGACGCCCAGTTCCTCCAGCTCGCGGATGTGCTTCTCCATGGCAGCCGTGTCGCGGCCGGTCCAGCCCGCGATCACGAGCGTGTCGATCGCGATCGCGCGCTCGGTGCGGCCGTCGCGACCGTCGATCGCAAACGTGATGGTTTTCATCGAATGCTCCTCGTAGCGGGCAGCGCACGCGCGATGCGGCGCCGCCCGCGATGTGTCGTGAATGGCCGGGCTCAGGCCGGGTCGTAGTAGTGGATCTCCAGCAGCACGCAGCCGCCGTTCGACTTGAACGGGCCGTGCCATGCGCCGGGCGGGCGCACCGCATACGTGTAGCCCTTGAACGGCGTGCCGCCGTTACCGTGTTCGTCGTTGCCGACGGTCAGGTCGCCTTCGACGAGAAACACCTCTTCCCAGTAGTCGTGCACGAACGGCTTCTTCGTATGCAGCCCGGCCGGCAGGCGCAGCAAGCGCGTGCGGCTGCCGCGCTTCCGCTCGGTGTCGAGCGCGCCGGACAGGATCAGTTCCTGCGCGCCGGATGCCGGGTCATAGCCTTCCGGCAGTTGCCAGTCGCGCTGCATGTCCAGCGTATGGAATTCGTCGTGAAGCTTGTTGATGGCCATCTGTCTCTCCTGTGGCGATAGCGGATGAGTCGAACGCGATGCGGCGCGTCAGGCGGCGCGCGGCGTCGACAGTTCCTGGTTCAGCGAATAGCTGCCGAGCATCGAATCGACAAGATGCGACGCGCGCTGCCAGTCATACGTGCGATACGCATGCCCCTTCGTGACGAACGACGCGCCGGCGTAGAACAGTTCGTACTGGTTGTGGCGCGACGCGAATTCGGAGCCGACCGCATCCCACGCGAGCTTGAAGAACTTCACGCGCTCCTCGGACGAGCACACCGGCGACTTCTGCGTCTTCTCGATGATGCGCAGCAGGTCGGGGTTCTCGAAATCGCGCACGCTGGACGGCAGCATGATCATTCCGCCGCCGGCGAGCTCGCGCAGCGTGTTGAGCACCTTCGA
This sequence comes from Burkholderia sp. LS-044, assembly GCF_004803625.1. Lineage (NCBI taxonomy): Bacteria > Pseudomonadati > Pseudomonadota > Betaproteobacteria > Burkholderiales > Burkholderiaceae > Burkholderia > Burkholderia sp. LS-044. The sequence continues at coordinate 897,944 of NZ_SSWO01000001.1, forward strand.
ATAAAGCTGCTGCGTGACGACCTGCGAGCCGTACAGCATGTTGCGGTCGGGCACGTAGAAGCCGTTGACGACGGTGCCCTTCGCTTCCATCCCGTAGACCCACGCCTCGACCATCGACGCTTCGGCCGCGAGCTGGCCCAGCGTTTCGCGCACCTGCGGGAACGCATTCGTGCCGTTGACCTCGGAGATCTTCAGGCCGAGCCCGACGAGGAAGCGCAGCTTCGTCATCAGGCGCACCTGGCATTGGTAGTTCTGGTACACGTGCGCGGGCGTCGCGTGGAACTGCTTCGCGCACATCGCCGTGTTGCCGGCAACGAAGATCCGTTCCCACGGCACCTTCACGTCGTCGAAATACAGCACCGCGTCGTTCTCGTCGAAGCGGCTCGACAGCGGGTTGTCGAACACCGATGTCGCGTTCTCCTCGTACGACTTGCGCGACAGGATCTTCATCCCCTTCGCGTTCATCGGCACCGCGAACGACAGCGCATACATCTCGTCGCCCTCGCGCAGCGGCTGGATGCAGCTGCAGAACACCTCGTTCGCCATGATTCCGCTCGTCGCGAGCATCTTCGCGCCGCGCACCGTGATGCCTTCGGCATCCTGATCGACGATGCCGACCGCGAGGTACTTGTCCTCCTGCTCGTGCGCGGCTTTCGACTGGTTCGCCTGCGGATTCACGATCACGTAGGTCAGGAACAGGTCGTTGTCGCGTGCGTAGCGGTAGTAGTCGCGCAGCGCGCCCGCCCGCGCCGGATCGTATTGCTCGAACACGTCGGCGCCCATCACCATGCCGGCAAGACAGGACGCGACGTGATCCGGCGAGCGGCCCATGAAGCCGTAATGCAGTTCCGACCACGCTTCCAGCGCGGCGCGGCGTTCGACGAGTTCGTCGTAGGAGGTCGGCAGTTGCCAGATCCGGCTGACGCGGTTGCCCGAGTCGGGCGACACGAACGTCATCTTCTCGACGTTTTCGTCACGCGCCTGGTAGTCGTACAGGCTCGCGTAGCTGCGGATCGAATTGCGGAATGCCGCATGCGCGGTCACGTCGCCGACCGGCTGGCCGTTCAGGTAGACCTGCCGCTCGTCGCGCAGCGACGCGCTGTGCTGGGTCCCGTTCTTGATCATGATGTCCTCCTGGGTGGAATGAAACGTGGATTGCATTCAGGCAGACGGCGCGTGCATGCCGTCGAGCGTGCGATAGCGGCCGCCGAAGAAGATCAGCGGGCGCCCTTCCGAGCGCGCGCGGTGCCGCGTCACGCGGCCGACGAAGATCACGTGATCGCCGCCGTCGTACTGCGCGTAGGGCTCGCATTCGAACGTCGCGAGCGCGTCGGGCAGCAGCACCGCGCCGTCGTCATCGGCCGCGCCGGCACGCCAACCCCACTTGTCGCCGTTCGCTTTCGCGAAGCAGTTCGACAGGTGCTGTTGCGTCTCATCGAGCACGTTGACCGCATAGCCGCCCGCGCCGGCCAGGTCGCCGAGGCTCAGGCTGCGACGGTCGACCGAAAACAGGATCAGCGGCGGGTCCAGCGACACCGAATTGAACGACGCGACCGTGATACCGATCGGCGCCCCCTCCTTGCGCGGGGCGGTAATCACCGCGACGCCCGTCGCGAACATCGACAGCGCGGCGCGAAAGCGCCGCTGCGCGTCGGCACCCGCACCGGTTCCGGCATGGTTCTCGCTCATCTCGTCCTCCTTGGGTTGCATCGCCGGATTCCGCAGCGGAATCCGGCCCAACAAAGCACCGTTACTTAGCTTTGTTATTTAGCTTTTATTAAATGTAAACACAAAGGCGGGTTCAAGTTGTCGTAAACCCTGATCTAGAAAGCTTTGTTTGAAAGACAACCCTACTGGCGGGATGGGTGTTGCGCGGCGCCCGCGAATGTCCACGTACACTGCGGCTACCCTGTTCCGCGGTGCTTTCGCGCACCGCGGGAGACACCGCTTTCCGGAGCCGCATCGATGCAATCCCGTCCGATCTACATGGACTACAGCGCGACGACGCCCGTCGATCCGCGCGTGGTCGACAAAATGGTGCCGTTCCTGCACGAGCAGTTCGGCAACCCGGCTTCACGCAGCCACAGCTATGGCTGGGATGCCGAGCAGGCGGTCGAGGAGGCGCGCGCCCACGTCGCCGCGCTGCTCGGCGCCGATCCGCGCGAAATCGTGTGGACCTCCGGCGCGACCGAGGGCAACAACCTCGCGATCAAGGGCGCCGCGCACTTCTACCAGGGCAAGGGCAGGCATCTCGTCACGGTGAAGACCGAGCACAAGGCCGTGCTCGATACGTGCCGCGAGCTCGAACGCCAGGGCTTCGACGTCACGTACCTCGACGTGCGGGAAGACGGCCTGCTCGATCTCGACACGGTGCGGCAGGCGCTGCGCGCCGACACGATCCTGGTGTCGGTGATGCTCGCGAACAATGAAACGGGCGTGATCCAGCCGGTGACGGAGATCGGCGCGCTGTGCCGCGCGCGCGGCATCGTGTTCCACTGCGACGCCGTGCAGGCGGCCGGCAAGATCCCGGTCGACGTGAATGCGTTGAACGTCGACCTGCTGACGGTGACCGCGCACAAGGTCTACGGCCCGAAGGGGATCGGCGCGCTGTACGTGCGCCGCAAGCCGCGCGTGCGGATCGAAGCGCAGATGCACGGCGGCGGCCATGAGCGCGGGATGCGCTCGGGCACGCTGCCCACGCACCAGATCGTCGGGATGGGCGAGGCGTTCCGGCTCGCGAAGGAGGAGATGGCGGAGGAAAGCCGCCGCGTCGGCGCATTGCGCGACCGGTTGCTGGCCGGCCTGTCGACGCTCGACGAGGTTTACGTGAACGGCGATCTCGCCCGCCGGATTCCGCACAACCTGAACGTCAGCTTCAATTTCGTCGAAGGCGAATCGCTGATCATGGGGATCAAGGGTGTCGCGGTATCGTCAGGCTCCGCGTGCACGTCGGCATCGCTGGAGCCGTCGTACGTGCTGCGCGCGCTGGGCCGCAGCGACGAGCTCGCGCACAGCTCGATCCGCTTCACGCTCGGCCGCTTCACGACCGAAGCCGAAGTGGACAGCGTGATTGCGCAGGTGCGCGACACGGTCGGCAAGCTGCGCGCGCTGAGCCCGCTGTGGGACATGCATCTCGAAGGGGTCGACCTGAATACGATCGAGTGGGCCGCGCACTGAATGCGGTCGAAGCGTCAGGCGGGCCGGCGGCGCGTGCGCGTCAGCCTTTTTCCTGGCGCGCGATCAGGTGCGCGAGATCGAGCGTCGCGCGGTCGCCGTTGGTGACGAGGCGGTCGATCACCGAGCAGAGCGCCTTGAATTCGGTCTTCGTCACGCCCTCGAACAGCACGTTGTTGATGCGCTGCTGCGTATCGGTGAGCGCCTTCAGCAGCTTCGAGCCGGCCGGCGTGACCGTGAGACGCATCTTGCGCTTGTCGTCGGGGTCCGGGCGTTTGTCGATCAGGCCGAGCTTCTTCAGCTTGCCCGTCTCGATCGTGACGAATGCGCCGCTCAGGTGCAGGTGATCGGCGAGGCGGTTGACGGTCACGACGTCATCGTGCGAAAGATGCGAAACCGATACGAGCAGCGAATACTGGATGCCGGTGAGGCCGACCAGCGAGCCGAAGCCGTCGCGTACCGACAGCAGGCGGGCAGCAAACGGCAGCAGCCCGTTGATCAGGTGGCGAAATTCCGTGTCCGTGCCGTCGATCAGGCAGGCCGGGTTGGTGATGGTCAGAACGGACTCCTCTTGCTGCTTGGCCATGACTTCGACGCTCCGTACGGTCATGCGAATTTAGCTTTGAAACGAAATTATACGGCAAAGGCACATGCGCCCCGGGCCAGGTCCGGCCGCTGCGCGTGACCCCATTTCCCGCTACAGGAGGCTCGTCCATGCCCTTCCCGCTTCATCCCGCGTCGGTTCGCGCGCTGCTCGAATGCTATCTGCGCGCAAAGGACCTGAACCGGCCCGCGCTGATCGCCGACTGCTTCGCGGCCGATGCCGAGCTGAGCTTTTCGCTCGCGAACGACGACATCGATTTTCCGCCGCGCGTGACGGGCGCGGCCGCGATCGCACGCACCCTGGTCGAGGAATTCGGCGAGCGGTTCGAGCGGTGCCGGACCTATTACGTTTGCACGGAGCCCGAAGTCGACCCACATGGCGTCAGCAGGATGTCGTGGCTCGTCGTGATGCGGCAGAAGGACAACGGCGCGTTGCGGATCGGGCACGGCACGTACCGCTGGCAGTTCACACCCGACAGCGAAGGCGGTACGCGGATCGCGGCGCTGCACATTCATGTCGCGCGCATGGATACGATCGACGACCCGAAGTCGACGAAACTCGACGCGCTGCATGCGGCGTTCGGGTATCCGTGGCTGCCGGCGCACGCGTTCGCGCGCGGGCTGGCGGATGTCGCGGCCGCGCAGCCGGAATGGGCATTCCTGGCGTCGTTTCACGAGGCGGCGGCAGCGGCGTCCGGTTGAAACACGGCCGAAGCGCGTCGCCGCATCACGCGCGGGCAAGGAGCTGACGGACCGTCATCACGCGCGGATCGTCGATCGTCAGAACCTCGCCGTAATGGGCAATCGTTGCACGGCGGTCGAGCAACAGCGGAATCGAGACGCGCCCGAGCAGCGTCCGCTCGACCGCTTCGCCGAACGTGAATCCGCACAGATGCACACCGTCGACCACGCAATTGGTCGAGAACACTCGGCCCTGCGCATCGACATAAAACTCGGCGTACCCGAGATCGTCTTCGGCGAAGCCGATCATCGTCGTCCCGAGCGCCTGTTCCCACGCGTCGATCTGGTGATCCTTGCGCGCCAGCGCATGAAAGACGAGCCCCATTCGCGCGCAGGTTTGCCCGCTGGCAGAGGCGCCCACGATCAGCCCGCCGAATTCGCGCAGGATTGCATCTCCCGGATGCTCGCCGTCGCCGGATGACACACGGCAACCGGAATCGCCACGCCACCCCGAATCTGCAAACAGCGCTTTGACCGACGAAGGAATCACGATCACCACCACCCTCCCGACGTTTGCGTGCACGATACCGCACGCGCTATCCGCCATGCGCGACGCAGGGAATGCATCGCGCATGCCCGTCACCTCGACGCATCGAGCGCGCCCCTCACCCCCTCCCAATCCAGCCCGAACCGCGCGAGATACTTGCGCAGCCTGTCCGCATCGTTCGGCTGCTTCTTGCTCTGCCGCGACACCGCGAACAGCGTGCGCCCCGCTTCCGACAGGCTTGCCGACACGCGGCACACGTCGAGCACGCGTTCGAGCTGCGCACGGTCGAACAGGTCGAGTTCCGCCGCACGCGCGCCGAACACCGCGTCGACGCATGCCTCGGACGATCCCGCGCCGCCCGGCTGCGACCACGTGCGCGTCAGCCGCTCGACTTCCTGTTCGGCAAGCGCTTCGGTAATCCGCCCCGCATCGGCCAGCGTCGCCATCCGCGTGACCGACGCGGACAGCTCGCGGAAGTTGCCGGCCCACGCCGCACGCGGCGACGCGGCGAACGCGAGGTAGCGCCGCTTCGCCTCGACGTTGAAACGCACCTGCTCGCCCTGCTCGCGGCCGAACCGGTCGAGTTCGAATTCGAGGTTCGGCTCGATGTCCTCGCGGCGCTCGGCCAGCCCCGGCAGTTCGTACGTCCACAGGTTGATCCGCGCATAGAGATCCTCGCGGAAGGTGCCGGCCGCCACCATCTGCCGCAGGTCGCGGTGCGTGCCCGCGATCAGTTCGAAATCGCTGGTCGCCTCGACGTCCGCGCCGACCGGCAGGAAACGCTTCTCCTCGATCGCCTTCAGCAGCATCGCCTGTTCGTCGAGCCCGAGTTCGCCGATCTCGTCGAGAAACAGCAGGCCGCCGTCCGCCGCGCGCAGCAGCCCGGCCCGCGCCGACTGCGCGCCCGTGAACGCGCCCTTCACGTGGCCGAACAGCGTCGACATCGCCGCGTCGCCGCGCAGCGTCGCGCAGTTGATCTCGATGAACGGCCCCGCGAGCCGATGGCGGCCGCGCTTCAGCTCGTACACGCGCTTCGCGAGAAACGACTTGCCGGCGCCCGTCGGCCCGACCAGCAGCATCGGCGCGCGCGACCGCACGGCCACGCGCTCCAGTTGCTCGATCAGCGCATTGAAGCGCGCGTTGCGCGTCGCGATGCCGGCCTTCAGGAACGACACCGTCTCGTCGCGCTCGCGCGTGAAGCGCTGCGCGATCCGGTTGTAGCGCGACAGGTCGAGATCGATCACCGACATCGTGCCGGGCCCGCTCGGCCCCTCGTCGGTCTTCTGCGGCGGTGCCGTCTGGGCAAGACGCGCCGGCAGGTAGCGCGCCTCCGCCAGCAGGAACCAGCAGATCTGCGCGACGTGCGTGCCGGTGGTGATGTGGATCAGGTAGTCCTCGCGGTCGAGATCGAACGGGTAGGCGCGCGCGAAATCGTGCAGGGTCGCGTAGACCTCCTCGAAATCCCACGGATCGCGAATCTCCATCGGAACGAGCCGCACGTCGGTGTGCGGCGACACGCGCTCCAGGTCCTGCTTCACACGGTTCGCGAGACGCGCGTAGTTCGGCGCGTGCAGCAGTTCGAGCCGGTCGACCGGCATGTCGCGCTGCTCGCACAGCGAAATCGTCGGCCGCCAGTTGCGCCAGCGACGCTGCGAGCCGCCGCCCTGGTCGAGCACGGTACCGAGAAAACCGATCGCGACGGTCTTGCGCATGTTTATCCCACAAGATAAGAAGCGATCCGATTGTATCGAATATTCGGATCGAGCGACGATCGGATTTTCATGCGCCGCCCGTCACGACAAATAATTTCCCCTTCCATTTCAATGACTTGAGATTTATTTCGTGCCTTGCGCCGCCCGCTGGCACGCTCCTCGCTAAATAGAAAGCGCCGGATGTCCCGCTGGCCCGCGAGCCAGGGTTCACAAAGCCCTGCTGGTGCGCCGCCGCCGAACCTGGTTCGTCGCGGTCGCGCATGCCGCCATGGGCAGACGAAGGCAAACGGGCGCGTACTGGAACTTCGCCCGGGTTCGAATCCCGGGGCGCCCTCCGTTCGGTAGCTCATTCGGGTAGAGCAGCCGGCGCAAGCCGGTGTGTAGCGGGTTCGAATCCCGCTCGAACGCTGTCCGCAAGAACAGCCTTGTAATGAAAGCAGTACCCGCCGGTGCGGGCCGCAAGGCCCGCCGCGCGTCGGACCGGTTGCGGTTCCGCGCGATCGGCCGGACGGCCGCACGGCCCGCGCGAAGGCGCACGACGACGCGAAGCAGGATGCGTCGCCGCGCACTTCGGCGCCGGGCCTGCGCGCCGCCCGCCCGGTTGCGTCGCCCCGCGATCCGCACGATGCGCGTCACCCGGCGGTCATCGAAGAAAAGGACAAGAATATGTGGATGCGACATGTAGTGAAAAAGAACGAACGCGCGCTGCTGATGAACGAGGGCGATTTCGTGAAGGTGCTCGAACCGGGCGTGTTCAAGGCCTTCGATCCGTTCAAGCGCCTGTCGGTGCAGACCGCGCGTCTCGACGCGCCGCTCGCCGACGCGGCACTGGCCGATTACCTGCGTCACGACGCACAGGACGTGCTCGCCCGGCACTTCGTCGCGATGGATCTCGCCGACGACGAAGCCGGCCTGCGCTACGAAGACGACGTGCTCGTCGAGATCCTGGCGCCGGGCACGCGCCGGCTGTACTGGCGCGGCCTGACCGCGCACCGTCTCGAGCGTGTTGATCTCGCGCAGGACAGCATGCTGCCGGCCGCGCTCGTGAAGCGCATCGCGCAACCGGCGCTGCGGGCGCGCGGCGTGGCGGGCCTGGCGGGCGTACTGCTGGCGCAGGTGCCGGCGTACCACGTCGGCGTGCTGAAGATCGACGGCAAGATCGAGCGGCTGCTGGACGCGGGTGTCTCGGCGTTCTGGCGCTTCAACCGCGACATCGCGGTCGAACTCGTCGACCTGCGCGTGCAGGCGCTCGAAGTCGGCGGACAGGAAATCCTGACGCGCGACAAGGTCGCGCTGCGGTTGAACCTGTCGGCGACGTGGTGTTATGCGGACGTGCTGCATGCGTTCGGCCAGCTGCAAAAGCCGGTCGAGCACCTGTATCGCGAGCTGCAGTTCGCGCTGCGCTCGGCCGTCGGCACACGCTCGCTCGACGAACTGCTGGAAGACAAGCAGTCGATCGACGACGTCGTGATCACGCAGGTGCGTGCACGCCTGGGCAACTCGGGCGTGGACGTGCGCAGCGTCGGCGTGAAGGATATCGTGCTGCCGGGCGACATGAAGACGATCCTCGCGCAGGTGGTCGAGGCGGAGAAGTCCGCGCAGGCGAACGTGATTCGCCGCCGCGAGGAAACGGCGGCCACGCGTTCGCTGCTGAACACCGCGAAGGTGATGGAAGAAAACCCGACCGCGCTGCGGCTCAAGGAGCTGGAAACGCTCGAGCGCGTCGCGGAACGGATCGACCGCATCTCGGTGTTCGGCGGTCTCGACCAGGTGCTGAACGGACTCGTCAGCATCAAGGGCGCCTGACGGGCGCAACGGCGCGGCGCAAGTGTGCCGCGCCGCATGAATGAAGGAATCAGGTGAAGCAAATGAGTGCAATGGATTACCAGGTGATGGAACTGGCGAACGGCAAGCCGGTGAAGATGTGGACGCAAGGCGTCGCCGTCGAGGACGAAGCGCGCGCGCAGCTGCGCAACACCGCGCAGATGCCGTTCATCTTCCGCCACGTCGCGGTGATGCCGGACGTCCACCTCGGCAAGGGCTCGACGATCGGCAGCGTGATCCCGACGAAGGGCGCGATCATTCCGGCCGCGGTCGGCGTCGACATCGGCTGCGGGATGATGGCCGCGCGCACGACGCTGACGGCAGCCGACCTGCCGGATTCGCTCGCGGGCCTGCGCAGCGCGATCGAACGCGCGGTGCCGCACGGCCGCGCGCCGGGCCGCCGCGATCCGGGCGCGTGGGGCGACCGCACGCCGGCCGCCGTCACCGAATCGTGGAAGTCGCTGCAACCGGGCTTCCAGCGGATCGTCGACAAGTATCCGAAGCTGGAAAAGACGAACCACTACGCGCATCTCGGCACGCTCGGCACCGGCAACCACTTCATCGAAGTGTGCGTCGACGAAGCGGACCACGTGTGGTTCATGCTGCACAGCGGCTCGCGCGGCGTCGGCAATGCGATCGGCAGCCTGTTCATCGAACTCGCGCAGGCCGACATGCGGCAGCACATCGCGAACCTGCCGGATCGCAACCTCGCGTATTTCACCGAGGGCAGCCGCCACTTCGACGACTACGTCGAGGCGGTCGGCTGGGCGCAGGACTACGCGCGGCGCAACCGGCAGGCGATGATGGATGCGGTGATCGGCGCGGCGCGCGGCGTGATCGCGAAGCCGTTCTCGGTCGACGAACACGCGGTGAACTGCCACCACAACTACGTGCAGCGCGAACGCCATTTCGGCGAAGACGTGCTCGTGACGCGCAAGGGTGCGGTGTCCGCGCAGAAGGGGCAGCTCGGGATCATTCCGGGCTCGATGGGTGCGAAAAGCTTCATCGTGCGCGGGCTCGGCAACCCGGAAAGCTTCTGCTCGTGCAGCCACGGCGCGGGCCGGACGATGAGCCGCACCGAAGCGAAGCGCCGCTTCACGGTCGACGACCAGGTGAAGGCGACCCAGGGCGTCGAATGCCGGAAGGACTCGGGCGTCGTCGACGAAATCCCGATGGCCTACAAGGATATCGACGCGGTGATGGCGGCCCAGCGCAGCCTCGTCGAAGTGGTGCATACGCTGCGCCAGGTGGTGTGCGTGAAAGGATAGCGCGGTGCGCGGCCGATGGCCGGCGGCCGCGCGCAACGAGAGAGAAACGACAATCATGAAAACGGAACAACTGACTGCCGTGCGCAGTGCGCACCCGGTCGACCCGGCCGTGCGGGCGCGCGTGATGGCGGAGCTCGCGGAAGTCGAGCGCCGCCATGACGTGAGCGTGCTGTTCGCGTGCGAATCGGGCAGCCGCGGCTGGGGATTCGCCTCGCCGGACAGCGACTACGACGTGCGCTTCGTGTATGCGCACCGGCGCGACTGGTACCTGAGCGTCGAAGCGCAACGCGACGTGATCGAGCGGCCGCTCGACGACGAGCTGGACGTCAGCGGCTGGGAACTGCGCAAGGCGCTGCAACTGCTGCGCCGCTCGAACCCGACGCTGCTCGAATGGCTCGACTCGCCCGTCGTGTATCGCGAAGACGCGCGCTGGGCGCCGCGGCTCAGGTCGCTGGCGTCGGCGTTCTTCTCGCCGGTGCGCGGGCGTCATCACTACCTCGCGATGGCGAAGAAGAACTTTCGCGGCTATCTGCAAGGCGACACGGTGCGTTACAAGAAGTACCTGTACGTGCTGCGGCCGCTGCTCGCGGTGCGCTGGATCGACGCGGGGCTCGGAATGCCGCCGATGCGTTTCGCGGCGCTCGTCGACGGCACCGTGCACGAGCCGTCGGTGCGCGCGGAGCTCGACGCGCTGCTCGCGCTGAAGATGAGCGCGAACGAAAGCGAATACGGGCCGCGCCGGCCGGCGATCCACGCGCTCGTCGAGACGATGCTCGCCGATGCCGAACACGATCGCGAATACAAGCGGCCGTGGGGCGACGTGGCGACGCTCGACGCGTTCCTGCGCGACGTGGTCGACGCACGATGAAAAGCGAACGGCGCGATGCCTGCGGGCATCGCGCCGTTTGCGCATCCGTGCACGTGCGCCCCGTGCCGGCCAGTAACGTACGTGCCCGCACACGAAGCGTCGCCGCCGCGATCGGCGCTCATTGCGGCGGTATACTCGAAACCGTTCCGCAAAGCGCGCCCCTGCATGCGCCGCTGCCTTCGACCGCCCCGCTTGCTGACGATGCGCTTGCAGTCCGACGTCTTGCGCCCGCCCATCCACAGTCGATACGAACCGTCATGTCGCACCGCCTTTCGCTCGCCATCGCCGCCCTCCTCGCCGTTTCCCCGATCGTTGCCCAGGCCCGTCCGCTCACGCGGCCGCCGGTCGAGCGCGACTTCAAGAACTGGTCGGTCGTCTGCGACAACGTCAATCGTTGCATTGCCGAAAGCCATGCCGACGACATCGACGACTCGCGCACCAGCCTCATCCTGCGCGTGACGCGCGATGCCGGCCCGGACGCGCAAGCCTCGCTCGCCCTCTATGCGTCGGCGCCGCTGGACCTGCGCACCGCACGCGCGGACGGCCGCCCGTTCGATGCGATGGCGGCCCAGTGGCATGCGTTCGGCGGCAAACCGGACGACGACGAAGCACACCCGTTCCGGATCCGCACCGACGATCCGGCAACGGTTGCCGCATGGCTCACCGCGGCGCGCAACGCGCAACTGCTGAGCTTCGGCGATCCGGCGTCGGCGCAAACCGCCCGGACGCCGTTGACGGGGTTGAACGCCGCGCTGCTGCTGATCGACGACACGCAGGGCCGGGTCGGCACGACGACGGCGCTGCTGCGCCCCGGCAACCGGCCCGCGTCGTCGGTGCCGGCCGCGCCGGCACTGCCGCCCGCCGTCGTGCCGGCGCCGGCCGTCGCGGACCTGCCGGCCGGCGGGCAGCGCCCGCTCGTCGACGCGGTGCTCGCGAAGTTCGGCGACGACATCAAGCAATGCGCGGCCGACGTCGAAGACGAAATGTCGGCCAGCGATCGCCGGAAGGCGTCGCGCGCCGTGGCGATCTCCGCCGACGAGGCGCTCGTCGCGATACCGTGCCAGACCAGCAGCATGTATAACCGCACCGACCTGTGGTATCGCGTGCGAAGGACGGCACCGTTCACGCCGACGGCGATGAATTTCGGCGAGAACGCGAACGCGGGGCTCGACTCGGCGTCGTTCGCGAACGAACTGACGGAGGCCGGCTACGACCGCACCCGCGCGACGCTGTCGAGCAAGGTCAGGCTGCGCAGTGCCGGCGATTGCGGCTCGACCGCGTCGTGGATCTTCGACGGCCGGCGCTTCCTGCTCAGCGACATCGCCACGCACGGCACGTGCAACGGCCTGTTCGACGATCAATGGCCACGCCTGTATCGACGCGCCGATGCGCCAGTAAACCGCTGACGCGTGCATCGCACCGCAACACGCCGGCAGTCACACCCATAACAAACCGAGGGGCCGACCCATGCATCTCCCGTTCATCGACGCGTCGCGCAACGCGACCGCGACGCGGCGCACGCGCGGCTGGCGTGCCGCAATTGCGTTCGCGCTGCTCGCCGTCACCGCGTTCGCCTTTTCGCCAATGAGTGCGGCAAGGGCGGCAAGCGCCGACGATACGGTCGAGATCCCGTTCTGGTCGCGCGACTGGGTCGGCACGATCGGCAACCGGCATGTCGAAGTCTCGCTGTCGCGCGTGGCGGGCACGGTATCGGGCTCGTACTGCTACGCGCCCTGCACGTCCGACAAACGCTACCGGCTCGCGCTGAAGGGGACGCTCGACGCGCACGGCGCCACGCTGTCGGAACGCGACAGCGGCGCGAAAGCCAACGCCGATCGCGTAACGGGCACGTGGCGCGTGGCATCGCTCGACAATGCGGTGGCCGGCACGTGGGCGTCGCCGGACGGCAAACGCACGCTGCCCGTCTCGCTCGCAACGAAACAGGACGGCAGGCCGTTCCCTTACGAGATCCGCCTCGTCGCGGACAAGCTGCCGGACGACGACGGTTCATGCAACGACCCGCCGCACGTCGCCGCGATCCGCCTGTACGATCGCGGCCGCCTCGTGCAGACGCTGCAGACCGATTCACGCGGCACCTGCGGCCTGTTCACGCCCGATTTCGCCGACGTGAATTTCGACGGCTGGCCCGACCTGATGCTCGCGCAATCGATGGGCGCGGGCCCGAACATTCCGTACCAGACATGGATCTTCGACCCGAAGACGCGGCGCTTCGTCGACGCGCCGCAGGGGCTGCAGGGCATCACGTCGCCGGAGTTCGATGCCGTGCACCGGATCATCTGGACGAGCTGGCGCGCGAGCTGCTGCGAGCACGGCGTGACGACCTACCGCTGGCAGGGCAACGACGTGAAGGAGGCCGACTCCGCCAGCAGCTACCTGCTGCCGGTGCTCGACGGGAACACGCGCCGCTATTGCTACGTCATGCCCGGCTACGGCGACGGCTACATCGAGTTTCCGCAGCGCATCGAGCAGACCGGCACCGGGCTGCGCTCGACGCTGGGCGCGCTGAAAGACTGCGAGGTGGACGCGTCACCGTGGATGGCGCGCGTGTACATCGACATCTGGAAGCCGGGCGCGCCCGGCCACGCGCCGACGCTCGTCCGCACCGAAAAGGTCGCGTGGAAGCGCACGTCGACCCGCGCCGGCATGAAGTTCTGCCCCGACGTGCCGTTCTACGACAACGGCCGCATCCGCCGCATCGTGCTGCGCGACGATCCCGACCAGTGCAACGACAGGAATCCCGACCAGAACTAGTGTGCGGGTCGACCGCACGCGCGTGCCGCCCTCACGTCACGCGCCGACGATCGAGATCGAGAACCCGTCCCAGCCCTTCTGCCCGACCGTCTGCACGGCCGTCGTGGTGACGTGCGGCGCGGCCGCGAGACGCGCGAACCCGTCGCGCACGCCGGCCACGTCGGGCTCGCGATTGTCGGGATCGGCCACCCGCCCGCCGCGCACGACGTTGTCGACGACGATCACCGTGCCGGGCCGCGACAGCTTCAGCGCCGCGTCGAGATAGACCGGGTTGTTGTCCTTGTCGGCATCGATGAAGATGAAATCGAACGGCGCTTCGCCTGCGTCGACGAGCCGCGCGAGGCTGTCCTTCGCGCTGCCGACCACCACCGTCACGACCTCCGCGAACCCGGCACGCGCGATGTTCCGCGTCGCGACCTTCGCATGCTCGGGGTTCAGCTCGAGCGTCACGAGCGTGCCGCCCGGCGGCAATGCGCGCGCGAGCCAGATCGTGCTGTAGCCGCCGAGCGTGCCGACCTCGAGAATCCGCCGCGCGCCGCGAATCGTCGCGAGCAGTTGCAGCAGCTTGCCCTGGTTCGGCGCGACGTTGATCGCGGGCAGCCCGGCCGCGTGGCTCGCCGCCAGCGCGGCGTCGAGCACGTCGTCGGACGGCACGAGCGTCGCGGAGAAATACGCATCCACCTGGTTCCAGTGATCCTGATTCATCGCGCACCCCTTGTTTGCGGAAAGGGCATTCTATGCGCCGCACCGCCATAAGCAACAAACCATTCGTTCTAAGGGCCGCCGCGCACGTGCTCCTATAATCGCTCGACCACCACAACAACAGACGGAGCACCCATGACCGATCAGGCCTCTTCGAACTGGCGCCTCGAAACCATCGCCGTGCACGGCGGTTATCGTCCCGACCCGACCACGCGCGCGGTCGCCGTACCGATCTACCAGACCGTTGCGTACGCATTCGACGACACGCAGCACGGCGCCGACCTGTTCGACCTGAAGGTGCAGGGCAACATCTACACGCGGATCATGAACCCGACGACGGACGTACTCGAGCAGCGTATCGCCGCGCTCGAGGGCGGCATCGGCGCGCTCGCGCTCGCATCGGGACAATCGGCCGTCACGTACGCGATCCAGACGATCGCCGAGGCCGGCGACAACATCGTGTCCGCGAGTTCGCTGTACGGCGGCACCTACAACCTGTTCGCGCATACGCTGCCGCAATACGGGATCACGACGCGCTTCGCCGATCCGCGCGACCCCGCGTCGTTCGAGCCGCTGATCGACGCGCGCACGAAGGCGATCTTCGCGGAATCGGTCGGCAACCCGCTCGGCAACGTCACCGACATCGCCGCGCTCGCGGAAGTCGCGCATCGCCACGGCATCCCGCTGATCGTCGACAACACGGTGCCGTCGCCGTATCTGCTGCGCCCGTTCGAGCACGGCGCGGACATCGTCGTGCATTCGCTGACGAAGTATCTCGGCGGGCACGGCACGAGCCTGGGCGGCGCGATCGTCGATTCGGGCAAGTTCCCGTGGGCCGAGCATGCGGACCGCTTCAAGCGGCTGAACGAGCCCGACGTCAGCTATCACGGCGTCGTCTACACGGAAGCGTTCGGGCCGGCCGCCTATATCGGCCGCGCGCGCGTGGTGCCGCTGCGCAACATGGGCGCGGCCATCTCGCCGTTCAATGCCTTCCAGATCCTGCAGGGCATCGAAACGCTGGCGCTGCGCGTCGAGCGGATCAGCGACAACGCGCTGAAGATCGCGCAGCATCTCGCGCGTCACGAGCAGGTCGAATGGGTGAACTATGCGGGCCTGCCCGATCACCCCGACCATCCGCTGGTCGCGCGCTACCTGTCGGGCCGTGCGCCGGGCATCCTGACGTTCGGCGTGAAGGGCGGCCGCGACGGCGGGGCGAAGTTCCAGGACGCGCTGAAGCTGTTCACGCGGCTCGTCAACATCGGCGACACGAAATCGCTCGCAACGCACCCGGCATCGACGACGCACCGGCAACTGTCGCCGGCCGAACTCGCGAAGGCCGGCGTGAAGGAAGAAACGGTGCGGCTGTCGATCGGCATCGAACATATCGACGACCTGCTCGCCGATCTCGACCAGGCGCTCGCGCAGGTGTGACCGGCACGGGCGCGCCGGCTTGCCGGTGCGCCCTGCATCGAATGTGTTGACCTTGAAGCGGCTTCAGGGTGTTCAATCGCCGGTTGATGCCGGGGCAATGCCCGGCGTGCATGAACCGTAACCTGCGGCCGGGCAGCCGGACGCCGAGCCCGCTGCGGTACGCCAACCGTTCGAGAGGCCTCATGACACCGACCGCGAAGCTTGCGCTACTGACGTTACCGCCCGTGCTGGCGGCCTGTTTCGGCGCACTCGCCGCCGCGTGGCGCGCCCCCGGCCCGACAACGTCTAGCGTCATCCAGCATTTCACCGGCGGCATCGTGTTCGCGGCCGCGGCGCTCGAACTGCTGCCGCAAGATCGCGCGCACGCGCTGTTTCCGGTCGTCGTCGGCTTCGTGCTCGGCATCGCGCTGATGCTCGCGATCCGTGCGTTGTCCGGCGCGATCGAGACGCGCTTCGAGGACGCGCGGCTGCCCGTGAGCCTCGTCATCGTCACCGCGATCGACCTCGTCATCGACGGCCTCGTGCTCGGCATCGCCTTCTCCGCGAGCGACGAAAGCGGCATCATCCTGACCGTCGCGCTGACGCTCGAGGTGCTGTTCCTCGCGCTGTCGGTCAGCGCCGCGCTCGCGGCCGCCGGCATCGGCCGCATGCTGTCGATCGTCGTGCCGGTCGGGCTCGCGGCGCTGCTGAGCGTCGCGGCCGTTGCCGGCAACGCGGCGTTCGCAGGGCTTCCCGCCAATATCTACGCGGCGCTGCTCGGGCTCGGCACCGTCGCGCTGTTGTACCTCGTCACCGAGGAACTGCTGGTCGAAGCGCACGAGGTACCCGAAACGCCGTTTGCGACGGCCGCGTTCTTCATCGGCTTCATCGTGTTCTTCCTGATCGAAGGATCGGTGAAGGCCGGATAAGCCGGCCGCGGCCGCGCGCCGGTTACCACGTCGTCGCGCCCGTCGGATACGTGTCGACGATGCGCGTGCCGTTGACCGGCGTCACGCCTTCGTTGCGCAGCGCGGCCCACAGGTCGATCGCGTGTTCGCGCGACTTGCGGCTGCCGTCGTCGGTCAGCACGTTCAGTGCGATCACCTCGTCGCGGGTCGTCAGTTGCAGTTGCTCCTTCAGCTTGCGCGACTGATGCGACGCGGTGCGGATATCGCCGAGCAGGATCCGCTTCTCCGCGACATCCTGCCCGCCGCCTGCATCGGCCGGCACGAACGTCAGCCGTCCGCTTCCGACCTCGCATTGCCCGCGCGTGAACGTCGCGCTCCATTCGCCGGCCGGCACGGTCGCGAGTTCGCAGCGCATCCGCTCGTTCGCGCGGCGGCCGACCTCGTGCGCCGGCGCGTGCGACAACGCGCGTTCCGGCCAGGCGGCCGCCATCGCAGCCGTCGACATCAGGCACGCCGCGAGCACGATTCCTTTCGCGAAATGGTGCATGGCACTCTCCTCTTCGTGTGGGGTGCGGCCGGCGGGCATCGTGCCGGCCGGCCGCGCATGAACGATCAACGAACCGCAAGACGGTTGTCGTGCGCATCGACCAGCGGCGCCGTCTCGCCGCGATGTACCGTCGCGCGATGGATTTCCTGGTTGCGCGCGACGGCGGCCGGGCTCGCCGGGTAGTCGTGGTTCGGGCTCGGGATCACGCCGTCGTGGCGGGCACGCACCAGCTCCTGACGGACTTCCTGACGGGTCTTCTGCTGCGCGGCCGCTGCCTGCGAGATGGCCGCAATCGACAGGACGGCGGCGGCGACGATCACCGGTCGCGGAATGTTCATGTGGCTCGCCCCTTGCTGGAAAGATGTGACAGGAGCCTTCACTTTGATCCGGCGGCGGTGCGCAACCGTGATCGCAGCATGACGGTTTCGTCACTGCCCCGGCCTCTCCTGTGTCGCACTCCCAATGAAAACGGGTCGCAAGTTTCCAGGTCGATGACGCGGCGATGACATTTTTCTCATTTGTCCCTCACCTTCACGATCCGAACGCTTTCCAGAATCGGCAGCGCGATTGCGACATTCCGCGCCTGCCGCACCAACGCGCGGCGCCGGAATCGACCGATGCACGGATCGATCCTCTTGAACCTCAGGGACACACCATGAAAACTCCAGTTCGGCTCGCGATGATGTCGGGTGCGATGCTCACGGCCGCCCACGCGGCGCACGCGTCGGAAGTCACGCTGTACGGCCTGTTCGATACGTCGTTGACCTACGTGTGGAACGCCGACGCGAACGGCAGGAATCTCGTCGGCCTCGGCAACGGCAACCTGCTCGGCAACCGCTTCGGCGTGAAGGGCGCGGAAGATCTCGGCGGCGGGCTGAAAGCGGTCTTCACCCTCGAAAACGGCTTCAACCCGAACACCGGCGCGCTCGGGCAAGGCAACCGGATGTTCGGCCGGCAGGCCTTCGTGGGCCTCGAAAGCGCGCGCTGGGGCACGCTGACGCTCGGCCGCCAGTACGACGCGCTCGCGGATGTCGCGTGGCCGGTCACCGGCGATTTCTACTTCGGCAGCGTCTATGCGACACCCGGCGACGTCGACAACTACGACACGTCGTCGCGCACCGACAACGCGGTGAAATACACGTCGCCGGTGATCAACGGATTCCAGTTCGTCGGCATGTACGCGCTCGGCGGCGTGACCGGCAAGAGCGGCGCCGGGCAAACATGGTCGGCCGGCCTGTCGTACAGCAACGGCCCGGTCGACGTGGCCGGCGGCTACTACTACGCGGCCAATCGTTCATCGCTCGCCAACGGCATCCGCACCGGCTGGAACGGCACCTCCGACGGCACGTTCGACGGGTCGCTGGTCAACGGCGGCTACCTCTCCGCGAAATCGATCGGCATCGCGCGCGGCGCGGTGCGCTACAGCTTCGCGCCGTTCGCGGTCGGCTTCGACTACAGCAACGCGCAGTACAAGGCCGATGCGATGTCCGCATTTCGGAGCACGCAGAAGTACGACACCGCGCGCGGCTTCTTCAACTACCAGGCGACACCCAGCCTGCTCGTCGGCGTCGGCTACAGCTACACGCGCGCCCGCGGCGATACGGGCGCGACCTATCATCAGGTGTCCGCCGGCGCCGATTACGTGCTGTCGAAGCGCACCGATCTCTACGCGGTCGGTGCATGGCAGCGCGCGAACGGCGAACAGCGCACGCTCGACGGCGGCACGCAAACGGCGCAGGCGTCGATCGGCTCCTATGGTTATGGCGGTACGCACACGCAGGGCATCGTCAATCTCGGGTTGCGCCACCGGTTCTGATCGCGGCGGCAATACGCGCGCCGCGTGACGAAAATTTCATGTTCCGATCAGGTTCGCGAAGCGTCGCTTCGCTACGATCGCAAACGTGACGGGCAGCGCCCGTTCCAGACCACGCAAGCGGGTCGCTGCCGCACGGCACGTCACGCGTTAGGCCCGGACTCGTCGAGTGCCGGGCTTCTTTTTTTCTCGTCGTGGATCGACATCCTGCTTGCTCGGAGACGAACCCGCGACCGACCGCGCGCTATCCCGGACGACTCCCGCCGCATACGCGGCACGCGTGCCGTGCGATCGCGGTCAACGCGTGCCGCTGCGCTGCGGGAACAGGCACACGTGCGTCTTGACGTACAGGTTCGGATTGCCGCAGCGATGCCCGGCATAGTCGATCTGCTCACCGGGCATGAGGTCGGCCGGTACCGGCTTGCGCGCGGCGGCCGGCGTGGTCGATGTGGTCGATGTGGCCGACGCAGCGGGCGTCGGGCCGGAACGCGTCGACGTGCAGCCCGCGAACAACGGGACGATCAGGACTGCGATCAAGGCGAGGCGAATGGCGGGACGAGGCACTTTTCGGTCCGGGGTGAAAGTCGGAAAGGGCCGCCCGCATTCCATGCTGCTGTCGCGGACGGCGTGAATGCCGTCGGCCAGGTCGACCATCGGCAGACTTCATGTTCCGCTTCCCGTTCATCGCGCCCATGACGCGAACATGACGATTGCATCATGTCGGCCGCAGTCGAACGGCACATCCCGGCATCACGCAATCTGACGCATTTTTCATCTCGCGATCACGATCACGCACGGCTGCTTTCGCATACTGGGTCCACGGTTCGCCACCCGGCGGCCCTGATCAAGGAGAGCACTCAATGAAAACCGCACAACTCGCAGCACTGTTCGTCACCGCCACGCTGTCGCTCGGCATGGCCACGCAGGCCGCGTTCGCGCAGACGCAAACGCAGGGCAAGACCCGGACGCAGGTCGTCAATGAACTGAAGCAGGCGCAGCACGACGGCGTCGTGCCGACGAGCAAGACGCAGTACCCGCCGAGCAGCGAGCTCATCGCGCGCAACAAGGAGCTTCACGGGATTTCGGTGCATGGCGGCGAGAAGAAGCCGCAGACCGACAACCACGACGAACTGACCGCGCGGCAATGACGCCCGGCCGCACGACCGCGGGCAGCGCGCCACGCGCGGCCGCCTCATGGCGAACGCGCGGGCGTGCCCGCCCGCGGTGTCAGGCGCCGGCAGCCGCCAGCCGCTTCGGCTCGGCCGGCTGGTGCGGAAAGCGCAGCCAGAACGTCGTGCGCCGGCCGGGGTCGCTGTCGACGCCGCATTCGCCGCCGTGATTGTCCATGATCGACCGGACGATCGCGAGGCCCAGCCCGGTACCCGACGCCGAATTGTGCCGCGACGGATCGACGCGATAGAAGCGCTCGAAAATCCGCCCGACATGCTCGGCGGCAATGCCGGGCCCCGTGTCCGACACGGCGATCGTCGTCGCACCGCCCTGCTCCACGCAGTCGATCGTCACGACGCTGCCGCGCGGCGCGTACCTCAGCGCATTGGACAGCAGGTTGCTCAGCGCGCGCTGGTACAGCGTCAGGTCCGCATCGACCCACGCGTGACCGTCGACCTTCACCTGCACGCCCGCATCCTCCGCAAGCGCCTCGTAGTAGCCGGCCACGCGCCCGGCCTCCTCCGCCGCATTCAATCGCCGCACGTCGATCGACGTGCCGGCCTGTTCCGAGCGCGCGAGAAACAGCATGTCCTCGATCATCCGCGACAGCCGCTGGTATTCGTCGATGCTCGACTCGATCACGTTCCGGTATTCGTCCGCGCTGCGCGGCTGCGACAGCACGACCTGTGCGGCCGCCTGCAGGTTCGTGAGCGGCGTGCGCATGTCGTGCGCGAGATTCGACGAGAACTGGCTCAGCCGCGTGAACGATTCGTTCAGCCGCCCGAGCATCCCGTTGAACGCGTGCTCGAGCTCCTTCAGCTCGCCCGCGGTATCGAGTTCCGGCAGCGGATGGGCGAGCCGGCTCGTCGACATCTGCTCGGCGCGCGCCGCGAACCGCCTCAGCGGGCTCAAGCCCAGCGCCGCGATGCCGTACGCAATCGCGGCCGCGAGCACCACGCCGAACACCTCGATCACGACGATCGTATAAGCGTGCGTGCGCAGCAGCAGCACGTCGGCGCTGCGGTCGTACTGCACCGCCACGCGTACCACCGGTGCGCCTGCGCCTGCGCCGGCGAGCGGCACGGTCGTCACGAGATACTGCTGCCGCGCGCCGGGCGGCGCGACGCCGACCGGCACGCGCCCCGCGTCGAGCGTCAGCAGCGGTGCAACCAGGCGGAATCCGGGCGTGCCGACGAGGCGCGTGCCCGCCGCGTCGTAGATCGCGAGATCCATGTTCGGATGGCCGTGCAACTGGTCGATCCAGATATCGACGTTGCGCGTGACGTCCGCCGTCGAGCGCGCTTCGGCCAGGTGCGCGCCCAGCGCGGCGGAAATCCCGGCCATCTGCTCGGCGGCCGTCGTTTCGACGCGATTGCCGAGCGCCTCGTAAAGCGCGACCCCGCTCGACGCGAGGATCACCGATGTCGACAGGATGATCAGCGCGGTCAGGCGTCCGCGCAGCGTGCGCGGCAGCAGTCGCGCGATCATGCGGCCGCGCCGCCGCGCGCTTCGAGCACGTAACCCATCCCGCGCACGGTGTGGATCAGCTTCGGGTCGTACGCATCGTCGATCTTCGAGCGCAGGCGCCGGATCGCCGAATCGACGACGTTCGTGTCGCTGTTGAAATTCATGTCCCACACCTGCGACGCGATCGTCGCGCGCGGCAGGATTTCGCCTTCGCGGCGCATCAGCAGCCACAGCAGCGCGAATTCCTTCGCGGTCAGCAGGATCGTGTCGCCCTGCCGCGTGGCCTTGCGGCGCGTCAGGTCGAGTTCGAGGTCGGCCACGCGCAGCGTGTTCGAATCGCGCGGCTGGCCGCGCCGCAGGATCGACTTGATGCGCGCGGTCAGCTCGACGAAGTCGAACGGCTTCGCGAGATAGTCGTCGGCGCCGAGCTCGAGCCCCTTCACGCGATCGCCGACATCGTCGCGCGCGGTCAGGAACAGCACCGGCGTCAACTTGCTGCGCCGAAGGTTCTGCAGCAGCGTCCAGCCGTCCTGCCCGGGCAGCATCACGTCGAGCACGAGCAGGTCGTATTCCTCGGTCTCGGCCTGGTGCTGGCCCGTGATGCCGTCCTCGACCCAGTCGACGACATAACCTGCTTCCGTCAGCCCCTTGCGCAGATAGGCGCCCGTCTTCGGTTCATCTTCGACAATCAGAATTCGCATCACGCATTACCCTTGAAGAAACCCAGCCGGCGCAGCACGCCCGACACGAAGCCGCCGCCGAAGCCGCCCGCCAGCGCGGCACGCCACGACACCGCATGGCTGACGCGGTACAGCACGGGCAGCACCAGCAGCGTCAGCGCCGTGGACGACAGGATACCGCCGATCACGACCGTCGCGAGCGGGCACTGCACCTCGGCGCCGGTGCCGGTGGCGAACGCCATCGGCAGGAAGCCGAGCGACGCGACGAGCGCCGTCATCAGCACCGGCCGCAGCCGCGTGAGCGCGCCTTCGCGCACGGCGGCCTCGAGCGGCGTCCCTTCGTCGCGCAGGTTGCGGATGAACGAGATCATCACGAGCCCGTTGAGCACGGCCACGCCCGACAGCGCAATGAAGCCGACCGCCGCCGTGATCGACAGCGGAATCCCGCGCAGCCACAGCGACACGACGCCGCCGCTCAACGCGAACGGAATGCCGGTGAACACGAGCAGCCCGTCCTTCACGTTGTTGAACATCACGAACAGCAGCACGAACACCATGAACAGCGCGAGCGGCACGACGAGCTTCAGGCGCTCGCTCGCACTCTGCAGCTGCTCGAACTGCCCGCCCCACGACACCCAGTAGCCGGCCGGCACGCGCACGTCCTGCTGAAGCTGCTCGCGCGCGTCGGCGACGAACGAGCCGACGTCGCGCCCGCGCACGTTCGCGCTGACGACCACCCGCCGCTTGCCGTCCTCGCGGCTGATCTGGTTCGGGCCGGGTGCGACGTCGATCGTCGCGAGCTCCGCGAGCGGCACGTACGGCGCCGCCGCGAGCGGCGCGCTGGCGCCGGCCGCCGGCGCGGGCAATGCGATCGGCAGCCGCTTGATCGCCTCGATGTCCGAGCGCAGCTCGTCGGGCAGCCGCACGACGATGTCGAAACGGCGGTCGCCCTGGAACAGCGTGCCGGCCTTCTGCCCGCCGACGGCCGCGGCCACCGTATCCTGCAGGTCGGCCACGCTCACGCCGTAGCGCGCGAGCTTGTCGCGGTCGAGATTGACGGTCAGCACGGGCAGCCCCGTGGTCTGCTCGACCTTCACTTCGGACGCGCCCGGCACCTTCTGCAATGCCGCCGCGATCTGCTCGCCGGTCTGGTTCAGCACGGCCATGTCGTCGCCGAAGATCTTCACGGCGACGTCGCTGCGCACGCCCGAGATCAGTTCGTTGAAGCGCAGCTGGATCGGCTGCGAGAACTCGTACGCGTTGCCCGGCAGCTCGGCGAGCGCTTCCTCGATCTCCCGCACGAGCTGGTCGCGCGGCTTCTTCGGGTCGGGCCACCGGTCGGCGGGCTTCAGCATGATGTAGCCGTCCGACAGGTTCGGCGGCATCGGGTCGGCCGCGATCTCGGCCGTGCCGGTGCGCGCGAACACGCGCTCGATCTCGGGGAAGCGCGCCTTCAGCGTCTTCTCGATCGACTTCTGCATCTCGACCGACTGCGACAGGCTCGTGCCGGGAATCCGCAGCGCGGCGACCGCCAGGTCGCCTTCGTTCAGGCTCGGGATGAACTCGCTGCCGAGCCGCGTCGCAAGACCGAGCGTGACGAGCACGATCGCGCCCGCGCCGAGCATCACGCGCACGGGTCGCGTCATGAATGCCGCGAGGACCGGCTCGTATGCGCGCCGCGCCCAGCCCATCAGCCGGTTCTCCTTCTCCTCGACGCGCTCGCCGATGAACAGCGCGACGGCCGCCGGAATGAACGTGACGGTCAGCACCATCGCGGCTGCGAGCGCCATCACGACGGTGATGGCCATCGGATGGAACATCTTGCCTTCGACACCCGTCAGCGCAAAGATCGGCAGGTACACGACCATGATGATCAGTTGCCCGAAGATCAGCGCGCGCCGCGCTTCCTGCGACGCGCCGAACACTTCCGCGAAGCGCTCGTCGCGCGTGAGCGGCCGGCCGGCGGCAGCCTGCGCATGCGCGAGCCGCCGCACGCAGTTCTCGACGATCACCACCGCGCCGTCGACGATGATCCCGAAGTCGAGCGCGCCGAGGCTCATCAGGTTCGCACTCACCTTCGCGTTGACCATTCCGGTGAAGGTCATCAGCATCGACAGCGGGATCACGAGCGCGGTGATCAGCGCCGCGCGCATGTTGCCGAGGAACAGGAACAGCACGGCGATCACGAGGATCGCGCCTTCGAGCAGGTTCTTCTTCACCGTCGCGACGGCCTTCTCGACAAGCACCGTGCGGTCGTACACGGGAATCGCCTTCACGCCGGACGGCAGCGTGCGGTTCACGTCCGCCATCTTCGCGGCGACGGCCTTCGCGACCGTGCGGCTGTTCTCGCCCATCAGCATGAAGACCGTGCCGAGCACGACTTCCTCGCCGTTCGACGTCGCGGCGCCGGTACGCAGTTCGCGGCCGATGTCGACGACGCCGACGTCCTTCATCCGCACCGGCACGCCGCCGACGTTGGTCAGCACGATGTTCGCGATGTCGTCGACCGTGCGCGCCTGGCCCGGCACGCGCACGAGATACTGCTCGCCGCGTTTCTCGATGTAGCCGGCGCCGACGTTGTCGTTGTTGCGTTCGAGCGCGCGCACGACGTCGGCGAGCGTCAGCCCGTACGACATCAGCTTCGCCGGGTTCGGCGCGACACGGTATTCCTTCACGTAGCCGCCGATCGAGTTGACCTCGGTCACGCCGCGCACGTTCCGGAGCTGCGGCCGCACGACCCAGTCCTGCAGTTCGCGCAGGTCGGCCGCCGTATAACGCGTGCCGTCGGGCTTGCGCGCGGCGGCATCGGCCTCGACGGTCCACAGGTAGATCTCGCCGAGGCCCGTCGACGTCGGCCCCATCGCGGGCGCGATGCCGGGCGGCAGCTTGTCCTTCGCTTCCTGGATGCGCTCGTTGACGAGTTGCCGCGCGAAGTAGATGTCGGTGCCGTCCTTGAAGATCACGGTGACCTGCGACAGCCCGTAGCGCGAGATCGAGCGCGTCTGCTCGAGGCCCGGCAGCCCGGCCATCACGGTCTCGACCGGATAGGTGATGCGCTGCTCGGCCTCGAGCGGCGAATAGCCGGGCGCGGCCGTGTTGATCTGGACCTGCACGTTGGTGATGTCGGGCACCGCGTCGATCGGCAGCTTCTGGTAGCTGAACACGCCCAGTGCGGCCACGGCCGCGATCGCCAGCATCACGAGCCAGCGGTGCGCAATCGCAAAGCGGATCAGGCGTTCAAACATGGCGGGGTTCCTTGAAGCGGGGCACGGTCACCCTCGACGGACGGGCCGCCCGGCCGGCCACCCGGCGGGCCGGGAATCCGGCCGCGAACCGGGCCGTGATTCGCACAACGGCGCACACGTGATGCTCATTCATGTTCCGCGCTCCCCTTGCCGAGTTCGGCCTTCAGCACGAAGCTGTTCGACGCCGCGTACTCCTGGCCCGGCTTCAGCCCCTTCAGCACTTCGGTCGCACGTTCGTCGCGCCGCCCCGTCTCGACGGCCTGCGCGACGAAGCCCTTCGGCGAACGCACGAAGACGGACGGTGCGCCGTCGACGTCCTGCAGCGCGTCGCTCGCGACCGCGAGCGGCACGCCTTGCCTGCCCGCGTCGACCGACACGTTCACGAACATCCCGGGCCGCCACACGCCGTCCGGGTTCGGCAGCACGACGCGCGCGGGCGCGGTGCGCGTCTGTTCGCCTAGCAGCGAACCCACGTACGCGATCGGGCCGCTCGAACGCGACTCGAACGCGGTCGCGACGACCGTCGCGTCGCGTCCCACCCGCACGTCGTTGAGCCGCTGCGCCGGCACGGCCATCTCGGCCCATACCGTCGACAGGTCGGAGATCACGAACATGCTGGCATCGGCGGCGATCGCTTCGCCGGGCGTCGCATGCTTCTCGACGATCGTGCCTGCGAACGGCGCGCGCAGTTCGTAGCGGTTCAGCGCGCCCGCACCGGCGGGCGCATTCAGCGCGGCGAGCTTCTGCCGCGCGTTCTGCACGGCGATCTCGGCTTCGCGCAACTGCACCTGCGCCTGCTGGTAGTCCTGCTCGGCCGAAATGCGCTCCTGCCACAGCGTGCGTTCGCGCTCGTAGGTCGCGCGTGCGCCCGACAACCGGCGTTCGGCCGTCAGCAGCTCGCTGCGCCGGTCGGCGAGATCGGTGCTCGCGATCACGGCCAGCACCTGCCCCTTCGCGACGTTCTGCCCGAGCGACACCGACACCTGCTCGACGATGCCGGCCACGCGCGGCACCACGTGCGCGGTGCGATCCTCGTTGAACTTGATCTCGCCCGGCAACTGGAACGGCGTCGCGATCTGCGCGGGGCCGGCCTTCGCGAGTGCGATCTTCGAGGTCGCCAGCTGCGCGTCGGTCAACACGATCGCGCCGTCAGCGCGTGCGAACGGGAACGAGGCGGCGTCATTGCCCGCCTTCACGTCGATCGTCGCATCGAACACGTGCGGCTTGGCGATCGACTGCGCGGACACGAACTTCCGGCCGGCCGCGTCGAAACGCAGCGGCTCGTGCGTGCGGTCGTAACGGATCAGCGTGCCGGACACGGTGACGCCCTTGCCGGCCGGCTTGCCGTCGACGAACGGATAGACGACGAGGCGCGCGTCGCCGGGCTTCTCCGTCATCACGATTTCGACGGACAGCTTGCCGCGCCTGAGCACGACACCGCCGCGCTCGCCGGCGGCTTCGGCGGATGAAGCGGCTTCGGGCGCCGCCGACGCGGAGGTGGTGGCGCCGCCGTTGCGCGTGACGCCGAGTGCGCCGAGGACGATCCCGGCGCTGCCGAGCACGACCGCCGCGATGATCAGGATTCTGCTGCGTGACATGATGATCCTTCAGGTAATGGAGGCGTCTGTGGCGCTATTGCGTGACAGGTGCGAACGGTGCAAGCGGCGTACCGACGAGCCGGCCGATGTCGGCACGCGCGGTATGGGCGTCGGCGAGCGCGCGCACGTATTGCGACTGGCCCTGGAACAGCGTGCGCTGCGCGTCGAGCACGTCGAGGAAGCTGAACTTCCCGAGTTCGTAGCCGCGCGACATCGCGTCGAGCGCGACGCGCGCGGCCGGCAGGATGTCGTCCTTCAGCCGCTGCGCTTCCTGCGCGGCGGCTTCGAAATTCGCGTAGGCCTGCGTGAGCTCCAGCCGCAGGCGCGTGCGTTCGCGATCGAGATCGGCGTTCGCCCGAGCGGCCTTGTGTGTCGCCTCGAGCAGCGCGCCCTTGTTCGTGTTGAACAGCGGAATCGGGATCGACACGCCGACCACGGCCTGGTTGTCCGGCACGCCGCCCGTGGTCACGCGCTTCACGCCCGCGCTGATCGTCACGTCCGGAATGCGCCGCGCGCGCTCGAGCGATACGGCCGCGTTCGAGCGCAGCATCTCGGCGCGCGCGATCCGCGCGAGCGGCGCGTCGTCGAGTTGCGCGGTGAGCGCGGGCAGCGACTCGACCGGCGGCACGGCTTCGAGGTCGCCGAGCACCGCCAGCCGGCCGTCGCGCGCCTCGCCCATCACCGCGTTCAGCTTCTCGCGTGCGACCTCGACGCGGCCGCGCGCCGTCACGACTTCGATCTGCACGCCGGCCGCCGCCACGTGCGCCTTGGTCGCCTCGACCGGCGACACCTTGCCGGCCTGTGCACGGCGGCTCGCGAGATCCGCGGAGCGCGCGGCGATCGCGGCCGATTCCTCGGTGACCTGAAGCTGGCGCTGCGCGGCGAGCAGCCCGTAGAACGCGGCGATCACGTCGGCGCGCACGACGGCGTCCTGTTCGTCGAGAGACGCATTGGCCGCTTCCCTGCCGTACGACGCGACGTCGAGCCGCGCGCCGCGCTTGCCGCCGAGTTCGATCGTCTGGTTGATCAGCGCGGTCGACGTGCGTTCGGCGCGACGGAAGCCTTCCTGCAGGAACGACACTTCCGGATTGGGGCGCGCACCGGCCTGCATCAGCGCGCCGGCCGACGCATCGACGTCCGCGCGCGCGCCGCGCAGCGCCGGATTGTTCCGGGCCGCGACCGCGAGCGCATCGGCAAGCGTCAACGAGGTGGAAGGGCGTGCGTCGGGTGGCGGTGCGCCGATCGGCGCACCGCCGCCGGAGGCAGCCGGAGCCGGCCCCGGCGACAGCGACGGCTGCGCATGAGCCGTCGCGGCCATCGCGAAGACGACGGCCGCGGCGAGGTTGAGCTTGAGCATGTTCGGTTCTGCGGTAACGGTTCGCGACCGATGCTACGGTCCGGCCGCAGTGCGAACATGAGGCGAAGATGATATTTCCGTCATCTTGGGCGTGGCCGCGCGCAAGCGTGCTGTGCCCTGCGGGAATGGCATCCCGCGTGAACGATCAGGAAGATCGGGTGAACGTGCAGCGCGACGGCTGCGGGGAAGACTGCGGGGGATCGGGGGATCAGGGAATCGGCGCGCGTGCGCCGAAACCCCGGCACGCGAATCAGGCTGTCCCTTGCTTCGCGCGCCGGCGCTGCACGAGCCAGTCGAGCAACTGCCGCCCGTCGCGTTCGCCGAACCACCGCGCATGCCCGATCAGATATCCGTCGTATGCGATGTCGACAATGGCCGGCGCATCGATGATGCACCCGAAATACGCCACTTCCGACAGCGCGAACTCCGTATGCACGATCGGCAGCATCGCGACCAGCGCCGCGTAGGCTTCGTCCCCCAGCGGTTCGAGTGACTCATACCCGTCGAGCAGCGCGTCGATCTGCGCGTACTCGACGCGGCGTGCCTCGGCCGGCGCCATCCAGTCGACCGTATTGCGCTCGATCGCGAGCGCGAGGTCCATGACGGCGCACGTGCGATCCGACAAGCCGAAATCGAGCACCGTCCGCACCTGCGCGCCGGGCCCCGCCTCGGTCCACAGCAGGTTCGACGCGTGCCAGTCGCCGTGCGTCCACAGCGGCGGCAGCGCCGGCAGCAGCGGCACGAGGCGCGCGTGATACGGGCCGATCGCGTCGGCCACGTCGCCGCGCCAGTCGCGCGCGCCGAGCGCGCGCACGAGCAGCGGCTGCGCCTCGACCCAGCGTTCGAGCGCGCCCGCCAGATCGTCGGACGACAGCACGCGGAAGCTCGACAGCAGCGTGCGCACGGGCCGCGCCGGCGCATCGTAGCCGGCCGACGCGCGATGCAGCTCGGCCAGCGCGCGACCGGCCGCGTAAGCGTGCGACGCATGCGTGAACGGCTGCCACGACATCACGCCGCGATACGGGTCGACGCCGGGCGCGAGCACATGCACTTCGTAGGTCCAGTCGCCGGACGCGAATGCGGTCGCACCGTTGCGATCCGCGAGCACGTCGACCACCGGCATGCCGCGTTCGCGCAGGTGCGCGATGAAGCGATGCTCTTCCTCGAGCCCCGCGACATCGCGCAGGCTCGCATGATGACGCTTGACGAACAGCCCGCGCCCGTCCGCCATCCGCACGAGCACGGCCGCCGCGAACTGTCGCGGGCTGTGCCACGTGAGCCGCTCGGGCTCGCCGGCGCCGTCGATGCGTGCGAGCACCGCCGCCACCTCGTTGTGCGTCATCAGCGGCCAGTCGCGTTCGGCCTGCTCGCCGTCGACACCGAATTGCGGCGGCGCGACGTCACGCGGCAGGGCGCCGTCCGGCTCGAGTGGGAATGACATGAACGACGTTGCTCCGTAGTTGAATCGGCGCGTGAATCAGCGCGCGCCGCCGCCCGTTGCCAGCGCACCGCCGGCCGCCGCGCGCAGCGCCGCGGCCGTGCGGCTCCAGTCGCGCCAGCCGACGACGGCCAGCCCGATGAACAGCGCGTAGAGGCCGGCCGTCAGATACAGTTCCTTGAACACGAACATCCCGACGTACACGACGTTCACGACGATCCACAGCCCCCACGATGCGATGTAGCGCCGCGCGGTCCAGTATTGCGCGACGAGGCTGAACGCGGTCAGCGAGGCATCGACGAACGGCAGCGCCGCATCGGTCCAGCGCGCCATCATGCCGCCGAGCAGCGCGCTGCCGACGACGGCCGCGATCAGGTCGGGCAGCATCTGCATCGGCCGCACGCCCGTGACGGGCGCGACATCGCCTGCCGGCGCCGCATTGCCGTCGGCCTCGCTCGCGCGCTGCGCGAGCCAGCGTTGCCAGCCGTACACCTGCAGCACCGCGAACGCGCCTTGCAGCAGCATGTCCGAATACAGCTTCGCGTCGAAGAAGATCCAGCCGTACAACGCGACCGACACGAGCCCGACCGGCCAGCACAGCATGCGCCGCTTCGCGGTCAGCCAGATCGCGAGCGCGCTGACGATCACGCCGGCGATTTCGAGTGGGGACATCGTCTGTGCTCTCCAGGTTAGCTGCCGGGGCCGCGCGTCACGCGGCCGGTTCCGGACGGTCAGAAATCATAGGTCAACGACACGCGGGCGGTGCGCGGCGCCCCCGGGAACAGGTACGCATCGCCCTGCTGCTCGCCCGCATCGCGCCAGTAGAACTTGTTGAACAGGTTGTCCACCGACACGCGCAACACCGTGCGATGGCCGCCGATCTTCGTCGTATAACGCGCGCCGAGATTGAACACGAACCACGCCGGCACCTGCGCGGTGCCCTCCTCGTTCGCGTTGCGGGCCGCGCTGTACTCGACGCCGCCCAGCACGTTCAGCCCCGCGACGCCCGGCACCGCGTAGTCCGCATACAGCGACGCGCGCAGCGCGGGCACGTTGATGATCTGGTGGCCTTCGTACGCCGGCGAACCCGAATCGTACGCGCGCGCGCGAATCGCCGCGACGCTGGCCGTCAGCCCCAGACGCTCGGTCACGCGCCCGGCCGCGCCGAGCTCGATCCCCTGGTGCCGCTGCGTGCCGCGCTGCACGAACGTGTAGGTCGTGCCCGATGCGTCCGGATCGGCGAACTGGAATGGCTTGCTGATCGAGAACACGGCGGCCGTGAGGCTCAGCCGGTCGAGCCAGTCGTATTTCGCGCCGACCTCGATCTGGTGCGATTCGACGGGCGGCAGGAACGCATACGCGTTGGTCGCGCGCACGGGCGCCTGGTCGCCGAGCGACAGCGCCTTGCTGTACGACGCGTACAGCGACAGCACGTTCACCGGCTTGTAGACGAGCGCGACCTGCGGCAGGAATACCGAGCGGTCGGTGTGCGTCGCGTCGCCGTCGAGGCTGCTCCAGCTGCGCTGGCGCAGCAGCACTTCCTTGCCGCCCGCGAGCACCTGCCAGTGTTCGCCGATGCTGATGCGGTCGAGCCCGAACACGCCGTATTGCCACGCATCGAGGCGCGGGTACGACGGCCCGGGTGAATTCGGCGACGGCGAGAAGGTCGTGTCGGGCCCGTAGATGTTCTCGCTGCCGACGTAGTCGTACACGGCGTCGGCCATGCTCACGACGCGGCGCTGCACGCTCACGCCGAGCGTCAGCTCGTGCCGCAGCGGCCCCGTCGCGAACTTGCCGGTCGTGACGGCACGCAGGTCGTCGTTGCGCCGGTATTCGCCGGGGCTGCGGAAGTCGTACACGTCGTAGTCGCCGTTCGCGCCGAAGAAGAACGGCGATGTCGCGCCGGCCGTGCAGCTCGCCGCGTACGAGCAGCCGTACGCGAACGCGCTGTTGTCGTCGATCATCGTGCGGCTGCGGCCGGCGGCGATATACGCCTTCCAGTCGTCGTTGAACTGGTAGTCGAAGCGCGCGTTCAGGTTCAGCGCGTCGGTCGTCACCGGCTTCGCCCACGGCTGCGTGCCGAGCGCCTTCGACGTCGTCTTGACCGACGGCACGACGATGCCGCCGAGCAGCTGGTAGCCGGGTGCTGAACGCTGGATCCACTGCTGGAATTCGGCGTTGAGCTGCAGGCTCGCGCGCGGGCTGATGTCCCAGTCGGCGGCGATCGAGCCGAACGTGCGCCGTCCGTTCGTGCCGTCGATGTAGGAGTGCATGTTCTCCTTCGCGGCATTGATCCGGAAGCCGAACTGATTGTCGGGGCCGAAGCGGCGGCCGAGATCGACGGCCGCCGACGTCGAACCGCGGCTGTCGACGCCACCCGTCACGCTCGCGACGTTCGCCGAGCGCTTGGTCACGAAGTTGATCACCCCGCCGGGCGCGACGACGCCGCTGTCGATGCCGGCCAGCCCCTTCAGGATCTCGACGCGCTCCTTGTTCTCGAGCGGCACGTTCTGTTCGCCGGACACCGTCAGCCCGTCGATCCGGATCGCGCTCGCAAGATCGACCGGAAAGCCGCGGATCGCGAAGCCTTCGAAATAACCGACCGGCGCGTAGTCGTTGACGACCGACGCGTCGTTGCGCACGACGTCGCTCAGCCGCTTCGCCTGCTGGTCGTCGAGCTGCGCGCGCGTGACGACGTTCACCGACGCCGGCGTGTCGCGCAGCGGTGCGTCGTCGAGCCCCGCGACGGATGCCGTGCGTGCGCGCAGCGCGTTGCCGCGCTCGCCGCTCACCGTGATCGTCGGCAGCGTCGCGCTGGCGGCCGCCCCGGCGTCCGGCGCCGGCGTGTCGCCCTGCGCCGCGGCGGCCTGGGCCGCGAAAAGCGTGATGCCGAAGCCGACACCAAGCCCGACCTTCGCGCGCCGCCGCCGTGCGGGCGACGCTGTTGTTCTATTCACCGTCATTGCTCTGGATGGAAAACTCGCCACTCGACCCTGTCGAAACCCGTTACGAAGCTGCGAAGCGTGCCCGCGACCGGATCTGCCTCCGCCGGACGCACGCGCCGGCACGACATTCGTCAGACGAACCGGGCGAACCAGACGATCCGGCACGCAAGCGGGCCGCTCGGTCGGGAATACGCAGGATGGGACATCGGATTCAGGTGACGCACCGAGAACCGACGCTGCCGTCGACCGGTTCGTCGGGGCGTGTCGGGCGGCCGGCTGCATCGCGCGGTCTTGTCATGCGGGGGGACGCTTCGAACGCCCCGGTACGGGCGCGACGGTCTGGCGCGCGCCGTTCGCTGGAACGGCGGCGTGCCCGTCGCGCACGACATCGCGGCGCGGCGCGCATTTTACCCCGGGCGGGGCGGGCTGCCCTGGAATCGGGCGAATCGGGTGGGCGGGGAAGGCGGGAACGGGAACCGCGCGATTCGCGCGGCACGGCGACGGTGCCGATGTGCGCATGACTGGCGTCGTGCGCGGCCACCTCGGTGACCGGCACCGTCACGCACCGGTCACGCGGCCGGAAACCGGAGCGGGAACGTTCGCCCGCTCGCAATTCGGCGGCCGGTCAGAATCCCTGCATCGTCGCGGTCGGATCGACGACCAGGTGCACGACGCCGTAGATCACCGCGCCGACGAGCAGCGCGAGCACGATCGCCACGAACGGCAGCAACGTGTAGTTGACGTTCGCGAGATCGGCCGCGTGCGCCTTGCTGTTGCGTACGCCGAAGAAACTCCACAGGACCAGCTTGATCATGCCGAGCAGTTTCATGGTTGTGCTCCTTTCATCGAATCGGTTGACGCTATCGTCGATCCGACCAGCATCCGAAAAAAGAAGCAGTTGCGCGCGCTTTTCGCGCAGCAGGCCGTCTGCGGCCGCATGTCGCAGGGCGCGTCAGCGGTCGAGCACGAGCAGCTCCGACCCTTGCGCGGGCCGCGCGACGCACAGCAGCGCGCAGCCGGGTTCGACCGGCGCATCGGGCGCCTGCTCGTAGTCGACCGCGCCGGACAGCACGCGCGTCGCGCACGTGCCGCACGACCCGGAGCGGCATTCGGACGGCACGGCCACGCGCTGCCCTTCCGCGAATTCCAGCAACGTGCCGTCGGCGGGCGTCCACGCGGCATCGCGGCCCGTGCGCCGGAACACCACCGGCACGCTCGCGACCGGCGCCCCGGTCGTGCGGGTCGCGCTGCGTGCCACGCTCGACGGCCCGAACGCCTCGAAGCGGATGCGTTCGTCCGGCACGTTCAGCGCGCGCAGCCCGTCGTACAGGTCGCGCATGAACGCCGACGGCCCGCACAGGTAGAAGTCGTAATCGTCGAACGTCAGGAGCCGCTTCAGTTGCGCGATGTCGATGCGGCCTGCCTGCGCCGCCGACCCGTCGTGAGGATGGCTGTCGAACCAGTGGAGCGACAGCCGTGCGTCGGCGGCCGCGATGCGTGCCAGCTCCGCCGCGAACGGCCGGTCGGCCGCGTCACGCGCGCCATGCACGAACACCACGCGGCGCGATGGCCGATCGTCCGCCAGCGCGCGGCGCAGCATCGCGGTCATCGGCGTGATGCCGATGCCGGCCGACACGAGCACGGCCGGGCGCGGGCTCGCGAGATCGAACGTGAAGCGCCCGCGCGGCATCTGCGCGTCGAGCGCCATGCCTGCCTGCGCGTGATCGTGCAGCCACGCCGACACGCGCCCTTCGCGCTTCACGGTGATCCGGTAATGCGTGCCGCCCGGCGCATCGGAGAGCGTGTAGCTGCGGATCGACGGCGCGTCGCTTCCCGGCAGCGCGATGCGCAGCGTCAGGTGCTGCCCGGCTTCGTAGGCGGGCAATGCAGCGCCGTCCGCCGGTTCGAAATGGAACGAGCGAATCGCGCGCGCTTCGTCGACGATCTTCGCGATGCGCAGCGGCCGCCATGCGGGTGCCGATGCGGGTGCCGATGCCGATGCCGATGTCGATGTCGATGTCGATGTCGATGTCGATGTCGATGTCGATGCCGATGTCGATGTCGATGCCGATGCCGATGCCGATGCCGATGCCGATGCCGATGCCGATGCCGATGCCGATAGTGATTCTGATGCGGGTGCGGTGACCGACGCGGTTGAAGTCTGCACCAACCCGCCCGCCGCCATCGCCGCGAACTGCGGCGCGCGTTCGACCGCCGACCACCGGAACGGCAGCACCGCGCGCATGCGCCGCACTTCCCGCACATGGAACCGCACGACCCGCTGCGCGCCGTCGAACGACGCGACGAGCGGCCCGTCCCACACGATCTCGGCGCGCGCGGCCACATACAGCAGGTCGCCGTTGTCGAAATCGACGAACAGCAGCCCCGCACGCGGATCGTGCTGCAGGTTGCCGAGCGTGTTGAAGAAGCGGTTGCCGCTGAAATCCGGCGTCGTCAGCGTGTGCGCATCGTCGACGCGCACGAAGCCCGGCATCCCGCCGCGATGCGACACGTCCGCGCCACGCGCAGCGCCCGCGTCGGTCGACGTGTTCGCGCTCGCGACGAAGAACGTATCGGCCTGCGCAAGCAGCGCTCGATCGGCCTCGTTCAACGCGTCCGATACGTCGGGCCCGGCGGACGCGCCGGCTTCCCGGGCGACGAACGTCGGCTTGCGTCCCTGGATGTACTTCGCGCAGTTGCCGAAGCTCTGCTCGACCGCGATCGTCAGCGCATCGCCGTCGACCGCGCGCACGACGCCGTTGACACGATTGCGCCGCCGCGTATCGAATTCGATCCCGAGCCCGCCGAGCGGCGCGCCCGGCTGCCACGCGCCGTCCAGCGGATCGCCCGGCAACGCGCGCGCCGCGATGCGCAGCGTACGCGGGTCCGGCGACGTCACGAACCCCGGCGCGCCGGCGCGCAGCGTCGCCCACGGCTGGCCGTTCGCATCGACGCCGCCAAGCACGAAGAATGGCAGTTGCGCGAAAAACGTCCGGTGCTGGTCCGGCATGAAACGCCGGATCCCGCGCCGGCCGGCCGAACCTGCGGCCGCCGTCACGCCCGCGCGCTGCTGCACGGCGAGCTCTCCCGCGTGAAACGGCGCGGTATCGAGTTCCCAGCCCGCTACGACGGTGGTCGGGGTGTTCATCGCATTCTCCGTGGGCAGGCGCGGCGTCGGTGGGCGTTACGCGGCAAGCAGGCCGGCGCGCGTCGTCGGCATCGCAACGAAGCCCGGCAGTGCCTCGACGCGCGCCAGCCACGCACGCACGTGCGGATACGGTTCGAGCGACACGCCGCCTTCCGGCGCGTGCGCGATGTACGAGTAGGCGGCGACGTCCGCAATCGTCGGCTGCGCACCGGCCGCGAACGGCTTGCCAGCCAGTTCGCGATCGATCACGTCGAGCACTTTCGCGGCCGTACGCTTGGCCGCCTCGTGGTCGAGCTTCGCGCCGAACACGGTCACGAGCCGCGCGGCAGCCGGCCCCGTTGCGATCGGCCCGGCCGCATACGAGAGCCAGCGCTGCACGACGGCCGCGCTGGCCGGGTCGTCGGGCAGCCAGTGCGCGTCGCCATAGCGCTTCGCGAGGTACACGAGGATCGCGTTCGAATCGGCGATCACCGTGCCGCCGTCGTCGATCACGGGCACCTGCCCGAGCGGATTGAGCGCGAGGAACGCCGGTTCGCGCTGTGCGCCGGCCGCGAGATCGACGTCGACGGTCTCCGAAGGCAGGCCGAGCAGCGACAGGAACAACCGGACGCGATGCGCATGCCCGGACAGCAGGAACGAGTAGACGCGAATCGGCGAAGCAGGCTTGCGGACGGCAGACATGGAAAACACTCCGGAATCTCGCGCCGCCGGGAATCGGCGACGAACACCTGCAGCGTAGCGCTCGCCGTTCGTCTCCAGAAGATGGATAATCGCGGAAACATTATCCGCTCCCATAGGACAATCGACGATGGCCGATCTGCGCGACGTGAACCTGAACCGGCTGGCGGTCTTCGTCGCGGTGGTCGACGCCGGCTCGCTGACGGCCGCGGCCGAGCGGCTCGGCCTGGCGAAGACGGTGGTCAGCACGCACATGCAGCGCCTCGAATCCGAGGTCGGCGCGAACCTGCTGGTGCGCACCACGCGGCGGCTGAGCGTGACCGACGCGGGGCGGGCGTTCTACGACGCGTGCCGCGACATCGTGCGCGCCGCGGAAAGCGCGCTCGACGCGGTGTCGTCCGACGCGGGGCCGCTGCGCGGCACGCTGCGCGTGAGCGTGCCGATCGACTACGGCGCGCTGGTCGTCGCGCCTGCCGTCGTCGCGTTGCGCGACCGGCATCCGGGCCTCGACGTCGAACTCGTCGCGAACGACCGCGTCGTCGATCTCGTCGCGGACAACCTCGACGTCGCGATCCGCATCGGCCGCCTCGCCGATTCGAACTATCGCGCGGTGCAGCTCGGCACCTACGAGAAATGGCTGGTCGCGAGCCCCGCGTTCGTCGCGCGCCACGGGCGGCCGCAGGACACCGATGCGCTCGCCGCGCTGCCGTTCGTGATGCTGTCGACGCTGCCGCGCCCGCATACGCTCGAACTCGAAGACGCGAACGGCGGCACCGCTTCGGTGCGCTGTGTCGCGCACGTCGTGTCGAACACCGCCACCGCGTGCCGCGCGATCGTGCTCGCGGGCGGCGGCTTCGGGCTGCTGACGGACTTTTCGACCGCCGACGACCTCACGGCCGGCCGGCTCGTGCGGCTGCTGCCCGCGTGGCGCTCGGCGCCGGCCGGGATCCATGCGGTGTATCCGTCGACGCGGCTGCCTTCGCCGAAGGTGCGGGCGTTTATTGATGCGATGAAGCAGAGGATCGACGACACGCGGCCGGCACGCAAGACGAAACGCGAACGCTAGCGCACGCCGAATTCCGTTGCGGCTGCGCGCCGCGCCGTTGCCGGCCCGCGCATTCCATTCCTCCGACGTATCGCGACATCCTCGCGACCACGCATCGCCATGCAAGGCGCTCATGCGCGGCATGAAAACTAATCGATTGTTGGCGCCCCGGATCGACGCCGACAATCCGCTGCATGCCCCCTCGTTTGCGGTACGGGCCACTCCCCCTCCCAATCGGCACGTCACGATCCATGAACCATCCAGTCCCCCTCTCCTGCATCGCCGAGGCCCGCACGGCCGCGCCGGCACCGTTCCTTGCCCGTCCCCGCACCTGCGGCGAAGCACTCGTCGACCTGCTCGAACGTTATGGCGTCGAATGCGTGTTCGGCATTCCCGGCGTGCATACCGTCGAGCTGTATCGCGGGCTCGCAGAGTCGTCGATCCGCCATGTCACGCCGCGCCACGAACAGGGGGCCGGCTTCATGGCCGACGGCTACGCGCGCGTCACGGGCCGGCCGGGCGTCTGCTTCATCATCACCGGGCCGGGCATGACCAATATCGCGACCGCGATGGCACAGGCCTACGCGGATTCGATCCCGATGCTGGTGATCTCGAGCGTCAACGCACGGCGCGAGCTCGGCAGCGGCGACGGCCGCCTGCACGAGCTGCCGTCGCAGCGTGAAGTCTTCGCGGGACTCACCGCGTTCTCGCACACGCTGCTCGACGCGGCCGACCTGCCGCAGGTGCTCGCGCGCGCGTTCGCGGTCTTCGAAAGCGCACGGCCGCGGCCCGTGCACATCGAGATTCCGCTCGACGTGATCGTGACGCCGGCGCCCGCGCTGCCCGCCGCGCCACCCGCGCTGCCCGCCCGCCCCGCACCGGACGCCGGCGCGCTCGCGGCGGCCGCAGACCTGCTCGCCCATGCGCGCCGGCCGCTGATCCTGGCGGGCGGCGGCGCCGTGCATGCGGCGGCCGAATTGCGCGAGCTCGCCGAACGCCTGCACGCGCCGGTCGCGCTGACGATCAACGCGAAGGGTCTGCTGCCGGCCGGCCATCCGTTGCTGATCGGCTCCACGCAATCGCTGCCCGCCACCCGCGCGACGATCCGCGACGCCGACGTGGTGCTCGCCGTCGGCACCGAGCTCGGCGAAACGGATTACGACGTCACGTTCGACGGCGGCTTCGCGATCGATGGCCGGCTGATTCGCATCGACATCGACGCGCAGCAGCTGATGCGCAATGCCCGCGCGGAGATCGCCATCGCCGGCGATTCACGGCTGGCGCTCGGCGCGCTGTCGACCCGCCTGCACGAAAAACCGACGACGCCCCCCGAAGCCGGCTGGGGCGCGCCGCGCGTGGCCGCCGTGCGCGCCGCGATCGCGTCGGGCCACGACGGCCCGGCGCGCGCGCAGGCGCGGCTGATCGACACGATCGTCGCGGCGCTGCCCGGCGTAATCGTCGCCGGCGATTCGACGAGCCCCGTGTACGTCGGTAATTTCACCCACGACGCGCACGCACCGCGCAGCTGGTTCAACTCGTCTACCGGCTACGGCACGCTCGGCTACGGGCTGCCCGCCGCGATCGGCGCGAAACTCGCCGCGCCCGCACGCCCGGTCGTCTGCCTGATCGGCGACGGCGGCCTGCAGTTCACGTTGCCGGAGCTCGCGAGCGCGGTCGAGGCCCGCGTGCCGGTGATCGTGATCGTCTGGAACAACCGCGGCTACGGCGAGATCCGCAAATACATGGTCGCGCGCGACATCACGCCGATCGGCGTCGATCCGTACACGCCCGATTTCCTGGCGCTCGCGCGCGGCTTCGGCTGCGCGGCGCACGCGGCCGCGACGCCCGATGCACTGGCTGCCACGTTGCGCGACGCCGTCGCGCGCGCGATCCCCACCGTGATCGAGATCGACGAAGCGACATGGTTCGAGCAGGTGCAGCGATGAGTCAGGCCCCCGATTTCCACTTTGATCCGCCGCTGCGTACCGGGCTTTTCATCGCCGGCGCGTGGGGGGCCGGCGCCGACGGCGCCACGTTGCCGATCGTCGATCCGTCGACTGAAGCGGTCCTCGCGCATGTGGCTGCCGGCGGCAGCACGGACGTCGAGCGCGCCGTCCAGGCCGCGGCCCGCGCGTTTCCCGGCTGGAAACGCACGACGGGTGCCGCGCGCGCGGCCCTGCTCCGCGCGATCGCGCGCGGCGTCGACACGCACCGCACACGGCTCGCGACGCTGCAGTCGTTCAATAACGGCAAGCCGTTCGCCGAAGCGGAGATCGACGTCGCCGACGTGATCGCCACGTTCGACTACTACGCCAGCCTCGCGGAACGCATCGACACCGACGGCGAAACCGAGGTCGCGCTGCCCGGCGACGACCACCGCGCATGGATCCGGCGCGAACCGGCCGGCGTCGCCGCGCTGATCGTGCCGTGGAATTTCCCGATGGTGACGACCGCGTGGAAGCTCGCGCCGGCGCTCGCGGCCGGCTGTACCGTCGTGCTGAAGCCGTCCGAGATCACGCCGCTGCCGGAACTCGAACTCGTCGCGATCGCCGCCGCAGCGGGCCTGCCGCCAGGCGTGCTGAACGTCGTGACGGGCACCGGCCCCGACGTCGGGGCCCGGCTGTGCGCGCATCCGCTCGTCGCGAAGGTGTCGTTTACCGGCAGCACGGCGGTCGGCGCGCAGGTCATGAAAACCGCCGCGGACACGATCAAGGGCGTCGGCCTCGAACTCGGCGGCAAGTCGTCGATCGTCGTGTTCGACGACGCCGATCCC
This sequence comes from Burkholderia sp. LS-044, assembly GCF_004803625.1. Classification (NCBI taxonomy): domain Bacteria; kingdom Pseudomonadati; phylum Pseudomonadota; class Betaproteobacteria; order Burkholderiales; family Burkholderiaceae; genus Burkholderia; species Burkholderia sp. LS-044. The sequence continues at coordinate 938,317 of NZ_SSWO01000001.1, forward strand.
GACCACGCGGTCGAGCTGATCGCGGGCGGCGGCCTGTTCAACGCGGGGCAGATGTGTTCGGCGACCTCGCGCGTGCTCGTCGCCGCGCCGCTCGCCGACGACCTGATCGCACGCCTCGCGCGGCGGATCGACGCGACCGTCGTCGGCCCGCCGTTCGCGCCCGGCGTGCAGATGGGCCCGCTGACGAACCGCGCGCAATACGAGCGCGTGAAGCGCCACATCGCGCAAGGCCGCGCCGACGGCGCGCGGCTCGTGACGGGCGGCGACGTGCCCGCCGGCCCCGGTTACTTCATCCGGCCCGCGCTGTTCGCCGACGTGCCGGCCGACAGCCCGCTATGGCGCGACGAAATCTTCGGGCCGGTGCTGTGCGTCCGCACGTTCGATACCGAGTACGACGCGATCGCGGCCGCCAACGATACCGAATACGGGCTCGTCGCGACCGTCGTCACGCGCGACGCGGCACGCGGCAAGCGGGTCGCCGACGCGCTCGAAGCAGGCGTCGTGTGGATCAACACGCCGCAACTGATCTATCCGCAAACCTCATGGGGCGGCTACAAGCGCAGCAGCGTCGGACGCGAGCTCGGCCCGTTCGGGCTGGCCGCATTCCAGGAGATCAAGCAGGTCATGATGCCGGCCCGCTGAGGCCGTCCGGGCCATGCGTTTATCTCATGCCGCGCATGCGGATATTTCGTTTGTTGCGGAAATTTGACGTCCCTACAGTGCATCCACACCCCGCGCCGCCATTCGGCGACCGGCATCGAACCACCCGGCATCGTTCATCAGGAGACGGCCATGCAACACTTCAAGGCGGGCAGAAGGCAGGTGATCAAAACCCTCGGCACGGCACTCGCCGCATCCGCCCTTCCGATGCCGTTCATCAGTACTGCGAAGGCACAGACGAGCAGCTTCGCGGGCAAGACGCTGCGCATCCTCACGTGGTCTGACGATACCGGTGCGGCCGCGCTGCGCAATATCGCGGAAACGTTCAGCAAGCAGACCGGCGCACGCGTGATCGCCGACCGCGCGGACGGCACGTCGGGCATGGTCGCGAAGGTCAAGGCCGCCGGCGAGCGGCCGACCTACGACGTGATCACGCTGGCCGGCGTCGGTGCGGCCGGCCTCGCCGATGCAGGCCTGCTCGCGAAGCCGGACCTGAACCGGCTGCCGAACCTGAAGGACGTCGCGCCGCAGTACCGCACGGGCGCAAACGGGTTCGGTGTCGGCTACCTGCTGTGGTCGGACGGGCTGATCTACAACACGTCGACCGTCAAGACCGCACCGGCGAGCTACGAAGCGCTGTGGGATCCGAAATATGCGGGGCGCCTGTTTCTTCCGCCGCCGGAGTGGGCCGAGGCGGTCGATCTCGCGATCGTCGCCGCGAAGCTGGCCGGCGGTTCGCAGCAGAACATCGAGCCGGGTTTCCGCAAGCTCGCGGCGCTCAAGGATCGTGTGATGACGCTCGGCGAAAACCCGAACCAGGTCGCCGACCTGTTCCGCACCGGCTCGCTCGACATCGGCGGCATCTATTCGCCCGCGTTCTTCCCGGACCAGATCCGCAAGCCCGACTACAAGATGGGCGTGACGTACGGGATGAAGGAAGGCTTCGCGACGCAACTGATGTTCACGGTGATTCCGAAAGCGCACCCGGGCGACCTCGACCTGATCCATGCGTTCATCAACCACACGCTCGACGCGGGCGTGCAGGGCCGGATGGCGGCGGACGTGCTGAACGGGCCGGTGAATTCGAAGGCCGTGATCCCGGCGGAAAGCCGCGCATTCGTGCCGTCGCCGCAGCAGATCGCGGAAAAGGCCATCCTCCACGACGACAAGGCGCTCGCCGCCGTTCAGCCGGCGTGGATCAAGCGCTATACCAGCCTCTTCGCGGCCTGACGACATGGCCTCGCTGCCTTCCTCCCGTCACGCGGAACCCGTCGCCGCCGGCCCGGCCGGCGGCGCTTCGGCCGCCGCTGCCGCGCGGCCCGGCGTGCCGCCGTGGCTGCTGCTTGCGCCGATCCTCGCATTCCTCGCGGTGCTCGCGGCGGCGACGCTCACCGTGCTGCGGATGAGCGTCGGTACGCCGGGCGACGAATGGCGCACGTTCACGCTGCAGAACTACGCCGATCTCGCCGACCCGTACTTCATGCACTCGCTGTGGCTCACGCTGCGCCTCGCGTTCCAGAGCATGGTATGCGCGGTGCTGCTCGCGATCCCGGTCGCGCTGGCGATGGCGCGCGCCGAATCGCGGCTCGCGCGGCGGCTCATGCTTGCCGGCGTGCTGCTGCCGCTGCTCGTCAACCTGCTGCTGCAGGGTTACGGCTGGCTCGTGATGCTCGGCCCGGCGGGCCTGCTCAACCGCTCGCTGCTGGCGGCGGGCGTCATCGAACGGCCACTGCAGCTGCTGTACCGCGAACACGGCGTGCTGCTCGGGCTGATCCAGACCGCATTCCCGCTCGCCGTGCTGCCGCTGTCGAGCGCGCTGCGTGCCGTGTCCCGCGCGTACGACGAAGCCGCCGCGACGCTCGGCGCGACGCGCTGGCAGACGCTGCGGCACGTGACGCTGCCGCTCGCGATGCCGGGGCTCGTATCGGGCGCGCTGCTCGTGTTCGCCTACAACGCGAGTGCGTTCGCGGTGCCGCTGCTGCTCGGCGGCCGGCGCGTACCGATGCTCGCGGTGCTCGTGCATGACCAGGTCGCGCCGCTGCTGAACTGGCCGGCCGCGTCGGCCTCGGGTGTCGTGCTGATGGGCGCGACGCTCGTCGTGATGGCGGTTTCCCAGCGCCTCGTGCGCGCCCTGCAACGTGACGAGGTGAACCGATGAATGCCCTTCTGCCGCGAGCACCGCTGCCCGGCCGTCTGAGCCGCACGACCGGCACCCTCGCGACGCTCGTGCTGTGCCTCGCCGCACTGCCGATCGTGACGATGATCACGATGTCGTTCGGCTCGTCGGGCACGCTCGAATTCCCGCCGCGCGATTTCAGCCTGCACTGGTACCGCGCCGCCTGGCAGACCTTCGTGACCGCCGATGCCGGCAGTGCGCAATCGATGGGTGCCGCGCTGACGACGAGCCTCGTCGTCGCGATCGCGACCATGCTGGTCGCGACCGCGGTTTCGGTACCCGCCGCCTACGCGCTGTCGCGTTATCGCTTCCGCGGCAAGACGTTCGTCGAGCAGCTCGTCGCGCTGCCGATCGTCTATCCGCTCGTCATGCTCGGCCTCGCGCTGCTGCTCGTGTTCAACGCGCTGCCGGTCGAACTCGGGCTCGTGCGGCTCGTCGTCGCGCACGTGATCCTGACGCTGCCGTTTACCGTGAAGAACTGCGCGGCATCGGTCGCGTCGATCGGCCCGGAATTCGAGGAAGCCGCGTGCCTGATGGGCGCGAGCCCGCGCCGCGCGTTCGTCGATGTCGTCCTGCCGCTGATGCGGCCGGGCGTCCTCGCCGGCATGCTGTTCGCGTTCATCGTGTCGTTCAACGAGTTCACGGTGACGTTCTTCCTGTACAGCGTCGACACGATGACGCTGCCGGTCTGGCTCTACAGCCGCACCGTGTCGTCGCTCGACCCGACCGTGTTCTGTTTCGCGGTGTTCACCGTCGCGATCGATTTCGCGCTGATCTGGATGCTCGAAAAACTCGTCGGCGACAAGGGCGTTGCGCTCTGATACGCGCACGACTCCGCCCTCGCCCATCCAAGGACTCCCCATGACCCAGCTCACCCTTCAGAGCGTGACGAAGCGCTTCCAGCACGCGTATGCCGTGGATCACGTCGACCTGTCCGTGCCGGACGGCAAGCTCGTCTGCTTTCTCGGCCCGTCGGGCTGCGGCAAGACCACGCTGATGCGGATCATCGCCGGCCTCGAGACGCCGACGTCGGGCACGATCACGTTCGCCGGCCGCGACCTCACGCACGTGCCGGCCAACCGGCGCGACTTCGGCATGGTGTTCCAGTCGCTCGCGCTGTTCCCGCACATGACGGTCGCGCAGAACATCGCGTATCCGCTGCGGCTGCGCAAGACGGCCAGGACGGCTCAAACGCAGCGTGTCGCGGAGCTGCTGGAACTCATCCAGCTTCCGCACCTGGCCGACCGGCTCGTCACGCAACTGTCGGGCGGGCAGCGCCAGCGCGTCGCGATCGCACGCGCGATCGCTTCGTCTCCGCGCCTGCTGCTGCTCGACGAGCCGCTGTCGGCGCTCGACGCGAAGCTGCGCGAGGCGATGCAGGTCGAGATCCGGCTGCTCCAGCAACGGCTCGGCATCACGACGATCATGGTCACGCACGACCAGCGCGAAGCGATGACGATGGCCGACGAGATCGTCGTAATGGAGAAAGGCCGCATCCAGCAGGTCGGCCGGCCGCTCGACATCTATCGCGATCCGGTCAACGAATTCGTCGCGGATTTCATCGGCCTCGGCAACATCCTGCCGGTCGCGTGCGACGGCGACGACGCGATCGTGCTGCCGGGCGGACAACGGCTCGCGATCCGGCGCGCACCCGACGCGCCCCGCGCGGACGACGCCGTGCGCCTGCTGATTCGCCCCGAGGACGTGTGCGTGCGCGCGGCCTCGGTCTCGCCGTCCGCGCCGAACACGCTCGCCGGCACGGTCACGTTCGTGCGCGACGTCGGCGCGTCGATCGAGGCGACGATCGATTGCCGCGGCTTCACGCTGACGGCAGCGACGACGCCGCGCGAAACGCCCGACCTGCACGTCGGCATGCCGGTCGCCGCCGAGCTACCCGCGCATGCATGCAAGCTGATCGCCGCACGCGGCGCCTGATTTCCGGTTCTCTCCCCAGCGCAGCAACAAGGACTCCATCATGAACGCATCGACCCAAGCCCACCGTCTCGTGCGACGCCTGCTCGCCCGCACCGCCCTCGTCTGCACCTGCGCGGCGGGTCTCGCCGCCATCGCGCCGCTCGCACATGCCGACGCACTCGACACGATCGCGAAATCCGGCGTCGTGCGCATCGGCGTGTTCGAGGACTACCCGCCGTTCGGCTCGATCGGCCCCGACATGAAGCCGCAAGGTTACGACATCGACATGGCGGCGCTGATCGGCAAGGCGCTCAACGCGAAGGTCGAGCTCGTGCAGGTCACCGGCGACAACCGGATGGCGTATCTCGCCGACCGCAAGACCGACATGCTGCTGTCGGTCGGCCAGACGCCGGAGCGCGCGAAGGTGATCGATTTCTCGAACGCGTATGCGCCGTACTATCTCGCGGTATTCGGCCCGAAATCGCTCGCCGTGAAAGGCACCGCCGATCTCGCCGGCAAGTCGGTCGCGGTCGCGCGCGGCACGCTCGAGGACCTGAGCGTGAGCAAGGTCGCGCCGCCGAACGCGACGATCAAGCGCTTCGACGATCCAAACGGCGCGATCGCGGCGTTCCTGTCGGGGCAGGCGCAACTGCTCGTGATCGGCAACGACGTCGGCGCGACGATCATCGCGCGCCATCCGTCGATCGATCCGGAGCAGAAGTTCTCGCTGTTCAGCTCGCCCGATCACGTCGGCCTGAACAAGAACGAGCCGCGCCTGATGCAGAAGGTCAATGACGCGATCGCCGGCGCGAAGAAAAGCGGCACGCTGAACACCCTGTCGCAGAAGTGGCTGCACGCGGCACTGCCGGCCGACCTGTGATGCGCGTCGCGCCCGCCCCGCATTCACGACGGAAGGTATCGTTATGACCTACGTGTTCGACTTCAGCGATTTCGGCCTCTACGCCGGCATGCTCGCGCGCGGGATCGGCGTGACGCTCGGCCTCACCGCGGCCTCCACCGCGCTCGGCGGCCTGATCGGCACCGCCGGCGCGTGGGCCGCGCTCGCCGGCCCGCGCTGGGCACGCACGCTGGTCGCGGCCTACGTCGAGCTGATCCGCAATACGCCGTTCCTGGTCCAGCTGTTCTTCATCTTCTTCGGGCTGCCCGGGATCGGCGTGCACATCGACGAAGCGCAGGCGGCCGTGCTGGCGATGACGGTCAACCTGGGCGCGTATGCGGTCGAGATCCTGCGGGCCGGCATCGAATCGGTTCCGCACGGGCAAACGCAGGCCGCACGTGCGCTCGGGCTGCACGGCCGGCAGGTGTTCGGTCAGGTCGTGCTGCCGCAGGCGCTCGCGAACGTGTACCCCGCGCTGCTCGGGCAAGTGCTGATCGTGATGCTCGGTTCGGCCGTCGTGTCGCAGATCTCGGTGCCCGACCTGACCTATGCGGCGAACTTCATCCAGTCGCGCAATTTCCGTGCGTTCGAGATCTACATCGTCGTGACTGCGATCTACCTACTGCTGTCGATCGCGCTGCGCATGCTGCTCAATCGCGTCGGCCGCCATCTGTTCGCGGGCCGCGCGCCGCACGGTGCGGGCAACGCACCGCGCCGCTCGTGCGTTGCCCGCTTTACGTGGCGCGCGCGCTCCCCTGAAACCGGCCTCCCGACGGAGCGTGCCCGATGATCGAATTCACCTTCCAGGATATTGCGTGGAACCTGCTACTGGCCGCGCGCTGGACCATGCTGCTGTCGCTGATCACGTTCGTCGGCGGCAGCGTCGCCGGGTTTGCGCTGCTCGCGATGCGCATCTCGCCGATGCCGGCGCTGCGCCGCTTCGTGAGCCTGTACGTCGAGCTGTTTCAGGGCACGCCGTTGCTGATGCAGCTGTTCCTCGGTTTCTTCGGGCTGCCGCTGATCGGCATCGACGTGACGCCGTGGACCGCCGCATCGGTCGTATTGACGTTGAACGCGAGCGCGTACCTGGCCGACATCTGGCGCGGCTGCGTCGACGCCGTGCCGCGCGGCCAGTGGAGTGCGGCGGCCAGCCTCGGCATGACGTGGACGCAACAACTCCGTTACGCGGTGTGGCCGCAGGCATGGAAAATCGCGCTGCCGCCGACCGTCGGCTTTCTCGTGCAGGCGGTGAAGAGCACGGCGCTGACGTCGATCATCGGGCTGACCGAACTCACGAAGACCGGCAACATCATCACCAATGCGGTGTTCAAGCCGTTTCCGATCTACGCGATGGTCGCGCTGCTCTACTTCGCGATGTGCTTCCCGTTGACGTGGTACGCCCGCGTGCTCGAACGCCGCTACCGCGTCGCGAAGGCACGCTGAACCGGCGCCGCGCGCGCCTCATTACGATGCAGGTATCCCCCATGATTTCCATCAGCAACGTTTCGAAGTGGTACGGCCCGTTTCAGGTCCTCACCGACTGCACGACCGAGGTCAGGAAAGGCGAAGTGGTCGTCGTGTGCGGCCCGTCGGGTTCCGGCAAGTCGACGCTGATCAAGACCGTCAACGGTCTCGAGCCGTTCCAGCAGGGCGAGATCCTCGTGAACGGCCAGTCGGTCGGCGACAAGAAGACGAACCTGTCGAAGCTGCGCTCGAAGGTCGGGATGGTGTTCCAGCATTTCGAGCTGTTCCCGCACCTGTCGATCACCGAGAACCTGACGCTCGCGCAGATCAAGGTGCTCGGCCGCGGCAAGGACGAGGCGAACGAGAAGGGCCTGAAGCTGCTCGACCGCGTCGGCCTGAAGGCGCACGCGCACAAGTTCCCGGGCCAGTTGTCGGGCGGCCAGCAGCAGCGTGTCGCGATCGCGCGCGCGCTGTCGATGGACCCGATCGCGATGTTGTTCGACGAACCGACGTCCGCGCTCGACCCCGAGATGATCAACGAAGTGCTCGACGTGATGGTCGAACTCGCGCAGGAAGGGATGACGATGATGGTCGTCACGCACGAGATGGGCTTCGCGAAGAAGGTCGCGCATCGCGTGATCTTCATGGACAAGGGCGCGATCGTCGAGGACGACCGCAAGGACGATTTCTTCTCGAATCCGAAATCGGAACGCGCGAAGGACTTCCTCGCGAAGATCCTGCACTGAACGCTGCCGCGACGCGACGCACCCGCCCCTTCCGATCGCCCGTTCCATGCCGGCCTTTCCAATGAAACGACTGCCTTCCCTCAACGCGCTGCAGATCTTCGACATCGTCGCCCGCCACGGCAGCTTCACGCGCGCCGCCGAGCAGCTGCGCCTGACGCAGGGTGCGGTGAGCCGGCAGGTCCTCGCGCTGGAGGCGTTCTACCAGTTCCCGCTATTCAAGCGCACGCCAAAGGGACTGACGCTGACGGCGGAAGGCGAGCTGCTGTTACCGACGGTGCGCGAGAGCTTTGCGCGCATCGAAGAGGTATCGATGCGCCTGTCGCGCCGGCGCACCGAGCTCGCGCTGAAGGTGCCGACCTGCATGATGCAGTGGATGTTGCCGCGGATCATGCGGTTTCAGTCCGAGCACCCGGAACTCCAGGTGCAGATCACGACGACCTGGGGCCATCACGTCGATTTCCGCATGGAGCCGTTCGACGCCGCGGTGATCTACGCCCCCGGCGCCGGCCCCGACATGCATGCGATCCCGCTGTTCGAAGAGCGGCTCACGCCGGTATGCTCGCCGGACCTGCTGAACCGGCATCCGCTCTCAAGCGTCGACGACCTGGCCGACCATACGCTGCTGCATCCGACCCGCGATCACCGCGACTGGAAACGGTGGCTCGACCATGCGGGCGCACCGCACGTCGACTCGACGCGCGGATTGAGCTTCGAGACGCTCGACCTCGCCACCCACGCGGCGATCGACGGCTACGGCATCGCGATCGGCGACCGGACGCTCGTCGACGAAAGCGTGGCGGCGCACCGGCTCGTGACGCCGTTCGACGTGTCGATGCCGACCGGGATGGGCTATTACTTCGTGTATCCGGGCGGCGCCGAGCAGCAGCAGAAGATCCAGCTGTTCGGCGACTGGATCACGGGTGAACGCGAGCGCCAGACCTCCGTTTTCAATCGGCGCGCGTGAGCCGGCTCATCGGCACGGCACGCAAGCGCTTGCGTGCCGCATACGGCCGCCCGGCGCGCCCGACCGGATCCGGCCCGCGCAATGCCGGCAGGCGGCGATTTCCCCTCGCTTCCAGTTCGCTTTCGAACCGCTCCGCAACCGTGAATAAGCGAGATTATTGAATCCAAAAAATTCGATATTTTATTTTCGGCTTATCCACTAAACTTTTTCATGGCAATTCGTTGACCTGCGTTTGCCGAAGCACTTCAATTCTCCGCCTCATTAAATCAATCAAGGAGTTTGAAATGTAAGCTGCCGCAATTTCATCGGGAACCACACCGTCGATTCGTGTCGACGCGGCCAACGGCAACCGGATCACCGGGCACTGCTGCTACGGCCAGGGCCGGCACACGGGCGCGTTCAGCCAGGCAGGCGACAACGTGTCGGCGACGTGCCGGCGGGTCGGCAGCGCCGGCACGACGACCGAGTATCGCCGGGACGGCGAAGGCCGAACCGGGGCGGATACACGGGTTCCTGATCGAGGTGCCTGGGCGCTGAGGGTTTCGCGCCATGAACGGCGCAATGCGAACTGCCTTTTTGCATTGCGCCGCCTTTTTAATTTGATCCGGATTGTTTTAACCCACTCATCGTCACACGCAAACCGAATCAAATCAAAAAAGAGACAATCCGACGTGCCGTGCGCCGTGTGCCGTGTAGTAGCTTCTTTATTTTGACTTTGAACCTGCAATTTGCCGGCGGACATGCCGGGAACAACGCGACACCATCCGGTCAGCTTATCTCCCGCAACGTCCCCAACAGCACCTTCCTGCAACTCGCGACCATCTGCGCTTCCGGATCGCGATATTCCGTGAGCAGCCACGCCGCGCCGACGTTCGTCATCGCGCCGACGAGCGCGAGCCCGATCAGCCGCTGCTCGGTGCGCTCCGCGGGCGTCGCCGCTTCGCGCGGCGCGCCGATCGCCATGATCAGCTTGCCGAAGTCGATCAGCATGCGCTGGTAGGTCATGTCGGTGTCCGCGCTCACGCCCATCACCTCGAGCAGCAGCACGCGCGCCGCGCACGGGTCGCGCAGGAACGCGAAGAACGCGGCGAGCCCGGCATCGATGCTCTCGCGCAGATCGCCGCCGCGCTCGGCCACTGCCCGCTCGACTGCCTCGTGCAACTGCTGCGCGTGATGCAGGTAGGTGCAGCGCAGCAAATCCTCGGTGCTGTCGAACGCCGCATAAAAATAGCGATCGTTCAGCTTCGCTTCCTGGCAGATCGACCGTACCGTCGCCTTGCGGAACCCGACCGTGCCGAACACGCGCGTCGCCGCGCGGATCAGCGCGTCGCGCCGCTCGGCGGCCCGCACCTCGGGCGCCACGCCGCCATACGAGCGGCCCCGTTTTTCCGTTTCGAGTGCTTTCTCCATTCCGCTATTTGACATCAGGACACCCGAAAACTAAAGTGGTGACGATCAACACCACATTAGACGCGCCGCCGGTACAGGGCAAGCGGAACGGGAGGAGCAACGGATGAACGGGTTTTCCGGCAAGGTCGCCGCGATCACGGGCGCCGGTTCGGGCATGGGCCGCAGCCTCGCGGTCGAGCTTGCGCGGCGTGGCTGCGAGGTCGCGCTCGCCGACGTCAACGAAACCGGGCTCGCCGGCACGGCGGCCGCCTGCGCCCAGCATGGCGTGCGCGTGAGCACGCGGCGGCTCGACGTCGCCGACCGCGATGCGGTGTTCGCGTGGGCCGATTTCGTGCGCGCCGGGCATGGCAAGGTCAACCTGATCTTCAACAACGCGGGCGTGTCGCTGGCCGCCAGCGCCGAGACCGCGGACATCGCCGACCTCGAATGGATCGTCGGCATCAACTTCTGGGGCGTCGTGCACGGCACGCAGGCATTCCTGCCGCACCTGCGCGCGTCGGGCGACGGTCACGTCGTCAATACGTCGAGCCTGTTCGGGCTCGTCGCGATGCCCACACAAAGCGCTTACAACGCGACCAAGTTCGCGGTGCGCGGCTTTACCGAGGCACTGCGGATGGAGCTCGAACTCGACGGCGCGCCGGTGAGCGCGACCTGCGTGCATCCGGGCGGCGTCGCGACGAACATCGTCGACGCGGGCCGCGTCGATACCAGCATCCACGCACTCACGGGCCAGGACGAAGCGACCCATCGCCGCCAGGCGAACCGGCTGATCAACGCGACGACGGCCGACGAGGCCGCGCGGCAAATCCTCGCGGGTGTCGAGCGCAATGCGCGCCGCGTGCTCGTCGGCGCCGACGCACGCCGGCTCGACAGGATCGCGCGCCTGCTCGGCGCGGGTTACCAGTGGCTGATGCTGCGCCACGTGCGCCGCGCCCGGGCCCGCAACCTCCGCCCGAAGGAAGCCCCGGCCGCGCTCCCGACCACGCCCACCAAGGACCCGGCATGACCTCGACGACAACCGACCGGCGCGACGCGCCGCCCGCCCCCGGCGACAGCCGCGACCTCGACGTGCTGATCGTCGGTGCCGGCCTGTCCGGCATCGGCGCGGCGTATCACCTGAAGCAGCGCTGCCCGTATGCAAGCGTGGCCATCGTCGAGGCGCGCGACGCGATCGGCGGTACCTGGGACCTGTTCCGCTATCCGGGCGTCCGTTCGGATTCCGACATGTTCACGCTCGGCTACAGCTTCCGCCCGTGGCACAGCGACAAGGCGATCTCCGACGGCCAGACGATCCTCGACTACATCCGCGACACCGCACGCACCTACGGTATCGACAAGACAATCCGTTACGGCCAGAAAGTCGTCGCGGCCGACTGGGATTCGAACCGCGCGCGCTGGACGGTGCGCATCGAGCGCACGCAGGGCGGCACGACCGACACGCTCGTCTACACCTGCCGCTTCCTGTTCATGTGCAGCGGCTACTACGACTACGACGCCGGCTACCTGCCCGACTGGGCCGGGATGGACACGTTCGAAGGCAAGCTCGTGCATCCGCAGCACTGGCCGAAGGACCTGTCGTACGCGAACCGGCGCGTCGTCGTAATCGGCAGCGGCGCGACGGCCGTCACGCTCGTGCCGTCGATGGCGGCCGACGCGCAGCACGTGACGATGCTGCAGCGCTCGCCGACCTACATCGTGTCGCTGCCCGCACGCGACAAGATCGCGAACGCGTTGCGCCGCGTGCTGCCGTCCCGGCTCGCGCACCGGCTCGTGCGCGTGAAGAACGTGCTGCTGACGATTTACCTGTACAACGTGTCGCGCCGCAAGCCCGACCAGACGAAGAAGTTCATCATCCGCGCGGCCAGCAAGCAGCTCGGCCCCGACTTCGACGTCGCGAAGCACCTGACGCCGCGCTACATGCCGTGGGACCAGCGCGTGTGCCTCGTGCCGAACGGCGACCTGTTCAAGTCGATCCGCGCGGGCCGCGCGTCGATCGTCACCGACGAGATCGAGCGCTTCACGCCGACCGGCCTCAAGCTGAAGAGCGGCCAGCAGCTCGACGCGGACGTGATCGTCACCGCGACCGGGCTGAAGGTGAAGATGCTCGGCGGCGCGCGCGTCACGGTCGACGGCCGCGCGGTCGACCTGCCGGAAACCGTGTCGTACAAGGGAATGATGTACAGCGACGTGCCGAACCTCGCGTCGTCGTTCGGCTACACGAACGCGTCGTGGACGCTGAAGGCCGAGCTGATCGCGCGCTACGTATGCCGGCTACTCAACCACATGCGCGCGAACGACTTCGACACGTGCGTGCCGCGGCTCGGCGCCGGCGAGCTCGGCGACGTGCCGGCCGTCAATCTGAGCTCGGGCTACATCCAGCGCGCGGCCGGCATCCTGCCGAAGCAGGGCCATCGCAAGCCGTGGAAATTCCACCAGAACTACGTGCGCGATCTCGCGTCGCTGAAGTTCAGCGCGCTCGCCGATTCGGCGATGCATTTCGAACGCCGCGCGAAAGCCGGCACGGCCGCCGCGGCGCCGGTTGCCGAACCCGCACTCGAACCCCGTTGAGGCCGACATGACCCCTACGCTCCATCTGATCCAGAACGTCCTGCTCGGCGTCGTCGCGGCGCTCGCCGCGCTCGCGCTGTTTACCGGTTATGTGGCCCGTCGCGTGACGCGTGCGTTTCCGCCCGAAGGCCGCTTCGTCGACGTCGGCGGCGACCGCATCCACTACGTCGAATACGGTAACGGCCCGCCGATCGTGTTCGTCCACGGGCTCGCCGGGCAACTGCGCAATTTCGCGTATCTGCCGCTCGCACGGCTCGCGCAGCGGCATCGCGTGATCCTCATCGACCGCCCGGGCGCCGGCCGCTCGCTGCGCGGCGCGGCTTCGCAGGCGAACGTGTTCGCGCAGGCCCGCACGGTCGCCGCGTTCATCGACGCGCTGCGGCTCGACAAGCCCGTGCTGGTCGGCCACTCGCTCGGCGGTGCGATCGCGCTTGCCGTCGGCCTCAACCATGCGGACCGCGTGAGCCGGCTCGCGCTGATCGCGCCGCTGTCGCACCAGCAGACCGAGCCGCCGGCGCCGTTCAAGCCGCTGATGCTGCCCTCGCCGCTCGTGCGCCGCTTCGTGTCGTGGACCTTCGCGATCCCGCTGACGATCCTGACCGGCCGCAAGGCCGTGCGCCAGGTGTTCGCGCCGGAAGACGTGCCGCGCGACTTCCCGGTCAAGGGCGGCGGCCTGCTCGGGATGCGCCCGCACGTGTTCTACGCGACGGCGACCGACCTGCTGTCGGCACCCGTCGACCTGCCCGCGATGGAACGCCGCTACGCGGATCTCGCGCTGCCGGTCGACGTGCTGTACGGCCGCGCCGATCCGATCCTGAACTGGCGCGAGCACGGCGAAGCGCTCACGAAGAAATCGGCGCGCGTGCGGCTGAAGGTCGTCGAGGGCGGGCACATGCTGCCGGTCACGATTCCGGAGGCCACCGCCGACTGGCTGCTCGAAGTCGCCGCCGCCCCGGCCGAGGCGGCACCGCAGGCAGCGCGCGTCGCGCACTGAGCCGGGAACCGGCGAAAACGAGCCTGATTCCGCGCCGTGCAACCGAAGCGGCGGCGGAATCAGGCTTCGTCGTCGGGCACCGACAGCCCGAGATCCGAGATCACCTCCCGCGCGCTGCGGAATGCCTCGACCGCGGCCGGCGCGCCCGCGTACAGCGCGCTGTGCAGCAACACCTCGCGGATCTCGACGAGGCTCGCGCCGTTGTTGAGCGCGCCGCGAATGTGCCCCTTCAGTTCCGTGCCGCGGCCGAGCGCCGCCAGCATCGCGCACGTGCACAGGCTGCGCGTCTTCAGGTCGATCCCGTCGCGCTGCCACGTGCTGCCCCACGCATGCTCGTTCAGCCAGTTCTGCAGCGGGCGCGAAAAACCGTCGAGGTCGCGCATCGCACGCTCGACGAACGCCTCGCCCATCACGTCGATTCGTCGCGCCTTGCCGTTTTCCCTGTCCTGTTCGCTCATGTCCGGGTCCTGTATGGAGTCGTGGCCGCTTCGGCATCGTCGGCAGCCGGGGATTTCGCGCCATGTTCATCGGGCCGGCGCGTTTCGTCAAAGATGCGGCCCTCGGTTCGAGGCCATCCGCGCAACGCGATATCGAACGCTACGTAACATCGCGCCGCGCGTTACGGCGGCTTACGGGAACATCGCAACCGCCGCGCCCGTGCACCGAGCATGCCCGTCGCGCGAAAGCGCCGTTACTCCGTTTAAATCGCGCCGATCTTCCCGATTCCTGCAATAAAGCGCGACACCGTTTCGCGAATGCTGTCGTGGCGCGGAATTTGCAGAGGAGGCTTGGACACACTTCCAATGTCGAGGCCAACATGCACACACTCTTCAAGAAGACGACGGTAACGATGGCCGTCTCGTCGCTGCTCGCACTATATGGTTGCGGCTCGGTCGATGGACCGACGACCCCGCCGACGATCAAGCCAAGCACGTCAGGGACGGGCGGCAGCTCGGGGACTTCGGGTACGTCGGGCGGTGGGACGTCGGGGACTTCGGGTGGCGGGACTTCGGGTAGTTCGGGGACTTCGGGTACGTCGGGTACTTCCGGCACCTCGGGCACCTCCGGTACGTCGGGCACTTCCGGCACCTCGGGCACTTCCGGTACGTCGGGTACTTCCGGCACCTCGGGTACTTCCGGCACGTCGGGCACCTCCGGTACGTCGGGTACCTCCGGCACCTCGGGCACCTCCGGTACGTCGGGTACCTCCGGCACCTCGGGCACTTCCGGTACGTCGGGTACCTCGGGTACTTCCGGCACTTCGGGTACCTCCGGTACGTCGGGCACTTCCGGCACGTCGGGTACCTCCGGCACCTCGGGCACTTCCGGTACGTCGGGTACTTCCGGTACCTCGGGTACCTCCGGCACCTCGGGCACTTCCGGTACGTCGGGTACTTCCGGTACCTCGGGTACTTCCGGCACTTCGGGTACCTCCGGTACGTCGGGCACTTCCGGCACCTCGGGTACCTCCGGCACGTCGGGTACCTCCGGCACGTCGGGTACTTCCGGTACGTCGGGCACTTCCGGCACCTCGGGCACCTCCGGTACGTCGGGTACGTCGGGCACTTCCGGCACCTCGGGTACTTCCGGCACCTCAGGCACCTCCGGTACGTCGGGTACGTCGGGCACCTCCGGCACTTCCGGCACCGGCGTCACCCCGCTCGGCAATGTCCTCCAGAAATCCGGCAACCTCGTGACGGCAGTCGGTACGACGGTCGCGAACGGCGGCGGCGTGATCGGCGGCGTGCAGATCCCCGGCACGAACCCGACGACGGCCAACAGCGTCGGCAACGCGGTCACGAGCCTCGGCAACGGCGTGCAGGCGCTCGGCAACGGCATCGCGGCCGGCCTCGGCTCGATCGGCGTGTCGGCGAACCCGCTCGGACCGACGCTGACGTCGACCACCGGCCTGCTGACCGGCGCCGGCGGCGCGGTCAACAACCTCGGCAACGCGGTGAAGAGCCTCGGCTCCGGCCCGCTGTCGCCGCTGTCGCCGGTCACGACGCTCGTCGGCGATCTCGTCAACACCGTGGGCGGCACCGTCAACTCGACCGCGTCGGGCCTCAACACGGCGCTGAACAGCTCGCCGGTCCAGCAGCTCGAGACGCAGGTCGGCAAGGTGATCAACCCGATCACGAACACGCTGACCGGCGGTGTCACGACGCCGGGCGCCACGCAGACGCTTGGCGGCGTCACGCTGCTCGGCACGCCGCTCAACGGCCTGCTGAGCGCGCTCGGCAACGGCCTCGCCCTCGCCGGCACGAAGGTCGGCGGCGCAACCGGCAACCCGGTCGGCACCGGCCTCGGCGGCGTCGTGGCACAGCTCGGCAACACGGTGACATCCACCGGCGGCCTCGTCCACGACAACAACGCGGGCAGCTCCAGCAGCGGCACGGGCGGCAGCAACCCGCTCGCCCCGATCACGGGCCTGCTCGGCACGCTGACGGGCGGCCTGGGCGGCGGCAGCTCGAGCGGTTCGGGCGGCACGAGCGGCACGAGCAGCGGCGGCCCGCTCGGACCGGTCACGGGCCTGCTCGGCTCGCTGACGGGTGCGCTCGGCGGCCTCGGTTCGAGCGGCACGAGCGGCACGAGCGGCACCGGCGGAACGAGTGGCACCAGCGGCACCGGTGGCGCGGGTGTCGGCGGCCTGCTGGCGCCGGTCACCAACCTCGTCAATTCGCTGACGCCGCTCGGCGCCAGCCTTACGGGCACGGTCACGACGCCGGGCGGCAACGTGACGGGCACGCTCGGCGGCCTGCTGTCGAGCGGCCCGGTCGGCACGGTGACGGGTGCGCTGACGACGCCGGCAGGCGCCGCGGGCGCCATCGGCACCGCGAGCCCGGGCGGCGCGGCCGGCACGGCCACGACGCCGGCCGGCGGCGGCTCCGTGGCAGCCGGCCTGACCGGCAGCTCGAACGGCGGTGCCGCGGGCGGCGCCGGCAACCTGCTGTCGCCGGTGACGAACCTCCTCGGCGGTCTGCTGGGCGGCGGCACCAAGAAGTAACGCTTTACTTATCAGAACCACAGGCCAATGGCCGGGCGCGCATCCATACAAAGCCCGGCCGACGGCCGGCGTCACCCGCCAAGCGGGGGCGCCGGCCTTCACCCGTACGAGGATCCGATCATGAACTCCACGCTTGACGGCATCGCCGCGGTCCAGGACCGCCCACCCCGTTCCGCCACGCCCCTGCGCGCCGGCCTGCTCGGCATCGCCGCCGGACTGTTCGCGCTGTGGATCACGCGCGGCCAGCCGACTTTCGATGCGGCCACGCGCGCGGTCATCGCCAGCCTCGCGATCATCGGCACGATCGCGCTGCACGAAATCTTCATCTCGCGCGTCTACCTGCGTCCGAGCGCGGGCCTGTCGCGGCAGGCCGTCCGCCCGCTCGGCATCGCGCGCGTCGCGACGCGGCTCGGCGCGCTGGCGTCGATCTATGCGGGCATCGGCGCGATCTACTGGCTGCTGCCCGAATACCACGGCGCGTTCTACCGGCCGTTCTGGTCGCTGCTGCGCTCGCTCGCGCCGTACGTGATCGTCGCCGCGCCGTTCTACTTCGCGTGGATGGATCGCCACCAGCGCGAGACCGACGATGCCTACCTGCTGTGGGGCCGCTTCCTGTTCCGCCGCGAGCAGCCCGCGAGCTGGAAGCCGGTGCGCGAGATGCTGGCCGGCTGGGGCGTGAAGGCCTTCTTCCTGCCGCTGATGACCGTCTACCTGTCGAAGGACGCCGATCACCTGACCGCGTCGCTCGCGAACGCGATGCACGCGCCGGCGACGATCGCGACCTTCATGTTCATGTACGACCTGTCGTTCACGATGGACCTGATGTTCGGCACCGTCGGCTACCTGTGCACGTTCCGCATCCTCGACAGCCACGTGCGCACCGTCGAGCCGACGACGCTCGGCTGGGTAGCCGCGCTGATGTGCTACCAGCCGTTCTGGTCGCTGTTCTCGAACAACTACATCCGCTACGAAGGCACGTTGTTCTGGGACAACTGGCTGCTGTCGGCCCCGACGCTGCGCGTGATCTGGGGCACGGTGATCATCCTGCTGCTGCTGACGTACGCGCTGTGCACGATCTCGTTCGGGCTGCGTTTCTCGAACCTGACCAACCGCGGGATCATCACGTCGGGCCCGTACCGCTTCACGAAGCATCCGGCGTACATCACGAAGAACCTGTCGTACTGGATGGTGTCGGTACCGTTCGTCGAGCCGCTCGGCTGGCAGGTCGGGCTGATGCACTGCGCGGGGCTCGTCGCGGTCAACCTGATCTACTACACGCGGGCGAAGACCGAGGAACGGCACCTGATGCGCGACCCCGACTATCGCGCGTATGCCGAATGGATCGCGCAGCACGGGTTGTTCGCGCGGATGAGGCAGGCGTTCGGGCAGCGCGCGCCGGCCTGACGCGGCGGCGCAAGGCGGGGCCTGCTGGCCCGCCCACGGTTGACGGCACCGGCCGCGCGCCCGCGACTCCGCCGGAGCGCCGCGCCGCCGGAAATCGCCGTGCGTCGCCGCGCGCGCTCAGTCGAAACCAACGCCGCGAGCGCGCCCGTCATGCAGATGGCCGGTCGCACGCGTCAGCCTCCTGATCGCGACGAAGCTCGCGAGGCCCATGCCGAAGCAGCAAGCCGCCAGCGGCCACGCGGTAGCCCCGTCGAACACCAGCGTCGCAAGCGTGCCCACGCCGGTGACGATCACGCTCTGCACCGCGTAATAAAGCGCCACTGCCTTGCCGGCGACATCGCCGAAATCGCGCAGCGCACCGTTTGCCGTCACCGCCGACATCAGCACGATGCCGACCGCAACCAGCCACATCGGCATCACGAACGTCGCAAACGACGGCTTCGTCAGGATCGTGCCGAGCGCCAGCACGATCGCGCCCGCCATCATCGCGACCGCGCCTCGCGCCACGCAGCCCGCCTCGCCCCACTTCGACACGAATCTCCCGGCGAAGCGCGAGACGACGACCATGACGATCGCGACAGTCGCAAAGGCCACGCTGAACGACACGCGCGAGTAACCGGCCACACCGACCAGCACGCGCGGCGCGGTCGAGAAGAACACGAAGAACGCGCCCATCGAGGCCGCAAACGCGAGCGTGTGAACCCGGAACGGCCGGCTGCCGAGAATCGATGCGACGGACGGCCCCTGCCGGTTTGCCGTCCGCGGACGCGTTTCGTGCCAGCGCGGCCACGCGCGCCCGCATGCCAGCAGCCCCAGCAGGCCGAGCATCGCGAAGATCGCGCGCCATCCGCAGGCCGTTGCGACGGCCGTACCCAGCAACGGCCCCAGCGCGGGCACGAACGCCAGCATCGCGCCGAACTGGCTGTAGATGATGCGGCCTTCGGGGCGATCGGCGTAGACATCGCGAACGGTTGCGAACGTGGCGACGAGCGCCGCCGCGGCGCCCAGCGCCTGCAGCGCGCGCAGCACGACGAACGGGACACCGCCGGTGGTGACCACAAGCGCCAGGGAAGCTACCGCAAAACACAGCGCGCCGCCCAGCATCACCGGCCGTCTGCCGATGCGATCCGACAACGGGCCGAAGATCATCTGGCCCAGGCCGAGAACGACCATGTAGACGCTCAGCGTCAACTGGACGACGGCCGGCGACGTGCCGAGCGCGGACGGCATGTCCGGGATCACCGGCAGGTACACGTCCATCGCCAGCGAAGCGAGGAGATCGAAAGGGGCCATCAGCAGGAGCGCCGACGGCAACGAATGGGCCCACACGGGCGTGGATTGTTCAGGCATGACAAGGCATCCGCTCAGAAAGGGAAATCTGGCGGCGATCTGCCTGGTCAGCGATGGACAACGGGAGATCGCCGCAACGACCGGTTGACGAAGGTCGTTGCGGCTCAGCGATCCGTGGACGGGCCAGCTCCCATGGAGGAATCCTTGCGTGGTGCGTTTTGCGTTGACCGTGCAGTGTAGTCGGTTCGCCAGGCCGGCACCAGCCGGGCGCGCGGTGCACGGCAGCGACTGTCCGGCCGGCCCTCCACTCAGGCTACGGCACGCACCCATGCGGCCAATCGTCGCGAAACGATGCGATTCTCCGCGTTTCGTCGCTTTTCTCCACCGATACGATTGCCCGCTCCCGGCGCCTCGCGTATGGTGCTGGCCGTCCGCGCCCGATCGGTCGCCCGGACACCCGACCGTCGTCGCGCACGACGGCCGCGCGGGCCGTGCCCGCCGTCACCGTCTCCGCGGCACCGCCCTTCGGCGCCGCGCATTCATGAGGAGAGAGACGTGATTCACAAAGTCCTGATCCTGTTCGCACTCTGCATCGCGGGCCTCGCCGCGATCGCCGCCGGTTTCCAGCACATCCCCAGCTGATTCGCGGCCCCGGCTCGCTTCGCCGAGCCCGGGGGCCGCACCCATTCCTCTCCCCTCTTGCGATGAACCACTTTCTCGGACCGCCCGGGACGGGCGGCTTTTGCCATGCGCATCGACGTACAGCATTCCCAGCACGACATCGACGATGAACTCGACTCGCTCTACGCACGCCTGCACCAGCCGGGCCATCGCCTGCACGGCCTGCCGGCCGTCGCGCTCGGCCGCTCCGGCCTGATCGTCCGCCACCGCGAGGCCGACGGCGAATACTTCCTGTACGTCGAGGAGCCGGCCGCGCGCCAGCTCGCCGGCTATACGGTATTCAACCGCCTGCCCGAAATCCCCCGTCGCGCAGACCGCTACCTGCGCGCGCCGCACACGCGGCTGCGCGGATCCGCGCAACGCAAGGGCCTCGCGACGACGCTGTATCGCTGGGGACTCGACGCCGGCCTGTGCCTGATCAGCGGGGCACGTCAGTCGATCGGCGCGGCGCAGCTGTGGACCGCGCTGGCCCATGACTATCGACACGGCTTCGTCGACATCGAAGGCCGCGCGCTGCGCTATCTCGGCGAAGCCGTTGCCGACGACGTGCACGGCGCGCTGCATACGCGTCGTCTGCTGCTCGGCAACGGGTGGGAAATCGGCACATTCGCGCGTGCGGCCGGGATGGCCGACGTCGTTGCCGCAGAATGTCGCCACCCGGGATTTCCGCGGGAAAGGCGCGAACCGCACCGCTTGCACGGGGGCGCCCAAGCGCGTCACTCCGCCCGTGCGCCGATGCGATAATCCGTCGGGCCGGCGCGCCCCCTCGCGCAAACCACTCAACGACACGCTCCCCAATGGCTACCGAACTCCAACCCGATTCCGAGCGCCGCATCGACATCGTCGCGCTATGCGGCAGCCTGCGTGCGCAGTCGTATAACGCGGCGCTGCTGGATGCTGCGGCACGCGTCGCGCCGCCCGGGACGCACATCACGCGCTTCGATCGCCTCGGCGAATTTCCGCTGTTCAACCCCGACGCGGAATATCCGTCGCCCGCCGCGGTGCGCGACCTGATCGATCGCCTGAACGCCGCCGACGGCGTGCTGATCGCGAGCCCGGAATACGCGCACGGCGTGACCGGCGTGATGAAAAACGCGCTCGACTGGGTCGTGGGATGCGAAGCGTTCGTGTACAAGCCGGTCGCGGTGCTGAACGCATCGCCGCGCGCGACGCATGCGGACGCGGCGCTGCGGGAAACGCTGACGGTGATGTCGGCGCGCATCGTCGAGCGCGCGTCGATCTCGCTCCCGATCCTCGGCAGCCAGCTCGACGCGGCCGGCATCGCCGCGCATCCGCCGTTCGCGGCGGCGCTGGTCGAGGCGTTGCACGCGCTCGGCGCGGAGATTGCCGAAGGCACGCCAGCACGCTGACGTTGCGTAACCTGAAGTCGATCGCAGTCCGGATTAATCGGACGCCGCGCCCACCGACGGGCGCAACGTCCGGCCCGGATCATCGTCCGCGATAGATCGGTCTGTCGGCCGCCATCGGGCCCGATTCGCTCGCGGCCGGTGCCGCCATTCCGTATCCGCTGGTATCGGCCGCCGACGTGCCGGTCGAACCGACCTTCTTCAGCGCCTCCGCCAGCCGCGCCGGATAGTACGGGTCTTCGCCGTTCTGGCGGTAGCCGGCCGCACGCAGGGCGGCCAGTTCGGCCTTCACCTCCGCGCGCGTCACGGTGGACTGCGGCGCGGCCCACGCGGACACGGAAACGAAAGCGGAAGCGGTCGCGGCAACCGTCGCGAGAACATACAGGGCAAGCTTGTTCATCTGATCTCTCCTGAGCATCGACGATGTTGTCGACGGAGAGTGAGTCGCGCCGCGTGCGCAAAGATGACACTCGCCGAAGAAAAAATCCGGCGTCGCGTCACTGTGCAGCTGCCACGCAGCAGGCCGACAGGAACGGCATGTAACGGCGTGTTGAACGAAAACCCGATCGGCTGTCAGATTCCGCCGGCCCGCGCGACTACCGGCATGTGGCCCGGCGCCACCCTCCGTTTTCGTTCAAAGGGTCCGACATGAAAACCAGATTCTGGATACTGATCGCGTCGCATCTCGCGACGGGCCTCGCGGCGTTCGCCACGGGCATCTACGTGCTGCCGATCCTCACGGCGACGGAAGGCGCAAGCGCCGTCGAACTGCAAGTGGCCGCGGAAAACGCGCGCCATACCGGCCGCTTCGAACGCAACCTGCCGGGCAGCGACGCGCTGCACTGGGCGGACGGCAAGCTGACCGTCACCGATTCGTCGATCGCGTTCGAGGGCGACATCGCACCGGGCCCCGACTACAAGCTCTATCTCGTGCCGGCCTTCGTCGACACGCGAGCGTCGTTCCTCGCGATCAAGGCGCGCGCCGTACGCGTGGGCGACCTGAAGACATTCGGCAATTTCGTCGTGGCGCTTCCCGACGACGTGAATCCCGCGCAATACACGTCGGTCGTGATCTGGTGCGAACGCTTCTCGAAATTCATCAGCGCGGCCCGCTATCAAAGCGCGCCGGCGTCGGGCCTGACGTCGATGTGACCGGCGCGCGGCCGCAACGGTGCGTGCTCGCGCGCTACCGGGTCTTGGCGCGCGCGCTCTTCTTCACCGCCTTCGCGCGCGGTGCTTCCTTCTCGGGCTGCGCGCCGCCGCCGGCGAGATCCTCGAGCCACGCGAGCGCATCGACGTACGACAGGAACTGCTGCAGATATTCCGGCGACAGCTCGCGCATCGTCGCGAGCGACCGGTGCACGAGGCTGTTCGAATTGAGCGGCCCCGCGTTGCGCGGCACCTGGTCGAGCGACTGGCGGTACTGCTGTTCGGTGCGGACCTTCGACCACATCGTGCGGAAGTAGTCGACCAGCTCGGGATCGAGCCCGCGCCGGTCGGCCTGCGCATCGCGGCCGAGCCGCTCGACGAGCGCCGCCAGCGACGGGCCGCGTCCGGCCGCACCATCGGCGGCTTGCGCGGTGCCGCTCGCGGCGGCCTTCGCTTCGTCGGCCCGCGCGACGACCGCCGCGAAGCCTTCGATCAGCGCGGCGAGCCGCGCGTCGAGCAGCCCGCGCGCGTTGCCTTCGAGCGCGGCCGCACGCCGCTCGAGCGCGTCGATCCGGAGAAAGCGCACGGGGTCGAGCCGGTCGGCGCCCTGCTCGCGCCATGCGTCGAGTGTCGCGCGAACATGCGTCGCGTCGTCGGTCACTTCGCGTTCCCTCCGTTCGATGCCGACTTGCGCGGCACCGGCGCGATCTCCACGCGACGGTTCTTCGCGCGGCCTTCATCGTCCGCATTCGAGCTGACCGGCTGTTCCGAGCCGAACGCGGCCGCGAACACCGACGACGCCGGCACGCCGGCGTCGATCATCGCACGCGTGACCGTCAACGCGCGCTTGGCCGACAGTTCCCAGTTGTCCGCGAACTGGCGGTTGCCGGCATGCACCTGCTGGTCGTCGGCGAAGCCGCTGATCATCAGGATCTCGTCGCGTGTCTTCAGGTAGGCGGCGAGCGGTGCGGCCAGCGTCTTCAGCAGGTCGCGGCCGGCGGGCTGCAACTGGTCGGAGTTCAGCGCGAACAGCACGTTGCCGCTGATGCCGATGCGTCCGTTCACGAGCGTCACGCGGCCGGCCGCGAGCGGCCCGGCGAGCGCCTGCTCGAGCGACTTGCGCTGCTGCGCTTCCTGCTGGCGCGCGCGCACGGCTTCCTCGAGCTTCGACGTGAGCTGCAACTGCATGCCAATCACGCCGACGAGGATCAGCACGAACGCGCCGAGCAGCACCGACATCAGG
Organism: Burkholderia sp. LS-044; assembly: GCF_004803625.1. Classification (NCBI taxonomy): domain Bacteria; kingdom Pseudomonadati; phylum Pseudomonadota; class Betaproteobacteria; order Burkholderiales; family Burkholderiaceae; genus Burkholderia; species Burkholderia sp. LS-044. Next base: position 962,249 of record NZ_SSWO01000001.1, read on the forward strand.
TCGGCGAATGCGGGCCACACCGGCGCGGAGGACGCGCCGCCGTCGATTTCGTCGTGCATGCGTTACGCTCCGACGGACGCCCGCCGGCCGGCGAGCTGCTGCAGGTCTTCGACGATCTGCTTCTGCGACATCATGCTCAGGTCGATCACCTCGCGCGCCTGCGCGACATAGTATTCGAGCTGCTCGTCGCTGCGCGCGAGCGACTTCTCGAGCGCGGCCTCGATGCGTTGCAGATGGGTCAGCAGCTTGTCGTTCGACTCGCCGAATACCTGCACGGCCATCCCGAACGCATCGCCGAGGCTCGCGACTTCGACCGCGCCCGCCGTGACTTGCGCGGCCACCGAGTCGAGCTTGCGCGTTTCGGCGTCGACGGTGTCGTTGAAGCGTGCCCCGACGCGGTCGAGCAGGTCGGCCGACGTGCTGACGAGCGCGTCGATCGCGGTGCGCTGTTCGGTCGACGCGTGATTGACCGCGCCGAGCAGCGTTTCGAGCGTCGCGAGCAGGCGGCTGCGTTCCTCGAGCATCGCGGTGTCGTGTACCAGGCTGTCGGACAGGCGCTGGCGCAGTTCGGCGACGACGTCGGCCGCGGCCTTCGGCGCCTCCGACGCAGCCTGCACGAGGCGCGCGATCTCGTTGATCGTGTCGCTCGCATGCACCTGCGCCTGCGCGGTGATGTCGTTCGCGGTGCGGGCCAGCGTGTCGCAGATGTCCTGCTGGCGCGTTGCGGCCTGCGCGCTCGTGTGCGCCCATTCGTCGCGCAGCGCGGCCGCCATCGCGGCGAGCGAGTCGTTCCACGCGGCGAGGCGTTGTTCGTCGCGGGCGGCCAGTTGCGTCTGCAAGCCCGTGTGCGACTCGCGGATCGTCGACAGCAGGTCATTCGAGCGTTGTTCGAACGTTGCAGCCTGCGCGGTCAGGTCGCGCGTCGTTTGCGCGAGTGCGTCGCAGATTTCCTGCTGACGGCCCGCACTGTGCACGCCTGCGCGTTGCCATTCGTCGCCCAGCTTCGCGGCCATCGCGGCCAGCGATTCGTTCCACGCGGTGAGGCGTTCCTCGTCGCGCGCGGCCAGTTGCGTCTGCAGACCGGTGTGCGAATCGCGGATCGTCGACAGCAGGTCGTTCGAGCGCTGTTCGAAGGTCGAAGCCTGCGCGGACAGGTCGCGCGTCGTTTGCGCCAGTGCGTCGCAGATCTCCTGCTGACGGCCTGCGCTGTGTACCCCCGCACGCTGCCATTCGTCGCCGAGCTTCGCGGCCATCGCGGCCAGCGAATCGTTCCACGCGGTGAGACGTTCCTCGTCGCGCGCCGCCAGTTGCGTCTGCAGGCCCGTGTGCGACTCGCGGATCGTCGACAGCAGGTCGTTCGAGCGCTGTTCGAAAGCCGAAGCCTGTGCGGTCAGGTCGCGCGTCGTTTGCGCCAGTGCGTCGCAGATTTCCTGCTGACGGCCTGCGCTGTGCACGCCTGCACGCTGCCATTCGTCGCCGAGCTTCGCGGCCATCGCGGCCAGCGATTCGTTCCACGCGGTGAGACGTTCCTCGTCGCGCGCCGCCAGTTGCGTCTGCAGGCCCGTGTGCGACTCGCGGATCGTCGACAGCAGGTCGTTCGAGCGCTGTTCGAAAGCCGAAGCCTGTGCGGTCAGGTCGCGCGTCGTTTGCGCGAGTGCATCGCAGATTTCCTGCTGACGGCCCGCGCTATGCACACCCGCACGCTGCCATTCGTCGCCGAGCTTTGCAGCCATCGCGGCCAGCGATTCGTTCCACGCGGTAAGGCGCCGTTCGTCGCGCGCGGCCAGCTCGGTCTGCAGCCCCGCGTGCGACTCGCGCATCGCGGCAAGCGTCGCGCCCGAATGGCGTTCGAACGTCGCGGCGGCCTCGCCCAGCGCACGCGCATGCTGGCCGGCCAGCGTCTCGCCGACCTGCTCCTGGCGCGCCAGCGCATCGCGCCAGGCATCCGACAGGCGGCTTTCGGTCGATTCGAGGCGCGTCGCGACGCCGTCGAGCAGGTCCGTCGAACGCTGCGCGAAGGTCTCGGTGAACTGGCCGAGGGTCGTCTGCAACTGCTGCGCGACGGCATCGCCCGCGCGGCGCTGTTCGTCGAGCGCGCGGCTCCAGACGGCCGTCACGTTGCCGGTGGTCTTCTCGAAGCCGTCCGTCAGCCCGTCGAGCTGACGCTGCACGGCGCCCGTCACGGTGTCGCGCAGCGCGGCCATCTCCTGCGCGAGCCCCGTCATCGTCGCGGCGACGACCGGCTGCAGCGCGGCACCGGCCACGCGCGCGCTTTCGGCGGCGCTTTCCTTCAGCGCGTCCCCGACATTCGACGCGAGGCCCGCATACGCGCGCTCGGTCCGATCGAAGAACGCTTGCTGGCTTTCGATCTGGCGATCGTGCAGCGCGACGCTGCGCGCCTCGAGCGACGTCATCATCGTCTGCAGGCGGTCGACCAGCGCCGGCATCACGTCGGCCTGGCGCTGCAGCAGCCGGAACGATTCGTCGCGCTGGTGCGCGGACGAGTGCACACGCAGCGTCGTCGCGATCTTCGCGTCGAGCTGCTGGGCCGCGTCGATCCGCTCGCGGCGCACGAGCGCGGACAGCAGGCCGAGCATCGCGGACGCCGCGACGCCGGCAATCGACGTGCCGAATGCGAAGCCGAGGCCCTTCACCGGCGCGATCAGCGACGCGCGAATCGCGTCGAGATCGGTCGCGCTTTCGAGCGCGGCGCCCGTGCCCTTCAGCGTGACGACCATCCCGAGCAACGTGCCGAGCATGCCGAGCAGCACGAGCAGGCCGACGAGATAAGGCGTGAGCGACGGGCCCGGCAGCGCGACGCGCGCGCCTTCGACCCGCGCGCGCACGGCGCCGCGCAGGCCCGGGTGCAGCGTGTCGAGCCACGTGTCGAGCTTCGCGGGCGGCTCGGTCAGGCCGGCGACCGCGTGCGACAGCGTGGCGGTGGCCTGCCGGTAGCGCAGCAGTTCCCATGCGCCGGCGACGTAGCACGCGGCGATCAGCAGCGTGACGGCCGACGCCAGCGGGTTCGACGCGACATAGCCGACGCCGATCCAGCCCACAGCGAGCAGACCGGCGACGAAGACAACGAGATCAAGGCGAATTCTGGACATAGCGTGTTGATTAGCAGGTGCGAAGGGCCGCGAGCAGCCCGTCTACCGTTTGAAACCGGACTTCGAGTTCGGCAAGCAGGATGCTTTGCATCTCGTCGCGAAACGTATCGAGCCATGCGCCGGGCACGATCGCCGCGACGGCCGGGCTGTTGACGATCGCCGCGCCGTCATCGGCTGGATCGGCCGCGGATTCCGCTGCGGCCGCGGCTTCGGCATCTGCCAGCGCCTGCCGCTCCGCGTCGCGCAGCCGCCCGAAGCGCGTACCGAGCAGCGCGGGCACGGCCGACAGCAGGCTGCGCTCGCGCGCGCCGAGCACGCGCTCCATGATCGCGTCGAGCGTCGCGAGCCGCGCCATCCCGGACGAGCACGCGGCGAGCGCGACCCGCAGGCGCCCACGCAACTGGCCGATCGCCGTTTCCATGTCCTGCTGCAGGGACAGGTAACGCTGGCGGAAGTCCGCGAAATCGGCTGTGTCGGCGGCTGGCGGCGGCGGATCGCCGGGCCGGCGCCGCGCACGCGGCCGGTTGGCGGCCGTGATCGCCTGCGCGAGCTCGTGGCGCACGCGCGCGCAGTCGCGCTCCGCGTCGTAACCGCGCACGCCGGCCGCGACGCCGGGCGGGCTCGCATTCAGCGCGGACGACAGCGTGATCGCGTCGGTCCAGCCGAGCCACTGGCTCAGCCGGTCGGACAGCGTCTGCCGGGATTCCGCGACGTCGGCGTCGGCCAGGCGCGCGAGCAGCCGGACGAGCGCCGGGCCGCTCAGCGCCGGGCGCGAAGGTGCTTGCACCATGCTGCAAACCGTCAAAAAAGGCAGCAGTTTACACGTCGCCGGGAGGTCGACCGCCAGAATCGGGGAAGCGCCACCGCCCGGTGGCGCGTGCGGCACTCGCGAACGCCCGCCACACAAGGCTTGGCGGGCAGCCGAGGGCTGCTGCCGCGACGGTTCTGCCGCCCTTGCCCGCCGCCGCATCGCCCGCCGGTTGCGAATTCGGGCCGCCGAGACCCGCCGCGTTGCGCTACCATCGCAGCACCCGTCGGGCCACGCGTGCCGGCCGCGGGCTGCGCCCCCGAGACCGGGTGCCACCGACCCACAACGACAACAAACGGGCCCGGCCCGACCGCACACGATGCTTGCCAACCTCGTCACGCGCCTGCGCGACCGTTTCGGCAAACCGCCGACCCCGCAGGCCTTCGCCGAACGCCTGATCGCCACGCTGCGCGCATCGGGCGACACGCGCACCTGGCACCACGAGGACGAGAAGGGCTGTCTCGTCCAGTCGGATGCTCCGTCGACCATCATCAACCTGCACAACCTGTTCCGCGACTACGCGGCCGCGAAGCCGTCCGAGCGCGACACCGTGCTGAAACGGCAGGCGAACGCGATGATGCAGCACGAGATCCCCGAGGATTTCGCCGCCGCACGCGCGCAGCTGCGGCCCATAATCCGCAGCGCGACCGAGCGCGGCGTGGCCGCGCTGCAACTGGCCGGGCAGCCCGGCGTAACGGAACTCGCATTCCGGCCGCTGTGCGAGAACATCGAAATCGGCATCGCGTACGACGGCGAGTTCAACATCGCGCGCCTGCCGACCTCGACGCTCGACAAATGGGGCGTCTCGTTCGACGACGCATGCGAGATCGCGATCGACAACCTGCGGGCCGAATCGTCGGCGCCGTGGGCCGCGCTGCCGAACGGGGTGTTCCTGTCGCAATTCAACGATTACTACGACGCGGCGCGGCTGCTGCTGACCGACCTGCTCCACCGGCAGCCGATCGCCGGCGCGCCGGTCGTGATGGCACCGAACCGCGCGGTGCTGCTGCTCACCGGCGACCGCAATCCGGCCGGGCTCGCCGCCATGGTCGACCTCGCCGAACAGGCGCAGGCGCAGCCGCGCCCGCTGCCGCCGCTGATGCTGCGCTGGGACGGCACCGCGTGGCGGCGTTTCGTGCCGGAAGGGCTCGAAACGAAGCTGGCCGCGCTGCGCGTCGGCGAGCTGGCGGGCGACTACCAGGATCAGCGGATGCTCCTCGACGACGTGCATGAACGCGACGGCACCGACGTTTTCGTGGCGACCTACTCGGTGTACAAGCGCCAGGACGGCAGCCTGTTCAGCGTCGGCGTATGGAGCGACGGCGTGCACACGCTGCTGCCCGAGACGGATATCGTCGCGCTCCATCGCGAGTCGACCGGACAGTCGGCCTACGTGCCGATGGCCGAGCTGCTGAACACGTGCGGCGACCTGATGACGGCCACCGGGCATCGCCCGGTGCGTTATGAAGTGAAGGTGTTTCCCGACGACGCGCGGTTCGCGGCGCTGCTGGAGCGGTTCAGCGAAGCCTGATGCCGAAGCGCAGTGCGCGCCGACGGCCGGCCGCTGGAATGGCCGGCCGCCGTGCGATGCAGAACAGGAATGGAAGCGCTCAGATTCCCGCTTTCGGCGCGTTCAGGATCAGCCGCAGCCCGAGCAGCGTGATCGCACCGGCCGCGACGCGGTCGACCCACTTCTTCGCGCGCAGGTAGAGCTCGCGCGGCCGACGCGTGGAGAAACACAGCGCGACGATCGTGTACCAGCCGAACTCGACGCCGAACACGAGCGGCGGCAGCGCCAGATAGCACCACAGCGGCGGATGCTGCGGGAGCAGCGCCGCGAAGATGCTGCCGTACCAGATCGCCGTCTTCGGGTTGCTGAGCTGGGTCGTGAGGCCCGTCCAGAACGACTTGCGCGCGCTGCCGCCGCCCATCGCCTGCGGATCGTCCATCGCGATCGGCCGGTCGGCGCCGCGCCAGATCTTCGACGCCATATAGATCAGGTACGCGCCGCCCGCCACCTTGAGGCCCACGTACAGCCATTCGACGGCCTGCAGCAGCGTGTAGAGCCCGGCCAGCGCGACGCCGCCGAACACGATGCCGCCGATGCCCATGCCGAGCGCGGTGGCCAGCCCGTCGCGGCGCGACAGCCCGATCGCATTGCGGGCCACCAGCACGAAGCTCGGGCCCGGAATCATCGCGCCGAGAAACAGCGCAGCCAGGATGGCGAGTACGGCAGCCGATGCGGTCATCGAAATCTCCTTGGTGAGCGACGCCGAAGCGCCGGCGCCTGCGTGTCGTGTCCGACCGTCGAGCCGTCGATTCTGGCACGCTTCGCGCATGGCCGAAAGCCGCCTTGCGCTGCTATGCTGGCCCTCTTTCCCGTCAGTCGCGCCGACCGCCATGATCGAGATCCGCGCCGCCCGTCGCGTTCAATCCGGTGCCGGGCACCGCGTTTCGCGGGCGGAAGTTGTCGCCCCGCGCGATCGGCCACCCTCTTCCTCTTTTCGACCGGACACCCCGTCATGCGCGTTTTCCACCTGCCCATCGTGCTCGCCTCGCTGCTCGCCGTGCTTTCGCCCGACGCCCGCGCGGCCGACCTGCCGAAGTCGATCGCCGCGCAGCTGCCTGCCGGCTACCAGCCGCTGCTCGCGCAAGCCGGGCCGGATCTCGACAACGGACGGCACAGCTTCCTCGTCGTCGTGCACCGGGCGGTCGATACGCGCGAGCAACCGTCGCCGCGCCCGCTGCTGATCTTCGAGGAGCAGGCCGACCACGCGTTCCGGCTCGCCGCGCGCAACGACCAGGTCGTGCTGCGCGCGAACGAAGGCGGCCAGTGCGATCCGTTCGATCCGGACGATGCCGCCGACAACGGCTTCGCGGTGAAAGGCCGCTATTTCACCGTGCAGAACTTCGTCGCGTGCGGACAGCACTGGACCGACTACGTGACGTTCCGCTACGACCCGCACACGCATGGCTGGGTGTTTTCGAACCGGATCGTCACCGAATCGTTTCCGCTCGACGACCAGCCCGATCACGTCACCGTCACGCGCGCCGACGCGCACCGGCCGGTGTCGTTCGGTCAGTGGCAACGCAAGGACTGACGCGGCCGGCGCAACGCGTCGCGACCGCTTGCATCGCACACCGGCCGGCGCGGGTACGGCCGGGCCCGGGCACGCGCCGCCGCGTTCGCCCCGCCGGCGCTCGCGAGCGCACGCCAACAGGACTACCATAGGCGCTCGCCGTCGCGCGACCGTGCGCCGGCCTCGCACGCGGCTCGCCCGCACGCGTTCCCTCGCTGCACCCGCACAGGAGGACGTCATGACGCAACACTTCGACGCGATCGTCATCGGCACCGGGCAAGCCGGGCCGCCACTCGCCGCGCGGCTGTCCGCCGCCGGAATGAAGGTCGCGATCATCGAGCGCGGCCGCTTCGGCGGCACCTGCGTGAACACCGGCTGCATCCCGACCAAGACGCTGATCGCGAGCGCATACGCCGCGCACCTCGCGCGGCGGGCCGCCGAATACGGCGTGTCGGTCGGCGGCCCCGTCACCGTCGACATGAAAGCCGTGAAGGCGCGCAAGGACCAGATCTCCGGCCGCTCGAACCACGGCGTCGAGCAATGGGTGCGCGGGCTCGCGAACACCACCGTGTTTCAGGGTCACGCCCGCTTCGAGCGCGCCGATGCGGTGCGCGTGGGCGACGCGCTGCTCGAGGCGGAACGCATCTTCATCAACGTCGGCGGGCGCGCGCAGGTGCCCGCGATGCCGGGCCTCGACACGGTGCCGTACCTGACCAACTCGACGATGATGGACGTCGATTTCCTGCCCGCGCACCTCGTGATCGTCGGCGGCAGCTACGTCGGACTCGAATTCGGCCAGATGTATCGCCGCTTCGGGTCGCGGGTCACGATCGTCGAGAAGGGCCCGCGCCTGATCCGCCGCGAGGACGAGGACGTGTCGCAGGCCGTGCGCGAGATCCTCCAAGGCGAAGGGATCGACGTGCAGCTCGATGCGACCTGCCTGAGCGCACGGCGCGACGGCGACGGCATTGCGGTCGGCCTCGACTGCGCGGGCGGCGGCCGCGAAGTCGCGGGCTCGCACCTGCTGCTCGCGGTCGGACGCGTGCCGAATACCGACGATCTCGGGCTCGACCGTGCGGGCGTCGCGACCGATGCACGCGGTTATATCGAAGTCGACGAGCAGTTGCGCACGAACGTGCCCGGCATCTGGGCGCTCGGCGACTGCAACGGGCGCGGCGCGTTCACGCATACCGCATACAACGACTACGAGATCGTCGCGGCCAACCTGCTCGATAACGACCCGCGCAAGGTGTCCGACCGCATCACGGCGTACGCGATGTATGTCGATCCGCCGCTCGGCCGCGTCGGCATGACGCTCGCGGAAGCGAAGCAGACGGGCCGCCGGCTGCTCGTCGGCACGCGCCCGATGACACGTGTCGGCCGCGCGGTGGAAAAAGGCGAAAGCCTGGGGTTCATGAAGGTGATCGTCGACGCGGACAACCATGCGATCCTCGGCGCGACGATCCTCGGCGTGACGGGCGATGAAGTCGTGCACGGGATGCTCGACGTGATGGCCGCGGGCGCGCCGTACACGACGATCAGCCGCGCGATGCACATCCATCCGACCGTGTCGGAGCTCGTGCCGACACTGCTTCAGGATCTGCATCCGGTCGAATGACGCGCGACCCGGCGGGCGGCCGCGCATGCTGAAGCCGCTGATCGATTGCACATGCGCGTTCGACGACATCGTGCACGCGCATCGATACAGGGAAGCCGGCGCGCAGGTCGGGAAGATCGTCGTCGCGGTCTGAAAGGGGTCACGCGGGCGGCGGGCGCGGCCGTTGCAAGCGGCCGCACGACCGCCGCCGGCTCAGCCTTCGAAATACTGCGGCCGGTCGATATCGGCCAGCAGCCCCGGCTGCGTCGGTGCCCAGCCGAGCGATGCGCGCGTGCGCTCGCTCGTTGCCGGCGCATCCATCCCCGCGAACATCGCGAACCAGCCGAAGTGCTCGCCGGCTTCGGCCGCCGTTTTCGCGACGACCGGCACGTCGAGCCGCCGGCCGATCACGTCCGCGATGTCGCGGAACGGCACGCCCGTATCGTCGACCGCGTGATAACGCGCGCCGGCCGCGCCGCGTTCGACCGCGAGCCGGTACACGCGCGCCGCATCGAGCCGGTGCACGGCAGGCCAGCGGTTGCCGCCATCGCCGACGAAGGCCGATACCCCCTTCTCCCTCGCGAACGCGATCAGGCGCGGCACGAAGGCGTGATCGCCGTCGCCGTGCACCGACGGCGGCAGACGCACGACCGATGCGTGCACGCCGCTCGCCTCCAGGGCGACCGCTGCCGCTTCCGACGCACGCGGATAGACCGACGACACCGGCACGTGCGGATCGTCTTCCGTCGCCGCACGCCCTGGCGCGACGAGCGCGAGGCCCGACGTGACGACCAGCGGCCGCGCCGAGCCCGCGAGTGCCGCGCCGATCGTCTCGATTGCGCGACGGTCGAGTTCGCAGTTCTGCGCGAAGCGCGAGAAGTCGTGATTGAATCCCGTGTGGATCACCGCATCGGCGGCTTCGGCGCCGCGCGTGAGGCTGTCGAGATCCTCCAGCGACCCGCGATGGACGTCGGCCCCCGCCGCCGCAACCGACGCGGCGGCCGCGTCGGACCGCGCGAGACCGAGCACCGAGTGCCCGGCGGCCACGAGTTCGGCAACCACGGCAGAGCCGACGAATCCCGACGCTCCAGTAACAAAGACACGCATGTTCAGTACCTCCGGATGGCATGGAGGCTTACTATCTGTCGACGGCCGCTCGCGGTGAAGTTGTGACGGTTTACCGGTAAACGAACTAACAGGATATGGCTGACGCCCCCGACAACCTGCTCGGCGCGTACCTGCGGGACCGCCGCGAGAAACTCGACCCCGCCGCGCTCGGGCTGCCGGCCACGCGGCGCCGCACGCCGGGCCTGCGGCGCGAGGAAGTCGCGCAGCGCGCGCATGTGAGTGCCGCGTGGTACACGTGGCTCGAACAGGGGCGCGGCGGCGCGCCGTCAGCCGACGTGCTCGACCGGCTCGCCCGCGCGCTGCTGCTGAACGACGCCGAACGCGAGCACCTGTTCCTGATCGGTGTCGGCCATCCGCCGGAGGTGCGCTATCACGCGACCGACCACGTGTCGCCGCGCGTGCAGCACGTGCTCGATTCGCTCGACGCGAGCCCCGCGATCGTGCGCTCGGCGACGTGGGACGTCGTCGCGTGGAACAACGCGGCGGCCGCGACGCTGACCGACTACGCGACGCTATCGCCGGAACGGCGCAACATCCTGCGGCTCATCTTCGTCGATCCGCACGTGCGCGGCGTGCAAGCGAATTGGGCACGCGTCGCGCAGTTCGCGGTGGGCGCGTTTCGCGCCGACGTCGCGCGCGGCGGCGCGACGCAGGCCGTGCAGGCATTCGTGGACGAGATGCGCGCGACGAGCGCCGAGTTCGACGCGCTGTGGCGCGACCACGATATCCGCTCGCACGAGGAAGGGACCAAGGAGATCCACCATCCTGCCGTCGGGCGAATCGCGCTCGAATACTCGGCGTTCGCCGTGAGCGGCCGGCCCGACCAGACGCTCGTGATCTTTACGCCGGAGACGGCAGACGATCGCGCGCGCATTCGGGCGCTTGTCGCGGCCCGCGAGAAATACGAAATTTAGCGATTCGCGTAACAATCGCCCTCTTCAACAAACGACGAATCTCCTTGATTGTGCGACGCGCCGTCACTATCGGCGCGTCGATTGTCAGCCTCGGGGCAGCGATCCCGGGTTCTGACGGGCAACACCTCCAACGCCAAAGCCAATCGAGCCTCGATGACCGACGGCAAGCCCACTCCGCCTGGCCATCGCATTCCGCACTGATTCCCAGTCGAATATTTAATTTTCACCTGGCGTAGCGCGCGCTTACCCTTTCGGCATCGCATCACAGGGCCACCGGCCCCTCCCTGGAGCATCCCGATGTCCGACCCCGGCACCGCGCAAGCTGTCCGCCGCCCGCATGCGGCTTCCGTGTCCTATGGCGCGCTCGCGCTGCTGGTGCTGGCCGGCCTCAACCTGCGTCCGTTCCTGACCGCGTTCGGCCCCGTGCTCGACGTCGTGCGCGCCGACACCGGCCTCGGCTTTCGCGCGGCCGCGCTGCTGACCACGCTGCCGTTCGTGCTGATGGGGGTCGTCGCCGGAGTCGGTGTCGGGCTCGCGCGACGCGTCGGCGAGCAGCGTGCGCTGACCGTCGCGCTGGCGCTGATCGCGGCAGGCTGCACGGCGCGCCTGTGGACGGACGGCAGCGCCGGCCTGATCGCGACCGCCATCGTCGCGGGCGCCGGCGTCGCCGTGATCCAGGCGCTCGTGCCCGGCCTCGCGAAGCGCTGGTTCGCCGGCCGGCTGCCGCTCGCGATGGGCCTCTATTCGGCCGCGCTGGTGGGCGGCGGCGCCTTCGGCGCGGTCGCGAGCCCGTGGCTCGCCGCGCACGGCGGCTGGCATCTCGCGCTCGCCGTGTGGGCCGTGCCCGCGCTCGTCACGCTCGCGCTATGGCGCGCGAAGGCACCGCGCGACACCGTGCACGCGACGGCCGCGACAGCGCCGCGCGCCGCGTTCGCCCGCATTCCGCGCGCGTGGCAGCTCGCGCTGTTCTTCGGGCTCAGCAACAGCGGCTACGCCAGCCTCGTCGCATGGCTGCCCGCGTTCTACCGCAGCATCGGCATGAGCCCGCAAGCGAGCGGCAACCTGCTCGCGTGGATGGCGCTGTTCCAGGCGACCGGCGCGCTCGCGATGCCGCTGCTCGCCAAAGGTTCGCCCGACCGCCGCGCCGTGCTGTGGCTCACGCTCGCGCTGCAGGCGGCCGGCTTCGCCGGGTTCGCGAAGCTGCCCGCGTTCGCGCCGTGGTTCTGGGTCGCATGCGTCGGCCTCGGTCTCGGCGGTTTCTTCTCGATGAGCCTGATCGTCACGCTCGACCACCTGCCCGATGCGCGGCTCGCGGGCGCGCTCGCCGCGTTCGTGCAGGGCATCGGCTTCCTGACCGTCGCGGCGAGCCCCTGGCTGATCGGCTGGCTGCGCGACGCGGGCGGCGGCTTCGCGACCGCCTGGTGGATGCATCTCGGCGTGATCGCCGCGATGGCCGCGCTGAACGCCGCGTTCTCGCCCGCCGGCTACCGGCACAGCATGGCGCGCCTCACCGGCGCCGCCCGCTAAAGCCTCCTTTCGAATCCGGACGCTTCGCCGGCCGCTTCCGGCAAAGCGTCCAGCCGCCCGCGCGTGGCCGGGCGCGGGCAGTCACGCCTGTCGGCCGCCAGTTCGCTTCACCACATACAACATCGACCGGTATTGGAGACAATCATGAAAAAGCTCGTTCTCGCCATTGCGCTCGCGCTGACGGCAGGCGCCGCCGCCGCGAAGGACCCGGCAGTCCTGCGCCTCGGCGTCGACCCCAGTTATGCGCCGTTCGAATCGCTCGCGCCCGACGGCAAGCTCGTCGGTTTCGACATCGATCTCGGCAATGCGATCTGCGAACGGATGAAGGTGCGCTGCGTGTGGGTCGAGAACGCGTTCGACGGGATGATCCCGGCGCTGAAGGCGCGCAAGTTCGACGGCGTGCTGTCGTCGATGAGCGTGACCGAGAAGCGCCTCGCGCAGATCGCATTCACCGACAAGATCAACAACGTTCCGCCCCGGCTCGTCGCGCGGCGCGGCTCGAACCTGCAGCCGACGCCCGAATCGCTGCGGGGCAAGAGCGTCGGCGTCGAGCAGGGTTCGACGCAGGAGACTTACGCGCGCACGTACTGGGAGCCGAAGGGCGTGATCGTCCGCACGTACCAGACGCAGGATCTCGTCTACCAGGACCTGCTGTCGGGACGGCTCGATGCATCGCTGCAATCGTCGGTGCAGGCCGACCTCGGTTTCCTGAAAACCGCGAAGGGCGCGAACTTCGAATTCGCGGGGCCGCCGCTGCACGACCCGAAGACGCTCGGCGTGGGTTCCGCGATCGGCGTGCGCAAGGATGACGACGCGCTGCGTACGCAGATCAACCAGGCGCTTGCGAGCCTGATCCAGGACGGGACGTACCAGCGGATCGCGAAGAAGTATTTCTCGTTCGATATCTACAACTGACGGACGCGTAGCGGACAACACGAAGAGGCGTCACGCATGAATGCGCACGCCTCTTCTTCGTTAACCGAACGATATCGACTACGCCGCTCGCTGCAACAAATCCGTCGCGAAAGACCTCGCATGCTCGACGGCTTCCTGCGCGTCGCCGAACACACCGAGCTGATCCCAGTGTTCCTCGGCCGCATACGTCCCCTTCACGGCAAGCGCCCGCTGAACGCTCAGCTGCGCTGCGTACTTGCCATCCTCAAGCGGTCGAGCCGTCGCCACCACCTTGTGCGGCGGGCTCGCGCGCTCCGGCTGAATCAGTTCGACAGCACCGCCGGCCGTGTCGACGTACATCAACTCGTTCCTGGCTTTGCAGTCCGGGCAGTAGAAGCACCAGCCCGCGTCCTCCTGACGGGGCCTGACCTGCCCGCGAGCGAGCACGGCGCGGCATTCAACGTTTTCGCAGATGAACGGCATGGCAGTCTCCGAGGTTGTTTGCGGAAAATCCTAGCATGTCCGCCGAAGGTCAACCACCGTCTTCGTCATCGACATGGCCACGGAGCGTGTGGTGCGGATCGCCGAGACGGTCAGGCTCCCCCCAACCTTTCACACGCCGTACACGCGGGTCGACCGGATGCTCGCGAGCCCGACGTCACCCGGGCTAAACTGTCTGCCCGACCGACGAACCGAGCCATCCTTCATGTTGATCCGCGTTGCAACCCTGTCCGATGCCATCCCGCTTGCCGAATTGAAGCGCGACACGTTTCGCGAAACCTTTCTTCAGGACGGGTTCGGCATCGACTACCCACCGAACGACCTGGCTGCGTACGAGGCTCGAACCTACTCGGTAGAAACGATCACGGGCCAGCTCAACGATCCCGAATGCCGCACATGGGTTGCTGAAAGCGACGACGGCACGCTGGTAGGCTATGCGCACGCGGGGCCGTGCAAGCTCCCGCACCCGGACGTCGCAGAAGGTTCGGGCGAGATCCATCAGATCTACCTTCGGCGCGGTACGCAAGGAACCGGCGCCGGGCGAGCCCTGTTCGACTCCGCACTGGACTATCTGGCAACGGAGCGGCCCGGCCCGGTATGGCTTGGCGTGTGGTCCGGCAACGCGAAGGCGATTGCCTTCTATGAGAAGGCAGGGTTCACGCGTGTCGGTACGTACGATTTCAAGGTCGGGGAATCGACCGATCTGGAATTCATCTATCGGCGCTGAGGCGGTGGATCGAGACGCGGTGCGATTGACGCGCCTTCAGTAACCGCGCGGATAAGGCGCCGGCGTCATTCGCGGATCGTCGATAGGCATGTCGACATTCAGCAAGGACAGAAGCTGCCGATCAAGGCAATGCTGCGGAAAGAAGTGATTGAAATAGGAAACGTCCTCGCGTCGGTCCGCCCTCTGGAACATCGCTTCGATCGGCCCCCAGTAGTATTGCCAGGACAACCTGTCCATCTCGCGCTGTCGATCGCCCGGAAATGCATCGATCTCAATCGTGCGCAGCCCGTCATGCATGAATTGATGGACACGCCAGAGCCGGTCGCTCAGAAAATTCGGCGCACTCGGCGAGAACGCGACATAGTCCGCATCGGCTTCGTCCCGATACCCCGCAATGCGGGTGAATGCCTGAAAGGATGGAACGCCGGCCATGCTGTCCGGATCGCGCAATTCAAGCTGGTAGAAATAGAACAGCGTCGCCGTGTCCGCGTCATACCGGATGACCAGCTTGTTGCCGGGATGGTGATACCACCCGGTTGCCGGATCCACGAATCCGCCCTGACTGTCCGGCTGCAGCCCCGGCTTGATGCCCAGGATGCATCGAACATCGTCGATCAGCGCATCACCCCAGTCGGCATAGAATCGGCTCAACTGTGTCCTGCCAATCGATACAGAAGCATAGATACCTACCGGCTCCATGTGATTGCTCCGTCAGGGTTGCTCCGATTCACCACCACGCATGTTACAACCGGCCCCGGCGCGGGCATGCCGGCGCGTTGCAATCAATCGAACGGTATCCGGGGTTTGCGACGCAACCGGAACGAAAAATGGTCAGGCGCACGTGCGTAAAGCGATTCGACCTTCGCGTCGACCCAGGCAGCACCACTCCGGGATGCTTTCATTTCCGGCGCATCGCTTGCGTTACGATTCACGTCATCCTCAACTCCGTGGAAGCACATGAAGACTCGCGCCATTGCGGTGGGCACGGCGCTCGTCGCGCTTTTCGCCACCGCGGCCACGTCGCTCGCCGCCAGCGCGGCACCTGCCCGGGAACCCGG
This sequence comes from Burkholderia sp. LS-044, assembly GCF_004803625.1. Taxonomy (NCBI): domain Bacteria; kingdom Pseudomonadati; phylum Pseudomonadota; class Betaproteobacteria; order Burkholderiales; family Burkholderiaceae; genus Burkholderia; species Burkholderia sp. LS-044. Next base: position 977,593 of record NZ_SSWO01000001.1, read on the forward strand.
CGCGCCCAGCTACGACACCTACAAGTCATGGCTGGTCGCCTGCGACAACGGTTTGACCTGCGAGGCGAAGGGTCTCGCGAACGGTGGCGAGACCGGCGCAGACTTGCGCTTCATTCGCTCAGCCGGGCCGAACGGCGCGCTCACGGTACGGCTGAGCGTCGCCACCAACACCAGCATCAATCTCGATGACCTGCGCGTCGACGACGCGCCGCTGCGGCTGGACGACTCGGCCTGGAGCGAGAAATTCGACGACGGGATAGCGACTTTGTCGACCACGCGACCGGCAGCCGTGGCGGCCTTCGTCTCACCGCTTCGCAACGGCACGAAGCTTCAGTTCGGCGAGGATGCAGACGCTTATGTTCCGCTCGATGGCATGGTCGCCGCGCTGCTGCGTATCGATGACCGGCAAGGGCGCATCGGGGGAACTACCGCGTTGATCCGCAAGGGGCCTGCCCCTGCGTCGCAGGTCACACCTGCTCCGTCACTGCCCGTCGTACCGAAGCGGAAGATCACGTCGCAGTTGTCCGATCAAGAAGAAGAACACCTGATCGCGCGCGCGAAACGAATCCGGGATGCCAGCAGTTGCGAGGAGAATGCGTCGCGCTATCTCCATGAAGCAGCGTATGCACTCGACAAGCACAACGCGCTCGTGTTTCTTCCATGCATCATGGGCGCCTACCAGGGTTCGTCGGATGTGTTCATCGCCCCGCGTATCGGCGGCGGAAAACCGGAGCCCGTCAAGCTGCCGATTCCTGAAGGGGGCTTTTCAGACCCTTCACTGGTCGAACCGGACTTCGACCCGGCTACCGGCACGCTGTCCACCTTCGGCAAGGGACGCGGGCTGGCCGATTGCGGCTTTCAGGCCAGCTGGATCTGGGACGGCCATGCGTTCCGGATGTCGACTGTGTCGCAGCAGAAAACGTGTGGCGGCGTTCAAGGAGGCGACTGGCCGACGCTCTATCGGTCGCGAACGAAGTAGGCCAACGATCGCTCTCGATGGCGCAGATTCCATGCGGTCGTTATTCCAACCACACTGGAGTCGGCCAACCAGGGCATCGCCAACGATTCGGCGGCGTTGCCGAACGAACAGGCCGGCCACGCCGGCCCGCCACCGCACGACAACGCCCACCTGCCCGCTCAATAGCGGCTGCGCCCCCACAGCGTCTTCGGCTCCTCGAGCAAATGACGCAACCCGCTGCGCTCGATCGTGATTGCCGCGACTTCGTTCACCCGTTCGAGCACCGCGTTCTCGTCGACCGACAACACGCGCCGATCCTCCATCAGCACCCGTCCGCCCACCATCGTCATGCACACGTCGGCCGCGTTCGCGAAGCACGTCACGCGATACACGGGCATGTTCATCGGCATCATGTGCGGCCGGAACAGGTCGACGAGGATGATGTCGGCGAGCTTGCCGGCTTCGAGCGAACCGGCCTCGTGCTCGATCGACAGCGCCTTCGCCGCGTCGATCGTCACCATCTCCAGCACCTTGCCGTGCGGCAGCACGTCCGGGTCGCGGAAATGCCGGCGGTGGTAATGCATGCACTGCCACATGTGGCGGAACATGTCGTAGCCGCGATCGGGCGCCGCACCGTCCGACGCGATCGCCACCGTCACGCCCGCATCGATCAGCTCGGGCACCGGGCAGCGCCCGATGATCGACATGATCGCGCTCGGGTTGTGGACGATCGCAGTGCCCGTCTCGACGCACGCCGCGATGTCGTCGTCGGTCAGGTCGATGCTGTGCGACATGAACGACGTCGGGCCGAGCAAGCCGAGCTCGCGATGCGCGAACGCGAGCGTGCCCGCGCGGTGGCCGTCCTGCGTGAACGTCAGCCCGCGCTCGCGTGCGAGCGCGCCGTAGCGTGCGGCCTGGTCGCGGAAGTCGTGCTCGTACCGCGCAAGCTCGGGATCGTGTTCGGGCCCGTACACGGGCAGCGTGAGCGCGATGCGGATCCGGCCGTCGGCATCGCCGTGGCACTCGTCGACGATGCGCTCGCATACGTCGAACATCGTGTCGAAACCGATGTCGCGCGTGTCGCGGCCCTCCGGCGTGTGGCGCGTATAGGCACGCGGCGCGGGCGGCCGCGACGGGCCGACCGCGACGATCGAGCGCGTACCGGTGCGCACGACCGCGTCGCAATGGCGCCGCGCGTAGACCGGATCGTCGACGCGCATGATCGAATTGCCGCCGCCGAGCAGCGACACGCCGGTCGTCACGCCGGCCTTCAGGCGTTCGAGCGCGGCGAGATGCGATTCGGCCTCCCAGAACGCCTCGTCGGACGCGCGCGTGTAGATCGTCTCGGCCGCGGCCGACCACGCATCGCCGTCCGCGCCGCCGATCGTGCGCAGCATCGCGTGGCCCGCGTGCGCATGCGCATCGATCAGGCCCGGCAGCACGGCCTTGCGGCGCGCATCGATCGTGCGCGCGGCACGGTAACGCGCCTGCAGTTCATCGGTGCCGCCCACGGCGACGATGCGCTCGCCCTTGACCGCGACCGCGCCGTTCTCGATCACGCGCCGCTGCGGGTCCATCGTGATCACGCAGCCGTTCGCGATCAGCGTGTCGATCGCTTCGCGGTCGTACTCTCGCGTGCCCCCTCGCTTGTCCTCGGTAGTCATTGTTCAGTGTCCTGTTGTGGTTCGATTGGCCTTGCTGCCATCCAGTGGCCGAGAGTGGCCGAGCGGCCGGGCCGCCGGGTGGAACCCCGGCGGCCCGGCGACGGCGTCATGCCCGAAAAACCGTCACGCCGAACCGACCGGCGCGGCGACCCGCGCCTTCAGCTTGCGCTGCACCGCGCTGATCACGACGAACACCAGCGCGTTCACCGCGAGCGCGACGAGCCCCGGGTTGATCGACGTCAGCGTGTTCGACGCGCCCGGGAACAGCGACGCGAGCGTCACGCCATAGTAGTTCGTCATCGCGATCACGATCGCGCCGGCGACGATGCCCGCGAACGCGCCTTCGCGCGTGCCGAACGGCCGCTTCAGGAAGCTCGAGGCGAGCATCGGCACGAGCTGCGTGAGCAGGCTCGACGAGAAGATCGCGAGCGTGACGAAGGTCGCGCCGCCGCGCAGCACGAAGTAGACGACCACCAGCGTGAAGATCGGCAGCGCGATGCGCGCGACGCGCGCCACCTCGCGGTCGGTCGCGTTCGGCGCGAAGCCTTCGCGGTAGATGTTGCGCGCGATCGTCGTCGATGCGTTCAGCATGATCAGCGACCCCGGCACCAGCGCGGTGAGCAGCCCCGTGCCGCCGACGATGCCGACGAACCACGCAGGGAACGTCTGCTTCACGAGCCGCAGCAAAGCGAGATCGGTCTGTGCGCCTTCGAGCCCGTGCACGGTCATCACGGCCGCGAAGCCGACGAGGAACAGGAACGCGATCAGCACCTGGTACAGCGGCATCAGGATCACGTTGCGGCGCAGCGCGCGCTCGTCCTTCGCGACGTAGATCGCGGTGAAGCCGTGCGGATACAGGTAGTAGCCGAGCGACGTGAGCAGGATCGTCGAGTTGTACCAGCTCAGGTTGAAGCCGTGCTCCGGCATGCGCAACAGTTCGGGATGCGCGGCGTCGATCTTCGCGAACATCTCGCCGAGCCCGCTGTAGTAGTGCATCGGCAGGTACAGGCCGAGGAAGATCGCGATCGCGAGGATCAGCACATCCTTGAAGATCGCGATGCTCGCCGAGCCGTGGATGCCCGACACGACCATGTACACGGCCATCAGCGTCGCGGCGATCCAGATCGCGGCCGCCTGCGGAATCAGCCCGTACGACATCTCCGACACGATCACGCCGAGCCCGCGCAACTGGATCATCAGCAGCGACACCATCGCGAACACCGCGACGATCGACACCAGCACGCCGATCGCGCGGCTGTCGTACTTCGACGCGAAGTAGTCGGCGAACGACACGAGCCCGTGCGCCTTCGCGTAACGCCAGATCGCCGGCAACATCCAGTAGCCGATCACGAACGCGAGGCAGCCGTACGACAGGATGTAGAACGCGGGCACGCCCTTGCTGTAGGTCCAGCCGCTCGCGCCGAGGAACGAGAACGTCGAGAATGCCTCGCCGGCCATCAGCAGGAACGTGAGCAGCGAGCCGAAGCCGCGCCCGCCGACCGCCCACTGCTCGAGCGTGAGCTTGCGGCCGCGGCGCGCCATCACGCCGATGGCGAGCGCGAACACGGCGAACGCCGCGATGATGACGATCGACGCGTTCATCGCGCGTCTCCCGAACGGCCGGCGCGGGCCGCGTCGCGTGCGTCTCGCTCGTCGCGCTCATCGCGCTCGTCGAGATGGAACAGGATCGCGAGAATCGCGGCCGTGGCCGCCATCCAGACCAGGCTCCAGACGAGCAGGAACGGCAGCCCGAACAGCAGCGGACGCGCCTCGGCAAGCGAGCCGCCCGCATACATCCCGACGAACGGCAACGCCGCCAGCAACAGTTTCAGTTTCATGAGTGCCTCCTCCGGAAGACGCGCGTGAGCGTCAGAACATCAGAACTTCTGGCGGATGCCGACCACCACCGCCACCTGCGACGTCGTCGTCGACGCGCTGTCGGTGCCGTCGATCCATGCCTGGCCGACACCCGACGACGCCTTCTGGTAGAAGCCGTTCACGTAGACGTCGGTGCGCTTGGACAGCAGGTACTGCACGCCGGCCGATACCTGGTGGTAATGGCCGCTTTCGCTGGCGCGCGCGACCTGCGTATAGGTGTAGCCGGCCGCCGCCATCAGCGCGGGCGTGACCATGTAGCGCAGGCTGCCTTCGTAGTTGTTGAAACGCAGCGCGCCGCCCGTCGCCTGGCCGAAGTTCGAGCCCGTGTACAGCAGGCCGAGCGTTGCCGGCCCGATCGCGTAGCTGCCGCCCGCCCCCCAGATCTGCTGGCGGATCGCGCTCCCGAGGCGTGCACCGAACACCGATGCCGACGCCGGATAGTAGTTATCCGAAGCAACTGCGCCGCTCGCGCTGACCGCCGGATGGTTCACGCGCGCATACGCGGCGCCCGCGTTGAGTGGCCCGTTCACGTACGTGACGCCCGCGCTCCAGCTGTTGTCGTTCGCGAAGCCGGTCGAGTTCGAGAAGCCGTACACGAGGTTCGCCTGCAGGCCCGCGATCGTCGGCGACACGTACTTCACCGCGTTGTTGAGACGGAACGTGTTGTTGATGTCGTCGTTGTCGAACGGGTGCGTCGAGTATTGCGCAAGGAAGCTGCTCATCTGCAGCGAGCCGAGGATGTCCTGCGTCGAGTTGTACTGGCGGCCGAGCGTCACCGCGCCCCAGTTCGCGCCGCTCAGGCCGACCCACGCCGAACGCCCGAACATCCGGCCGCCCTGCCCGAGCGCGCCGTTCGCGACGTTGAAGCCGTTCTCGAGGCGGAAGTTCGCCTTCAGGCCGCCGCCGAGATCCTCGGAGCCGATCAAGCCCCAGCGCGGCCCCGATTCGTTGCCGCCCGTGAACTGCCACAGCGAATGGCCCTTCGCGTTGTTCGTGTAGGTCACGCCCGCGTCGACGATCCCGTACAGCGTCACCGTCGACTGCGCGTGCGCGGCGCCGGCGAGCAGCATTGCGATCGCGGCGCCCGTCTTCCCACCCTTCATTCGCACCATCTCCGTCATCTCCTCTCCAAACCTGCTCATCGATGTTGTGTTTTGTTGGTCCTGCCCATGCATCCCGACCGGGTTGTATAGACAGTCGCTGGATGGTATCCAGCCGCAATCACATCAAGAAATGAAATGTTCAACTGGCCGGCAGTTGAAAATCGAATGAGAGGCGACGGAGGGGAAATGAGCGGGGGTCGCGCGACCCCGCAAGGGAAACGAAAGCACGCAGGCCCGCTGGACGCGGCACGTTTTGATCGGACGTGAATGGCTTGCGTAAGCAAGCTGACGAAACGGCGACGCGCGAGGCGGCTATACGGTTTTCCCTGATAGCCCGTGCATCGGCCGCCGCAACGCGGCATCGAACGGATTGGTACGTGGCCCGATCGCGTCGGCCTGGCGCCGCAGCAGTTCGACGACCATCGGCATCCGGTCGTCACCGAGGCGTGACGCGAGCGTGCCGACGCTCAACGCGCCGACCGGATAGCCAGTGCGATCGAGGATCGGCACCGCGACACCGGCCATCCCGTCGAGCACGCCGCTGTTGCGGCCCGCGTAGCCGAGCTGCCGCACACGTTCGATCTCGGTACGCAGGTACACCTCGTCGAGCACGCCGTAGCCGCGAATGCGCGGCACGTTGAAGCGGATCACTTCCTCGCGTTCGGCTTCCGGCAGGAACGCGAGGATCGCAAGGCTGCCTTGTCCGACACCGAGCGCGATGCGGCCGCCGATGTCACCGGTAAACGAACGGATCGGAAACGGCCCTTCGCACAGGTCGAGACACACGGCGTCGAAGCCGCTCTTCACCAGCAGGAAGATGGTCTCGCCGAGGCTTGCGCACAGCCTCAGCAGCGCGGGACGGCACAACGTGCGCATGCTGCTCGGGTTGCCGGCCTGCGCGGCGAGCGCGAAGAAATCGACACTCAGGCGGTACAGCTTCGACTGCTCGTCCTGTTCGACCATCCCTTCCGCGATCAGCGATTGCAGGATCCGGTGCGCGGTGCCCTGCGTGAGGCCGACGGCCTTTGCCAGATGCGTGACGCGCACGCCGTCCTGCTGCATGCCGGCCAGCGCGCGCAGGATCGCGAACGCGCGCTGCAGCATGCCGGTGCCCGGTGCGCCGGCCGCATCGACGGCGTCCTCGTCCGGGCGCGGCGCGCGTGCGGCCGGCGACGTTCCGGTCGAATGGGGTTCCTGCATGCCGGCTCTCCTCGATGATTTCATTGAACGGAATACGGTAGCCGCCATTGTCGTCCCGCCGAAATTCCACGGGCATCCGGGTGTGCACGGGATTGACGCGTGCATTTCGCGGCTCGGCCACGCCTCATTCAACGGAACGATCCGCCCGCGATTTCACCAACCGTTCCGGTCAATGGAATTTTTCCGAAATTCCTCCCGTTCATCAGAATTCGAAATTGACGCGCCGAAATATGGCTGGCTAGAGTCCGCCACATCGGTACACCGGCCACGCGGTGTGCGAACCCGGAGCTTCCCATGTCGTTTCTCACGCTTACGGATCTGACGAAAACCTTCGGCGAGCTCACCGCCGTCGCCGACGTCAACCTGTCGGTCGAACAAGGCGAATTCGTGTCGCTGCTCGGGCCGTCCGGCTGCGGCAAGACCACCACGCTGCAGATGATCGCGGGCTTCGTCGACGTCACGCGCGGCCGCATCGCGCTCGACGGGCAGGACATCACGCACCTGAAGCCGAACCGGCGCGGGCTCGGCATCGTGTTCCAGAGCTATGCGCTGTTTCCGCACATGAGCGTCGCCGAGAACGTTGGCTTCGGCCTCGACATGCGCGGCGTCGACAAGGCGGAGCGCGCGGAACGCATCCGCGCGGCCCTCGCGCTCGTGCGTCTCGACGCGCTCGCGCACCGCTTCCCGCGCGAGCTGTCGGGCGGCCAGCGGCAGCGCGTCGCGATCGCGCGCGCGGTCGTGATCGAGCCGCCGGTGCTGCTGCTCGACGAACCGATGTCGAACCTCGACGCGAAGCTGCGCGAGGACATGCAGTTCGAGCTGCGCGCGATCCAGCGCAAGATCGGCACGACGACGATCATGGTCACGCACGATCAGTCGGAAGCGCTGTCGATCAGCGATCGCGTGGTCGTGATGGAAGCCGGCCGCATCACGCAGACCGATACGCCGTACCGCGCGTACGAACGCCCGGAGAACCGATTCGTGTCGCAGTTCATCGGCAAGGCGAACCTGCTGCCCGGCACGATCGTCGCGCACGACGGCGATGCGATCCGCATCGACCTCGGTCACGATCTCGCCGAGACCGGCCGCACCGCGCATCTGCCGCCGCGCGAGCGCGACGTGCGCGTGGGCGATGCGGTGTCGGTGTGCATCCGCCCGGAGAAGCTGCGGCTGTGCGCGCCCGACGCGGGCCGCTTCGCCGCGACCGTCACGAGCCGCTTCTTCCTCGGCAGCCAGTGGCTGTACCGCGTCGACAGCGCGCTCGGCGAAGTGCTCGTGTGCTGCCAGAACGAAGGGGCGGAGCCGCTCGCGGAAGGCGCGCCGGTCGGAATCGACTGGCACAGCGACGCGGTGCGCGTGATGCGCCGGGAGGCCTGAATGGGACAGCCTACCCGTCCGCTCCCGACCGACGGCGCGCCGGCCGCGCTCGCCCGCCCGGTCGCGGTTTCCGCTGACGCCGCACCGGCACGCGCCGCCGCCGCGCACACGATGCGCGCGACGTGGCGCGCGCATGCGCCGCTGTGGCTGATGTGCGCGCCCGCGTTCGCGCTGTTTGCCGCGCTCGTGCTCGTGCCGCTCGCGATGACATTCATGCTGACGTTCTACCGCTTCGATCCGGCCACCGGCCCGATCGCCGCGTTCCAGTTCGGCAACTACGCGGAAGTGCTCGGCTCGTCGTACTTCCACACGATCTTCGCGCGCACGTTCGGCATCGCCGCGCTGACCACCGCGATCTGCGTCGCGATCGGCACGCCGGAGGCGTACGTGCTGTCGAAAATGCGCGACCCGTGGCGCTCGCTGTTCCTGCTCGCGATCCTCGCGCCGCTGCTGGTGTCGGTCGTCGTGCGCGCGTTCGGCTGGAGCATGTTGCTGAACACGAGCGGGCTCGTGAACCAGGCGCTCGGGCTCGTCGGCCTCGGGCCGTACAAGCTCGAATACACGACCTTCGCGATCGTGATCGCGCTGGTGCACGTGATGCTGCCGTTCATGGTGATCCCGGTGTGGACCGCGCTGCAGCGGCTCGATCCGCAGACCGAGCATGCGGCGCTGTCGCTCGGCGCATCGCCGTTCACGACGCTGCGCCGCATCGTGCTGCCGCAGCTGATGCCGGGCGTGCTGTCGGGCAGCCTGATGGTGTTCGGGCTGTCGGCAAGCGCGTTCGCGATTCCGGGCCTGCTCGGCGGACGCCGGCTCAAGGTCGCGGCCACGGCCGTCTACGACGAATTCCTCGGCTCGCTGAACTGGCCGCTCGGCGCGACGATCGCCGTGCTGCTGCTGGTCGCGAACCTCGTCGTGATGCTCACTTACTACCGCGTGCTCGAACGCCGCTACGCGCGCAGCCTCGGAGGCGCATCGCGATGAGAAAGAACGGCCCCTTTGCCCTCGCCTTCCACACGCTCGTGATCCTGTTCGTGCTCGCGCCGCTCGTGATCGTCGTGCTCGTCGCGTTCACGCCCGACGAAACGCTGACACTGCCGACACACGGGTTGTCGCTGCGCTGGTTCCGCGCGATCCTCGACTATCCCGACTTCGTCACCGCGTTTTTCAACAGCGTGAAGCTCGCGTTCGCGTCGGCGACGCTGTCGCTCGCGATCGCGCTGCCGGCGGGCCTCGCCATCGGCCGCGCGACGTTTCCCGGCCGCGCGTTCCTGAACGGGCTGCTGCTGTCGCCGCTCGTGATTCCCGGCCTCGTGCTCGGCATCGCGCTGCTGCGCTTCTTCGCGCTGATCGGCGCGACCGGCTCGTTCGCATGGCTCGTGCTCGCGCACATGGTCGTCATCACGCCGTTCGTGATGCGGCTCGTGCTCGCATCCGTCGCGGGCCTCGACCGCAGCATCGAGCAAGCCGCATGCTCGCTCGGCGCGGACCCGTGGACGACCTTCCGCCGCATCACGCTGCCGATGATCGTGCCCGGCATCACCGGCGGCTGGCTGCTCGCGTTCATCAACAGCTTCGACGAACTGACGATGTCGATCTTCGTCACGTCGCCGCAGACGGTCACGCTGCCGGTGCGCATGTACATGTATGCGACCGAGTCGATCGACCCGATGATGGCGTCGGTGTCGGCGCTCGTCATCTTCATCACCGCCGGCGCGATGCTGCTGCTCGATCGCGTGTACGGCCTGAACCGCATCCTGATCGGCCAACACTGATGACGACTTCCGTTTCCCGTTCCACCGGCATCCCGGACGACGGCGCGCAGTTCGTGCGCGTCGCCGAACGCGAACGTGCCGCCGTCGCGTTCACGCTGGACGGCCGCCCCGCGCTCGCGCTCGCCGGCGACACCGTGCTCACCGCGATCCTCGTTGCGCAGCGCCGCGTGCGCGTGAGCGAATTCAGCGGCCAGCCGCGCGCCGGCTTCTGCCTGATCGGCGCGTGCCAGGACTGCTGGGTGCGCACCGAAACCGGTGCGCGCGTGCGCGCATGCTCGACGCCGATCGCCGAAGGCATGCGGATTCTCACGTCCGCCCGGCCGGCCGCGACCGGAGACGCATCGTGACCGCCGCACTGCAACCGGTGATCGTCGGCGCGGGGCCGGCCGGCGTACGTGCGGCCGAAGCGCTGGTCGACGCGGGGCTGCGCCCGGTCGTGATCGACGAGAACGCGCGCTGGGGCGGACAGATCTACCGGCAGCCGCCGGCCGACGGCGCCTTCGCGCGCGGCAAGCGCACGCTGTACGGCTTCGAGGCCGCGAAGGCCGACGCCGTGCACCGGACGATGGCCGCGCTGCTGCCGCATGTCGACTACCGGCCGAATACGCTTGCCTGGTCATGCGGTGCGGGCCGCGTCGACACGCTGCAGGATGGCCGCGAAGTGACGGTGCCCTACTCGCACCTGATCATTGCGAGCGGCGCGACCGACCGCCTGTTGCCCGTGCCGGGCTGGACGCTCGCGGGCGTCTATACGCTCGGCGGCGCGCAAGTGGCGCTGAAGGCGCAGGGCTGCGCGATCGGCCGGCGCATCGTGTTCGCGGGCACGGGCCCGCTGCTTTACCTCGTCGCTTACCAGTATGCGAAGGCCGGCGCGCAGGTCGCGGCCGTGCTCGACACGAGCCCGCTGCGCCGCCAGGCCGCTGCCGCGCCCGCGCTGCTGCGCATGCCGTCGACCTTCGCGAAGGGGCTCTATTACATCGGCTGGCTGCGCGCGCACGGCGTCGCGATCGAAACGGGCGTCACGCTCGAGCGCGTGCTCGGCGACCCGCACGTGACGGGAATCGCATGGCGCGCCGCCGGTGACGGCGCACCGCCGCGCCTGCTCGACTGCGACGCGCTCGGTCTCGGCTTCGGCCTGCGCTCCGAAACGCAGCTGGCCGATCTCGCCGGCTGCCGGTTCGGGTTCGACCCGCTCAACCGCGCATGGCTGCCCGAGCGCGACGCGGCCGGCCGTACGTCGGTGCGCGGCCTCTACGTCGCCGGCGACGGCGCGGGCATCGCGGGCGCCGACGCGGCCGAGGCATCGGGCCGGCGCGCGGCACTCGCGTTGCTCGACGACGCCGGCATCGCGTCGCCCGCGCCCGCCGGCAAACCCGACGGGGCGACGCTCGAACGCACGCTCGCGCGCGTCGGCGCATTCCGGGCGGGCCTCGAAGCGGCGTTCGCGCCGCCGGTCGAGCAGGCCGTACGCTGCGCGGACGACACGATCGTGTGCCGTTGCGAGGAGGTCGATGCAGGGACGCTGCGCCGCTGCGTCCGCGACGGCGCGGCAACCGAGCTGAACCGGCTGAAGGCGCTGACGCGCGTCGGAATGGGCCGCTGCCAGGGCCGCATGTGCGGCGACGCGGCCGCGCTCTTGCTGGCCGCCGAAACCGGTCGCCCGCTCGCCGACGTCGGCCGGTTGCGTGCGCAACCGCCCGTGAAGCCGTTCCCGATCTCGGCCGCGCTGGCGGGCGACGATGTCGCGGCGATTCCCGACGAGGCACGCGATGAATGAGACCCGGCATTACGACGTCGCGATCGTCGGCGGCGGCCTCGTCGGCGCGTCGGCCGCACTCGCGCTGACGCGACGCGGCTTGCGCACCGGGCTGTTCGAGCGGCGCGATTGCGGTGCGCAGGCGAGCGGCGTGAACTACGGTGGCGTGCGCTGCCAGGGCCGGCCCGCCGAGCAGCTGCCGCTCGCGCTGCGTGCGCGGCGCATCTGGGATCGCCTGCCCGAACTGATCGGCATCGACGGCGAATTCGTCGTGTCGGGCCACCTGCGGCTCGCGCGCAGCGACGCCGATCTCGACGCGCTCGATGCCTACGCGACGCTCGCCGGCGAATACGGTCTGCCGCTGCAGGTGATGCGCGGCGATGCGTTCCGGCGCCGCTACCCGTGGCTCGGCCGTGCGGCGCTCGGCGGCTCGCTGTGCGAGACCGACGGTCACGCCAACCCGCGCCTCGTGTCGCCCGCGTTCGCGCGCGCGGCCCGCGCGGCGGGCGCGGACGTGTTCGAGCACACCCCCGTCGACGACGTTCACCACGACGGCACGCGCTTTCACTTTCAGGCAGGCGGCCGCGCCTGCACCGCGACGTGGCTGATCAACTCGGCCGGCGCGTGGGCGAACACGATCGCCGAACGCTTCGGCGAAGCCGTGCCGATGGAGCCGATCTACCCGAACATGTGGGTGACCGAACCGCTGCCGCCGTTCATCACGCACAACCTCGGCGTGTACGGCGGCGGCGTGTATGCGCGGCAAGTCGCGCGCGGCAACTGCGTGATCGGCGGCGGGCGCGGCCGCGGCGACGGCGAATTCGGCCAGCCGTCGGTCGATACGACGCGCGCGGTGATGCGCGATGCCTGCGCGCTGCTGCCCGCGCTGCGTGACGCACTGCTGATCCGCACGTGGAGCGGCGTCGAAGGCTGCACGCCCGACCACAACCCGATCATCGGCGCGAGCCGCACGACGCCGCGCCTGCTTCATGCGTTCGGCTTTTCCGGCGGCGGCTTCCTGCTCGCGCCGGGCGTCGGCGACGTGCTCGCCGATCTCGTCACGACCGGCGAAACCGCCACCCCGCTCGATGCATTCTCGATCGGCCGCTTCTTCCGCGAAGCCGAGCCGACCGCCCCTTTCCGTCAAGAGGAGACCCACAAATGAAACTGCCCGGAACGATCGCGGCGGCCGCCGCCCTCTGCATCGCAGGTGCCGGCGCGCCCGCGTTCGCGCAAACGAAGACGATCTACGTCGGCATGAATGGCGGCCCGATGGAGAAGGCCTACACGAGCCAGGTGCTGCCCGACTTCGAGAAGGCGAACAACGTGAAGGTCGTCGTCGTGCCCGGCACGTCGTCGGACGTGCTCGCGAAACTGCTCGCGAACCGCAACAAGCCGCAGATCCACGTCGCGTTCCTCGACGACGGCGTGATGGCGCGCGCGGTCAGCCTCGGCGTGTGCCAGAAGCTCGACGATTCGCCGGTGCTGAAGGAGTTGTATCCGTTCGCGCGGATGAAGGACGACATCGGCGCGGGCGTGCAGCTCGGGATGACCGGCATCGCGTACAACAAGAAGCTGTTCGCCGAGAAAGGCTGGACGCCGCCGACGTCGTGGATGGATTTCGCCGATCCGAAATACAAGGGCAAGGTCGTGTTCCAGTCGGCGTCCAGCAGCACGTTCGGGCTGCACGGCTTCCTCGCGATCAACCGGCTGCTCGGCGGCAACGAGCAGAACGTCGAGCCCGGCTTCAGCAAGTGGGCAAGCACGGTCGGGCCGAACGTCGTCGAGTACATCCCGAACTCGGCGAAGATCTCGGAGATGGTGCAGACCGGCGAAGCCGGCCTGTTCCCGCTCACGCCGACCGGCGTCGGCGACCTGCAGGACAAGGGCATCCCCGTCGCCTACGCGAACCCGAAGGAAGGCCCCGTGCTGCTGCTCGTCGACCTGTGCGTGGTCGCGAACAATCCCGATCCGCAGCTCGCGCAGAAGCTCGCGCAGTTCCTGCTGTCCGCGCCCGCGCAGACGAAGGCGGCCGAGGCCGGCAAGCAGATTCCGACCAATCGTCTCGCGAAGATGCCCGCCGCGATGCAACAGAGCCTCGGCAATGTCGACGATCTCGTGCGCAAGGTGACCGTGGTCGACTGGACCGCGATCAACGCGCGCCGCGCGCAGTGGGACACGCGCTGGAACCGGCAGATCGAGCGGTGACGGCATGCCGGGCGCGCGGGCACGGCCGCGCGCCGCATGACCATCATTTGCGGGAGTGATGACACTCCCCTTTTTCTGCGGATTTGACCGGGGACACGGGGCCGACAACACTAGCCCGCAGTGCCGCAAAGACGGCACGCGCCCGCCCCCCTTCAGAGTCCGCCATGTACCCGACCGACACCGTGCAATCCCCGAGCGCCGCCCGACCGCTCGCCGACCGGCATCTGCGCCGGATCGTCATCGCCTCCGTCGCCGGCAACGCGATGGAGTGGTACGACTTCTTCGTTTACGGCACGGCCGCGGCGCTCGTGTTCGGCCACGTGTTCTTTCCGCCCGGCGCGTCGCCGCTCGCGGGCAGCCTCGCCGCGTTCGCGGCATTCGCGCTCGGCTTCGTCGCGCGGCCGCTCGGCGGAATCGTGTTCGGCCACGTCGGCGACCGCTACGGGCGCAAGGCGTCGCTCGTGTGGACGCTGCTGATCATGGGCGCGTCGACCTTCGCGATCGGCCTGCTGCCGACCTATGCGCAGGTCGGCCTGTGGGCACCGGCGGCGCTCGTCGTGCTGCGCCTGCTGCAAGGCATCGCGTCCGGCGGCGAATGGGGCGGCGGTGTGCTGATGATCAGCGAGAACGCGCCGCCCGAACAGCGCGGCTACTACGCGGCGTGGAGCCAGCTCGGCGTGGGCGGCGGCTTCGTGCTGTCGTCGGCCGCGTTTCTCGCCGCGCAGGCGCTGCCGGACGACGCGTTCCGCACCTGGGGCTGGCGGCTGCCGTTCCTCGCGAGCATCGCGATCTTCGCGATCGGCATCTATATCCGCCGTCATCTGCCCGAAAGCCGTGACTTCGAGCAGGCCGGCCGGCGCGGCGCGCACACGCATCTGCCAATCGTCGAGTGCATCCGCCGCCATCCGAAGGAAATCCTGCTCGCGATGGGGCTGCGCGTGGCCGAGAACGGCGGCGCCTACATCTTTCTCGCGTTCTCGCTGGTCTACGGCAAATACGTCGGCATCCCGAACGGCGTGATGCTGACCGGCGTGATGATCGCGATGATCGTCGAGATGGGCGCGATGCTCGCGTGGGGCCGGCTGTCCGATCGGATCGGCCGCAAGCCCGTGTACCTGATCGGCGCGCTGAGCCTCGTCGCGTGCGCATTCCCGTTCTTCTGGCTGCTCGACACGCGCGCGACGCCGCTCGTCTGGCTCGCGCTGACGGTCGGCACGGCGGTGAGCCACGGCGCGATGATCGGCACGCTGCCCGCGCTCGTCGGCGAGCTGTTCAGCACCGAGGTGCGCTACTCGGGCGTCGCGCTCGGGCATGAAGTCGCGTCGATCTTCGCCGGCGGGATGTCGCCGCTGATCGCCACCGCACTGCTCGCGCGTTATCACGCATCGTGGCCCGTGTCGCTGTTTCTCGTCGCGCTCGGCCTCGTCACCGTCGCGACGCTGTGCGTGATGCGCGAAACGCGGATCGTGAGGGCCGCTCCCGCTGCTCCCGCCGCTCCCGCTACCGGCACGCGCGGCGACACGGCGTGACCACGACGCTTCGATCCGCGCACGCGGGCCGATCCGCACCGGCAGGCGGCGAACACGGCAGCGGCCGGCGCGGCCGTTCCAGGTGCGTGCCACCGGCCGCGCCCGCCACCCCGGCGCGCCGCCTAGTTGCCGCCCTCCCGCCGCGCGCCGTCGAACGCCGGCGCCAGCCCCAGGTGATCGAGCAGCCGCGCGAATTCGCCGAGCCGCTGCCGCATGTACGCGGGCACGTCGACCGCCGCATAGTCGTGGAAGCCCGCGCCCGTGCGCACGCCGTCGCGCCCGGCTTCCATGTTGCGCACGACGCTCGCGGCCGGCGCGAAGCGCGGGCCGATCTCGCCGGCCAGGTACCGCGACGCGTAGTACAGGATGTCGCAGCCGCCCCAGTCGATGAATTCGAGCAGCCCGAGCACCGCGAAGCGCGGGCCGAAACCGGTGCGGATTGCCGTGTCGATGTCCGCCGCGCTCGCGACGCCCTCCTCGACCATCCGCGCGGCTTCGTTCATCGCGAGCGCCTGGATGCGCGGCACGATATAACCGGGCGCCGGCCCGCAGATCACCGGCTTCTTGCCGACACGTTCGAGCAACGCGGCAAGCGACGCGACGACGGCCGGATCGGTCGCATCGCTGCGGCTGATCTCGACGAGCGGCATCAGCAGCGCGGGATTCAGCCAGTGCGCGTTCAGCATCCGCGCCGGATGCGCGACGTGGCGCTGCAGCTCGGTGACGACGAACGTCGACGTCGTCGACGCGATCGTTGCATGCGCACCTACATGCACGCCGAGCCAGCGCAGCGCGTCGGCCTTCGCATCGAGCACTTCGGGCAACGCCTCGAACACGATGCCGGCCTGCCGCACCGCATCGGCCGCACCGTCCCGGGCGACGAGCGCGATGCGCGCGACCACGGTTTCGGCCTGCGCGGCGTCGATGCGGCCGAGCGCGAACTGCGCGTGCAGCGGCCTCTCGATCTCGTCGCGCGTGCGTGCCTCGAAGGCGCGCCATCCGGCCGCGTCGCGCGGCTTGAAGTCGACCAGCGTCACGTCGAGCCCCGCGAACGCGAACACGAGCGCGATCCCCTGCCCCATGCGCCCCGCGCCGAGCACGTGGACGCGCGTCACATCGGCGCCCGCCTTCATGCCGCGTACCCCGCGTCGAGCAGCGCGCGCATCGCGTCCTTCGACAGCGCGGCGAGCCCGAGCCGCTCCAGCGTGCGGCCTTCCGCATACAGGTCGCGCACCGCGACCGCGCTCGCAATGCTCAGCAGCCCCTGCGCGACAGGCGTCGGCACACCGGCCCGGCGCCCGCACGACACGATGAACGACAGCCCGAGCCGGGTGTCTTCGAGCATGTAGCGATGCGTGCGCAGATCGATCTTCTCGCGCCAGTCGCCGCTATCGGTCAGCTTGCCGTGCGCGCCGCGCCCGTACATCCATTCGTCGCCGTCGGTCGCGTAGTGATCGGCGAGCGGGAAATGCGGCGCCGGGTAACCGAGCGCTTCGCGCACCGCGATGCGTTCGGCGTCGAGCGCGTTCGTCACGCGGCGGATCGACGGCTGCGTGCCTTCGTTGTGGATGTCCCATGCGTCGAAGTGTTCGAGCGGCCCGGCGTTCATCAGGATCAGCGGCGGATGGATCACTGGGCCCGCGTTCATCAACGCGCCGGACAACGCGTCCTCGACCGGTTCGACCGACGGATAACCCGCGCGCAGCACGTCGAACGCCCAGCCGGCCGCGTTCGCCGGAAATACGCCGGTCGGCAGCCGCGTCGCGTACGCGCTGATCACGACGTCGTTGTCGCCGTGCCTGCGCACGAGATACGGCAGCGTGCCCGTCTCGGCGAAGGCGACCCGCGAACGGTTGCCGGCATCGGCCGCTGCACGCGCGAACACGATGCTGCCGAACGTGCCGGGCGGCAGGAACACGACCTGGCCGTCCTCCAGCAGCGGCGCGACCTGCGCGGCGAGCGCGTCGTGCGAGGTGGCCGGCAGCGGCACCACGACGAGCCGCGCGCCGCGCAGCGCGGCCGCGAGATCGCCGGTCAGGCGGATCGCGCCGGGCGCGTCGCCGAGCGGCACCGTCCGCTTGCCGCGATAGTCGGTCACGTTCAGCACGCCAAGCTCGCGCAGCCGCGCGTGCGGCTCGCGATCGCGCCGCCACCACGTCACGTCGTGGCCCTTCTCGAACAGGTCGATGGCCGCCGCATGGCAGCCGTGGCCGCCGCCCAGAACACATACCTTCATCGTCTTCTCCCGGTGAATGAGTGCTTCCGAGACTACGCGTCCGCCCCTGCCGCGTCGCTTCAAAACGCGCAACGGCACGCCCGTTCGCGCAACGCAATCGGGGCGGCACGCACGAAACCGCGCCCCTGCATCCGATAGGAGGTCCGTGAATGGATATCGCCCTTTCCCGCCATGCGCCGAACCGGCTCGGCACGCTGCACGCCCCCGACGAAGTCGAACGCGCGGTTGCGCACCGGCTCGGGCCGCACCGGATGGCCGCGCGCGGCCGCGATCCGTTTCATGCGGAGCTGTACGAAGTGCCGCTGCATCACGGCGCGCTGCTCGAACTCTGCTACGGCCGCGAAACGCGCATCGATTTCGGCGACGATGCCGGTCACTTCCTGTTCAGGCTGACGCTCGCCGGCGCCTGCGAACTGCAGGCCGGCAGCGTCGTCGCGCGCGCCGGCCCGGGCGAGCTGACCGTATCGTCGCCCGCGCTCGCCAGCCGCCTGAGCACGAGCCCCGATTGCCGCAACCTCGTGCTGCGGCTCGAACGCGGCGCGCTCGAACGCAAGCTGCAGCACATGCTGCGGGCAACGCTCACGCGGCCGTTGCAATTCGACCTCGCGGCCGGCGGCACCGGCACGGGCGCCGCGCTCGTGCTGCCGACCTTCGAATACCTGTGCAAGCTCGGCGCACAACCGCGCATCGGCACGGCGTCGCCCCTCTTCGGCGCCGATCTCACCGCATGGCTGATGTCGCTGCTGCTCACGCACCTGCCGCACTCGTACAGCGACGCGCTCGCGCGCGGCACGCAGCCGTTGCCGGCGCATGTGCGCCGCGCGTGCGATCACGTCGACGCGCACCTCGGCGAGCCGCTCGCGCTCGCCGCGCTGGCGGCCGTCGCGGGCGTCGCGCCCCGCACGCTGCAGCACGCGTTTCGCGCGTTCCTGCACACCACGCCGGCCGCGTACGTGCGCGAGCGCCGCATCGCCGCCGTGCACGCGGCGCTGCAACGCGGCGGCACGTGCAGCGTGACCGACGTGCTGATCGCGCACGGCATCCATGGCTTCGGCCATTTCGCGAAGGCGTATGCGCGGCGTTACGGCCATGCGCCTTCCGTCACCGCGAGGCAATCCCGATGACGCACGCCGCAACCGGCCGCCCGGCGGCCCCGACCCGCGCCGAATCCGCGCCGCACGACAGCGACCTGTCCGAACTGCGCGTGCAGGATCTCGACCTCAACCTGCTGAAGACGTTTCGTGCGGTCTACGAGGAGCGGCATGTCGGCCGCGCGGCGCTGCGGCTCGGCGTCACGCAGCCGTCCGTCAGCCATGCGCTCGGCCGGCTGCGGCTGATGTTCCGTGACGCGCTGTTCGTGCGCACCGGCACCGGCGTCGAGCCGACGCCGCGCGCGCAGCGGCTGGCGATCTCGGTCGACAAGGCGCTCGCGATCCTGCAGGACGTGCTCGACGAAGGGTCGCGCTTCACGCCCGACAGTACGCAGCGCGTGTTCCGCCTGCACATGAGCGATTTCGCCGCGAGCGCGTTCCTGCCGACGCTGCTCGCCGCGTTCGACCGCCGCGCGCCGGGCGCGGTGATCGAGACGCTGCACGTCGACGAATGCCAGCTCAACGTCGCGCTCGAATCGGGGCGCATCGACTTCGCGCTCGGGCATTTCGCCGACGCGTCGAGCCACTTCCAGCGCACCGCGCTGCTGCACGAGCGCTGCGTGCTGCTGATGCCGCGCCGCACCGCGCAGCGCGTCGCGCTCCCCGACGATTACGTGCTCGACGGCACGGCGCCCGATACATTGCGCTTCGTCGCGGTCACGTCGCATCCGCAATCGATGCAGCTGCTGGAGCGGCACGGGCTGATGCCGCGCGTGCGCGCAGCGCTACCCGATTTCATGGTGGTGCCCGCGCTGCTGCGCGACGGCGACTATGCGCTGATCCTGCCGGAGACGATCGCGATCACGTTCGCGGCGCGGCAGCCCTGCGCACTGTACGAGATCGCCGGTGCCGGCGAATGGGCCGTCAACGCGTACTGGCACCGGCGCTTCGACGCGGACCCCGGCCATCGCTGGTTGCGCGCGCTGCTGCTCGAACTGTTCAACATCGGCGAGCTGGCGCCGTTCGACGCATGGCTCGCGCCGCAACCGCCCGCCTGCGCATGACGGCGCAAGCGGGCAGCGGCGTGCGCCGCTCAGAACGACGTGAGGATGCCCGCGACGATCGAGCTCGCGGTCGCGCCCGGCTTGGCGACCGCGACGCCGCCGCCCGCCGCGCCGTTGACGACGAAGCGCGCATGCGCGCCGTTGCGCACCATCGCGGCGCCCGTGTACAGCACCGTGCGCTTCGACAGCGGATAGTCGAAACGGATGCCGTACGAATCGGCGTTGCCGTCGCTGTCCGCGACCTTGCGGTAGTGGCCGACGCTCAGCAGCAGCGACGCACGCCCGATCGGCACCGTCGCGCTCAGCTCCATGATGTCGCTGTGCGGATACGCGCTCTGGCTGTCGATCGCGGTCGCGACGTCGGGGCCGCCGCGATGGCGCAGGTACAGCGCGGCGATCTTCACGACATTGAAGTCGTACGAAATCGCGCCGAGCGTGTAGTTGCCGTTCGCGGCCGGGCTCGTGTCGCCGAGCGCGACCGCGGCCACCGGGCTGAACTTCTGCTGCATGTAGTCGATGTCGACCGACAGGCCGCCGCGCACGTAGTTGAGCCCCGCGCCGTACGTATCGCCGAGCGTCGCCGGCTGCCCGGCCGCGCCGTTGGTGCCGCGCGCGGCCATCGCGCGCAACATGAGGCCCGCATAGCGCGGCGACGTATAGCGCATCGAGTTGCGCACGCGCAGGAACGCGGGCCCGACGAAGTTGTTCGTCGCGTTGCCCCACGCGAGCCCCGCGCCGAGTCCGGGCAGGCTGTAAGTGACGAGCGTCGTGTGCAGGATCGTGTAAAGCTCGCCGAACTGCACGCCGCCGAACGGCCCCGTGATGCCGACCCACGCTTCGCGGCCGAACAGCGCACTGCTGTTCGACAGCGCGCCGCTGGCCGCGTTGAAGCCGTCCTCCAGCTTGAAGATCGTCGCGTAGCCGCCGCCGAGATCCTCGACACCCTTCAGCCCCCACTGCGAAGCGAACAGGTTGCCGCTGCCCATGCGCGTCACGTGGTTCGGCCCGGCGCTCGCGTATTCGATCGCGGTGTCGACGCGGCCGTAGAGCGTCACGCTCGATTGCGCGAATGCGGGCAGCGCCGCGCAGGCCAGCAGTGCGGCAAGCGGTACGGCAAGCCGGTCGGCCCGCCCGTTCGGTTGGTTCATCGTCGTCGTCCCGTAGAGGTTCCGGCGCCTGTCGGTATCGCGCCGGCTGGTGTGAAGCGCGTTCGCCGCGAAGGGCCAACGCAGCCGATCAAAAACGGGCCGAGTCTAGGAACGACAATTTCGGACGTCGACGCAATGCGCTCTATAACGCTTATAGATGTGCCGCATGATGCGTGCGCGCCCCGCTGCAAGCGCGCCGCGCGGCGGCCGGCGCGCGTCACCCTGGTGTTTTCTTTATCCGGGTCGGTAGATGCCCGTGTGGCGCGGCTGTCACTCCGGCTATGGCGGCCGGATTTGGCCGACTACGCTGCGTCTCCGACACGTGCCCCCCGCACGCTTTCGCGCCGCGACGGCGCCCGGCCCGCCAGGCCGCTGCCGCGCATCCCCACCGCCCGCTCCTGGAGAATCCGCATGTCTGCATCCACGGCCCGCGCTGCCGACGGCAAGCGCTATACGTACGAATGGTATGTCGTCGTCATCTGCATGCTCGCGTACGTCTTTTCGTTCGTCGACCGCCAGGTCCTCGTGCTGATGATCGAGCCGATCAAGCGCGACCTGCATCTGTCCGACACGCAGTTCAGCCTGCTCAACGGCTTCGCGTTCTCGCTGTTCTATGCGGTGATGGGGCTGCCGGTCGCGTATCTCGCCGATCGCTACGCGCGCCCGCGGATCATCTCGCTCGGCATCGCGCTGTGGAGCGTCGCGACCGCCGCGTGCGGGCTCAGCCAGCATTTCGTGCAGATGTTCATCGCGCGCATGGGCGTGGGCGTCGGCGAGGCCGCGCTGTCGCCCGGCGCGTATTCGATGCTCGCCGACTACTTCCCGAAGGAGAAGCTCGGGCGCGCGATCGCCGTGTATTCGCTCGGTTCGTTCATCGGCGGCGGCGTCGCGTTCCTGATCGGCGGTTACGTGATCGCGCTGCTCAAGCATGCGAGCGCGTTCACGCTGCCGGTGGTCGGGCAGGTGCATGCGTGGCAGGTCACGTTCCTGATCGTCGGGCTGCCGGGGCTGCTGGTCGCGCTGCTGTTCGCGGCGACCGTGCGCGACCCGCAGCGCAAGGGGCTCGCGCAGGATCGCTCGGGCGCCGTGCGGCGCGTGTCGATGCGCGACTCGCTGCGCTTCGTCGGCACGCATCGCGCGACCTTCGCATGCCACTACCTCGGCTTCTCGTTCTACGCGATGACGCTGTACTGCCTGCTGAGCTGGACGCCCGCGTTCTATATCCGCCGCTTCGGGATGACGGCCGTCGAAGCCGGCTACACGCTCGGCATCGTGCTGCTGGTCGCGAACACGGCCGGCGTGTTCTGCGGCGGCTGGCTCAACGACTGGCTGCTGCGGCGCGGCCGCAGCGATGCGCCGATGCGCGCCGGCGCGATCGGCGCCGCGTGCATGGTGATTCCCGCGACGCTGTTCACGCAACTCGACTCGCTGCCCGCTTCGCTCGCGATGCTCGTCGTCGCGATGTTCTTCGCGTCGTTCCCGATGCCGACGTCGACCGCCGCGATGCAGACGCTCGCGCCGAACCAGATGCGCGCGCAGATCTCCGCGCTGTTCCTGCTCGTGTCGAACCTGATCGCGCTCGGGATCGGTACGACCGTCGTCGCGCTGTTCACCGATCGCGTGTTCGGCGCGCCGGCGGCGGTCGGCCATTCGATGTCGATCGTCAACGTCGCGGCGGCCACGCTCGCCGCGCTGCTGCTCGCCGCCGGCTGCCGGCACTATCGCCGCAGCCTCGATCGCGAGCGCGGCCATGCGTCGGCAGCGGCACCGCAGGCGGCCGAGGCGGGCAACGCAATCGCCGCGCGCTGAACGACGGGCGCGCTCCGTCGCCGACCATCATCCATTCCACTGATTCAGGCATCGCTTTTTAATCGATTTGATTTATGCGATGCCCGTCCCTATTCTCGATCGCATGACGGCGCGGTGTCTGCCGCGCCGCTTTCCTCGTACCCCACGGAATATCCCATGCAAGCGAACCGCCACCAGGTCCGGATCGACGCGCTGATCGACGCGGCGCAGGACATCCGCTGTTTCCGGGTTTCGCGCATCGACGGCCAGCCGTTCGACGCGTACGAACCCGGCGCCCATATCGACGTCACCGCGCCGTCCGGCATCACGCGGCAATACTCACTGTGCGGCAACCCCGACGAACGCGGCAGCTACCTGTTCGCGGTGAAGAAGGAGGCGCAGTCGCGCGGCGGCTCGCGTTCGCTGCACGACGATGTGCGGGTCGGCGCCGAGCTGTCGATCGGCACGCCGCGCAACCTGTTTCGTCTGACGGACGACGCGAGCGAGCACGTGCTGATCGCGGCCGGCATCGGCATCACGCCGCTGCTGTCGATGGCGTATGCGCTGCACCGGCGCGGCGCGCGCTACCGGTTGCATTACTTCGCGCGCAGCCGCGAGCACGCGGCCTTCGTCGACGAACTGTCGGCCGAGCCGTTCGCGTCGCACGTGACGTTCCACTACGGCGTCGAACCCGACGCGCTCGCGGCCGCGCTGGGCCGCTGCGTCGAATCGCTCGACGCACACGCGCACGTCTACACGTGCGGCCCGGGGCCGTTCATGGAGGCGGTCGTCGCGGCAGCCGCGACGCGCTTGCCCGAAGACTCGATCCATCTCGAACGTTTCGCGGCGGAACCGGTCGCCGCCGATGCCGACCCCACCCCTGCCGATGGGTTCGAAGTGCGCCTGCAACGCAGCGGGCAATCGGTACGCGTCACGCCCGACACGTCGATCGTCGACGCGCTCGCGCGCATCGGCGTCGAAGTCGACACGTCGTGCGGCGAAGGCGTGTGCGGCACCTGCATGGTGCCTGTCGTCGACGGCGAGCCTGATCATCGCGACCACTGTCTCAGCAAGGCCGAGCGCGCGAGCAACACGGTGATCTGCTGCTGCGTGTCGCGCGCGCGCTCGGCGGTGCTGGTGCTCGATCTCTGACGCATCCGGCACGCGCCGGCCGCCGTCACGCGTTGTCGAACCCCTCGACAAGCTCGGCCAGCAGCGTGCGCATCCACGCGTTGCCTTCGTCTTCATGGAAATGCTCGTGCCAGTGCATCGTCACCGGCGCGGGCGGCAGCGTGACGGGCAGGTCGTACAGGCGGAACGCGTTGTCGCGGTTCAGGATCCGCGCGAGCCGCTTCGGCAGCGTCGCGTAGAGATCCGTGACCGACAGCACGCTCGGCAGCGCGACGAAGTGCGGCACCTCGAGCGCGATGTTGCGGCCCACACCCTGCGCGCGCAACGCGTCGTCGAGCGCGTGGTGGCTGTGCTCGACCGATTTCACGTTGACGTGCGCGGCGCGCACGAATTGCTCGAGGCTCAGCGTGCCGCCGCTCGGCAACCCGCGCCGGCGGCCCGTCATGCACACATACGTTTCCTCGAACAGCACCTGGTGGCGCGTACGAGGCATCAGTTCCGGCAGGTTGCCGATCGCGAAATCGAGCCGGCTCGCGCGCAGCGCTTCCTCGATCTCTTCCACCGGCAGCGGCTGCACGCTCAGCGTCACGCGCGGCGCGCGCTCGCGCAGTGCCTGGCAGATCGCCGGCAGGTACGCCATCTCGCCGGCATCCGACAACGACAGCCGGAACGTGCGCGTGCTCGTGGCCGGATCGAAGCGCTCCGCGTAGCGCAGCGCCACACGCACCATGTCGAGCGCCTTGCCGACGATGCCCGCGAGTTCGAGCGCGACCGGCGTCGGCTGCATGCCCGAGCGCGTGCGCACGAACAGCGGATCGTCGAACAGCGTGCGCAGCCGGCCGAGCGAATAGCTGACGGCCGGCTGCGACAACGCGAGCCGCTCGCCGGCCTTCGTCAGGCTGCGTTCCTCGACGATCGCCTGGAATACGCGCAACAGGTTCAGATCGAGATGATCGACCGACGTCATCGTAGCCTCCATCATTTGCCGTATTTATTGAGTCGCCAATTTTAGATCAATTTGACGGATATGTAGCGGGAGACGAGACTGGGTACTCGATACCGTGCGCTGCGCGGCCCGATTTCGCGACTCTTCCCCACGACAACGATGAGCGACATTCCCTACCAGACGATCGACACCCGTGCGTTGCACGGCCTCGCGCAACCCGACCGCATCGCGCCGGCGATGTATCACGATCCCGCGCTGTTCGAAGCCGAGCTCGAGCGCATCTTCTACCGCACCTGGATCTGGGTCGCGCACGAGAGCGAGCTGCCGAACCCGGGCGACTTCATCACGACGACGATCGGCCGCCAGCCGGTGATCGTCGTGCGCGACAAGACCGGCGAAATCAACGTGCTGCAGAACCGCTGCCGCCATCGCGGCGCGACCGTCTGCGAATCGCACAAGGGCAACGCAAAGGGCTTCACGTGCCCGTATCACAGCTGGTCGTACGCGCTCGACGGCACGTTGCGCGCGCTGCCGTACGGCGACGGCTACGAAGGCGTGTGCGAGAAGGGCGACCTGCCGCTCGTGAAGCTGCGCGTCGGCGTGTACCAGGGGCTGGTCTTCGCGAGCTTCAACGACACGATCGAGCCGCTCGAGGATTTCCTCGGCGGTGCGAAGCCGTGGATCGACCTGTTCATGAAGCAGGGCGCCGGCTACCCGATCAAGGCGAACGGCGAGCACAAGTTCAAGTTCAAGGGCAACTGGAAGATCCAGCTCGAGAACACGACCGACCTCTATCACTTCCCGGTCGTGCACAAGTCGTGGATGAAGTCGATCGACGACGAGACGGCCGCCGCGATCACGAGCTTCATGACGAGCGAGGACGCGTTCTGCCGCGGGCTCGGCAACGGCCACAGCCTCGCGGTGCTGATGCCCGAACTGATCGATCTCGACGAAGACGACGGCGCGCCGCTGCCCGAGCGCTTCGCGCCGCTCGCGGCGAAGCTCGCCGAGCGCCGCTCGCCGGACGAAGTGCGCCGCATCGTGCGCTCGCTGATGGGTGTCGGCTTCAACCTGAACCTGTTCCCGAACCTCGCGCTGTCGATGGCGTTCTTCCGCGTGCTGCGGCCGATCTCGGCGAACGAGACCGAGATCCGCCACGTCGCGCTCGCGATGGACGGCGGCCCCGACGAAGCGAACCGCGAGCGGCTGCGCATTCACGAGCACTTCCAGGGCCCGTTCGGCTTCGGGAGCCCCGACGATGCGGAGGCGTGGGAGCGCGTGCAGCGCGGCGCGCACGCGGGCCCCGACGTGCCGATCCTCGTGAATCGCGGGCTGAACCGCGAGACGACCGCCGCGAACGGCGAAAAGACCGCCCATGCGACCGACGAAACCGGCATGCGCGAGGCCTACCAGCAATGGCGCAAGATGATGGAGCAGCAATGATGGACGACCGCAACGCCCTCTTTTCCGAGCAGACCTTCGCCCGCGCGGTCGAATTCGTGTGGCGCGAAGCCGAGATGCTCGACCGCCGCGACTATCGCGCGTGGCTCGACCTGTGGGATCCGGCCGGTCACTACGTGGTGCCGATCGATCCCGACACGACCGATTTCGCCGCGACGCTGAACTACGTGTTCGACGACCAGGACATGCGCGAGAAGCGCGTGCAACGGATGGTGTCAGGCTACTCGGCGTCGGCCGCCGACGCCGCGCGCACGGTGCGCACCGTGTCGCGCTTCACGCTGGAAAGCGGCAGCGCCGGCGCCGTCGAGCTGAAATCGGCGCAGGTCGTCGTCGCGTACAAGCGCGGCGTCGCGACGCTGTTCGCGGCCGACGTCACGCACACGCTGCACGTCGATGCCGACGGCGAGATGCGGATTGCCGAAAAGGTCGTGCGCCTGATCGACTCGACCGAAGCGCTCAGCGCGATCGGCTTCCTGCTGTGAGCCGTGGCCGGTTCGCCGCTGCAAGCGCAAAGGTGAGCCGGCAACCTTCACCTTTCCGGACGACCATGCCCACACTCGAAGTATTCCTGCCCGCCGGCCATGACGATGCACGCAAGGCCGAACTGATCGCGCGGCTCAGCGGTGCGACCGTCAACGCGATCGGTGCACCGCTCGAATCGGTGCGCGTGCTGCTCACCGAATTGCCCGCCACGCATATCGGCCTTGGCGGGCGCACCGCCGCCGACGGCGCGCCGCCGTCGTTGCCCGTGATCGTCGCGATCCTGATCGCCGGCCGCACCGATGAACAAAAACGCGCGCTGATCGCCGCGTTGTCCGACGCGGGCGCGAACGTGCTCGATGCACCGCTGCAGGCCACGCGCGTGATCATCAAGGACATCCCGAACACCGACTTCGGCATCGGCGGCCAGACCGCGCGGGCGCTGGGGCGCTGACCATGGGCCGGGCGTCGCTCCATCATGCGCCGCGGGCGCGCCGTGATGTCCGTGATGTCCATTGCGGCCTTAACGCGATGCAGCGGCTACGGCTACGCGCCCGCGAGCGGCAGCGTCACGCGGCAGTCGAGCCCGCCGCCCTCGGCCGGGCTCGCGCCGATCCGGCCGCCGTGGCGCGTCACGATGCTCTTGCACAGCGACAGTCCGATCCCGTTGCCGCCGGCCTTCGACGACGAGAAGCCGTCGAACAGCCGGCCGTGCGCGCCGGCCGCGATGCCCGGGCCGTTGTCGATCGCGCGCAGCTCGGCGTGCCCGGCCACGTTCGCGGTGCCGAGCGTCAGCATGCGCGGCACGCGATCGCAACCGGCGAACGCCTCGATCGCATTGAACGCGAGATTCAGGATCACCTGCCCGATCAGCACGCGCTCGCAACGGATCGGCAGCGGCGCATCGGCCTGCACGATCGCGACCGTCACGCCGGCCTCCTTCGCACGCAGCTCGATGAAGTACGCGACGTCCGCGAGGATGTCGCGCAGGTCGGCGAGCGCGACGACCGGCTCGCGCTTCACGATGAATTCGCGCACGCTCTTGATGATCAGCGCCGCGTGCTCGGCCTGGCGGTCCGCGCTGCGCAGCCCCCAGATCGCGTCGTCGATGGCGCCGCGCCCGTTCAGCCGCTGCACCGCCCCTTCGATGAAATTGCGCACGGCCGCGAGCGGCTGGCTCAGCTCGTGCGCGATCACGCTCGCCATCTCGCCCATCGCGTTGTAGCGGCCCGCGTGTTCGAGCATGCGCGCTTCGGCGCGGCGCGCGTCCTCGATCGCGACTTCGTCGCTCACGTCGCGGAACTGCACGAGCAGCCCGTCGAGATCGCCCTCGATCTCGACCTGCCGGCACAGGATGCGCAGCCAGCACGGCGAGCCGTCGCGCCGCACGATCCGGTAGCGCTGCGGCGCCGACGGGCACGCAGACGGCGCATCGTGCAATTGCGCGACGAGTCGGTCGCGATCGGCCTCGGAGCAGTAGTCGAGCACCTCGCCGAGCGCTTCGTCGGGCGCGAGCCCGAGCACGCGGCGGCCCGACTCGCTGATGAACTGCACGCCGCCGCGCGGCGTGACGACCGCGATACCTTCGTCGAGATCCTGCATGAACTCGCGCAGCCGCGCCTCGTAGCGGCGCAACTGCCGGCGCACCGCCTCTTCCGCGCTGATGTCGCGGAACTGCACCATCACGACGTCGCGCCCGCGCAGCGGCACGTAGGTGGCGGTCGCCTCGGACAGCATGTCGACGCCCGTGCGCGACCGGTAGCACCATTCGTACACCTGCGGCCCGTCGACGAGCGCGCGATCCCACGCGCTCACGGCGATCTCGCGCTGGTATTTCGGCTCGGGACGCGTCATGTCCGGCGCCTTCAGCGGCAGCAGTTCCTCGACGGAAAAACCGAGCGCGATGCACGCGGCGCGGTTCGCCCATACGATCGCCTTCGTCTGCGCGTCGTGCAGCAGCACGCAGGTGGTCAGCGCGTCGAGCAGCCGGTGGAAATCGTCTTCGTCAGGGAAACTCATGATCGGCTTCGGATGAAGGCGCGCGGCGTCGCGCGGCCGGAAAGCCAACATAGCACCGGCGCGCGCCGATCGCATCTGAAGATTTCTTTAGGCCGGCACGGAACCTCACCAGTCGCGCGGCCCAACGCACCAATTGCTGCGTGTTTTCGGCGTTTCTAGACTGGTCGCATCGTCGTGTTGCCACCCGAGACAGCACGCATGCCGCCCCGCATCCGAACCCCTATCCGTCCAGGAGACCACCATGCCGCAAGCCGCCCTCGCCATCGAACCCGCGCCGTCCTCCCAGCCCGTGGCAGGCACCGCGGCCGCGCCGTTGTCGCCGCTCGACGCCGTGATCGAAACCGTCGCCGCGCGCCGCGACGAATTCGATCGCCTGTCGCACGTGCCGCGCGACGTGATCGCGCTGTTCAGGCAGGCCGGCATCTATCGCGCGGGCACGCCGCGCCGCTTCGGCGGCGACGCGCTCGCGCCGACCGCCTTCCTCGACATGGTCGAACGGATCGCGACCGCCGACGGCTCGGCCGCATGGGTCGCGAGCTTCGGCTCCGCGAACGTCTATCTCGCCGCGCTGCCGCTCGAGACCCAGGCCGAGCTGTACGCGAGCGGCCCCGACCAGGTGTTCGCGGGCGGCCTGTTCCCGGTGCAGCCGGCGCAATCCGCGCCGGGCGGCTGGCGCGTGAACGGCACGTGGAAATTCGCGAGCGGCTGCAAGGGTGCCGACTGGCTCGGCGTCGGCATCGCCGTGCCCGGCGCGCAGGACGCCGCACCGAACAAGCCGCGCACGGCCGTGTTCCGCGCGGCCGATGTCGAGATCGTCGAGAACTGGAGCGTGGTCGGCATGCAGGGCACCGGCAGCCACGACCTGCGCGTCGACGACCGCTTCGTGCCCGAAGCGTGGACCTTCGTGCGCGGCGGCGAGCCGACCGTCGACGAGCCGCTGTACCGCTACCCGACCGTCGCGTATGCGGCGCAGGTGCTGGCCGTCGTCAATCTCGGCCTCGCGCGCGCGGCGCTCGACGTCGCGAACCGCATGTCGGGCGGCCGGCAGACGACGACCGGCGCGCCGCGCCTCGCCGATCGCGCATATTTCCGCATCGAGCTCGCGAAGGCCGAAGCGCAACTGCGCTCGGCACGCGCGTTCTTCTACGACGCAACCGACACGGTGTGGCAATCGATCCTCGCGGGCAACCCCGTGACGCCCGACCAGGTCAGCCTGCTGCGGCTCGCGGCCACGCATGTCGCACGCGAAGGCGCGAGCGTCGTCGAACGCGCGTACCGCCTCGGCGGCACGGCGGCGATCTATCGCACGCATCCGCTTCAGCGGCTGCTGCGCGACGCGATGGTCGTCACGCAGCACGCGTTTCTCGCGGAAGGCAACTTCGACGGCGCGGGCGCGGTGTTCACCGGCGTCGCGCCGTTTCCCGGCTACCTGTAACCCGCGCAACCCGCGCCCGGGCGGCGCTGTTTCCCGAACGTGCATGGCGCCGATGCCGAAGCACCGCTACCGGCCGGCGCATGCGCCCAACCGTTTCCCCTGGAGAACCCGAGATGTCCGATTCGAATCCGCTGCCGCTGCGTGTCCTGTTCTGCTGCGGCGTGTCGCAGAACTTCTTCGACCTGCCGCGCGAGAAGATCGGCGAAGTGTGGCAGGCGTACGGCGCGATGCTCGCCGCCGTCGAGGCGATGCCCGGCGTGCGCGTGCTCGGCGTGATGGACGACGATCGCCTCGTGGTCGGCCAGGCCGACGGCGCGCCGTGGACCTTCTACATCATGGCCGACGTCGCCGATTTCGACACGACGGTCGCCGTGTGCAACCTGTATCGCACGACGCCGGTCGGCGAATACAACCTGTGGCGCTACGGCAAGATCGAAGCGCGGGTCGGCCGCGCGCTGACCGTGCCGCCGGCCGCGAAACCCGCGTCGTGAGGCGCGCGATGAACGACCTGTCTCCCGGCTCCTCCCCCGGCCTGATCGACGCACTCGCGCAGCGCGTGGCGGCGCTCGACGCCGAGCGCGCGGTGCGCGCGACGATGACGCGCTACATGGCGCTGTGCGACGTGCCGGAGGATGTCGGCGACGGCCCGCGGCTCGCCGGCCTGTTCACACCCGACGCCGTGTGGGAAGGCATCGGCCCGCAGTACGCGCAGAAGTTCGGCCGCCTCGAAGGCACGGCCGCGATCGTCGCGATGCTGGGCCGCTACCTGCCGCCCGATCCGCATTTCTCGGCGAACCTGCACTTCCTGACGTCGGAGTCGATCGAGATCGGCGCCGGCAACACGAGCGCGCGCGGCCGCTGGATCATGCTGCAGGCGTCGCGCTACGCGAACGGCACGGCCGAGCTGATCGCCGCGCGGCTGACCGTCGATTTCATGCCGGCCGGCGACGGGTCGACCTGGCTGATCCAGCACTTTCGCACCGAACGCGTGCTCGACGGCCCGTGGCCGCTCGCCGCCGCGCCACGGCCCTGATGCTCTCCACCGCTTCCGCACGATACCGACCATGACAGGCTTCATCGACACCTTCACGCTCGGCGGCCCGGGCCCCACGATCGCGATCAAGGACACGATCGACATCGCGGGCCATCCGACCCGCGCGGCGAGCCGCGCGCTCGCCGATGCACCGCCGGCCGCGCAACACGCGGACGTCGTCCGCCTGCTGCTCGACGCGGGCTGGCAGATCGCCGGCAAGGCGAACATGCACGAGCTCGCGTTCGGCATGACCGGCATCAACGACTACACGGGCACGCCCGTCAATCCGCAGGACGCGACGCGCATCCCGGGCGGCTCGTCGAGCGGTTCCGCTTCGCTCGTCGGGCTCCGCGCGGTCGACGCGGCGCTCGGCACCGACACCGGCGGCTCGATTCGCGGGCCGGCCGCGTGCTGCGGCGTGGCCGGGCTGAAGCCGACGTTCGGCCGCGTGTCGCGGCGCGGCGTCGCGCCGGCCGATACCACGCTCGATTGCGTCGGGCCGTTCGCACGCGATATCCGCACGCTGGCCGCGGTGATGGCCGCGATCGCGCCGGGCTTCGATCGTGCGCACGCGGCGGCCTCCGTGGCGGGCTGCACGATCGCGCAGATCCGCGTCGAAGCCGATCCGGCGATCGCCGCCGCGCTCGATGCAGCCGTGCGCGCGTCGGGCCTGCATTCGCACGCGCTCGTGCTCGACGAAATGCCGGCGTCGTTCGCGGCGGGGCTCACCGTGATCAACGCGGAAACGTCGCGCGCGTTCGGCCATCTGGTCGACACCGGCAAGCTCGGCGCCGATCTCGATGCGCGGCTGCGCACCGCCGCGACGACGACACCCGCCGCCCTCGCGGAAGCCGAAGCCGTACGCGCACGCTTCACCGCGCAGGTCGACGCCGCGCTCGAACTCGCGGACGTGCTCGTGCTGCCGACGCTGCCCGCGTTGCCGATCACGCTGCAGCAGGCGCGCGACGGTGTATCGGTGATCGCGATGTCGTCGCTGATCCGGCCGTTCAACCTGAGCGGCCATCCGGCGCTCAGCCTGCCGCTGCCGCTGGCCGGTTCGCCGCTGAAGGCGGGCCTGCAGATCGTCGGGCGCAAGGGCGCGGACGAGCGGGTCTGCGCGATCGCGGCACACTTCGAAGCGGCCCTCGCCGCATGAACCACGAAGCGGGCGCGGCTTCACCCTTCACCCTTCACGCGCCCGCGAACCAGGGAATCACGCACCATGTCAGACCGAGTCGTCCTCGTTACCGGCGCCGCACGCGGGCTCGGCACCGTCATCGCCGACCGTTTCCATGCGGCCGGCTATCGCGTCGCGCTGGCCGACATCGCCGCCGACGCCATTCATGCGCATGCGCGCGAACTCGACCCTGGCGGCGAACGCGCGATCGCGCTGCCGCTCGACGTCACGTCGAAACGCGATTTCGAAGCTGCGCGCGATGCGCTCGTCGCGCGCTGGGGCACGATCGACGTGCTCGTGAACAACGCGGGCGCATCGAAGGTCGTGCCCGCGATGGAGATCACGGCCGAGCAGTTCGACCAGGTGATCGACGTGAACCTGCGCAGCGTGCTGTTCGGCTGCCAGGTGTTCGGCCAGTATTTCGCGGAACGTGGCGCGGGCCGGATCGTCAACATCGCATCGCTCGCCGGCCAGAACGGCGGCTCGGCGACGGGCGCGCACTACGCGGCCGCGAAGGGCGGCACGCTGACGCTGACCAAGGTGTTCGCGCGCGATCTCGCCGCGCGGGGCGTGACCGTCAACGCGATCTCGCCGGGCCCGCTCGACCTGCCGATCGTGCATGAAAGCGTCGCACCGGAAAAGCTGCGCCAGGTGCTCGCGAGCCTGCCAGGCGGCAAGCTCGGGTCGGCCGGTTTCGTGGCGGATGCGGCCGTGCTGCTCGCGTCGGGCGACGCGCACTTCGCGAACGGCGCGTGCTGGGACATCAACGGCGGGTTGTACATGCGCTGAGCGGCGGGCGGCATCGCTTGCGCTGTCGACCGGTGCCGCGCGCAGGACTCGTGCGGAACTCGTGCGAGCAGGCGAACGTCGGCGTGCCCGCAGCCCCCTATCGCGACGACTCCCCGTCGTCGCCCCACACGACCATCACGTCCCGCACGAGCGCGGCGATCGACGTCGCGCCGAGCTTCTCCTTGATGCTCGCGCGATGCACGTCGACGGTCTTCACGCTGATCGACAGATCCGACGCGATCTGCTTGCTGCCCTTGCCGTCCACCACGCCGCGCAGCACTTCCTTCTCGCGCGCGGTCAGCGCATCGAGCCGCTGGCGCAGCTCGCGGTGGCGCTGGCTCACCGCGTGCCGCTGCTGCGCGAGCCGCAGTGCGCGCTGCACGCGCTCGAGCATCTGCTGCGAGTTGTACGGCTTCTCGACGAAATCGATCGCGCCGTTCTGCAGCGCGCGCACGGACATCGGGATATCGCCGTGCCCGCTGACGAAGATCACCGGCAGCGTCGCGCCCCGCGCGTTCAGTTCGGCCTGCACGTCGAAGCCGCTCTTCTCCGGCATCCGCACGTCGAGCACCAGGCACGCGGGCAGGTTCACGTCGAAGCGCGCGAGAAAATCCGCGGCGTTCGCGAACCCCTCGGACGCGATGCCGACCGATTCGAGCAGCCAGGCGAGCGATGTCCGCATGCCGCCGTCGTCGTCGACGATGTATACGATCGGTGCGGGTGACGTCATCGCGGGGGTCTCGCTGAATATCGGTATGGGTATCGCACGCGCCGCATACGGGGCCGGTTGCCGGCGCGTCGCGCACGTCGTTCGCTGGGGATGCGCGGCACATCATAACGAGCCGAAAACCCGCTGAAAACCCCTTCACGGGCCGCACGAGCGCACATTCCCGGTTTTTTTCGCGCGCCGCGCCGCGTACCTAGGTAGAACCTTTAGACGCGTTGGCGAGAACGCCATCTCCATCGTCAATCGTGCGAATGGTCGCCAGCCTTTTCGCGACGTACGCTTGGGTCATCGTCGGCGATCAGGCGCTGCATCCGCAGCGCCGCACGATCGCCGCTCTCGTCCAACCAGGAGCGCCCATGTCTTCCACGACCGATATCCAGCGACCGGCACGCGTCGAGCCGACCGACGCGCAGAAGGCCTTCCGGCAAGCGATGGCCCACCTCGGCGCGGCCGTCAACGTGATCACCACCGCCGGGCCGCACGGCCGCTGCGGGATCACCGCGAGCGCCGTGTGCTCCGTCACCGACACGCCGCCGACGCTGCTCGTGTGCCTCAACCGGTCGAGCGCGATGCATGCGACGTTCGAACGCAATCGCCACGTCTGCATCAACGTGCTGCCGGCCGAACACGAACAGCTCGCGCGGCACTTCGCGGGGCTCACCGAGCTGCCGATGGACCGGCGCTTCGAACTGCCCGGGTGGGATCGCGGCGAGCAGGACGTGCCCGTGCTGCGCGACGCGCTCGCGAGCCTGCAGGGCACGATCGCCGACATGAAGGAAGTCGGCTCGCATTCGGTGATGTTCATCGAGGCGACGTCGATCCGCGTGCGCGACGACGGCGACAGCCTGATCTACTTCGGCCGTGCGTTTCATCGCGTGTCGCGCACGGCGTGCGTGCGGTGAACCGCGCGTGACTACGCGGCGGCCCGCAACGCGCGCTGCCCGGCCGCGAGCGCGGCACCCGCGAACAGCGTCAGCGCCGAATACACGAGCCCGCGCGCGAGCCCCGCGCTGTCCGACACCCAGCCGATCGCGACCGGCCCGGCGATCTGCCCGAATGCAAAGACCGTCGTGAACGCGCTGATCCCTTTCGCCCAGCCGTCGGGCGACAGGTTGTGGCGCACGAAGGCCGTCGTCGACGCGACGGCCGACAGGAACGTCGCGCCGAACAGCACGCCCGACGCGAACGCGGCAACCGGATGCACGAACATCGCCGGCATCAGCGTCGCGATGCCGAGCAGCGCATTGAGCACGGCCAGCGCCTGGCCGCCGCGCATCCGGTCGAGCAGCCCCGACCACAGCCGTGCCGAGACGACGGTCGCGACGCCGAGCATCACGTAGAACGCGGCGACCACCGTGCCGCTCATTCCCGCGCCGCGCAGCAGCGCGACGATGAACGTCATGTAGCCGATGTAGCCGACGCCGAACAGGCCGTAGCCGGCCAGCGCGAGGGCGAAACGCACGGGGCTCGCGGTCGCGGCCGGCACCGCACCGTCGCGCGGCGCGGCGGGTGCCGCGTGCACGCGCTCGATGCGGCGCGCGGCCGACACGGCCACCGCCGAGAACAGCACGCATGCGAACGCGAGCGCGAACCACGCGGGCTGCCAGCCATGTACGCCCTGCGCGAGCGTCGCCGGCACGAGCAGCGATGACGCGACGATGCCCCATCCGGTGCCGCCGTAGTAGAGGCCGAGCAGCAGGCCCGCATCGCGCGGTGACGCCGACGCGAGCCGCGCGGCCAGCACGCCGCCGCTGATGAAGATCAGCGCGCTGCCGACGCCGGTCGCAAGCCGCTGCGCGAGCAGCGCGTGCATGCCGGACGTGAACCCGCACGCGGCCATCAGCAATGCGGTCAGCACGCACCCGGCCGCAAGCAGCGTGCCCGCGCGCCAGCGCCGCGACAGCAACGGAAACACGAGCGCACCGATCAGGTAGCCGGCCGCGTTCGCCGTGTTCAGCGCGCCGGCCTGCGCGAAGGTCCAGCCGAGATCGGCCTTCATCGGCGGCAGCAGCAGCGCATACGAAAAGCGTGCGAGGCCGAGCGCGATCGCGCTGCCGAGCGACAGGCCGATCGCGAGCCGCCACGCGGCCATGCGATCGGGGTCACGTTCGGGGGTATGGCGGGTCGCGCCGGTGTCCGGCTGCGACGGGCCGGCAGGCTCCGGTTGCGGCGCTGCGCGCATCGCGTGTCTCCTTTGTCGTTCGAAGCCGAGGGGGAGCGGCGCGACGGAACCGGCGTTTCGCACGCGCCGGTCCCGACTGTCCGTCGAGGCTTCCGATTCTGTCGACCGATCATACTTGAGCCGCCACGGCCAGGCACGCGCCGGCAGGCAGCACGCGCGGAACGACGGCAGCCGCTTGCCGGCGCTAGCGCTGCAATCCGGCCACGAAGGCCGTCAGCAATGCACGCCCCTCCGGCCACTGCGCCAATCCCGCTTCCGCATTCAGGTGGCCGCGCGGGCCGAGCCGCAGCGGCGTCGCGCCACGTTCGCTTGCCCATGCGATGCCGCGCCCGGACGGGTCGTACCCGTCGTCCGAACTGGCGATCGCCAGCACCGGCAAACCGCCGAAATCGGCGCCCGGCACGTTCGCGAACGCACGCGCCGCGGCCGGAAAACGCGGGCCGCCCGGATCGGGCACCGCAACGAGCCATGCGCCGCGCACGACGCGCGCCGACGCCGCGCGCCAGTGCGCGAACAGCAGGCACCCCAGCGAATGGCAAATCAACACCGGCGGCGCCGCGGCTTGCGCGACGGCTTCATCCAGCGCCGCCATCCAGTCACGCAGGTCGGGGGCATCCCATGACGCAGGCGCCATGCGGATGGCGCCCGGAATCGCGGCCTCCCAGTGGCTCTGCCAATGATCCGGTCCCGAGTTGCCGATCCCCGGCACGATCACGATCGTTTGGTCCATCTCCATCTCCGTCTCCATAAACAGGCGAGCGCTCAGTCTCGTCCGCCGGAAACCGGCCGGGAATGGCAAGTCATCGGTTATTGAGACAATATGCCGATGAATTAACGGAGCGGGAGAACGGACATGTCGAATGGAGAGCTCGATCGCCTGGATCTTTCGATCCTCGAGGCACTACAGGAAAACGCGCGGATGCCGCTGTCCGAAGTGGGCCGGCGCATCGGGCTGTCGCAGCCTGCGACGTCGGAGCGCGTCAAGCGGCTGGAAGAACGCGGCATCATCGCCGGCTACGGCGCGCGCATCGACCCGGCGGCGCTGGGGTTGGGGATGATGGCCATCATCCGGCTGAAGACGACGCACGAACACATCAAGCCCGCGCTGCGCGCATTCGCCGAGATGCCGCACGTCATCGAGGTTCACCGGATGACCGGCGAGGATTGCTTCTTGCTGAAGGTACTCGTGCCGACACCGGGGCAACTGGAAACCATCATCGACGCGATTGCCCGTT
Organism: Burkholderia sp. LS-044; assembly: GCF_004803625.1. Taxonomy (NCBI): domain Bacteria; kingdom Pseudomonadati; phylum Pseudomonadota; class Betaproteobacteria; order Burkholderiales; family Burkholderiaceae; genus Burkholderia; species Burkholderia sp. LS-044. Next base: position 1,014,983 of record NZ_SSWO01000001.1, read on the forward strand.
TCGGCGCGGTTACGACGTCGCTGGTGCTCCGCTCCGAGCCGGCCAAACCGCTCGGCAAGGCGCTGCTCGGCTGACACGGCATCGGGCCGCCGCCACGCCCGCGCCACGATCGAGGCCATCGAATTCCCGATAAAAATTCGCCGAATGCAATGCATCGATTCCGATTCATTTCATTAAAAAAATGACCTGGAATCCGTCAGGCCATTTACCCGCGTTTTACCGCACGCGCCTCGTCAATCCCCGTTGTTTAGCACGCCGAGGCTAAAATTCTTGCAACGCATTGCATTCGTAAATTCGTCAGACTAATATCAACGCCACTCATCCGGCATTCACGAAATGCCTGATGAGGAGTGGCAAATTTTTAGCCGCGCTTTCATGTTGAAACACTCATGTTCACCACAGGAGAATTGACATGCAGGACACCCAGCAGATCGAATTGCTTGACTGGATGCAGGAAGACACGCACCCCGAGGCCATCGACATGATGGTCGAGGACGCCGTGGTGCCGTTCGGCACCGCGCTCTGGCCGGTCTGAGCGGGCCACCCGTTCTCGCGGAAGGGCCGCGGCCCTTCCGCCGCTTCCGGAGACACGCATGCTGAACCTGCACCGCGCACTCGGCTTCCACCCCGCGCTGCGCGACAAACTGGCGCGCGGCGAATCGGGAAAACTGCTGGTCGGCCACGACACCCGCAACCGCGACATCGCGTTGCGCGCATTTGCCGCCCTGCCCGATTCACTCGACGCCACGACCCTCTGCCTCGAAAGCACCCCGCCCGCCGATATCACCGCCGCACTCGATGAAGCCGACCTGTTCGTGCTGCTGTACGACTCGTCGTGCCTGCCGACACCGTCGCCGAGCGGGCCGCCGTTCCTCGCCGCGATCCGCCCGGCGATCGTCGAGCACTGGAGCAAGTCGGTGCTGTTCAAGGATTACGGCCCGCATCTCGACGAGGCGTTCGCCGAATCGCTCGACGACATCGCGGCACGCAACGGCCGGCTGATCGACGCGGCCGCGCGCGCATCGCAGATCCGCTTCATCGACGAAGCCGGGAACACGCTGACGGGCTCGCTCGCGCCGGACCAGAAATGGACGAGCGTGGACGGAATGGGCAACCTCGACGTCGTGCCCGGCGAGATCGCGACGCACGTGACCGATCTCAACGGCACGATCGTCTTCAGCGGCACGTTTCTCGGCACCGTGCCGTTCGCGATCAAGTACAAGGTGGCCGAGCGGCTCGCGACGCTGCAGGTCGAGAACAGCACGATCGTCGGTTTCGATACCGACGACACGGGCTTCCGGCGCGATTTCTCGGCCTATCTCGACCGGCATCCGAATCACCGGCGGATCGAGGAATTCGGCATCGGCACGAACCTCGGCATTCGCGGGCTGTACGGCCGCAATGCGGGGTTCGAGGAACGTCATCCGGGCCTGCACCTCGGGCTCGGCGGCGGCGAAAACGGCAGCCACCATCTCGACCTGATCTTCGCGCGTGGCACGCTCGCGCTCGACGACCGGATCGTGTTCGACGGCGCGTTCGCCGTCTGATTCGCCAGTTGCGCGCTCAGGCTCCGGCGGCAGGTGTGTCGCCGAGCCACTTGAACATCACGAGGCAATCGACGAACCCGAGCAGCGCGTGACGATACGCACGCGGCAGCCGCCCGACGATTTCAAATCCCAGCTTCTGCCACAGCGCGACCGCCACCTCGTTCGTCGAGACGACCGAGTTGAACTGCATCGCGAGGAAACCGCGCTCGCGCGCAACCTGCTGCGAGTGCTCGCACATCAGGCGCGCGACGCCACGGCCGCGCGCTGCCTCGCTCACCATGTAGCCGCAATTGCACACGTGATTGCCGGGGCCGGCCGCGTTCGCCTTCAGGTAGTACGAGCCCAGTACCACGCCGTCCTCCTCGGCGACCCACGTGCAGAGCGGCGCATCGAGCCATAACGCGCGCGCCGCTTCGGGTGTCGCATCGGGATCGAATGCATAGGTTTCCCGAGCAGCGACGATGGCGCGATAGGTCGGCCAGAAGCGCGGGAAATCGTCGTCGGTCATCGGGCGAATCGTGATCATGCGGGTTCTCTCTTGATTGGAATGCCGGCGGGACAGCCGGCGATCGTGGCGTGATTCAGGAACGGCCGCCGTCCCGTTGCGCCGCGCTGCGATATGCGCCCGGCGGCACGCCGTACCAGCGCTTGAACGCCTGCGAGAAACTCGACAGGTCGCTGAAGCCGAGCCGCTCGGCCACTTCCGCGAGCGACAGGCGTGCGTCGCCGAGCAGCGTCTCGGCCATCGCGCCGCGCGCCTGCGCGAGCAGCGCCCGGAACGTCGTGCCCTCCTCCTGCAGCCGGCGCTTGAGCGTACGCGGGCTCGTGTTCAGCAGCCGCGCCATGTCCTCGAGCGAGAACGGCGCGGGGCCAGGCGTCGCGCCCAGGTACTGGCGCACCATCTCCGACGTGCCCACCCGCGCGCGCCGCGCTTCGAGCAGCTGGCCGCACATCTGCTCGCACATCGACACCGTCAGCGGATTCGCGTGCGGCAGCGGCCGGTCGAGCAACGCGCGGTCGAACGCGAGGCTGTTCGCGCGCGCCGAAAAAACCGGCTCGACGCCGGCGATGCGCGGCACCGGCACGGACGGCGCGCGCGTCGCCTGCACCGTGAAGCGCGACAGCTCGAATGCGTCGCCGCCGATTTCCCGCAGCAATACGGCCGCCGCCGTCATGTCGCGCTCGACGAGGAACCGGCTCAGTGCACCATCGAGTTCCGGCGCGCCGAAACTGAGCACGCACGTGCTGCCCTCTTCACGATACGTGATCACGGTGAACGCATAGGTGAGCGGCAGGAAGCGCATCGCCAGCGCGAGTGCGTCGCGCGCGGTCGCGCTCGCGATCAGCCCGTAGCCCCACACGCCGTACGCGGAGAAGTGGTAGCGCAGGCCGACCTCGAACCCGAGGCCCGGCGCCCGCCCGAGCGCACGCAGCAGGTTGCCGGTCAGCCGCAGTTCCTGCGCGGCCGTCACCTCGACCTTCGGATCGTCGAGCTGAGCGTTGGCGAGCCCCGTGCCGGCCAGCAGCGTCGCGTGCGGCACGCCGCGTTCGTCGCCGAAATCGACCAGCAGCCGGGCGCTGGCCGGACTCCGGGTGAAATCCCAGAAGCTCATGCGGAGAAACCCTCGAAGCGCCGATTTGGCCCAAATACTAAAACAATTGTCCCGAAGCAGCATTGGTGTTTTCCCATGCGGCCAGCACCATCGGCGTCATCCAGTCGTCGCCCGAACGACGCCAACGCCCCCGGAGGAGACACCATGCGACGCAGTCGCCCGACCGATCCCGCAGCCCGCTTCGCACGCCGGCGCGCCGTGCCTGCACGAACCCCTGCCCCTGCCCGGCCAAGCGCCGGCCGCCCGTGCGCGCTGCCGCGCCCCGCCTGATCCATCGACCATCGGAGGATGAACCCATGAGCAGGACTTTCGACTACATCGTCGTCGGCGGCGGGTCGGGCGGCTGCGTCGTCGCCGGGCGGCTGACCGAGGACCCGGCCGTGACCGTCTGCGTGCTCGAGGCCGGCGGCCGCGGCGACGGCACGCTCGTCAACGTGCCGACCGGCGCGGTCGCGATGATGCCGACCCGCGTGAACAACTGGGCCTTCGACACGGTGCCGCAGCGCGGCCTCGGCGGGCGCATCGGCTACCAGCCGCGCGGCAAGGCGCTGGGCGGTTCGTCGGCCATCAACGCGATGGTCTATATCCGCGGCCATCGCATCGACTACGACGGCTGGGCCGCGCTCGGCAACGAAGGCTGGGCCTACGACGACGTGCTGCCGTACTTCCGCCTGAGCGAGCACAACGAGCGCTTCGACGATGCGTGGCACGGCCGCGACGGCCCGCTGTGGGTAAGCGACCTGCGCACCGGCAACCCGTTCCATGCGCGCTACCTGGAAGCGGCGCAACAGGCCGGCCTGCCGCTCACCGACGATTTCAACGGCGCGCAGCAGGAAGGCATCGGCATCTACCAGGTCACGCAGAAGCACGGCGAACGGTGGAGCGCGGCGCGCGCGTACCTCTTGCCGCACATCGGCCGCCGCGACAACCTGACGGTCGAGACCCACGCGCAGGTGCTGCGCATCCTGTTCGACGGCACGCGCGCGACCGGCGTCGAAGTCCGGCAGCACGGCGAGATCCGCACACTGCGCGCCCGGCGTGAAGTCGTGCTCGCGGCCGGCGCGCTGCAAACGCCGCAACTGCTGATGCTGTCGGGCGTCGGCCCGGGCAGCGAGCTCCGGCAACGGGGCATCGCGGTGCACGCCGACCTGCCCGGCGTCGGCCGCAACCTGCAGGATCATCCGGATTTCATCTTCGGCTACCGCACGCGCAGCGTCGACACGATGGGCGTATCCGCGCGCGGCGGCGTGCGCATGCTGCGCGAGCTCGCGCGCTTTCGCCGCGAACGGCGCGGCATGCTGACGTCGAATTTCGCGGAAGGCGGCGGCTTCCTGAAGACCCGCGCGGACCTCGACGCACCGGACATCCAGCTGCACTTCGTCGTCGCGCTCGTCGACGATCACGCGCGCAAGCTGCACGCCGGCCACGGGCTGTCGTGCCACGTGTGCCTGCTGCGGCCGCGCAGCCGCGGCTCGGTCACGCTCGACAGCGCCGATCCGCTCGCGGCACCGCGCATCGACCCCGCGTTCTTCGACGATCCGCGCGACCTCGACGACATGGTCGCGGGCTTCCGGCTCACGCGACGGCTGATGGAAGCGCCGGCGCTCGCCGGCTGGACCACGCGCGACCTGTTCACCGCGAACGTCGACACCGACGATGAAATCCGCGACGTGCTGCGGCGGCGCACCGACACCGTGTACCACCCGGTCGGCACGTGCCGGATGGGGCACGACGCGCTCGCCGTCGTCGATTCGCAGCTGCGCGTGCGCGGCCTGCAGGGGCTGCGCATCGTCGATGCGTCGGTCATGCCGACGCTCGTCGGCGGCAACACCAACGCACCGACGATCATGATCGCCGAGAAGGCCGTCGACCTGATCCGCGGCGTGCGCCGCACGCCCGCGCGGCCACAGCGCGAAACCGTCAGGACAGCGACGGATTCCGCTCCCGCTTCGCGCGCCGCGCACGAAGCCGTCCAGCCTGAGGAGACCCGCCATGTCGTCGCGTGACGCTGCCCACCTGACCGAATCCGCCGCACCGCTCGCGGCGATCATCATCGGCGCCGGCTTCGCCGGCATCGGCATGGCCATTGCGCTGCAACGTGCCGGCATCCACGATTTCGCGATCGTCGAACGCTCGCACGACGTCGGCGGCGTGTGGCGCGACAACAGCTACCCGGGCGCCGCGTGCGACGTGCCCTCGCACCTGTACTCGTTTTCGTTCGAGCCCAACCCGGCCTGGTCGCGCGTGTTCGCACCGCAGCCCGAAATCCATGCGTACCTGCAGCATTGCGCGCGCAAGTACGGCCTCGCGCGCTACCTGCGCTTCGGCGCCGACGTCGCGCATGCGCGTTACGACGAAGCCGCCGCGCTGTGGCGCGTCACGCTCGCCGACGGCACGACGCTCAGCGCCGCCGTGCTCGTCAGCGGCACCGGGCAGCTGAGTCGCCCCGCGATGCCCGACCTGCCCGGCATCGACACGTTCCGCGGCCGCGCATTCCACTCCGCGCACTGGGATCACGACTATGCGCTCGCCGGCAAGCGCGTGGCGGTGGTCGGCACCGGTGCGTCGGCGATCCAGTTCGTCCCCGCGATCGCCGGCGACGTGCAGCGCCTGACCGTATTCCAGCGTTCGCCGGCCTACGTGATGCCGCGCCCCGACCGCGCGTACCGCCCGTGGGAGAAGGCGCTGTTCCGCACGCTTCCGTGGGCGATGAAGCTGCATCGCGCATCGATCTACCTGCGCTACGAATCGCGCGCGATCGCGTTCACGCGCCTGCACCGGTTGATGAAGGTCGCGGTCGGCCGGCCGTTCCGCAAGCTGCTCGCGCGCGACGTGCCGGACGCCGCGTTGCGCGCACGGCTCACGCCCGACTACCCGATCGGCTGCAAGCGCATCCTGCTGTCGAGCGACTACCTGGCCGCGATGAGCCGCGACAACGTCGAACTCGTCACGCAGCGGATCCGGCGCGTGACGGAGCGCGGCATCGAGACCGTCGACGGCGTGCATCATCCGGTCGATGCCATCGTCTACGGCACGGGGTTCGCGGCGACCGAGTTCCTGTCGCCGATGCGCATCACGGGCCGCGACGGGCTCGACCTGAACGACGCATGGCGGCGCGGCGCGCAGGCGTATCTCGGGCTTACCGTGCCCGGTTTTCCGAACTTCTTCATGCTGTACGGCCCGAACACCAATCTCGGCCACAACTCGATCGTCTACATGCTCGAAAGCCAGATCGCGCACGTGATGCGCTGCCTGCACGCGATGCGGCGCAACGGCGCGCGCGAGATCGACGTCGACGCGCGCCGCTACCGGCGCTTCAACGCGCATGTGCAGCAACGGCTCGAAGGATCGGTGTGGAACAGTTGCAAGAGCTGGTATGTCGATGCATCGGGACGCAACAGCACGAACTGGCCGGGCTTCACGCTGACCTACCGGTGGATCGCCCGCTTCACCGGGATGTCCGCCTACCGTTTCACGCATCCAGTGCCCGAATCGGTTGCCCCGACGCGCGACGTCGTAGTCGCGCCGCCCGCCGGCCCGCTGGAGGCACTCACGGCTGCCTCGCTGCGCGGTTTCCTGCGCGTGGCGTTCCGGCCGCTGATCGGGCCGCCGTTCGGTGCACGCATGCAACGCCGCGTCGTCGCGCTGCTGTCGCCGCTGATGCCCGGCACGGGCGGCACGCTGCGCTACCGTACGCACGCGCACCGCGTGCCGGTCGAAGTGGTCGCGCCGAAACGCGGCGACACGGGCGGCGCGATCCTCTACCTCCACGGCGGCGCATTCTGCCTCGGCGGGCCGCATACGCATCGCGGCGTGACGACGCGGCTCGCGAACGATGCCGGCCTGCCGGTGTGGGTGCCCGATTACCGGCTGGCCCCCGAGCATCCGGGCCCGGCCGCGCTCGACGATGCGCTGGCCGTCTATGACGCGATGCGCGCGCAGGGTCACGCTCCGCACCGGATCGCGATCGCGGGCGATTCGGCCGGCGGTGCACTGGCGCTGGCACTGGCCATCGCGCTGCGCGAGCGCGGCGAGCCGGCCGCCGCCGCGTTGCTGCTGATCTCGCCCGTGACCGATCCCGCCCTCGGCGGCGCGACGCTGGCTTCGCGCCGCCACGACGATCCGATGATCCGCCGCGGCTGGCTCGAGCAAGGGCTGCGCTGGTATCACGGCGCCGGATCGGCGGCGGCCCGCGGCCCGCTCGATACCGACCTGCGCGGTCTGCCGCCGATGCTCGTTCAGGCCGGCGACCAGGAAGTGCTGCTGTCGGACGCGCAGCGGCTGGCCAGTCACGCGCAGGCCTGCGGCGTGCCGTGCCGGCTGGAGATTCATGCGGCGCGCTGGCATGTGTTTCATCTGCAGTCGTTTTACCTGCGCTCGGCGCGGGACGCGTTGCGCACGCTGGCGGAGTTTGCGTCGGCACGCGTTGCCGCGACGGCATGACGATGCAACGGTAACGCACGAGGATTTTCCGGCGGGCGCGCCGCACGACGCGCCCGCCGTCGGACTGTTCGCGCACTTGCCTCACGTCCCACTCATGGCGCGTGCCCTCGGCACGCGCCATCGACACCGGCCATTCGGCCGAATCGCCACGCCAGGTACCGGATGAAAGAATGATCTTCGTCCGGGAAGCCGGTTTCGCTGCCTGCACTGCAACTGTCCCGCATGCGGCGTCGTGTGTCGTCCCGACTCGCCAATGCGCGCACGCCCCTGCGCACACCACCCGGCAACTCGCACGACCGCCTCCTTTCTCATTCACCCCTTTTGTAGCTTATAAGTTACAATGCTCTCCAAGTTCGAACTTCTTCGCTACCAGCGCGACGATGGTCGCGAGCCCTTCACCGAATGGTTGAACGCCGTGCGCGACAAGCTTGCACAGGCCCGGATTCGCGAACGCCTGCGCCGCGTGCAAACGGGCAACTTCGGCGATTGCGAGCCTGTCGGCGAAGGCGTGATCGAACTGCGCGTCCACGTCGGCGCCGGCTATCGCGTGTATTTCGGGCGGTACGGCGGCGCACTGGTGCTGCTGCTGTCGGGCGGCGACAAAAGCAGCCAACCCGACGACATCAGGCGCGCCAAGGAACACTGGTCGAACTGGAAACGGAGGCAAACATGACCAAGCTCAAAGGTGCGGTATCGCACCACGACGCGGAAGTCGCCGAACTCGGCGCCGACCGCGAACTCGCAGTGGCCTATCTGCGCGTCGCGATGGAGTCGCTCGACGATCCCGACAACCGCGCGGCCGGCCTGCTCGCGCTGCGCACCGTCGCGGAAGCGTACGGCGGGCTCGGTGCGGTCGCGGCCGAAGCCGGCATCAGCCGCGAATCGCTGTATCGCACGCTGTCCCCCAACGGCAACCCGACGCTGAAAACGCTGCTCGCGGTGCTCAAGACCGTCGGCTTGCGCCTGTCCGTCGTCCCCGCGCAGCCGGCGCACGCGTAAGCGGCGCACGGCCCGCTCACGGCCTGACCATCCATACCAGCAGCATCTCGGCCGGCGCGGCCGTCGTCCCCGCCGGCGGATGCCCGATCGTCGGCTCGACTGCCAGCGCCTTCGCAATCGACGCCGCATCGTCGATCGTCGTCGAGCGCACGATCGTCATCAGCCGCGCCGGCCGATGCAGCGTCTCGCGATACAGCGCGCCGTACCACAGCGGCCGCATGCCGAGCGCGTCCTGCAACACGTACGGATAACGCCACAGCCGCAGCACGAGGCGACTTTCCGGCTGGCCCGGATCGACGCGCACGAACACGCGGCGCGTGCTTTCGCCGTGCGTGTAACGCGGCAGCACCGGCAGCGCCTCGGCCGGCGCCTGCGGCAGCAGCCAGCGCAGCGCGGTGGCGGGCGACCACGGCGTCGCGCGCTGCCAGCCGGCCTGCGCGAGATGCCGGTCGAGCGTGTCCGACGTCGCGCTCCATTGCAGCGGCAGATACTCCTCGCGGTCGCCGCCGATCTCGGTGCGCCGCACCGGCACGCGCTGCCATCCGCCGCGCAGCCACTGGTCGACGGTCATCGCGACCACGTCGCCGACATGCGGGCGCGCCGCGCAGTCGAGCTGCCATTGCGCGGGAACCGTCCATACGCCGGCCGTCGCGAGCACCACGGTCACCGCGACGAGCGCGCCCCTCGGCTGCACATGCTCGCGCACGCGCCAGTACGCATGGGCGCCGGCCAGCAACGCGAACCAGGCCAGCCCGAGGCTCCAGCCGCCCAGCAGGCCCGACAGCCACGTGTCTCCGACATACAGCCGCGCGAAGCCGCCGAGCACGATCCACAGCACCACCGCGGTCACGACCGGGATCCGCCACGGCGCGGGCCGGTCACGCGTCAGCACCCAGCCGAGGCCACTGCTTGCGAGAATCGCGAACGCGGCTTCGGCATCGGGCAGCGGTACGTGCAGCGCGCCGGGCGGCAAGCTCGCGGGCGTCGCGCCGGGTACGCCCGCGCCGAACGCCGGCACGAGCAAGACGGCGACGCCGACGGTCGCGAGCCACCACGCGGCGGTCAGCCAGCAGCGATGGATCATCAGCCAGACGAGAAACGCGGCCGCGACGATCAGCCCCGTATCGTGCCCGTGCAACACGGCAAGCGCGCGCATCACGGCGTCCACCGGCGGTGTGCGCAGGTTCTGCAGGAACGCGTACAGCGCGATGTCCGCGTGCGTCAGCGGATCGTTCGCGACGACATCCTGCACGAGTCCCGCGAACAGCCACACGCAGCCGACGAACAGCAGCGCGAGCGCGGGCACCGCGCCCGGCAGGCCGCGCACGTATGCGATCGCGTCGTGCAGCCGCGCGCCGACCCGCGGCCAGCGGTGCTCGCATGCGTGCACCCCTTCGACGAGCGCACGACGCAACAGCGGCCAACCGCGCCGCAGCGCGACGCGCACGCCGATCCACACGAGCGCGACCAGCGCCGCGACGACCAGCAGGATCACGGCGACCCGCACGCTGATCGCCGCGGCCAGCGCGGCCGACGCGCCGAACACGATGCCCGGCGCGACGTGCACGGGCGCCCAGATGAGTGCCGAGACGACGTTGACCGGATAGAACGACCGGCGCGGCAGCGTCGCGCAACCGACGACGACCGGCACGACCGCGCGCACCGGCGCAAGAAAACGTGCGAGCACGATGCTCTTCACGCCATGGCGCAGCACGAACTCCTCGCCGCGCCCGTAGGCGCCCGCATAACCGAAGCGCGCCCATGCGTTGCGGATCATTCCGCGGTAGTGCCGCCCCAGCTCGTAGCTGATGCCGTCGCCGATCACGGCGCCGACTGCCGCGACGCCGATCGTCGTCCAGCCGTCGAGCGCGCCCGCGCCGATCAGCGCACCGGCCGCGAACATCACGGCACCAGCCGGCACGACCGTGCCGATCAGCGCGATCGCCTCGGCGCACGCGGTCACGAACACGACCGCGAGCACGAGCAGCGGATGCGCGCCGATCGCGCCGATCCACGCGTGGATCGTGTCGCTCATTGCACGCTCCATGGCGAAGCGACCCGGCGTGAGAACACCGGGCCGGCGATGGCATGGGGAGCGTTCATCGGGCGGTGCGTGCGGTCGCGCCGGCGTGGCGGATCAATCGAACTCGTGCTGCCGCGCGTCGGCCTCGAGCGGCGCGTCGTGGTAGCCGACCGTCGCGATCTCCTGCAGATAGCGCGCGAGAAACGCGCCGATCGATCCGGCGGCCTCGTACTGATGCACGTGGCGAAATTCATGGGTCAGCAGGCGGCGCGTGTCCTGTCCGCGCAGCACGTACACCGCATGACCGAGCGTGAGCCCGATCGTCCCCGGCGACAACAGCCCCGTGTCACGGGCGATCGCGGCGAGCGTCGGCGTCTCCGGAAACGGCATGCGCTCGACGATCACCACGCGGATCCGCTCCGGCTGGGCGACACCCACCGTGCGCGCGTCGTCGGCCTGCGCCGGCGTCAGCGGCGCACCCTGCGCGATCCCGCGCGCCGCCTCCGCTTCGGCCCACGCGACGGCGGCGGGCAGTGCGGACGGCAGGATATCGGCAAGATCGATCATCACGGGGCTCCTCGTTAGTGTCGTGGCATCGGGCACCAGTTTAGTCCCGAATCCGGGCGGTTCGCGGGCGGGCTGGCGACCCGCCGCGCCGCCCGGTTCCCGCCGCCGCGACCACCCGGGAATACCCTGACTCGCGCCCGCCCCGCCGCGTATGTTTTCTCGGGAATTATTTCGTTTCAGTGCACATTCGTCGAAAACCTGTCTCGAAAATTTACCGGATGAGTATCGTTTTCGGATTCGGCGGAATATATTGGTCAGAAGAACGGCCGCGGCGACCACCGGACAGCAGGGCGCGGCGTCATCCCGAAGAGGATCGCTAGATGATCAGGGTAATTCTGGCTGACGATCACGCAGTCATGCGGGACGGACTGCGTCACATCCTGGAAACGGCCGGCGGTTTCGAAATCGTCGGCGAGGCAAGCGACGGCTCGGCCACGCTCGCGCTGGTCGAGCGCGGTACCGCCGACGTGCTGCTGCTCGACCTGTCGATGCCCGCGCCGACCGGGATCGAGCTGATCCGGCTGGTGAAGCACCACGCGCCGTCGCTGCGCATGCTCGTGCTGACGATGCATGCGGAGGCGCAATACGCGGCGCGCGCGTTCAAGGCCGGCGCAACCGGTTACCTGACGAAGGACAGCGCGACCGCCGAGCTCGTGGAGGCGGTCGGCAAGGTCGCGGCGGGCGGCGTCTACGTGAGCCCGTCGGCGGCCGAAAGCCTCGCGCTCACGCTGCGCGCGCCGGCCGCGGCACTGCCGCACGAACGGCTGTCCGCGCGCGAGCTCGACGTGATGCGCCGCATCGTCGCCGGCCAGACCGTCACGCAGATCGCGACCGAACTCGCGCTGAGCGCGAAGACGGTCAGCACGTACAAGACACGGATCCTCGAGAAGATGGAACTGCCGCACGAAGCCGCGCTGGTCCGCTACGCGGTGCGCCACGACCTCGACCCCGGCGGCGACGCATGACGGCCGCCTTCCACCTTCCGCCCTCGCCCCCGGACGACGACACCTCCGACGCGTCGCGCCTGTTCATGTCGTCGCTGCCGCCGGGCCGGCGCGAACGGCGGCTCGCGCTCGCGACCGTGCTCGTATCCGCCGTGATCTTCGCCGCGCTTGCGCCCTTCGCGGGCAGGCCGCTTGCGCCGGGCTGGGCGTTCATCCCCGTGTACCAGTCGGCGATCGTCGTCAACGACATGGTGACGGCCGGCCTGCTGCTCGGCCAGTACGCGATCCTGCGCGAGAAGCCGCTGCTCGTGCTCGCGGGCGGCTACCTGTTCACAGGCTTCATGGCCGGCACCCACATGCTGACCTTTCCCGGGCTGTTCACGCCGACCGGCCTGCTCGGCGCCGGCGACCAGACCACCGCCTGGCTCTACCTGTTCTGGCACGGCGGCTTTCCGCTGGCGGTCGCCGCGTACGCGCTGCTGCGCGCGGCATCGCCTGCCGCGGGCCCGATCCCGGCCCCGCAACGCCGCGCGGCGATTCCCGTGGTGCTGTGCATCGCGGCCGCGCTCGGTGCGACGGCCGCGCTCGCGCTGCTTGCGACGGCCGGCCACGACCTGCTGCCGCGCATCATGAACGGCAACCGGATGGCCGCGACGATGACGAACGCGATCACGATCGTCTGGGGGCTGAACCTGGTGGCGCTGATGCTGATGTGGCAGCGGCGGCGGCGGCATTCCGTGCTCGACCTGTGGGTGATGACGGTGCTCGTCGCGTGGCTGTTCGACATCGCGCTGTCGGCGATGCTGAATCACGGGCGCTACGATCTCGGCTTCTACGCGGGGCGCGCGTACGGTCTGGTCGCGTCCGGCGTCGTGCTGTTCGCGATGCTGTTCGAAAACGGCCGGCTGCATGCGCAGACGGTGCGCGCGCTGGCCGGCGCGCGCTACCAGCATCTGCTCGTCGTGCAGAAGAGCGCGCAGCTGAACGACGCGAACGAGCGGCTCGAACAGCGCGTTGCCGCACGCACCGCGCAACTGAGCGCGTCGAACCGCGACCTGCGGCGCGAAGTCGAGGAACGCGTGCGCGCCGAGCGAGCGCTGCAGGCGTCGCGCGAGGAGCTGCGCGAGATCGCCGCGATCAGCGCGAGCGCACGCGAAGCCGAGCAGCGCCGCATCGCACGCGAGCTGCACGACGAACTCGCGCAGACACTCGCGACGCTGAAGAACGATCTGGAATGGCTGATCGATCGCGTGCCGCAGGACGACGCACTGCTGGCGCGCAAGATCGCGGCGATGCACACGCTGGCGCGCGGCGCGGTGGCCGCGACACGCCGCATCGCGTCCGACCTGCGCCCGCTGATGCTCGACGATCTCGGCTTCGCCGCCGCGATGCAATGGCTCGTGGAGGATTTCCGGCACCGCCACGGCATCGACTGTGCGCTGCATGTCGACCCGCCCGAACTGCAACTCGACGAGCCTTACGCGACGGCGGTATTCCGCATCGCCCAGGAAGCGCTCGCGAACGTCGCACGGCACGCGGCCGCGTCGCATGCGAACGTCGCGCTCGTGCAGGCGAACCAGGCGATCGAGCTGACGATTCGCGACGACGGCGCGGGATTCGATCCCGGCGTGCCGCGCAAGTCGGGATCGTTCGGGCTGGTCGGGTTACGCGAGCGTGCGTATCTCGTTGGCGGCACGCTGCGGATCGCGACGACGCTCGGCGAGGGGACGACGGTCGAGGTGGAGATTCCGCTGTCGCCTGCGCCTGCTGCGGTCGCGCATGGCGGGAATGGGGGGTCGAGGATCGATCGCTGATCGAAGCGGCAATATCGGCAAATACCGGCCGCCGCGTCGATCATGCGTCAGTGGTAGTCGTCTTCCCGTTGATGTCGCACGGCCAGAATCGTGACTTGCCCGGCCGCTTCAATCTCGAACGGCAGGACATAGCCCGACGTGCCAAAAGACACGATCAGCTCGCGCAGAAACGGATTCCCGTCGTCGATCTTGCGGCATGTGAACGGAAACATTCGGAGCATGGCGATACCTTGTTCGATCGCGTCCGCAGCCCGCTGCCGCTGCATCGGTATCACGTTCGAGCAGGTATCGATGCATCCGCACCAGATCCCCACGGGCCGCACGTGTATATCGGACCCGATAGATCAATCCGCCGCCTTCGCTGCTCTCGCAGCGTTCAGCATGCCCTCGAGTTCGGCCTGCACATCGGCGGCATCGACGTATTCGCCGGTACGACGCGCCTCGTCGCGCGATGCAAGGCCACGGGTGACAAACTCGCGCCGCAGGCGACGACGCGCGATACCATCGCGAAGCGCCGACTCCATGAACGCAGACAACGTCTCGTTTTCCTCAAGGACCGACTCTGCCGCCTCCCGCAATTGCGGATCGACACGCAGCGCCGGCATGATCGCGGTTTTCATCGCACACTCCATGGATTACATATGTAATCCATGGTAGCAAACCCTCTTTTACGCGTGCAGTCGGCCATTCGGCCTGACCAACGTGTCCGGAACCACAATCCGGCCGCGCCGCGCGCCTCACGCCCGCACCGCCACCATCCCCCGCTCCGAGCGGGTCCACGCGACCAGCGCGCCGATTCCGAGCAGCGCGAGACACACGATCGGCACGATCATCGGCCCGAACGCGGTGCCCGTCACCTTGCCGGCAAACGGCATCAGGTTCTGGCTGAAGAAGCCGCCGAGGTTGCCGATCGAGTTGATTGCCGCGACGCTCGCCGCCGCCCGCGCGCCGGTGAAGTAGCGCGGCGGCATCGACCAGAAGCACGGATACAGCAGCGGAATGCATGCGCCGCCGAGCACCAGCGCGATGAAGCGCAGCGGCGTCGACGGCAGCACGAGGCTCAGCAGGAAGCCGAGCGCGCCAAGCGCCGCGACGATCGCGATCGTGCGCAGGATGCTCTTCGCGCGGCGCAGTTTCCCCGGCAGCCACACCAGCAGCAGCACGGCAAGCGCCCACGGCAGCATGCTCAGGAAGCCGTTCGTCGTGCTCGACACGCCGAACGATTTCACGAGCGTCGGCAGCCAGTACGTCACGCCGTACAGCGACGTCGACATCAGCATGTAGGTCGCCGCGAACAGCATCACGCGCGGGTCGAGCAGCGCTTTCCACGGCTGGCCGTGCTCGGCCTGCGCGGGTTTCTCGCGTTCGAGCGCGGCTTCGACGATCTGCTTCTCGCGGTCGTCCAGGAAACGGGCGTCGCGCACCGACGCGGGCAGCACGCGGAACACGACGATCGCGACGATCACCGCCGGGATGCCCGTCGCCACGAACACCCACTGCCAGCCCGCGAGCCCCCACACGCCGTTCAGGCTCAGCAACACGCCGCCGACCAGCGAGCCGAGCATGTTCGCGAGCGCGCTGCCGAGCGTGAAGATGCCGAGCACCTTCGCGCGATAGCTCTGCGGAAACCACAACGTCAGGTAATAGATCACGCCCGGATAGAAGCCGGCCTCGGCGATGCCGAGCACGAAGCGCAGCGCGCAGAAAGCGGGCATCGACGTCGTGAAGCCCATCAGCACCGTGATCAGCCCCCACGTCAGCATGATCCGCGCGAGCCACACGCGCGCGCCGTAGCGATGCAGCGCGAGCGTGCTCGGCACCTCGAACAGCAGGTAGCCGATGAAGAACAGCGACGACGCGAGCCCGAACGCGGCTTCCGTCATCCCGAGGCTGTGCACCATCTGCAGTTTCGCGAAGCCGACGTTCTGCCGGTCGATGAACGCGATCAGGAACATCACGACGAGGATGGGCAGCAGGCGCCGCGCCATCTTCGACATGATGCGCTGTTCTTCGGCGGACGCGGGGTCCAGGGTGTCGGTAGCATTCACTTCAGGCTCCTTGCGTGAATCGGTTGCACAGCGGTTGCATGTCGTTTGAATCGGCGCCGCGCGCGACGATCGCGCGGGTGCGGGGCATGTCGGGGAAAGGAAGCGGCGGCATCAGCGCGACCGGTAGTCGTCGAGCATCGGCGCGAACATCTCGTGCCATGCACGCGGCTTCGCCTTGATCGTGCCGGCCAGGTACAGGAATTCGACGTAGTCCATCAGCTGGTTCGGCAGTACCGAGAAACGCGTGTCGGGCGCGGCGAGCATCCGCATCACGTCGTCGTGCGACACGCCGACGCCTGACGACGCCGCATACAGCGCGGCCGCCGCGCGCGGGTCCTGCGCGATCAGGCGGTTCGCTTCGTCGAGCGCGCCGAGAAACGCGACGGCCAGCGCGGGGTCCGTATCGACGAGCCGCTTCGGCGCGAATACGACGTCGAGCGTCAGCGGGCCGAGCACGTCGACCGAATTCACGACGCGGTGAATGCCCGGCTGCCGCAGCTCGAGCGTCGAGAACGGCGGCGACGTGAAGTGCGCGGTCACGCCGTTCTCGCGCCGGATCAGCGCCTGCATCGCCTGCGGATGCGGGAGGTTCACGGTGATCGAATCGAGCTGCGCGAAATGCTTCGCGCCGAGCTGCCGGCTCGCGACCATCTGCAGCACGACCGCCGACAGCGACGTGCGGATGCCCGGCACCGCGATCCGGTCGGACGGCGTGAAGTCGCGCAGCGACATGAGGCCAGCGCGGTTCGCGTTCAGCGACAGCGACGTGGTGGACAGCCCGCTGATGCCGATCACCTCGACGTTCGGAATGCCGCGCGCCCGTGCCCACAGCTCGATGAAACCCGGTGCGCCGGCGCCCGCGAAATCGAGCGTGCCGGCCATCATCGCGTCGTTGACGGAATTGCCGCCGTCGAGCAGCACCCAGTCGACCGCGACGTCGCGCACGCCGTGGCGCGCCGCGTGCCGCTCGAACAGCCGCTGCTTCTCCATCACGAGCAGCGGCAGGTACAGCACCCCGAAGCCTTTCGAGATCCGGACGGTGCGCGGCTTCGCGCGCACGAGCGGCGGCGCGGCCAGCATGCCGATGCCGGCGGCGATCAACGCGCGGCGGCGCGGCGACGTCGTCATGCGCGGGCCGCCGTGCGACGGACGGCAAACGGCCACGCGAAAACCCGCGTCGCGCTGCGCCGCGCGTTCGTCGTGCCCGTGACATGCTGCATGTTGCCGTCTCCTTGAATATTTCTGGTATTAATGCCGTCCTTGCGTGCTGCATCCGGCTCGACACAGGTTATCGACCGAGTCTGAGAAAATGCTGACATCCCGGCCCCGGGAAAACCCCTAACCCACCCATCTGCGAAACGGCACCATGCGTATTCTCGTCGTGGAGGACGATGCCGAAATCGGCGCGGCGATCCGCAGCCGCCTGGCGCGGCTCGGCCACGCCGTCGATCTCGAGACCGACGGCGCGACCGCGAACGGGCTGCTGCGCGTCGAGCGCTTCGACCTCGTCGTGCTCGACGCGAACCTGCCCGGCATGGACGGCTTCACCGTGCTGCGACACCTGCGCGCGTCGGGCAGCACGACACCCGTGCTGCTCGTCACCGCACGCTCGGCGATCGACGACCGCGTGAGCGGCCTCGGCCTCGGCGCCGACGACTACCTGGTGAAGCCGTTCGACTACCGCGAGCTCGACGCGCGCGTGCAGGCGCTCCTGCGCCGCAACAGCGGCCACGCGAACGACGTGCTGACGCTCGGCGGCCTCGTGATCGACCGCAGCAGCCGCCTGGCGGAACTCGACGGCCAGCCGTTGTCGCTGTCGCGCCAGGAATTCGCGCTGCTCGAAATCCTCGCGAGCCGCCCGCAACGCATCTTCTCGAAGGACGAACTGCTGAACCAGCTGTTCAGCTTCGGCAACGAGCCGACCGCGAATGCGGTCGAGCAGTACGTGACACGCGTGCGCAGGAAGCTGCAGGGCAGCTCGGTCGAGATCCGTACCGCGCGCGGGATGGGGTATCAGATTGCGGCGCACTGACTGGTTCCCGAAGACGCTGTTCGGGCGCACGCTGCTGTTCATCGCGCTCGTCGTCGCGTCCGGCGCGCTCGCGCTCGCGGCGATCGCGCGCTACTACGCGGGCGTCGCGGCCGAACGCGCATACGACCAGTTGCTTGCCGGCGCGTCGATCCAGGTCGCGGAAAACCTCTACGTGCAGGGCGGCGTGCTCGCGCTGAATCCGCCGGTGGCCGCGCTGTCGACGCTGTCGCGCTACGACCTCGTCTACTACAAGGTCGTCGATTCGCGCGGCATCGTCGTGGCCGGCTACAACGATCTCGCGAGCCCCGTGACGCTCGCCGCCGCGAAACAGGGCCCGGCGTTCGCGAACGGCCTGTACCAGGGGCACCGGATCCGCACGGCAACGATTGCGCGTTACATGCCCGAGGAAAGCACGCCGGGCTGGGCGCTCGTGACCGTCGCGCAAACCACCAACGCGCGCCAGCAGCTCACGAACGACATGAGCCTCAAGGTATGGACGCTGATCCTGCTGATGAGCGTGCTCGCGATCGGCGCGAGCGGCCTCGCGATCCGGCGCGGCCTGCGCCCGCTCGCGCAGATCGGCACGATCATCGCCGCGCGCGACCCGGCCGACCTGCGGCCGGTGGCCGTCGACACGCCGAGCGAGATCGACGCGATCATCGGGTCGATCAACGGATTGATACACCGCCTGGCCGAACGCATCAACGCGATGCAGCGCTTCATCGCCGACGCGGCGCACCAGATGCGCACGCCGCTCGCGCGACTCGACGCGCAGATCGAGCTGCTCGACGGCGAATCCGATCCCGCGCGCCATGCGGCACGCCTCGACGCGCTACGCGCGACCTCTTCGGACGTCGGCCGGCTCACCGGCCAGTTGCTCAATCACGCGATGGTGATCCATCGCACCGAAGCCGTACCGCTGCAGCCGGTCGACCTCGTCGCGCTCGCGAAGGACGTGCTCGGCCGCGCGATTCCGCTCGCGGGCGAGCGCGATGTCGCCGTCGCATTCGCGAGCGACGCGCCGCTCGCCTGGATCGACGGCGACGCGATCAGCCTGCAGGAAGCGTTGTCGAACGTGCTGCACAACGCGCTGCTGCACGGGCATGCGGACGACATCGTCGTGTCGGTCGCGACGAAGGGCAACGCAGGCGATACCGTGACGCTGACCGTCACCGACAACGGCCGCGGCATTCCACGCGAGCATTGGGATGCCGCGCTGCAGCCGTTCGTGCGGATCGCACCGGACGGCAGCGAGCGGCGCACGGGGTCGGGCCTCGGGCTCGCGATCGTGCAGGAAGTGATGAAGGCGCACGGCGGGCGCATCGGGTTTGCGTTTCCCGATGCGGGCGGGTTCGCGGTCGTGCTGACGTTTCCGCGTGCGGCGGGGATCGGCGCCGCGCAGGCATGAAGGGACGGACCGGTGCCGGATCGGGCGCGGCAGGCGCTCAGTCGTCGTTGGTGTCGTCGAGGCGGTTCCGCTCCGCGTGCCGCGCGACCAACTGGTCCAGCTCGTCATACCGACGATCGCAGAACAGCCGGCACAATGTGTCGACTTCCGCGCGCGTGTCGACGTCGATCGTGTCGACATGCCGTTCCAGCTTGCCTTTGCCGATCCCGAACAGCCCCTTCTTCATCCGCATCGAAACGGCATTCAACTGGAAGCCGTCCGCATGCGCGTCGCTCAGCGCGGTCACCCACAATTCGCGCTGATCGTCGGCGTGCTGCAGCACGAGCGCGGGCAACGGCCCTTCCTGCGTGTCGTCCCATTCGGCATGCTGCGCCGCCCACGGGAACGTATCGAAGGCACGCGTGAACGACGCGTAGTCCGTCACGCCCTGAGGATCGAGTTGAGTGTAGTCGTAGCCGGTTTTCTGAATGGCGTAGGTCAACATGGCGCGGCGCTCCCGGTGGCGGTAATGGCGACTGCGCGTAATCTACCTGACAAGTCGGTGTACCTCGCAGTTTTTCGCGAGGCCGGATCCGGGCACCGCCATCGGCCCCGCCCGCTACGTCGCCACCGCCTCGCCACCGAGATACGCATCGCGCACGCGCTCGTCGTCGAGCAGCGCCTTGGCCTGCCCTTCGAGCACGACGCGCCCCGTTTGCAGGACATACCCGTAATGCGCGATCTCCAGTGCGAGGCTCGCGTTCTGCTCGACCATGAACACGGTCACGCCCTGCTTGTTGATCGCGTCGATCAGTTCGAGCACCTTGTCGACATAGAGCGGTGACAGCCCCATCGTCGGCTCGTCCATGCAGATCAGCTTCGGCCGCGCCATCAATGCCCGCGCCATCGCCAGCATCTGCTGCTCGCCGCCCGACAGCGTGCCCGCGCGCTGCGTCAGCCGCTCGCGCACCCGGGGAAACAGGTCGAGCACGCGTTCGTAGTCCTCGGCCACCGCCGCGCGGTCGCCGCGCGTGTACGCGCCCATCAGCAGGTTCTCGCGCACGCTCATGTCGCCGAACAGCCGCCGCGCCTCGGGCACGGCCGCGATCCCGCGCCGCACGCGCTGCGGCGTCGCGAGCGCCGTCACGTCGTCGCCGTCGAAGCGCACGACGCCGCGCTTCGGCCGCATCAACCCGAGAATCAGCTTCATCGTGGTCGACTTGCCGCTCGCATTGCCGCCGAGCAGGCTGACGATCTGACCTCGGCCGACTTCGAAGTTCACGTCGAAATGCACCTGCACGGGCCCGTAGAACGTGTCGAGGTGTTCGAGTTTCAGCAGCGCATCGGTCATGTTCGTTTGCAATCCGGAAGAAGTGGCGCTCATGCGGCTGCCTGCGCCGCACGGTCGGCCGGCGTGCCGCCCGCATGGCGGCGGCCGAGGTACGCCTCGATCACGCGCGGATCGTGCCGCACGTCGCGCGGCGCGCCTTCGGCGATCTTCACGCCGTTGTCGAGCACCATCACGCGGTCGGACACGCGCATCACGAGTTCGAGCTTGTGCTCGATCAGCAGGATCGTCAGGCCGCGCGCCTTCAGCGACTGGATCAGTTGCAGCATCTCGGCCGTCTCCGTCTCGTTCATCCCGGCCGTCGGTTCGTCGAGCAGCAGCAGGCGCGGATGCAGCGCCAGCGCGCGGCCGATCTCCACGCGCCGCCGGTTCGCATACGACAGGCTGTGCGCCGGATGATCGATGCGCGGGGTGAGCCGTTCGCCGAACCCGGCGATGATGTCGCGCGCCTCGTCGCGCAGCGCGGCTTCCTCGCGTCGCACCGACGCGGGCCGCACGAGCGCGCGCCACACCTCGGCCGCCGCGCCGAGCGCGGGCCAGCCCGGCCGCGCCGCACGCAGCCGCGCATGCGCGCCGATCAGCACGTTGTCGAGCACGCTCAGGTTGCCGAATACGCGGCCGTGCTGGAACGTGCGCGCGATGCCGAGCGCCGCGAGGCGTTCGGGCGCGGTGCCCGTGATGTCGCGGCCGTCGAACGTCACGCGGCCGGCGTCGGGCCGGTCGGCGCCCGCGATCAGGTTGAACAGCGTCGACTTGCCCGCGCCGTTCGGGCCGATCATGCTCAACAGTTCGCCGTCGGCGAGCGTCAGGCTCGCGCCGTCGAGCGCGGTCACGCCGTCGAAGCGGCGCGTCAGGCCCTGTACGTCGAGCAAGGGTCGATTGATGGTCATCGCATGCCTCCTCACACCGTACCCAGCAGGCCCTGCGGCCGGAACCGGACGAGCAGCAGCAGCACGAGGCCGTAGATCAGCATCCGGTAATCGGCCGCCCAGCGGAACAGCTCGGGCAGCCCGATCAGCGCGATCGCGCCGACGATGCCGCCGAGCACGTTGCCGAGCCCGCCGAGGATCACCATCGTCAGCGCGAGGATCGACACCTGCGAATCGAAGGTCTGGTGATTGATGTAGCTGTACAGGTGCGCGGCGATCCCGCCGCTCACACCGGCCGCGACGCCGCCGACCGCGAACGCGATCGCCTTGTAGCGGTTCGGCGCGATGCCGTGCGCACGCGCGGCGACGTCGTCCTCGCGCACCGCGCGCAGCGTGCGGCCGAGATGCGAGCGCAGCAGCCGCACCTGCACGAGTGCGAACGCGACGAGCACCGCGAACGTGAACCAGTACGCGGCGCGCGCGGTGCTCGCCCACGGCAGCGGCGCGATGCCGGTGATGCCGAGCGGGCCGCGCGTGAGGCCGTCCCAGTTCAGGATCACGAGGCTTACCACTTCACCGATGCCGAGCGTCGCGATCGACACGTAGTGCCCGCGCAGCCGGAACGCCGGGTAGACGAGCAGCGTGCCGAGCACGGCCGTGATGACGCCCGCGCACGGGATCGTCACGGCCGGCGACCAGCCGAGATCCGACGACAGCAGCGCCGACGCATACGCACCGATCACGAGCAGCGCCGCGTGGCCGAGCGAGATCTGCCCGACCGTGCCCGCGACGAGCGTGAGGCTCAGCGCGAGCAGCCCGTACAGCCACGCGTTGGTCAGCGTCTGCAGCACGTACGGCGACGCGCCGAGCCACGGCAGCACGGCGGCCAATGCAATCAGCGCGATGAGCACCGGACGCGGCACGCGCACGGCCTTCGCGGCCGCGAGGAAGGTGCCCGTCATCGGTTCGGGCGGCAGCGCGCGGTTCGCGCTGAACAGGCCGTTCGGCCGCCACACGAGGAACACGATCAGCAGCCCGAACGCGAACAGGTCGCGGTAGCTCGTGCCGAACAGCGCGACGCCGTAGCTCTCGACGAGGCCGAGCAGCAGGCTGCCGGCGATCGCGCCCGGCACGTTGCCGAGGCCGCCGATCAGCAGCGCGACCACGCCCTTCAGCGTCGCCTGGAAGCCCATCGCCGGATCGATGCTGTTGTAGTACATGCCGACCAGCAGCCCGCTCACGCCGCCGAGCGCGCACGCGATCGCGAACACGGTCTGGTTCACGCGGTCGACGTCCACGCCCATCTGCAGCGCCGCGTCGCGATCCTGCGCGGTCGCGCGCACGGCCCAGCCGAGTCGCGTGAAGCGCAGGAAGCCGTACAGCAGCGCGGCCGCCGCGATGCCGATGCCCGCGATCAGCAGGTCGAGCGAGCCCAACGTCGCGCCGGCAATGCGCAGATGCCAGTCCGGCAGCGGCGTCGGCACCGCGCGCGGGTCCGCGCCGAAGGCGAGCTGCGCGAGCTGGTCGAGGATGAAGCTGATGCCGATCGTCGCGAGCAGCGGCGCGATGCGCGCCGCGTGGCGCAGCGGCCGCAGCCCGATCCGCTCGATCGTGACGCCGAGCGCGCCGCAGCCGACGACGACCGCCGCGAGCGCGACCGGCAGCGGCAGCCCGAAGCGCGTCAGGCACAGCCAGCCGATGAATGCGCCGACCATGTACACCGAGCCATGCGCGAAGTTGATCAGATGCGACACGCCGAAGATCAACGCGAGCCCGACCGCGAGCAACGCGTAGATGTTGCCGACGATGAGGCCGTTGAGCGTGTAGTCGAGCCAGGAAGCCATCACGATGCGTCCGTCACGTGCATGCGGTTCAGGGTCAGCGCGCGGCGAGCTGCGGTTTCGCGCCGTCCCACAGCGCCCACTGCCCCTGCTTCACGACGAGATACACGGTGCGCGCGCCCGCGACGCGGCGCGTCTGCGGATCGAAGCGCACCTTGCCGAAGATCACGCTCGGCACGTCGCTGATCTTCGCGAAGCCATCGTGCGCGGCCTGCCGCGTCGTGCCGTAGCGGCGCAGCACTTCCGCCGACAGGATCAGCGCGTCGTATGCGCGTGCGACGAACGAATCGGGATCGGCATGGAATTTCGCGCGATAGCGCTGCACGAACGCCTGCACCTCGGGGCGCGGCTCGGCCGGGAAGAAGTTCGATTCGGTATACACGCCATCGACGGCCGCGCCGCCCAGTTCGAGGAATTTCGGCGAATACACGGAGCCGACCGCCGCGATCGGCAGCGTGACGCCCGACGTGCGCGCCTGCCGCACGATCTGCGCGCCGTCCGCGTAGTACGAGATCAGCACGATCGAATCGGGCTTCGATTCGCCGATGCGCACGAGCGTCGAACGGAAATCCTTCTCCGCCGGCTGGTAGCCTTCGGCCGCGACGACCTGCGCGCCGAGGCCGGCCACCGCCTTCGCGAAGATGTCCTTGCTGGTACGGCCCCAGTCGGTGTTCAGGTACAGCACCGCGATCCGCTTGAAGCCGAGCTCCTTCACCGCGTAGCGCGCGAGCAGCGGCTGCTCCTCGGCCTGGCTCAGCGCGGTGCTCCACAGATAGTCGCCGCCCTTCGTGAAGTCCGGATGCGAGTTCGTGAAGCCGAACTGGATCAGTTGCCCGCGCTGGTAGATCGGCGATGCGGCCATCGACGTCGCGCTGGAGAAGTCGCCCAGCTCGATCGCGATGCGCGGATCGGCGACGAACTTCTGCGCGATCGCGACGGCCTGGCGCGGGTCGCTGCGGCTGTCCTGGAAGTCGATCGCGAGCGGCCGGCCATGGATGCCGCCGCTGCCGTTGATCTCGTCGAGCGCGAGATCGAAGCCGCGCTTCCATTGTTCGCCGTATTGCGCGTCCTGGCCCGTGAGCGGGCCGCTCACGCCGACCACCACCGGCTCGCCCGATACGCCCGCGGCGAGCGCGCCGCCCGTCGACAAGCCCCATGCGGCAGCGAGCGCCGCCACCGTGCCCAGCACGCGCCGCCATGCGCCGCGTACGTCGTTCCCCGAAACGTTCATGCGTCCCCCAGCTTCAGTCAGTCGAAAAGAGTGAGGGCATGTAACCATCCGGTTCAGGACGATCCAACGAAGTTTTGCGTATATCGATATCGGGCGCGGCGCGAAACCGGCGACGCACGCGAACAATCGCCCGCACGCGCTGCCGCGCGCGATGAGCCGGCATGCATCGCATCGCGTTGATTCGATTGGCGTTTCCTGTACGTCACGCATCGCCACCGGCGCGCCCGCGCGCCCCTCCGGCCATCGCGGCGATCGCGCGTTTCGCAGTTTTCGCGCTGTCGATAGCAAAATTCATTATATGAATCACGCATGCTCACACTCCTACAATGCGCAAATCGCATCATCGGAAGGTGTCATGGAGCTGCATCAACTCGAAGCGTTTTCCGCGGTCATGTCGGCCGGCAGCGTGACCGGTGCGGGCGAACTGCTCGGCCGCTCGCAGCCGGCCGTCACGCGGCAGATCCAGGAGCTCGAAGCCGATCTCGGCTACGCGCTGTTCGACCGGCACGGCCCGCGCGTCACGCCGACGCGGCGCGCCTTCCTGCTCTACGAGGAAGTCGAGCGCTCGCTGGTCGGCCTGCGTGCGATCGAGGCGCGCGCACGGGCGCTCGGCGACGAAACCGCCGAACCCGTGCGCATCGCGGCGACGCCTTCGCTCGCGGCGACGCTCGTGCCGGCCGCGCTCGCCGCGCTGCCCGACGGCGCGCAGGCGCCGCACTACCAGTTGCGCAGCGAATCGGCCGAGCATGTCGTGCACGAGGTACTGGCCGGCACGGCCGACATCGGCGTCGTCACGCTGCCGATGGCGCATGCGGGGCTCGACGTGCACTGGATCGCACAGACGCCCTGCGTCGCCGTGCTGCCCGCGGGCGACCCGCTCGCGGCGCAGCCGCGCATCGCGCTGCGCGATCTCGCGCGCCGCCGCATCGTGACGGTCGCGAACCGGCACCGGCTGCGCCAGCGGATCGATGCGGCATTCGCGGCCGCGCGGGTCGACGCACGCGTCTTCATCGAAACCAATGCGTCGCTGAATGCGGTGATGGCCGCGCGTGCCGGCATCGGGATCGGCATCGTCGATCCGGCCACCGGTGTCGCACTGCCGGTGGACGGCGTCGTCGCCCGCCCGCTCGACGTCGACATCCCGTTCGCGTTCGGCGTCGCGACGCCGGCCGGCAAGGCGCGCACGGCGGCCGTCGATGCGCTGCTCGACGCGCTGCACCGGACGACGCGCACACTGCTCGACGACGTGATCTTTCACGAGGCCGCCGCGCACGACGCGCTGCTGCGCGGCGACCGGCTGCGTGCCGGGCGCCCGTCACGTCCTTCAAGTCCCTCAAGTCCTGCAAGCCCTTCCAGCCCGCCACGCACGGCACGATCGCGCCGCACGCGCCCGGAGGCCGCATGACGATGCCCGCCGATGCACTCCACGCACTCGAAACCCGGCTCGCTCAAGACCTGCGCTGGCTCGACCTGCCCGCGCCGTCGTGGGTGCCGCCGCGCGAGGCCGACGGCACACGCGTGCTCGACGTCGCGATCGTCGGCGGCGGCATGGCCGGGCTCGCGACTGCCGCCGAACTGCGCCTGCTCGGCATCGACAACCAGTGCGTGATCGACCGCGCGCCGGCGGGGTACGAAGGGCCATGGGTCACGTTCGCGCGGATGGACACGCTGCGCTCGCCGAAGCAGCTCGCGGGCCCTGCGCTCGGCCTGCCCGCGCTGACGTTCCGCGCCTGGTTCGAAGCGCAATACGGCCGTGACGCATGGGACGCGCTCTACAAGATTCCGCGCACGCAATGGATGGACTACCTGCGCTGGTACCGGCGCGTGCTCGACCTGCCGGTGCGCAACGACACCACGCTCGTCGCGCTGCGCCCGCGCGACGACGGCCTGCTCGCGCTCGACGTACGCGGCAACGGAGAAGCGCAGACGCTGCTCGCGCGGCATGTCGTGCTCGCGACCGGCCGCGACGGGCTCGGCGGCCCGTACGTGCCGCCCGTCGCGCACCGCACGCCGCGCGCGCGTTGGGCCCATTCGTCCGAGCCGATCGACTTCGCGGTGCTCGCGGGCAAGCGCATCGGCGTGGTCGGCGCGGGCGCGTCCGCGTTCGACAATGCGGGTACCGCGCTCGAAGCCGGCGCCGCGCGCGTCGACCTGTTCTTCCGCCGCGCGGACATTCCGCGCATCAACAAGCTGACGGGCATCGGCAGCCCGGGGCTCGTGCACGGCTACGCGGATCTCGACGACGCGACGAAGTGGCGCTTCATGCACTACGCGCTGACGTCGCAGACGCCGCCGCCGCGCGACAGCGTGCTGCGCGTGTCGCGTCACGAGCATGCGCATTTTCATGCGGGCAGCCCGATCGAGACGCTCGCCGAACATGCGGACGGCCTCGACGTGACGACACCGCGCGGGCGCTACACCGTCGATTTCCTGATCTTCGCGACGGGCTTTCATTCGGACTGGACGACGCGCGCGGAATTCGCGTCGTTCGGCTCGCACGTGCGGCGCTGGAAGGATCGCTATCGGCCGGCGCCGGATTTGTGGCTCGACGAACTCGCGGAATCGCCCGATCTCGGCCCCGCATTCTCGTTCCAGGAGCGCGAGCCCGGTGCATGCCCGGCCGTCACGCGAATCCATTGCTTCAACCATGCGGCGAGCCTGAGCCACGGCAAGCTGTCCGGCGATATCCCGGCGATCAGCGCGGGCGCCGAGCGGCTCGCGCGCGGCATCGCGAGCCGGCTGTTCGACGCGGATCGCGATCGCCACTACGACGCGCTCGTCGCATACGCGAACGCGGAACTGCAAGGCGACGAATGGCGCGACGCCGATGCATGAGCGCGCGTCCATCGACCCCATAGACGACCAAGGAATCCCGAACGATATGACTGAATCCATCACGCCGGCCGATGCGCCGGACACGATCGATGCGGCGGCCGGCCTGCGCGACGGCGACGCGATCGCCGCACTGCGCCGCGCGCGCGAAAAGGTGCTGCTTCATACGCGGCTGAGCGAGGCTGCCCTGTTCGATCCCGCGCTGCCCGATCTTTCGTTGATCGAAAGACTGCACACGGCCCGGTATGTCGCGCACAAGTCGAAGGCGCCGGCATTGACCGACACCTATCGTGCACGGCTGATCGACGCGGGCGGCACGCTCGACGATATCGCACGCGCAGACGCCGATGCGTTCGACGCACTGCCTCGACGCATCGGCGCGATCCTTGCGCATGCACGCCTGCTGACGCTCGCCCCTGTCGATGCGCGCCCGTCCGATCTCGACGCACTGAAGTCGGCCGGGCTTACGACGCCCTCGATCGTCGCGCTGTCGCAGCTCGTGGCGTTCGTCGCGTACCAGTTGCGCGTCGCCGTCGCCGCGCAGGCGCTTCAGGCACGTACCGCAACGGAGGCCGCATGACGACGACCGCCCACGGCTTCACGTCCGACACGCTCGGCTGGCGCGCCTGGCTCGACACCGTTTCGCTCGATGCCGCGACGCCCGAGCAGCTGGCCGTGCTCGACGCGAGCCACCCGCAAGCGAAGACGTCCGACTATTACCTGCTGCTCGTCCATCTGCCCGAGATCCTGCGGCAACGCTCGGGCGTGTTCAACGCGATCATGTACGGCCCCGGCGGGCTGTCGCGCGCGGAGCGCGAACTGGCCAGCACGGCCGTGTCGCGCGTGAACGGCTGCGTGTATTGCGCATCCGTGCACGCGCAGCGCTTCGCGCAGCTCGCGAAACGCACCGACGCGATCGAGCAGGTATTCGACGATCCGGCGACGGCCGGCACGACGGCGCGCGAACGCGCGATCGTGCGTTATGCGATCGCGCTGACGGAGCGGCCCGAAACGGTCGACGCGAGCGATGTCGCCGCGCTGGAAGCCGAAGGGCTGACGCATGAGGAGATTCTCGACCTGTCGCACGCGGTCGCGATCTTCGCGTGGGCGAACCGGTTGATGCTGACGCTGGGCGAGCCGGTGTTTCCGGAACAGGCGTCACTCGCCTGACGCCTGACGCCCGACCCAACCCGAACACGGGCTGACGCAGGCGCCGCCCGCGTCACGCCTTGTGCGTCGACAGCAAGATACTCGTCTCGGTATTCGCGATCCCGTCGATCAACCGGATCGCGCCGAGCACGCGATCGAAGTGCTCGAGCGAATCGGCATGCAGCTCGGCGACGAGATCCCAGCGCCCGTTCGTGCTGTGGATCGACGTCACGTTCGGATGCCCGCGCAGCACCTTCACCACTTCCGCGCCGCGGTTGCCCTGCACGGCGATCGACATCAGCGCGCGGATCCGGTGGCGTTCCGCCGCCGGCTTGAGCCGCACCGTATAACCGACGATCACGCCGTTTTTCTCCAGCCGCGTCAGCCGGTTCTGCACGGTCGCGCGCGCGACGCGCAATGCCTTCGCCAGCGCGACGACGGGCAGTCGCGCGTTGTCGCGCAGCAACGCGATGAGCTGCCGGTCGACATCGTCGAGCGTGATCATGGATGGACCTTCCTGTTGAACGTGAACCGGCCGCCAGCGTGCCGGAGGCTGCGCATTCCGCGCCAGCGAAACTTGTCAAATTGCCGGATATGGCTGGCATTCTGCCAAGTCTATCGATAAATCTGCCACTTTTGCTGTCTATTTGTTGGCTCGACTCGCGGAAATAATGACGTATCGACCGGCCGGACACGCCGCGCCGCCGCTTTCCGGCAAGCCCGCGCCGCGCCGAAGCACCGCCCGGTCGACCAGAACGCCAGGGACATCCGTACCGGCACTGAGAACATGGAGACAGACGCATGACCCGCTTCCTCGACGTTCCCGCCACCGCCCGACTGATCGCCAGCACCGGCGTCACGACGTTCCTGCGCGAACTCGTCGACACGCTGCGCGCCGATTACCTGCACTGGGCCGACTTCGACAAGTCGCCGCGCGTCGCGTGCCACTCGCGCGACGGCGTGATCGAACTGATGCCCGTCGCGAACGCATCGCTGTTCGCGTTCAAGTACGTGAACGGCCACCCCGTCAACGCCGCGCGCGGGATGCACACGGTGATGGCGTTCGGCGCGCTCGCCGAAGTCGACACCGGCTACCCGCTGCTGCTCGCCGAACTCACGCTCACCACCGCGCTGCGCACGGCCGCCACGTCGGTGCTCGCCGCCCAGGTACTCGCCCGCCCCGACGCGCGCACGATGGCGCTGATCGGCAACGGCGCGCAGAGCGAATTCCAGGCGATCGCGTTCCATACGCTGCTCGGCATCGACGAAATCCGCGTGTTCGACGTCGATCCGCGCGCGACCGACAAGCTCGTGCGGAACCTCGCCGCGTACCCGGCACTGCGCGTCGTGCGTGCCGCATCGACCGCCGACGCCGTGCGCGGCGCCGACATCGTGACGACCGTCACCGCCGACAAGGCATACGCGACGATCGTCACGGCCGACATGATCGAGCCCGGCATGCACCTGAACGCCGTGGGCGGCGATTGCCCGGGCAAGACCGAGCTCGAAGCGGGCGTGCTGCATGCGGGCCGCGTGTTCGTCGAATTCGAGCCGCAGTCGCGCATCGAGGGCGAGATTCAGCAGATGCCGGCCGACTTCCCCGTCACCGAGCTGTGGCGCGTGCTGCAACGCGAGACGACCGGCCGCGAACGCGCGGACGAAGTCACGGTGTTCGACTCGGTCGGCTTCGCGCTCGAGGATTATTCGGCGCTGCGCTACCTCTATGCGCTCGCGCAGCAGCACAACGCGGGCGTCGAGATCGCGCTGATTCCGCCGGCCGTCGACCCGAAGAACCTGTTCGCGCTGATCGACGATCCGGCCGCGATCGCGCAGGGTCACGCGGCATACGTGACCGAAGCCGTCGCCGCGTTCGCGCGCTGACCGCGATGCCCGGGCGGCAGGTGCGCCGCCCGTTTTCCTGCCCTTCGTTCCTGCCTGTCATGAATCTCGTATCGATCCAGGCGCCGGCCGCCGTCGTGATGATCCGGCCGCACCGCTTCCTGCCGAACCCGCAGACCGCGGCCGACAACGCCTTCCAGCGCACGGCCGGCAACGGCGCGCCCGACCTGCCGTCGGTATCGGCCGCCGCGCGCGACGAAGTCACGGCCGCCGCGCAGACGCTCGCCGATGCGGGCGTGCGCGTGCATGTATTCGACGACCACGGCGAGCGCGACACGCCTGATTCCGTGTTCCCGAACAACTGGTTCTCGACGCACCCGGGCGGCCATGTCGCGCTGTATCCGATGTACAGCCCGAATCGCCGCCGCGAGCGGCGCGCGGACGTGATCGAGATGCTGAAGGCCGAATATCGCGTGCAGGACGTGATCGACTACTCGGGCCTCGAATACGACGACGTGTTCCTCGAAGGCACCGGCGCGATGGTGCTCGACCACGTCGCGCGGATCGCTTACACCGCGCGCTCGCGCCGCGCCGATCCGGTCGCGCTCGAACGCTTCTGCACGCATTTCAATTTCGAGCCGATCTGCTTCGACACGGCCGATGCCGACGGGCGCGCGATCTATCACACGAACGTGATGATGAGCGTCGCCACCGAGTTCGCGATGGTAGGCCTCGACCTGATCGCCGACAGCCGGCGTCGCGGCGAAATCGCGCAACGCCTGACCGAAACGGGGCGCGCGGTGATCGCGCTCGATCCCTCGCAGATCGCGAATTTCGCGGGCAATACGCTGGAATTGTCGGGCAAGGACGGGCGTGTGCTCGCGCTGTCGCGGCGCGCGTTCGATTGCCTCACGCGCGACCAGCGCACCGTAATCGAGCGCTCCGCGCGGCTGCTGCCGCTCGACGTGCCGACGATCGAGCTGGCCGGCGGGTCGGTGCGCTGCATGCTCGCGGGGATTCATCTCGCGCGGCGGGCCGTTGCGCCGGATGTGATCGCCGTGGAGTCGGCCGCAGCGTTGCGTGAGGCGATGCCGCAGGTCTGACCGGCGCACGACCCGTGCAAACGAAAACGGCTGCCGATGCATCGGCAGCCGTTTTTTCAAGGTCGTCGAATCCGTGAACATCGACGGCACGCTCAGGCATCCGGACGATACCGTCGCCCCAGCGCGCCGCTCACCCCGCCAGCAACTTCAACCCGGCCGGCAGCGTCTCGCCGAACACGCGCACCGTGTCGGCTTCGTCGAACGCGATCGCTTCACGCACCATGTCGATCCACGCCGACGATGCATTCGCAGCCGACAGGCGCTTGATTACCGCGTCGCGCGTCACGTCCGGCAAATCGCGCGAACGGTCTCCGGTCATCCGCGCAATCTGCGCAGCGGCAAACGCGGCCGGCTCGACCTGCTTCCAGTCGAGCGCGAACAGCGCATCGAGCCAGCCACCGGCGACTTCCGCCGGCACGACGCTGTGCGCACTGCCGTAAAACGGCCGGCGCGCACCGATGCGCCCGAGCGCCCACGCGCACAGCGCACGCTCGGCAGGCTTCTGCAATTGCGCGATCAGGCGTTCGGCCAGTTCGACCTTGCGCTCGACGGGCAGCCGTTCGAGCGACGCGGACAGCCGCGTCATGTCGGCCGGGCCGACCTTGCCCGGATCGAACGGCAGCTTGCGCCGCTTGTCGTCGGACGGTTCGAGGAACGCGATCGCGTCGCGCACCTGCGTCTGCGCATCGTCGTCGAGGCCGCCGGCCACGCGCCGCCACAGCGTCCACCACTCCGACCACACCTGCCCGTCGGTCACGTACTGGATCCCGTCGTCGAACAGCGGCCACAGCTGCTCGATGCGCCAGGCATCGAGCGGATGACCGAAACCCGGACGCAGGCAATAACCGGCAAGGTTCAGCCACGCGCGCTCGTGATCGGCCGAACGGCGGCGGCGGCGTGCGCGCGCGAGCAGCGCGTCGAACAGCTCGCGCGCGAGCGCGACGTCCCACGCTTCACGCGCGCCGAGCACCTGTTCGAGTTGCGCGCGCAACCGGCGCGTGTCTTTCGGCGCGACACCCGCAGCCTTGCTGCCGAACGAGCGCTCGATCAGCTCGATCGCCTGGTCGAGCCGCGGATGTCGCGCGGGCGCGGCGTCGTCGCCGTGCACCGGCGCATCGCCGCGCAACTGGAATTCGAGCTTCCAGCGGCGCGCCGCGTCGTCGGTCGCGATGCAATGCATCTCGAGCGTGCCGACCTCGGTCAGCGACGCGGTGAGCTTCACCGGCGTTTCGCGTGCGTCGCCGCCCGCCTTCGCGTCGACGACCGTCGCGATCGGCGGCAGCCGCACGAAATCGCCGCCGTCGAGATCGACGAGATCGCCGGGCCGGTACGGGGTCTCGGCCACGGTCGACATCAAGTGAAAACGCACCGGCTGCCCGAGCTGCAACGCGAACGTGCGATCGTCGAGCCGGATCTCGCGGCCCTCTTCCGCACCGCGCGGCAGCAGGCAGACGCCGCGCGCGGCGGAATCGGCCGCGTCGTCGTCGAGCACGAGGAAATAGCTGCGCGCGGACCCGCCGCCGATGCGCGGCGCATGCCCGGCGCGCGCGAGCCCGTACGCGACGGCGCCGCGTGCGACGGCCACGTCCGGATGCGCGTTGTGCAGCACGTCGAGCGGCGCGCCGCGCCATGCGCCGAGCGTCTGCGCGAGACGGCCGGCGAGCGCGCCCGCGCGGAACACACCGCCATTGAGCAGCAGCGTGTCGGGCAGCGGGCCGTCCGCATGGCGCTGCAGGAACGCGGCGACATGCCGCGTGACGGCCGCGTCGCTCGCATACGGCAGCCCGAATTCGACGATCGCGGCGCGCGCACGGCGCGGCAGCTCGCCGGCTTCGACCTGCGGAAAGAACCCGTCGACGACGATCTGCTCGACTTCCTGCCGCGTCAGCTCGGCCGAACGCGCACCGCCGACGAGCCTGCTGCCCGCGCCGAGCAGCGTGACGGTGACCGACGCCGGCGCATCGTCGCCGAGCAGCCGCTCCTTCGCCGCACGGCAGCGCTCGACGAGCTGCGACAGGCTCGCGGCCGACAGCCGCGTGCCGGGCTCGGTCAGCCGCGCCTCGACCAGGCGCGCGAGCGCGAGGTCCATGTTGTCGCCGCCGAGCATCAGGTGGTTGCCGACGCCGACACGCGTGAAGGTGGGCTCGCCGTCGTCGCCCGGCGCGACATCGACGAGCGTGAGGTCGGTCGTGCCGCCGCCGACGTCGCAGATCAACACGCGCCGCGCGGCGGCGAACGTGTCGCGCAGCGTGTCGCGCTGGCCGTACAGCCAGTCGTAGAACGCGGCCTGCGGCTCTTCCAGCAGCCGCAGCGCGGGCAGCTTCGCGCGTCGCGCGGCCTCGACCGTCAGTGCGCGCGCGCCGTCGTCGAACGACGCAGGCACCGTCAGGATCACGTCCTGCTTCGCGAGCGGCGCATCGGGAAAACGCGCGTCCCACGCATCGCGCACGTGCGCGAGATAACTCGCGCTCGCATCGACCGGCGACACCTTCTCGACGCCGTCGGCCGCGCCCCACGGCAGG
Organism: Burkholderia sp. LS-044; assembly: GCF_004803625.1. Taxonomy (NCBI): domain Bacteria; kingdom Pseudomonadati; phylum Pseudomonadota; class Betaproteobacteria; order Burkholderiales; family Burkholderiaceae; genus Burkholderia; species Burkholderia sp. LS-044. The sequence continues at coordinate 1,049,134 of NZ_SSWO01000001.1, forward strand.
ATCGCCGCGAGCCGGTCGACCGACGCGTGCGACAGCCAGCTCTTCGCGCTCGTGACGAGCCGGCCCGGCACCTGCGCGCCGAGCGTGCGCGCGTAGCGACCGATCACGGCCGGCGGATCGGCGGCCGCGTTCGCGTTTGCTTTCGCGGCGACCGCCCACGGCAGCCGCAACGTGTCCGGCGGCAGCTCGCCCGCCGCCGGGTGATAGCGCACCGACGGCAGCAGCGGCTGCGCGGCCACCGCGCCGGGGCCGACCAGCTGCTCGACGTCGAACACGCGGATCGCGTCGGAACCGGCCTCGACGTAAGCGACGACCGTATTGCTCGTGCCGAGGTCGATCCCGACCGTATAGCGCTTCATCGCGCTCAGGCGGCGCCGCGCACGTCGAACTCGACCTTCCAGCGCTCGTTCGTGCCGCTCGGGATCGCCTCGAGTTCGAGCGTGCCGGCTTCGGTCACGCGCGCATGCAGCTTCACGGGCACGATCTCGCCGACGGTGCGCCCTTCTGCCGGCAGCGTCGCCTGGATCTCCTCGAGCTCCTGCAGTTCCTCCGGCGACCAGTAGTCGAGCAGCGTGCCGACCTGGTCCTGGCGGCGCACCGACGAACCGAAGAAGCGGAACTGCACCGGTTCGCCGACGACGAGGCCGAACTCCTGCGGCGGCAGCGCCGCGTCCGAGCCTTCCTCCATCCCGAACGGCGCGACGCACAGCGCCTGCACCGGCGGCTCGAGCCCCGGCACCGCGGGCATCGCCGATTCGATCGCGACGTAGTACGCACGCGCCGTGCCGCCGCGAATGCGCACGCCACGGCCGCGCTTCACGTAGCCGTAGTATGCGGCGCCGCGCGCGACCGCGAGGTCGAGATCCGCGCCTTCGAGCAGGCGCGCGGGCGGCGCGCCTTCGGCGGCGAGCCAGTGGTTGAGCGTATCGAGCACGCGCTGCGTGAGCAGCGTCGACTTGAACACGCCGCCGTTGAACAGCACGGCAGTCGGGTGCAGGAACGTCGCGCCCTGCGGCAGCGTGCGCTGCACGCCCTCGAGCGAGTCGAGCGCCGCGACCTGGCGGCCGAGGAACGCCGCGAGATGGCGCGTGATGCCCGCATCCTGCGCATACGGCAGGCCGAGCTGCGTCAGGCCGACGCGTGCGCGGCTTACCGGGCGCGCGGCTGCGTCGACCTGCGGGAAGAAGCCTTCGAGGATCGTCTGCGTGAGTTCCGCGCGCGTGAGCTCCGTGCGAATCGACCCGCCGATCAGCTTCGAGCCGCGGCTCGGCACGACGAGCGGCACCGCGTCGGTCGACGGATCGGACAGCAGCGTTTCCTTCGCGGAACGGCATGCGTACGTGAGCGCCCGCAGTTGCCACGGATCGGCCTGCGTGCCCTGCTGCGCGAGCTTGCGCGCGACGACGTGCGCGAGCGCGAGGTCCATGTTGTCGCCGCCGAGCAGGATGTGCTCGCCGACCGCCACGCGATGCAGCTCGAGATTGCCGTCGCGCTCGACCACCGCGATCAGCGACAGGTCGGTCGTGCCGCCGCCGACGTCGACGCACAGGATCAGGTCGCCGACCTGCACCTGCTTGCGCCAGCCGCCCTGGCTCTTCTGGATCCAGCTGTACAGCGCGGCCTGCGGCTCCTCGAGCAGCGTCATCCGCGAATAGCCGGCGGCGCGGGCGGCCTCGGCCGTCAGCTCGCGCGCGGCCGGGTCGAACGACGCGGGGATCGTGACCGTCACGTCCTGGTCGGCGAACGGCGCGTCGGGATGCGCGTGGTCCCACGCTTCGCGCAGGTGCGTCAGGTAGCGGATCGAGCTTTCCAGCGGCGACACGCGCGACACTTCCGGCGGCGCATCGCTCGGCAGGATCGCCGCGCGGCGATCGACGCCCGGGTGGCACAGCCAGCTCTTCGCGCTCGACACGAGGCGGATCGGCGTGCCGGCGCCGCGCGTGCGCGCCATCTCGCCGACGGCGAAGGCGCGCGAGGCCGTCCACGGCAGCGTCAGGTCGCCCTGCGTGAGTTCGCTTTCATGCGGCAGGTAGAGGAACGACGGCAGCAGGTCGCGCGACTCCAGCGCGCCGGGCGCGGTGAGCTGCGCGATCGGCAGCACCTGCTGCGTGATGGTTTCGCCGTCGCTCGCGGCGCTGTCGACATACGACAGCGCGCAGTGGGTCGTACCGAGATCGATACCGATCGAATAGCGCGGATCGCTCACAGTTCCACCTCCGCCGGTGCGACGACCGAGGCGTCGTGGCTGCCCGTCAGCTTCGGCAGGCGCACGTCGGCCACCCGCCAGCCGCGATGGCTGACCGTACCCGTGAACGGCGCCGAGCCGACCACGTTGCCGGTCACGCGCACGGCCGTCGCGTCGAAACCGGCCGGCAGCGTCACGCGGCTGCCTTCGGCTTCGTCGCGCACCGGCACGATCGTGAAGTGTTCGCGCAGCGCGGCACGGCAGCCGTCGTGCACGAGGCGCGCGGCCGCGCCGATCTCGGCGTCCGCATAACCGGCGATGTCTTCCTCGACGAAGTCGATGAAGCGCGCATCGCGCTGCAGCAGGCCGAGCAGTTGCAGTGCGGCCTGCGGGCTCGCTTCGCGCAGCTCGGGAGCAGGCGCCTTCACGGGTGCGGGGGCCGGCGCAACGGGCGCGGCAGCCGGGGCCGGGGTCGGGGTCGGCGCGACCGGCGCCGGGGCGCCGTCGCGCACGCGCAGCACGCCGGCCGCGAACTCGCGGTTGCCGAGCACGGAGAAGAACGTGCCGACGGCAAGCGACAGCCGGCCGAAGAAGGACAGGTTGGATTCGGGCATGAGGTCTGGACTCCTGTGGGCTCGCGACACGGCGAGCGATCTTGCCTGGGCGCCGGGCAGCGGCGTGCGGATTGCGCACTGCCGCCGCCCGGCGCGTGATTCGGTCGCGCCCTCGCGGGTGCGGAAAACCCGTATTTTGCCCTGTGGCGGGCGAACCGGGCAGAAGTTGGGGGACAGAACATCGCGGCGCGACGGTTTCGGCCGCGCCGGCGCGCACGGCGGCCGTGCCCGGCCGCGATGCTGCAGCGCGTCAGCGCGGCTTGCGCCGCCGGGCCGCCTTCGCTTCGAAATCGCGCGACAGCATGCCGAGCGTGACTTCGCCGAAGCGGGCGAGCAGCGTCGTCTCGGCCTCTTTCAGCGTAGCTGACAGGTGCGCGTTGACGGCCTGCTCGACCAGGCATTCGGCCTCGTCGTCGGTGACGAGATCGGAGAACAGCGGCGGCTCGCCCACCGCGCCATAGACGTCGAGCAGCGTGATGTCGTCGAGCGCGACACTCAGCGCCCACCCGCCGCCATGCCCCTTCTCCGACTGCACGTACCCGTGGTCGCGCAAGCCCCCGAGCAGGCGTCGCACGACCACCGGGTTCGTGCCCAGCATCGTCGCGATCGTCTCCGACGTCAGCGGGCCGTCGGCCTGGTCCATGTGGATCAGCACGTGCAGCATGCGCGACAAGCGGCTATCGGTTCTCACGGGCGGCGCCCCTCTCTCGAAACTTTTGAAGTTGCGTGAATGATACCACCGCCCTATCATGCAACTTCTCGTGTTCCATGAGTTGGCCGCCATCGGAACACGTCCTTCAATCACGCAGGTTCAGGAAAGGAGCGGGTGCATGCATGACCATCATGAAGTCATCGTGATCGGCGGCAGCTTTGCGGGGCTGTCGGCCGCGATGCAGCTTGCGCGGGCGCGCCGCCGCGTGCTCGTGATCGACGCCGGCCGGCCGCGCAACCGCTTTGCCGCGCACGCGCACGGCTTTTTCGGGCAGGACGGCAAGCCGCCCGCGCAGATCGTCGAGGAAGCCGCCGCGCAACTCGCCGCTTATCCGACCGTGCAGCGGATCGCAGGCGACGTGCGCACGGCCGAACGCGATGCGGACGGCCGCTTCCACGTGACGCTGGCCGACGGCAGCCGAGCCAGTGCCGACCGGCTGATCCTCGCGACCGGCATCCGCGACGAACTGCCCGCGCTGCCGGGGCTCGCCGAACGCTGGGGCGTCAGCGTGCTGCATTGTCCGTACTGCCATGGGTACGAGGTGAGCGGCCGGCGGCTCGGCGTGCTCGCCACGCATCCGCTGTCCGTGCACCAGGCGATCCTGATTCCAGACTGGGGCCCGACGACGTGGTTCACGCAGGGCGTGGTCGAAGCGAACCACGAAGAAGCCGCGTTGCTCGACGCGCGCGGCGTACGCATCGAGCGCTCGCCGGTCGTCGAAATCCTGGGCGACGCGCCGCGTATCGAAGCGTTGCGGCTCGCCGACGGGCAGGTCGTGCCGGTCGATGCGCTGTTCGTCGGCGCGCGTACGGCAATGGCGAGCGATCTCGCGCAGCAGCTCGGCTGTGCATTCGACGACGGGCCGCTCGGCCCTGTCGTGCGCGTCGATGCGGGGAAAGAGACGAACGTCGCCGGCGTGTTCGTGGCCGGCGACGCGTCGACGCCGATGACCAACGCGACGTTCGCGTCGGCGTCGGGCGTGATGGCCGGGGTCGCCGCGCATCGGTCGCTGATTGTCGGGCTGCGCGCGTGACGCGGCGCGCAGCCCCGGGGCACACGATCAGGACTTCGCGATGTTCTCGAGCATGTGGCGCGCATCGTTGATCAGCACGCCGAAGTCGACCGTATCCGGCGCGGTTTCGACACCGGTGATCACCGCCGTGATCACCGCCTTCGACCCGTTGTGGTACGGATACACCTGCGTGACATACGTCATGTCGCGACCATGCAGCGTGGACACGAAGTAGCTGCTGTAGATCTTGCCCGTCACGGGATCGGCCCAGCCCTGCCGCGCGGTCATCGGACGCGCGAGACGCATGAAGTTCGCGGTCACCGATTCCGAGTTGTACGGCGAATCCACCTCGAAGCGGTAGACGATTTGCAGCGACGTCAACTGCGTGCGCAGGTCAGCGTCGTTGAAGTTCGGCACCGGAAACTTGCCGATCAGCCCCTGCTGATAGGCGTTGCGCGTCATCGGCTGAAACGCGACCTGATAACCCTTCGGCGATTCCTGCACGTTGAAGTTGACGTCGTACTTCACGCCCGACCCGGCGACCCCGTTGTCCGTACGCGCATGGACAACGAACGATCCGGGCGTCAGGTTCTCGAAGCGAAGCCGGTAGTACTGCGCGTTCGCGATGACCTGCACGCTGCGGCTGTCGTAGCCGACATCGCGGACGATGACCGTCGAATACGGCGCGACCTTGCGCGGCTGGATGCCGGGATCGTTCGGAATCTTCAGGACGACCGGCTTCTGGCTCGACACGTCGGTCCGGCCCGCGTCGGACGTCAGCGCGCCCATGATCCCCTGGCCGGCCTGTTGAAGCGGGTTCGTCGCGCCGCACGCGGCGAGCGAAGCGGCCGCGACGACGATTGCGAGGCGGCCTGCCAGGGGACGGGTAAAGACGGACTTCATAAGGTGAGAGGCTCCATTTTTTCGTTGGAATAGGTCCCGGCCTTCCACGGCATGCACCGTGCTGGTCTGGACACGCTGCACAGAAAGCCGGACGTCGTCTCTATATCGGCGCAACGCGACGGTTCTTTAAACCGTCGACACCGGCCATGTCGCCCGCGCCGCCGCCTCGATGGCTACGACGCGTGATATGCGGTTTAATGCCCTGCATCGTTCACATTAAGAGACACGAAATGCTCGACCTCGACGACCTTCGGCTCGTACGCGCGATCGGTACGTCGCGCTCGCTGGCCTCCGCCGCCCGGCTGCTCGATCTCACGCCGCCCGCGGTCACGATCCGCCTGCAGCGGATGGAGGCGCGCTTGAACGCCAGGCTCGCGGTGCGGCAACCGAAAGGGATCGCATTGACCGACGAAGGGCAACGGCTGTACCAGGAAGCCGTCGACATTCTCGAGCGCGTGGACGCGCTGCCGGTCAGCATTTCAGGCGACCACGGCGACGTGCGGGGCACGCTGCGCGTCGTCGCCCCGCTCGGCTTCGGGCGAAAGTACGTCGCGCGGATCGTGCGCGACCTGCAGCGCGCGCACCCGAAACTCGACATCGCGCTCCACCTGTCGGACAGCCCGTTGACCAGCGCGTCGGGGGCCGACGTGGTCGTGCACGTCGGCAGCCTCAAGTCGTCGTCGTGGATCGGCTATCCGCTTGCGCCCAACGAGCGATTTCTGTGCGCGAGCCCTGCCTATGCCCGTCGCATCGAGGCATTGAACCATCCGTCCGACCTGGCCCGATACGACTGCCTGTGCCTGCGCGAGAACGACGAGGACATCCCGCGATGGCGCTTCTCGTCCGGCGGCGACGTCAAGGGTGCCCCACGCCGGTCCGCCGTGATCCGCGTCACCGGCGCGCTGTCCTCCAACGACGGCACCGTCATCACCGAATGGGCGCTGGCCGGGCTCGGGATCGTCGAGCGCTCCGAGTGGGACGTCGCTCCGCTGCTGGCGAACGGCAGGCTCGTCCGGTTGCTGCCCGACTGGCACCTGCCGCCCGCGCCGGTCACGGCGCTGCTGCCGTCGCGCACCGGCCGTTCCGCGCGGCAACGGGTATTCCTCGAAGCCGCGACGCGGTTGCTGAGCCCGCCGCCGTGGCGCGGCAAGGCATGAGTGGCACCGGGCTCGGGCTCGGGCTCGGGCTCGCGCGATCCGGTCGATTAAACGGTGTTTAATGCCGTATTAGCGTTGCGTTAAACACGCGGCCCGTCGACGCGTCTACAGTGCTCGCACCGGCAACATTCCGAGGCAACGCATCGTGGACCTTCAAACCCTCAACACCCCGGCCGCCCTGATCGACGTCGGCCGCATGCGTCACAACATCGGCCGCATGCAGGCACATCTGGACGCGCTCGGCGTCAGGTTCCGGCCGCACGTCAAGACCACCAAATGCACGCACGTCGTCGATGCCCAGATCGCCGCGGGCGCGCAAGGCGTCACGGTGTCGACGCTCAAGGAAGCCGAACAGTTTTTCGCGCACGGTATCCGCGACATCGTCTACGCGGTCGGCATGGTGCCCGCGAAGCTCGGCCAGGCGCTCGCGCTGCGCCGGCAGGGCTGCGACCTGAAGCTGGTCACGGACAGCCTGCCGGCTGCACACGCGATCGCCGAATTCGGGCGCGCGCATGGCGAGCGCTTCGAAGTGTGGATCGAGGTCGACGTCGACGGCCACCGCTCGGGGATCCCGCCCGACGCCGGCCTGCTGATCGACGTGGGCCGCGCGCTGGTCGACGGCGGGCTCGTGCTCGGCGGCGTGATGGCGCACGCGGGCTCGAGCTACGAATACAGCACGCCCGAAGCGCTGGCGGCCATCGCCGAACAGGAGCGCAGCCGCACCGTGCGCGCGGCAGAACGCCTCCGGGCCGCCGGGCTGCCCTGCCCGGTCGTGAGTATCGGCTCGACACCCACAGCGCTCGCGGCGCGACACCTCGATGGCGTCACCGAGGTGCGTGCCGGCGTGTACGTGATGTTCGACCTCGTGATGCACAACATCGGCGTGTGCGACCTGTCCGACATCGCGCTGTCGGTACTGACCACCGTCATCGGGCACCAGGAAGAGAGAGGCTGGGCGATCGTCGACGCAGGCTGGATGGCGATGAGCCGCGACCGCGGCACGCAGCGTCAGGCGCGCGATTTCGGCTACGGGCAGGTCTGCACCGAACACGGCGACGTGCTCGGCGACTACGTGATGAGCGCCGCCAACCAGGAGCACGGGATCGTGTCGCGCGCGAGCGCGCCCGACTCCGGCATTGCGCAACGGTTTCCGATCGGCACCCGCCTGCGCATCCTGCCGAATCACGCGTGCGCCACCGGTGCGCAACATCCCGAGTATCAGGCGATCGGCGACGACGGCAGCGCGCGGGCGTGGCCGCGCTTCTACGGGTGGTGAGCCGAACCGCGCGGCCGCACCGTGTCGTCGATGCATTGACTATTTGTCCAAATCTGGACAAAATTTAAACACCTCGTTTTGCATTGCGCCGAAAGCGCTTGCCCGAACATGCCGACAGACGCCCGACTCCTGCTTCTCGACCGCGATGCCGTCGAACCCGCCCTCGAGGCCGCGCAAGTGACGGCGGCGGTTCGCGAAGCCTTCGTGCTGCACAGTCAACGGGCCGGGCGCGTGTTTCCGGTGGTTCGCGAGAAGCTGCACACGGGCGGCGTATTCGGGATCAAGTCGGGCGACGTCGCGTGCCAGGAACTGCTCGGCTTCAAGGCGGCCGGGTTCTGGCCCGGCAACCGGGCGCTCGGCGGCGAACCGCATCAGGCCACCGTCGCGCTGTTCGATCCGGCCACGGGCCGCCCGCTGTGCATCATGGACGGCAATGCGATCACCACCGCGCGAACCGGTGCCGCCGGCGGCCTCGGGCTGCAACTGCTCGCGCGTCGCGACAGCACGCGAATCTGCGTGTTCGGCACGGGCGTGCAGGCGCGCGTCCAGCTCGACTACGCGCTCGGGCTGCTGCCGCAACGGTGCACGGTGCGGTACGTGAACGTCAGCGGCGAGCCCGACCCGGAGTTCGAATCGGCGTTCCGGGAGCGATGCACGATCGGCGTGGCACGCGACCGGAACGACGCGGTGGCCGATAGCGACGTGGTCATCACGGCAACACCGGGCGGCGGCGCGCTGTTCGATGCGGATGCGGTTCGGCCGGGCACCCACCTGACCTGCGTCGGCGCCGACACGGCCGGCAAGCGCGAGCTTCCGGCAGGCGTGCTGGAACGCGCGCGCATCGTCGTGGACGATCACGATCAGGCCCGCAGCATCGGCGAGTGCCAGTGGGCGCCGGATTTGCCACGCACTGAAATCGGTGACATCCTCGCCGGAACCGCGTCGGTCGACCGCGCGCCGCACGAGATCACCGTCTTCGACATGACCGGGCTGGCGCTTCAGGACCTGACCGTCGCCCGCTTCCTGTATCGACAGGCCCTCGAAAACGGCACCGGAATTTCCATTCCGTGGCCGTGGTAAACGAAACTCTCTCGTCAACCGCCATGCGTCTCGCCAAAGTTTCCGCCCTCTCGTTCGACCTGGACGACACCCTGTGGCCGTTCGGGCCGGCCGTCGTACGGGCCGAAGCGGCGCTTCACGCATGGTTGATCGAGCACGCGCCCGGTACCGCGCGCGTGCTGTCCACGCAGCAGGCGTTGAGCGGGTTGCGTGAGGAATACGAACGATTGTGCCCCGGGCTCGCCGGCGATTTCCGTGCGATGAGGATCGGATCGATCCGGCTTGCGCTGGAGCGTGCGAACGAGGATGTCGCGCTCGCCGAGCACGCGTACGCGGCGTTCTTTGCCGCGCGCAACCGGGTCGAATTCTATGACGATGCGTTGCCCGCGCTCGCGTGGTTGAGCGCGCGGTTTCCGTTGATCGCCGTGACCAACGGCAACGCCGACCTGCGAATGACCGGCGGCGGCGAATACTTTCGTGCGACGCTCAGCGCACAGGCGTTCGGGGTCGCGAAGCCGGAGCCCGGGATCTTCCATGCGGCGGCGGAAACGCTCGACGTGCAGCCGGCGGAACTGCTGCACGTCGGGGACGACTATCACCTCGATATCGTCGGTGCGTTGAACGCGGGGCTTCAGGCAGCGTGGGTGGTTCGCGACACGCATCCGGAACCGGAACGTGTGCAGCAACAGGCCGCCGCGCCGCACCTTACGCTCAACGACCTGTCGATGCTGTGTCGCGCGCTCGGCGGGCCTGACGACGTGGCGTGAGCGTATGCGCCTGCGCGCGCGACGCACGCTTTAACGCCATGACACGCGGCCGGCAGGCATTCCCCCACTGCGCAAACGAAACGGCCGGCCTGGCCGATACGGCCCATGGCCGGCCGCCGCACGCTCACGCCGCCTTGCGCGCGTCCGCGATCCGCTGCGGCGCCTTCGGCCGCGCATACAGCCGTTCGAGGTACGCCCGCAACTGCGGGAAAGACTCGATCAGGTTGCACTCGCCGGCCCAGTCGATCAGGTAAGCCGTCACGCAATCGGCCACCGTCAGCGTGTCGCCGACGATGAACTCGCGCCCTTCCAGATGCTTGTCCAGAATCGCGGCCATCGTCCTGAAATCCTCGCGCGCCAGCTCGATGTCGGCCGGCGAGCGCTTCTCCGGCGGATAGAGGAACGAATGCCGCGTGATCCGCCACAGCGGCTGCTCGAGCTCGGTCACCGCGAACATCACCCACCGGTAGGCCTGCGCGCGCAGCGCCAGATCGACCGGCAGCAGCGCCTTCTCCGGGTACTTGTCCGCGAGATACAGCACGATCGCGGCCGATTCGGGAATCACGAGGTCGCCGTCCACCAGCACGGGCACCTTGCCGGCCGGATTGAGGCGCAGGAATTCGGGCCGCTTGTGCTCGCCCTGGAGCAGGTTCACCGAGACGAACTCGAAGTCGGCATCCAGCTCCTTCAGCCCCCACAGCGCGCGCTGAGTGCGGGTGCCGGCAAATCCGTAAAGCTTCATCGCCAGTCTCCATCCAGAATGTCGGAAATTTCCGCATGCCAGCCACGGCGCCTCGCCGATCCGCAACGCCTGGCCTCGCTCGTCGTTTACGCGCCGGGAATCGCCAGCACCGGCATCACGTCGATCGCCACGCCCGGGAACAGCGTGAAATGCGGATGGCCTTCGAACAATGCGGCCGCCGCGTCGTGCGACGCCGCCCGCACGACGGTAAAGCCGCTCATCTCGTTCGCCGTGTCGGTGACGCCGGCCGCATCGATCGTCTTCGTCTTGCCGAGCGGCCCGCCCATCTCGACGATCGCGTCGCGATTGCGGTCGACCCATGCATGCCACGCGGCGATGCCGTCGCGCTCGCGGGTGCGCCGCTCGTCATCCGGCAGCGCCAGCCAGGCCTTCATGGCCGGGCTATCCTTGGCGCCGAGAAATACCGCGAGATACAACTGCTGTTGAGCACTCATGCCGCCTCCTCCGGTGACGGGCACGACGGACTGCCGCGCCTCGACCTTGACACGATAGGTTGATATCAACACAATTGCAACATGGCACGAAAAGAAAAGCTCCCTTTCGAAACGACGCTGATGGTGCGCGATTGCTGCCTGTGCCTGCACATGCAGCGCGCGGCGCGCAATCTTGCGCGGATCTTCGACGATGTGCTGCGCCCGCTCGACCTCACCAACGGCCAGTTTTCGCTGCTGATGTCGCTGAACCGGCCGCAGCCGGCGCCGATGAAATCGGTCGCATCGGTGCTCGCGATGGATCGCACCACGCTCACGGCCGCGCTCAAACCGCTCGAGCGGCGCGGCCTCGTCACGATCGCGCAGGACCCGGACGACCGGCGCAGCCGTCTGCTCGAACTGACGCAGGCCGGCCACGACCTGCTGGCCGAGGCATTTCCGCTGTGGCAGCAGACGCATGCCGAGATCGAACGGCCGTTCGCACCGGGGGAAGTCGATCAGTTGCGCGGCCAGTTGCGTGTGCTGTCCGTCGATCCGGCCGAACGCGGCTGAACGGAACCGGCGCGCGACTTACCGCGGCAGGCCGGCCTGCTTCCGGCCCTTCTTCGGCAACAGCAGTTGGGCGAATTCCTGCAGGAAGGCCACGGGCCCGTGCGCATGCAGCGCCTGCCCGCTGCTCAGCGCGCCGTCGATGACGGTCGCGAGCCGCAGCGCGAAGGTTTCCGGTTCGTCGACGCCCATCGCGCCCGCCAGTTCGGTCAGCCGGCGCCGCAGCTCCTGCTTGTGCGCGACGGCCACCTTGCGGGCCGGATGATTGCCATCCGCGTATTCGGCGGCGATGTTGATCTGCGGGCAACCGCGATAGCCGGGGCGCGCGATGCGTTCACCGATCCATTGCAGCTGCGCATCCAGTTCCTCGCGCGGCGTGCGCCGGTACTGCGCGGCCACCGCATCCCAATGCGCCCAGAAATCGGCGTCCTCGCGCAGCAGGAACGCTTCGATCAGGTCGTCCTTCGTCGCGAAGTGACGATAGAGGCTCGTCTTCGCCACGCCCGCCTGCGCGACGATCAGGTCCACGCCGACCGCGCGCGTGCCCTCCCGGTAGAACAGCTCGCTGGCCGTTTGCAGAATGCGTTCGCGCGTATCGGGCGCGTTCCCTGGTGTACCTGTTTCCTTTTTCATCCCTACCCGGCCATGCTGGCCGCCCTTGCCGCAACAGTGAGCCGATCATAGCACCGCGGGATTGACGACGATACAGGTCTGTACTATAAAACAGACCGTTCTGTATCGGAGTTGATCATGGACGATCGAATGACGGTTGCAGTCTATGGCGCCACGGGTCATACCGGGCGGTTTGTCGTCGCCGAACTGGCACGGCGCGGCCTGCGCGCGATCCGCATCGGCCGCGATGCGGCGCGGCTCGCGGAAGGCGGCGGCGAAGCGTCGCTCGCGCGCGTCGCCGCGATCGACGATCCGGCCGCGCTCGACACCGCGCTGCGCGGCGCGGATACCGTGATCAACTGCGCGGGGCCGTATCTCGATACCGCGCTGCCGCTGGCCGATGCCGCACTGCGGGCCGGCATCCCCTATCTCGACCTGACGGCCGAGCAGCCGTCGGTGCTGGCGCTGGCCGAACACTGCGATGCCCGGGCACGTGCCGCGGGCGTGACCGTCGTGCCGGCCGCGGCGTTCTACGGCGGCCTGGCCGACCTGCTCGTCACGGCCGTCGTGGACAGGAACCAGCCGATCGAGCGCGTCGATATCGCGACCGGGCTCGACCGCTGGCACCCGACGCGCGGCACGCGCGTGACGGGCGAACGCAACCGCGCGGTACGGCTCGTGCAGAAGGACGGAAAGCCGACGCCGGTGCCGTCGACCGCACGCGAACGCGCATGGCCGTTCCCGCCGCCGATCGGCCGGGTCGACGTCACGCTGCTGCCGTTTTCGGAAGTGATGACGCTCTCGCGTCACCTGCGCATCGACACGATCGAATCGTGGCTCGCGACGCTCGCGCTGCGCGACGTGCGCGATGCCGCCACGCCGCCGCCCGTGCCGACCGACGCGCTGGGCCGCTCGGCGCAGCAATTCGCGATGGACGCGATCGTCGTGCAGGGCGGCACGACCCACCGCGCGACCGCATCCGGGCGCGACATCTACGCGGTCAGCGCACCGATCATCGTCGAGGCCGCCGTGCGCCTGATGACGGGCAACACCGTGGTGTCAGGCGGCGTGCGCAGTCTCGGCGAACTGTTCGACGCGCGCGATTTTCTCGCGGCGCTCGATTCGGTGGCAGTATCGTTCGGCACGACGACCGACCCGGTTTTCCACAAGGAGACACAAACATGAGCAGCAACGAGAAAGGCGCGTATTTCCGGTCGCTTCACCGCGCGGGCCAGCCGCTGGCGCTATTCAACGTGTGGGATGCCGGCAGCGCGCGCACGGCGGCCGACGCGGGCGCCGTCGCGCTGGCAACCGGCAGCTGGTCGGTCGCGGCGGCCAACGGGTTCGTCGACGGCGAGCAGATGCCGCGCGCGCTCATGATGGAGGTGCTCGAGCGCATCACGCGCGCGACCGACCTGCCCGTCACCGTCGATCTCGAAAGCGGATACGGCGAGCGGCCGGAAGATGTCGCCGAAACGATCGCGCTCAGCATCGAGGCCGGCGCGATCGGCTGCAACCTCGAGGACAGCTTTCCGGCGACGGGCGAACTGCGTGACGTCGAAGCCGCCGCAGCCCGTCTCGCGGCAGCACGGCAGGCGGCGGATCGCGCGGGCGCCGACTACTTCATCAACGCGCGTACCGACGTGTTCTTCAAAGCGCCGGCCGACACGCACGACGAGCGCCTGCTCGATGCCACGCTGGCCCGCGCACGCGCGTACGCGGCGGCCGGCGCCGACGGGCTCTTCGTGCCGGGGCTGCGCTCGCCGGCGCTCATTCGCGCGCTGACGGCCGCATCGCCGCTGCCGGTGAACGTGATGCGCGTCGCGGAAACGCCGACATTGGCCGAACTCGCGGACTACGGCGTGGCCCGCATCAGTCACGGGCCGTATCCGTACCTGCAGGCGATGAAGACGCTGGCGGAGATGGTCAGGCAGGGCGGCTAGGCGATGCACGATGAACGCCGGCCGCCGCGATCGGCACGCGCCGCCGCATGAACCGGGCCGGTTGCTGCGCGACGGGCGCGGCGTCACGCCCGCGCAGATCGCGCAGGGCCGGCGGATTTGCGACATCGTGTGCGTGCAGAACCGCTACAACGTCGCACATCGCGGCGACGACGCGCTGATCGTCGCGCTCGCCCGCGACGGCATCGCCTATGTGCCGTACTTTCCTCTCGGCGGCTTCTCGCCGCTGCAGTCGTCGACACTGTCCGACGTGCCGGCGCGCGTCGGCGCGACGCCGATGCAGGTCGCGCTCGCATGGCTGCTGCGCCACGCGCCGAACGTCCTGCTGATTCCCGGCACGTCGTCGCTCGCGCATCTGCACGAGAACCTCGCGACGTCCGGCCTCGTGTTGCCGGACGATGCGCTCGCGGACCTCGACCGCATCGCGGGCGCCGGCACCGCCTGACGCTCGACGAGCGGACGGCCGCCGGCGGGCCTGCACCACCGCACCACCGCGCCGGCCCGCCGGCCGGTCAGGACGCGGCGACGCCGACCCGCTTCGGCACGCCCGTCACGATCGCCGCGACCGCGACGGCCAGCACGACGGCCGCGCCCACGAACACGCCAGCCGCGCCGTTCGCGTCGAACACGACGCCACCGGCCGCCGCCCCCGTCGCGATGGCAAGCTGGATCGCTGCGACGATCAGCCCGCCCGCGCTTTCGGCTTCATCGGGCACGGTGCGCGTGACCCAGGTCGACCACGCGACCGGCACGCCGCCGAAGGCCATCCCCCACAACGCGACGAGCACCGCATCGATCATCGGCGCGCGGCCGAGCGCGACGAGCGCGATGGCGAGCACGACCATCAGCGCGGGCATCGCGATCAGCATCGGCCGCAGCCGGTGTTCGAGCACGCGGCCCGCGAGCGACGTACCGACGAAGTTGGCGATACCGTAGCCGAGCAGGATCGCCGACAGGCCGTTCACGCCGACGCCCGCGACCTGTTCGAGGAACGGCCGCAGATACGTGAAGAACGCGAAATGCCCGGTGAACACGAGGATCGTCGCGAACATCCCGAGGCCGACGGTCGGCCGGCGCAGCACGTCGATCAGCGTACGCAGCCGCGTCGTGCCGCTCGGCGGCAGCGACGGCAGCGTGACGAGCTGCGACACGAACGCGATGCCGCCTAGCGCGCCCGCGATCAGGAACACGTTGCGCCAGCCGATCAGGTGGCCGAAGTAGCTGCCCATCGGCGCGGACGCGATCGTCGCGACCGCCACGCCGCTGAAGATGATCGACAGCGCACGCGGCACCATCGCCGTCGGAACGAGCCGCATCGTGGTGGCCGTCGCCATCGTCCAGAAGCCGCCCAGCGCGACGCCGAGCACGACGCGGCCGATCAGCAGCATCGTCAGGCTGGTCGCGAACGCGACCGCGAGATTCGACGCGACGAGCAACACCGAAAACGCGAGCAGCACGCGCCGCCGGTCGATCGTGCGCGTCACCGCGGAGATCAGGAGGCTCGTGACGAGCGCCACCGTCGCGGTGGCCGTGACGGCCTGCCCGGCGACGCCTTCGGTCACGCCGAGGCTCTCGGCCATCGGCGTCAGCAGGCTCGCGGGCAGGAATTCGGCCGTGACGAGCCCGAACACGCCGAGCGCCATCGCAAATACCGCGCCCCAGGCCGGTTCGCGGGGGGCCGCCGTCGCGGCGACAGAGGAAATTCCGGGATTCATGCGTCGTTCCGTGTCGTTTAGGGAAAATACCGATGACGGCGTATCGTAAGGAACCACGGCAGGACGGTCTATGACATACAATCCGCTCTTGTTGATCGATCGTCCGAATCTCGCCATGTCCGAGCCCTTGCCTTCCTCCGCGTCCGACGTACACGACCTCGTCAGCGAACTGCTGCTGGGGATGCGCCTGAGCGGCGTCCAGTACCGCCGCATCCAGGTGGCGCGGCCGTTCGGGCTGAGTTTCGGCGATGCGCCGGGCCGCGCGCAGTTCCATTTCGTCGGGCGCGGGCCCGTGCTGCTGCGCGACGCGAACGGCGAGACGATGCAGCTCGAAGCCGGCGACGCGATCCTGCTGCCGCACGGCGGCATGCACGCGCTGGTCTCCGACCCCGATGCGCCGTGCCGAGAGATCAACGGCTTCGAGGTCGCGAAGATCTGCGATACGGTCGCGTCGGTGGCGTCGGCGGGCGCGTCGCCGGCAAGCTGCGCGACGACCGAGCCGGGTGCCGGCGACGCGCTGATCTTCAGCGCGTGCATGGAGCTCGATCTCGGCGGCATGCAGCCGCTCGTCGGCACGATGCCCGAGTTCATGCACGTCGGCACGCTGCTCGCGCGCTACCCGGAAATCCGCCCGATGCTCGATGCGATGGAGCGCGAATCCTGCTCGGCGCGCGCGGGCTTCGCCGGCATCCTCGCGCGGCTCGCGGACGTGGTCGCGGCGTTCATCGTGCGCGGCTGGGTCGAATGCGGCTGCGGCGACGCGACGGGCTGGGTGCAGGCGCTGCGCGAACCGAAGCTCGGCCGCGCGATCGTCGCGCTGCATCGCGATCCGGGCCGCAACTGGAGCGTGGCGGAACTCGCCACCGAAGCGGGCGTGTCACGTTCGGTGTTCGCCGAACGCTTTCTCGCGGCCACCGGGATGACGCCCGTGCGCTACCTGACCGAGCTGCGGATGCGGCTCGCCGCGCAATGGATCACGCGCGACCACGAGACGATCGAGGCCGTCGCGTACCGGCTCGGCTATGGCTCGCTCGCCGCGTTCAGCCGCGCGTTCAAGCGCGTGGTGGGCAAGCCGCCGGGCGCCGTGCGCGCGGACGGCGAGGCGCGCGTCGAAGCGTAAGGCGCGACGTGTCACGCACGCGCCACGTATCGCGCGTGATGCCGGCCGCGGCCGCCGGCCGTCGTCCGAATTGCCGCCCGAATCGCCGCCACGCGTGATTGCCGCGCTCAGCCGCTGAGCGCTTCCAGCCTGTCGACCAGCGCCGTCGCGCACTGCACGGCAAGCGCCGCGCACTGCTCCGCATCCACCACCGCGCCGCCGGCAACGGTGCCTTGCACGATCCGGCCCAGCAATTCCTTCGAGAGATCGGCGATCTCGTGATCCCGTTCCGTCATGATGTCCCTCCTGCGCGCCGACCGATGGTCTCCACGCGCTCACGTCCCCTGCCCGATCGACGTTCAGCGCCCTTTCGCCCGCACGACGATCTGCGCCTGCGTGTCGCGCTCGATGCGTTCGAGCGACGCGCGCAACGCCGTGAATTCGTCCGGCGTACACACCTGGCGGCCGAAATCCGCTGTCATCCGCCGCGAGACCTGCACGACATGCGCGGCCGCGTCGAATACGTAATGCGACGTGAAGTCGACGAAGCGGTCGTGCACGGCCGTATCGGCCGGCAGGTCGGTCACCGCGACGTCGGCCGGCAGCGCGATCTGGCCGGTCTCGTCGAACGTGCCGCCGATACAGCCCCACGGCTGCGTGCGCACGGGTTCGGCCAGCCAGCTCTCGACCTGCGTCGCGATGCCGCCCGTCAGGCTCGACAGCGCGGGCAACGCGGTCGTGCCGTCGGGCCATACGAAATGATCGAGCGTGCCGGAAAGCGTCACGTCGAACGGCCCGTCGGTCACGCGCCGGTCGCTGGTCGACAGTTGCGCGCGGCCGCGCAAGCCGCTTTGCCGCAGACGGTTGTTCGCGAGCTGGACGATGGCGTCGGGTGTCGCGCGGCGAAACAGGTTGCGTTCGAGTTCGGCAGTCCAGCCGTCATCCTCGATGTACGCGTGAAACTGCGCGGCGCCCGGCCCGGCCGCATCGATCTCGACCCGCGCGACGCGGCCGCGCGGCTGCGTGGCCGGGGTGCGCGACAGCACGCCCGAATCGACGAGCAGCGCGGGGCGATCCATCACGATGGGCGGCAGATAGCCGAACGCGATGCCGGACGTCGTCGTATCCGCAAAGCGGGCGAGATCGGGCAGCCACGTGATCGCATGATTGATCGCCCCGCCGCCGTAGCCGGGCACCGACGGCAGCGTGTAGACGGACCCGAGATTGATCAGCACCGGTTCGCTGCGGATGCCGACCGCCGCGAGCAGCGCACCGAACAGCGCGACATGATCCTTGCAGTCGCCGTAACGGTTGCGCAGGATGTCGGTGACGCGATGCGGCGCGGCAGCCGTTTCGCCGAGAAACAGCCCGACGTAGCGCACGTTCGCCTGCACCCAGTCGTACAGGATGCGCGCCTTGTCGCGCGGATCGGCGGCGCCCGCGGTCAGCGTGCGCGCCAGTTGCGTCACGGCCGGATCGTCCATGCCCGGATCGACGGCCGCGTTGCGGTAGCGCGCAGCGAACGCCGCATAGTCGGGCAGCGTCGACACGACGAGCCGGTCGCCGTAGGTCGCGTAACCGACCGCGCCGCTCTCGATGCGGTCGTACGGGCCGTGCCGGTAGTCGAACTCGTAGCGCGTGCGGCCGTTCGCCGTGACCGGCGGCAGCGCGACGTAGCCGCGCGCATCCGCGTACAGCGGCATGTCGGCCGGCAGGTCGAAGATCAGCCGCTGGTTGTCGACCGGCTCGCGCGACGGCTCCACGGTGTAGCCGAAGTAGCCGCGGTTGACGGGCTTCGTGCGGGTCTTGCGGAACGCCACGCGTGTGCTCGACTCGGCTTCGACGCCGGGAAACACGACGGTGCGCAACAGCCCGTCCTGGAACGTCGGCGCGCCGGCCGAGCGCGGTTCCTGCACGTCGCGGATGCCGTCCACGCCGACCGGATGCGCGACACCGTCGCGGTCGATCGTCTCGGCCGCGAGCAGGTCCACCTTCTCGAGATTCTTGTCGAACCACACGTAGCGCTGCGCGACGGCATCGATGCCGTTCGCGTTGTTCGCGCGCAGCGTCGAATCGTCGTGCTCGTCGAGCGAACCGTCGTGCTGGATCACGAATTCATGGACGTCGCTGACGAGCGTGACAGGCGCCGTGCCGGCCGTGTCGGCCGCGTCGTGCGGCGCGTCGGCGGCCACGTTCGCGCCCGGGCTCGCACCGGCCGCATGCGATGCGCCGAGCGCAACGGCACATGCCAACATCCAGCCGGCCAGGCCGACAGAAAAGCGCACCACATCGCACCTCGTCGCGGTTCGGAAAACGCGGCCGCGCGGCGGGCAAGGTCACGCGCGCGGCCCTCGTGCCGGCCAGTGTGGGCGACGCATCCGCACGCGTCAAGCCGGTGCAGGCCGACCTACAATGAGTCATCGATGTGTCATCGCGCGCGGCCGGGAGGCACCATGGAAAGCGCAATCGTGGAAGGCGTCGTCCTGCTGGCATTCGCCGCACTCGCCGCGCTGTTCTTCTTCAAGCGACCGGGGCGCGACCGCGCGAGAGCCAGATTCCATCATCCGCTGCTGCGGCGGCCGAACCGTCCGCATCGGCATCATCGGCCCTGACGGCCGCCAAGGGGCAGTCGCCGGCGGCGCTTGCCGCGTCGCGCCCACGCGGGTGTGCAACGCGGCTGCCCGTCCCGCTGGCCGACGTTCATCGGAAGCAGCACCATCTGCTTGCCGTCGACGTGCAGGCACGCCTGCAACTCGACAGGCGTCTGGTTGTGCAGTCAGGCCGTGAGGAAATTCACGCGACGGAAGATCAGCTGGCTCGCGAAGCTCGCGGCGTTCGGATACCCGTCGAGCGTCGACGACGCGCGGTTCATGAATTCGACGACGGATTCGTGCCGAACGCGATCCGGTAGTCGGCCGCGATGCCGCGGCGACCGCAATGCGCGACATCGTTGCCGAGCTTCGGTGATCGCGTGACGCAGCCGTTCGAGATGTTCGTGCCGGTCGTATGCCTTCGCATCGACCTCGCCGACCGCGAGGAAGATCACGTTGCGGAAGTGCCCGGGAAACAGCCGGTAACCCACAGCAGCACGCGCATGCTCGCGCCGCGATGCTTGCCGACCAGCAGCACGGCCGGCGGTTGCGACGTATCGGGCTCGCCCGGCGCGGTCGCCTCGTCGACTTCGGGCGGCTTGCCCGAGAACAGTTCGTCCTCCTTGGCGAGCTGCGCGCGCGTAGCCGCGTAGCGGCGGTTGATCGTGAAGCATAGCGCGATCACCGCACTCGTCACGCACAGCGACGTCGCGGCGCGCTAGCCGCCGCCCGTCGGAAACAGCGCGATCACCTGGTTGCAGCCGAGCGCGATGATGAACACGGTGCCCGCCGTCGCGAGTGCGAGGAACAATGCGAGCGGCGTGCGGTGTGCCAGAGCGAGGAATGCCTCCTCCGGGCCGTAGCACGACGACGACAGGCCGTCGGCGCCGAGCCCGCCCCAGGCCAGCAGCGGCGTCACGGCGATCGCATGCCGCGTGCGCGGATCGAGGGGGTCGAACGGCCTGCCGACGAGCAATTGCCGCACCTTCCGGAAGGCGGTCATGGTCCCCTCCCGGAAGGCCCGGTGCCACGCGCTGCGTGATCCTTCAAGACTGATCGACGCACTGGCGCGGCGCCAGTCCACATCTTCCACAGGGGCCGCCCGGCGGCCCGGCACCCCTTTCGGCGTGTCAACGAACGACGCCGGCAGCCACGCTGCCGGATCGTCCACCTGCACGCACTCGCGCAACACGACGAACCTGCCCCGGCGACCTTCACGGCGATCTTGCCGGCCGCCTTCCCGCGCCAGCCGGCCCCACACGTCGTACCGCCCGATACCGGCCCGCCCCGCTCGCCGCCACTTTCCCCGCACGCCCCGGCGCGACCGGCACCTGCGTCCTGTTCGTGCGTTGTTCCCCGCAATTCGACTTTTGTGCGCGCGCAACAATGGCTATGCCTCGCGCCCGGCGCCCTGCGGGAAACCCGTCTCCCGCTCGGCACCGGGCGCGACGGTCTTCAAAAACCACATCTCTCGAGGACATACCATGCAACTCCAATCCCATCCCGCGTGCCGCCCGTTTTATGAAGCCGGCGAACTCACGCAACTGACTGCCTTTTACGAAGAAGGACGTAATGTCATGTGGATGATGCTGCGATCGGAGCCGCGGCCGTGCTTCAACCAGCAACTCGTAACCGACATCATCCATCTCGCACGCGTCGCACGCGACTCGGGCCTGCCGTTCGACTTCTGGGTGACGGGCTCGCTCGTCCCCGAGCTGTTCAACGTCGGCGGCGACCTGAGCTTCTTCGTCGACGCGATCCGCAGCGGCAAGCGCGACCTGCTGATGGCCTACGCGCGCTCGTGCATCGACGGCGTGTACGAGATCTACACGGGCTTCGGCACCGGGGCGATCTCGATCGCGATGGTCGAGGGCAGCGCGCTCGGCGGCGGCTTCGAGGCCGCGCTCGCGCATCACTACGTGCTCGCGCAGAAGGGCGTGAAGCTCGGGTTCCCCGAGATCGCGTTCAACCTGTTCCCGGGCATGGGCGGCTATTCGCTCGTCGCGCGCAAGGCCGATCGGGGCCTCGCGGAGCAGCTGATCGCGACCGGCGAAGCGCACGCATCCGAGTGGTACGAGGATCGCGGCCTGATCGACCAGACGTTCGACGCGGGTGACGCGTATCTCGCGACGCGTACCTTCATCGACGTGACGAAGCCGAAGCTGAACGGCGTGCGCGCGATGCTGCGCGCACGCGAGCGGGTGTTCCAGCTGTCGCGCTCCGAGCTGATGGACATCACGGAAGCATGGGTGCATGCGGCGTTCACGATCGAGCCGAAGGATCTCGCGTACATGGAACGCCTCGTGATGCTGCAGAACCGGCGCGTGTCGAAGCTGCGCACGGTGTAGTGCGACGGGCGCCGCTTGCGGGCGGCGCCCTTTCATGAACGGAGCTCAGGCGATCAGCCTGAGCTTTCTCGTCTCCGCGAGCCACGCCTCGAACGCCTGTGCCGGCATCGGGCGCGCGTAGTAGTAGCCCTGCGCGTGATCGACGTCGAGCTGCTTGAGGAATTCGGCTTCCGCATGCGTTTCGACACCTTCGGCGATCACCACGAAATTCAGCGCCTTCGCGAGCGACACGACCGAGCGCACCAGCGCCTGCGAGCGCGGATTGCGGTCGATGGCCGTGATGAAGCTGCGGTCGAGCTTGATCGCGTCGAGCGGCAGGCGCGACAACTGCGACAGCGACGAATAACCGGTGCCGAAATCGTCGAGATGGATCTCCGCGCCGAGCTGGCGGAACTGGCGCATCAGCCCGTTGGCCGCATCCTCGTCCTCGATGAAGCAGCTCTCGGTCAGCTCGATGTCGAGCAGGCCGGGCTTCAGCCCCGCGGCGTCGAGGATCGACGCCATCTGGTGCACGATGTTCATGTCCTGCAACTGCCGCGCGGACACGTTCACCGCGATCCGGATACCGAGCCCCTTCGCCTTCCACGCGGCGGCCTGCGCGGCCGCGGTGCGCATCACCCAGCGCCCGAGCGGCGCGATCAGGCCCGACTCCTCCGCGAAGCGGATGAATTCGATCGGCGCGACGAGCCCGCGATCGGGCGACTGCCAGCGGATCAGCGCCTCGACGCCATGCACGTCGCCGGTCGCGATATCGACGACCGGCTGGTAGTGCAGCACGAACTGCTCCTCTTCGAGCGCCTTGCGCAGGTTCGTGTCGAGCCACATGTACTTCGCGACCTTCTGGTTCATCTCCAGCGAGAACACGCGGTACGTATGCTTGCCCTCTTCCTTCGCGACGTACATCGCGGTATCCGCGCTGCGGATCAGCGTCTCGAGCGAGTCGCCGTGTTGCGGATGCATCGCGATGCCGATCGAGCAGCTCGTGTAGACCTCCATCAGCCCGAGATGGATCGGCGTGCGCAGCCGCTCGAGAATGATCTGCGCGGTCGCTTCGAGCAGCGGCCGCGTGCCGTGCTCGAACAGCACGAGGAATTCGTCGCCGCCGAGCCGCGCGAGCGTCGCGCCGGACGGCAGGCAGCCGCTGATGATCGCCGACACGTCCTGCAGCAGCCGGTCGCCGGTGATGTGCCCGTAGTGATCGTTGACGCGCTTGAAGTTGTCGAGATCGAGGAACAGGATGCCGACCTGCCCGCGCGTCGCGGCGGTTTCGGCGGCGATCGCCGCGTGGATGCGCTCGCTGATCGCATGGCGGTTCGGCAGCCCGGTGAGCACGTCGGTGTTCGCGAGTTCGGTGAGCCGCTGCTGCGCGCTGCGCTCCTCGGTGATGTCGATGCCCGAGCAGATCAGGAACTGCTCGTCGACCCCGCTGCCGCTCTGGACGAACTTGTTGCGGAACTGGAACAGGCGCGGCCCGTTGACCGTATTGATGTAGCGCTCGACCGCGAACGACTGGTTGCTCGCGAAAAAGCCGGTGATGTTGCTGCGCGACTGCGCGCCCTGCTCCGGGCTCATGAACAGCTCGAACGCGCTGCGGCCGATCACGTCGACCTCGCGCTTGCCCGTCACTTCCTCGCACAGGCGGTTGAAGCGCTGCACCATCCCGTTGCGGTCGAGGATCACGACGAGCGAGTTCACCTCCGACACGACCTGCTCGGCGAACGCGAGCCCGTGCGCGAGATCGATCGCGACGGACTCGGCATCGGAATAGGCGGAGGCGGTGCCGGCCCAGTTGCTCGTGTCGACCTTCCGGCCGACGAGATGGAGCCTGACCGATTCGCCGAACAGCGCGATGTCGAGCACGAGGTGCGACGTGACGCCGGTCAGCGCGCGGATGCTCGCGGCCTGTTCGGCCGTCAGCGCGACGGCGACGTTGGTCAGCCCGCGGACGGCCGCCAGTTCGAGTGCATTGCTGTCGCTGCCGAGACGCCAGCAGGGGCTGCGCGTACCGACGTGCGCCTCGAGCACCGCGCTATCGTTTTCGTCATCCATGGAGACGCCCCGATCCAGAAAAAACGCACAGTGTAGACGGAGGCGAGTCGGCCGACCGCCCTTCCGGGCCGCGCAGCGCGCGCTCCCGGAAGGGCAACCGTGGTTGCCGTGATGATGGGCCTCGTCCCGTACTTGTTTCCAGCTAATGCGACCCGGCGTTCGCGCATGATGCGCGCAGGTTGTGCCTAACGAATGATGAGAGCCATCTTATCAAATGACGATCGAGAATGGCACTCACATTTAGAGCGGAGTGTCAAGGAATTGGGACTCGATTGGCAAGCCGGATTTTTCATGATTGGCAGCCTGCCTGAACGCGGGTGAGACAGTGCGCAACGAGTCTGGCACGACAGGCTGAACGCCCCGCCGGGCGGGCGTTTGCGGCCGATTTCGGAATACCGGGACAGCGATGCGGCGGGATCGTGGCGACAGGGTCGGATCGCGTTCCTGCGATCCGATTTCCCGTATTTTTTGATTCCGTTCGGGCATTAATGCACGGCTTTATTCCACAGTCCGTTGCAATGTTATCCGCGCACCGGCGCGGGGCTCCCGCGCCGGTCGCCCACGCCGGTCGCCCACGCCGGTCGCTCGGCTCAGCCCGCCGCGCCGTATCCGCCGCCGCCCGGGGTTTCGACGACGAACACGTCGCCCGGCGCCATCTGCGCACGGCCGATATGCTCGAGCGCCTCGACCGTGCCGTCCGCGCGCTCGATCGTGTTGCGGCCGAGCGCGCCGGCCTCGCCGCCCGCCGCGCCGAACGGCGCGTGGATCCGGTTGTTCGACAGGATCGACGCGGTCATCGGCTCGAGGAAGCGGATCCGCCGCACCGCGCCGTCGCCGCCGCGCCAGCGGCCGCCGCCGCCCGACCCGGCGCGGATGCGGTGCGAATCGAGCCGCACCGGGTAGCGCCATTCCAGCACCTCCGGATCGGTGAGCCGCGAGTTCGTCATGTGCGTCTGCACCGCGCCGACGCCCGCGAAGCCGTCGCCGGCACCGCTGCCGCCCGCAATCGTCTCGTAGTACTGGTAGCGATCGTTGCCGAATGTGAAGTTATTCATCGTTCCCTGGCTCGACGCGACGCAGCCGAGCGCGCCGTACAGCGCGTTGGTGATGGCCGACGACGTCTCGACGTTACCCGACACGACCGCCGCCGGATACTCGGGATTCAGCATCGAGCGGGCCGGCACGATCACCGTGAGCGGCTTCAGGCAGCCGGCGTTCAGCGGGATGTCGTCGCCGACCAGCGTGCGGAACACGTACAGCACGGCGGCCATGCACACGGCCTTCGGCGCGTTGAAGTTGTTGTCGAGCTGCGCGGACGTGCCCGTGAAATCGATTTCCGCGCGCCGCGCGGCCCGGTCGACGCGGATCGCGACACGAATCTCCGCGCCGTTGTCGAGCGGGTAGCGGTACGCGCCGTCCTGCAGCGCGCCGATCACGCGCCGCACCGCTTCTTCCGCGTTGTCCTGCACGTGCCCCATGAACGCGAGCACGACGTCGCGGCCGAACTGCGCGACCATCCGGCGCAACTCGTCGACGCCCTTCTGGTTCGCGGCGACCTGCGCGCGCAGGTCGGCCATGTTCTGCTCGACGTTGCGCGCCGGGTAGCGGCCCGACGCGAGCAGCGCGCGGGTTTCCGCATCGCGCAGCGTGCCGGCCGACACGAGCTGCCAGTTGTCGATCAGCACGCCTTCCTCGTCGATATGCGTCGAATCGGGGGGCATCGAGCCCGGCGTTGTGCCACCGATGTCCGCGTGGTGGCCGCGCGAGCCGACGTAAAACAGCGGCGCGTCCGAACCGTCCGCGAACACCGGCGTGATGACGGTCACGTCCGGCAGGTGCGTGCCGCCGTGATACGGATCGTTCAGCATGAACACGTCGCCGTCGCGCATGCGGCCGCGGTTGCGCTCGATCACCGTGCGGATGCTCTCGCCCATCGAGCCCAGGTGCACCGGCATGTGCGGCGCGTTCGCGATCAGGTTGCCGTCGCCGTCGAAGATCGCGCACGAGAAGTCGAGCCGCTCCTTGATGTTCACCGAGTACGCGGTGTTCTGCAGCCGCAGCCCCATCTGCTCGGCGATCGACATGAACAGGTTGTTGAAGATCTCGAGCCGCACCGGGTCGGCGTCGGTGCCGAGCGAGCGGCGCGTCGGCAGCGGCGTCGTGCGTGTCAGCACGAGGTTGCCCTGCGCGGTCATCTGCGCGCGCCAGCCGGGCTCGACGACGGTCGTGCCGTTCTTTTCCGCGACGATCGCCGGGCCGTCGATCGCGTCGCCGGCCAGCAGCGTGTCGCGCACGTAGAGCGCCGCATCGTGCCATTGGCCGCCGGAATAAAAGCGCACCGCGGAATGCGCGCGCAGTGCGCCAGCGCCGTCGCTGCCGTCGCTGCCGTCGCCGCGCGGCGCGAGCGGGGCGATCTCCACCGGCGCGTCGGAGCGGCCGATCGCCTCGACCGACGCGAGTTCGGCCACCAGCGGCGTGCCGGGCATCAGGAACGCGTAGCGCTGCCGATACGCGGCCTCGAATGCCTGCTGCATCGCGGCGACGCTGCCGGCCGGCACGTCGAGCGTCGAATCGGTGCCCTGGTAGCGCAGGTGCACGCGGCGCTCGATCGCGATCCGCGCCTGCGGCACGCCCTGTTCGAGCAGCGCGCCGACGGCCTCGTCGGCCAGCCGGTCGAGCGCCGCGTTCAGCGCCGGCAGCGACGCGTCGGACAACACCGCCTCGACCGCACGCTCGCGCATCGCGGTCTGGTCGGCGAGGCCCATCCCGTATGCGGACAGCACGCCCGCGAGCGGGTGCGCGAACACCTGCGTCATCCCGAGCGCGTCGGCCACGCCGCACGCATGCTGGCCGCCCGCGCCGCCGAACGTCGTCAGCACGTAGCGCGACACGTCGTGGCCGCGCTGCACCGAGATCTTCTTGATCGCGTTCGCCATGCTGCCGATCGCGATTTCCAGGAAACCTTCGGCGAGCGCCTCGGGCGTCTCGCGCCGCCCGGTCGCCGCGTGGATCTCGTCGGCGAGCGCGGCGAACTTCGCGACCACGCCGTCGCGGTCGAGCGGTTCGTCCGCATGCGGGCCGAACACGCGCGGGAAATGATCGGGCTGGATCTTGCCGAGCATCACGTTGCAGTCGGTCACCGTCAGCGGGCCGCCGCGCCGGTACGCGGCCGGCCCCGGGTTCGCGCCGGCCGACTCGGGCCCGACGCGCAGCCGCGCGCCGTCGAAGCCCAGCACCGAGCCGCCGCCGGCGGCCACCGTATGGATGCTCATCATCGGCGCGCGCATCCGCACGCCGGCCACCTGCGTCTCGAACACGCGCTCGAACTCGCCGTGGTAGTGCGACACGTCCGTCGACGTGCCGCCCATGTCGAAGCCGATCACGCGCTCGAAGCCGGCCGCCTGCGCGGCGCGCACCATCCCGACGATGCCTCCGGCCGGGCCCGACAGGATCGCGTCCTTGCCCTGGAACGCGTCGGCACGCGTGAGGCCGCCGCTGCTCTGCATGAACTGCAGGTTCACGCCCGGCATCTCGTGCGCGACCTGCTCGACATAACGACGCAGGATCGGCGACAGGTACGCGTCGACGACGGTCGTGTCGCCGCGCGACACCATCTTCATCAGCGGCGACACCTCGTGCGACACCGATACCTGCGTGAAGCCGATCCGGCGCGCCAGCGCGGCCAGCGCGCGCTCGTGCGCGGTGTAGCGATAGCCGTGGATCAGCACGATCGCGAGCGCGCGCACGCCCGAGTCGTACACGCGGCGCAGCGACGCTTCGGCCTGCTCCGCGTCGAGCGGCACGACGACGTCGCCGTGCGCGCCGATGCGCTCGTCGATCTCGACGACGGTTTCGTACAGCGCGTCGGGCAGCACGATGTCGAGATCGAACAGGCGCGGCCGGTTCTGGTACGCGATGCGCAGCACGTCGCGAAAACCGCGCGTCGTCGCGAGCGCGGTGCGTTCGCCCTTGCGTTCGAGCAGCGCGTTGGTCGCGACCGTCGTGCCCATCTTCACCATGTCGACGCGCGCGGGCGTGATCGGCTCGCCGGCCGCGAGGCCCAGCAGGTGGCGAATCCCGGCCACGGCCGCGTCGCGATACTGCTCGGGGTTCTCCGACAGCAGCTTGTGCGTGACGAGCGTGCCGTCGGGCCGGCGCGCGACGATGTCGGTGAACGTGCCGCCGCGGTCGATCCAGAATTGCCAGCGCGCGGCGTCGGAGGAAACGGGAGTGTCGTGTCGGTCAGTCATGATGTCGGGTCGATGCGTCGTGAAATCGAGGACGAGCGCCGCCGCACGGCGCGCGCGGCGCGCCATGTCACGGTGTCGATGAAAGGGGGAAGAAAACGCGGGGCGGACCGCCCCGCCGGCTCAGGCGGCGTCGAGTTCGCGGCCGCGTGTCTCGGGCAGCGTCAGCGCGGCGACGATCACCACGCCGTATGCGGCGACCGCGAAGATGCCGATGCTCATGCCGAGCCCGTATTGCTTGGACAGCGCGCCGATCAGGAACGGGAACAGCGCACCGATCGCGCGGCCCACGTTGTAGCAGAAGCCCTGGCCGGAGCCGCGCACGCGGGTCGGGAACAGTTCGGTGAGGAATGCGCCCATCCCCGAGAAGATGCCCGATGCGAAGAAGCCGAGCGGGAAACCGAGCCACAGCATCGACGCGTTGGTCAGGTTCAGCGACGTGTACGCGAACGCGATCACCATCGAGCCGAGCGCGAACAGGATGAAGTTCGGCTTGCGGCCGAGGCGGTCGGTCAGGTACGCGCTCGTCAGGTAGCCGACCCACGAGCCGAAGATGATCATCGCCAGATAACCGCCGGTGCCCATCACCGTGAGGTGACGCTCGGTCTTCAGGAAGGTCGGCAGCCACGTCGTGATCGCGTAGTAGCCGCCCTGCGCGCCGGTCGTCAGCAGCGCCGCGCGCAGCGTCGTCGTGATCAGCTTCGGCGCGAAGATCTCCGTGAGGCGCGGCGCGTCGGCCACTTTCGCCTGCGCGGCCTTCTCCTTCTCGTAGACGTCCGGCTCCTTCACGTAGCGGCGGATCGCGACGACCAGCAGCGCCGGTGCGAGCCCGACGAGGAACAGCGCGCGCCACGCCTGCTCGGCGGGCAGCACCGAGAACAGCAGCGCATACAGCAGCGCGCACAGCCCCCAGCCGATCGCCCAGCCCGACTGCACGAGGCCGACCGCCTTGCCGCGGTCGCGCGCGCGGATCACTTCGCCGATCAGCACGGCGCCGGCCGTCCATTCGCCGCCGAAGCCGAAACCCATCAGCGCGCGCGCGGCGAGCAGCTGATGGTAGTTTTGCGCGAGCCCGCACAACGCGGTGAACACGGCGAACCACAGCACCGTGAGCTGCAGTGTGCGCACGCGGCCGATCCGGTCGGACAGGATGCCGGCGATCCAGCCGCCGGCCGCCGACGCGAGCAGCGTGACCGTGCCGATGAAGCCCGCATCCGCGAACGAGATGCCCCAGGTCGCGACGAGCGTCGGGATCACGAACGACAGCATCTGCGTGTCCATCCCGTCGAGCATGTAGCCGACCTTGCAGCTCCAGAACGCGCGGCGCTCGCGCGGCTGCGCGTCGCCGTACCACGAGAACAGGCCGTTGCGCTCGGGGCTCGCGGGCTCCGCGGCGTTCGCCGCGAGGGTCTTGCTTTCCATGGTGATGCTCCTGTCGTGATGCGCCGTCAAACGGCGGTCGTGCGTGCGGTATGTGGTGCGGTATGTGGTGCGGTATGTCGTGCGGTATGTCGTGCGATATGTGGTGCGGGCCGTCGTCGCCCCGGATCAGAATACGGCCAGCGACGCGTTCGTGATGTCGGTCATCAGCATGTGGCCGGGCGTGTGCGCGATCGCGATCGGCAGCTTCGCGTCCATCAGCGCCGTTTGCGGCGTCACGCCGCACGCCCAGAACACCGGCAGCTCGCCGTCGCGGATCGACACCGCGTCGCCGAATTCGGGCGCGTTCAGGTCGGCGATGCCCAGTTCGCGCGGATCGCCGAGATGGATCGGCGCACCGTGCACGCCCGGAAACCGGCTCGTGACCTGCACCGCGCGGATCGCGTCGGCGCCGCGCATCGGCCGCATCGACACGACGAGCTGGCCACCGAAGATCCCCGCCCGGCGGTTCGGGATCGACGTGCGATACATCGGCACGTTGCGCCCCTCCTCGACGTGGCGCAGGCCGATCCCTTCGCGGGCCAGCATGTCCTCGAACGAGAACGAGCAGCCGATCGCGAACACGACGAAATCGTCGCGCCACAGCGCTTCCAGCGACTCGACGCGCTCGGTCAGGCGGCCGTCGCGGTAGACGTTGTAGCTCGGCACGTCGGTGCGGATATCGAGATCCTCGCCGAGCGCGTCGACCCGGAACGCGCCCGGTTCGCCGACGCCCAGCAGCGGGCAGGCTTTCGGATTCGCCTGACAGAAGCGCAGGAAATCGTGCGCGTACGCATCGGGCAGGATCGCGAGGTTCGCTTGCGCGTACGGACCGCAATGGCCCGCGGTCGGGCCGCGGAATGCGCCGCGGCGCACGGACTGGCGGAATTCGGAAGGCGTCATGAGGTTCTGTCGCTTGTCGGTGTGTCGTCGGGATGACGGTGCCGTGTCATCGGATACGGCGAAGAATAGAAAAGAAAAAATTTTGTCGCCAACGAGTTTTTTTGCGCTTCGTGTATAGAATTTCTTTACACGAAGCCGGGTTTTCCCCAGTCCCGTTCATTTTTTCAGCGGGACAAGCTGCGCGCCCAACGCCTTGCCGACCACCATGAACACGCGTTTTCTCGAAACCTTCGTCACGCTCGCGAAGCTGCGCAACTTCCGCACGACGGCCGCCGCGCTGCACGCGACGCCGGCCGCGATCTCGCAGCGCCTGAAGGCGCTCGAGGACGAATTGCAGACGGTACTCGTCGACCGCGACAGCCGCGAGTTCCGGCTCACGCCGAACGGCGAATACCTGCTCGGCTACGCGAAAGCCGTGGTCGAGGCGACGCAGGAACTGCAGGCCGCCGCGTCCGGCGAAAGTGCGTTGCGCGGGAAGCTGCGGCTCGGCGTGATCGAGACCGTCGTGCACAGCTGGCTGCCGCACTACATGCGGCGGCTGGCGGCCGACTATCCACAGCTGGAAATCGACCTGACCGTCGACGTCAGCGTCGTGCTGCAGCGCCGGCTGATGGCCGGCGAGCTCGACCTGATCATCCGCGTGGAAGGCAGCGACGAAGCGTCGGTCGTGTGCGATGCGCTCGCGAACTATCCGGTGCGCTGGATCGCGCGGGCGGGGCTGCTGCCGAATACGCGCTCGGGCCTCGCGCGGCAGGTGCTGCGCCAGCCGATTCTCACGTACGGGCGCGGTACGGCGCCCCACCGTGCGCTCGAGGATATCGTCCGTACCCTTGCGCATGCGCACGGCGTGCCGCTGTCGGACACGCGCATCACCGGGTCGCCTTCCATCTCCGTGATCGTTCAACTCGTGCGCGACGGTTTCGGCGTCGCGGCGATTCCGGTGCTGTTCGTCGATGCGCTGATCGAGAGCGGCGAAGTCGTCGAGCTGCCGCTGCAGCCGTCACCGCCGTCGATCGTCGTGTCGATGTCGCGGCGGGCGGATGCGCCGAGGTTCGTGCACGGCGCGTCGATTGCGGCGCGGGTCGCGTGTCACGAGTATTGCGAGAAGAGCACGCGGCGGTTGGTTGAAGCGCTTTGAGGCGTGGGTCGCGCAAGGCGGTGTTTTTCGGGTTCCTGAGCGGGTATCTCGCTTGTGACCAGGACGGGGGCGGGTTCACTTCCTCACCGAGTTGCCCATCGAAGCGAATCCTGCTTCCTCTCACCGCTCGACGTTTCTGGTGCGAATCTTGAGTAATTCAATAAACGCACGAACGGATTCGACATGACGCTTTGCCTTGGCGCCAATTTAATTTCCCGGTGCAGGGGGGCCTCTCTATAATGGCGTCGACATAAATGGATAGCGGTAGGTTTCTGATGACAAACGGCGACAAGGCTGCCGTATAGCACGTGGCAGGTTGCCCTAAGCCCGGCAAATCATCGCGACACAACACACTGTCAACTCGTGCACATCGAACTGTCCCAGCCTATTGTGCTTCGTTGGATAGAGCCAACCATAGGAACCACCCATTACATAAACATACGTTTTCGACGATAACGGGTGTACTCAACCCATTTATTAATATGAAAGATTAGAATATTTTTTAAAGTCATTTTCGCCGGCAGACTTTCGGCATTTCATTCAAATATAGGTTTCGAAAATTTTTAAATTAATACAATCATCGAAAATACAATAAAACGTCGCCCCCCGAAATTTACTCAGCCCCCCTCAACCCCAACCACCCATTTATTGGCATAGATTATATTGACACATGCCAAAAAATAGATTTTATCCGTTGTCCCTTCCAACCTCGATACGCGCTCTCTAACTGAGCGAACATATTTATTCATCAAATCCACCGCCTCATCAAATTCATCCTCATTAGCCAACACAACGACCTGAGCTTCTCATGAAACCCCGCCCTTCAAAAGATTGTGTACAAACCTGACGAAAACTTGGCGCGCAAACCATTTACCGCGTCAACCTACCCTTCAGGATAGGCACCCGACGGCGAATCTTCGAGACGTTCCCAGCACGATCGGTATAAGTAATCACAAATCGGTGATCTTCGACCACAACCTCTTTAATGGAGGCAAAAGCATCCATCCCTTGGGGTATATCCAACGCAATCTCCCCAACGACTCGAGATTGCTTTGAGAACATGGCGTACATAGGGAGAGGATTCCGTTTGCTGAACAAAACAACGCCACGCTCCACGTCATAAGCTTCGACGAAGGGGAACGGACCACCCAGCCCTTTCCTCTCGCTATAGAAGTAGGTTGCCGAACACTGTGTTCCACAAGGAAGGTCAATAACAAAAACTCCGGAAGTCATCGATATATTCGTTGGCGCATCAGGGTAATCGATGATTTTCTTCTCGCCGGCTGAGCCGGATGCATAGATCCCGCAATTCGCACCGCTGCCGGATTCCTGGCATCGCACCTTGATCTGACTAGAACCATCAGGAAAGTTCGTTGATTCATCTAGTGCGACAGCTAAGGCACCGTCCGCAATCGCAAAAAGACAACTACATACGATAAAACTGATAATTCTCATCGCTAACACCCTCCGGATTTTTGACTCGCTTCTCCGGAACCGCAAATAGAGGCGTGTTCGGATATAGGGTCGGATTTTTGGCGTGCAATTGCGCTTGAGCCCGCGGGCTATAGTAGTGAGTCGCTCCTGGGAACACATTCTCCTCATCTCGCGCCAACATCACCTTCAATGCTGCCTTCTTGCAGTCCTTCCAAGGATCACCCTGGGGATTGTGAATCGCTTTGTACCCGTCGGGATCAATCCGTTCGCTCCAGCACGTGAATTGGAGTCGTGCAGTCACGACATCCTTGTATGTATCTCCCCACGTCCCACGCTCCAATCGATTTCGGATAATCCACGCAACAGCGACCTTGGACTCAAAATTCTGCCCGCGTGCCTCCCCATATAGTGTCCGTGCCATGTACATCCATTCATCCAAATCTGGCCAATTGAAAATTTCGACAAGCGAGACGGGGTGGATATGAAAGACGGAGGGATCTACAGGGAAATCCTTAGCCTTGCCGGCGACGTTCTCCCACCATACAAGTTGCACAATTCGAGTTTTCTCCGACTCCCAGACCATCTTCGACGACGGTGGTATCAACGCATCGTAGGCATCCCACGCCTTCTTGTCTGCCTTCCATTCACTCGGATAGCGCAGGATGACGCGAGACAGTTGGTAGATGGTGTCACGATCGCGCTGCGCCGCCTTCACTTCGGCCAAGGTGAGCTGACCGTCGTGATTGGCATCGAGCAGCGCTCGCACTTCGCGCAGCGGCACGTCGAGGTCGGCGTCCTTCAATCCCAATCGCCCGCGCTGAAACTCCTCCATCTGCTTGAAGTCGGCAAAATAGCTGCCGTAGGCGGCCGTGGTTGGCTTGGACTCAATCAGTTTGAAGTCCACCCACTCATACGGCGAGTGCAGGGAAACACCAGCATGGCCCGCTTCGCCTACCCAGCCGATGGCGGTGGTGCCAACGGTTTTCAGTCGCACCTGCCACCATGCGTTACCCGCTTCATCCAGGGCAAACACCTTGGGCAGCTCCGTGGGGATTTGTTTGTCCGGTCTCGATTGCTGCAACATGAGCCGCGACACGTGCTGCGGCTGCGCACCGTTTTTGGGGCCGTTGGCTGCGAACGTCAGTGGAAAACTTACCCACCCTTGTGCCAAGTCCGCTGTCAACAACTTGCCTCCTTGGACACTGACCAGCGCAGTGTATGCATCTTTGGTGATCCAGACAGGTGTTTGGCTGGCAGCCCCGACGAAAACCCCGCGGAAGCGCGTGGCTCCAGGTTGACCGACCGTCCCCTGCCGAGGCACGCGGACGATATCCGCTGCCGTGTACACGGCCCCATCGTTGAGACGGAACAGATTGGCCTCCTTGGCACCCGTCGGCAACTTGGCTTTGCGGTCGATCCACTGCATAACCGCCGTTGGCTTGACCTTGACGTACAGGGCATCGTCAGGCGGCGTACCGTCCAAGGCGACAATGGTATCTACCGGCAGCAAACCGGCCTGCGGCGGTGCGAGTACCGGGTTATGCAATTGGGCATCTGGCGCCACCCGCAGCAGAGTTTTCTGCTGAGGCGTGGCCTTTGCCGCAGCAGCACGACTCTTTTCCAGAAATGCGCGCAGTTCCGGGCCGACGATGATCTCGTGATGCATCAGCCTGCGGCTCTGCCCCGGATCCTGTACTCGCCGATACTCCCCCACGTGGCCCAACAGTTCGCCAGCTTTGACCGCCGGCGGGCTCGCTGGCGTAACCACGACATCAAAGTCCTCCGGCGCCTGGCCTCGTGCTTCCAGCCAGCTCATCGAGACCCATCCGCTATGCGCGGCGGCAGGCACCTCCGTCTGCGCGGTCGATGGCGGCACGATCGCTTTCTCGATCACGCGCTTAATCTTGACCCACTGTTTGTCGCGCTGGAGCACCGTAAAGCGAGCACCGTGTGGCAGGTAGCCAAGGACGGGCGAGTCTTTGGCAAACGAAGGCTTTGCACGCACGCTCAGTCCGATGACCGGCTGATCGGTGGCCCCTTTCGGTACAGTTTGTTTCTCTTTGGCGGTTTCCTTGACGCGACAGATCTTGGCCGGCCAGTACGCGGGACGCTTGACCACGCTCCCCATGCGTTCGTAATCACCAAACGAGCGCAGGTGCATTGCCAGGCAGAAGTACGTGAGCTTATTGCCGGTCGGGTATTCCAAGGTGTGCCGGGTCAGGACAAAGCCGGTACTAAAGGCGGCCGAGGTGGATTCGGCGGTCGTCGGTACTTTGGCCGCCCCGGGGGAGGTGGGGTATTCGCGATTGATCCGATAGGCGACCACTTCGCCTTTGGTCATGGCGCCGATGCCCTCGTCGAGGGACAGCAGGTTGGCCATCGCCGACTCATAGTGAATGCCACTATGTACGCCCGACGGTCCGAACACGTAATAACCACCGCTGGCCATACCGAGCGCGCTGTAGTAGACATCGGCGTCGACCACGTCCTTTCCGGCCTTGTCCTTGAAGGGGTATTTGTAGTTAGCCATAAATGTCCGTGTGCTTAGGCATCGCCCGAGAAGGTCAGGTAGAAAGCGTCATCCGGCGGATCACCGAATACCGAGTCGCCAGATAGTGAGAGCACACTCCCCGCACCCTTACGATCCTGAACCATTGGGCCCTTCACGCGGATGGCGACGGCTTCGATCTCCACGCCGCAATCGTCCAGCGTGATCGTGCCGCCGGGGCCGCGCAGGCGGATTACCTCGCCGGCTTGCAACTCAACGACCTTGGTGCGATGCCGAATGGCTTGCCCGGCCTCCAACTCGGCACGCCCCTGCACGCGCTGCGTCAGATGTCCGCCGATATCTGCCGTGTGGTTAGCCGCCGTCTTGTCGCGACGATGGTTGCCGACTTCCTCGGTACGGTCCTTGCCCGTGTGGATCGTGTGGTTGCGACCAATGCTCAGGAAGTCGTCCTGCCCGATGTCGTGGCGGCGGTCCTGGCCGATGGTGACCTGCTCGTCGTGGCCGACGGTTTCTTTGCGATCCTTACCGATGGCGATGGTTTCGTCATGTTCGACCTGCTCGCTGCGGTCGTTGCCGACGAACGTGGTTTCGTCGTGATTGACGTGGATGTTCTGGTCCTTCTGCGCGTGGACGTAGATTTCCTCTTGATCCTTCTCGTCCTCGAAGCGCAGTTCGTTGTAGCCCTCGCCCTTGTGCGTCTGACTTTTGATCGTCATCCGCGTCTTGTGTCGCGGTAGCTCGTACGGCGGCAACTGCAGCCGGTTGTACGCCCGCCCGATGATGAGAGGCTGGTCTGGATCGCCATCCAGGTTGACCACGATCACTTCCTGCCCGATACGCGGGATCGCCATGTGGCCCCAGGTCGCGCCGGCCCAGTTCTGCGCGACCTGGATCCAGCACGAGCTGTGCTCGTCGTACTTGCCCTCGCGATCCCACGGGAACTGCACCTTCACCCGGCCGTACGCGTCGGTGTAGATCTCTTCGCCTTCCGGACCCACCACGGTTGCCGGCTGCGGGCCGTCGATGCGCGGGCGCGGCAGCGGCTCGGCGCGCCACTCGGCATCGTCGGGCACCAGCACCGCGTCGTAACGGTAGTGCGTGCCCTGCTGCGCGTCGGCGCCCTCCTCCGCCTGGCTGGTGGTCTGCACGCCGTAATGCACGATGCTGACCGGACGCCAGCCGCGGTTCATGTCCTCACGCGGGTGGCCGGTGAGGTCGAAAGCGACGCCCGGTTGCAGGCGCGCATCGTCGCCGCTCACGTTGGCCATACGCGCATCGCGACGGTGACCACGCAGGCGGTCCTGCGTGAAGGCCTTGCCACTGCCCTCGTGCTTGTAGCGGCCCGGATAGTCGTAGCGCGCGTAGCCACGGCCCTGGTGATCGAGGTCGGTGCCTTCGCGCGGGTACTCGTGCGGAAAGCGTGGGCTCTTGAACGTGTAGTCGCGCTGCACTTGGCACGCCGTACGCACGTTCTCCGTATAGGCGAAGGTGCGCAAACTGGGCTTCGGCTGGTCGCCGCCGGGCGTGGGGTTGTAGATCACCGGCTCGCCCTGCTGACGACCGAAGATAAACAGCCGATCGCAGTGGATCAACCGATGACCGTCGGCCTTGTGCTGGAAGGCGTAGAAGAAGCCTTCCTCGCGCAAGATACGTTCGATGAAATCGTAGTCGGTGTCGCCAGCCTGCACACAATACTCGCGCGCCAGATGCTCGTTGGTGACACGCTGCTCGCAGTCCAGCGTTTGATGGTGTGCCTTGAGCACGGCCGTGGCGATCTCGGGCACGCTCAAAGTCTGGAAGATGCGCCAGTCGGAGGACAGCTTCAGACGCGCCAAACGCGGCTCGACCACCGCGGAATAGCGAGTACGTCGAAAGCCCGTGTCACTCTGAACGAACGATGAGATGGCGCCGTGCACGTAACGCACCGGCTGCCCGCCCTGCCCAATCGTGAGCAGGCCATTGCGATCGAGCACCTCGCCAAAGTCGATGGCGGGATTCGCGCTGGCCAATTCAACCTGCAAGAGAAAGGTCTCGGACAGGCCCTCGTGCAGGGTGAACTCGACGACCTCGAATGATTCGTCGCCGATAGCGAAAGTAAAGTTCAAGTCGGTTCGATCAACCATGAGCGCCCCTTGCCGGCCCGTTACCGGGCCGGCGATCTACATGCTGAGTTGAGCGACCGGCTGAAGCGCCAGTCACACGGGTGACCCGACCTCAGGCTTCCTGGGGCTTGCGCCAGTCGTCCGACGCTTCGGTACCGGCGATGGCGTGCGTCCAGGTGATCTTGCGGTAGGCCATGGCGACCTTAACCAGCTGGGTGTACTCAGCCTTGGTTGCATCCTGCGCATGCGGCAGCACGGTGTTGATGTTGACGATGGTGGCGTCTTCGAGCTTGGTGGTGAAGAAGTGCTCCTGCTTGCCCTCGGTCGACGTGCGATACCACTTCACTTCCACTTCGGGGAGCATTTCACCGGAGGCCAAGGCTTGGTACAGCAGCGGCGTGGCCTTGTTGAGCGGCGAGGTGAAGATGAACGGCTTGTGCACACGCTGGCCCGACGGCTGGCCGCTCTGCGGGTCGGTCGGCGTGGCGATCAGGTGTTCGACTTCCTGGACCAGGATCTGGTCCTCGTGACCTTCCTGATAGACGTTGCCGACGGAGTCGGCCGTGAAGGCGCCTTGCGTGATGTTGCCCTGGGTCTTGCCCTGGATGCTGATATAAGCGGGAGTCGGCATGGATGCAGTCCTTGTTGTTGGAATCGACACGGCCGTCTGACCGTGTTGCCATCGGGAGATGACTGCCTACGTAACGCAATGCCCGTGCCAATTTTCTCAAATCAGCATTTAATCCTTTGATATCAGCGCATTAGTGGGGATGCGCATCGTTCCGCACAGACGACGGGGAACGTGAAGCCACGAAAACTGACTTTTTCGAGTGGAAATCGGGCCATTCGTGGCCCACTCAACACCAATCGCTTGAAAATAAAAGGGATTTACCGGGCCATTTTTGGCCCGACCGAGCCAAAAATGGCCCGATCGCCAAAGCGAACGACAATCCATACATCGCTGAAGATATGGAAGCCCCGAAGGCCACCCTGCATTCAGGGCTTTTTGCGGCGGTTCGCGAGCGTACGGGCCACTTGCACGCATGCGGCCACGCTCTTCGCTTCAGCCGGGTTTCACCCGCCTCAGTGCGACCGCCCCGTCTCCGTACCCGGCGCGAACTCGATACCCCGCAACACTTCCGCAAACTTCGCAGTCCGCAGCACGGCAAACTGCTCGTGCGCCGCCGTCGTCGCGCTCGTACTCTTCAACACGTCACGCACGGCAACCAGCCGGTTCGGATCGGCACCGACATCGTCGTTGACGCTGACCGTCGACGTAATCGCCCAGATAGTCATCGTGCCGTCGCGTTCGACGCGGCCCATCAGGTTACGCAGGCCCGTCACCGAATTGCTGCCCGCCGGGCAGCCGGCGACCGAATACGGCTGACCGAGGTTCAACCCGCTCTGCCGCGTATACGCGAGCTTCCACTGCATCGCGCCCGCGTCGTAGACCCACTTCTGCAGGCCCGCCGTCGTCTGCGCGGCCGTTATTACCGCTGTACGCATTCGTCTCGGTGAAGCGGAAGTGTCCGCGGCAATCGACGCGCGCGATCGCGCGATAGAAGTTCTGCTCGTCCGGGTCCGTCGCATCGACCGCGAGCGGCGCGTTCGAGTTCGACACGTCGATCGCGCTGACCGGCGCGACGTAACCCATGAACGTCAGATAGCTGCCGTCGAGAGACAGGTGCAACTCGAGTTCTGACTTCGAGCTGAAGCTCGTCACCATCTGGTCGTGCGCGAAACCTTTCTGCAGGCTGTTCGGCACTTCGAGCGTGCCGACGACGCCGCCGGCCGGCGTGATCTGGTCGAGGAAGATGCGGGACGTGATGCCGAAGCTGCCGCCGTAGCGGCCGTTGTTCCACACGTACGGATAGGTGCCGTCGTCCGGCGCGCCGGCAGCCGTGCCGCAGCCGACAGTGGTCTTCGTGCAGTTCGGCGGCAGGATCGCACCGGTCTGGGGATTGCCCGACACGTTGTCGTACACGCCGGCCCGGCACGAAACCCGGCGCAATACGGCTGTCGCCATTGTTGCCGTGCGGGGCGGCCTGCGCGCCGATGCTCGCGGCAATCAGCGTCAGTGCGGGAACGGGAACGGTACGATCGCGCAGCGCGCGGCGGCGCTTCGCGAGCAAGGCGACATTCGACATGGACAAGGCTCCGAACGACATCGAGTGAGGACCTTGTTGGTGGACAGACTGGCGACGTGAAGCCCCGCCATCCTAGCCATGCTTGACGAAGAATTTGCACGCGTTACCGCGAAAACCCGCGTCCCAACACGGGCTTCCGAGCACGGCGCGCCGCTACTTATCCGTCACACGAAATAAATGATTCAGACAGCCATTCACGCGGATTGCCCTGCATGCGGCTGCGTCAGCTTGCCGTCGCCGTACTCGCGCAGCACCTTCGAAATCACGACGCGATAGCCGTCCAGCCAGCGCGCCTGCTTCGCCTTTGCCTCGCGATGCGCCGGATGCTGCATCAACTGCTGCAGCGCCGCCTCCGACTCCCAGTAATAGACGTTCTGGATCAGCCCCGATTCGGCGTTTTCCCACGTCTCCTCGCCGAGATAGCCGGGTGTCGCGCGCGCCATGTCGGCGATCTGCCGGTCGAGCCGATGGAATTCGTCGTCGTATTGCCCGGCGCGAAAAATGAAGGTCGACGCGTACATGCCAGCTCCATCGAAAGCGATTGAAAGAGCGGCGATTGTAAGGCACGCGCGGCGTGCCGCGATCGTCACGCGGCTAGCGGATCGGCACCGGCCTGGCCGGTGAGCCACGCGTCGATGCGCGGCGCGTCTTCACGCATGCCGGCCGCGGGCGCCGGCATCGCGGCCAGCGCGTGCCGTGCACGTTCGAGCGCCTCCCCGAAGCCGCGCAACTCGCGCGTCGCGGGCCGGTCGCCGGCATGGCGGCGTGCGAGTGCCGCTTCGATGTTCGCGGCGATCAATGCACGCTGAGCGTCGATGAAGTCGATGCACAGCGTGCGGCAATGCGCGGATACCGACGCAACGGCGAGCAGGACGGGCACGATCGACACGGTCAGGTACCCGCCGGGCGCGAGCCGCGACAGCGCACGATGCCCCTCCTGCCCGCCGCCGGTCAACGATGCGAACACCGCATCGCGCCACACCGCGCGCTCGAACACGAGCGCATCGCGATACGCATCGAGCGCCGCACGGTCTGCGACCTGTCCGGCCGTCACCAACGGAATCGGGAAAGAGGATTCGACGGGAGCCTGCGCGCCCGCGGTGTCGACAATGCAGTTCGCGCCAAGCCATTCCGCATCGTCGCGCCGCGCGGCCAGCACTCGGGACTGCAACCGGTCGGGCAGCATCGGATCGAGCGGCACCGCGCCGCAGATCGACGGCTTGTCCGCATGCACGCCGCAGCGGCCGTCGTCGGCCAGTGCCGCGCAACGACCGAGCGACGGATAGTCGTAGCCCTGCAGCGTCAGCGCGATCCATTCGCTCCCCGCGCCGCCGGTGCGATGAAACAGCTGCCCGGCCAGCGCATCGGAAGCCGCGACATCGTCGGCATCGAGCGCGTATTCACGGCCGCCCGCGCGCCAGCGCTCGCCGATCCGCCGCTTCGGCACACGACGGATCGTCAGCGCGCCGACGAAGCGATGACGATGCCGGAACAGTTCGCGCAACGACAGCGTCGGCGCACTGTTGCAGCAGCGTCCGCATGCGTTGCACGCGAGCAGGTAGGTGTCTACCACGGCCGTCGCACCGAATCCTGGTAGCGCGTGAGAATGAAGCGCGCGACGTCGTCCGAGTGATAGGCGGCGACGAGTTGCGTCACCCACGGCTTCGCGCGATCTGCGTCGCGCACCGTCAGCACGTTCGCATACGGCGAGCGCGCGTCCTCGAGGCTGATGCTGTCGCGCGCGGGTTGCAGCCCGGCGCGCGCGGCATCGTCGCTGTCGATTGCAACGAACGCGGCCTTGTCGAGCGCCGCGTAAAGGCGTTCGCGGCGCAGCGCGACGAGCTTCAGCCCGAGCCGGTTGCCGGTCACGTCGCGCAGCGTCGCATGCAGGCCGGCCTGCTCGCGCAGCGTCACCAGCGTGTCGTTCTGCAGCAGCACGAGCGCACGCGCCATCCCGCGCGGATCGTCGGGAATCGCGACCGTCGCACCGGGTTGCAGTTCGTTCAGGTTCTTGAGCTTGCGCGAATACAGCGCCATCGGCAGCGTGACGGTCGGCGCGATCCCGGTCAGGGCGTAGCGTTTCCGCGCGCGCGTCGCGGCAAGCTGTTGCGCGTCCTCGAAGCTGGCCGCGTCGATCCGGCCATCGGCCAGCGCCGCGTCGATGCGCGACGCATCGTCGAATTCGACGACGTCGATGCCGAATCCTCGTGACGCCGCGACCCGCTTCACTTCGTCGAGAATCTGCGCATGCACGCCGCGCGTCACGCCGACGCGGACGGCCGCAGCAGTCGCTGCAGTCGCCGCAGTCGATTCAGCGGCGACGGCCAAAGCCGGATGAACAGCCCCGCACGCAACCATCAGCCACGCGCCCAGGTAGTGCACGACGCGCTTCATGACGCATCCCTCAGAATCGTGCGAAATCCGATATGCGACGCGCCGAGATCGGCTTCCTGCTGTTCACGCGACGACGCGCGATAGCGCACGCAGTAATCGCGCGAGCACAGGAACGAGCCGCCCTTGATGACCATCGGCGTATCGTGCCGGCGCGTCGGCGGCGCGACGGCCGCCGTGTCGCCGTTGGTATGCGACTGGTGCGGGCCCGTGTATGCGTCCCGGGTCCACTCCCACGCATTGCCGATCATGTCGTAGAGCCGGAACCCGTTCGCCGCGTAGCAGCCGACGGGCGCGAGCCCCGCATGGCCGTCCTCGGCCGTGTCGAGCACCGGGAACGCGCCCTGCCAGTAGTTCGCGGCCGGCTTGCCCTGCGCGTCGCGCGGCGCCGCGTCGAGCGACGCGTCGTCGCGGCCGGCCTTGCCCGCGTATTCCCATTCGGCCTCGGTCGGCAGGTCGCGGCCGAGCCACCGCGCATACGCGAGCGCATCGCGCTGCGTGACGAGCGTGACGGGCAGGTTGCCGATCCCGTCGACGCCGCTGCCCGGCCCGCGCGGATGACGCCACGACGCGCCCTTCACCCACGACCACCACGCGAGGTCGCGCGCGTTCATCTCGTCGCGTGTCGGCACATGGAACACGGCCGCCCCGCCCTGCTGCTCGGCCTCGGTAACGTAGCCGGTCGCCTGCACGAACGCGGCGAACTGCGCGATCGTCACGTCGGTCTGGTCGATCCAGAACCCGCCGACGCGCGTGCGGCCGTCGCCCACCGGGCGCTCGTCCGCGTAGCCACGCGTGCTGCCGAACACGAACGCGCCGCCGCGCAGGTGCACCATCCCGGCCTTCGGGTCGTCGCGCCACCCGGCCGGCAGCCCCGAATAGCGCGCGCACTGCCGCTCCGAGCCGAGCGGCGCGAGCGCGCGGCCGCGATTCGCGTCGTCGAATGCGTCGCCCCCCGGCGCGACGGGATTCGCATAGCCGGCCGCGAACGCGGCGGCGAACAACGTGGCAGCCAGCGCCGCGCCGATCGTCCAGAACCGGAACCGCATCGTGTCGCCCCGGTATCAGTAGTAGCCGCGCGGACGCAGCGGTTCGACACCGCCGACGTTGCTCATGTAGGTCTTCCACTGGTCGACGAGCGTGCCGATCACCGACGGGTTTTGCGCCGACACGTCGGTCGTCTCGCCGCGATCCGACGCGAGGTCGTAAAGCTGCCAGTGCCCGTCGAGCGGCCCGAGCGGCGGTTCGGTCCACAGTGCCTTCCAGCGGCCGTCGGCGCTGCGCAGGTAGGCGCGGCCGTAGGCTTCGTCGCCGAACGGCGTCGTATGCACCTCGCCCGTCGCCGACCCCGTGAGCACCGGCAGCAGCGACTGGCCGGTGACCGGATACACGTAGCGGTTGTTGTAGATCACCTTGCCCTTGTTCTGGTCGACGCCCGTCAGCGTGTTGACGAGCGGCGGCGCCGGCTGCGACGGCGGCGTG
The DNA here is from genome assembly GCF_004803625.1 of Burkholderia sp. LS-044. NCBI lineage: Bacteria > Pseudomonadati > Pseudomonadota > Betaproteobacteria > Burkholderiales > Burkholderiaceae > Burkholderia > Burkholderia sp. LS-044. The sequence goes on from NZ_SSWO01000001.1 coordinate 1,092,709, forward strand.
ACGCCCGCGATCGCGAGGAACGTCGCCGTGTTGTCGGTCACGTGCGTGAACGCGCGCAGCGTCGGCAACTGCTGCGTCTGGCCCGGCAGGCGCACGATCGTCGGCGTCGATACGCCGCCTTCGGCCGAATACCCCTTCGTGAGCCGGAACGGCGACGCGCTCACCTCGGCCCAGCGCAGCCCGTACTGCAGGCGCTGCGCGTTCTGCTTGCCGTTGTCGGTGCCGAGGGTCGAGTAGACCGGGTCCTGCCCGTTCGCGGTGTCGGTCGCCGTCGGGTCCGCGCCCGAGTCGATCGGCCAGCCTTCCGAGCCGTTGTCCGACTGGAACATGATGAACGTGTTGTCGTATTCGCCGATGTCCTTCAGGTGCTGGATCAGGAGTCCGATGTTGTAGTCGAGGTTCTCGACCATCCCCGCATAGATCTCCATGTAGCGCGCCTGCGCCCGACGTTCGGCCGGCGACAGGCTCGACCACAGCTTGTCGACCTTGCCGGGGCCGTAGTCGCTGTAGCCGTCGGCGGCCGAATGCACCGCGCTGACGTATTTCGCGTTCGCGGTGCCGTTGTTCGCGGTCGCGGGCGACGCCGCCGTCGTTTCGGGCAGGCCGTCGAACGGCTTGAAATCGGCGGGGATCAGGCCGAGCGCCTTCTGCCGTGCGATCCGCGCATTGCGGATCGCGTCGTAGCCGGCGTCGTACACGCCCGCGTACTTGTGCAGCCATGGTTCGGGCACCTGCAGCGGCCAGTGCGGCGACGTATACGCCGCGTACGCGAAGAACGGCTTGCCGTCGCGCTTGTTCGAATCGATGTACGAGATCAGCTTTTGCGTATAGAAATCGGTCGAATAGAACACGGCCGGGCTGCCGCCCGCGCCGCCCGGCTGCCCGGGCTGGCCAGGCTGCACGTAACGGCCGTCTTCCGTGTAGTTCGACGAGCCGGCCGGCTCGTGCGCGAAGTGGTTGGTCGCCGCGCCGCCGAGCAGCACGTAGCTGCGCTCGAAGCCCCACTGGTCCGGCGTCTGCCCGCTGCCCGTCGCGCTGCCGACGATCCCCGAGCCGATATGCCACTTGCCCGCGATGTACGTGTGGTAGCCGGCATCCTTCAACAGTTGTGCGAACGACAGCGCGCGGTCGTTCAGGTAGCCCTCGTAGCCGGGCAGCCCGCGCCGTTCGTCGGTCGGTACCCCCATCGTGCCTTCGCCGACCAGATGGTGATCGGTGCCGGACACCAGCATCGCGCGCGTGATCGCGCAGACGGTGCCCGTGTGATGGTTCGACAGGATGCGGCCCGACGCGACGAGCGCGTCGAGGTTCGGCGTGTTGATCTCGCCGCCGAATGCATGGATGTCGGAATAGCCGAGATCGTCGGCCATGATGTACAGGACGTTCGGGCGTTTCGCCGCCAGCGGCGGCGCGGGGTTCGTCGATGACGACGGCGGATCGCTGTCGACGCCGCCGCACGATGCGAGCGACAACGCGCCGGCAATCGCGGCGCAGACGACACGGAAACGAAAAGCATGCAACGGCGAAGCGGACTTTTTCATCGTTCTGGAACGCGCGATCTACGGGATCGGCGATCTTAGCGTCGCGCGCGCGGCACCCAAAGTCTGATTCGTCACATGCTAACGGGACGGCGGAATATGCACGCAAGCCGAATACCGGCCATCAGCACGCGCGTATGCATGCGCCCGCGCCGCGCGCCGAAGCCGGCCCCCGCCGGGCCGCGCGCGACGGCTCGGCGGCGCGTCGTGCTTCAGCTGCGTCCGCCGAGGCTGCCGCCGCCGTCCACGGCCAGCACCTGCCCCGTGACGAAGCCGGCCTCGTCCGACAGGAAGAACGCGATCGCGGCCGCCACATCGTCGGGCGTGCCGAGCCGGCGCGCGGGAATCGTCGCGAGCACCTTGCGTTCGGCTTCGCTGCCGACGGGCCGGGTCAGCCGGAACAGTTCCGTCTCGATCGGCCCCGGCGCCACCGCGTTGACGGTCACACCATGTTCGGCCAGTTCGAGCGCCCACGTGCGCGTGCAGCCGACGAGCGCGCTCTTCGCGGCGGAATACGCGGTGCGGTCGAGACTGCCGAAAATCGCCCGGCTGCAGATGTTGACGATGCGCCCGTGGCCGCGCGCCTTCATCGCGTCCGCGAAGTGCTGCGTGACCTGGATCGCGGCCCGCACGTTGAGATCGAACACGGTCTGCAGCGACCGGAAATCGATCTGCCCGAGCGGTTGCGGCATCACGATGCCCGCATTGTTCACGATACCGTCGACAGCGTGCTCCTCACCGATACGGGCAAGCGTTGCCGCCGTCTGTTCGATGTCGGCGAGATCGCACGCGCGCAGTTCGCCGGGAAAGTCGATGCCCTGCACATTTCGCGCGAGGCCGATGACGTGATGACCGTGCCGTGCGAGCAAGGTGCTGACCGCGAGGCCGATGCCGCGCGATGCGCCGGTGACGAGATAGGTGCGAGATGACATGCGTGCTCCCGAAGTCCGTTCACATGAATTGCGTGGAGAGAGGTTTCCAGGGTGGAGGCCCGGAACCGGTGCTTTGATCGGACGATTCTACGTGCGTAACGGACGTTACGTCGTGTCGTTACGGGCGTGTCCGTGGCAACACGGTACGTTTACTGCGCATCAGATGCGCCAGGAATTTCCAAATCACGACTGGCGGGAATTATCGTCTGATTTAATCTTAATGCGCCGAATATAAAAGAAAGCTTGTTAATCAAATATCTAACCCGCAAACGTTTTACGCGAATGAATTACGCATCCGAAAAATTAGACTAATAACGACTTTAAAATAGATTCCGCTTGAAACGACAACAGGCACGCCTCTTGCTGACTCCCCCCATCATGTGCCGCGTTCGACCAGGAACGAATAACCCGAAAATCGGGCGCCGCCATATTTCGCACAAGTGAATCCGGGCTACGTGACGCAGACCGGCTACTACAACAACGCCACGCTGGTGCAACAAGACAACGCCAACTACGCGAGCATCAACCAGAACGGCTTCAACAACACCGTTTCGGTCAAGCAGCATTAAGTGCCGCCGGCGTAACGGAAAGGCCGGACGGATACACGTTCGGCCTTTTTTTTCATTCGACAGGGGACGATCATGGTTGGCATTCACGATCTCAACGCCTATTTCGACATCGCCGCCAGTGCCGGCGGCGTGAATATCGTGCCGCACGTGCGGGCGGCCGCACCGGTCGACGTGTCGTACAGCCTGCGCATCACCCGAACCGGCGGCGCGGGCTCGGCCTCGCTGACGCGCTCCGGCGAATCGCGGCTCGCGGGCGGCGAGGACCAGCCGCTCGCGACGCTGCTGCTGAGCGTCGATTCGAGCGATATCTGCAAGGCAACGCTGGTTCTGCACGTCAACGGCGAGCATGCGGAGTATTCGGTGGACTGCAATCCGCATCGGACGGCGGGTTGATACGGTGCGGCGTGGGGCCGTCGCGCCGCATGGCAAGCGCCTGCCGTGCGGCGCGACCGGCATCGGCGCGCGCGGCGGTCAGCCGGCCCGCCCCTCCGCCCTCGGCATCGCGCGCCGCGACGCGATCCGCCACGCACGAATCGGCCGGCATCGACACGCCGGCCCGCATCCCGCGCGCGTTCGGTATTCAGTAACGCATCACGAGAAACAGGCCGGCAGCCGCGAGCGCCATCCCCGGCCATGCGAGCGCGCCGATCGTCTCGCCGAGCGCCACGAGCGCGATCAGCGCGGTCGCGGGCGGGATCAGGAAGAACAGCGCCGACACGCGCGACGCCTCGCCGTACCGCACCATCGCGAGCAGCAGCGAGATCGCGATCAGCGAGTTGCAGATGACGAGGTACGCGAGCGAACCGGCGAGCCCGGCGGTCCATTGCACGTGCATCGGTTCGAGCGCGAACGCGAGCGGCGCGGTGACCGCGAGGCCGACCGCGTACTGCACGAGGTTCGCGGTGACCGGATGGACATCGGTGCCGAAGCGTTTTTCCCACAGCGTGCCGCCGGTGATGCAGGCGAGCGCGAACAGCGCGAACGCGAGCGCCCAGGGCGACGCGACATCGACCGACGAACGCGCGAGGATCACCAGCACCGCGCCCGCGGCGCCGAGTGCGAGCCCGATCCAGCGCAGCACGCCGACGCGTTCGCCGGCAATCATCGGCGCGAGCAGCCCGACGAGGATCGGCTGCTGCGACGTGACGAGCGCGACGGCGCCCGCCGACATGCCGAGCTTCAAGCTCAGGTACGTACACGCGAAATAACCGGCCTGCAGCAACAGGCCGACCACGACGAGATCGCGCCATGCGCGCCCCGTGCGCGGCAACGCGGGGCGCAGCCACAGGAACGGGCCCGCGAGCAGCGCGACGACGCACGCATAGCGCAGTGCGAGGAAGGTGAGCGGATCGGCATAGCGCAAACCGAGCTTCAGGAACACGAAGCCGCTTGCCCACAGCAGCAGGAACAGTGCGGGCGCGATGCGCAGCCAGCCGGGTTGCCGTGCGGCCTTCGTGGTATCGATCGTCGTCATGTGCGCGCGCGCCGGGTTGTCGCAGGGAGGTCTGGCCCGCGCGCACCGGGGCTGCATGCCGGCCAGCGCATCACCGAAGAACCGTGTAACGGGTGAGGTTCGGAACGGTCGCTGCGATAGCGATGACGATGGCGACCTGCGGTTCGCGCTTCATGACGTCGTGCCCCCGGCGGATTGGGTGTGCGACGATCATACGCCGCACCGGCCGACCATGCGTCGCGGGGATGCCGCGACCGACGCGCCCGCCTCAACCATCCGACGCGAGCATCTTCGGTATCTCGTCGACGAGCGCATCGATGACGACACGCACCTTCGACGGCACGTGGCGCGATGCCGGCCGCACCGCGAACACTTCGGCGCCCGACACGCTGTTGCTGTCCATCACGAGCGCGAGGCGTCCGTCGCGCAGGTAAGGCGCCATCAGCCAGCAGGGGAGCCACGCGAGGCCCGCGCCGGCGGCGGCCGCATCGGCAATGGCCTGCAGGTCGTCGAGCCGCAGGCGCCCGGCCGGGCGATGGTCGTGCACCGCGCCGTTCGCGCCGACTATCGGCCACGGCGTCGGTTGCCCGCCGCGCGAATACGCGATGCCGACGTGCGACGCGAGTTCGTCGAGCCCCGCCGGCCGGCCATGACGTTCGAGATACGCGGGCGATGCGCAGATGCCCATGCGCTGCACGCCGAGCTTGCGGCCGACGAGCGCGCTCGTATCGGCGAGCTCGCCGATGCGCACCGCGATGTCGAAGCCGTCGTTGACGAGGTCGGCCACGCGATCGCTGAACGACACGTCGATTTCGAGCCGCGGATGGCGCTCCACGAGGCGCCGCATGAGGGGCGCCACGCATTGCCGCCCGAACAGCACCGGCACGCTGACGCGCAGCCGCCCCGCCGGCTCGCGCTGGCCCGCGTCGAGCGCGGCCTCCGTCTCGCCGAGTTCGGCGAGCAGCCGCCGGCACTGTTCGTAATAGACGAGCCCTTCGTCGGTCAGGCCGAGCTGGCGTGTCGTGCGCTGCAGCAGCCGGGTGCCGAGACGGCGTTCGAGCCGCGCGACGACCTTCGCGACGGCCGAGCGCGTGACGCCGAGCCGCAGCGCGGCCGCCGCGAAGCTGCCCGAATCCACCACGTCGACAAATTCGGCAACGCCTCTCAGCCGCTCGTCCATGCCATTTCGCTCCGGTCGGGTAACAGGTTTGTGTCCATGCAGGCGACAGTCATCGGCCGAATTATCGTCAATGCGTCCCTGCGAGCAACACTATGATAGTCCGCACTATCTCGAAAAAGGAGTCGACATGCACGCATGGCAAGTAAAACCGGGCGACGGTGCGGCCGGGCTTCGGCGCATCGACGCGACACGCCGCGCGGTCGGGCCGACCGACGTCGTCGTGAAGATCCATTCGGCCGGCCTGAACTATCGCGACCTGATGTTCGCGCGCGGCGACTATCTCGGCATCGGCACGGAAGCGCTGATTCCGGTTGCCGACGGCGCCGGCGAAGTCATCGAAACGGGTCGCGACGTCACGCGCTTCAAGCCCGGCGATCGCGTGATCAACACCTACTTCCCGCGCTGGATCGACGGGCCGCCGACGCCGCAGAAAACCTCGGGATCGCCCGGCTCGCATTTCGACGGCGTGCTGGCCGAGCACTTCGTGTCCGACGAAGCGGCGCTGGTCGCGATTCCCGCGCATCTGGACTACGACGAGGCGGCGACGCTGTCGTGCGCGGGCATCACCGCCTGGAACGCGCTGTTCGCCGACGGCGGCCTGGGGCCCGGCGCGACCGTCGTGCTGCTCGGCACGGGCGGCGTGTCGATCGTCGCGCTTCAGCTCGCGCATGCCGCGGGGCTGCGCACCATCGTCACGTCGTCGAGCGACGCGAAGCTCGAACGCGCCCGCGCGCTCGGTGCGGACGCAACCATCAACTATCGCGCCACGCCCGAATGGCAACACGACGTGCTGCGGCTCACCGGCGGCGCGGGTGCGGATCTGGTCGTCGAAGTCGGCGGCAAGGATACGCTGCCGCGCTCGGTCGCCGCGACGAAGATGGGCGGCACCGTGTCGGTGATCGGCGGCCTCAGCAGCTTCGGCGGCCCCGAGCTCGGGCTGCTGTCGCTGATCGGCGGGATCCGGCGGCTGCACGGGATCATGGTCGGCAGCCGCGCGATGCTCGACGACGTCGTGCGCCTCGTCGACGCGAAGCGGATCAAGCCGGTGGTCGATCGCGTGTTCGGCTTCGACGAAGCGCCGCAGGCGTATGCGTACCTGCAGTCCGGGCAACACTTCGGCAAGGTCGTGATCCGCGTCGCGCAGTAACCGCATCGGGGCGACGGGCAGCGGGCGGCCTCGCCCGCTGCATCCGGCGTCAGAACCTGTGACGGATCCCCGTGTGAATCATCAGCTGCTTCGAGGTCGACGACAGGTCCGCCGCGCCGGGAACATAGGCCTGGTCGAGCGACGAACCCGTCGCGTCGCCCGCGATCCGCTGGTAGGCGCCCATCAGGTACACGTCCGTGCGCTTCGACAGCATGTAGTCGGCCATCAGCCCGAGCGAATGGATCTTCGGCTTCGCGGTGCCCGTCGTTGCGTCGTAGCGCACCGTCGTGTACACGTACTGCGCCCCGACGAACAGCGCGGGCGTGAACTGGTATTTGCCGTTCACTTCGAAGTTCTGGTACTTGATCGACGTCACCGTGCCGCCTGCGAGCGGGCCGGTCACGGGCTCGATCGTCTCGTCGCCGAACAGGTATCCGACGTTCGCGGTGGGCCGCGTGACGTTGCTGTTCGTGTACGCGAACCCGACCGTCGCGAGCCCAGCCGTGTAGTTGATGCCCGCACCGAAGATCCGCAGCCGCGCCGACGCGAAGTTCGCATCGGCGCCGACCGATCCCGAGCCCGCGATCGCGCCGCCCGGCGTCGCACCCGGGTTGTCCGCATTCAGGAAGGCCGCGCCGACGAGCCACCCGCCCTGCTCGTACTGCGCGCCGACGCTCCACTGCCGGTTGTTCGCGAAGCCCGTGTCGTTGCTGAAGCTGTACGTGCCGCCGAACGAGAAGCCGGCGAAATCCGGGCTCGCATACTTGACCGTGTTGTTGACCCGAAACGTATTGCCGGTGTTGTCGTTGTCGAGCGGATGCGAGAACGGATAGACGCCCCAACTGCCGTTCGCGGTGGTCGGCGCGAGATAGTCGACCACCGCATCGTATTGCCGGCCGAGCGTCAGCGTGCCGAACCGCGCGCTGCCGAGGCCGACGTACGCCTGCCGCCCGAACATGCGGCCGCCCTGCGCGAGCGTGCCGCTGTTCACGTTGAAGCCGTTCTCGACCTGGAACAGCGCGCTGTAGCCGCCCCCCAGATCCTCGCTGCCCTTCAGCCCCCAGCGGCTGCCCTGCGCGAAGCCGCTCGCCATCTGCCACGCGCCGTGGCCGCCGACATTGTTCGTGTAGTCGATGCCCGCATCGACGAGGCCGTACAGCGTGACGCTGCCTTGCGCGAACGCGGGCGCGGCGCACAGTGCCGGCATCGCGACGAAAATCAATCTCCAGTTCATCCGTCATCCTTATTTGTTTTGTCGTTACCGCGCCATGCATGGCGCCACCGCTTACTTCGTGCCGTAGATGTCGAAGTCGAAATACTTCCGGTTGATCCGCTGGTACGTGCCGTTCGCGAGGATCGTCGCGAGCGCGCGGTTGAAGGCGTCGCGCAGGTCGTTGTCCTGCTTGCGCAGCCCGAGCCCGTCGCCCTGCCCGAAATACTTCGCGTCGTCGATCGCCGCGCCGACGAACGCGAAATCCTTGCCCTGCGGCTTCTTCAGGAAACCGTCGCTCGCCGCGATCGATGCCTGGAACGCCGCGTCGAGCCGGCCCGTCACGAGATCGGCATAGACCTGGTCCTGGTTCGGGTACGACACGATCTGCACGCCGGCCGGCTGCCAGTTCGCGATCGCATAGTCGGCCTGCGCGGAGCCCTGCTCGACGCCCACACGCTTGCCCTTCAGCGCGTCGGCCGTCGGCAGCAGCGGCGAACCCTTGCGCGCGACGAGGCGCGCCGGCGCATTCGAGATCCGGTTCGTGAAAGCGATCTGCTGCTGCCGCTTCGGCGTAATCGTCATCGACGACGCGATGACGTCGAACTTGCGCGCGAGCAGCCCCGGAATCATCCCGTCGAAACTCGACTCGACCCACACGCAGCGCGCATGCAGCTCCGCACACAACGCATTCGTGATGTCGATCCCGAAGCCCGTCAGCGTGCCGTCGGGCAGCTTGTACTCGAGCGGCGGGTAAGTCGGATCGACCGCGAGGCGAATCTCCCTGCCCGCCCAGTCACCCGCATGTGCCGCCCCCGCCGCCAGCGCCAACGCGAGCGCCGCCATTCGCTTACATTGCTTCCACTGCTTCATTGCCAGTCTCCTTCCTCGTGTGAATCGTCAGTCAAAATCATGCGGGCGCGTCACGCGAGATAGCGCTCCGCCAGCGCAATCCAGTAGCTCGCGCCGGTGGCGAGGCACGCGTCGTTGAAGTCGTAGCCGGGATGGTGCAGCCCGCATCCGGCGCCGCCGTCGCCGTTGCCGTCACCGTTGCCGATCGACAGGTAGCTGCCGGGGCAAACGTTCAGCATGAACGCGAAGTCCTCGCTTGCCGCGATCGGCCGAAGATGGGGGATCAGCGCGCCGTCACCGCCCCATTCGCGGGCGACGTCGCGCGCGAAGGCGGTTTCCGCCGCGTGATTGACGAGCACCGGATAGTCGTGGCGGTAATCGATCTCGGCCTTCGCGCCGTAGCTCGCGGCCTGCCCGTGCACGATCTCGCGAATGCGCCGTTCGAGCAGCGCGCGCACGTCCGGCGACAGTGCGCGCACGCTCAGCGCCAGTTCCGCGTGCGGCGGGATCACGTTCGACGCGGTGCCCGCGTGGATCGAGCCGGCCGTCACGATCGCCAGGTCCTGCGGGTTCACGTTGCGCGACACGACGGTCTGCAGCGCCATCACGATCGACGCGCAGACGACCACCGGATCGATCGTCGTATGCGGCGCTGCGCCATGCCCGCCGCGCCCGGTCACGCGCACGCGCACCTCGTCGGCCGATGCCATCGCCGGGCCGTCGCAGAAACCGAGCACGCCGGCGGGCAGGCCCGGCACGTTGTGCATCGCGAACACCGCATCGCACGGAAACTGCTCGAACAGCCCGTCGTCGATCATCCGCTTCGCGCCGCCGAGCCCTTCCTCGGCCGGCTGGAAAATCAGGTTCAGCGTGCCCGTGAAGCGGGCGCGCTCGGCCAGGCACCGCGCCGCCGCCAGCAGCATCGCCGTATGGCCATCGTGGCCGCATGCATGCATCACGCCGTCGCACCGGCTCACATGCGGCAGCCCGGTCGCCTCGCGGATCGGCAGCGCGTCCATGTCGGCGCGCAGCCCGAGCCGCTTACCGGCGCCTCGCGTCAACGTGCCGACCACGCCCGTGCCGCCGAGCCCGCGCGTCACCCGATAACCCCACGTTGTCAGGAAGCCGGCCACGAGGTCGCTCGTCGCATGTTCCTCGAAGCCGAGCTCCGGATGCGCGTGCAGCCGTCGGCGCAGCGCAATCATCTCCGTCTCGATGGCCGCCAATTCCGGCTGGACTGGTTTGTGGTTCAACCCCGATTCTCCTCGATGTACGCCGGTTGCCGATCGCCCGAATGACCGATCGTGGCCGCATCGTAGGCAGCGAAAATCCCGGCGAACAGCCGCGGTTTCGTTATGATGACAACCTTTCGTTGTCGGGTATCGCACCATGGGTACGATCAGGCTGCATCAGCTTCAGGCGCTCGTCGCGAGCGCGGAGGCCGGGAGCATCCGCGGCGCGGCGCGCACGCTCGGGCTGTCGCAGGCGGCCGTCACGCGCGCGCTGCGCGAACTGGAGGCCGGCGAGCGCCTGCCGCTGCTCGTGCGCGCGCCGGAGGGAATCGGCTTCACGGAATACGGCAAGACGCTGCTCACGCACGCGAAGCTCGTGCTGAAGCAGCTCGAACACGCGCAGAGCGATCTCGAACGCATGCGCGGCCGCATCGAGGGCCGGCTGAGCATCGGCGTGACGCCGTGGCTCACGATGACGTTCCTGGCGGAAACGGTGCTGCGCTTTCGCGAGCGGATGCCCGACGTGCGCCTCGAACTCTACGAGGCGCTGATGGCCGTCGCGCAGCCGCTGTTGCGCGACGGCAGCATGGATTTCGCGCTCGGGCACGTGCAACCGGGCGGCACGCAGGAATTCGCGTTCGAGCCGATGCTGCGCTACGAGACATCGGTGATGGTGCGCGCCGGCCATCCGCGCGAACACGCGCGATCGATCCATGACCTGCTCGAGAACGACTGGGTGCTGAATTTCGCGGCCGACGGGCAGGCCGCGCTCGTCGACTACCTGTTCACGCGCCACGGTGCCGACATCGACGAACGGCGCATCGTCCGCGCGCAGTCGGTGGCGATGCTGCAGACGATGCTCGAACAGGCCGACATGTGCACGTGGTGCCCGACGATTCTCGCTGCGGTGCCGCCGTTCGGCGAACGGATGCGCGCATTGCAGCTGAAGGAGACTTTCGAGCCGCGCGACCTCGGGATCGTCACGCGGCGCAGCAGCACGCTGAGCGACGCGGCGCGCTGCTTCATCGACTGCCTGCTGCACGTGATCCGCCGGCACGCGCGGTCGGCACGCAAGGCGGATCTCGCGCTGTTCAGGACGCTGTCGCTGCTGATCTGACGCGCGGCGAACACGGGCGGGCCGCCGCGTCGCCGCGTGCGAGTCGTGCCCGTGCCCGTGCCCGTGCCCGTGCCCGTGCCGCCCGTCAGATTTTCGCGGTCAGCGTGATCCCGACCGTGCGCGGATCGCCGTACAGCACCGGATACGCGCCATACGACGGCAGCAGCTCGAGCTTCTTGTAGACCTTGTTGGTCAGGTTCGTCACGTAGCCCGTCACGATGTACTTCTGGTTCGGCGTCGTGTAGGAAACGTGCGCGTTCAGCACCGTGTAGCCGCCCTGCCAGAGCTGCGGCATCGTCTGCCGGGTCGCGCTGAAGTATTCGCGGCTGCGGTAGTTCACGTCACCGCCGGCGATCAGCGTGCCGAACGACACCGGTACGCGATAGTCGAAGCCCGCATTGATCGTCGTATGCGGCGAGCGCGCGAACGAGTTGCCGACGGCGGTCGGCACGTAGCGGAACTCCGTGTAGCGCGTGTTCAGCATCCCGAGGTTCGCGAACAGGTAGAGGCTGTTGACCGGCTGCGCCTTCAGCTCCAGTTCGAAGCCGTCCGCGCGCCCCTGCCCCGCATTCGACAGCGTCGACACCGGCGGGCCGCCGAACGGGTTCGGCGCGAGCGCGAACACCTGGATGTCGCGATAGTCGTAGTGGAACACGCTCGCGTTGACGATCAGCCGCTTGTCGAACCACTCGCTCTTGATGCCGACTTCATAGTCGGTCAGGTACTCCGGCGACACGGTCGACACCGTGCTCTGCGTATACGCGTTGCCGTTGTAGCCGCCCGAACGGAAGCCGCGCGCATAGCGGAAGTACGCACGCACGTTGCTGCTGAGCGCGTATTCGGGCGTGAGGTCCCAGGTCGGCGCGCGCCAGGTGTTCGTCTGGTTCTGCCGCGCGCTGACCGCCAGCGGCGACGACACCGACGACGGCTCCCACCAGCTGCCCGGATTGTCGAACGTCACGTTGCCGGTGCCCTGCAGCCCGGTCAGGTTGATGTTCTTGCGCTCGATCGTGTAACGCAGCCCGCCCGTCACGTTGAAGCGGTCGGTAAACCGGTACTTCACGCTGCCGAAGATCGCCGCGCTCTGCGTGTGCTGCGTGAGGTCGGTCAGGTGGTAGAACGCGGGTGACGGCGAACCCGGCAAGCCGCCGCCGGCACCCTGCTCGGCCAGCTGCTCGGTGAACAGGTGGGTGCCGACGAGCCAGCTCAGCCGGTCGTTCTGCGGCGATTCGAGCCGGAATTCCTGCGAGAACTGGCGGCTCGACAGGCGATCGTGCGAGCGTGCGGCGTCGAACGCCGAATAGTCCTCGTCGTCCTGGTACCAGCGGTGCAGCCCTTCGAACGCGGTGATCGACGTGAGCGTGACCGCCGGGTTGATGCGCCAGTGCGCGGTGAGCGACGTGCCCCAGGTCGAGATGTGATCGCTCGACGGCGCGTTGAGCGACACCGTGTATGGATCGCTCGAGCCGACGAAGCCGAACTGGTTCGCGCCGCCCGGCCCCGCGCCTTGCGCGTGCCACGCATTGCCGCCACCCGTGTAGTTGCGGCCGTGGATGTTGAACAGGAAGTTGGTGTCCGACGTGGGCACGGCGAGCACCTGGAAGCGCACCGCGTTGTCGTGGAAGCCGCCGAAGCGCCCTTGCTGCACCGTATTCGTGTAGAAGCTGTCGGCGTTCTCGTGATACACCGACACGCGCGCGGCCAGCACGTCGTTCTTGCCGATCGGCCCGCCGATCGCGGCCTCCGCGAGCTGGCTGTTGTACTGGCCGAGCCCGATCTTGCCGTAGCCGCTCACGTCGAAGGTCGGCTTCTGCGACGTGATGCTGAGCGCGCCGCCGACCGTGTTCTTGCCCCACAGCGTGCCCTGCGGGCCGCGCAGCACTTCGATGCGGTCGAGGTCGAACAGCGGGAAACCCTGCCCGAACACGCTGTTGATGTACACGTCGTCGAAGTACACGCCGATCGGGCTCAGCGACAGGTCCGACGGATCGTTGCTGCCGACGCCGCGCAGGAACCAGCGCGGCCGCTCGCGACCCTCGGTCGATTGCCCGGTGAAGTTCGGCACGTACTTCGTCACGTCGTTGACCACGCGCAGCTCGTTGTTCCTGATCGCGTCGCCGCTCAGCGCGCTCACCGCGACCGGCACGTCCTGGATGCTCTCCTTGCGCCGGCGCGCGGTCACGGTGACCGTGCCGAGGTTCGTTTCGCGGATGGCCGTGCCGCGGGTCGCACGGGCCGCCGTCGGTGCAGCCGCGGCTGCATCGTCCGTGCCCTGTTGTGCCGGTTTCGCGTCCGGTGCCGCCGCCACCGCACCTTCTTCCGCCCACGCGGGCAACGATACGGCTCCGCCCGTCAGCAGTCCCCCCAGCGCGGTGACGATTAGTTTTTTCCTGAACATCGATGAGTCATCCTGTTTGATCGGTTGAACGCACGTGCGTGCGCGACGCACGGGTTCCCTGTTGCAATTCGGATGCCAGCCTCGAGAGGCCCGTCGTATCGGGCTTCCGGCAGGTATGCGGGGTGCGCGTTGCTGCATGCGCATCTGTGAACGGAAGCAAACTGCTTGTCACGCAACACTGCCGGATCGCGCGACACCCGCTCCGATGGTCGTCAGGAGAGCTTTGCAGTCACGGGCCGCGACGCATCGCGCCGCCCATGTGCGACGCGCAACGCCCACGCCACCAGCACGACGACAGGCAGCCAGCACAGAAACACCGCCTGCAACCCGACGGCCGGCACGAGCGCACTGCCGGCCAGCGGGCCGCAGAACGCGCCCGTCATCGACGCGAGGTTGTAGAGGCTCGACACCTGGCTCTTGTCCGCCGGGTGACGGCCGAGGCGCTGCATGTTGACGAGATGCAGCAGCGATGAGCCGGCGCACAGCGCGGCGAGCCCCGCGCCGACGATCCACGCGTCACGGGCGAGCCCGAGCGCGAGCAGGCCGGCCACGGCGCCGGCCAGGCTGAGCCCGTGGCAACGGCGCGTGCTCAGCCGCTGCGCGACATGGCCGAGCCCGAACAGCGCGATCACCGCGACCACGCCCTGCAACGTCAACAGCGCGACGGCGTGCGCCTGGGACAACCCGAGCGACTGGATCGCGAGCACGACCGTATACGCGCCGGCAAGCGAACGCGTCGCACTGTTCACGGCCTCCAGCACGAGTTGCTCGCGCACGTCGTGATTCCATGCGAGCGCCAGCAACGCGCGCAGGCCGCCGGTTTCCGGTTGGGCGCCGCGCGGCGCGGCCTCGGCGTCGCCGAGCAGCGTCCGGCTGAACAGCGCCATGCCCGCGAAGCTCGCCGACGCCGCGCAGAACGTCGCGACCGCGCCATGCACGCCGATCAGCCAGCTCGCGAGCCACGGCCCGACCATGCCGGTTCCGACCGACATCGCCGCGCGGTACCAGCCGGCGCGCGCGAGGCCGATCTGCGCGAGACGCGCGAGAAACACGCCGTTGATGGATACGATCCGGAACGGGATGCACAGCCCGATCAGCACTTGCGTGAGCGCGATCAGCGGCCATGCGCCGGTATACGGCACGACGAGGTTGAGCAGCATCGGCCCCATGCTCGCGGCGAAGTACATGCGCCGCGCACCGTAGCGCGCGACGAGCAGGCCGGCCGGCAGCGTCATCAGCGCGATGCCGAGCGGCTCCATCGCGGCGATGATGCCGAGCCGCGCGCTGTCGACGCCGAGCGCGAGCGCATACAGCGTCGTCGCGAGCTGCGCCATGCTGATCGTCGTGCCGCTCGCGAGCGCCAGCAGCATGAAGCCGCCGGTGAAGCGCTCGCGCCGCCATGCGTCGGCGACGCGTGCCGGCGCGCTCACCGCGCGGCGTCGCGAGACAACGGTGCGATGCCGTCGAGCGCGCGCCGGTCGATCCACGCGCGCACGTCGAAGTCCGCAGGCAGGAACCGCCATTCGACGAGGAAGCGCTTGAAATCGTCGAGCGCGGCAATCGACGCTTCGTCGAGATCCGTGCGCAGCCGCCGGTGCACGTCGGTGCCGTACGCGAGCCGCAGCCAGTCATGGCCCGATCCCGTCTCGCGGCCGAGATAGCCGAGCACTTCATGCTCGTGCTCGCGCGCCCAGCCTTCGACATCGGTCACGCGCGCGAGGAAGCGGTGAACGATGTCGGGATGGCGTTCGAGCGTCGACGCATTGACGGTCAGCGGCCGAGGCGAGCCGTTGTTGATGCGGATCTGCGGATCGGGATGAAAGCCGATGTCGACGACCGGCTGCGCGCCGATCAGGTGCGCGGTCTCGAGCCCGAGCGAACCCTTCACGTAGATCGCGTCGACCTCGCCACGCACGAGCGCGGCCGCTTCGGCCGCATAAAGGCGCCGGCTGGACAGGCTCGACGGATGGCTGAATGCCGCGTCGCGCGTCAGCGGCGTCGACACGGGCGCGCGCAGGTTCGACGCGGGCACGTCGACCCATTCGACGTCGGCCGGGCCGAGCCCGTCGAGCGACAGCGCGCTGACGAAGCCGCGCAGCGCCGCCGCGCGGAAGATGTCGATACGTTCGCCGTCGCGGCGCGGCAGCCCGATGCGGCGCCCGCGCAGGTCCCTCGGCCGCTTCAGGCCGGTTTCCGGCAACGCGACGATCGCCTGCGCCTCGTCGACCCAGGTCAGCGCGACCACCCGGGTATCGGCGCCGGAGGCGCGCGCCCACAGCGCGGGAATGCTGCCGCCCTGCCGGAACGTGTTGTCGAGCGAATGATCGACGTGCGCGCGATGCAGCGCCGCGTGCTGGCTCTCCTGCAGCGCGCGGACGGTGATGCCGTCGCCGGCGAACTCGCTGTCGAGCCAGCCGAGATGCGCGGCGATGCCGAGCGGCGTCGGCACCGGACAGCGCGTGTACCAGATCGACTGGACGTGATGGGAAGCCGTGATGCTCATGGATGCGTTCGGAAAAGGAGTCGTGAACCGCGCATCAGCCGCGCGGCGCGGTGAGCACCGACAGCCGCGTGATGCCCGCATGCTCGATCGCGGCCATCAGCTTCGCGACGGTGCCGTACGGCACGTGCTCGTCGGCCTGCAGGTCGAGCGCGACGTCGGGCCGGCCGGCCTTCAGCGCGGCGAGCTCGGCCGGCACCGCGGCGAGCGCGACCGCGCGCTTGTCGAGATACACGACGCCCTTGTCGTCGACGCTCACGGTGACGTTCGGCTTGCGGTCGGCCGGCGCCGTGGCGACGGTGTTCGGCAGGTTCACGTGCACCGCGTTGTTGAGCAGCGGCGCCGTGACGATGAACGCGACGAGCAGCACGAGCATTACGTCGACGAGCGGCGTGATGTTGATTTCACTGAGCACGTCGTCGTTGTCGGAAGAGGACGAGAAGGCCATTATGCGAACGCCTCCTGACGGGCGCCGTCGGCACGGCGTGCCGGCGCGGGCGCGGTGGCGGCGGCCGGCACGCGGAAACCAGCCTTCTGCGCGAGCGTGACGAAATCGGTTGCGAACGCATCGAGATCGGCCGACGCGGCCTTCACGCGGCGCACGAAGAAGTTGTACGCGAGCACGGCCGGCACCGCGACCGCGATGCCGATCCCGGTCGCGACCAGCGCCTCGCCGATCGGCCCGGCGACCACATCGATGCTCGCGGACGCACTGTGCGTGATCGCGGTCAGCGCGTGGATGATGCCGAACACGGTGCCGAACAGGCCGACGAACGGCGCGGTGCTGCCGATCGACGCGAGCACGGCGAGCCCCGCTTCCGCGCGCCGGCGCGCGTTGTGGATCTGCTGGCGCAGATGGCGTTCGAGCAGGTCGTGGCGGCTCCAGCTGTGTTCGAGATCGTGCGCGCTGCTTTCGTCGGCGCGCCGCAGCGCGTCGAAGCCCGTCGCGGCGAGTTCGCCCACGGGGCTGTCGGCGCCGTCGAGCGCGGCCGCCTCGTGGAAACTGTTCGCGGCCCAGAACGCGCGCGTGTAATGCCGGTTGCGTGCGCTCGCACGCAGGCTCTGGATCGTCTTCACGACGATCAGCGTCCACGTGACGACGGAGAAGACGACGAGCAGCCAGAGCGCGCCCTGGACGATGAAGGTGGTCGGGATACCGTTCATGATGTGAGTTCCTTGAAAAATGTGGCGGGCCGCCCGGTCGGTCAGCCCAGCTTGAAATCGATCGGCACGTTGACCCAGCCGTCGACCGCTTCGTCGCCGCGCTTCGCGGGCACGAACGTCCAGCGCTTCACGGCGGCCACCGCCGCGTTGTCGAGCATGCGGCGGCCGCTGCTCGTGCGGACGTCGACGGCATCGGGCGTGCCGTTCGCGAGCACGTGCACGCGCAGCACGACGCGCCCTTCCCAGCCCTGGTCCTGCGCAAAGGCCGGGTAGTCGGGCGCCGGGTTGCGCAGGTAGGCCGCGTCGCCGATCGGCGCGGTTTCGCGCACCGGCGCCGCCGGCGCGGCGGGTGCGGGAGCCGGTGCGGCAGCGGCCGGTGCCGTCGGCGCGGGTACCGCATCGCGCGTGACGGGCAGCGCGGCAGCCGGCGCAGGCGCCGGATGCGCGACGGCCGCACGCGGCTTCGGCGGGGTCGGCGCCTGCTTCAGCGGCTGCTGCGGCTTCGGCGGCACCGGCGGCGGCGGATGCGCGGCCTGCGGCAACGGTTCGGGCGGCCGCGTCAGTTCGACC